>DCUJ01000008.1 GCA_002328495.1 Sulfurospirillum sp. UBA2217
GAAGACTACATGTTTGATAGGCTGGGTGTGTAATGGGTGAGAGCCCTTTAGCTGACCAGTACTAATAGGTCGTTTGGCTTACATATTATTACGTATGATAATGCTATTTCACTTCCTTATTAAGTGTAAAGCGTAATGTTGACTTAACAATTCTAAAATTCACCCAAGAATGGTGAAGTAAGTGGTAATTTACCCTTTACTTCACGATTCTGGTGGCTATAGAGAAGAGGAAACGCCCAGTCCCATTTCGAACCTGGAAGCTAAGCTCTTCATCGCCGATAATACTCTCTCTTACTGAGATGGAAACGTAGGTCGCTGCCAGTTCCGTGATTCATTTTTTTTATGCCTCTTCTTATCCCCCTTTTATAGCTACTTTCAAATGTATTTTATGGCTCTGTTAGATTATATTTTAACATTGAAAGATTCTAAATGAACTACTTTAAACTTTTTATAACCACTTTATTTCTTATAGTACCTTTGTATGCAGAACCTTTTTTAGCGAAAGAGAGTAAGCAGGCATTCAAAGAGAAGAAGTTATTACTCGTGACTGTTTCGAGTGAGAGATGTCCTTATTGCATTAAAATGAGAAAAGAAATTTTCAATAATCCTAAGCATAAAGCAACAATTACTCAAAAATATGTTTATCTTGAAGTTGAGTATGATGATATTTTACTTCCAGCTTCATTACATGTAAAGTATTTGCCTACTAATTATATTTTATCTCCTAAAAATTTGGAAATTTTAG
This sequence comes from Sulfurospirillum sp. UBA2217, assembly GCA_002328495.1. Classification (GTDB taxonomy): domain Bacteria; phylum Campylobacterota; class Campylobacteria; order Campylobacterales; family Sulfurospirillaceae; genus Sulfurospirillum. Next base: position 746 of record DCUJ01000008.1, read on the forward strand.
ATGAATTTGCAGGCTATATCGAGCCAAAGCATTTTATTGAATTACTAGAAGAAGTTTACAAACAAGAGAGTCACTAAGCTTAGTTCACTTTCCAAAATTTGATAACACCATAAGCGATGAGTGTTGCAAAAATAATGCGCAATGTTACGATAACCCAAAGATTTGCACCGAAGAGAACAAAGAGTAAGGTGTCTTCGATAATGGCGTGACATATCATCAAATATGTTCCAATAAAGAGAATTTCTTTCTTTTGAAGTGCCCCTTTTTGGTATTCTGAGATTAAAATACCCGCACCATAAGTAATCCCTAGAACAACACCTACTGTAATTGAAAAGCCAGCATTGAGTTTTTGAGAATGATGTTGGATGAATGAGCGAGATTTCAAAAAATCAAGAAAAAATATCAAAAGAGAGACTAATCCAATCACTTCAATAGAGAGTATCAACGAAGCATAGAGCGAATGTTTTAAGAGTTCAACAATAGAGGTATATGGGGCGTGCTGATTTAATGAAGCATTTGATGCTAACGATACATCAAACCAAGATTCTGGTAACAATGAAACTAAAAAAGCAACAATAAATCCTGTTATTATCCTTAGCAAAACTGAATACCAACGGGAGATGCCCAGTTTTTTCATAATTTCTGTTTCAACCAAGAGTGCATGAGCAATGCCTAAAAAAACAGCTAAAATCGTCCATTCGTGTGCGTTTAATCCAAGAGGTGCGGCAAATGCAATAGCTGCATAGAGGTTTAAAAAAAGCCCACTTACAATCGATAAAGCTGCCTCACTGGGGAGTCCTAGAAGCGTGACTAAAGGTTTAAATAAAAATGTAATATGCCTCAAAAGATCGTAGTAAAATAAGAGATCTGCTATAATATAAATCGGAACGATGAGCTTTAGGATAATAAGAGAGCTCTGAAAAGCCATTTTTGAAGAATTTTTAAAGACAAATTGCATGAAACTCTTTCTTTAATACTTTTTTTATAATACTTAGGATAAAATACCGACCTCAATTGATAGTGTGCGTTCGTAGCTCAGATGGATAGAGCATCGGTTTGCGGTACCGGAGGTCACAGGTTCGAGTCCTGTCGAGCGCACCACTTTTCTAAAATACCTCTTCAAATAAGCGATACTCTGTTTTTTGCAATCCTAAATTTTCATATCTTTTTTGTGTTTCTTTATCATCTTTATGGACGAATAAGCGTACACCACATACATCGTAATGCTCTTTAGCTAAATTTTTAGCTTTTTCAAACAGAGCATCGTGAATCTCTTTTTCAGCTGTTTTATCGGTTACAAAAATACTTTGAATGCAGTAAAATGCTCCATTATTCCAATCACTCCATTCTCTGGTAATCATGGTGATACCTACAATTGCGCTATTCATTTCAGCAATGAGATAAAAACCATTATTAAACTTAGCAAACACTTGATGCACACCTTCTGTAGTGAGTGCAAGGGAGAGGTTTTTATTGACGGTTTCTTTAGCAAACAAAACATTAAATTGTGCGATTTCACTTGAATCATCGCGTGTAGCAATGCGAACTATAAGATTTTCTAACATCGTTTTTTCCTTTTTTAGGGGTTTAAGAGATAGGATACTATCTCTTTAGCGCCACCTCTTTTTGTGGTCTTAGCTATCTCTTGTGACATTGTTTTGATGTCCATATGCCAAAGATGGTTCAAAAGAGCATCTGAGTTGAGGCTGTGTTGTTCTTGGATAAAGGCAAGATGTTTCTCTGCCAATGCTTTAGCATTAAAATATTGATGATTGGCGGCAGCATGAGGGAAGGGTATAAAAATAGAGGGCAATCCATTGGCGCAAAGTTCCCACAGAGTACTTGCTCCTGAGCGACTAATGGCACAATCTGCTTGGGATAATTTGGAGGGCATATCGTTGGAAAAAGCAAAAACATCGGCGCTAATGCCCTCTGCGGCATAAAAAGCTTTGACACTTTCATACTCTTTAGTCCCTGTTTGATGAATGATGCGTATACCTTTTTCATCTAGTGCCTTTGCTATTTGTTTTGCAAGTGCATTGATAAACGTTGCTCCTTGACTCCCTCCTAAAAAAATCAGTGTTTTAAGTTCTTGCCGCACACGTCTCTTTTCAAAAAAAGCTTCATTGACAGGATAAGGTGTCCATGTAGCTTGTGCATCGTACGAACTAAAGAATGCTTTGGAAAATGGTCTTAAAAGGGTATTGAGCTTTCCTGTAACGGCATTTTGCTCATGAATATAAAGAGGTTTATATGTAAGCAATGCTGCAAATGAGGCAGGTGCTGCGGAATAGCCACCGACCGAAAAAACCGTTGTAATGGCATGTTGTTTGAAAAGTGCTCTACATGTAAAGGCGGCTTTAATGATTTGAACAAATGAGAAGAGTTTTTGAAGACCTTTTTTATTGACCACGCCTTGGCTTTGTAAAAAATAGGTGTGTGAAAATCCATTATCTCCTTCAAACCACGTTTTATCTTGTCCTGCGGTTGAGCCAATATAGATAGGCTTGATACCTTGAAGATTTAACTCTTCTTTAATGGCTTTAGCAATGACCAAATGTCCCCCCGTACCACCTCCGGTAATGGCTATCATAATTTTGCCTTCTTGCTGATCATTAGCACCATCCCAATGCCAACACAAAGGGCTAAAATAGAACTTCCTCCGTAACTGATAAAAGGTACAGAAATTCCTTTTATCGGCGTAATGGATGTGATTCCATAGGCGTTCATTAAAAATGAAAACGTAATCAACAATCCAATGCCCAATGAAAAAAGGTAGTAGACTTTATTGTAACTGCGACTGGCTATTCTAAAAATACGATAAATTATGAAGACAATTACCATAGTAAGTGCAAAAACACCTAAAAATCCTAGCTCCTCTGCAATGCCAGCCAGTGCAAAGTCGGTATGCACTTCACTGAGATAGCCTAATTTAAAAAGACCATTTCCAATACCTTCTCCAAATAGTCCTCCATGTTTGATGGCATTGAGAGAGTGAGAAATCTGATAGGGCTCAGGAGCATCTTCAACCCGTAAAACAGCTGCTATACTTTCAGGGAAAAACGATAACACCATATTTTGAATGGTAGCCCACCACGTTTTAATACGAATAATACGGTGTGTAGAAGTAAAAATGGCTATGAGAAAAACAAACAAAGAACTTAAGAGGGCTAGCATAAAAAGCTGAAGACTGGTTCCTGCAAAAAAAGCCATGACTGCTAAAGTGAGTGCTAAGACAACCACTTGACCTAAGTCATTTTGCATCACCGCAATCAAATAAATAACAATCATAAATACTGCAATATAAGGAAAGATAAGTTGCATCTCTTCTTTGAGTGTTTTCTTACTCTCATTCAGTTTACGCGCAAAACTCCATGCTAAAAAATAGACAAAGCCAATTTTAAAAAATTCTACGGGGGCTAAGGAAAAGCCAGGAAGACGTATCCATCGTTTTGCACCTCCTGCACTAGTGACCATAGACTCAGGAAGATAGTGCATAATACCCATTAGCAAAAGGCAGCTGATAAAAATAAAAAAGCCAATGTACTTTAAATAGACATCAGGATTGAGTCTAGAAAGTGCCCACATGAGTGTAACGCATAGCATTCCAACGCTAAATTGTCGAACGAAGAAGTGGTATTCAGCGTAGTCAAAAAAAAGTGTTGTGAACACGGGCAAGGAGAGTGAAAAAACAATTCCTATAAAAATAGCAACAGCACATAAGGAAAAAAGTGTTTTATCGGTCGTCATGGTACTCTTAGTATATGGATTTTTATGATTTTACCCCAAAAAAGATTAAAAAAAGTTTCTCTTGAAAACGATTTTTTGGAATACTAATTGCTTGTAAGAAGTAGTTTAAAAAAGGAGTGGTTATTTATGGATATCCAAACGAGTAAATCTAAGCCATTATTAGAGCAGGCTTTAAATGCACGCGCTTTACGCCAAGATTTGATTTCGGGTAACATTGCCAATATTGACACACCTTTTTATAAATCAAAAGATATTGATTTTGAAACTATGTTGATTCAAAAAACCAAAGAGATTTACGCAGAAGGCGCTCCAAGCCCAAAATTATCCATGGCACAAACCGATGCCTCACACTTAAAGGGTTACACTGACTTTGATAGTTCAAAAGCAACGCTCTATTTACGAGACGGACATATGGCTCGTAATGATGGGAATACGGTTGATTTAGACATTGAGAGTTCGGAACTAAGTAAAAATGCTGTGATGTTCAATGCGCTTACGTCTGCATTGCAAAAAAATGGGGCCATTTTTAAAAGCGTCATTGAAGCATCAGCAAAGCTTTAGGAGTAAAGAATGGCACAACTGAGCAGTTTTGATATTAGCGGTTACGGACTTTCTGCCCAACGTTTTCGTATGGACATTATCAGTTCAAACATTGCCAATGCGAATACAACACGTACGAGTGAGGGAGGACCTTATCAGCGTAAAGATGTTGTGTTTAAAGCTGTCGAATTTGAAAAAACACTCAATGATGCCATTGCTGAGGGCAATAATATGTTAGCTTATGAGAATCCCTTGGATGACCCATTCTTGCAAGAAAATGCCAATCCTGCTATAATGAGTGTGGTTGTGGATAAGGTTGTGCGCGATGAGAGCGAGTTCAAATACAAATTTGATCCATCTCATCCAGATGCCAACACGGAAGGTTATGTTGCCTATCCAAACATCAATCCCGTGATTGAGATGTCCAATCTTATCGAAGCAACAAGAGCTTATCAAGCCAATGTTTCAGCATTTCAAAGTGCTAAGTCCATCGCGCAAAGTGCGATTGACCTTTTAAAAGGATAATAGATGATTCCCATTAATAAACTTTCAGCCTTACAAAATGGATTAACACCTAGTGTTGATAAGAGTGATGCTACCAACAGTGATTTTTCGAAAATACTAAAAGAATCCCTAGAAGAGATGAATGACATCCAAGTTAAAGGTGATCGTGCTATGGCAGATATCGCTACGGGTCAAGTGAAAGATCTTCATCAAGCGGCTATTGCTATCAATAAAGCTGAGACGAACATGAAGATGATGCTTGAAGTCCGAAATAAAGCTCTGAGTGCTTATAAAGAGATTTCTAGAACCCAAATCTAGTTTTTAACCTCTTATGGAACAATCCGATACCAAAAAAATCAAAATTCTTTTTCTCTTTTTCTTGGTTCTTTTAGGGTTTATTATTTTTCTAGGAACCCTTTTTTATTGGGCAACTATTGATAGAAGACTCCCGCGACTTGAACATACCGAAATCAGTCATGCATTGCGTGGCAATATTATCAGTTCAGATGGCTTCAAGTTGGCCACCAGCCAAAAACTCTATAAAGCCATTGTAGACACGCGTAACATCGACCCTAAAAAAGTGGATTTGTTTATTAAATTGTACACTCTTTACAGTGGGGATGACCCAACAAAAATTGCTTCTATTTTAAAATCAAATCAAGGCAGTACGGTTTTATCCTATCGTATTGATTCTAAAAGTGCTAAATACCTTCAAGAACTTTCTCGAAAACTTTACAAACTGGGTGTTTTTCGCTCATACGAAGACCCAAAAACGGGTGCTGCTTTTTTGAGAGGTTTAAGTGTCCTTGAGAGTGGTGAAGATAGACTCTATCCTGCGAATGATGCGATTACGCCCATTTTGGGGTATGTGAAAAAAATAGAACAGGATATGATTACAAAGACAACAGGCGTTAAAGGTATTGAGCGTTCCTACGAAGATAAACTTTCTTCTGTACAAAATTCTTTAGTAGTCGGTGCTAGAGATATCTCAAATGCCATCATTTTAGATGGAAATAGCATTTCGACACGACGAAGTGATGGATATGATGTGCACTTGACCCTTTCGCTTAAAATGCAAAAAATTCTTGAAGACACCTTGGACCGATTTCGTAGGGAGTTAGACGCAAAAGAGATTTTAGTGGGCATTGTGCAAAGTGAAACTGGCGAATTTTTAAGCCTTGCGACGAGCAGTCGTTTTAATCCAGATAGCATTGAAAAAAAAGATTACGGTTCACTCAATATCTCAGCCATTGAATACATTTATGAGCCAGGTTCTGTTATGAAGCCTATTACGCTCGCATTATTACTTAAGGCAAATAAGGTTAATCCATATGATATTATCAATGTGTATGGAGGCAGTTATAAAATTGGTAGTAAAGTAATTACCGATACGCACAAAGATGATAAACTGAGCATTGAAGATATCATTACCTATTCGAGCAATGTGGGTACTGCGCAAATCGCACAAAAATTAGATGCCGTTGAATTTTACCAAGGTTTGAAAGATTTTGGATTTTCTCTGCGCAGTGGGATAGACCTTCCTTTTGAAAATGTAGGGGTTATTCCCGCACTAAACCGATTTAATTCACCTATTTATAAAGCAACGGTTGGGTATGGCTATGGACTCAACGCTACGTTTATGCAAGTACTAAAGGCGTATACGGTATTTAATAATAATGGACGTATCGTGACTCCCATGATTGTTAAAAAATTGGTTTCGCCTCTTGGTCAAGAGCTTTTTCCTGAACGCACACCTGATGCCCAAGTGATACCCGTAGCAGTAGCAAAGCGAATGCAGAAAATCTTACTCAAGGTTGTCGCTTCGGGTACGGGAGTGGGTACAAAAATGCAAGGCTTGGAAATTGGAGGGAAAACAGGAACCTCCCACTTAACCGAAGGCGGAGAATATGTTAAAGTGTACAATGGCTCTTTTTTTGGTTTTGCTAATGATGCAAAAAATCGGTATACGATTGGGGTGTTAGTACGAGAGGCAAAAAAGAATAAAGCCTATTTTGCATCTCAAAGTGCTGTGCCTGTTTTTAAAGCCGTTGTGGAAAAAATGGTGGAAAATGGGTATCTAACCCCTTCCCCTGACATTCAAAATTAAATTTTTTATACATGCTACAAATGCATCATCATCATTTGGACAACGTGCCACGAGGTAACGCTCAAAGTGAAGTTTGTGTGCAATTTCACGGTATTCCATGTCTAGTTCAAATTCTGTTTCAGAATTATCGATGGTGAAAGAGAGTGGGACAATCAGTACATTTTTATTTTCAAGGGATGTGAGTTTATTTTCCAATGAGGGCTCTAGCCATTTCAAGGGTCCTAATTTGGATTGATACGCAATATGCACATTTTTAAAAAGAAGATTTTCTTTGATGAGGAGCTCTTTTAAAATCTTTACATGTAACTCAATCTCATGCTGATACGAATCTCCTTTATCCACAATTTTTTGAGGTAAAGAGTGTGCTGAAAAGATAAGTTCTAACGTCTCAGGTCTATGTTCTCCAAGAACTTCTTTGATTTTTTGCACCAAAAGATTGTTGTACTGTGCATCTTCATAAAAACGCTCAATCACAGAGATTTTAGCATCAAAGTGAAGTTTTTTGGCACTATCAATAAAGTCTTCCAAGGAAGATTTTGTGGTTGTGGTTGAGTAGTGCGGGTACAACGGCAATACCAGAACTTCTTCGACCTCTTCTTTGATTAATTCACGAATGACCCCTTCACAAAAAGGAGGCGTGTAGCGCATGGCAAAGCTTACATGTAAGGAAGGAAGTGCGCTTTGGAGCTTATCGACCAGTTTTTGTGTATAGCCAACCAGAGGTGATTTGCCTCCTAGTTTTGCATAATTGGCTTGGGCTTTTTTGGTACGGGTGGAGGTAATCATAAAGGCAATAAAACGCCTTAAAAGGGTGCTTTTAACCGTGATGATATTGGGGTCATTGAACATATTGTGTAAAAAGAGCCCGACTTCATCTAAGTTATTGGGACCTCCCATATTAAGAAGTACGAGCGCTTTTTTCATCTTTTTATCCTCTTGAAGAGATATCAAGGGTGATCATACTGTCTTCAATGGTACTTAAACCGTTTCTATCACCCGTTTCAATAAACTCCGCAAAGGCTTTGTGTTCACGCACGAGGGGTTCTTCTTTTTTAAGCATGATTTTGCGAATAACATAAGAGTTGTTGCGTTGATACTCTGAATACTCCGTCAAGTCTTGCGCCATCAAATCGGCTTCATAATAGCCCTCTTTGGTCGCCACTTCAATGGTGCGTTTTCTAAAAGGGGTGAGCCAGTTTGTGGTGATACTTGCTACGATTTCATTGCTTAAGCGAAACGAGAGAATGGCATTGTCTTCGTGGTGGTTGTGGATTTTTTGTGATTTATAGATGGAAACTTGCTCTATCTCTTCTTTTGTGATAAACCGAATCAAATCAATATCGTGTACCGAGAGGTCGGTGAGAATGCCTACATCGGCGATGCGTGGGGGAAATGGCCCAACACGCGTGATACCAATACTGTATATCTCTTTGCCTTCCAACTCTTTGATGAGTGCGTCAACCACAGGATTAAAACGTTCTATATATCCTACACACACTTTGGCATTGACTTTTTTCGCCGCTTCTAAAATCTCTTTCGCTTCGTCACAATTGGAGGCAACGGGTTTTTCAATAAAAAGGTGCTTCCCCTTTGCCAAACATTTTAGGGCAACGCTTTTGTGCAAAAAAGTAGGCACAACAATGACTGCTGCGTCAAAATCAGCCTTTTCCAACATTTCATCCAAATCCGTGTAAAAAGGCTCGTCGTACTCTTTGGTTTGTTGAATGTCACACAATGCCGTGAGTTGAAATTCAGGCAAACTTTTTAAAACGCGGTAGTGGTTTTGTCCCATAGATCCTAGTCCGATTAGTGCTACTTTTACCATCATTTATGCCTTAATTGCGTTGACAACAAAATCTTGTTGTTCTTGAGTTAAAAACGGGCTCATGGGAAGACTCATAATCTCCGTTCCTACTTTTTCACTGAGAGGAAAATCACCTTTTGTGTAGCCTAGATACGAAAGTGCTTCTTGAAGGTGCAAAGGAATCGGGTAGTGAACCGCGGTTGGTACCCCTTTGTCGTTTAGTTTTTGCATCATGCTTTCACGGTTTTTGACACGGATGGAGTATTGCGCGTACATCGAATTTCGATCACTCATCACTTTAGGAGTGATGACATCAGCATCTTTGAGTAACGCACTGTAACGTTCACCGATTTCAATGCGTTTTGCCACTTCTACATCAAAATGGTTCATTTTGACATTTAAAATGGCTGCTTGCAATGCGTCAAGTCTTCCATTGATACCAATGTACTTGTGCTCGTAACGCTTGCCTTGTCCGTGGTTGAGGAGTGATTTGATTTTCTCAGCCAAGGCATCATCACTACAAAAAATAGCACCACCATCACCATAACATCCCAGTGGTTTAGAGGGAAAAAAGCTGGTGCATCCAATGTGGCTTAGGTTGCATGATTTTTTGCCTTTATATTTCGCTCCAAAACTTTGGCACGCATCTTCAATGACGACTAAATTGTGTTTTTGTGCGATGGCATTAATTTCGTCCATATCCGCACATTGACCATACAGTGCCACAGGCATAATGGCTTTGGTGCGAGGAGTGATTTTTGCTTCAATCAGTTTTGGGTCAATGTTATACGTGGTTTCATCAATGTCGACAAAGACAGGCTTTGCTTTTAAAAGAGCAATGGTTTCAGCGGTGGCGATAAAGGTAAAAGGTGTGGTGATAATTTCATCGTCTGGTTGTATATCAATCGCCATGAGGGCTAGAAGAAGGGCATCGGTTCCACTGGAACATGCATACGCGTATTTTGCACCCGTGTACGTGGCAAGATTTTCTTCAAGCTTTGTGACTTGCGGACCCATAACAAACTGTGCTGAACTTAATACGCCTAAAACTTCTGTGTTGATTTCTTCTTTATAGGCTTCATATTGTGATTTGAGGTCGATAAAAGGGATTTGCATGTGTGCACCTTTTCTTAAAATATCGCGTATTTTACTCCAATCATTCTTTTGCATTGATAAAAGGGGGAAGTACGTTTTTTTGAGTATAATTTTTGAAAATCTTTACATGTAAAGGATACGCATGCCAGATATCGAGCCTATCGCAAAATCAGAAGAGCTTTTCTTGAACCTCTTGCCTTCCATGGCAAATCGTCATGGTCTCATCACGGGAGCAACAGGCACGGGTAAAACAGTGACCTTGCAAAAAATGATAGAAGTTTTTTCCACCATAGGCGTGCCATGCGTGGTTTCTGATATCAAAGGTGATTTAAGTGGTGTGGCAAAAGTGGGGGGTTCCAATGCCAAAGTGACGGAGCGTTTCGTTCAACTAGGCATTGATGAAGCGTATGCTTCTTTGCCCGTAACGTTTTGGGATGTTTGGGGCAAAAAAGGGCATCCAATACGTACAACCATCAGTGACATGGGACCTTTATTGCTTTCACGACTTTTAGGACTAAATGAGACACAAAGTGGGGTGTTGACACTGATTTTTAAAGTGGCAGATGATGAAGGCTTGGCCCTTTTGGATTTGAAAGATTTGCGTGCGATGGTTCACGATGTGGGGTCAAGAGCTAAAGAGCTTTCGTTGCGTTATGGCAATGTCTCAACCGCTTCCATCGGTGCCATACAGCGAGGCTTGCTGACATTGGAATCTCAAGGCGGTGACGAACTTTTTGGTGAGCCGATGCTGAATATGGAAGATTTGATTCAAAATATTGACGGCAAAGGGGTTGTCAATCTTCTGGATGCCACAAAGCTGATGAACAATCCTAAGCTTTACGCATCGTTGTTATTATGGATGCTTTCTGAATTGTTTGAAACCCTCCCCGAAGCCGGAGATAAAAAAGTACCCAAACTGCTCTTCTTTTTTGATGAAGCACACCTTTTGTTCAAAGATGCACCCGATGTGTTGATAGAAAAAATTGAACACGTCGTTCGTTTGATCCGCTCTAAAGGGGTAGGGGTTTATTTTATTACCCAACACCCCAGTGATATTCCAAGTTCCGTGGCGGCGCAGTTAGGAAATCGTGTGGCACATGCCCTGCGTGCCTTTACTCCTAAAGACCAACAAGCCTTGCGCTCCGCCGCACAAACCATGCGAGACAATAGCGCGTTAAATGAGGAGAGTGCCTTGATGGAACTAGGCGTTGGGGAAGCGTTGATTTCCTTTTTGGATGAAAAGGGCATTCCTAGTATCACACAGCGTGCATGGGTAATACCGCCGTTTTCTTCATTGGGACCTATTGATGAAGGAATGCGTCAAAACTTAATGGCACAATCCATCGTTGGTACAACGTATGATACACGCATTGATGCCGAATCGGCGTATGAGCGATTGACACAACGCTTAGAGGCACAGACACCACTGCGTAAAGAAACCCAAAGTGCATCCAGAGGAAGAGAAACACCCATAGAAGCGCTCACAAAATCCGTTGCACGAGCCGTAGGTTCTCAGATAGGCAGAGCACTAATTCGTGGCGTTTTAGGGACACTCTTTAAGAAATAGAGCGGTATAATAATTCATATTTGAATAGGAGTTGTGATGTACCATAAGGTTAAAATAGCCATTTTTTACGTTGTGATGTTTGTAACATTAGGGCTTTTTTGGTTTTGGCAAGCCGTACCATCCGTTGACCTTTTAAACCTTGAGCCTAACACGAAATTGCAATGCCTCTCGTATGCTCCGTTTGGTAAACATGAATCTCCGATGGATTTTGATAAAGGACTTAAACTCTCACGTGAGCGCATTGATAAGGATTTGGAGCTTTTATCGCAATACACCCAGTGCATTCGTACCTATTCGACGCTTGGGCTGGAGATGGTTCCTGAATTGGCGCGCAAACATGGGCTTAGGATGTGGCTTGGAGCGTGGGTGAGCAGTGATGTGCTTCTGACGCAAAAAGAGATTGCTGCGATGGTGGCTCTTGCCAAAGCCAATGCAGACATTGTAGAAACGGTTGTGGTGGGAAATGAAGCTTTATTGCGACGCGAAGTGAGTGCTTCGCAATTGGTAGGCTATATCCAAGAGGTGAAAAAAGAACTTCCTTCGATGAAAGTGACCTATGCAGATGTGTGGGAGTTTTGGAATCAACACCCAAGCGTTGCCCCCTCTGTAGATAGGGTAACGATTCATATCTTGCCTTACTGGGAAGATAAGCCCATTGCCGTTGAAATAGCCCTTTTACATGTAAAGAATATTTACGAACAGATGAAACATACCTTTGCCAATAAAGAGGTGGTAATCGGAGAGACGGGGTGGCCGAGTTTTGGTCGTATGCGAGAAGCGGCAGCTCCTAGTGCATTTAATCAAGCCCTTTTTACCCGAAGTTTTGTCAAAATTGCCGAACAACAAGGCTGGAAATACAACTTTATTGAAGCCTTTGATCAACCTTGGAAACGTATGAGTGAAGGGGCCGTTGGAGGGTATTGGGGTTTATTTGATGCCAATCGCGTGGACAAGCACGTTTTGCATGGATTTGTGACTAACTATCCTTATGCGCTTTGGCTTTTTTTAGGGAGTTTTTTACTGAGCTTAACAGCACTGTTACCAATGTTAGAGCATAAAGAGTGCCGATGTCAAAAATCACCTTTATTACTCTTGCTTCTTTTTGGTGGGGCGTGTGCTCTTTCTTGGCAAGTCAACAGTTATTGGCTAACCGCACGAAGCTTTTTTGAATATGCGTGGGCATTGCTGTGCTTAGGGCTTGCCTTTTTTTGGTGGTTTAAACTGATTCGTGCCCTTATAACGGAGGAGAAAGCATCGCATGGAAATTTGGGTAGAGCGATATCGCTGATATTTAGACAATCCCAATGGCAAGCTGATCGCTCACTCCATGATATTGCCCATCTTTTGGCAGTAAGTGTTATGCTTATTATGGCACTGGGTATGGCATTTGACGGACGTTACCATAACTTTGATCTGGGTATTGTGAGTATGTTAGCTCTGTCTTATATGGGGCGTGCGTTGTACGCACATGATAAAGAGTCCAATGGTTTGTTGGAGCGTACCAGTGGATTGGCACTGTTTGCCAGTAGCCTTTCTGTGTTACTAGCAGAAGGATTGCGAAACGATAGTGCACTCATTTGGGTTGCGTCAATGGTGTTATTTGGCATTATGCTATCGTGCTTTAAGCTACGTCTTAAAGTGTTTATCCAACCTTTTGGCATTCTCGTTCTTAGTGGTATCGCTTTTGTATTGCTTAAAGAACATATTTATGTAAAGGAATCTCTCATCGACATCTGCGCGTCACATCCAAGTTTAGCTATTTGTCAGATACGTGCTATGTTGGGTCAATTGGTCTATTTAAATATTATTGGTTATTCAGGTTTAGGGGTGGCGTTGGTGGCTCTTTTAAGTCGTCATTATTGGCTAGGTCTTTTGGCAATGGTGATGGGATTATTTTGCCTTTTAACCTTTAATGGTTTTATAGGTGCTATCGTCTTGGTTTTAGGATGGTGGGTTGTTGGCTTTCTTTCAACACAGCATAAAGCCACACTTTAATAAAATGCTTTAGGTTTTTTAGTTAAAATAGAAGAATTTTTAATGAAAGCTAGGATGAAATGATGGATGTTAGAGCTGAGTTTTTAAAGTTTTTTGAGCAAAAAGGTCACAAAATTATGGAGAGTTCTCCGCTGGTGCCTGAAGATGCAACACTGCTTTTTGCCAATGCTGGCATGGTTCCTTTTAAGAGTGTGTTTACGGGTGAAGTACCCCGTCCCAACCCACCACGTGCCACCACGTGCCAAACGTGTATCCGTGCGGGTGGAAAACACAATGACTTGGACAATGTCGGTTACACCGCACGTCACCATACCTTTTTTGAGATGTTGGGAAACTTTTCCTTTGGGGATTATTTTAAAGAAGATGCCATCTCTCATGCGTGGGAATTTGTGACCGAAGTGCTTAAATTGCCTAAAGAAAAACTCTGGGTCACGGTACATGAGAGCGATGATGAAGCCGAAGCCATTTGGAAAAAGCACATTGATGCCAGTCGCATCATGCGTTTTGGTGATAAAGACAACTTTTGGCAGATGGGTGACACGGGTCCTTGTGGACCATGCAGCGAAATTTTCATCGACCAAGGCGCAGAGAATTTTAATACACCAGAAGATTACATGGGAGGCGATGGCGACAGATTCTTAGAAATCTGGAATTTGGTCTTTATGCAGTACGAGCGTGATAAAGCGGGTGTTTTACATAAATTGCCAAAACCTTCCATCGACACAGGCATGGGTTTAGAGCGTGTGACCGCCGTTAAAGAGGGTGTGTTTAGCAATTACGATTGTTCACTGTTTGTGCCCTTGACGGATAAAGTGGCACAACTGTGTGGCAAGCCGTATGCGTATAAAACGGGTGCGAGTTATCGGGTGATTGCCGATCACATCCGCGCGGTTTCTTTTCTTGTGGCACAAGGCACGACGTTTGGTCGTGTAGGACGTGGGTATGTGTTACGTCGTATTTTACGACGAGCGGTACGTCACGGTTACCTCTTAGGGATGCGCGAACCTTTTATGTACAAGCTTTTAGACACCTTATGCGAGCTGATGGGCAAACAATACCCATACCTTGTGGCTAAAAAAGAGATTGTGGGAGAACAGATTAAAAATGAAGAAGAGAGCTTTTTTGCGACCATTGCTTCGGGACTAGAGCTATTTGAAAAAGAACTACTCAATACTAAAGATGTGTTTAGCGGTGAAGTGGCGTTTAAACTTTATGATACGTATGGCTTTCCTCTTGACTTGACAGCGGATATGCTCAGAGAAAAGAATTTGAGTGTGGATGAAGCACAGTTTGAAGCCTTGATGGCGGAACAAAAAACGCGCTCTAAAGCTTCATGGAAAGGGAGTGGTGATAGCGCAACGCAGGGTGATTTTAAACCTCTTTTGGAAAAATTTGGACTCAACACCTTTGTCGGTTACACGCAAAAAGAGGTGAAAACAAAAGTGCTTGCGCTTTTGGATGAGCAGTTTAAAGAGGTTCAGTGCTTAGAAGAAAATGGTTGGGCTCTTTTTGAAACGACTCCATTTTATGCGATGAGCGGTGGACAAAGCGGGGATGAGGGAAGCGTTGAAGGGTATGGAAAAGTGCTTGATACGAAGAAATTTTTTGACCTCAATCTTTCATTAGTGGAGCTTGAAAAGCCTTTACATGTAAATGATGAGGTAACGCTCAAAGTGGATGTGTCTCGTTTAGAAGTTGAAAAGCACCACTCTGCAACACATTTACTTCACAGTGCGTTGCGTAAGATTTTAGGAGAGCATGTGAGCCAAGCGGGAAGTTTGGTGGAAAAAGACCGTTTGCGTTTTGACTTTTCACACCCCAAAGCCTTAAGTTTTGAAGAAATCACTAAAATTGAAGCCTTTGTCAATGGTGTCATCGCGAGTGGTGTAGGTTCTCAAACAAAGCTGATGAACATAGAAGAGGCAAAATCTAGTGGGGCGATGGCGCTTTTTGGAGAGAAGTATGGCTCAGAAGTACGTGTGGTCAACTTTGGCGATGCGAGCATCGAGCTGTGTGGTGGAACACACGTTGAAAACGTAGCCAATATTGGAAGCTTCTTTATTTTAAAAGAGAGCGGGGTGAGTGCGGGTGTGCGACGTATTGAAGCCATTTGTGGTGGTGCAGCTTTAGGGTATGCTCAAGAGTTACGCGCACTTGTTGAAGCGATTAAAGAGAGCGTGAAACACAAAGAGCCACTTATCGGCATCCACCGTTTGAAAGAAGAGATTAAAACACTTAAAAGTGATGTCGAAGCACTTAATTCTCAAGCGGGAAAAGCAGTAGAATCTTTACATGTAAACGGTGTTGAATTGATTGTGGATGTGTTAGGTGCTGGCGATATCAAAGCGCGTATTGATGATTTGAAAAATGAGAAAGAAGCCGTTGCGGTACTCTTACTCCAAGCAAAAGACGATAAAGTCCTTATTGCTGCGGGTGTTAAAAATGCTCCAATGAAAGCGGGTGCTTGGATTAAAGAGATTGCACCCATTGTGGGTGGCGGTGGTGGTGGGCGCGATGATTTTGCCCAAGCGGGTGGCAAAGATGCTTCACGGATTGAAGAGGCAAAACAGGCCGCATTAGCGTATGCTAAAGCCTTACTTCAAGGATAGGGATGCGCGATTTTTTTATCGAAATGTTTAGCGACTTTAGTCGTATCATTATTTTTTTGCATGTCACCAGTGCAGCGTTGCTGATTGGAAGTTTATTTGTGATGCGCTTTGTGATTCAGCCAGTTGAAGTGGATG
The DNA here is from genome assembly GCA_002328495.1 of Sulfurospirillum sp. UBA2217. Taxonomy (GTDB): domain Bacteria; phylum Campylobacterota; class Campylobacteria; order Campylobacterales; family Sulfurospirillaceae; genus Sulfurospirillum. The sequence goes on from DCUJ01000008.1 coordinate 16,852, forward strand.
TGATTGATCTTAAAGTGAAGTTTGAAAATTGTATCAAAATGGCACGCCGTTACATTTTTTTTCTTCTACCCGTGATGCTTGTTTTAATTATGACATCCTTGTTTATGCATCTAGGATTGGGGTTTAAAACGGGAAATCCTGCAACGTACGTGATGGTGCATATCAAAGAGGCGTTGTGGACGTTTATAGCGTTTAATTTTGGTTACATGTACATCAAATACCTCAAGGCAAAAAAGGGTCTTGAGGCGCAAAATTACATCGAAGTGGAAGAAAATGTGATTTTGATGGTGAAATATCTTGTGCCTTTAAACCTTCTGTTAGCCATTATTTCGGTTTATTTTGGCGTTATTTTAAGAGGTTATTAATATGCCTTCTCTTGTTCTTGGTTCAAGCTCAACGACACGTGCGCAACTGTTGGACGCATTTGGCATCTCATTTATTCAAAGAGAGTGTGGTTTTGATGAAGAGCAGTTAAGCTTTACTAATCCAACACATTTTGTCTACCACGCCACCAAAGGTAAACTGGAGAGTTATCTTAAAACGTGGGATTTAGACCTACCTGTATTGTGTGCCGATACGGTTGTCACTGCACACGGTGAGATTTTGCGTAAAGCCAAAGATAAAGCGGATGCGAGACGTATCTTGGAAGCACAAAGTGGCTCAAAAGTGAGCATTTTAACCTGTATGATGTACAAATCACGCACCTTAGAACTCATTGACCTTTCTACAACAGACTACCTTTTTTCTCTTTTTGACAAGAAGGCGCTGGAAGCCTATTTGGAGGGAGATGAGTGGATAGGAAAAGCGGGTGCGTGTATGGTTGAGGGCTTTTGCAAAGCCTACATTCAAGAGGTGGTTGGCTTAGAGAGTACGGCTATGGGGTTAAGCGTTGAGAAACTGCTTCCTTTCTTAAATCACTAACACATGTATCAAAACGAACTAAACGCACTTCAAAAATCGGGACGCTATCGAACGCGTGCCCTTTACGATGAGACTTTATTGGACTTTAGTTCCAACGATTATTTAGGTTTTGGTCATATTAGAATACTCTTTGAACGTGCCGTAACACAGCTTTCCATGTATGCTTCACACGCGCCTAAGGCTTCATTGCTTGTCAATGGCTATCATCCCATTCATGAAGAATTTGAAGGATTTTTATTGCGTCAAAATGGCTTTGAAGCAGCCTTGGTGTGTGGGAGCGGGTTTTTGGCCAATTTTTCACTCATTGAAGCACTCCCTCGAAAAAAAGATTTGCTTCTTTTGGACGAAGAGTACCATGCCAGCGGAATGGTGGCTGCGAAAGTGGTGGATGCAAAGGTAGTTGTTTTTAGGCATAATGATGCCAATCATCTAGAAGAGCTTATCAAAATGCACCCCCATCAGCGTGCGATTGTGGCAGTGGAGGGTATCTACTCTATGAGTGGTGATTTGCTCAACCGTGCTATTTTTGATGTGGCCGATGCGCACAATGCGCTTTTAATTGTGGATGAAGCCCACAGCGTAGGGGTGGTGGGAGATAACCTTCGTGGGGTATTTGATTTGTTTGGGATTACACCGAAAGAAAATCACATCAAAATGGGCACCTTGGGTAAAGCATTGGGGAGTTATGGTGCGTATATTTTATGCTCCGAAGCTCTTTCTCATTTTTTACTCAATCGCGCTAAAGCTCTCATTTATACGACAGCCCCCTCATTGTTTGATATCGCTTTGGGCTATCAAGGATTTTTATACCTGCTCAAACACAAAGAAGCCCTTAAAAAGGGGATTAAAGAACGTCAGAGTATTATTGAAAGCTCTCTTGAACAAAAGGTGCATGGATTGATTGTCTCGTTTAAGCCTCACAACACAGATGTTCTTGCGATTCGAGATGCTTTACAATCTCACGGTTTTTTAGTAGGAGCCATTCGCCCACCAACGGTAAAAGAGCCTATTATCCGCATTATTCCACGTTTACAACACTCGGTGTATGCACTTGAGGCTTTGTGTCTTGCGTTGCAAAAAGAGGCACTATGAGTTTTACATGTAAGTATCTAAAGATTCACAGTGATACACGAACCTTGGTCAATATTGCTTTTTCTTTTGAGCACAGTTTTGCACTCATCGGGCAAAGTGGGAGTGGGAAGAGTTTGACACTCAAAGCACTTTTAGGCATGGCTCCTTCTTCTCTACATGTAACGATGGATTTAGACAATTCCTACCCTTTGATACGGGGAAAAACGGTTGCCATGGTGCCACAAAATCCTTTTACAGCGCTTTCTCCTTTGACAAAAATTGGCAAACATTTTACCTGTGGGTTTCGTGAAGCACAGGGGTACATGGAAAGCGTAGAGCTTGATAAACAGCTTTTAGATAGGTTTCCCTCTGAGCTGAGTGGGGGACAATTGCAACGTGTTATTATTGCGTTAGCCCTTTCGATAAAGCCAAAATTACTGCTTTTAGATGAGCCAACAACGGCTTTGGATGAAGGCACGAAAGCACATATTTTAAAACTGATTAAAAGGACTCAACAAGAGTACAATTTTGATATTTTTTTTGTGACCCATGATGTGTCAACAATCGAGGGGTTGTGTGATGAAGTAGGTATTTTACAGCATGGGGTGATGGTGGAAAAAGGTAGTACAGAAGCGATTTTGCATAGCCCTTGCGAGGACTATACCAAAGCACTTTTAGAGGCTGGGTTTTATAAGAGGAGTAAAAGATCGTGAAAGTTATTGGTACATTGTTTATGATTCTGCTGTTTGCAGGTGGTGTTGGTTTGGTGATAATTTTTGGTCAAATTGGCTTTGATGCCAGTAAAATTATTCATTATACCCCAAGGCTTAGCAGTCAAATTTTTGATCGTAACGGTGAGTTGATTGCCAATATATTTGACGAAGAACACCGTCTTTATGTACGTTTTGAGGACATTCCTCCCCGTATGGTTGAAGCCTTGGTAGCAACGGAAGATACCTCTTTTTTTGAGCACAGCGGTATCAATATCGAAGCGATTTTTAGAGCCCTCATTAAAGATATTCGAGCGATGAAGTTGGTAGAGGGAGCGAGTACCATCACCCAACAGTTGGTTAAAAATACGGTGCTGACACGTCAAAAAACACTGACGCGAAAAATTAATGAAGCTGTACTCTCTTATGCTGTGGAAGCGGCACTCAGTAAAGAGGAGATTTTAGAGCGTTATTTTAACCATGTCTATTTTGGGCATGGGTATTATGGCGTTAAGACAGCAGCACTAGGTTATTTTAATAAGCCTTTGGATGCACTCAGTCTTAAAGAGATAGCCATGCTCGTAGGGCTTCCAAAAGCACCGAGTTCGTATGACCCTACGCGCCATATGGATCTTTCTTTAAGCAGGGGCAATCATGTGGTCAATCGCATGCATTCATTAGGGTGGATTAGTGAGAACGAATATACTAAAGCAACGTTAGAACACCCCGTGGTGTACGATGAAACACTCACACAAAATAAAGCACCTTATGTCGTTGATGATGTTCTTAAAACCCTTGGAAGTGAATATGAAGATTTAAAAAGGGGTGGATACCAAATTTATTTGAGTGTGGATTTAAAATTGCAACAAGCGGCTAAAGAGGCGTTAAAACTTGGATACGATGGTATGATTTCTCGTGCCAAAGATGCCAATAGCTCAGAGCTCAATGGGGCGATGGTTGTGGTTGAAAACAGTACGGGAAATGTACTGGCAATGATTGGTGGCGTGGATTATACGAAGAGTAATTTTAATCGAGCCACACAAAGTAAACGCCAGCCAGGTTCTAGTTTTAAACCCTTTTTGTACCAAAAAGCTTTGGACTGGGGCTATTCGCCTCTCTCTGAAATTCCTGATATTTCACGCACCTATGTTGATAAAGAGACCGATGAAGAGTGGAAGCCCAAAAATTATGAGGGTGGATTTGAAGGGTTGGTAAGCCTCAAAGAAGCTATCATTCATTCACGCAATCTTGCAACAATCAATCTCTTATCGCTCTTGGGTTTAGATAGTGTTCATAAGGAATTTACTAAAGATGGTTTTAAAAATATGCCTTTTGATTTGACTATTGCATTGGGAAGTTTTGGAATTTCACCGATGGAATACAGCGGTTTTTACTCTATGTTTCCCAATTATGGTACACGGGTTGAGCCAATTTTGATTAAAAAAATCGTCAACACTAAAGGTGAAGAGAGGATTTTTGAAGCCAAACAACAAGAAATAACCTCTCCTAAGCAGACATTTTTGATGATCGATATGATGAAAGAGGTAGTTAAACGTGGAACGGGACGTAATGCTCACGTATCAGGGATTGAAATTGCAGGTAAAACAGGTACGACTAATAACAGTACCGATGTGTGGTTTTGTGGTTTTTCTCCCGATATTGAAGTGCTCACATGGTATGGAAACGATAACTACACACCGCTTAAAAAAGGAGAGACAGGTGGCCGTGCCGCTGCGCCAGCCTTTGCTTATTTTATGAAAAAATACATCGAACAGCATCCTGAAACAACGCGCACCTTTAAGGTGCCAGAGAACGTGGGTTCACGAAAAGTGGATGGTGTGGTTGAATATTTTACCGATGTATCGCCGTTTCCAAAAGAGAGTGTTAAGAAACAAACGCAAGAGGGTGGTTTGATGTTTTAAAAACTGACCTTATAGATTTTCAGTTAAAAATTCTGCCTCGAAAGAGGCAAGCTTCAGCGCCACAGCGGCTAGCGTAGGTTTTTAGGCTTTGCCTAAAAATCGTGATAAAAATAGGAGAGCGTTTAGCTCTCCTATTTAATAACTAACAAGAATAGACAGTTTTAAATTCAAATGCGGTAGGTCTAGCTTCATCTGGCCAAACTTGGGTTTCAAATTTGTAGTGTTGGTAGGTATCGATAAACTCTTTGCTCATCGCAGGTGCCAAATACTCGTTGTCACGGATGAGTGCTTCAAGTGAGCCTCTGAGTGTGTGAGGCATTTGGTTAATCCCTTTTTCTCTAATTTCATCGAGTGTCAATTCAAACAAGTCTTCATCCATTGGACCAACAGGTTCCATTTTGTTGTTAATACCATCAATACCTGCAAGAAGCATTGAAGCAAACGCTAAGTATGGGCATGACGTTGAATCTGGGAAACGCATCTCAACACGAACCGACTTTTCGCCTGAACCGTAAGGGATACGGCACGATGCAGAACGATTTTGCATAGAGTATGTCAAAATAGATGGTGCTTCAAAACCTGGAATCAAACGCTTGTAAGAGTTGGTTGATGGGTTAGTAAAAGCAGCAACACTTCGTGCGTGTTTCAAGATACCGCCAATATACCAGCGTGCCATGTCACTAAGGTTTGCATATTCGCCTTCTTTATAAAATAGGTTTTTGCCCGCTTTCCAGATAGATTGATGCACGTGCATACCGCTACCATTGTCACCGTACAGTGGTTTTGGCATAAAGGTAGCTGTTTTTCCATTGAGGTGAGCGACCATTTTAACAACATATTTATATTTTTGAACGTTATCGGCAGCTTCAATTAAGGTTCCAAATTTAACACCAATTTCACCTTGGGCTTGTGCCACTTCGTGGTGAACCACAAAGACTTCAAGACCAATTTGTTTTAAGATTTGAACCATTTCTGCACGCAAGTCAACCATCGTATCGATTGGCATTACAGGGAAGTAACCACCCTTTGTACCAGGACGGTGACCAGTGTTGTAGCCATCATTATAGCTTTTACCACTATTCCAGATACCCTCTTCAGAGTCAACTTCATAGTAAGAACAGTTGATGTCATCTCTGATTTTAACGTCATCAAAAACAAAGAATTCATTTTCTGGTCCAAAGTAGGCTACATCACCCAAACCTGTTTGTGACAAGTGAGCTAATGTTTTTTTAGCAATACTACGTGGGCATTTTTCATACATTTGACCTTTGTAAATGTCAAAAACATCACAGAAAACAACAATCGTTGGGTCTGCCGTAAAAGGATCTAAAAATGCGCTCTCTGATTCAGGCTTAAGCAACATGTCTGATTTATTAATAGGTTGCCACGCATCAATGGACGAGCCATCGAAAGGAATACCATTTTTAAAGGAATCTTCACTAATCGCTTCCATTGTGTAGGTGAGATGATGCCACGTTCCTTTCATATCAGTGAAACGAAAATCGACAAATTCAACTTCATTGTCAGTGCAATATTTGAAAAATTCTTCAACACTGTTTACGAACTTACCCATGTATAACTCCTCATTAAAATTTTGAATAATTGTATCGAAATGAACTGAAAAAAGAGTGAGATGCGTGATTAAAAATTAATCAACATTCGCTCTCTGTTTTGAAAAGTTGCACATTTTTTATACCCAAAAGAACGTGCAAAATCATGAATAATCTCTCTTGAAAATCCAATATGTGTAGGCTCGTGAGAATCTGAACCAAAGGAAATAGGAATATCGTGTTCTGCGATGAGCTCCATTAAACCAGCGCTTGGATACTGTTCAAGCGCTGGTTTTCGAAGCCCCGCAGGATTTATTTCAATGACCATATTCGCTTTTTTTATGGCTTTGATGGCATGGTGAGCAATGAGCCTTACATCTTTATGGGGCAAGAAATTAAAGACTTTCATGAGATCGATATGCCCTACAATATCAAAAAGTCCACTTTTTGCCATGGACTCAATCGCATCAAAATAGCGCTGCCAAATCTCATCAATATTTTGATTTTGGTACTCTCCTATAAACTCGGGGTTATCAAATCCCCAATTTCCAAGGTAGTGTACGGAGCCTATGAGATAATCCACATCTCGTTTCAAAACGCTCTCATCAATATAGCCTTCTAAAAAATCAACTTCATAGGCAAGTAAAATCGAAATAGTATCGGCATATTTTTTCTTTACATATAAGACATCTTTTTCATAATCTTCCATTTCATCAAAACGCATTCGGTAGGCTTCATCAAAACGCATGGGGGCATGGTCAGAAAAGCCAAAAATATCAATGTTCTGAGCAATGGCGTGTTGTACATACGCTTCCATTGTTCCTGAAGCATGGTTACACCGTGTGGTGTGGTTGTGAAGGTCAATAATCATTCTTACCTGTCCTTGAATGAAGTTAAAGTTAAATTATATAAAAACTTGACTATAATTAACCCAAATTTGGTCTACATTACAATTCTGAGGAGAAATCGGATGACGCAGGAAGAACTTGACGCGCTAATGGCTGGTGATTTTGATGAAAGCGAAGAGGAAACAAAAATTGAGCCTTTAGAGGAAATGTCTTTGGGAAAGGAGATTGCTTTAGAAGAAGATGACACAATTGAAGAGGTTAAAGCACCTCCTAAAGAGGTCCATGAATACCGCGCTTCTGCTTCTATGTCTTGGCCACCACCGCCTCCTACGGATGACCATAAGATGGTACATCAGTTGGATGATGTCACCAAAGACTCGGAAATCAAAGCATCTCAGGTGTTTGATAAGCTTGATGCTGTCAATAATTTTATGATGGAAGCCGAAGATAATGCAAAAGAGGTAATCAAGCTTATCGAATCCAACATACACCTCTTTGAAACATTGGTCTCTAAATTTCCCAATATTGATCAATTCCAAAAAGCTCTTGATGATAACAAAGGCATGAAGGAGCGCGTGGAAGAGTTACTGAACAATGCTCAAATGGCAGAAGATGAGATCATGATGGCAATGGATATCATGCAGTATCAAGATATTCATCGTCAAAAAATTGAACGTGTTATCAACGTGATGCGAGCCCTTTCTAAATACATGAATGCCTTGTTTGAAGGTAAAAAAGATGATGATAAACGTGTGGGTTCTGCGGTGCACATTCATGGTGACGATACGACCGAAGATGTTGTGAGCAGTGATGAAATTGAAGCGCTCATTGCTAGTTTAGGAAAAAAATAGTTGAAACGTGTTGAACTGCTTTCTCCAGCAGGAAATTTTGAAAAATTAAAAATAGCCCTTGCGTATGGTGCCGATGCCGTGTATGCAGGGGTGAGCCATTTTTCTCTTCGCATTCGCTCGGGTAAAGAGTTTACCTATGAGAGTTTCGAAGAAGCTATACGCTACACACATACTTTAAATAAACAGCTTTACGTTACCATCAATGGCTTTCCTTTTAATGCGCAAATTGCACTTTTGGAAAAGCACATTGAACGTGTGGCGGCGATGAATCCAGATGCTTTTATTGTGGCAGCCCCTGGAGTTATAAAGTTAGCTCAAAAGATTGCACCGCATATTCCTGTGCATCTTTCTACGCAAGCTAATGTTTTAAGTTACCTTGATGCGGAAGTCTATTCGGATATGGGTGTAAAGCGTATTATCGCGGCACGAGAAGTGAGTTTAAAAGATTTAGAGCAGATTAAAAAGCATTTACCTCACCTTGAATTGGAAGTTTTTGTCCATGGTTCGATGTGTTTTGCCTACAGTGGACGTTGTTTAATTAGCTCTGTGCAAAGCGGACGTGTCTCAAACCGTGGAAGCTGTGCCAATGATTGTCGTTTTCCTTACACACTCTATGCGCACAATGAAGAGAGTGGAACACTTTTTAGGGTAGAAGAGAGTGAGGAGGGGACGCATATTATGAATGCGAAAGACCTCAATTTAAGTGCGCATGTTAAAGAAATTTTAGATTCTGGGGTGATTGATTCTTTAAAGATTGAAGGACGCACTAAAAGTTCTTATTATGTCGGTATTACCACCAAAACATATGCACAAGCGATTGAAGATTATTATGCGAATTGCTTTGAGGCAAACAAATACACCGTAGAGTTAGACACCACTAAAAATCGAGGGTTTACCGATGGGTATTTGGTCAATCGTCCGTATGAAAAAAACGACACACAAAATCTTGCACATTCCATCAGCGAAGGAACGCATCAAGTAGCGGCACAAGTGGATGAAGAAGGCAAGACCTGTTTGTGTAAAGATGTTTTACATACAGGCGTATGGTATGAACTTGTTATGCCCTCACATACTTGTGTGAGTGAAATAGAGAATGAATTAGGTGCTATCATTTTAAAAGAGGGACGATGGTATGTAAGCTTTAAGAGACTTCAGACACTGAGTGGAAAGCAGTTTGATGCGATTCACAGCGGAAATACGCATGCGATAGAGTTACCTGCGCGCTTGCCTGGGTTTACATTTTTAAGATTACATGTAAAGGATAAAAGATGAAGTTTGTTTCTATTTTGATGGGAAGTAAAAGCGATTATGGTGTGATGGAAGAGTGCGCTAAGACCTTAGAAAAATTTGGGGTCATGTATGAAATTGTTGTTTCTTCTGCCCATCGAAGTCCTGATCGAACACATCAGTATGTGAAAAATGCTGAAGCAAAAGGGGCTAAAGTATTTGTTGCAGCCGCAGGCATGGCAGCACACTTAGCAGGCGTTGTTGCTTCCCTAACCACAAAACCCGTCATTGGTGTTCCGATGAAAGGTGGGGTTATGGAAGGTATGGATGCACTCTTAAGTACCGTTCAAATGCCAGGAGGAATGCCTGTTGGAACCGTTGCGATTGGTTCGGCAGGTGCTGTCAATGCTGCGTATTTGGCCATGCAAATTTTAGCCATTTCGGATGAAGAATTAGCAGCAAAACTTAAAGAAGACCGTATCTTAAAAGCAAAAAAAGTTGAAACCGATTCGATGGGTATAGAAGTCATTTTATAAAGGACTCACATGAACAGTTGGCTGGAAATTGAAGAGTTTAGTACTTTAGTGAATTTGGATGTTTCCGCTGTTGAAGCGATGATTGAAGAAGGTAGTCTTGTTTGCAAAGAAGAAGAGGGGAAATGTTATGTTGAGGTGAGTCGTAGTGCCCAAGCCTTAATCCCTTCAACGCAAGGCATTGTGATGCATGAGAGTTTAGACTCAAGCAGTGTCGCTCTTAGTTCAGAGTTTGTTGAAAAAACGGTGGGTGCCATTTTAAGTTTGCATGAAAAAGTTCTTGATGCTAAAGAGGAGACCTTAGATGCGCTAAAAAGTGAAAACCGCTTTTTAAAAGAGGCACTTTTTTCGATGCAAGAGCTCTACGATGAAGACCGCAAAACCATTGAAACACTCACTAAACAATTAGAATACATTAAAGATGAGTTAGAATTTACCAAACGAAAATACAAAATGATGTGGAACAAAGCCGTTGAAGGCTACACTGCACCAAGTCAATAAGAAGGATAATTTCGTGTTAACATTTAGTCAAATGCTTTTAAACCTCCAAGCCTTTTGGCAAGAAGAGGGCTGTACGATTGTGCAACCTTATGATATGCCCTCTGGTGCTGGAACCTTTCACAATGCAACGTTTTTACGAAGCTTAAGTAGCAAGCCTTGGGCAACCGCCTATGTAGCGCCCAGTCGCAGACCAACAGACGGACGTTATGGTGAAAACCCAAACCGTTTGGGCAGTTACTATCAGTTTCAAGTGCTTATTAAACCCAGTCCTGACAACATTCAAGAGTTGTATCTCAAAAGCCTTGAGATGCTAGGTCTTGATATCAAAAAACATGACATTCGTTTTGTGGAAGACAACTGGGAATCTCCTACTCTTGGAGCATGGGGATTGGGTTGGGAAGTGTGGTTGGATGGCATGGAGGTAACACAATTTACCTATTTTCAACAAGTAGGAGGCATTGCGTGCCATCCTGTTTCGGTTGAGATTACCTATGGGGTTGAGCGATTGGCGATGTACTTGCAAGAAAAAGAGTCTGTCTTTGATTTGGTGTGGAATGAAAACAAATTTGGCGTCATCACCTATGGAGACGTTCATAAGCAAAGTGAATATGAATTTAGTCGGTACAATTTTGAAGTGGCCGATGTGGCGATGTTATTCGAGCACTTTGAAAATGCGCAAAAAGAGTGTAAGCGATGTTTAGAAGAGCGTTTACCTTTGCCTGCGTATGATTATTGTTTGATGGCGTCACATACATTCAATGTTTTAGATGCACGTAAAGCCATTTCAGTTACTCAACGTCAAAACTACATTCTAAAAATTCGTGAACTCGCCAAAGGGTGCGCGGTAGCATACAAGGAAATTGTTGGGTGATGCGTTTAGGTGAAATTTACGACTATTTAGATGCACTAAGTCCGTTTGCAACACAAGCCAGTTGGGACAATAGTGGTCTTTTAATCGGACGCGCAGATGATGAAATCGAACATCTCTACTTAAGCTTAGATATTGATACGCCTCTTTTAGAAGAAGTGCCTGAACATACTCTAATCATCACGCATCACCCCCTTATTTTTAGTGGACTTAAACAACTTAATTTTGCCAAATACCCATCCAATCTTATTCAAACAATGGTGCAAAAAAAGATTGCCTTAATTGCGATGCATACCAATTTTGATCTCTCTCATCTCAACGCGTATGTGGTTGCAAAACTTGGTTTTGACATCATCGAACATAAAGAGTATGTCGCCTATTTTGATGTGAATAGAAGCATAGAGGATTTGGCGTTACATGTAAAGAGATGTTTAGGGCTTGATACGCTACGAATCGTAAGAGCGAAAGAGTGGATAGGACGGTGTGCTATGACCACAGGCTCAGGTGGTGACTTGATAACCAAAATAGAGGCGGATTGTTTTTTAACAGGGGATTTAAAATACCATCAAGCCTTAGAGGCAAAAGAGAATAATCTCTGCTTAATGGACATAGGTCACTTTGAGTCCGAGCGCTATTTCCCAGAGTGTTTAGCAAATTATTTGATAAATTTTCCATTAAAAGCTATAATGTCGAATTCTAAAAACCCCTTCCAACACACATAGAGGACACACAGCATATGAATAAGTATTTAGAGCAGCTCATAGAGCTTTCAAAATTGGACAGAGAAATTGACGATTTTGGACCCCGTATCACCAAAGTAGAGAAGATGTTAAAGCTCTCTTTGGATAAAGAAAAAGAACTCAAAACGCAGAGTGATGTTTTTAGTGCTGATATTTCAGACGCAAAACTCAAAAAAGCAAAAAATGAAGCCCATTTAGCTGAATTATCTGCCAAACTGAAAGACCTCTCAAAGAAGAGTGCCTTAGTTAAAACAGCTAAAGAGATTAAAGCGTTACAACTTGAAGAAGAAATTTCAAAAGAGCAGTGTGATTTTGCCAACGAAGAGATTGCACGCTTGGATAAGATGATAGAAATCAAGGGTCAAAATATAGCTGGGGTTCAGGAAAAACTCTCCCTTGCTGCAAGTGAAGCGGAGACGATTCGTGCTTCCATTGATGGACAGATGCAACAAATCGAGCAAGAGCGCAAAGATGTTTATGGTAAAAAAGAGGCGTTAGTCTCTGAAATGAGTCAAAAAATCCTCACGTTTTATCAAAAAATTCGTAAATGGGCAGAAAATACAACCGTTGTTCCTGTTCGCAAACAAGCATGTTATGGCTGTTTTATGCGTGTAAATGACAAAACCTATGCCAGTGTTTTGAAGCAAGATGATATTATTACCTGCCCACATTGTGGTAGAATTTTGTATAAAGAGACAGAGGTCCTAGAGGCCTAATGTGACCTTCTTTTACACGCTACTAGCAACGCTTCTTTATCTTTTAGCGTTGCCAGTACTGTGGTATTTATCCACAAAGTCAAAATACTCCCACTCGATTCCTGCACGATTTTTTTTAAAAGACACCCCCCCCTTTCAAAAAGATGGTCTTTGGTTTCATGCCTGTTCGCTTGGGGAAGTACGCTCTTTGAAACCTTTTATAGAAGCACTTCACGCTTTTCCTTTGCGCATGAGTGTGATTACGCAAACGGGTTATAAAGAGGCGTTGGGGTATGAAAATGTAGAGGTGCGTTATTTGCCTTTTGAAATTTTTCTTCCTTTTTGGATGAAGCGCCAACGGGTATTGGTCGTACTTGAAGCCGAACTGTGGCCATTGCTTTTTTGTGTTGCCAAAGCAAAAGGAATGAAAACTATTTTACTGAATGCTCGAATTTCAGATAAATCGTATGCTTCGTATCGGCGTTTTTCTCTATTTTACCGTTGGATTTTTCAGCATGTTGATGTGGTATTTGCACAAAGTGAGACGGACAAAGAACGCTTGCATACTTTAGGGGCACGCGATGTACGTGTCACTGGCAATATTAAAACCTTGCAAACGTATTGTGTGACAAAGCAGTATCCCAAAAAAGAGATGAAACGCATCATCGTGTTAGCAAGTACGCACGAAAAAGAAGAAGCTTTGGTCTTAAATGCCATAGAATTAAAAGAGAACGACCAACTCATTGTTGCCCCAAGGCATCCAGAACGTTTTGGGCTTGTGGATGCTTTATTGCACTCCTACGCGTACGATAAAGGATTGATGTATGCAAGGCTTGGCGAATTGAGTGCCTTGGATGCAGATGTCGTTTTATGTAACACCATGGGTGAGCTCATGAATCTTTACGCCATAGCGGATGTTGTGATTTTAGGAGGTTCTTTTGTTGAGGGTGTGGGTGGACACAATCCTTTGGAGCCTGCTTTTTTTGGTGTGAAACTTATTAGTGGGGTGCATGTATTTAATCAACGTGTGTTGTACGATTGGGTGGACAATATCGTTACATGTAGCATAGAAGAACTCAGTGTCGTTTTTAAAAATGTCGAAGCACTACCGCCTAGTGCCATAGTCCATCAAGGCGATATAGCGCCAATTTTAAAAGAAATAGGATAAAAAATGGAAAAAGCATATAAATTATTAGCCCTTCAAGAGGGTGTTTCTAACCGTGCCGCTAAAGAGTTAATAGATAGAGGGGTGGTCTACTCTGAGGGTAAAAAAGTAAGCGTAGCACGAGCGGAGATGAGTGGTAGTGCGAAGTTTAAAGTAGAGCGTATCGCTCCTATTCGTGTCATTTTTGAAGATGCCTTTATTATGGCAGTCGACAAGCCTGCTTTTATGACCTCAGAAGAGGTGGCTGAGATTAAAAAATTGCCACTTTTGCATCGATTGGACCGTGAAACCAGTGGTGTGTTGCTCTTAACCAAAGATGAGGCTTTTCGTGCAAAAGCAGTCAGTGCCTTTAAAAAAAGAGAGGTAAAAAAAGAGTACATTGCGATTGTTGAGGGGCGCGTGGTTGAGGTAGTGGAGATTAACGCTCCCATTTTAACCATCAAAAAAGGAAACACGGCGCACAGTAAAATCAGCAGCGATGGCAAAGAAGCGATTAGCCATGTTGAGCCTTTGATGGTGGAGGGAAAACGCTCTAAAATCAAAGTGAGTATTGATACAGGCAGAACGCATCAAATCAGAGTGCATCTCAAAAGCATTGGTGCTTCTATTTTGGGTGATACGGAGTACGGTGGAAGACCGTTTAAGCGAATGATGTTGCACGCTTCTAAAATAGAGTTGTTGGAGTACAGTTTTAAAAGCAAAGAACCTGAAGATTTTATTAAATTTGCTCTTTGAAAAAAGAGTGAATTTCTTTATTTATAGCCCTAAAAAACGATTGTTTCGTGAATTTTTTAGAAAAAAAGTGTCTCTTCTTTTTAAGAATTTATTTAGTTTAAAGTATTATTTTTGTAAAATTGCGACTCTTTAAGAAAAAAGCCAATAAGGACCTTGTGTGTTTGATGTTTTAACCGATTCGTTTCGTACTGCCATCAATAAAATTCGTTTCAGTGATGATGAAAAATCTCTTAAAAATGCTTTAGAAAATCTAAAAAAAGCCCTTTTAAAAGCAGACGTTCACCATAAAATTGTACGTGATTTGCTACGTGATGTTGAAATCGAAACCAAAGCGAAAGGTATCGGACAAGCCAATTTTTTACGTTCTTTGAAAAATAATTTACTCACAATTTTAACAACGCATGGCAAACAAGGCTTTGTTTTTGCACCTAAGCCCCCTACAACCGTTTTAATGGTTGGTTTGCAAGGCAGTGGAAAGACGACGACGACGGTCAAATTGGCAAATTACCTCAAACTGCGTCAAAAGAAAGTCTTAGTGGTAGCGTGTGACCTTCAGCGTTTAGCTGCGGTGGAGCAGTTGCGTCAGTTGTGTAGTGCCAATGAAATTGAACTCTATTTTGAAGAGGGCACAAACAACCCCATTGCTATAGCAAAAAATGCAATGAAAAAAGCTAAAGAGGGTATGTACGATGTTGTGTTAGTTGACACGGCAGGTCGTTTAGCGATTGATGAAGCGTTGATGAGCGAGCTTAAGAGCATAGAAAAAGAGATAACGCCAGATGAAGTCTTTTACGTAGCCGATGCGATGACAGGACAAGATGCGGTTCGAAGTGCGGTAACGTTTCATGAAACAGTTGGGCTTAGTGGTGTAATTTTGAGTAAATTTGATGGTGATGGTAAAGGTGGTGTCGCTTTAGGCATTGCAGAGCAAACCAAAGTTCCTCTTCGTTTTGTGGGTGTGGGTGAAAAAGTCGCTGATTTGGAGCATTTTATACCAGAACGAATTGTCAGTCGTTTGATGGGCGAGGGTGATCTTGAAACCTTGGCTGAAAAGACCAGTAGTATCATCAACGAAAAACAAGCTAAAGCGATGAACCAAAAGATTAAAAAAGGTCAGTTTAATTTTAATGACTTTTTAGAGCAGATGGAACAGATGAAGAAGCTTGGAAGCATGAAATCACTCATCGGAATGATTCCAGGATTGTCTCAAATGGCAGGCAAGCTTCAAGATGTTGATATGGAAAATTCGGTTGAGATGAAGCGCATTAAAGCGATGATAGGCTCCATGACCAAAAAAGAGCGTGAAGACCCAGAACTTTTAAATAACAGTCGAAAAAGAAGAATTGCTGAGGGTTCAGGGTTATCGCAAGTGGAAGTCAATCGCTTTTTGAAGCAATTTGGCAATGCGGCGAAAATGGCAAAAAAATTCTCAGGCAAAAAGGGAATGCAAGATTTACAAAACATGCTTTCTCAAAATAAACACGCACACCTTCGTTAAGGTGTGACGATTTATATCTACATGTAAGCTTTACATGTAAATCTAAGTTGTAACAAACGAAACATAAACATAGGAGACCATACCAATGGCAACAGTTGTAAGATTAACCCGAATGGGAAGAAACAAAACACCTTTTTACAGAATCGTTGTAACCGACAGTCGTAAAAAAAGAGACGGTGGTTCAATCGAGACAATCGGTTACTACAATCCACTGAGCAACCCACAAACCATCAAGTTTGATGCGGAAAGACTTGCGTACTGGAAAAGTGTTGGCGCAAAGCTAAGTGATAGGGTTGCTAAAATTACAGGCAACTAGGATGATTGAGAAATTTCTTGAGGAGTTTGCCAAGCTTTTGGTAGACAATCCCTCTGGTGTGAGAGTTGAGCGAAGTGATGCAGACGCAGGATTTTGTGATGTTGTCATTTATGCCGATAAAATAGATACGGGTAAATTGATAGGCAAAGATGGCAAAATGATTAATTCACTCAAAACGCTCATCTCTGGTTGTAAAGCCAAAGATGGCATCTCTTATCGAGTTACCGTCAAAGCAAACGATGAATAATCAACCCTCCCTCATAGAAGTCGCTCAGCTTGGGCGACTTGTGGGATTAAAAGGGGAGCTAAAGCTTCATCTTCACTGTGATTTCCCAGAGCAATTTAAAAAAGGCAAGGTGTTTCAAACGCATAAAGGCGAACGGCTTGAAGTGTTATCGTACAATATGACCAAAGGAGTTATCTCTTTTGTAGGTTATGCTGAGCGTGAAATTGCATCAAAATTAGTCAATACCTTTTTATACACAACCCCTGAAAATTCCATGCGTGATTGCGCCCTTAAAGAAGGTGAGTTTTTTTGGTTTGATATGATGGACGCACAGATTATGGATGAGGGCGTTTGTTTGGGGAGGGTCGATGAGATAGAACGTATTGCGGTTACAGACTACTTGGTGGTCAAAACCGATGATGTTTTTGTTGCCAAAGGACTTGCCAAACACTTCTATATTCCTTACATTGAGCGGTACATTCTTAGCTTTAATAAAGAGATGGGAGTGGTACAAACGCATGATGCTTTAGGAATTTTGGAAAATTCATAATGCATTTTTCGTATGTCACTTTATTTGAAGGTTTAATTGCTTCCTATTTTGAAGATTCTATTTTAAAAAGAGCCATAGCCAAAGGCCTGTTACATGTAAGCTTTTTCAATCCTCGTGAGTTTACGACCCATAAGCACGGAAAAGTGGATGATTATCAAGCCAGTGGCGGAGCTGGGCTTGTTTTCTTTCCTCAACCGTTGTTTGCTCTGTTGCGCTCTATTCAAAAAAAGTCTTCCAACGCGTATATTATTTTTCCAACACCCTCAGGAAAACCATTTACGCAAAATGATGCTAAACGTTTAGCAAAAAAAGAGCATATTGTGTTTGTTAGTGGGCGCTATGAGGGGATTGATGAGCGTGTCATTGAAACGTTTGCCGATGAGGTATTTTGTATCGGTGATTATGTACTTACCGGTGGAGAGCTTCCCAGTCTTGTGATGAGTGATGCCATTAGCCGCAATGTCAAGGGGGTTTTAGGAAATGAGGATTCGCTCAGTACGGAGAGTTTTGAACAACCTTTATTGGAAGCACCGTGTTTTTCAAAACCACCCATTTATGAAAATAAATCAGTGCCCTCAGAGTTTTTAAAGGGAAATCACGCTAAAATCACAAGCTTAAAAAATACAATGTCTGAATATAAGACCCAATACTTCAGGCCTGATCTGTTTTCTCGCTTTTGCGTGAAGCATTCGTATGACAAAAAAGGATAATTGATGAGAAATAAGTATATTGAAGCTTTTGAAGCAGGACAGATTGCAACAAAAAATGTTCCTGAATTCAGAGCCGGTGACACTCTTAAAGTTGCTGTAAAAATTGTTGAAGGCGATAAACAACGTATTCAAAATTTTGAAGGTATTTGTATTGCACGACGTGGTACAGGCACAGGTGAGACCTTTATGGTGCGCAAAATTGGTGCAAACAGTGTAGGTGTTGAGAGAATCTTCCCTATCTATTCTGATAGTATTGATGAAATTGTGGTTCTTCGCCGTGGTCTTGTTAGACGTGCAAAACTCTTCTATCTTCGCGATAGACGTGGTAAAGCGGCTAAAATTAAAGAACTTAGAAAATAATTCTCTTTAAGCGGTGGCATAAGCTACCGCTCCTCTTGTCTTGAAAATTCATAACGATTGTCTGGCATGTATTCAAAACCAAGCCTTAAGGGTATGTGATGTTTTACATGTAAGTCCTCTGCAACGTGAAGCCATCATAGCTTTAGCGCACCAACATATTAGCACCTTTGATGTTAACCTCACCCCTCCGCACAATGCCACACCCTTGTATGAAGCTATGGCTAAATATTTAGGTGTTGAAGATTTGTACGGTGAACTCAAATTCGCCTCTTCTCAAAAAGCAAAAACTTTTGTGCCTCTGTGCGAATTGCATATTCAAAAAAGTGTCTATCCTCTTTTAACCGCTACAAAAACCGCTATTGCTGGCAATGTTATTGATTTGGCATCGGTCATGATGTATGATTTGGAAGAGGAGTTGGCTAAAATTTACGATATACCCTTTGCCATCGATGATTTTCTAACCCTTGAAGCACGCTTGGAACAGACACAAACCTTGGTCTATTTGGCAGATAATGCAGGCGAAGAAATTTTTGATAAACTTTACATTCAAACCATTCGCTCTCTTTTCCCTGCCATCGAGGTATACTATTTTGTAAGAGGTCGTCCTATTATTAATGACCTTACATGTAAAGATGCATTAGCTTCAAACATGCAAGAGGTTGCGACCATTATTGATAGTGGAGTGCCTACTCCTGGGCTGGCGATGGAGTTGATGTCCCCTTTTGCATTGGCATTATTTAAAAAAGCAGAGTGCATCATCGCTAAAGGGATGGGGAATTATGAATGTTTGGGAGAGGTAGAAAATCTACCCATCTTCTTTTTACTTAAAGTTAAATGTTCTGTCGTTGCCAATGCCATTGGCGCAAAATTAGGTGATATTATTTGTAAAAAAGGGGTATAATACCTCCTTACATGTAAGGAGAATAGGTGGCATTGGAACAAGCATTGACACTTTTATATGTTGAAGATGATGCCTCCGTCCGTGAAGCAACATTGCCATTGTTGGACCATTTTTTTCATACGATTTTGATTGGTATTGATGGTGAAGATGGTTTTGAAAAATATCTTCTCCATAAAGAACATATTGATCTCATTATCACCGATATTACGATGCCAAGACGCAATGGTGTTGAGATGATAAATATGATTCGTAAAACAAATCTTGAGATTCCCATACTAGTCATATCGGCACATACAGAATTTCACTATTTTATTCAAACGATTGATGCGGGGGTTGATGGTTACTTACTCAAACCCTTAAAATCTGAACAATTCCTTAAAACGCTTTCCAAATGTATTAAAAAAATTCATCTTCACAAAGAACACGTACGCGTACTTACCCATCTTAAAGAGTATGAAAACATTACCGATAAAAGCTCCATTATTTCAAGAACAAATTCGCGTGGTATTATTACCTACGTGAATGAGAAATTTTGTGAAATTTCAGGCTATAAGGTAGAGGAGTTGGTCGGGAAAGCACACAATATTATCCGCCATCCTGATATGCCAAAAGCCATGTTTAAAGAGATGTGGGAGTGCATCAAAGAGAGAAAAGAAACATGGCAAGGTGTCGTAAAAAATCGTGCTAAAAATGGGGATGCTTACTATGTGAAAACAACCATTCAGCCTATTTTAAATGCAAAAGGAGAGGTTGTAGAGTACATTGCGTTACGCCATGATATCACAGCAGTTATGAGCGACAAAAAACAACTCTTTGATTTTCTTGAATCCAATAAGCTTTCCGTACTTATTTTGGTTCAGATTGAAGAGTATGATACCCTTGAAAAATTTTATGATAAAAGTAATGTTGAAAAAATACAAAATGCTTTTGGTTCCACACTTTTATATCTGATGCCTAATTATTGGGGGTTTCAGCGTGTGTATACCCTTGAAAATGGCTTGTATGCCTTTGCGATAGATAGGCGAAGTTGTCGTGCGACGCAAGAAGAAATTGAAGAAGTTTTAGAAAAATTTCTCACCAATGTGAGGGAGCACAGTGTCAAAATTGATACCATTGAGTATGATATTTCCGTGGTATGCAGTTACACATACGGGGTTTTTAAGATTTTTGAAGATGCTAAAATTGGCATTGAAAATGCCCTCAAAGAGAAAAAAGCTATTGTCTATGCGGATGGCTTGTCAGGGCTTGAATATGAAAATGCTCTTCATAATATTGAGACTATTAATACCATTAAAGTAGCCCTTGATTCTCAAAACATTATCTCTTATTTTCAGCCGATTGTGAACAATCAAACCCTTAAAGTTGAAAAATATGAATCCCTAGTGCGTTTGATTGATGCAAAGGGAAAAATTCTCTCTCCATACTATTTTTTAGACATTGCTAAGAAAGGGCGCTATTATACACGCATCACGAAAATAGTGCTGGACAACTCGTTTGAAGTGCTCCGAAAAACGGATAAAGAAATCTCCATTAACCTCTCGATGATGGATATTGAACGAGATGATATTCGTACTTATTTGTATAATTTGTTGGATACGTATGCTTCTATGGCATCGCGTGTGGTGTTGGAATTATTGGAATCTGACGACGTCAAAGATTTTAATGCTGTTTTATTGTTTATAGAGACGGTGAAAAAAAGAGGTGTGAAAATTGCCATCGATGATTTTGGAACAGGTTATTCTAATTTTGAACGCCTTTTAATGTATCAACCCGATATTCTCAAGATTGACGGAAGCCTGATTAAGCATCTTCAAACGAATCCAAACAATCGTAATATCGTTGAAACCATTGTGATGTTTGCACAAAAACAAGGCATGAAAACTGTGGCTGAATTTGTTGAAAATGAGATTATTTTTAATCTTGTGAAAGCTTTGGAAATAGATTATTCACAAGGCTATGCGTTTGGGAAACCAGAACTCTTTTAAAGGCTTAGATACGCATCGCTTAAATGTACAATTCCTTGTGAGATATCGTTTAGGGTTGAGTGTTTGGCTGAAATACCTATTTTCTTCCTTTTTAAAGTGAAATGCAATGTGGTCGCCCAAGCGGTGGGTGCACAACTGGGTGACATCGTCTGTAAAAAAGGAGATTAAAAAATTTATTCTTCAAAATAGTCACTATCGATACGCTTAATTTCATAAGTGGTTCTTGTTGAAATACCAATGTTGTAATCAATCATAACTTTTGCTAATGTTTTACCGTCAATTAAAACAATTCTGACATTTCTAGCCTTTTCAGCACTTTCTAATGCAGGTTTTGTAAATTCAGAAGTAGTAATGAAAATACCTTTTCTAGCCCCTTTTAAATCTAGGGAACCTATAAAATCTCTAATTTCCCGATCTGGTACATTTCCTTCCCATTTTTTGGCTTGAATATAAATAGATTCTAACCCTAATTTATCTTCGTAGATAATGCCATCAATACCACCATCGCCACTTTTCCCAACAACCATACCTCGCCCATGAATACCACCATAGCCTATTTTTAGAAGTACATCAACAACAATCTTTTCAAAAAAATAGGGTGTTATGTTTTTTAACTGAACAAGCAATTCATCAGCAAGCGAATCTATAATTTTCGTATGAGTTTTTGAAATAATTTCTTCAGGATTGTCAAGGAAGTCATTATCATGTTTTTCTAAATCTTCGGAAGCACTATTATTACTTAGTTTGTCAGATGCAATAAATTCTTGGATTTCTTCGTATCTTTTTAAAAGTTTAATATTGATTTTTGGAGGACATTCTTTTAATAAAGATTGTCCTCGTTCAGTGATTTTATAAATTCCTCTTGACACATTTTCTAAAATTTTAGCTTTCCTAAGATATGTCACTGCCCAGAGTGCATTTGAATGATACCTTGCTATTGAATTTGAGGCTGTTCTTTCTGCCTTCTCTTCTTCCGTTAAATCAAATTTTTGTGCAATAAAATCTTTAACTTCCTCAGCACTCTTTTCTTGAGCACCACTCATAAATTCTAAAATAGGTAACATCATGCTTTGAAAATCAGGAACAGCCATATTAAGCCTTTAAGGGATATTTAGTTATTTATATTGGCAAATATATCATACAAAGTTTTAAAGTTCTTGATACGCTTCAAAAAGTTTTTTAACCCCTTCTTCTATCTGTGTTAGGCTTGAGTTTGTGTAGTTTAGTCGTCCAAAAGAGCTAACACGTTTATCGGCAAAGAATACGCTTCCAGGGACAAACGCCACCCCTTTTTCAATCGCTTTATCAAAAAATTTCATGCTATCATTGCACTTTTTAAAATTAACCCAAATAAACATACCGCCCTCGGGGACGATAAACTCAATGCTATCACCAAAAAGCTCCTGCAAAGCTTTAACCATCGCATCACGTTTGGGGCGGTATGCTTGAATCAAGGTTTTGGTGTGTTCTTGCAACTCACCATTTTGCATCATGCTCGCACAGATATGTTGGAAAAACTTCGAGTTTTGTAGATCGGTACTCTCTTTAGAAAGTGTCAATGCACTGATGATTTCTTGGGGTGCCCTCATCCAGCCGATGCGAAAATCAGGTGCCAAAGTTTTTGAAAACGTTCCAAGTGCAATGGTAAGCTCTGGGAGCAAATCCGCAAAGGCTGTGCTTTGTACACCATCGTAACGGAGTGCTTCATAAGGGCTGTCTTCTAGTAAAATGACATGATACTTTTTCGCCAAACGAACCACTTCTTGACGATTTTCGAGTGTGTAAGAGTAGCCAGTCGGGTTTTGAAAAATAGGAATGGTATAAAAAAACTTAGGCGAATGCTCTTGAAACAACGTTTCCAAAACTTCAGTATCCACACCTTTTGTGCTAAGTGGTACGGCTTTAATGGTGGCATTGTACATGTGAAAAAGTCCAAGGGCGGCGAGGTAACTAGGGTCTTCTACGACGATACAATCTCCTTCGTCCAAAAAGGTTTTACAGACCAAATCCAGTCCTTGTTGCGAACCGTTGGTGAGCATGATGTGCGTTGAGGGGGTAGTGGCATATTTTTTGGCAATTTCAACTTTGAGCGCTTCAACCCCTGAGGCATTGCTGTATTGAAACAAACGGTTGTCGTAATCTTCAAAGAGCCTTTTAGCGTGTTTTTCAATCTTCTCTTTTGGAAAAAGTGCCGCATCGGGAAGTCCTCCTGCAAAAGAGATAATCTCATTTTGAGCGGTCAAATCTAAAATGGTGCGTGTAAAGGAACGTGATGCGGTGGTGATGCGTTTGGCAAATTTGGTTTGCATGATAGACCTTTGTAAAAATTTGAAATATTGTAGTGTAAGTTGCATGCAAAGCGTTAGCAAAAAAGAGGGGATATCTTTGTCCATTTGTGCTATAATTTTTTTATGAAGCATAAAAAAATCACACGCAATGACCATCAAGAGCGCATCAATGAGGTACTTTTCCAGATTCATCTGGATATGCAACGCAACTTTAGTGTGGAAGCGTTAGCCTTACATGTAGCGATGTCACCTTTTCATTTCAACCGTGTTTTTAAAGAAATCGTAGGCGAGAGTGTGCATGCTTACTTGAAACGTGTGAAACTAGAACATGCCGCCAATCTTTTATTGTTTAACCCTCAAGCCACCATTACGCATTGCATGAATGAGATAGGTTTTAGCTCCAATGCCTCCTTTACGCAAGCCTTTAAAGAGCGTTTTGGTGTTACGCCCACCAAATGGCGTGAAATCGACCGAGCGAATGAAAAAGCGGTTTTGGTTTTTTTGAATAAACCTTTACATGTAAGCATTCGCACCATGCCTTCTTTTGATGTAGCGTATGTGAGGCATAAGGGGTATGACCGTAGCATCAAGATGGCGTGGCTCAAACTTCAGGATTTTGCGTTGCGTCAGGGCATTGACTTTGCCTCATGTGCGATGATAGGGCTTCACCACAGTAACCCTCGTTTTGTTGATGCCTTGGCATGTCATTATGTGGCATGTTTAGAGCTACCTCTGGGAAAAAAGTTTTACCGCAGTGGAGAGGTGGGTGTGATGAAGATTCCTGAAACCTTTTGTGCGGTTTTTACCCTAGAAGGGGTGTATGGGGATCTTAAAAAGTACATGGACGTTATCTATCACCATTGGCTGCCCAAGAGTCCTTATGAAAAAAGAGCCCTTCCTTCCTTTGCCATTTATCATAAAAACCATTTTCTTGAAGCAGATGAACATTTTATTTTGGACTTTTGCATTCCAGTACGATTTAAATAGATATTTTTATTAATCATGCACTTTAAGGAATAGGAAAAGAAAGCATCGTTACAATAAGAAAAAATTATAGGAGTGTAGTCTATGGAAGTTTTATTCATGATTGTTCCTGTCGGTGTTGTTTTGAGTGTGGTTTCTTTTTTATTTTTTGAAAAAAGATCCATTCAGGCTAAAAAACTCAAAGAATCCCAAGGCCTACCGCCTCCTAGCGTGGCAGATTTTTATGAAAAATTTAAGCGGTATGACACGATCCCCAACACCATAGGCTTTTTCCTCGCCAGTTATGCCATTTCGTTTATCTTAGCTACGGTTAACCATGACCCAAGTTATGGCATTTTACACGCACTCTCCTACATCTTTTCAACGACGTTTATCGGCAGTATGATTATCTTTATAATGAAGATGAAGAAAAATCTTTTGGTGCAAGTTTTTGCGGGCTTTTTATATGGAGCACCCCATATTTTGGCTTCTGCCTTAGCTTTTTTAACCCGTTATATCGTTTCTTAATCGTTTATAAAGAGTATTTGTGAAGTACAAACCTATTTTTATCACAGCTACCAATACGAATGTGGGTAAAACATATACAATGTTAAAACTCATCGAAACTTTAAGTGCAAGAGGGCTTAAAGTTGGGGTGATGAAGCCCATTGAAACGGGTGTGCAAGATGCGCCTTTGGATGCAACACTGCTTTTTGAAACGGCGAAGCACTTCCACCCAGGGCTTTCGTGTTTGAAACTTAAAGATATCGTGCCCTACACATTTGAACTTCCCGCAGCTCCGTATGTTGCTAAAGGGCGCAAACGTGTCAGTGCAGAGTTGTTGGAGAGTGCTTATGCAAAGATTGAAGTGCTGTGCGATATTGTCTTAATAGAAGGCGCAGGTGGATTGTTGGTGCCTATCGAGGATGATCTTTACATGTACGATTTTATACGCCTTTTTGGTGCAAGAACCTTGCTTGTGGGACACGACCATCTTGGTTGTATTAATGATATTTTGCTGAATTTGCACCTTTTGGATGCTTTGGGGGTGGATGATTATGAGTGGTGTGTTAATTTTAGAGAAAATAGAGAACTTTTCATGAAGACATCGTATCCATTTTTTAAAACACTTTTTGGTCGGGTTTTGTGTATTCAAGACGATAGCGATGCCATTATTGATAGTCTGGTTCGACCATAATTTTTTGGAAAGTTACAGCCAATTTTTGATATTATTTTTTAAAAACTAAGGAGCTTTACGGTGCGCCATTTGATTAATACACGCGATTTTTCGGTTGAAGAGATTGAAGCACTTTATGCAAGAGCAACTGAATTTTTAGATGAAAAACCACGCGATATTCTTCAAAATAAAACAGTGATTACTATTTTCTTTGAAAACTCCACCCGTACACGCAGTAGTTTTGAAATTGCAGCAAAGCGTTTGGGGGCATTAGTGGTGAGCTTGGACGTCTCAAAGAGTTCATCGAGTAAGGGTGAAACTTTGTTTGACACTGCTGCAAATCTTGATGCGATGGGACCCGATGCCATTGTAGTACGCCATAAAAGTTCAGGAGTACCGCACATGCTTGCTAATTATGTGAATTGTCCTATTATTAACGGAGGAGACGGCTCTCACGCGCACCCAACACAAGCTTTGCTTGATTTATTTACCATTAAGCGCCATTTTGGGGATGTAAAGGGAAAGAAAGTTGCCATTGTTGGGGATATTAAAAACTCTCGGGTTGCCAATAGCAATATAGAACTTTTAAGTCGTATGGGGATTGAAGTCATTTTAGTTGCTCCTCCGCATTTCTTACCACAAACCCTCCTTCGAACATCACACAGTATTCAAGCGGTAATTGACGAGGTTGATGTGATTATGAGTTTGCGTACGCAAACCGAACGCCATACCAATCAGCTGTACGCTTCTTTACAAGACTATGCCACGGATTTTTGTATTACCTCCACATTGATGGAAGGGCGCGACATCATTGTTTTGCACCCTGGTCCCGTGCATCGTAATGTGGATGTGGATGATTGGATGATGAAAGACCCACGGTCTAAAATTTTGGAACAAGTGAAAAATGGGGTGGCTGTAAGAATGGCGGTTTTGGAGAAGCTGATTGCCCACTGATTTTGCTTTAAAACTCAATGCTTTGGGGCAAAAAAGAGAACCATTTTTCTTCGCAATTGATTTTGAACAGACCCATAGCGTTGTATTTCCTCTAAAAAGTTTGCCTTCTACGGTTTTGTATGCTTTGGAGGGTAAAACCAATGCACTCTCAAAGCCTACATGTAACACTCCTTCTCTTTTAGTGACACAATGGGTCGATAAAGAACGCTATATTCATGCCTTTAATACTATCATTGAAGCCATTAAATCGGGAAATACCTATCTACTAAATTTGACGTTCCCCACATCTGTTGTCTTGGAGGGAAGTTTAGAAGAGGTGTTTTATGCGAGTGATGCACCGTTTAAATGTCTTTTCAAAGAGGCGTTTGTCTGTTTTTCACCAGAGCGTTTTATACAGATTTCGAACAATTACATCAATACCTATCCTATGAAAGGAACCATTGATGCCGCCATTGAAAATGCACAAAATACTCTTTTGTGCGATGAAAAAGAGATGGCAGAACATGTGATGGTTGTAGATTTGCTGCGAAATGATCTCTCTAAAGTGTCTCACAATGTTCGGGTTGAAGCGTTTCGTTATGTGCAAACCTGTCATGCAGGAGACAAAGAGCTTTTGCAGGTAAGTTCACATATCAGGGGTGAGCTTAGTCCAAATTGGCACGAAGCTATTGGCGATATTCTCACACACCTACTTCCAGCAGGCTCCATTAGTGGAACGCCCAAGCGAAGCAGTGTAGAGATTATCAAAGAGGTGGAGGAATATGAGCGTGGCTTTTTTACAGGAGTTTTTGGTGTGTACGATGGAGAAACACTGGATAGTGGGGTAATGATACGTTTTTTAGAGCAGACACACGAGGGAATGGTTTTTAAAAGTGGTGGAGGCATCACGCTTTTAAGCGAGCTTCAAAAGGAGTACGATGAATTGTGTGCCAAAGTCTATATCCCCGTGCATTGAAACCCTTTTGTGCCATGAGGGTATGGTTTTAAATACAGCATGGCATCAAGCCCGTTTTGATAAAACTCGACGGGAACTCTATGGTGACACATCAGTACTCCCCCTTGGTGCACAGCTACACCTACCTACTACAGGAACACATCGTGTGCGCATCACATACACGCATCACATTTTAAAGAGTGAAGTTTTTCCTTGTGTGCCACGCCTGTTTGAAACGTTTTCCGTGGTGGAAGCAGACATCGATTATGGGTACAAATATGCCAACAGAGAAGCCCTCAATGCGCTCATACCCAAGGGTGTTGATGATGTGATATTTACATGTAAGAAAGAGCTTCAAGATACTACGATTGCGAACATTGCACTCTTGATAGAGGGGCAGTGGTTCACGCCTCATAAGCCCTTACTAGAAGGCACAACACGTGCAAGATTGTTGGCTTCTGGTATGTTGAAAACTGCAATTTTAACCACGCAGAGTCTCCAAAAAGCGCAGAAATTTGCTATAATGAACGC
Organism: Sulfurospirillum sp. UBA2217; assembly: GCA_002328495.1. Lineage (GTDB taxonomy): Bacteria > Campylobacterota > Campylobacteria > Campylobacterales > Sulfurospirillaceae > Sulfurospirillum. Next base: position 44,582 of record DCUJ01000008.1, read on the forward strand.
TCTTTTAGGATTTCATATCTTGAAGAATCCATGCTTTAAAGGAATGTGAATTGAACTGGGATTTATCAATACTGTATGCCAATGAAAACGCTTTAGATGCGGATGTAGAAGAAGCACGGGAGCGTGCTAAAAGTTTTGAAGCGGTGTGCAAAGGGAAGATAAAAACCCTACATGTAAACGAGTTTTTAGAGGCTATTCGTGAGTATGAAGCCATTAACGAGATGCTAGGTCGCATCATGACGTATGCGTTTTTAACGTTTGCTACGGATTCGGATAAGGGTGGATTTTACGCTAAATACCAAAATGAATACACGAAAATTGCAGAATGCCTCCTCTTTTTTGAATTGGAATTTAATACCTTACCCAAAAGTAAACAAGAAGAGTTCGTTGCTTCTAGTACGCAATACCGTTACTATTTAGAATCATTGATGCTTGAAAAACCCTATCAGCTTTCGCAAAAAGAAGAGCGTATTTTGCTCAAAAAAGAGATGACCTCCTCGTCCGCATTTAGCCGATTGTTTGACGAACATTTTAGCCGTATGACTTTTAGTTTAGAGGGGCAATCGCTCTCTGAAGAGGAGATATTAAGCAAGCTTCAAGATGCTTCTCGTGCGGTACGTAAAAACGCTGCTCGTGCCTTTACCAAAGGATTAAAACCGCACCAACCCTTGTTGGCGTATATTTTCAACATGATTAAAACAGACCTTGCCAGTGAGTGTGAACTTCGAGGCTACAAAAATGCAGAGCAATCACGCCACCTTGACAACAAAATCAGCCAAAAAAGTGTCGATGCTTTGGTGCAAAGTGCGGAAAATAGTTTTCATTTGGTGCAAACCTATTACACTCAAAAAGCTAAACTTTTAGGTGTAGAGACTTTGTACGAATACGACCGTTATGCGCCACTTGAGAGTTCCAAAACGGTTTATGATTTTGAAACGTCTCGCACCATCGTGCTTGACGCTTTTGAAAAGTTTAATCCCAAATTTTACGAGATAGCCAAAAAAGCGTTTGATGACCAATGGATTGATGTGATGCCCAAAGCCAAAAAACGTGGTGGGGCATTTTCTCACCCTGCGACACCCTCGACCCATCCTTATGTGCTTTTAAACCACACCAACACAAGGCGTGATTTGTTTACCTTGGCGCATGAACTAGGCCATGCGATTCATCAGTATCTTTCTCGTGATGTGGGCTACTTAGGAAGCGATACACCTTTGACGACATCGGAAACGGCGTCTGTTTTTGCTGAAATGCTTGTCTTTGACACCATTAAAGAGGGTCTTAGCGTGGAAGAAAAGCGCTCTTTGTATGCCAGTAAGATTGAAGATATTTTTTCAACACTGTACCGCCAGATTAATTTTACAACCTTTGAGCGTAAAGTGCATGCCCATGAGGGTGAGTTGGATGCGAAGACGTTTAATGCTTATTGGATGCAAGAGAGCCAGAAGATGTTTGGGAAAAGCATTACACTGAGCAAAGATTATGCGTTTTGGTGGAGTTATATTCCTCATTTTATCCACTCCCCATTTTATTGTTATGCGTACAGTTATGGGCAGTTGTTGGTNNTGTACGGTTTGTATAAAAAGAGCGATAAAGCAACCTTTGTGAAAAACTACACGCATTTTTTAAGTGCAGGGGGCAGTCAAAGTCCTAAGGTGTTGATTAGCGCTTTTGGATTTGACATTGAAGATGAAGCGTTTTGGGCATTAGGTATTGGTGAAATTGAGACGATTTTGAAAGAGTTTAAAGGATTGTGCGATGCTTGAAACATTGATTGCGAGCCAAGAGTTTAACGGATTGATGAAGCGACATGCGAGTGAATTGATGGAGATGTTGCTCAAACGTGGGGTGAATTTTTCGATTTTAACCAACATTGCAGATGTCTCTTTTTCACCTCCATTACCCGAATCCATTACGAAGAGTTTCAAACCCATTACTATGTTTTTTTTAGCAGGTTATACGTTTGAGAGTACCCAGATGTACAATGGGGTGATTAGCTTTGAAGCGGGATTTGGAAGTGATAATTTTGGATCCATCGTTTCATTACCGCTTGAGTCAGTTTTGCAAGTGATTGTTGAAGAGATTCCTGTGTTTATTAATTTGGGTACACCTTCTAAAAAAGAGGAAGTGAAACCAAAAGAGATTGGCATCAAACGCTCTATGGATGCGTTGATGGCCAATCCTAAAAATCAAAAATTGATAAAAAAAGAGTTTTAAGCTTTTGCGTTATTTTTATTCATGATGTAATTGATGACATTATCGATGAGTGCATCGTGCTTTCGGTCTCTCAAATAGCACACATACAACATACGAGAAAGTTTCAAGTTTTTCATTTTAGCGATAAACAGTGTGCCTTTCTCGACTTCATCGGCAACAATAAATTTGGATAAGATAGAAACAACCGGTCTTCCACTGGTATCAGATCTGAGCAGCGTTTGCTTGACCGCAGTTGAGCTGGTAACGATACTACGTACTTTGAAGCTTTTACAGTCCACATCGATTTTTTCAAAGGATTCATGGATGATTTTGCGTGTGCTTGATTCTTCTTCACGGCAAATCCAATCATATCCAAATAAATCCTCTTTTTTGACCACTTTTGGAAGGGGTGAACGACTGGCAAGGACAAGTTCATCTTCCATCCATTCACGGTAGATAACGCCTTCTTGAAACAAAGGTGCTTCTATGAGTGCTAAATCCACTTTTCGGTCTACCAACTTTTCGGTTACATCCCCAGCATCTGCCACTTTAAGCATGACATTATTTTTAATGCCTTCTTGAATGTCGTTCAGAAAATCTGGCAAGATGTAATTCCCAATGACCGGTGAAGCACCGAGAACAAAAATAACCTCTTTATTGACCAAACGTAACATCTCTCGTTCTGCCGATAAAATATGTTTTTCAAGTTTTAAGCAGACTTTATAAAGCTCTTCTCCTGCTGTGGTGAGTTTGATGCCATTTTTTTTACGATCCACGATTTGTACATCAAGATAATCTTCAAGTATCTTAATTTGCTGCGTGACCGCTGGTTGACTGATGCCGAGTTTTTTAGAGGCTTTGGAGAAACTTTTTTCGCGTACAACGGTGAGAAATGTTTCAATTTTAGAGAAATCTTTGAGCATGTGTTTTCCTTATGGGACGCACGTTTACATCCACGTCTATTTTCTCAATTATAACTTAAAATAATACTAAATACAATACTCTAGCTCTTAAACTTTTTTTGCTATAATAAAATAATATAAACATAAAGAGATAGCAACGCATGAAAGAAATACTCTCGTCTTTAAACGACGCACAACAAGATGCGGCAACGTGCATCGATGGCCCTATTTTGATTTTAGCAGGTGCGGGAAGTGGTAAAACAAAAACCATCACCACACGTTTAGCCTATCTTATCTCTTTGGGGATTGACCCTGCCAGTACCCTCACCCTCACCTTTACCAACAAAGCCGCTAGCGAGATGAGGGAACGTGCGATGAGCTTACTTGAATCGGTAAGTTACCCACCCCTTTTATGTACCTTTCACAAGTTTGGATTGCTCTTTTTAAAATTTCACATCGAAAGGCTAGGGCGTAAAAATAGTTTTGTGGTCATTGACAACGATGATAAAAAACGCATTTTAAAAAGCTTTAGCACGGATACGGAACTTTCAACGGGGATGATATCTAGTGAAATTTCACGTTATAAAACCTCTTTGATAGAACCTCATGTGGCATGGGAGAAGGCGGAGCAAAAAAGCTATCAACGTATTGCAAAATTTTATGAGCAGTATGAAGACTATTTGAAGAGCAATAATTTGGTTGATTTTGATGATTTGTTGGTATTGCCATATCGCATCTTAGATGAAAATGAAGATTTGTGCGAAGTCATGAGCAAACGCTACGGATATATCATGGTGGATGAGTATCAAGATACCAANNTCTGTGTGGTAGGGGATGATGACCAAAGCATCTACGGTTGGCGTGGGGCAAATATTAAAAATATTTTGGAATTTCACGAATCGTTTGAAAATGTCAAAGTGGTGAAGTTGGAAAAAAACTATCGATCTACCAACCAAATCTTAAAAGCCGCCAATGATTTGATAGAACACAATCGTGGACGTTTGGGCAAAGTGTTGGAGAGTACTAAGGGGGATGGGAAAAGTATTGAAGTCCTTGATTCGCACGATGAAAATATTGAAGCCTTAAGCATTGCTCGTAAAATTAAAAAACTGATTTTAAGCGGTGTCAGCCCTCGTGACATTGCGGTGTTGTACCGCATTAATGCGCTCAGCCGTTCGTTAGAAGAGGGACTCAATAAAGAGCAAATTCCTTACAATATGGTTGGTGGCGTCAAATTTTACGAAAGAGCTGAGGTGAAAGATGTTATCAGCTATTTGCGTGTCATTGCCAATCCACACGATGATTTTTCAATCAAACGGATTATCAACCGCCCTAAACGAGGGCTTGGAAAAGTCACTATTGAACGTATTTTTAAAGCGGCGTATGACAAAGGACATTCTATTTATGAGTACATTACATGTAATGAAAAAACCATAGAAGAAGAAGCAAGTAAAAAAGCAGCGTTGGCTTTGAAGGAATTTGTGCAAAATATTGCTTATATGCAAACGTTACAGAGAAATTCAACCTACGATATGATTGATGCCATCGAAGAGTCTTTTGCAATTAAGAGTTATTATAACCATCAACCTGACTCTTTTGAGCGACTCTCCAACATCGATGAATTTTACGGGCTTTTCCGTGACTATGTAAAACAAAATCCGCAGATGGGCGTGGATGATTTTTTAAATGAATTAGCACTCCAAAGTGACCAAGACCAGATTGACAGTGAAAATATTTCGATTATGAGCATTCACGCGAGTAAAGGTTTGGAATTTGAATATCTGTTTGTTATCGGTTTGGAAGAAGGCTTTTTCCCACTCATTGGTGATGGAAGTGATATCGAAGAGGAACGACGTTTAGGCTATGTTGCTATAACGCGAGCCAAGAAAGAGTTGACACTCAGTTTCTCAGGAAGTCGTTTTTACAAGGGAAGGCGAACGGAACTCACCAAAAGCCGTTTTTTAAAAGAAGCGGGAGTGTGTGAGGGAAGTTTGATTTTAGAAAAAACCACCTCATTTAAAAAGGGTGATTTGGTGAAGCATAAGATTTTTGGCATTGGACGAATTACGGAAGTGAGCAAAGTGGGGCGAGAATTTAAACTTCAAATCAATTTTACGGGAACGAAACGCGATATCTTAGCTTCGTTTGTGGAGAAGATTTAGTGAACCGATTGTTTGTAGCGTATAAACCTAAAGGGGTGGTGTGTAACCATTTTTTAAGTGCTCTCAAACGAAAATACCAGAATAAAAAAGCGGGATTTTCAGGTACGCTTGACCCGTTTGCGCAGGGTGTTTTGATTGTAGCATTTGGGCAGTTTACAAAGCTCTTTCGGTTTTTAAACAAAGCACCTAAAACGTACCGTGCTACACTTTGGCTAGGTGCGTACAGCCCTACATTAGACAGTGAAAAAATAGAACGGGTAGAAACACTGATGCCCTTTCATCCAGATTCGGTTCATATTGCGGTGCAGAGTATGGTGGGAGAAATCACTTATGTGCCGCCCAAATACAGTGCCAAAAGAGTGGACGGAAAACGGGCGTATGCACTTGCGAGAGAAGAGAAAGTATTTGAACTCAATAAGATTACTTCAGAGATTTATGCGTGTCATGTCGTACATTATGCACATCCGTTCCTCACCTTTGAAATTACCATCTCTGAGGGTGGTTATGTGCGCAGTATTGGAGCATTGATTGCCAAAAAGCTTGGATTTGATGGATGTCTGAGTGCCTTGGAGCGTTTGAATGAGGGTGCGTTTGTGTATGCGAATGAAACACCACTCAATCCGCTTGATTTTATTGCGTTGCCCTTAAACAGATATCGCGGTGAAGTGGATGATATGGTGTTAGGGAAAAAATTATTGATGGAAAATTTTGAAAATCAAGAAGAGGGGATCTATCAAATCGTGATAGATGAAAAACTCAGTATCATTGAAATCAGCAAGGATGCGGTCACGTATCTGCTCAATTCTATTTCACTAAAGGTGTTGCCATGTTAATACTCACACGAAAAATGGGAGAGGGTATTGTGTTAAATGAAAATGTCACGATACGTGTCGTTGAGATTTCTAAAGGCGTCGTCAAACTCGGTATTGACGCGCCCAAAGAGATGCTTATTTTGCGTGAAGAGCTTGAGCTTGCCGTTAAGCAAAGCAATATTGAGGCAAGTAAGGGTGTGAGCACGCAAACGCTGTTTGATTTGAGTAAGAAGTTAAAATAGATGCACTATCAGGCGCACGCTAAGGTCAATATTTTCCTTAAAATCGTGGGGATGCGTGGAGCGTACCATGAGCTGTTGTCTCGTTTTGTGCGTGTGCCAAGGCTCTTTGATACGCTTTGGTTTGAGCCTAAAAAAAGTGCAGTTGCTTTTGAACTCGTTGGAGATTTTACATGTAAGCTCGAAGAGAACACCCTTTACAAAGCATACGAGGCACTTTGTAAGCAAGGCTTTAGCCAAGAAGTGGGTGCGGTGATGGATACCTACGCTTTACATGTAACAAAAGTTATTCCTGAGGGTTCAGGTTTGGGTGGGGGCAGTAGCGATAGTGCAACGTTTTTAAAAATGTTAAACGACACTGCTCATTTGAAACTTACATGTAAAGAGCTCATGGAGATTGGTTCATGCGTAGGCGCAGATGTTGCTTTCTTTGCCTCGGAGGCTTCAAGTGCTAATGTGAGCGGTATAGGGGAAGTGGTAGAAACGTACCAAGAAGATACTTTGGATATAGAAGTATTTACCCCAGAAATGGCGTGTCATACGGGCAAAGTGTATCAAACGTATAGGGAATATTTTTTGCAAACGATGGACAAGCACCAAGCGCAACAGATGCTATTACTGCCCAGTATCAAACTTTTAGAACAGTTTTCAAAAGAAGAACTCAATGATCTATTGGCACCCGCACGTAAACTCTATCCCGAACTCTCGTTATACGCGAAAGAAGGATGGTTTTTTAGTGGCAGTGGTAGCAGTTTTTTTAGAATAAAGGAAGAAATATAGATGGGTGAACCAGTTGCACGCAATAAAAAAGCGTACCATGATTATGAAATTTTAGAAAAGCTTGAAGTGGGCATTGTGCTTCAAGGCAGTGAAGTGAAAGCCATCCGACAAGGGCGTGTGAATTTAAAAGATTCGTTTGTGAAGATTATCAAAGGAGAAGCCTTTTTGCTCAATGCGCACATTGCGCATTTAAGTACCGCTAATCCTCATTTTACCCCCAATGATAGGCAGGAGCGCAAATTGCTCTTGCATCAAAAGCAGATTCGAAAGTGGGATGCTAAAGTGGCTCTTGATGGGCTTACGATGGTGCCTCTTGCCATGTATTTTAATGCTAAAAATTTGGTCAAACTTGAGATTGCTTTGGCAAAGGGTAAAAATTTACACGATAAAAGAGAGAGTCTCAAACAAAAAGACGCGGAACGCGAAGCTAAAGTGGCCATCAAAAACCATCTTTACAAGGAGTGACGCGTTTTGAGAATTGAGTTAGACGTCTTAATTTAAAAATCGTTAATTTAAAATAGGTAAAATCCACACAAAAATGCGAGGGCATAGATGAGAAAAATTCTTTTTTTAGTGACAGGGTTGCTATCATTTTTTCTTTTAGGGTGTTCACAAGAATCAAAACCCACAGTAAGTGTTGCCAAAGAGACTTATAAAGAGGGTGAAAAGATTGAACTTAAAAGTATTGCAGGTGCTAAAATTACATTGATTCGCAACGCCAAAGGGTTTATCATTGAAGGAAGTGAACATAAAATTATTCTGATTGATATTTTTGGAACTTTTTGTGCTCCATGTCAAGAAGAAGCTCCAAGTTTAATGGACTTTCAACTTCAAAACAATGATGATGTTTTTTTATTGGGACTCAATCACTTAGAAGAGGTGAGCGATGAGTACGTGGTGGAAAACTTTGCCGCCAAATACAATGCTTATTATTTTATTTCCAATGCGCCACAAAATAAAAAAATCATTGAGACGATTGTACAAGACATTGCTTACAAATCTTCCCTTCAAGTTCCTTTTAAAGTTGTTCTTAAAGAAGGCGCATTTCAAAAAGTTAGTGATGTCTATAGCCAAAATCCTGAGAACATGTTTTACATAGGGAAAGTGCCTTTAGAAGTGATTCAAAAAGATATTGATGCGATGAAGGTACGCTAAATGCACCATCAGAATGAGGTTCATAGCGAAAATGAAACAGTTATTGAATTTCGTGAGCCACGTTTGTATAAAGTGTTATTGCTCAATGACGATTACAGTAGTATGGACTTTGTGATTAAAGTCTTGATGCAGATTTTTCACCATAGTTACGAGAAGTCGATGGATATTATGATTAAAGTGCATGAACAGGGTAAAGGGTTGTGCGGGGTTTATACGTACGAGGTGGCTGAAACAAAAGTGGCACATGTGCGAAAAATGGCAAAAGAAGCAAAATTTCCCCTGCGTGCTGTTATGGAAGAAGAATAAACTTTTTTCTGCCAACAAGGTTGGCTAGCTTTAGTACCATAGCGGTTAGCGTAGTCTATGAAGCTTTGCTTCATAGACCTTATAAAATGTAAGTGAGGAGTAGGATATGGTAAGTCAAGAACTTAATTTTGTTTTTAATGATGCGATTACGTTTGTGCGTAAACACCGTTATGAATATATCACAGTGGATCATCTTTTCTTTGCACTTTTGAGCAATGAACATGTTGCGGGTATTTTGATGAACTGTGGGCTGAGTATCACCTTTTTGCAACGTTCTATGGAAAAATACTTTGTGGCTAATCCTAATGTTGTTCCAGCAGATGAAAATTATGAGCCTTTAGAAACAGTGGCATTGACCAGAGTGATAGAGTCTATGATGCACCATGTAAAAAGTGCGGGAAAAGCAGAAGCGAGTGTTTATGACCTTCTCATCGCCTTAATGGATGAAAGCAACGCTTTTTGTGTTTCTTTGTTAATGCAGCAAAGTGTTGATAAATTGACCATTATTGAAGAGGTAACCGCTCACGTACAGCCCCATGAGAAAGAAGATGCTGAGGTAGATGCCAAAGAGAGTGCATTGAAAAAATACACGCTTGATTTGATCGCTTTAGCGCATCAAAAGCAGATTGACCCTCTGATTGGAAGGGTCGAAGAAGTGAAGCGTGTGATGCAGGTATTGTGTCGTAGAAAGAAAAATAATCCTTTGCTTGTAGGAGAACCAGGAGTTGGTAAAACGGCTATTGTGGAGGGCTTGGCTCAAAAAATCAGTGAAGATGCTGTACCTGAAATTTTGAAAAAAACGCCTGTCNNATTTTATTTATTGATGAGATTCACACCATCGTAGGTGCAGGAGCTACGAGTGGGGGTTCTATGGATTTATCCAATTTACTCAAACCCGCTTTGGCTTCTGGAAAGATTCGCTGCATTGGCGCGACCACGTACGGTGAGTTTAGAAATTTCTTTGATAAAGACAAAGCGCTGAGTCGTCGTTTTGCTAAAATTGATGTTTTAGAGCCTAGCGTTGAGGATGCTTTTTTGATTTTAAAAGGGCTTAAAGGCAGTTATGAAAAACACCATGGTGTGAAATACTCGGCTGAAGTCATTCGAAGTTCGGTGGAGTTAGCCAAAAAATACATCAGTGATAAGTTTTTACCCGATTCTGCGATTGATTTGATTGATGAGGTCGGTGCTTCGTTTCATTTAGAAAAGAAGCGTAAAAAAGTGGTTGAAATCAGTGACATTGAAGCCGTCCTCTCAAAAATTGCCAATATCCCCAGTCGCTCCGTAAGCCAAAATGAGGGCGAAGTGATGCAGCATTTGGAAGAGCGCTTGAAGTCTAAGATTTTTGGGCAAGATGCCGCGATTGTTGCACTCACCAAAGCCATCAAACGCTCACGAGCAGGACTGAGTAATCCTACCTCTCCGATTGGCGCGTTTTTATTTGCAGGCCCTACGGGTGTGGGTAAAACAGAAGTGGCGAAACAATTAGCGTATGAACTAGGTGTGCATTTTGAGCGTTACGATATGAGCGAATACATGGAAAAACATACGGTCAGTCGCCTCATCGGAGCACCCCCAGGTTATGTGGGATACGATGAGGGTGGACAGCTCTCTGAGGCGATAAAGAAGCATCCTTACACCGTATTGTTACTCGATGAAATTGAAAAAGCACATCCTGATATGCTCAATATCTTGCTTCAAATTTTTGACAGTGCAACCTTGACCGATAACAATGGAACCAAGATAGATTTTCGCAATGTCATCATCATTATGACGTCCAATCTTGGAACCAAAGAAGCACCTACGATGGGCTTTACCAAAAGTGAGACCTCTAAAACGGATAGGGCGATTAAAGAGTTTTTCTCACCCGAATTTAGAAACCGTTTGGATGAGATTATCCATTTTGCTCCTTTGAGTGAAGAGGTGATGATATACGTGGTTGAAAAAATGATTCGTGAGCTTGAAGAGCAACTTAAAGATAAAGAGATTCGTATCGTTGCAACCAATGCAGCCAAAAAATATTTAGCGGCTGAGGGTTACAGTAAAGAGATGGGTGCTCGTGTGATGCGCAGAGTTATCGCTGAACAAATCAAAACTCCTCTTTCAGAAGAAGTTCTTTTTGGAAAGCTTAAACAAGGTGGCGTGTGCACCATTGATTTCAAATCCAAAAAGCTTCAGTTTAGTTACAGTGGCAAAGAATAAGGTTTTTATTCCCCAGCTTCACCCTGAGCATTACACTTTTCCAAGCCCTCTTGGTGCTACGAAAGAGGGGCTTTTGGCGTGGGGTGGGGATTTGCATCCTAAGCGCTTATTAGAGGCGTATCGGCAGGGAATTTTCCCTTGGTTTAATGCACATGATCCCATTCTTTGGTGGTCACCCGATCCTAGAGCCATTCTCCATCTTGATGCGATGAACGTATCCAAAAGCCTTATAAGAAGCATGAAGCATTTTGAAATTCGCTACGATACTTGTTTTGAATCCGTAATGCGTTCATGCCAAGAAATACGTTTAAAAGAGGGTAAGCCAAGTTGGATTAGTGAGCCTTTGATTGAAGCCTTTTGTACATTACATGTAAACGGATTTGCGCACAGCGTGGAGTGTTATAAAGAGGGTGTTTTAGTGGGTGGTTTGTATGGGTTATATCTTGGAGGTGTGTTTTGTGGTGAGTCGATGTTCTCCACCTGCACAGATGCTTCCAAAACGGCACTTTTTGGGCTATGCCAAAAGCTCAAAGCCATTGGTGGGGATTTTATCGATTGTCAATTACCCACAGAGCATTTAAAATCCCTTGGGACTATCGAAATAACGCGTGAAGTATTTTTAGAAATGTTAGAAAAAAGTCTTACATGTAAAGAGAGGCAACCATGGTAGAGCAGATAGCTCCAGTCTTTTTATTTGTCCTTTTAGGCTATGCTTTTAAACGCATCAAGCATGATATATCAGAGAGTTTAACTGAGTTCGTGATTTATTTTTCACTCCCAGCCCTTGCCCTTTCAAAGATTCGAAAATTGGAGTTTAGCGAAGAGATACTTCAAATCATCGCTATTGCCTATATCGCTATGGGATTGGCGTCTGTGTTAGCGTACGTGGCAGGGCGTTTTATGGGATTAAACAAAAAAGACCTTGCGACCTTGGTTATCGTTTCTGTTTTTGGTAACACGGCATTTGTTGGATTTTCATACATTGAGTCACTCTATTCACTGGACCATGTTGTTTATGCTTTAGTGTATGACCAAATGGCAAGTTTTATCGCCCTTTTAACGTTTGGTGTGCTCATCATTGCGTGGGGTGGCGGGCAGGAGCGTGGTGTTAAAGAGGTGGCAAAACAGATGCTTTTTTCTCCACCCCTTTTAGCCATTGGTGCGGCTATCTATTTTCAAGGAACGGTGTTTCCCTCTTACATCGAAGCGATGCTGGATAAGTTTCAAGCGACTCTGATTCCTCTGGTGACGACCATTGTTGGGATGAAGCTGGACTTTCGTGCCATGCCTTTGTATTTTAAAGAAAATATGGTGGCTTTAAGCATAAAAATGGTCATAACACCGCTTTTGATGCTACTGTATTTTTGGTTTTTTGTCGATTTTAATTCTGAGGCGATGCAAGTGACTTTTTTAGAAATAGCGATGCCTCCGATGACAATGGCTGTTGTTCTTGCCATTCGTGGAGGGTTGAATAAAGATATGGCCATCAATGCTTTGGCTTTGGGTATTTTATTTTCATTTTTAAGTATTGGTCTTTGGCATAAGCTCATTTTATAGTTAAAAGAGTATTATTGTCTTTTTAATTTGCGGTGAGTCTTTTGAAGACTCTTGTTCAAACTTTTAACTTTATTTACGGTTTTCTTTCAGCCCTAAATGGAAAACAAAAGGATGGAAAACAATGCAGGGGTAGCGATACTTTTGCTGGAAAACAAAGAAATGGAAAACAAAACATGGAAACACAATCACACTACCTTTTTACCTCAGAAGTGGTAAGCCCTGGTCATCCTGACAAATGTGCGGATATTATTGCCGATAGCATTGTGGATGCACTGTTAATTCAAGACAGTAATTCGCGTGTTGCGAGTGAAGTTTTTGTTGCTGGAAAGCATGTTATTATTGGTGGCGAAGTCAATACCAAAAGTATTCTCTCCTTTTCTGATTATGAAAAAATCGTCAAAGATGCTTTGATTAAAATCGGATACGATGGGAAGTCTGCTTTTACAAAAGAGCAGTGTTTATACCCCGATGAGGTCAAAGTTCAAGTGCTTCTTAATCAACAAAGTAGCGACATCAACCAAGGTGTTGATCAAACAAGCGGTGAAATCGGCGCGGGCGATCAGGGCATTATGTTTGGGTTTGCTTCCTCTGAGACCGCTGATTTTATGCCAGCTGCCATTACGTATGCCAGAATGCTCAGCGATAAAGTCTACAATTATGCCCTTAAGCACAACCATAAATTGGGTGTGGATATTAAAACTCAAGTTACGATTGATTATGGGACGAAGCAAAATTTTGAAGAGTGCAAACCTCAAAAGATTCACACCATTGTTGTCTCTGCCCCTTCCACCGAGACGATGTCGTATGAGGATGTCAAAGTACTCATTAAAGGGCTGATTGATGATACAGGATTGCCTCCTGAATTATACGACCCTAATAACACCATTATTCACATCAACCCAACAGGACGCTATGTCAATCACAGCTCTTTGCATGACTCTGGATTAACAGGACGAAAGCTGATTGTTGACAGTTTTGGAGGTTATGCTCCTATTGGTGGGGGTGCACAATCGAGTAAAGATTATACGAAAGTTGACCGTAGTGGTTTGTATGCAGGACGTTGGATAGCCAAGCACATCGTAGCAGCGGGTCTTGCTAAAAAATGCTCGGTTCAGCTCTCTTATGCGATTGGCGTAGCCAAGCCTGTCTCCGTTTCCGTTGACACGATGGGAACATACACGAGCATCGGGGATGATGCGCTTTCAGAATTTGTCCTCAATACCTTTAGCCTCACACCACGTTGGATTACAAACAAATTTAATCTAGACAAACCAAGCTCTGAAACCTTCTTGTACGCAGATGTTGCGGCACGTGGACAAGTAGGGCAGAGTGATTATCCGTGGGAAAAATTGGACAGTTTGGAAATCTTTAAAGCCCTCAAAAAATAGCTTACATGTAAAGACCATAAGAAGTGCTTTGTGCGCTTCTTATGGATAAATAATCCCACTTTTTCCACCATTGGCACTGTGATAGATGAGTGTATTGTATTTTCTAGCATAGAGTTTTAAAAGAAGGTGTTGTAAGGTTGGCTCAATGGAGGGCGTAAACCATGCATTGTTACTAATGGCAACCATGTGTTTAGGATTGTTTTCATAGAGGACATCCGTTGTAGCTTCATAACAAATGGCATTTCGAAATGTCATGCCTTGAATAGTAAAGTCATAGGGCTTTTGAGCTTTGGTGTAATCTTTTGCACCATCAAAAAAGAGTTGATTGATCAGGGTTGTTAAAAACTCAGGAAATGGCACTTCTTCACCAAAAGGAACCAACACAACCTTGTGGGCAATGTGCATTTGCCCTGCTTCAAAAAGATACGAAGAGTTAAAAAATGCTTCGTTTTCATATGTCAAAGCCCCCGTTACAATTGAAATGCTGTAAGAGTAGGCTTTCAGTTTTTCGATCAAGGCTTCTTCATGATTGAGGTAGAGAGGGAACGCACTTTCAGGTAAAATGATAAGCTCTTTTTTATTGGCAATCGCCTCTTCTATCAGTGCAAAATTGGCATTAATGGCATCTTTTTGATAGGCTTTATCCCAACGTTTGGATTGTTCGATGTGCATGGAGGGAATCGCAACATCAATAGACGGAGAAAGAACCACATGCGAAATAGAAGAAGGAAACCATAACACAAATGCTAAAACAGCAATGCCCGCAGATTTCCCCACTAACGAAGAGGCCTTTAAAAGGGCAATTCCCCCTAGAAAAAGAATAACGTAGAGAGAAGATGTCGAAAAATAGGTATGAATAAGTATCAGTTCAGGTTTAAACCAATTAAAGCCAAAAGGTGCTATAAAACTCATGCTCCAGATACAAAACGCTTGCGCATAGGTATTGCGTATCCATCTTCCAATAGCCCAAAACCATACGCCATACACAAGGGCTAGACTTACGATAATGAAGGGAATAAGAAACACTAAATCGTAATAAATAAAACTAAAACTAATCCAGTAAAACCACAAAATCCCTATGAAAAAACCACTCCAAAACCAGACCACTTTGTGTGCACCGAATAAAAGATAAAAACCAAAAAGAGCCAAAAGAGAGTTAAGCCAAAGATGTGTGAGCTCAAAAGTGTCGCAGTAGATAAAAGCGGAGAGGCTAAGTGCTATAACAAAGGCTTTTATTAGATAAATGCGGGTAAAATAAATATCCAAATTTTTAAATATAAAGGATTTCCATGCAAGGTTCTGCGAATTTAATCTCTTCATTACTGCCCTTAGTTGCACTTTTTGCAATTTTCTATTTTCTTGTGATTCGGCCTCAACAAAATCAGGCTAAAAAGCACAAAGAGATGATCTCCTCGTTGAAAAAAGGCGATAAGGTGATTACCAACGGAGGATTAATTGGTGAAGTTGTTAAAGCTGATGAGGATTCTATCAAACTTAAGCTTAATGATGAAGGCGTAACGGTTAAGATTTCTAGAGACTTTATTGCAAAGAAAATCGATGAATAGCCCTAGACTAAACTATCGTTTAGTCATCTTTTTTCTTGCTATCATTTTTGGTGTGGGCATGTCGATGCCCACCTTTTTGCAAACTGAAAAAGGTGCTAAAATTTCTCTAGGCCTTGATCTCCAAGGCGGACTGCATATGCTTTTAGGTGTTAAAACCGAAGAAGCGATCAAATCAAAAATCAAATCTATCGCTTCGAGTGTGAAATTTTTTGCCCAAAGCGGTGATATCATTATCGATGACCTTCGCATCCAAGAAGAGACGATTACCCTCACCCTTTTGGACAAAGATGAAGAGAAGAAGCTTGATGAGATGCTAAAAGCGATTCAAGGCTTACATGTAAACAAAGAAGCCCTCAAATACACGCTTAGTCTTGAAGAAAAAGAAAAAGAGCTGACAAAAGAGTACGCCATCTCTCAAGCGGTTGAGACGATTCGTAATCGTTTGGATCAATTTGGATTAGCAGAGCCCAATGTTGCTAAACAAGGAAGCGATAAAATTCTTGTTGAACTCCCTGGGATTAAAACAGCAGACGATGAACAGCGTGCTCGTGAACTCATTGCCAAAGCCGCGCATCTACAACTGATGGCGGTGGATGAAAAAAGAGCGGATCGCGCCAATAGCATGAGTCCTACTGAGGCTGCGCAGTATGGGGATGTTATTTTACCTGATGCTAGGGGTGAGCAGATTCGCCATATCTTAAAAGAGATTCCCATCATCGATGGCAGTATGCTCACCGATGCCAAAGTGGCATTTAGTGAGATGCAACAACCTGTCATTAATTTTACACTCAACTCCGAGGGTGCAAAAATATTTGGTGATTTTACCGCCAATAACGTGGGCAATCGCTTAGCCATTGTGCTTGATAATAAAGTCTATTCAGACCCTGTTATTCGCGAACGCATTGGGGGAGGAAGTGGACAGATCAGTGGAGGCTTTAGCGTCAAAGAAGCACACGATGTGGCTATTGCACTTCGAAGTGGTGCTCTTTTGGCACCTGTTACTTTACTTGAAAAGAGAAGTATTGGTCCTTCTTTGGGTGCTGATAGTATTAAAGCAAGTCTTATTGCTCTGGTTTCAGGGTTTTCGTTGGTTGTCGCATTTATGTTATTTTACTACCGAATGGCGGGTGTGATTGCTAATATTGCTCTTGTGGCAAATCTCTTTTTATTGATTGCGATTATGGCACTTTTTGGAGCAACCTTGACGTTACCAGGGATGGCGGGAATTGTCCTTATTATCGGTATTGCCGTCGATGCAAACGTCATTATTTGTGAACGTATTCGTGAATTGTTGCGTGCAGGGGTTGGCATGAAGCAAGCCATTGAAAACGGTTATGCCAATGCCATGAGTGCGATTGTGGACAGTAACCTAACTTCCTTAATCACCGCCGTTATTTTGTATGTCTATGGTACGGGTCCTATCAAAGGCTTTGCGGTGAGTTTAAGCATTGGTATTTTGGTCTCTATGCTTACTGCTATTTTGGGAACGCATGGTATCTATCAATTCATCATGCCTTATCTTGAAAAAAGCAAAAACCTTACCTTTTGGTTTGGCATAAAGAGGAGCGCATAATGGAGTTTTTCTCTAAAAATAAAATCTATAATTTTATGGGTAAAAGTAAGATTTTTATGCTTTTTTCACTTTTACTCATTGCGTGTTCTTATGGGCTTTTGGCAACAAAGGGTTTAAGTTATGGCATTGACTTTTCGGGGGGAACTTTGGTTCAAGTCAAGTACGACCAAAAAGCACCGATTGATCAAATTAGGGAGCAAATCTCTAGCGATAAAATGTTTGCAAATGCCTTAATTACAGAGTTTGGAAGCCCAGATGAAATCGTCATTCGTTTTGCAACCACGAATGAGAGTGTCAGTAACGACGTTGGGGATAGAGTGCGTGAGCTGCTCAAAGGTACGGGGAATTTTGATATTCGAAAAGTCGATATCGTGGGGCCAAAAGTAGGAAGTGAGTTGCGCGAAAAAGGGCTAATGTCCACTATTATGGGGATTTTAGCTATTTTAATTTACGTCGCATTTCGCTTTGAGTGGCGTTTTGCGATTGCTTCTGTGGCTGCCTTGGTCCACGATGTGAGCATTACGCTGGGTGCGATTATTTTGTTTGATATTGAAGTGAGTTTGGATGTTTTAGCGGCGATGCTAACGCTGATAGGTTACTCGATTAATGACACCATTATCGTATTTGACCGTATTCGTGAAGACATTAAAGAGAGCAAAAGCTTCAATCTTTTGGACATCATCAATCAAGCAGTATCTCAAACCCTCTCACGTACCACATTGACCTCTTTGACGGTTCTTTTCGTGGTATTGACCCTCTTTTTGTTTGGAGGAGAAATTATTCATGGGTTTAGTTTTACGCTTCTCTTTGGTGTTTTTATTGGAACTTACAGCTCTATTTTTATCGCAGCACCGCTTCTAAAGTGGTTTGGATTTGATATTGCCGCGTATAAAAATAAAGAAGCGTTGAAAGAAAAGAACAGAGTTGAAAGAGAAAAGATGCGTGCCATGTATGAAAAAGGCACCGTGTAAGGTCAAGGAATGGAGAAGTAGATGCAGTACAGCCCTAAAGATATCGAGTACAAATGGCAAACACACTGGGAAAACACGGGTGCGTTTGAACCAAAAAACAGTTTTGAATTGCCTAAAAAATATATTTTAAGTATGTTTCCCTACCCCAGTGGTCGTATTCACATGGGGCATGTGCGCAACTACACCATAGGCGATGCGATTGCAAGACACCACCGTAAAAACGGCTTTAACGTGCTTCACCCGATTGGTTGGGACAGTTTTGGTATGCCTGCTGAAAATGCGGCGATTAAGCATGGGGTTCATCCTAAAAAGTGGACGTATGAAAATATTGATTATATGCGCAAAGAACTCTCCTCTCTTGGACTCTCTTTTTCAAAAACCAGAGAATTTGCCGCAAGCGATACCCTTTACACCAAACACGAACAACGTCTTTTTATTGAGATGTACAACAAAGGCTTGGTTTATCAAAAAAGTGCGACGCTTAATTGGTGTAACACCTGCCAAACCGTTTTAGCCAACGAACAAGTCGAAGAGGGCTGTTGTTGGAGGTGCGATAATCCTGTAGAACAACGCCAACTCCCCGGCTATTACCTTAAAATTACGCAATACGCTCAAGAACTCTTAGATGATTGTGAAACCTTGAAAGAGGGTTGGCCCGCTCAAGTTTTAACCATGCAGGAAAATTGGATAGGCAGAAGTGAGGGTTTAGAGTTTTCTTTTGAGTTAAGCGCTGAATCCAAAGCAAAATTGGGTGGCAATTTTGAAAAATACATGGTGTTTACCACACGCCCTGATACCATTTATGGTGTGAGCTATTCAGCACTTGCCCCTGAGCATGGAATAGTTAAATACCTTATAGAACATAAACTCTTATGTGAAGATAAAATCGCACAGATTAAAAAAATGCAAAGTGTTGGCTCTCGTGAGCGAGCGCAAATGCCTAAAGAGGGTGTGTGTTTAGGGCTTGATGTCATTCACCCCCTCACAGGGCAAAATGTGCCGCTATGGGTAGCGAATTTTGTGTTGATTGAGTACGGTGGCGGTGCGGTTATGGCGGTTCCTGCGCATGATGAGCGTGACTTTGAATTTGCACAAAAATATCATTTACCGATTATTCAAAGCATTGCACATGAAACACCTTTTGATGGAAGCGTGGCGACAACAGAGTATGGCAAAACCATCAACTCAGGCGAATTTAGCGGCTTAGACTCTAAAAGTGCTCAAAAAGCGATTATTGCTCATTTTGAAGCGCAAGGTTTGGGTAAAAAAGTTGTTAATTATAAGTTGCGGGATTGGGGGATTAGCCGTCAGCGTTATTGGGGTGCTCCGATTCCTATGGTGCATTGTCCAAAATGTGGTCTTGTGCCTGAAAAATTCGAAAATCTCCCCGTTGCATTGCCTGATGATGTCGAAATCAAAGGCGAGGGCAATCCTTTGGATAAACACCCCACATGGAAACACACCTCATGTCCTTGTTGTGGCGCAAATGCCTTGCGTGAAACCGACACGATGGATACGTTCTTTCAATCCAGTTGGTATTTTTTACGTTACACCTCAGACCCATCGTTTTGGGCAGATGTTCCGTTTGATAAGCAAAGTGCCAATTACTGGATGAATGTGGATCAGTACATTGGTGGGATTGAACATGCGATTTTACACCTTTTGTATTCTCGTTTTTTCACCAAGGTTTTAAGGGATTTGGGATACGTTACATGTAACGAACCCTTTGCCAATCTTTTGACGCAAGGCATGGTGCTCAAAGACGGCTCCAAGATGAGCAAATCCAAAGGCAATACGGTCGACCCCGATGCGATTATCAAAGAGTTCGGTGCCGATACAGCGCGTCTGTTTATCCTCTTTGCAGCGCCTCCACAAAAAGAGTTGGAGTGGAATGATAGTGCAGTCGATGGAGCGTTTCGTTTCTTAAAACGTTTGGCACAAAAGAGTGAAAATGCCTTTACATGTAAAGAAATTCCTGTTATCAACCATGACGCACTCTCCAAAGAGTCGAAATACGCACGTAAAAAAGTGTATGAGGCTTTGAAAAAATCAAACGAGGTTTTTAAAGGCGGCTATGCCTTTAATACCTTGATTGCCGCATGTATGGAAGCACTCAATGCCTTATGTGACCAAGAGGACAAGGCGGTGTGGAGTGAGGGGTATTTTATTTTATTGAACCTTTTAGAACCGATTGTGCCCCATTTGGCGTGGGAGATGAGCGAAGCACTTTTCAAACGTGCCAATTTTGCGCCCATAGCACTCAAAGAAGAGGTGATGGTGAGTGATACGATGATTTTGGCGGTCACCATCAACGGTAAAAAACGCTCAGAAATTGAAGTGCCAACGACCATTGGGAAAGATGAGGCTTTGCTTCTTGGAAAACAAAGTGCTGCAAAATGGCTTGAAGGAAGTGAGCTTTTAAAAGAAATTTATGTACCTAATAAATTGATTAATTTGGTGGTAAAATAAGATGAAACAGATATTTTTGTGGGTATGTGCATGTTTTTTACTGATAGGATGTGGGTATAAACCAACAACATATTATGCAAAGCAAGCATTGGGGGATAGTATTTATGCTGAAGTCACCATTTCAAGGAAAGACCCACAAAATACTGTTTTAATTAAAGACAGTGTCAATGAAGCGATTGTGAGCCGTTTTGGTGCCAAGATTGCACCTAAAGAAAAAGCAGAATCGCTCTTACATGTAAGCATAGCAGGTATTACTTTTTCACCCACAGTTTACGATGCCAATGGTTATGTTATTGCGTATAAAGCACGGGTAACGCTCACGACAAAGTATAAAAGAGGCAGTGAAAAAGAACAGGTGATGAAAACTTCTGGAGAGTATGACTTCTCGATTGAATCCAACAGTGTTATCTCAGATGCCAAACGTTTTGAAGCTATTCGTTACGCAGCGAGTGATGCTTTAGATGAATTTGTCTCTAAAATTGCTATACAAGGACTCTATCATGGCAACAACCATCAATGAAATTATTCGCGATTCTTTGGAGCTGATTAAAGCAGAACACCTTAATTTAACACCCGATAATTATTCAAAAATATTTTGCAAGGTGGCAAAACAAAAAGGTGTGATTGTTGAAGATTGTCAAAAAGTTGACAAGTACATTAAAAAACTCGATACTTCTTTGGTGAACGATTTAAAACGCTTTAATGTCACATCGGTGGATGAACTACTCTCCTTTTGTGTGGCAAAGCTCAATCGTTCCAATGAAGGTGATGCAACCAAAATGATCAATGCGTTGGTCACACTTTCAAAACGCGTGTTACAAGCTATCTCATTGCTTCACGATTCCAAAGCTACCAATCTTGCCAATGCCTCGTTGGAACGACTTGATTTTCATCAAAATGTTCAGTCCATTGAATTGGTAAAAGAAAAATGGTTTGATTTTATCTCCAATTATGATGACAGTTATCTTAAAAAACTGGACTCTTTTGGTCATGTCACCAAAGATGATCTTGAAGCTATGGTTCGCGATATTCTCAAAATGCTTAACAAAGACAATGGAAACGAGGTTTATGCCATACTGGCTCCTTTAATCATCGCCTCATTGGTTCCCTCTATTGCTTCTGGAATGAACGATGAACTAGCAAAGATTAGTCATGAATTGCGCCAATCACCCGAATCTTTAGGTTCACAAGGGCTTCAAAAAGAGATTAAACAATTTATTGCAAAGCGTATTGAGCTTGATAAGGCAGAAGTACAAAAAAAAGTCTCTGCTTTGGATAAAATTTTAGATGAAATCAACACAAAAATTATTGATTTAATCAACAGCAGTAACTTAAGCCATGAACAAGTCAAAGTGATTAAAGCGGATTTACAAAACATCAATCTTTCTCAAGACAGTTTTGAGAGTGTTCAAGTGAAGCTTTTACATATTGCCTCTTCGCTAGAGAACGAGACAAAATCTTTAAGTGAAAAAATGATAAGCAATCAAGAAACGATTGGTAAGTTACAAAGTAGAATTACCAAACTCGAATCTGCTCTTTTGGTAGCGAAACAAGAGGTCAAAGAAGATTACTTAACCCATGTGGCAACAAAGCGAGCACTTTCGGATGAATTAGGGCGCGTCGAAGATGCTTTCAGTCGTTACAAAGTAGACTACACCCTTTGTTTTATTGATATTGACCATTTTAAAATGGTCAATGATACCTATGGGCATGAAGCAGGCGATGTCATTCTCTCTACGGTTGGGAAAATTTTGCGAAAATATGTTCGTCAGGTTGATTTTGTAGGGCGTTACGGTGGTGAAGAATTCTTGATTATTTTACCCAGCGTTGAATTGGCTCAAGGCGTGGCATTTGCGGGAAAAATTCGCTCAATCGTAGAGCAATTTAAATTTTTATACAAAAATGAACGTATTAATATCACGGTCAGTTGCGGTGTGGCACAGCGCTCTTTAAACGCTTCAAGTGAAGAGACGCTCAATGCGGCAGATACCCTTTTGTATAAAGCTAAAGAGATGGGTCGTAACAGGGTTATGCCTCACGTCTGATGTCTTTGCATACTTTTTTAAGAGAAAAACCACTTTTTTACGATGTGATTGACTATGCGCGTATGCCTAAAGTGTATGCGCGCATTGCTCCTTTTTTTAAACACCCCAAAATTATTCACATTGTTGGTACCAATGGCAAGGGGACAACGGGGCGATTTTTAGCCCATATGCTTCGTTCAATAGGCTTACATGTAGGGCATTATACGTCCCCACATATTATTCATTTTAATGAGCGTATTTGGATCGATGGAAGTGATGTGAGTGATGCAATGTTAGAAGAAGCACACACGCAGTTATTGGCACTTTTGAGCGATGAGGAAGCGTTGTCACTCTCCTATTTTGAGTATACGACGCTTTTGGCAATGGTTATTTTGAGTGAAATATGCGATTATGTTGTGTTAGAAGCAGGTCTTGGTGGAGAGTTTGATGCAACCAATGTTTTTCCAAAAATTCTCTCCATTATCACACCTATCGGGTATGACCATCAAGCTTTTTTAGGCGACACCCTTGAGGCAATTAGCACGACTAAACTCAATAGTATTGCCACAGACTTTGTTCTTGCTAGACAATATGAAACCTGTGTACACGCCTTTGCAAAAGCCAAAGCAGAGGCGTTACATGTAAGAATGCTTGACGTAGAAATAGCATTAAAAGAGGAAGATGCTTTAGCCATCGCTGTATACGCCAAACATAAAAGTTATGCGCCATATTTGCACGATAATTTGCGCACCGCAGTTGCGGCATTAACCTTTCTTGGGTATGATATAAATTTAGAGTGCATGGAGACGATGACATTAAAAGGACGGTATGAGCTTTTTTTGCCTAATGTGCGTTTAGATGTGGGGCACAATCCTATGGCAGCTCTTGCTTTACGTGAAGCCGTAGGTGCAAAAAAAGTGATTTTAGTCTATAATAGTTATGTAGATAAGGATGTTGCTTTGATTTTGGAGTGTTTAAAGCCCATCATTGAAGTGCTTGAAATTATTCCCATTGAAAGTTCTCGTGCGATTGAACACACTTCTTTAATAGGTATCGCAAAATCATTAGGGCTTGAAAGCCGTGCATTTGAGAGAATTGATTCGGCAAAAGAGTATGTGGTTTTTGGCTCATTCTCGGTGGTTGAAGCATTTATGAAAGGACAACGTGAAAGATAAATTTACTGTCACTATTTCAGACATTCATGGCTCAAAACATTATCTCTTGCATCAACTGATTAAAAAGTTTTTGCTCTATTTTACTCTATTTGTGGCATTGGTCATTTTGGTGGGGAGCTTTTTGATTCTCTTTTTGTTTAAAGAAGTCTCCAGTTTGGAAGAGAAAAAAGAGGTAATTATCCAAGAACGGAATGTGTTGATATCACAAAATGAAGAGTTGCAGGCTAATATTGCTCAAAAAGCGCAAGAGT
This sequence comes from Sulfurospirillum sp. UBA2217, assembly GCA_002328495.1. Taxonomy (GTDB): domain Bacteria; phylum Campylobacterota; class Campylobacteria; order Campylobacterales; family Sulfurospirillaceae; genus Sulfurospirillum. The sequence continues at coordinate 68,309 of DCUJ01000008.1, forward strand.
ATGAAGATTTACACGAAAAAGTCAGTAATATTGAAGAGATGGTTGGCATTAAGGTCAGTGAAGAAGAGAATATTGATGTAAGACTCGAAGACATCGATATCATTATTACGCAACAAAAGACTTTTTTCGATAATATTCCTAATGGCGATGTGATGGCGTATTCGGAAATTTCTTCCAAATTTGGATGGCGTATAAACCCTGTGTTAAAGCGTAAAGAATTTCACACGGGTGTGGATCTAAGAGCAAACATTGGAACGCCTATTTTAGCACCTGCTGATGGGGTTGTTCGTTATACTGAGTACAATAAAAACAGTGGGTACGGCAACGTTGTCTCCGTGGGACATAATTACGGATTTGAAACGTATTACGCGCATTTGCAAAACAGACCAGCCGTAAAAGAGGGACAGTTTGTTAGAAAAGGGGATTTGATAGCCTATGCGGGCAATACGGGGATGTCAACAGGACCACATTTGCATTATGAAGTACGATTTATTGGACGAACCCTTGATCCTGAACCATTTTTGCACTGGAGAGGGTCAAATTTTATCGAAATATTTAAAAAGGAGAAACGAGTCACATGGGAATCTTTGATAAAGCTGATCAACGCACAGTATCCACTTCCGAAACCACCATCATTGCTAGTGGAGCCAAAGTAGAGGGTGTTTTTAATTGCGAAACACGCCTTCATATTGATGGTGAGATTATTGGTAAAATCGTCTCTGATAGCATTGTGACTATCGGAAAACAAGGACGGGTAAGTGGCGAGATTCATGCCAGCCGTTTGATGGTCAATGGTTTATTTGAGGGCAATGCCAATTGTGATAATGTCGAAGTCTTAGAGGGTGGGCGGTTCATCGGTAAAGTGGTCTCGAAAGAGCTAGTGATTGAAGCTAGGGCGATTTTTGAGGGTGAAAGCAAAATTAAGACCGATACACAGATGATAACATTTGAGAATTAATGTCCCAAGCCTCCTGTTACGAATTTTTTAAAACCAAAAATTGGTGTGAGTTACTTGGTGTTAAAGATGACAAGGAGGCAGAACACGCGTCGCATGTTCTCTCCTTTTTAGGGAAAAAACAGTATGTTTTGCCCGATTTTAGAGCCAGCATTGGGGATGATTTACGTTCATTTCAGGAAGAATTGGTTGAGCTTTTAGCCACACTTCATGCCTATTATGCAGATGCAAGTAGTAAGAAAATTTTAATTGCACCGCTTCGAACACTCTTAACACCCCTTCCTTCCAAAACCCTTTTTCAATCCTTTGAACTCTCTTTTGGCGACAGGATTCATCTGCCTACGTTTAAAGCACAGATGTTTTATTGGGGCTATCAAGCCGTCGATGTGGTGCAAGGTAGGGGTGAAATTTCTGTTCGTGGCGATATTCTTGATATTTTTCCTCCCAATCATGACCAAGCATTGCGCATCAGTTTGTTTGACGATGAGGTTGAAAGTATCCGCACTTTTTCCTGCCAAAGTCAAAAAAGTGCGAAAGAAGAACTAGAAAGTGTCACCCTTTTCCCCGCGTTGTTTGCCTTGACTGAGGCGCAATATGAGCATGTTGAGCGTACGAGCTTGCATCTTAAAAGCGACAGTTTTAGTAAAGACATTCACTCCTTGGGACTGTGGTCTTTAGGCGAATTGGCTCACACATACCATGAGACATTTAAGATTTTTTTAACACCTGAAGCGCTGAATGAACGAGAAGAGATGGTGGCGATAGACCCTTCCCTTGGAGCTATTTTAGACGCTTTACCCAACCTTCCAGAAGCCACATACTTTAAAGAGATTCATCCTAGCAATATTAAAACGTTTTTAGAATTGCATCATGCTAAAAAATTAACCCTTTTAGCTAAAAATGATATTTTAGTGCGCATGGCAGAGCTTGACCCCTTACATGTAAAGTTTATTCACAGTGATGCTATTGTCAATGTGATGAGTCAAGATGAAATTATTCTCTCTTTAAATCAACCGATTCAAAAGCGGAAGCGGCGAACGGTGAGCATTGTGCTAGATGAGCTTAAGAGTGGTGATTATGTGGTGCATGAAAATTACGGAATTGGTATTTTTAAAGGCTTGATGAATACCACCGTTTTAGGTGCCACCAAAGATTTTGTGGTGATTGAGTATTTGGGTGATGATAGACTTCTTCTCCCTGTTGAAAATTTACATGTGATTGACCGCTACATTGGTGAGAGCGGTACGATGGTGGGTGTTGACAGGCTTGGAAAGGGAAGTTTTCAAAAGCTTAAAGCCAAAACCAAAGAGCGTTTACTCGAAATTGCTAGTGAAATCGTCGATATGGCAGCCAAACGCGAGATGATTGAAGCCCTTAAAATTGAAGCCAATAGACACGAAATGGTACGTTTTGAAATGGACGCGGGATTTATCTACACCGAGGATCAAAGACGTGTGGTGGGTGAAATCTTGGAAGATTTTAGAAGCGGTCGTATGATGGACAGGCTACTCAGTGGTGATGTGGGCTTTGGAAAAACAGAAGTGGCGATGAATGCCATCTTTGCTACCGTTCAAAGCGGTTTTCAAGCCCTTTTGATAGCACCCACCACCCTTTTATGTTCCCAACACTACAAAAGCCTCCAAGCTCGATTTTCAAAGTATAACATCCGAGTAGCTCAACTTGATCGCTTTACCACAGCGGCACAAAAGCAAATCCTTTTAAAAGAGCTTAAAAGCGGAGTATTGCAGGTGTGTGTGGGAACGCATTCGCTTTTTGATGTGGAGCTTTTCAATCCAGCCCTTGTGGTGGTGGATGAGGAACATAAATTTGGCGTAAAGCAAAAAGAAAAACTTAAAAGTTTGTGTGAAAACCTTCATATTCTCTCCATGAGTGCCACACCCATTCCTCGAAGCCTCAATATGGCACTAAGTTCCATCAAACAGTACTCTCAGCTTCTCACCCCTCCAAACGAGCGCGAAGATGTACGTACCTTTGTGAAAGAGTACGACGATAAAGTCATCAAAGAGGCGATTTTACGTGAAACCAGACGAGGTGGACAGCTGTTCTTTGTACACAACCGCATTGCCACCATTGAAGCTAAACGTCAAGAATTGATGAAGCTTTTACCGCATCTTCGTATCTTGGTACTTCATTCAGAAGTTGCTGCTACTGTGACCGAAAAAGAGATGTTGCGTTTTGAGGAAAAAGAGTATGATGTGCTTTTAAGTACTTCTATTATCGAATCGGGTATTCATATCCCTAATGTCAATACCATCATTATTGATGCGGCGGATCACTTTGGGATGGCGGATTTGCATCAGTTGCGTGGGCGTGTAGGGCGTTCAAGGAGGCAAGGGTATTGTTACTTTTTGGTCAAAGATAAAGAAGAACTTTCGGAGTCTGCCAAAAAACGTCTCATTGCCTTGGAGTCCAACTCTTATCTTGGAAGTGGTTCAATTTTGGCGTACCACGACCTTGAAATCAGAGGGGGTGGAAATTTGGTGGGAGAAGCACAAAGTGGGCATCTTAAAAACATAGGATATGCACTCTATTTGCGTATGCTTGAAGATGCGATTAATTCACTTACGGGCAAGGCCCCTGTGGCTTCTAAAGAGGTAGATATTAAGCTCTCCATTTCGGCGTTTATCAATGAAAACTACATCGCGGAAGAGCGTGTACGTTTAGAGCTATACCGAAGGCTGAGCCGTTGTGGAAGTGTGCATGAAGTGTTAGAAATCGAAGAAGAGATGGTCGACCGTTTTGGAAAACTCGATGTCACCACCAAGCAATTTTTAGAACTCATAGAGATTAAGATTTTAGCCACGCTGAAGGGTATTATCTTCATTTCAAATTATGGTCAAAACATTACATGTAAAGATGTATTGGAGAAAAAAGTGCTGCTTCAATCACGCAGTCGTGATGATGACGATATTATCGCAGCGGTGTTAGCACATTTAAGGAAAAAAGCATGAAGATAGCCTTTATCGGTGACATCGTAGGAAAGCCTGGTCGAAACATGCTTCAAACCCATCTTAGAAAAATTCGCACAGAGTTTGCACTGGATGTCGTCATTGCCAATGGCGAAAATGCCAGCCACGGGTTTGGCTTGAGTATCGAACATGCAAAAGAGTTACTTGGCTATGGGGTCGATATCATCAGTGGGGGAAACCATTCGTGGGATAAGAAAGAGATTATTCCCCTTTTGGATGCTATGCCCATTTTAAGACCCCTTAATTACCCTGAAGGTGTGGCGGGAAGTGGTGTGAAAGTCTTACATGTAAAGAATGAAAAAGTCGCTGTGGTGAATGTTTTAGGACACTATGGGATGTCTATGGTAGAAAATCCTTTTTTACGAGCACAAAAAACAGTTGCAGAGCTATGTGAAGAGGGTATAAAAACTATTATTGTGGATTTTCATGCGGAAGTTACATCGGAAAAATATGCTATGTTGCATCTTTTAAAAGGGAAAGTTAGTGCCATCTTGGGAACGCATACGCATGTGGGAACGGATGATTTGCATATCGTGGCAGGCACGTGTTATGTCACCGATGTGGGGCTTAGTGGGTGCCGTGATGGCGTGATAGGTATGGACAAAGATGCACCTTTGAAGCGTTTTTTAACAGGGCTTCCTGCCAGTTTAGATATTCCTAAAACATGTAAAAAAATTCTTCAAATGGTGATTTTGGAGATAGAAGAGGGCAAATGTATTGAAGCACATAAGCTTCGTATTTTTGATGATCGCGAAAGACTTAGTGCTAAGGCTTTGCATGAATAATAGCTTTGAACTGCTCTGTTTGTTAAAAGAAGCAGGCTATCTTAAAACCACGCGAGACCCATTTTGGTGGCCAAAATCAGGAAGTTTTTGGGTGATTGTGGGGGCTCTTTTAACCCAACAGAGCAAATGGGAAAAGGTTGAACAGAGTATCGAAAATTTAGAACGTGCGGGGATGGACTCTTTAGAAAAGATAGCATCATGTGAGCGTGAGTATTTAAGCCAGATGATTAAGCCCAGCGGTTTTTATAACACTAAAGCACACAATTTACAAAAATTGAGTCGGGCGATTGTAGAAGATTTTAGAAGTTTTGAGTTTTTTTGCGAACGTGTAAATCGTGAATGGCTCTTAGCGCAAAAAGGCATTGGAGAAGAGAGTGCTGATAGTATTTTATGTTATGCATGCAAAAGAGAAGCGATGGTTGTCGATGCCTATAGTGCGCGCTTAGTGAATGCGTTTGGGTATGAGTTTGAAAGTTATGAGGCATTGCAAACGTGGTTTTGTGAGGGTATTGATGTGAATTGGAAAAAGATAGCTTCTCTTTATGGACGAGAGCTTTCTTTAAATGAACTTTACGCTCGGTTTCATGGAAAAATCGTGGAGTTTTGTAAAGAAAATAGCAGAGGAAAAGTGGTTGATATAAGGTGTTTGGGATAAAAATCCCAAACAGTATTAAAGATTGTGCTCTTTTTTATACGCCATAATCATCGCATACGCTTCATCTTTAAGATGAAGTTTCTCTTTTTTCATCGCTTCAAGCTCCAAATCACTTGCGTGTTCACGACCTTCTGTGATGTCGGTGATTTTTTGGTCTAAATCATTGTGTTTTTCAAAAATTTTAGCAAAGTGCGCATTGTCAACTTTAAGTTTTGAGATGATGTCTCTGTATTCGTGTAGCATGGTTTCTCCTTGTTTATGGTTGTTTTATTTTAGCAAAAAAGTACTTAAGTTCGGTAATCAGCATTGATTTTGACATACTCATGCCCCAAATCACAGCCATACGCCGTAAAAGAAGCATCACCTATTCCCAATTCACAGCGAATGCGAAAGGACTCTTTTTTCATCACAGCCGCTGCTCTTTTTTCTGATTCCACATCCAGTGAGCGTTGCTCTTTGGAATAAATCAGCACATCATCGTAATGAATGACAAGCGTTTCTTCATTACATGTAATGCCACTTGCCCCTATGGTTGAAGCGATACGCCCCCAGTTTGGGTCTTCACCAAATAAAGCCGTTTTGACCAGTAATGAGTTGCTGAGTGCCTTCGCGGCTTTTTGGGCTTCTTGGTCATTTCTAGCACCACTCACTTCAAAAGCAACGACTTTGGTTGCACCCTCACCATCACGTACCAACATGAGACTAAGCTCTTTGGTGATCATCTTCAAGGCTTCATTAAAGGCTTCTTTGGAGTAAGCATTGTGTTTTGAACTTAAAAGAAGCACGGTGTCGTTCGTGGAGGTATCTCCATCAACGCTCACTGCGTTAAACGATGACTCAATCGCAGGCAATAAAAGTTCGTCCATATCAGCTTTTGGGATAGTGGCATCGGTTAAAATAAAGCAAAGCATTGTTGCCATCGCAGGGTTAATCATTCCAGCCCCTTTGCAAATAGCGGCAATATGGAAAAAAGAACCATCTTCTAAAATCACTTTAAAACACAGCTCTTTTTTAAAACTATCGGTCGTCATAATTGCAGACGCCGTTGAGTGTGAGTTCTTGGCATTAAAGTCAAAGAGTGAAAAAGCAGATGAGAGTTTTTCAACGTTTAAACGATAGCCAATAACACCCGTTGAACTCATAACGGGGTTATGAAGGGGAGGGTAAACGTTTTTGAGTTTTTCAAAAAGAGTATCGATATCTTCAATGCCTTTAGTTCCAGTCATTGCATTGGCATTTTTAGCGTTCATCAAAATAAAATTGGTTTGAAACCCCTTGGGATAGCGTAAAAAGTGTTTAATGGGTGCCGCTTGAAATACGTTTGTGGTAAAGACGGCACTCACATCGCACGGCTCATCTGAGCGGATGAAAGCAACATCTTCTTTAGCGTTTGGTTTAAAACCAGCATGAACACCTTGGCAGTAAAAGCCTAGGACGTTATCCAACCCATTTTTAAGAGGTAGAATGGTAAACATGGCTCAATCCTTTGGAATGATAATTGTGAAAGGGAAAAAGAGGAAAAGGGAGAAAACTCTCCCTTTAAGGGGAAAATTTAGCCGTTTTTCTTCATGGTGCGAAGTGTAGAAGCAGCAATTCTAACTTTCTGAGTTGTTCCATCTTCAAGGGTTATACGAACCGTTCTAAGATTTGGAAGAAATCTTCTTTTAGTCTTGTTATTTGCATGGCTTACGTTGTTTCCAACCATTGGACCCTTGCCAGTAATCGCGCATTTTCTTGCCATCGGGAATTCCTTAAATTTTTTATCGTGAATTGTACATCAAAGAAGCAAAATATTGACTTAATTGAATGAGGCGAAGATTATATCGAAATTTTTATAAATTTTGCTACAATTTGCGTAAAATTTCACCAAAGGCTTTGTTATGTTAGTAGCACCCAGTATTCTCTCCGCTGATTTTGGAAGGTTGAGCGAAGAGATAAAAGCGATTTGTGAGGCAGGCTGTGATTTGGTACATGTGGATGTGATGGATGGGCATTTTGTCCCTAACTTAACCATCGGACCTGTGGTAGTCAATGCCGTAGCTCGTGCGACCACAAAGCCACTTGATGTGCATCTGATGGTGGAAAACAACACCTTTTTTGTGGATTTATTTGCTCCTTTGAAGCCAAAATATATCTCTTTTCATATTGAGGAAGAAAAACATCCGCATCGTTTGATTCAAAAAATAAGAGATTATGGGATTTCTCCTGCTATTACACTCAATCCCCACACACCGCCTTCAACCATCGAATACCTTTTGGAAGATTTGGATATGGTGCTTTTGATGAGCGTCAATCCAGGTTTTGGTGGGCAAAAATTTATCCCCAGTGTGATTGAAAAGTCCGCACGTTTAAAAGAGATGATTCTTCGTCAAAATGCAAAAACACTCATTGAAGTCGATGGTGGAGTGAACAATCACAATGTTAAAGCACTTCGTGATGCTGGAGTGGACATCGTTGTGGCAGGCAATTATGTTTTTGGAGCCAGTGATTACAAAAGTGCGATTGATTCTTTAAAATAATGTGGGTTAAAATCTGCGGTATTACCAACGTTGAAGATGCTTTATGTGCTGTAAATGCGGGTGCCGATGCACTTGGTTTTGTATTTTACCCACAATCCCCTCGCTACATTAGTCCAGAAAACGCGAAATGTATTGCAGAAAAACTTCCTTTACATGTAAAGAAAATTGGTCTTTTTGTAGGCGTTTCATCGGCGTTTATCAACCTTACATGTCAAGAATCTCAGATGGATATGGCTCAGATTCATTTTGAAGTCGATCAATCATTTTTAGATGCGCTTGAAGTACCGTATCGTGAAGTGGTAAGAGCCAAAAATCCTGAAGATATTGTCCAAACAAAAGGGAAACTACGTTTTGTAGATGCGTATGTCGAGGGTTTTGGAGGAGAGGGAAAGAGGTTGGCACTTTCATGGTTTACGCATGCGGATAACCACAACATCATTTTAGCGGGAGGGCTTACGCCTGAAAATATCGAAGAACTCAAAGCCTATGGCTTTTACGGTGTCGATGTGAGCAGTGGTGTTGAAAAAAGCAAAGGCATCAAAGACCATGCCTTGGTGCGCGCTTTCATTCAAAAGGCTAAAGCATGAGACCGCTTGATAGTTTTATCTATAAACTGACTCAAAAACCGATGTTTCATAAAGAGTTTTTTGCCAAGATGCGTACCTTTAAGGAGCTTGAGTATGTTGATGTTGAGGATATAGCAACGCTTCGACTTTTAGGGCTTCCTCTTATAAAATACAACGATGTTACGTTTACCTTAGAGACGCTTAGTATGCCCCTTTGTGAGGCTAAGTTTTGCATCGTCGATATCGAGAGTAACGGAAGTAAGCCAGAGCATTCGCAGATTATCGAGATTGGGGCAGTCATGGTACAAGGAGGCAAAGAGTTAGGGCGCTTTAGCTCTTTGGTCTATTGTGAAGAATTACCCGATGTGATTCGAAACCTTACGGGCATTACATTAGAAGAGCTTTCAAGTGCGCCATCCCTTCGTAGTGTCTTAGAGGCGTTTCGACTTTTTTTGGGGGATGCTATTTTTGTAGCACACAATGTGAATTTCGACTATTATTTTATTTCTTATGCCATGCAAAAAGCAGGGTTTGGACCGCTGCTCAATCGTAAACTGTGCACCATTGATTTATCGAAAAAGTGTATTGTAGCCCCAAAATATGGTCTAAGTGCGCTCATGGAGTATTTTCAAGAAGTGTTTGAAAGTCATCATCGAGCCCTTCAAGATGCTTTAGCCAGCAAAATTGTGTTAAACAAATCTCTTGAAGCTTTACCTGAGGAGATAAACACTGTTGAAGCATTGATTGCTTTTAGTAAACCGCAACAGCAGAAGAAAAAGAAAAAACCAAAACCTACTGGTACATCTTCTTAAAACGTACGTAATTATCAGCAGATTTGTACAAGGAAGCCACTTCTTCCGTGCTTAGTTCTCGCACCACTTTGGCAGGATTTCCCATAATCATCGAGCGGGGTGGGAAGACCTTGTTTTTGGTTACAAGCGAGCCAGCGGCTACGATGGATTCTTTACCGATAATGACACCGTCTAAAATGGTCGAACTCATGCCGATTAAACACGCATCTTCAATAGTGCAACCGTGCAAGGTGACACAATGCCCAACGGTGACATTGTCACCGATAATCGTGGGATAACCGTCGCTTTTATCGTCGCGTGTAAAGTGTGTCACATGCACCATGCTCAAATCTTGAATACTGGTATTTTTACCAATCGTAATAAAATGGACATCCCCTCTGATGACTGCCCCAAACCAAATCGAACTACCTTCCCCAATGCTTACTTCACCAATAATATCTGCACTGTGCGCTACAAAGACATCCTCAGCAATGCGAGGTGCCATACCTTGAAATGGAAGTATCATTAACTCTCCTTAAACAAGCGACGTGCCAATTTTTCAGCTTTGTGTGAGGTTGTATCTTTTTTTTGCGCTTTATAAATTTTATTCATATAATCTTCCAATACGGTATGGTTGTTAATGGCACGCTCTTCATTATTGTCTGTTTGAGTGTATTCTCCATCGCTGTCTAGTGTCCAACTGAGCATATTGTCATTAAGTTGGAGTTGGAGAATTTCAAACAGTTTTTGCTGCAAAGTTTTATCAAAAATAGGTGTCATAAGCTCCAAACGTCGCTCTAAGTTTCTAGGCATCCAATCCGCACTGGATATAAAGGTCGTCGTAGGTTCGGCATTTTTAAAGTAAAAAATACGCGCATGCTCCAAGTAGCGTCCGATGATGGATTTGACCCTTATGTTCTCACTCACTCCAGCAACGCCTGGGCGTAAACAACAAATTCCTCTGGCGATAATATCGATTTGAACCCCTTGCGTTGAGGCATAATAAAGTGCTTGAATGACATCTGAATCCACCAAAGAGTTCATCTTTACGATAATGCGACCCTCGTTTCCGTATTTGGCTTCATTGCTGATCAGTCCGATGACTTTAGGCTTAATTTGAGTCGGTGACATGGAAAGCGTTTCAAGTTTCTTGTGTTTTGAAAAGCCTGATAAGATGTGAAAAAAGGTTGTGCTATCTTTGGCAAATTCTTCTTTACATGTAAAGAAACTAGCATCCGTATAGACTTTCGCCGTAGCACCGTTGTAGTTGCCTGTGCCAAAATGCATGTAAAATTTGAGTTTGCCATCTTCTTCTTGGCGAATCACTTGAGCGATTTTCGCATGGACTTTAAAGCCCGTGATACCATAGACCACGTGTGCCCCTGCTTGTTCCAAAGCTTTTGCCCAATGCAAGTTATTTTCTTCATCAAAACGGGCTTTAAGTTCTACCACGGCAGTGACTTGTTTCCCTTCATTGGCGGCATCAATGAGCGCTTGAACGATTTGGGAGTTTTTCTCCACACGGTAGAGCGTCATGCGAATAGAGATGACTTTAGGGTCTTTAGACGCTTCTTTGATAAGACGAAGTACGGGGTCAAAACTCTCGTACGGGTGGAAGAGCATGACATCGTTTTTATCGATAACCTTAAAGACGGATTCATTGCTATCAAAGGGTGGTAAAATTTTAGAGTTATAGGGAGGTAATGTAAGGTTTGAAAAGTCTTTATTACCCACGATTTGCCATAAAGCACCAAGATTGAGGGGAATGGTATAGGTATAAATGTCTTTAAAGAAAATTTGCATGTGTGAATTTAAAAATTCAAGTAAGTCAGGGTCACTGTCTTCTTGGATATTGAGGCGGACAAAAGCCCCTTTGCGTCGTAGTTTTAAACCTTGCTCCATAATCATCATAAAATCATCCGCTTCTTCTTCTTCGATGACCATATCCGCATTTCGAGTGACGCGAAATGCCGCAGAGGCTACCAAGCGGTATCCAGGAAATATCTCTTCAACATGGCGCTTAACAATGGTTTCGATGGGCACATAGGTGTGGTCACCTGCTTGAAAAAAACGAGGCAACACACGAGGAATGCGAATCATGCCATATTTGTAATTGCTATCTTCTTCAGTATCTCTGTCTTGAAGTTTGACCGCAAGCGAAAAACTTAAGTTGTTCAGGTGCGGAAAAGGGTGGGTGGCATTGACCGCAATAGGCACGATGACAGGTAGAATATTTGAAAAAAAGTACTCATCAGAGAGTTTGGCAAGCGAGGGGGAAAGTTCTTCATAACCCTTGATAAAAAGATTTTCATCTTCCAACTCTTTTACGATTATGCGGTAACTCTCTTGAATCACCTCTTTTTCACTCGCAAGATACGCTCTGATTTCACGGAGTTGATCCAGTGGTGTTTTTTGGTCGGTTCCCGTTTCGATGACACCTGCACTAAAGAGCTGTTTCAGCCCTGCCACACGAATCATGTAAAACTCATCCAAGTTGGTCGCATAAATTGCTAAAAACTTTAAACGCTCTAAAAGAGGAATATCGTTTTTGAATGATTGGGCTAAAACGCGTGTGTTAAATTTGAGCCAGGAAAGTTCTCGGTTAAGGTAAAGACTGGAATCGGTTAAATCAACCACGTGGAATCCTTCGTAGAAAATAAATAGGGATTATTTTATCAGAAAAAAGTTATAAAAAGGTAACACTTACGCATAGTTAGAAAAAAATGTCTCTTCAGGGGTATTATTAGATTGGTAGGCTTCTTTGGCTTTGCCTAAAAGATCATTTTGCATAGCGCGTGCCATCTCAAGTCTGGCTTGCATTTGAAGCATCGATGCCGTAGCCGCCACTTGATAATCCGTAGGACTTGGGTCACTAGGAGCTAGAGCGGCTGAGCGCACAAGTTGCATTTTTTTAACCGTGGCTTCGGGTTCGTTTTCAGGAGAAGTGTCGATGGCGACTTCACCACCGATGGCATAAAGTCTCTCATCGGGTGCTTTTTGATAGACAAAAGTGGCACCACTTAAAATCACGCCAGCTCCGGCTGAAATATGCGCTCTCTCATGGGCTTTAACGGTAGTATCTCTGGCTTGAAGTCTTGAAACAAGGGCTTTTTCGGATGTGGTTAGTTCTGTAGAAGTGGTCTCTTGGGTACTCTTTTTTTCAGACGTAGAAGATGCTTGTGTAGCACTATATGTTCCATCAATACGGGCGTAAGAAGCATTAAGAAAGCTTTGAACTCTCATCGTTTTCTCCTACAAAATTATACCACATTGCTTACATGTAAAGCAAAATTTATGCCTTTTTGAGTTTTTCGATTTGGTCTCGAAGTTTTGCCGCTTTTTCAAATTCAAGTATTTTTGCCGCTTCGTGCATGGCTTTGGTGAGTTCTGCAATGATTTTTTTCTTTTGCGATGGGGGGATTTTATCTTTTTCATTAAAGGTGTTGTAGATGTCTGCGTGTTCTTCTACTTTAAGGTTTTCATCCATTTTTCGTGTGGTGCTCGTCGGTATGATGCCATGCTCCGTGTTGTACGCTTCTTGAATGGCACGTCTGCGTAAGGTTGTCTCTATCGCTTTTTGCATGGAGTCGGTTATTTTCTCCGCAAACATGATGACTCTGCCATTCAGATTTCGTGCGGCTCTTCCCATGGTTTGAATGAGGCTGGTTTCTGAGCGCAAAAACCCTTCTTTGTCCGCATCTAAGATGGCTACGAGTGAAACTTCAGGCAAGTCAAGCCCCTCACGAAGCAAGTTAATCCCTACTAAAACATCAAATTCACCCACACGAAGTGCGCGTATAATTTGGTTGCGCTCAATCGCATCGATGTCGGAGTGCATGTATTTTATTTTGATGCCCAAGTCGGCATAGTAACGGGTCAGCTCTTCTGCCATTTTTTTGGTCAGCACCGTTACTAACACTTTTTCATCTTTACATGTAACCTCTTTTATCTTGTCAAAGAGTGTTTCCACTTGGTTGTGACTTCGCAAAATCTCCACTTCAGGGTCTAGCAGTCCTGTGGGGCGGATGATTTGCTCGGCGGTATTTTCGCCACTAAGATTTAGTTCTAGCTCTTTGGGTGTGGCGCTGACAAAAAGATAACGAGGCGCTTTGTGGATAAACTCATCAAACATCAACGGACGGTTATCGAGCGCACTGGGGAGTCTAAAGCCGTACTCCACAAGCACCTCTTTACGGCTTCTATCTCCCGCAAACATGCCTCGAAATTGCGGAAGGCTCACGTGGGATTCATCGACGATGACCAAGTACTCTTTGTTCATCGCTTCAAAGTAGTCAAACAACGAATAAGGCGTGGCTCCAGGTTCGATGCCTGTAAGGTAGCGTGCATAGTTTTCGATGCCTTTGCACATTCCCGTTGCTCCCATCATCTCCAAGTCAAACTCCACACGTTGTTTGAGGCGTTGATGTTCAACCAGTTTGTCCTCTTTTTTAAAATACGCCAGACGCTCATCTAACTCTTGTTCTATGGATTTGATGGCTTTTTGCAAACGCTCGTGCCCTACGATGAACTGGTTAGCAGCGTAGATGACCACTTTGTCCAGATGTTGAAGTTTTTTATTGAGCAGCACTTCAAAATAGTAGATGCTCTCCACTTCATCCCCAAAAAACTCCACACGAATGGCTTCTTCTTCACTGTACGCAGGGTAAATGTCGATGACATCACCACTGACCCTAAAACAGCCTCTATCAAAAAAAGCATCGTTGCGCTTGTAGCCCATGTCTACAAGGCGCAACAAAAGTGCTTTTTGGTTGATGCTTTTGCCTTTTTCGATGATTTGCACCATCTGCTTGTATTCACTTGGGTCTCCCAATCCGTAGTTAGCAGAAACCGAAGCCACACAGATGACATCATCGTAACTTAAAAGCGAAGCGGTAGCACTCAGGCGCAAACGCTCTAACTCTTCATTGATGGAACTGTCTTTCTCGATAAACAAATCGCTTCGTGGAATGTACGCTTCAGGCTGATAGTAATCGTAATAGCTGATAAAATACTCCACGTGGTTATCAGGAAAAAAGCCTTTAAATTCGCTGTAAAGCTGAGCGGCTAAGGTTTTGTTGTGGGTCATCACCAAAGTAGGCATTTTCAATTTTTGGATGATTTGCGCCATGGTGTAAGTTTTGCCACTCCCCGTAACACCAATCAGCGTTTGGTAACGGCTTCCTTTTTTGATGGAGGCGGTGAGTTTTTCGATGGCGTGCGGTTGGTCGCCTGAGGGTTGATAAGGGCTTTCTAAATGAAATTCGCTCATGTGCAATCTTTTTAATTTTTTTTGTTACAATTATAGCCAATAGTCCAAAAACGGAGCCATAAATGTTTGAAGAAGAGAAAAGCGTGACTACATTAGCGCAAAAAATCGAAGAGCTTTTAGCTCGCTACAAAGATGTGGTAGCGCAAAATGAAGCTTTGCGTCAAGAAGTGGTGAAAGCCAAAGCCTTATCGGAGGCGAAAGACATTCAGATAGCCAAACTTGAAAATGACCTCATTCACAAAGGTCTTAATGGCGATGACTTGCTCAGTAAAATAGAAGCAGTTCTTGGCAAATGAGTAAAATAACCATCAGCCTCGGCGGAAAAGATTTTGACATCAAACTTGAAGGTGCTTTTGCGCTGCATTTTGAAGAGGAGTTTAAAGCCCAATTCAAAGGTAAAAGCACATTGGACCCTAAAGACGTTTTGTTCGCGTATGTGGGCAAATGTTATGAGCATTTCATGTTAGAAAAAGAGATTAAAGAGCTCAACCAAAAAATAGATAGCGTTTAAGTTGTACTTTAAAAATATTGTACTAGAATCACATCAAGGTCTATAAGTGTATAGGCTAAAAAACACAAGGAGTATACGATGAAAAAAGGTTTTACGATGATCGAATTGATCTTCGTCATTGTTATCTTAGGTATTTTGGCAGCAGTGGCTATCCCAAAATTAGCAGCGACAAGAGATGATGCTAAATCTGTAGGAATAAAAACAGATGTTGCAGCTGCAATTCAAGCTGTTCCAGCATGGTATCAAGGTCAGAAAGATGCTAGAATTTTGCAAGGAATTGCTCTTGATACAAGTACCTGGAAGAAAAATGCAGGGGGTGAATATTATGAATGGAGTGATGAAAACCAAGTTTGTATAACTCTTGCAGTTTGGGATGTAAATACTACTGCTAACTCAGGAACAGTAGCGAGTGGAACAGATATAAATACTTCTAATGGTGCTTGGCAAGGAACTCATACTCCTGTATTTAGAGTTATCAAAACAGATGATGCTAATGCTACACCAACAGGAACAGTATGTAAAGCTCTTTGGAATGATTTAGGGTTAACAGAACAAAACATTACAATGGCTGGTAAAAAGGTTACATGGTAAACAATACCTTTAAGCAGGGCGAATTTCGCTCTGCTTTTACCATGATAGAACTTATCTTTGTCATTGTCATTCTTGGTGTTCTTGCTGCTGTAGCCATCCCTCGTCTTGCGGCTAGTCGCGATGATGCGGTCTTGGTCAAAGGTAAATCTCAAGTTTCTGCTATACGAAGTGGTGTTTCCCTTCAAAAATCAAAACGTATGATGGAAGGAACGACTCCTTTTATTCCTACTGTGCTTGATAACATAACGGCTAACTATGGAAATCCAGACCAAAGGCTTTTTAACTTTAATGATGGCAATGGTTCCAATATTTTAGAATATCCTATCTATTCAAATACCACACAAGACGGTTCATGGACGAAAACAGCTGCTAATAGTTATCGGTTCAATCTTGGTCGAACTACCGTTGCTTTTGATTATAATACCACAACAGGTGTATTTGACTGTGACCATACCAATGCAGACTGTAAAAGTTTAGCAGAATAGCACGTGTGTTTTACTACCAAGTCTCTCTTTTAAAATCCCCTCTTTCTCCATTAACCTATCGTTCAACAGAACCAGTGACCACAGGCTCTGTGGTTGAGCTTACGTTAAATGGGAAAATGCTTCGTGGTGTTATTTTAGAAGAGGTTGAAAAACCCCTTTTTGAGTGCTCTTTGATGGTGCTTACATGTAACGCTTTTTACCCTCCCAAAACACTAGAGCTGGCTAAGTTTATTTCCGAATATTATGTTTGCTCATTGGGTGAGGCACTTAGTTTATTTACCCCTGCGACACACAAAGCCTTACATGTAAGTAAAGAAGTTGTAACCCATATCGTGCTCTCACGTGAACAACAAAAGGCATATGATTTTGCGCTTTCGCACAAAGCATCGTTGCTCTTTGGCGATACGGGCAGTGGTAAGACGGAAGTCTATATGAAGTTGTTTGAAACGGTGATTGAACAAGGACAGAGTGCCCTTTTTTTAATGCCTGAAATTGGTTTAACACCTCAGATGAAAAGCCGTTTAAAAAAACATTTTGGAACTCATTTTGCCATTTGGCACTCTAAAATCACTCACAAGAAAAAAGCAGATATTTTATCGAAAATCCAAAACGGTGAGCTTTCCATCATTGCAGGAACCCGCTCGGCTCTTTTTTTGCCCTTAAACAATTTAGGCTTAATCGTCGTCGATGAAGAGCACGATGAGAGTTACAAATCAAGCTCCAGACCTCGGTACAATGCCAAAGATTTGGCTCTTTTATTTGGACAAAAGCTGGGCGTACGTGTGCTTTTAGGCAGTGCCACACCCACGCTTTCAAGCTTTCATAAAGTGCCTTATTTTAGGCTCAAAGGAACATTTTTTGACTCATCAAACCTGATAAGCTTTGATGAGGGAGAGCACGCTTTAAGTGCTATGGTGCTTCATGCCATCGAAAAAGCACTGCGTGCGCAACGCCAAGTGGTGGTTTTTTTACCCACACGGGCGAATTTCAAATACATTACATGTAAAGACTGTGGAAGTAACGTGGAGTGTCCTTTTTGTGCGGTGGGGATGAGCTTACATGGTAACGCCCATGCCCTTAAATGTCACTATTGCAATTACACCGAAGCGATTCCAAAAGTGTGTCCCAAGTGTGGATGCGAAGACATCGTTGCCAACCGCATGGGAACCGCAGAGGTAAGCTCAAAATTGCAAGAATATTTTAAAGCGTATGTGGTTGGACAGTTTGACCGTGACGAAGTGCGGACAGAAAAACAGCTCGATACTATTTTGGCAGCATTCAATGAGCGTAAAATCGACATTATGGTGGGAACACAAATGCTCTCAAAAGGGCATGATTATCATGGGGTTGGATTGGCAGTTATATTGGGCATTGATGCGCTTTTAGGGATGAGTGATTTTCGAGCACGGGAAAAAACGTTGGCTCTTGTCAAGCAAATTGCAGGACGTAGTGGACGCAAAGGGTATGGTGAAGTGCTCATTCAGAGTAAAAATGCCTCTTTTTTTAAACACTATTTAGAAGACTTTGAGGGGTTTTTAAAAGATGAATTGACACATCGAAAAGGGCTTTATCCACCGTTTAAAAAGATGCTGAGACTCATGGCATCACATATTAAGGAAGAAAAAGCAAAGGTGTGGATAGAAACAGCCAATAGCCGTGCTAAACAGTTTAAAGGAGTTGAAGTGGTGGGCTGGGGCAAAGCATCTATTGGAAAAATTGCAGGCAAATACCGTTATGAACTCTTAGCCAGAAGCGATTCAAGTCGTGCACTTTTGGAGTTTGCTCACCATGTAAAAGCGCATGGTATCGAAATTGACATGGACCCTCTTTCGTTTTCTTAAACCTTATGGTTGTATAATAAATCCAATTACATTTTCTGGATTTGACTATGATAAAACGTTACCCTACCAAACAAATATTTGTAGGCTCCATTCCCATCGGTGGAGATGCCAAAATCCCCGTACAGTCGATGACGTTTTCTAAAACACACGATGTGGATGCAACGGTTGAGCAGATAAGGCGGCTTCATTTTGCGGGGTGCGATATCGTGCGTGTGGCGGTGCCTGATTATGAAGATGCCCATGCGCTTAAAGCGATCAAGGAGCAGATAAGCTTGCCGTTGGTTGCGGATATTCACTTTAACTACCGTTTGGCACTCATTGCGGCTGAAGTGGTGGATTGTATTCGCATCAATCCTGGTAATATTGGCAATAAAGAGCGTGTGAAAGAGGTCGTTCGTGCGTGCAATGAGCGAAATATTCCGATTCGTATCGGGGTGAATAGCGGTAGTTTGGAAAAAGAGTTTGATGAAAAGTATGGTGCAACGGCAAAAGGGATGGTTGAATCAGCCCTTTATAACATCAAATACTTAGAAGATTTGGGCTTTACCAATATGAAAGTCTCCCTCAAAGCTTCGGATGTGGAACGAACCGTAGAAGCGTATCGCATGTTGCGTCCTCTAACACCTTACCCTTTTCACCTTGGCGTTACAGAAGCTGGAACACTCTTTCACTCTACCATTAAATCCTCCATTGCTTTAGGCACATTGCTTTTAGAGGGCATTGGCGATACCTTGCGTGTTTCCATCACGGGAGAATTGGAAGAAGAGATCAAAGTAGGGCGAGCCATTTTAAAAGACAGTGGTGTGGAAGCGCAGGGCTTAAACATCATCTCATGTCCCACATGCGGACGATTGGAAGCCAATCTGGTTAAAGCCGTCGCAGAGGTGGAAAAGCGTACCAAACACATCACCGCACCCCTAAACATCTCTGTGATGGGATGCGTGGTCAATGCCATCGGTGAAGCCAAACATGCCGATGTGGCGATTGCTTTTGGCAAAGGACAAGGATTGGTGATGGTCAAAGGAGAAGTAGTGGCAAAACTCAAAGAAGAAAACCTCGTGGATGCCTTTTTGGAAGCCGTCGAAAAAGCCGCAAGTGAGTACAAAGCATGAGTAATCTTCACAACATAAACATTGAACGCTCTGTTTTAAGCTCCATTTTATTTAATCCTGCCACCTTTGAAGAGGTTGCCGCGGTTGTGAGTGCGAAAGATTTTTACTTGCCAAGCCATCGTTATATGTTTGAAGCGATGGAAGCGTGTGAGAGAGAAGATTTACCCATTGATGAGGAGTTTTTAAAGAAAAAGCTCTCACAACAAGGGCGTTTTGATGAAGATGCGATGCTCGAAATTCTCTCCACCAATCCACTTCCCGCCACCAAAGCGTACATCGAAGAGATACGTGAAAAGGCGATTAAGCGGGAGTTGGTGCAGCTGACTTCTGACATCAAAGAGATCGCTGTTGAAAAAGATTTACCTTCAGCGGATGTGGTGGATTTGGTGCAACAAAAGCTTTACCAAATCACCCAAGAAAGTGGGAGTAAAGAGTTTCGTGAATCGCCAGAGATGACCCATGCGACCATTGCGCACATTCATGAGATGAAAAAACGTGGGAACTCAGGCGTTGTGGGAGTTGATACAGGATTTAGTGAAATCAACCGCCTTACCACAGGGTTTGGTGAGGGCGATTTGATTATTGTAGCGGCTAGGCCGGCGATGGGAAAATGCCTTGCTAAAGGAACAAAAGTTTTAATGTACGATGGTGTGTTAAAAAATGTAGAAGATATCAAAGTGGGCGAATACCTTATGGGAGATGACTCTACCCCACGTTGTGTTCTCTCTTTGGCGCGTGGCAGAGAAAAAATGTACTGGGTTAGACAGAATAAAGGCATTGATTATCGTGTCAATGAATCCCATATTCTCTCATTAAAACGTTCCCGTACCGAATGGAAGCATCAACATGGTGATGTGTTAAATATTTCGATTAAAGAGTACTTAGAAAAATCAGAGAAATTTAAAACCAATTATAAAGGCTATAAAGTTGCGGTTAAATTTATGGAAAAAGCACTGCCTATCGAGCCTTATTTTTTAGGGTTATGGCTTGGGGATGGAAGAGCTTCGGATGTTCGCATCGCAACACAAGATAGTGAAATCATTGAGTATTTAAAAGCTTATGCCAAACGACTGGGCTTAGGTCTTAGCCAATCCAAAGAAGATGGAAAATGCCCTATGTTTGCTATTGCAAATGTGGATAATACAAAAAAAGAGAGTTTGCAAGCGGTTATTCGAAGTTTAGGATTGATTGACAATAAGCATATTCCGCACGATTTCTTGATTAATTCTACACAGAATAGACTGGAACTTCTTGCTGGATTGCTTGACAGCGATGGGCATTATGATGTTCAGTGTAATGGTTATGAAATCACGCAAAAAGACAAATGCTTAGCCGAACAAATCAAATTTTTAGCAGATACCTTAGGGTTTAGAACCTCCTTAAAAATGAAAAAAGCACGTATAAAGTCTATCGGTTTTGAGTCGGATGTCTATCGTGTACGACTTTTTGGAAATGTGGATAGCATTCCTGTAAAAATCAAACGTAAAAAAGCACAGCCATGGAGTGTAAAGCGAAGCTGGAATCAAACAGGCATCAAAGTAGAATACGATAAAGTAGATGAGTATTATGGTTTTGAAATTGATGGAAATAGCCTCTTTTTACTTGAAGATATGACCGTCACGCACAATACAGCTTTTTGTCTCAATCTGGCTCAAAATGCGCTTGATCACAACAAAGGTGTGGCGATTTTTTCTTTGGAAATGCCAGCGGAGCAGTTGATGCTAAGGATGCTGAGTGCTAAGACCTCCATTCCGTTGCAAAAGCTCAAAATCGGTGATATGAGCGATGAGCAGTGGGGAAGGCTTAGCAGTGCGGCGGACGATATGAGCAAAAAGAAATTTTTTGTCGATGACAACGGTGCGGTGGATATTCATAAGGTAAGAGCTAAACTTCGAAAGCTTAAAAGCCAACACCCTGAAATTTCGTTGGCGATTATCGATTATTTGCAGTTGATGAGTTCTGCGGGAAATAAAGATCGTCACTTGGAAGTGAGCGACATCAGTCGAGGGTTAAAGCTTTTGGCCAGAGAGTTAAACGTTCCTATCATCGCACTCTCTCAGCTTAACCGTGGGCTTGAGAGCCGAAGCGATAAACGTCCGATGCTAAGCGATTTAAGAGAATCAGGAGCCATCGAGCAAGATGCGGATTTGATTTTGTTTGTGTACCGTGATGATGTTTATCGTGTGCGTGAGGAAAAAGAGAAGGAACAAAAAGCCAGAACCGAGGGGAAAGAGTACAAAAGTAACTTTTTTGAAAAGCCTGAAGAGTTAGCCGAAGTCATTGTGGGAAAAAATAGAAATGGTCCCGTGGGTGTGGCAAACCTTGTCTTTCAAAAAGCGTGTACGCGTTTTGTCGATGGAGGTAAAATCCCCATAGAAATTGTTTACAAAGAAGCTGCCTTTGAAGCCAAAGAAGGCAAGATAAGTATGCCACCACTGTAAAAAAATGGTCAATATACCACTCTATAAGAGCAAAAAAGAGCTTTTTTTTGCATTGGGAGTGGTCTTTTGTATTGCTCTTATTTCTTTGGGTGTTGAATTTTACCGCTACCAAACATTGAGTAAAACATCTTTACATGTAAGCAAAGCGACCGTGTTAAATCATTATCAAAAGACCAATGAAAAAGGGAAAACCTATGATGTGGTCAAACTAAAGCTTGATAGTGGTGAACAATTTTATACCGTTTCGTGGAAACCTTTACATGTAGAACTCAAATCACGTGTTAAAGTGAAGTTTGAGCTTAAAAATCTTTCGTTTAAAGAGTATTTATCAGGCTTTTTTGCTCCAACATTGGCTCTGTATGAAATCTATGAAGATAACCCACCGTTTGATGTGAGAGTGTTGTATGATTTTGTGAGAGACCAACACGAAGATACCATTATGGGAGAACTGTACAGCGCACTCTTGTTTGCGACACCCCTTTCAAAAGAGTTGCGTGAGGATGTTCAAAAGTGGGGGATTACGCATTTGGTAGCTATTAGTGGCTACAATGTTGGCGTCATCTCTTTTTTACTGTTTTTTGTTTTAAAACCACCCTATACTTTTTTTCAAAGTCGTTACTTTCCCTATCGTAATGCTATTGCTGATTTGATGCCTTTTGTCTTTTTAGTCTTAATTGGCTATATGATTTTGATTGATTATGTGCCTCCTTTTATGCGTGCGGTGATTATGAGTATGATGGGATTTTTCTTTTTTTCACGAGGCGTCAAACTTCTTTCATTTGAATCGCTTTTCATTGTGGTGGTAGGACTTTTAGCGTTTATTCCTTCCTTGTTTTTCTCACTTTCGTTTTGGTTTTCTATCGCAGGTGTTTTTTACCTCTTTTTATTTGTGCATCATGTAAAGTGGCAAAACAAGCTACTCCTTTTCTTGGGACTTGATATCTTTGTGTTTGTAGCAATGATTCCCATCGTGCATGCCTTTTTTCCTGTATTTACACTTTTACAGTTAACATCACCGCTTTGGAGTGCGGTCTTTATTATCTTTTACCCTTTGGGTCTTGTGTTGCATCTGGTGGGACAAGGGGGCATTCTTGATTCGATGGTGCTGGCTTTTTTACATGTAGAAGCTAAAAGCTATACCTTGAGCGTGACATATGAATTTTTAGTGGTTTATGGGGCGGTTTCACTCTTGGCTATTTGGAGTAAGAAGCTCTTTGTTTTGACTTTCATCGTGGCTTTGAGCGCGTTCGTGTTCATTCAGTAAAAAGCAGAGTTTTAGACCGTAAAGATAGATAAACCACGAAAAATAAACCCACAAAAAGAAAAAGAGCAAAATGCTAAATGAGCCATAAATCGTAAGATACGTTTTGTTATACGCCACATAATAGACAAAGAGATTTTTAGAGATATACCACACTAACGAAGCGATAAATGAAGCGATAAGCGCACTTTTAAGATGAATTTTGACCTTAGCGGAGATGGCGTACATAATGAGAAAAAGAAGCCAAATGATGAAGTAGGGTGAGAATTGAAGTAAATTGATAGAACTGGTGACGTCATTTTTTAAAAGAACATCTTGAACGAGGGATGACGTGTACAGCGAGACAACAAGCCCTAAGGGCATTAAGGTGAGCATCGTCCAATAGGTTGCTATCGCTTCCCAAAAGGTGCGTGTGGGTACTTCAAAGATTTTGCTCACAATTTTTTCATAATCCAAGAAAAACATCACCGAAATGTAAAACACAAAAATGAGTCCAAGGGCACCCATATTGAGAGTGTTTTCCATAAACTGATTGAGGTATTGGATGACCATCTCTTGTTGGGTGGGAATGAGAGAGTTAAAGATAAAGCTTTGTACTTTTTCATAGTAATTTTGAAAACTTGGCATCTTGGTAAAAATGCTAAAGGTGATGAGTAAAATAGGAATGAGTGAGAGAATCGTATGAAAACTCAAAGACGAAGCGTAGTGGGCTAGCTCGGTATCTTTAAGCTTTCGAAGAAACTCTCCCCATTTTTTCAGCACATCAAAGTCCCATTTTTGAAGGGTTTAAGATATTGTTCGGGTCGAATGCTTTTTTAATGGAGCGAAAGAGTTCCATTTCCGCATCGCTAAACGCTAAGTGCATAAAAGGTGCTTTGCTAAGCCCAATGCCATGTTCCCCACTCAAGGTTCCGCCCAGTGCAACCGTGGCTTTGAAAATCTCTTCAATCGCATGATGACCGATTTCAAGTTGCTTTTCATCGCTTCCATCGACCATGACGTTGGTGTGAACATTGCCATCTCCCGTGTGTCCGAAACAAGGCACGGTGACGTTGTACTTTTGTGCAATCTTTCCAATCTCGGCTAATAAATCAGGCAATTTAGAGCGTGGCACGGTGATGTCTTCGTTGAGTTTTTTGCTACCGTAAACGGTGATACATTGGCTGACGTTGCGTCTTGCGAACCAAAGCGCATTGGACTCCTCTTTGTTTTGCGCTCGTTTAAAAGCGGTACACCCGTTGTCGTGAAACGCTTTTTCGATGAGGTCTAGTTGAGCACTTAGTTCGTCTTGTGTGTTTCCATCGACATCGGTAATCAAAATAGCACCTGCTTCAATGGGCAATCCTTTGTGGTATTTTTGCTCAACCGCACGAATGGAAAGGTTGTCTAAAAACTCCATTGCTACAGGCGTGACACCTGAAGCCATGCTTTTATAAACCGCATTCATGGCATCATTGACCGTTGGGAAAACACCCATGGCGGTTTGTGACATTTTTGGCTTTGCTATGAGCTTGAGCGTAATTTCAGTGATGGCGGCAAGTGTTCCCTCACTGGCAATGAGAATACCTGCGATATTATAGCCTGCGACATCTTTGATGGTTTTTTTGCCCGCACGAATAATCTCACCGTTGGGTAAAACCGCACGCAACGCCATGACGTAGTCTTTGGTAATGCCGTACTTTGCTGCTCTCATACCGCCCGCGTTTTCGCTAACGTTTCCACCTAAGGTTGAGTACTCTTGAGAGGCAGGGTCTGGTGGGTAAAAAAGACCTTTGGCTTCAACGGCTTTTTGCAATGCCATGTTAATGACACCAGGTTGTACCACAGCGACCATGTTTTCCATGTCGATTTCTAAAATCTGGTTCATATGCTTTTCAAACGCTAAAATGACACCGCCATTGGCAGGCAGTGAGCCTCCCGTAAACCCACTACCCGCTCCACGAGGTGTGATGATAATACGGTGTTCATTGCAGTACTTTAAGATAACGCTGACATCGTTTTCATCACGCGGGAAGATAACCGCATCGGGTTGGTAGCGTGTACGTGTGGCATCGTAACAATAGGCTATAAGGTGTGCTTTGTCATCATAGACGTTTTCTACTCCAACGCATTGTTTAAAGTGCTCAATATGCTTTGCGTCCATAGTTACTTTCTTATAAGGCTTGAGTAATAGGTGTTGTAATCGGGAATATTGGCACTTCCCCAGGTGAACCATGATGTTTCAATGTTTTTAACACGTGAATAAAAAGGGACTTCAGCTCCTTGTGACGGTGCAATATCTATACTGTGGAGCGTGTTGAAATTGTGGCAGTCTACAAAATGACCTTTTGAGCCAATAGCAAAAAAGATGATGGATGCAGAGTTTTGATAGCACGCATTTTGGAAAACAGTACGGTCTGGATTGGGGCGATACAGTTTTGCAAGATACCCTGCGACAAGGTCTGGATGCACCCATGTTATGTCAGGGTATTGTTTAATGATTTGAGTATATGTGGTTTGATTGGGAGTGATGATAAGTGCGCGATCATAAAGGTAGTTGATGATGACTTCATCTCCCACGCTTGGTTTTAAGCCTGTATCTGGAAATGCACCTTGGGAAAGCATTGCAAATTTTTCAAAACGCAGTTGGGCTTTGCCACCTGATTTGCTCACCACATCAACACGACTAATAATTGTGGCCGTTTTAGCATCAAAACGATGGATAACAACACCGCTTCCTCCCACAACCACTTCTGGGGCATCGTTGATCGTGCCACTGGTTGCATTACTGCTTAGAAGGGATGTTTTGTACTCACTAAAGAGTGGTTTGGCTTCTAAAAATAGGCTGACAAAAAGAAACGAAAAACCCCATAACAACTTGTTCAATGGAAACTCCTTGATGTTTAATGAGGCAGATTATACTATAACTGCTTTAAAAAGCACCCAAAGTTTGATTAGGGATTTTGTAAGATTTGTTAAGCTAGAATTTAAGCATCAAATACAAAAGGGAGATACGTGCGCAAAGTCGTTGGCTTACTGATGTTGCTGTATTCATTTGGATTTGCTGCTTACCTTGAAGAACTTAAATGGCCAAAAGGTGAAACATTTTTAACTTTTTTAGAAAAAAACGGTCTACCTCCATCCATTTATTACTCTTTGGAACGAGAAGACCAAGAACTTGCTGCTGAAATTGTTGCAGGGGTACGTTACCATGTTTTGCGCAGTGAAGACCACAGTCTTGAACAAGTTTTGATTCCTATTGGCGAAGAGTTACAAATGCATCTTAAAAAGGGTGCCGATACCTTTGTTATGGAAATTATCCCTATTGTTTACCAATCTGAAGACCTTGTCCTCTCCTTGGATATTCAACATTCGCCTCATTCGGATATCATTAAAAAAACCAATAATCACGCTTTAGCCAATGAATTTTCAAGCTCTTTTAGAGGCGGTGTCAATGTACGCTCTTTGCAAAAAGGAGATAGGCTGGTTGTTTTGTATCACCAAAAAAGACGTTTGGGCAAACAGTTTGGAACCATAAACATTGATGTTTCCATGATTGAAACGGGCAAAAAAGAGCATTATGTTTTTTATTATCAAGAGAGCTATTATGATGCTGCGGGCAAAGAGTTAGAAAACTTTTTATTGGCAAATCCTGTGAATTACACGCGCATTTCATCGCCGTTTAGCACCAAACGATTGCATCCTATCTTGAAAACGTATCGAGCGCATTTGGGAATTGATTATGCAGCGCGTGTTGGTACCCCAGTTAAATCGGCGGGGAGTGGAAAAGTAGTTTTTGTAGGAAACAAAGGTGGTTATGGAAAAACCATTGAAGTCAGCCATGATAGCAGCTATAAAACCCTTTATGCGCATTTGAATGGCTTTGCCAAAGGGCTTAGCCGTGGAAAGTCCGTTAAACAAGGTCAGTTGATAGGCTATGTGGGCAATACGGGGCTTAGCAGTGGACCGCATTTGCATTTTGGACTATACCGTAACAATACCGCTATCAATCCAGCATCGGTTGTAAAAATAGCTAAAAATTCTCTTGGCGGAAAAGAGTTAAAAGCGTTTTTGGCCTATTCTGAAGGTTTGAAACAAAAAGCGCACAACGCATTGACGCAAAAACATTCCTTTGTTGTTGAAGAAAATTTTGAGTATGCGCACTCACTTGATAAAAAGATGCTTTAAGCAACCCAAAAGAGGTAAAAATGATACGATGTTTCTTTAAAAACAGCAATAAACTTGAAGTGATCACCGACTTGAATGCCTTTGAGAGCAATGAAGACAAGATCAATAAAGTCGTTTGGCTCGATATGCTCCATCCCAGTATTGAAGAGATTCATTTTGTTGAAAGCACGTTTGGGATTGATTTTCCAACAAAGCAAGAGAGTGAAGAAATCGAAACCAGTTCGCGGTATTGGGAAGAAGATAAAAAAATTGAAATCAACAGTTACTTTTTGATTTCAACCGATGAGGGCGCACACAACGAAACGGTTTCGTTTATTTTACAAGGTAGCCTTTTGATTTCGATTCGTTACAAAGAGCTTCGTGCCTTTGAAGAGTTTAGTAAGCGCTTTTTTTACGCTCCACGGGAGTTTAAAAATGGCTATTACATCTTCTCACAACTTTTAGACATTAGAATTGACGCGGATGCGGACATCATTGAAAAGCTTTCCAAAGACATTACCAAGCTTCGTAAACACGTTTTTACAGACTATACCAATGATGATGAAGAGATGTTGGAAAAAATCTCCTCTTTGGAAGATTTAAATATGAATATTCGTGAAAACTTGACCGATAAACAACGTATCTTGACCTCATTTTTAAAATCAACCAAATACGACGACGCTTCTTTGCGAAGTGATATTGTCATCATGCTTAAAGATATTAAATCGTTGATTGATTACACGGAATTTAACTTTGAACGTTTGGATTATTTGCAAAATATTTTCGTAGGTGTTTTGAATATTGAGCAAAATAAAGTCATCAAAATCTTTACCATTATGAACGTTATTTTCCTTCCACCTACGTTAATAGCTAGTATTTATGGAATGAACTTTAAAATCTTCCCTGAACTCGAATGGAGTTATGGGTATGCTTTTTCGCTGACATTGATGGTGCTCTCTGCCATTACGCCTCTTGCAATTTTTAGGAAAAAAGGGTGGATTTGAGGCATGAAACATACCATTGAGGTTTTGCGTGTCGAGGAGTGTACTTACTCTGAATACATCAAACCCAAAAGTATGTATTATGCGCATAACAATGTCGAAAAACGTTGGGACATCGTCGATACCCACGATAGTGTCGCCATTTTACTCTACCACAAAGACCTTGATAGCTTCGTCTTTGTGAAGCAATTTCGTCCCTCTATCTACCTTCAAAATGGCGATGGATTTACATACGAATTGTGTGCGGGCATCGTCGATAAAGACAAAAGTCTTCTTGAAATCGCCAAAGAAGAGGTCTTAGAAGAGACAGGGTACGATGTTCCCCTTTCTCACATAGGAAAAATCACCTCATTTTATACAGCGGTTGGCTTTGCAGGTAGCCGTCAAACACTTTACTTTGCAACTATTGACCATGGAATGAAAGTCAGCGAGGGTGGAGGGATTGATAATGAAGCGATTGAAGTTATTTACCTCAAGCGCAAAGAAACCGTATCGTTTATGTTTGACGAACGAAACGCAACCACCTCGGGACTCATGTTCGCACTCATGTGGTACTTTAGGCACAATGCTTAGCTCTCTTCTCGTTCATATTTTGGCTTTACATGTAAAGCGTTTAGATAATCTCCAACTGCTCTAGAATTGCATATAAAAACACGTTAAACTTTCGCTATAATAATTCCATGTATCAACTATAAAAAATCATATGAAAGCTGCTTACTGTATGAGTAACTATGAAAAACTCAAAAAAAGTTATTATGAAAGAAGCAGAATTTGTCACAATGTATGAAGACGCCAAAACGCAAGTTGATTTAGAAAATGAAGTGCAATACATCAAAGATAAAATTCACACCAACGATACTTCTTTCAACCTTCTAAATGCTTTGGACACCTTGCAAAAACATATCAGCGAATACACGCATAAGCGAAAGTTGGCGTAGGTTTTACGTTTACATGTAAAGCTAGATAATCTCCAACTGCTCTAAAATGTCTTTAGTGAGTTTGGAAAAACATGTTTTGTATAGATATTTCATCAATCTATAAGCTTGTTACCCCAACTCTAGAAATATGGTAAGCAATATTATGTTGTATATCATTTACAAGTTCTTTTCTTGCTCTGAATAACAAATCAAAACTCTCTAAAATATTAGGGTCTAGTCCAAAAATATGTTTAATATTCAAGATTATTGCATAATTGCCATTGGTGATACTAGGTATATTACAAATATGAAATATAGATGTTGGATAAAGATATTTTGTTGATTTTAATATTAATTTAAGATATTTTTCGGGTATCAGAAAACCAAAAATTAGCCTAGCTTTTTTATAACTTGTTTGCGAATAATCACAAAAAGGAGTGAATTCAAGTAGTATAGGATATTTTTGCAATAGCTCTCTAGTATTTTTTCTAAAAGCTGTTTTTTCTTTCTGAGTTGTTATATTTTGCTGTTCAATATATTTATTGACTTCATCGCAATTTAATACTTCGTCCAATAAGGAATCAATCTTTTTATATCCACAAACTTTTTGTTTCAAAATGGCACATGTGCTTATATAACTATCAAAACTAAAAATATTGCCTGGAAACATTTTCTTAGTGCTTGATGGGGGCATTTCAAACATGAGTTTACTATTAACTATATATCCATTATTAGTGTCTTGAATTTTTAAATCTAAAGTTTCAAATTTTTGTGTTATAGGTGTATCTACACAACTACTTACATTTTTTTCTATGGTATCTTGTACAACCATATTTAACGATGTCCAAAGAGCTTTTCTTTTTTCTCCTGAATCTGGCTTTTGTTTCGTGCCTACAACAGATTGTATAGCCCCATTAAGTAAATCTTTTGTTTTAGATTGGTTGTTTATATCTAAAAATAAATCAAATACTTTTGTGCTTGATTTTTGAATTTCACTTTCCCATTCTCTTAAAATATCAAAATAGGCTAAATCATCATTAAAGGCATTTTTGATTTCATCTATTAAATGATTAACATTTTTAGAAGGATTCAAGCCTATATATTCAGATTTATTGATGGATTCTATTGGAAAGAATTTATATTTTTCATCTTCTTTTAATACTCTAATTAATTCTTGTTTATGATTTGTTGTGTCTTTTGACCACAATATCAGAACAAACACACCATTATTTTTCGATATATTTTGAGTAATTGATGCAACAATTGGCTCTACTGCTTTTTTTGAATCAGGCTCTTTAAAATCGCCTAAGAGAATATCTGCGAAAATAAATCTTACATTTGTAAGGTTGTCAGTTGTACTACTATCCATAGAAGGTTCACTAAAATTAATAAAGATACTTTGAATTAATAAATTATCTAAGGCTTTTCTTAATTGCACTATTTCTTCTGGTTTATCATCAAAAATGACGGTTTTGGTGTTTTTGACTAAATTCATTGTTCTACCTTCTGAAATTCAAGAATTGTAGTAGCTCCATTGAGAAATTCTTCAGGAAGATTTAAATCTTTCTTATATTCTCTATTGGTTATAATTTTAAATGTACCTCCATTCTGTTTCATAATTTCATCAACAAAATAAAGCCCTAAGCCTTTTCCCATTCCTTCTTGTTTTGTTGTTTTAAAAGGTAGCTTTGCGATATCTTCTGATAT
Organism: Sulfurospirillum sp. UBA2217; assembly: GCA_002328495.1. GTDB lineage: Bacteria > Campylobacterota > Campylobacteria > Campylobacterales > Sulfurospirillaceae > Sulfurospirillum. The sequence goes on from DCUJ01000008.1 coordinate 98,852, forward strand.
GGAAAAGCCCAATCCTGTATCGGCAATAACAACATCTAAAATATTTTCTTTTTCAATAATATCTACAAGAATTTTTCTATGTTTTAAAATGTGTTTATTATATTTTAACCAATACACTGAATTATCAATTAAATTCATGAGCGCATTAACTGTTAGGTTATTTAGACAATTTGTTGGTAATTCTTTTTCTTTATCAAATTGTATAATTAATTCAATTTCATGTTTTTTTAATCGTCTTTGAAAAAATATAAGGGATTTAGTTACAAGTTTGGTTAATGAAGTATTTTCAATTTTATCATTATTTAAAAGAGAAGCGATGCTTTCTATCGATTTGCTAAGATGCAAAACAAGTTCTTTTATTGATTCAAATTCTTTTTTGTGGGTAACGGTATTTTTTAAATTATCAATCATCTTTTCAAGCTCGTGCATTACTAAGCTATACGCCAATCCTGCACCTGAACTTTTTAAGACAATATCTTTCATACTATTATAGTTTTCTTCAACTTTTTCAATGAGGTCTATAACTTCATTTTTATTTTTTTCATCAACTATATATTTTCTAATTTTATTTTTTGTGTTGCTAATAACTGCCAAGGTATCGCTATCACTATCACTTTCTTTTGCATATTGTATTCTAAATTTATCTTTATCTTCATTTTTTGGAAAATTAACTTTATTGATAATGTTAGCCACAATATCTCTAAAGTTATCATATATTTCATTTTCAATAAAACCTTCACGGTTAGTTTTTTCTCTAAGTCCTATGCTCTCTTTTCCTTTGAGGAAAACGGATGCTATAATATTTCTATTTGCAATTTTAGAAGTAGGGGCATTAATTCTACTAGCATCCATTCCTAGCCAATCATTTCCTTCTTCCCCATAGTCATAGATTCTCATCCCATCTCGATATACTCTTACTCCACCATTTTGTTTGACAAAATCTCTCAAGCCTTTTGAATCAGATATATCACTTAAATTTAAAGTATCTCTATCAAAATCAAAAATATATCCTTTAATCTCTACTTCACCTATCTCTTGGAAAGGTACATCTTCAAATTTATCTTCACCTTTTAATTGGGATTCTTTGTCTTTCTCTCTCCTAATAAATGGATTTTTTTGGATATAGTCGCTATCTTGTGTTATTTCACGGCTCTCTGCTTTTTCCATGTAAACATAAGGTTGGAATCTATATTTGAAATGGGTAATTTTGCTAACTTCTTTTCCCTCATCAGTTTTAACCTGATTTGCATTACATTCAAAGTACCATAAAGCATATTTTTTAATATCATCCAATGACAAGAGTCCTTCTTGCCAATCTTCAAGATTTGTTTCTATTTTAATCTTAAAATTATCTTTAGTTTCAAATGGAGATGTAAGTGCAAAAGCAGAACGATATAAATCTCTATAATCTCTTTTCGTCCATTCTTTTCTTAAGTTTTTTATTCTGATATATGTTCCTGTTGCTTCGCCCATAAAGAAAGAAGCTTTTCTTTCTTCCAAAATTATTTTTTTATCTGACAAATACTCACTAGAATCAAAATCTTCCCAATTAATTGCAAAATGTACTTCTTTAGAGTTTACTTTTTTACTTATTAATTCTATATCATTGCCTAGCTTATGAACTCCAAATCTTCCTATTCCTTTTTCACCAATAGGTCTTCTCTTGCATTGACTAATAAAATTTGGTTCATTTTTTTCTTCTTTGTAATTAGTCCCAGGCTCCATCCAAACATCATTAATAGTATCTATGTCCATACCAAAACCATCATCTATAATGATGATTTCTCCAGATTCTGCGTTATCAATATTATTCATAATAATTTCTACATTTTGTGCACAAGCATCATATGAGTTTTTGATGATTTCAGATAGGGCAATTTTCTCATTTCTGATCAATTGATCACCTAATTGCAATAAGAGTCTAGCTTTTGGTTTAAAATTTGTTTCAAGAGTTTTATATTCATTTACCATGTATTATTTCCTCTATCTTTTTTGCTATCTGTTCAGCCATTTTTGGTGGTACTGCATTGCCAATTTGTCTAAATATTGATGTTCTAGGCCCTTCAAAATAAAAATTGTCTGGAAAAGATTGAAGTCGTGCAGCTTCTCTGATTGAGAGTGAGCGTAGTTGCTTAATATCAGGATGTATATAATAATGTCCATCCATTGCCATATGTGCAAGAATTGTGTGAGAAGCACCAATATCCGCTTTAATCAAGTTAAATCTATTTGTAAAAGAAGTGATGTTTTTATGTGTGATTAGTTCAGGTCTTCTTTTTGCAAGTTCTGCGTAATTTAATCGTTCTTTTTTATTGTTCCATGCAAGAATGGTCTCTCTATATATTTCCCTATCTCTTTCATTATGAGGTCTTGTTTCATGTTGGGTTAAGATATTGAAATCTTCTTCCCTTATATTTGCACTGAGAAGGTATTGATTGGGACTTTTTTTATACATCCCTTTACCTTCAATTCTTTCGCCAGGTTTTATTATGGGTAAATCCTCTAGTACATGTTTTACAAAATAATCTTTATTTTCTATTCTTTCGAAATTAGGATATTTGTACTTTTTATCTTTTTGCCATCCTACAATAATTATGCGTTTCCTTGTTTGTAAAACACCATAATTAGAAGCTATTAACTCATCCAATGCCATATCATAGCCAGCATCTTCAATCGCTTGTTTTAAATCTTGAAAATACTTACCATTTCCTGCACTCTTTAATCCAGGAACATTTTCAAAAACAAACATTTTAGGTTCAAATTCTTTTAAAAATCTAACATAATATTTATAGAGATGATTTCTAGGGTCACTCCCTACATTTTCTTTCATTCTCGCTCGTCCAATGATAGAATATGCCTGACAAGGAGGGCCACCGATTATAACATCAACTTTTTTTGCTTTTTTGTCTGATAGATTTTTTTTAATTTTTGCTGTAATATTGTCGAATGTTTCATCTGAAATAGGAATATTAATTACATCATCAGAAGTTAAAACTTTTGCTTCATTCAAAAGAGCTTCTCTAGAAATATTTTTAAGAAGATATTGTTCGTAAATATCTAATTTATTTTGATTTTTTAGATTCCAATAGGCTGTTCTTGTTTTAAGTGTTTCGCATGCATATTTATCTGCTTCAACATGTCCCACAAATTCTGATCCGACTCTGAAAAACCCTTCAGTTAATCCTCCCGCACCAGAAAACAAATCTAAAACTACCAAGACTACCATCCTTTATATATACAATAAATTGATGAAGTATAACAGGTTAACTTCATGAAGTAAAGAAAAAGCAAAAAAGTTTAACAAAACTATTTATTTTTCTTTACATGTAAAAAGATTTCAATCACAAAAGCGTTTTGTCAAATCCCCGTAGGTTTCGATGCGTCTATCTCGTAAAAACGGCCAGATGCGTCTGACGTGTTCGCCTCTTTGTAAGTCCACATCAACAATTAAAACTTCTTCTTTATCATGACTTGCTCTAACAATGATTTCGCCTTGAGGACCTGCGACAAAGGAGTTGCCCCAAAAGCGGATGCCATCTAATACGCCGTGATTGTCTTCTTCTTTGCCGATGCGGTTGACGCTAATGACGGGTAAGCCATTGGCGATGGCGTGACCTCTTTGGATGGTCTCCCATGCGTCGCATTGTCTGCGTTGTTCATCTTCGGTGTCTTCGTCAAACCAACCGATGGCGGTGGGGTAGATGAGCATTTCAGCCCCTTTTAACGCCATCAAACGGGCGGCTTCTGGGTACCATTGATCCCAACAGACCAAAACGCCTAATTTTCCGACACTGGTTTGGATGGGATTGTAGCCCATGTCACCTGGGGTGAAGTAGAATTTCTCGTAAAACCCTGGGTCATCGGGGATGTGCATTTTGCGGTATTTGCCGGCTACCGTGCCATCTTTTTCAAAGACGACGGCGGTGTTGTGGTAAAGACCTGCGGAGCGTTTTTCAAAGAGTGAGGTGACTAAAACGACATTGTTGGCTTTGGCGATACCTGACCAAAAAGCGATGTCTTTTTCCCAGTTGTTAGCAAGGTCAAAACACGCCACATCTTCGTTGATGCAAAAGTAGCGGTCTTGGTGGAGTTCTTGCAGTACCACAAGCTGTGCGCCTTTGGTGGCTGCTTCTTGGATGAGTGAGACTGTTTTAGCGATGGTTTCTTTGGCAGAGCCTTGAATGGCGTGTTGAATAAGAGCTGTTTTCATGGGATTTCCTACATGTAAAAGTGGGTTATTTTAGCTTAATCAGCTTTTAATAGGAATTAAACTAAAATAATGATGACAATTATCAATTAAGGCATTTTTATGATAACATTATCGCAAATGAATCCTCTTGAAAAAGGCATTATTATTAGTATTGATGCGGATGGAGAGTTGAAACAACGACTTTTTTCCTTTGGACTACGCAAGGGAAGTATGATTAAGGTGAAAGCCACTAGCATTGCTAAGAGTACCATGGAAGTGGAAGTGGGTTCAACTTTAATGGCACTTCGCTACTCTGAAGCTGAGCGTATTGGTGTTGAAAAAGCATGAAAGAGCTTACGATTGCGCTTGTAGGTCAACCCAATGTTGGTAAAAGCATGCTTATCAATGCGATTTCAGATGCGCGTTTAAAAGTAGGCAATTTTTCTGGTGTTACGGTTGAAAAAGCTGAGGTTGATTTTATATTTAAAGCGCATGAAATTAAAATTATTGACCTCCCTGGTACTTACTCCCTCAATGATTATACTCAAGATGAACGTGTGACAAAAGAGTTTTTAGAGACGCAAACGTACGATTTAATTATCAACGTTGTGGATGCCACCAATTTAGAACGCAATCTCTTTTTAACAACCCAACTGCTTGCCTTGGATAAAAAGATGATTGTCGCGCTCAATATGATGGATGAGGCACAAAAAGAGGGCATTTGTGTCGATCATGATCAGTTAAGTTCTATTCTCGGCGTTCCGTGTGTAAAAGTCTCTGCGGTAACAAAACGAGGCATTGGCAAACTGTTTAATCGAGCGGTTGATATGTTTCATTTTCCTTATGAAAAATCCAAATTGATTTACAGCGAAGTGGTGGAAGAGGAGATTGCAAAGCTCTCATTTTTTTTAAAACAAAAGCGCTATCAAAGCACACTTTCTTACCGTGATGTGAGTTTAAAACTGTTAGAAGAAGACCCAAAAATGTACCGCGCCATGCACGATGAGCCTATTTGGGTCGAATTTATGCCATTGTTGAAAGAGTCTTTAAGCCATTTGTACCTTCACTATGATACCAAAGATGTGAGCGAAATTTTTGCGCAAGAGCGTGCGTCTTTTGCTAGAGGTGCAGTGCGAGAAACGGTGAGTTATGAGAAAAACTACCTTGGCAATATGACCGATCGTGTTGATAGGGTATTGATCCACCGTGTTTTTGGAATTCCTATTTTTATCTTTTTGATGTGGGGATTGTTTCAGCTAACCTTTGAGTTAGGCTCTGTTCCTGTGGAGTATATTGATGCTTTTTTTGTTTCGTTGGGTGCGTATGCTAAAACCATTTTTGGCGATGGAGAACTGGGGTCACTCATCGCGGATGGGATGATTTCGGGTGTGGGAGCGGTCGTGATGTTCTTACCCAACATTGTCATCTTATTTTTAGGCATTGCGCTTTTAGAAACAACGGGATATATGGCACGTGTTGCCTTTTTATTGGATGGATTTTTCCATCGTTTTGGATTGCATGGAAAGAGCTTTATCCCTCTGGTGACAGGCTTTGGTTGTTCTGTTCCTGCCTACATGAGTGCGCGTACACTTAAAAACGATAAAGACAGATTGATGACGCTGTTTATCATCGGTTTTATGAGTTGCGGTGCAAAACTTCCTGTATATGTGCTTTTTACGGGTGCTTTTTTTTCCAAAGAACATGCGGGGAATATCCTCTTTTTGATTTATATTGCAGGCGCACTCATTGGTCTTTTGTCGGCAAAATTTCTTAAAGTTTTTGTTTTTAAAGGGGTAGATGAGCCCTTTGTTATGGAGATGCCAAAGTACCGCTTACCTTCTTTGAAACTGATTTGGCACACAGTGGCAACCAAAGCGATGATGTACCTTAAAAAAGCAGGTACGTTTATTTTGGGTGCCTCTGTTTTGATTTGGTTTGCAAGCAATTATCCAAAATATCCTCTTTTGGAAGAGCAGTATGCCAAGCAAATAGCACTTGCGCAAGTAGATGAACAAAAAACCTCTTTGAGTAATGAACTTTCCAGCCTTCTTTTGGAAAAAAGTTATTTGGGGATTATAGGAAAGTCTACGGACTTTTTCTTTGAGCCTATTGGATTTGATTGGAAGATGACGGTTGCGCTTGAGGCAGGTTTGGCAGCAAAAGAGGTCATTGTCTCCACCTTAGGAGTTCTCTACGCGCTTGGAAGTGATGTGGATGAGACCAATGAAGGGTTAGTACACGCGTTACAAAAACAAATTCCAACCGCATCGGCGGTTTCATTTGTGATTTTTGTGATGTTCTATTTGCCTTGTCTTGCTGCTTCGATTGTTTTTACGAAAGAATCAGGTAGTTATCGGTATCTTGGGTATCTTATTGTGTTTACCACTACCATTGCGTGGCTACTTTCGTTTATAGGTTACCGCGTAAGTTTGCTTATCTTGTAACCCTTTTGTGGGTTACAAGACAGTATCGTTTATTACCGAATCATCATAGGGATCAAGATGTGCATTGATGACCCATACTTCATTTTCTCTTAAAGCTTTGATGTTATCTTCGATACGATCTCCCGCGTGGTGTGCTCGTAAGAGCGAAATTCCAGGGCTAAAGACCAAATGAACGTCTACAAAGTTTGTGTTGGCTGATTTTCGTGTTTTGAGGTAGTGAAAGTCGCTGATCTCTTTTTCGTTTAAAATAATGGTTTTTATCTGTTCAACAATCGTCTCTTCCAAAGAAGCATCCAACAAAATATAGACACCATCTCTAATAAGTTCATACGCAGAATGAATAATATACACCGCGATTAAAAATCCCATAATAGCATCGACAAAATGCCACTGTGTCATGTGAACAACGACCAAAGAGACCAGTACCGCACCGTTGCTTAAAACATCAGTTTTGTAATGCAAGGCATCGGCTTTAATCACGGTGTTACCTGTTTTTTTAACGACATAGTTTAAAAAAGCAAGCAGAGCCAACGTGATGGCAAGAGATGCTAGCATCACGCCGATGGAAATGTCCAAATGATGGATGGTTGTGTCTTGAAAGACTTTACGAATGGCTTCGTAGAGGATATAAAGCCCTGAAATAGTAATAACAGTTCCTTCAATGACACTGGCTAAGGCTTCAATTTTACCCTTACCGTAATTAAATTTTTCATCTGCTGGCTGTTCAGCTTTGGAAATAGCAAAGTAATTAAAGGCTGAAACAATAAGGTCAAGAACCGAATCAATGGCGGAGGCCAAAACGGCGACAGAACCGCTTAAAATACCAATAAAGAGCTTCATAACAACAAGCAGTGTTGCTGTAGCACTCGCGATAATCGTTGCTTTTTTTTGTAATGTCATGGATTAATCTTTCTTTTTATAGATATTCATGGAAGCACAATGTAAACTGCCGTGCTCTCGAATAAACACAGATGCATCAATTCCCACAATTTCTCGTTCTGTAAAGTGCTCTTTAAAAAGAGCCAAGACCTCGCTATCATAAGGGTCTTGATAGGTTGGAACGATGATGGCATTGTTGATTAACACAAAATTGAGATACGTTGCTGGCAAGCGGTGGTCGTTAAAGGAGTGAGCACGCGGTAAAGGCAGTGGCAGGAGCTTAAAGCCTGTTTTTTTAAGTTCTTTTTCCATCTTACGCAACTCTGGGTAGTGAACATCGTCTTTATCGTAACATTTGACGTAGGCTATGGTTTTTTCATCGATAAATCGTGCAAGCGTATCGATGTGCGAATCGGTATCGTCTCCGATAAGTGCGCCGTGTTTGAGAATGATGAGTTTTTTTAGCCCAAAATATTTTATCAAGGTTTTCTTAATCTCTTTTTTGGACAGATGCGCATTGCGATTTTCTTCAAATAAACAATATGCAGTACTCAGCATGACACCTTTCCCATTGCTATCGATACTCCCTCCTTCTAAGACAAAAGGAATGGTTTTAAGTTTTCCTTTCAAAAAGCCTTCCTCAAAAAGACGCTCTGTGATGCCATTGTCCAAATTGGCTTCAAATTTATTGCCCCAGGCATTGAAGGTAAAATCATACGTCTGGCGTTTGCCATTTTTGTAGATGTTAATGCCTCCAAAATCGCGTATCCATGTATCGTTGGTTGGCATCTCAATCAGTTCTATGTTTTGAAGGCTTGGAAGGGCTGTGGCGAGTGCTTTTTTATCTTCGCAAATCACCATACATTTTTGAAAACGCGCAATAGTTCCAATAAACTCAAGGTAACTTTGGCGTATCAAATCTAGCGAATGCGCCCAATCACTTTTTGTAGGAGGGTAAACGACGATAAGGGCTTCTTGTTTTTCCCATTCTGCGGGTATGCGTCTCTTCATTGTCACTCCTTTTAACCCAATGTGGATTTAAATTATACCAAAATAGCTTTTCTATCTCCTTTTTGTGGACAGACTTGGTAAAATAGCGAGTCTTACATGTAAAGGATAAAAGTGTTTTTTAAAAAGAAAGAAAATAAAAGTATTAAAGAAATTAGTTTTATGGCCATTGTCTTTGCGGGGCTTTTTGCTTTTATTTCGGCGTGTATTATCATTGTTCATGAATATATGACGTTTCAAGATGAAATGGTAGCTTTTGAAGAGAGTTACATTCAAAGCCAAAAAAAGAGTGCTTCGTTAAATGTACAACTGCTTCTTAACATCGTCAGTTATCGTCACAAGAACAATCCAACACTTCCCAAAGAAGAGATATATCGTCTTCTGAACGAGGATATTCGTCATCTCACGTCACACAAAGAGGATCAGAGTGTTCTTTTTATGCAAAAAAGTTCAGGAGAAATGCTGTATATCTCATCGTCTCAAGAGAATCAATCGGTGTTGAAAGATATTGTGATTATACAAGAGTATTCCCCGCTAGATCTCATTGTTGGGTCTCGTGTGAGTACGAGTAGTATGGAAAATGTACTGGCACAGAAAAAAAGTGATCATCAAGATAAAATCATCAATTTTGTTTTTAAAATTTACATGTTAACCCTTCTATTGTACCTTGTAAGCACCATTGAATACCGCTATGTTAGTGATGTGATGGGGAGAGAAATACGGTTTATTGTTGAGTCGTTTAAAGAGGCATCTAAAAGTTATCGCTCCATCGATATGCAAAAGCTTAATTTTAAAGAGTTTCGTGAGATTACCTCACACGCCAATTTCATGTTGGATAAAATTAAAGAAAAAAACAGTGATCTTTTAAAACTCAATAGCACCCTTGAGGAGTTGGTGGCACAAAAAACAGCTGAGTTACAATGCTCTGTTGATTTTACGCAAGAGCTTTTAGAAAAACAAGATCGCTTTGTTAAAAATGCCATCCATGAGATCAACACGCCTTTATCTATTATCTTGATGAACATCGATTTATACAATCTCAAATACGACAAAAATCCTTATTTACTTAAAATCGAAGCGGCGGTAAAGGTTTTAGATAATATTTACGAAGATTTGGCATATGTGGTCAAAAAAGACAGGGTGGTTTACACGCAAAGCATGATTCATTTTTCACTGTTTTTACAAGAACGTGTAGCGTACTTTGAGGATGTCGCCGAGGGTAATAAGCTTAGCATTACGTGTGAAATAAGTCCTGATGTGTTCATTGTGTTTAACGAAACGGAATTACAACGTGTATGCGATAATAATATTTCCAATGCCATCAAATATAGTTTTGAAAATAAACCTTTACATGTAAGGCTCTATGAAAAAGATAAGGGGATTGTTTTTGAGGTGCAAAATTGCGGTGAAAAGATTGTTGCCGCCGACAAATTATTTGATCGCTATTACCGTGAAGATAAGGCTCGTGGTGGGTTTGGCTTGGGGCTTAATATCGTTAAAGAGATTTGTGAAGCACACGATGTCGCTATAGAGGTTCTTTCCAGTGATGAATATACCCTTTTTCGTTATAGCTTTTTAAAGGATGAAAAATGAAAATTGTTTTACTCGAAGATGAGTCAATGCTTCGCAGTTCGATACAAGAGTATTTAGAGGCTCTTGGACATAAAGTGATTGCATTTGTCAATGGGGAAGAGGCGTATGAGGCGATACGAAAAGATTTGTTTGATTTGCTCATTTTAGACATCAATACCCCTAAAATTACAGGACTACAATTACTTGAGCTACTCAATGCTATCGAGCACAGTTTCCCCACCATTTTTATCAGTGCCAATGTCGATATTGATGATATTGCCAAAGCGTTTGAATTGGGGGCTTCGGATTATCTTAAAAAGCCATTTCATCTCAAAGAGTTAGGACTTCGCATCGATAAAATAAAAAAAGAGGCACAAATTAAAACCTTGCAACATGTCATTTTAAGTCAAAAATATGTCTTTTCTAAAACAGAACAGATGCTCTTTTACAATAACACCGTCCAAACACTCACCAAAAAACAGTTACAAATCTTAACACTTTTAAGTGAGAATTTAGGGATTGTGGTTGATTTTGAAAAGTTTCGCAGTTATGTATGGAACGATGAGCCTATTGATAATGCCACAATACGGGCTGAAATCAGCCGTTTTCGTAAGCTTCTCAAAGAAGATTTTATCGTCAATCTTAAAGGGGTGGGCTATAAGATTGAGAAATATTACCCTGAGAAAAAAGGTTAAGTGTTACGAAATTACTTATCTTAAACACTAAAACCTGATAGAAGACTCTTTTTGTCGAAATGCTACGTTAATGCTACGTTACTAATTTACAATATTAGACATTCGTTACAGCAATAAAAGGAGCATTTATGAGTCAAAATGTCTATGACAGAGTCAAAATGAATCCTAAATACAAAGAGTTGGTCGCGAAGAGAAGCCGTTTTGGATGGCAACTCTCTTTCATCATGTTGGCGGTATACTACTCTTTTATTTTAGTGATTGCATTTTCTCCATCCACGTTTGCACAAAAGATAGGCGATGGGGTTACCACCCTTGGAATTCCTATCGGTTTAGCCGTTATCGTGATTGCGTTTATTTTAACAGGCATTTATACCAAGCGTGCCAATGGAGAGTTTGACGATTTGACCCATCAAATCAAAGAAGAAGCAAGGAGTCAAGAATGAGAGGGGCTCTCTTACTTTTAGCACTTTGCTCAACGCTCTTTGCCGCCGATGCGCAATTTAGTGGTAGACGCGATCTTAATATTTCTGCGATTGCCATGTTCTTAGTCTTTGTGGTTGCGACACTGGGCATTACCTACTGGGCAGCACGTCGTACTAAAACGGCCAAAGATTTTTATACCGCAGGCGGAGGCATTACAGGCTTTCAAAACGGTTTGGCGATTGCGGGCGATTATATGTCGGCGGCATCGTTTTTGGGAATTTCAGGTTTGGTTTACCTAAAAGGCTTTGATGGACTCATCTATTCCATCGGTTTTTTGGTTGGCTGGCCGATCATTCTTTTCTTGGTGGCTGAACAGCTACGAAACTTAGGCAAATATACGTTTTCAGATGTTGCATCGTATCGTTTAAAACAAACACCCATTAGAACGCTTGCAGCTTCTGGTTCTTTGGCAACGGTGGCGCTTTATTTGATTGCTCAAATGGTAGGGGCGGGTCAGTTAATTCAAATTCTTTTTGGACTTGATTATGCGTATGCCGTTATTATGGTGGGTATTTTGATGATTTTGTATGTAACATTTGGAGGAATGCTTGCCACCACATGGGTGCAAATCATTAAAGCCGTTTTGTTGCTCTCTGGTGCTACGTTTATGGCAGTAATGATTATGTACAAAGTAGGGTTTAGTTTTGAGTCGCTTTTTGCAAAGGCGGTTGAATTGAAAAACAGTGATGCTATTATGGCCCCTGGGGGATTGGTGAGTGACCCTATTTCTGCGATTAGTTTAGGCATTGCATTGATGTTTGGAACAGCAGGACTTCCTCATATCTTGATGCGCTTTTTTACCGTAAGCGATGCGAAGGAAGCGCGAAAATCAGTCTTTTTTGCGACTGGTTTTATTGGTTATTTTTATATTTTAACCTTCATTATTGGTTTTGGTGCGATCGTTTTGTTAAGCGGTAATCCAGAATACCTCGATACCGTCAAAGGCGGTATTATTGGGGGCGGTAATATGGCTGCCATTCATACCAGCCATGCTATTGGAGGCAATATTTTCTTAGGCTTTATTTCTGCTGTTGCCTTTGCGACCATCTTAGCGGTTGTCTCAGGATTGACCTTAGCGGGTGCGAGTGCTGTAAGTCATGACTTGTATGCTAACGTGTTTGCTAGAGGAAGAGTGGATGAAATGATGGAGATGAAAGTCTCCAAGTATGCGACCATTGCCTTAGGGGTTGTTGCGATTATTTTGGGTATTATTTTTGAAAAGCAAAACATTGCGTTTATGGTCGGTCTTGCTTTTGCTATTGCCGCAAGTGCGAACTTTCCGATTCTCTTTTTATCGATGTTTTGGAGTAAATTAACCACAAGAGGTGCGGTGATTGGGGGAAGTTTAGGTTTGTTCACAGCTATTGTGTTGGTTGTTTTGAGTAAAGCTGTTTGGGTCGATGTTTTAGGCAACAAACAGGCAATTTATGCGTATGGAAATCCAGCACTTTTCTCAGTTTTAATGGCGTTTGGTGCGATTTGGTTCTTTTCAATCACCGATAAGAGCGAAGATGCACAAAAAGAGATTGAAGCATATGAACATCAATTTATTCGTTCACAAACGGGTATTGGTGCTGAGGGTGCTAGTAGTCACTAATGTAGTTTTTACATGCTAATAAGATAAAAATAAATTTTATAGAAAAAGGATGGAGTGAATGTCAGAACTTTTTGAACCCAACAGAGCGTTAAGCAAAGAAGCTAGAATTAAAAATATGTGTGAGTATAAAGAACTGTGTTTGCAGGCCGATGAGGACTTTGAAGGGTATTGGGATAAACTGGCGCGTGAAAAAATAGAGTGGTTTAAACCGTATGATCGTGTTTTAAACGAAGACAATGCTCCTTTTTATAAATGGTTTGAAGGTGGAAAGCTTAACGTTACGCACCAATGCCTCGGACGTCATCTGAAAACACGTAAAAATAAAGCAGCGATTATTTGGGAAGGCGAAGATGGTAAAAGGCGTATCATCACTTACCTTCAGCTTTTTTACCGTGTCAATCGTTTAGCAAACCTTATGCGCAATAAATTTGGCATTAAAAAAGGCGACCGTGTTGTTTTATATATGCCGATGATTCCTGAAGCCGCATTTGCGATGCTGGCGTGTGCAAAAATTGGTGCGGTTCACTCGGTTGTTTTTGGTGGATTTTCAGCAGAAGCGTTAAGAGACAGGGTTCAAGATGCTCAAGCAAAACTAGTGATTACCGCTGATGGTGCGTTTAGACGCGGAAAGCCTTATATGTTGAAACCTATGGTTGATGAGGCACTCAGCGTTGGGTGTGAGTGCTGTGAAAAGGTATTGATTGTTCAGCGTAACTTTGAAGATATTGAGTATGTAAGAGGACGTGATTACGTTTACAATGAAATTATTATGAATGAGTCTCAGTACTGTGACCCTGAGTGGATGGATTCTGAAGACCCACTCTTTTTACTGTACACCTCTGGAAGTACAGGTAAACCTAAAGGGGTTCAGCACGGAAGTGCAGGGTATATTTTGTGGGCACAGTATACCATGGAGCATGTATTTGATGTGAAAGAGAACGATACGTTTTGGTGTACAGCCGATGTGGGTTGGATTACAGGGCATACGTACATTGTCTATGGACCGCTTGCTATGGGAGCAACGACCATTATGTATGAAGGCGTTCCAACCTTCCCAGACGTTGGCAGATGGTGGAGTATGATTGAAGAGCACCGTGTCAATCAGTTTTATACCGCACCGACGGCTATCCGTTTATTGCATAAAGAGGGTGCCGATGCACCAAGTAAGTATGACCTTAGTTCTTTAAAAGTTTTAGGAACGGTAGGTGAGCCTATCAACCCAGATGCGTGGATGTGGTATTACAACACGATTGGTGGTGGAAATTGTCCGATTGTGGATACATGGTGGCAAACAGAGACAGGTGGTCATATGATTACGCCACTTCCTGGGGCTACGCCGATTAAACCAGGCTCGGCTACATTCCCATTACCAGGTATCAAAGCAGAAATTATCGATGAACACGGCAATCCAACCCCAAAAGGTGAAAAAGGGTTCTTGTGTATCACCAAACCTTGGCCATCCATGATTCGCAATATCTGGGGTGATCCTGAACGATTTGTGAAGTCTTACTTTGGGGATTGTAAAAAAGATGGCAAACCTGTTTACTTCTCAGGGGATGGTGCGATGTACGATGATGATGGGTACATCGTCATTACAGGTCGAACCGATGATGTTATCAACGTTTCTGGTCATAGAATCGGTACAGCGGAAATTGAAGCCGTATTGGGTCACCATGAAAATGTGGCTGAAGTCGCCGTTGTTGGACGTCCTGATGCGATTAAAGGTGAGGGTATTTTTGCGTACATTGTCATTAAAGGTGAAGATAGCTTAAGTGAAGAAGTCTATATGATTCAAGAGCTTAACAAGCTCATCGTCAAAGAGATTGGAAATATTGCAAAACTGGATGCCATTCGTTTCGTTCCAGGACTTCCCAAAACCAGAAGTGGAAAAATTATGCGCCGTATTTTACGTTCTATCGCAAAACATGAGCCTATCACGCAAGATATCTCAACGCTTGAAGATCCAAGCATCGTTGAAAAAATCCAAAACCTCGTTCAATTCTAACCGTATCTGGCGGGTTACATGTAAAGATGTAATCCGCTTCTTCTAAAGGCATTCTCAGTTACTCTTAATCTCCTTGATGTTACGATAATAATTAAAATAATGTTGTATTATTTGCATAGGGTAGAAATAATATTTCTTGGAGAAAATAATGAAAAAAATACTTTTAGGTTTAATTGTAGTGTGTAGCGTTGTGTTTTCGCAGCCCTATACAGACATGTTAGGGCGCTTGGTGGATGTAACGTCTGTACAAAAACTTGTCTTTTTAGGACCAGGGGCTTTACGCATGGGGGTTTATCTAGGACTTGAAGAGCGCCTTGTAGGAATTGAAAAAACAGAAAATGATGCTTCACTCCTTTCTCCGTATCGTACCTTTTTAGGCAAAGAGCGCATTGCAAAACTTCCTATTATCGGCATAGGTGGTCCTGGCAAAATGCCCGATTTTGAAGCATTGGTTGTGCATAAACCCGATCTCATCATCGCCTCTTTTTTGGATAAAAATCAACTTGATCTCATCACTCAAAAGACGGGTATTCCCGTTCTTGCCCTAAGTTATGGTGCGAGTTATGGTGGGACTGCTAAACAGCTTCTTAGTATGAAAAACTCTCTTTTATTGTTGGGTAAAATTACCCAAACACTTGGCAGAGCAGAAACCTTGACATCGTTTATAACGCAATACGAAGAAAAGCTCTCCAAACTGAACGTGCCACACAAACGTGTGTATGTAGGAGGATTAGGGTACAAAGGTGTACAAGGTATGAACAGCACGGAAGCCAATTACCCACCTTTTGAAATGCTAGGGCTTAAAAATACTCTGTTTGAAGATAAAGAGACGATGGGGCATCATTTTGTCGATTTTGAAGCACTCTTGAGGGTCAATCCAGAGATGATTTTTATCGATATGTTTGGTAAAGCTAAAATTGCGCAAGAGTATGCTGCTCAAAAACCACTTTTTGATACATTAAATGCCTACAAAACAGGTAATGTCAAAGAGGTTTTGGGGTACAATTTTTACAGTACTAACATCGAAAATTTACTCGTTATTTCCTATCAGATAGCCTTTTATATGGGGGCATCTGTCGATGTCAATCGTGAAGCAAAAACCATTTATGAAGCCTTTTATGGAAAAAATGGTGCGACATTGCTTGAACAACTCTCTTATGGGCTTAAATAACAATGAGTCTTCAAAAGGCGTATCGAAAACGTCAGATTAAGCGTTTAAGTGTAGCCTTGTTTTTAGGTGTGAGCATTGTTATTTTGTTGTGGCTTAGTGTTATTAGTGGCTCAAACGGTGTACGCATTGAAGAGACCTTCCAACTCTTTACATGTAACGATCAACTTGGCATGATTGTTCAAGCCATTCGCCTTCCACGTGCCCTTGCGGCACTGCTCGTGGGGATGCTTTTGGGGCTCTCAGGCGTGGTGATGCAAGGCGTTCTTCGCAACCCTTTAGCGTCTCCTTTTACGCTAGGTATCTCACAAGCAGCAGGATTTGGTGCCTCATTGGCGATTATCGTTTTTGAAACAACGCTACTTGATGGATGGTTTAGTTTTTTGAGTATTCCGTTGTTTGCGTTTCTCTCAAGTATGCTGTGCAGTTTGCTTATTATTTGGTTAGGGAAAAAAGTAGGGATGAGCCCAACAGTTTTAATTCTTGCAGGCGTTGGGCTAGGTTCTTTGTTTCATTCGGGCACGATGTTTTTACAATACTTCACCACCGAAATCAATGCTGCCGCAACGCTTTTTTGGACGTTTGGTGATTTAAGCAAAGCCACGTATCCTATTCTTTGGATTTTAAGTGCAGTGTTTTTTATTTCGCTTGTGGTGCTTTGGTCATCGCATTGGAAGTTTGATGCCTTGGGTTTTGGCGATGAGAGTGCGTTTAACAAAGGTGTTAATGTTAAAACGTTTCGTGTAAGTATGCTTCTGTTTTCATCACTGTGCACAGCATTGGCAGTTGCATTTTTTGGGATTATTGGGTTTATTGGGCTGGTTGCTCCCCATATGGTACGTCTTGTTTTAGGCAGTGCTCACAGTGCATTGATTCCACTCTCAGCACTGAGTGGAGGCGTGTTGCTTTTGGGTGCGGATTGGGCGGCACGCATGATGCTCTATCCGACCATCTTACCTGTGGGTATTTTAACCTCCTTTATCGGAGCGCCGATGCTTTTATACCTTCTTGTTTCAGGGAAAAAAATCAAATGACATTACGTATTCAAAATCTTTATTATGCTGTGGGTAAAAAAAAGCTTCTTGATGCCATTGGTATGGAAGCATTTGGGGGAGATGTGATTGGCATTATTGGGCCTAATGGGGCGGGAAAAAGTACGTTACTCAAACATATCGCTGCTATTTTGCCTTTGAGGGCAGCGACTATTTTTTTGGACGATAGTGATTTTGCAAGCTTAGAACCTCGTACACTCTCCAAAAAAGTAGCCTACCTTTCTCAATTTTCCAGTACGCCTCACATCAGTGTTTTAGAAGCTTTGGAACTTGGTAGACGTGCGTACAGTGGTATGCAACTCAGCCACGAGGACCGCCATAAAATTGCACATTGTGTAGAAGAGTTTCACTTAAACGAACTTTTAGAGCGTAGCTTGGAGAGTTTGAGTGGAGGGGAACGACAAAAAATACTCATTGCCAGTGCGCTGCTTCAAGAGCCTAGTGTTCTTCTTTTGGATGAGCCTATCTCACATTTGGACCCTAAAAACCAACTGGAAATGCTACGAGCCATGCGTTCTACTACGCGTGAAAAAGGGCTGATTACTTTTGTTGTCTTGCATGATATCCAACATGCGCTTCACTACACTACACGTTTAATCATGCTAAAAGAAGGAAGAATTTTACACGACATTCCTACAAAAGAGATGACACATGAGATGCTTGAAGCACTTTTTGATGTGGAAGCCAGCTTACATGTAAGCCATGGACATACCTTTGTTTACTATGGGCACAGTCACGAAGAGCATCATCTTCATCATAAACATACCCTATAAATAGACTGCTTGCAAAACTCATTTTGCAAGCAGTAAAAGCACCAAAGGTGCGTGGGCACTCTGCCGAGGAGAACCCAGTGTTAACGTAGTTTCTGGAGCTTTGCTTCAGAAACGTGTTCAGACTTCTTGTAGTTTTGCAAGCAGTCTAATAAATCCAAAGTGTTAGGGTTATAACCGTGTAAACCTTTTTCGAGCGGTATAAAAAAGTCTATTCTACTAATAAATATACAAATAATTCACGATACCAACGCGGCGCTAATAATGGTCTCATCGTTTTCAAAATGAACGGTACAATTACTTTTTCCAGCAATCTCTTCAATACTCTTTTCATAACTCCCATCTCGTGCATCTGCTTTAATGGAGATGGAAAAAATTGGGTATTTTTTGTTATTGAAGCGAATGTACTCACCTGTTATAAGGGCTAAACGTGTGGTGATGGTTGTTGAAGCAATGATGTGTGATTGGTAGACCTTGGTGAGCAGTTTCATAAAAGGTTCAATTTTTAAACGAACATCAGGAAATGTAGGGTCAAATTCTTTGCGAAATTTGATGCTACTGTTGGTGGAAGAAGCGCTGATGCACAAGTCTAAAAGGGCATAGATATTGGCACTCTCACCATACTCTTCGACATTCGCAAACTTTTTGGTAGCACTTTTATAAAGCTTGATGCCAATGGAACTTTCATCGTTGTATCCCACCGTAATGGCGTAAAATTTATACGACCCAAAGGCAATATCAATAATAGTTGTTTTAAAACCATAGGTCATACTCGCATACGCCCCAGCAATATCGAATATTTTTTTATGAGCCACTTCTCCCAAGAGGTATTGCGCCTCTTGGTTGAGTGAGAGAATTTTACCACTGTTATCAAAGACAATAAACGGGT
Source organism: Sulfurospirillum sp. UBA2217 (assembly GCA_002328495.1). Classification (GTDB taxonomy): domain Bacteria; phylum Campylobacterota; class Campylobacteria; order Campylobacterales; family Sulfurospirillaceae; genus Sulfurospirillum. The sequence continues at coordinate 117,603 of DCUJ01000008.1, forward strand.
TATAATCGTGTTCAATCCATGCTTCAGCTTGCATGTTTAACTCTCGATATAATTTTTAAGTTTTCGTCCCACTTTTGGATGTTTGAGCTTTTTAATCGCAGAACTCTCGATTTGACGGACACGCTCGCGGGTGACATTAAGCTCTTTGCCGATTTCTTCAAGCGTTCTATCGCTCTCATCGTGCATCAAACCAAAACGCATACGAATAACGGCTTTTTCACGGTCATTGAGCTGGTCGAGTACTTCATCGATTTGGTCTTTTAAGTCTGATTTTAAAATGTGTTCTAGTGGAGCAATAGAGCTTTTGTCTTCCACAAAGTCACCAAATTTACCATCATCTTCATTACCAATAGGTGCCTCAAGAGAGATAGGCTCTTTAGTGATTTTAATGACATTTTTAACTTTATCGGGGGTAAGTCCAACTTCCAATGCGATGGTTTCAATATCTGGTTCTTTGCCTTCTTCTTGAAGATGCTTACGGATAATTTTATTGATACGGTTAATCGTCTCAATCATATGGATAGGAATACGAATGGTGCGGGCTTGGTCGGCGATGGCACGTGAGATGGCTTGACGAATCCACCATGTGGCGTAGGTCGAAAATTTGTAGCCTTTTTTGTACTCAAATTTATCAACTGCTTTCATGAGACCAATGTTGCCTTCTTGAATCAAATCCAAGAATGGCAAGCCTCTGTTGGTGTAACGTTTAGCGATGGAGACAACCAGACGGAGGTTACTTTTTGCCATACGGGTTTTAGATTCGTCGGCAATTTTCTTACCCCGTTTGATTTGCTCTAAAACCTCTTTGAGTTTTTCAGGGTCAAGGTCAAATCCTTGTTTACTGGCTTCTTTGGTTTGGAAAAGCTTTTTGATTTCCATGTAAGTTGAGACCATTGTCGCTTCTGGAACCATTGTGGTGATGTCTTCTTTGGTTAAATCGGTGATTTGCTTGAGGAGTTTGAGATGGTTTTCACGGAGCGTGTCGTTAAATAAAGGCAGACGATACTCAAGACGTTTAAGCTCTTTGTCAAATTCAAAATCACTTTTAAGGGCTGTTTCCATGGATTTAACCAGTTCATTGATAAGCTTACTGGTAGGTCCCAAATCCATCAAAGCATCTTTAAGCAACTTCTTTTTATACGCAAGGGCTAGGTCATAATTCATACGCTCTTCTGCGTCCAATTCCTCTTCAGGTGGCTTAGAAAAACTTTTCAACCAATCTTTTTTTGCCTTCTCTAATGATTTAAAACTCTCTATGACTTTTTCAGTGCGGGTATTGTCTTTTTTAGAGAAGGTCTTTTTCTCTTCACCCTCTTCACCTTCTTCGTCATCCAAATCATCGTCATCCCCATCATCACTCTCGTCATCTTCAAACGTTTTAAACAGCTCTTTAACACGGCGTTCACGGTTGATGAGGGCTTCTTTATAATCTAAAATAAAGTCAATTAAATACGGAACCGAACAAAACGCATCGATGATAATATCTTCACCAAATTCGATTTTTTTACTAATATCGATCTCTTCGTCTTTGGTTAAGAGTGAAATTTGTCCCATTTCGCGTAGGTACATACGCACAGGACTATCACTGCGTGACCACTCCAATAACTCTTTTTCACTCGCCAAATCAAACTCTTCTTCTAAGGCTTCATCTTGGAGTTTTTGACGCTCTTCTTCACGTTTTCTGGCTTCTTCTTTGTTACGCATCTTGGCAATTTCTGCTGAAGAGATAAGCGTTACTTTGTATTTTTCTAAAAGCACCATGAGCTTTTTAACGTTTGCAGGGGTCGGAGGCTTGATGAAAAGGTCCATTACATTTTCATAGGTGACGTATGCTTTTTCATTTTCTGCAAATAATTCTTCTAAAGCAGTGTACATTTCTTTTGAAGCCATAGGGTTAACTCTCCTTGAGTTGGGTGGTGGAAACAGTGGTGAAATTTCTTTTAAAAGATGTGGATTATACCGAGTTTTTATTTAAGTAACATTAAACACGTAATTTTTAAATATGGAACAAGAGTTGCTTTTGTAAACGTATAAACCTAAAAAAGAGTGGATTGTGCATGCAAAATGGCTATTATAGCGTCACGGGAGCAATGGTTACTCAGTTTAATAGACTGGATGTCATCTCCAATAATTTAGCAAATCTCAATACCACCGCGTTTAAGCGCGATGATGTGGTTGTGGGTGATTTTAAGCGGATTTTTCAAGAAGCTAAAGAAGAAATGCCTCTTCCTGACAATACCAAAGAGGGTAGCAAATTTTTAAACGCTGCTATTACGAGGGTTCCTCAAGTGGTAGAACAGTATGTTCAGTACAATCAAGGTGGTGTGAAAAATACAGGCAATCCTTTAGATTTTGCCCTCAAGCGTGAAGATATTTTTTTCATGGTTGAAACACCCAATGGCATTCGTTTAACCCAAAATGGTTCATTTTCGATGAATGACCAAGGTACGCTCGTCACCAAAGAGGGATATCCTGTTTTGCCATCGACCTATTTTACCAACAAACAGTACATTACCGTCCCTGAAGATGCCCCTTTAAGTGTGGATAAAAGCGGTGCTTTGTATGCAGGAGCGGATGAAATAGGGCGATTTTTTATGGCACAAAGTGATGATATTAAAACGCTGACCAAAGAGGGGGATAACCTGTACCGTTTTAACGACCTCAATGAAATAACGGAGATGGTTGGTGGTGATTTGGTTGCACAGGGCTTTTTAGAAACGAGTAATATCAATCCTATCAGTGAGATGGTAGGACTGATTGAAACCAATCGTTTGGTCGAGATTTACCAAAAAGTAATGCATTCGCATATGAATGACCTCAATTCTGATGCTATCAATAAATTAGCATCCATTAAAGCATAAGGAAACAGAAATGATACGCTCTTTATACACAGCAGCCACGGGCATGATAGCCCAGCAGACACAAATTGATACCACTTCCAACAACATCTCAAACGTTAATACCATTGGGTACAAAAAACAGCGTGCGGAATTTGCTGATCTTATGTACCAAGTTATGGAGTATGCTGGAACGGCAACCAGTGGAACATCGGTATCACCTACGGGTATTGAAGTGGGTTTGGGTGTGCGACCAACGGCTATTGCCAAGCTGTTTACACAGGGTAACTTTAAAGAGACAGGAAACCCTTTGGACATAGCGATTACGGGCAATGGTTTTTTCCAGATTCAACTGCCAGATGGCACTACGGCATACACACGTAATGGCTCCTTTAAACTCGACAATGAGGGCAATGTGGTCAACAGTGATGGATACAAACTTTTGCCTGAGACGGTTATCCCTGAGGATGCTACGCAAATCTCCATTGGTGTCGATGGGATTGTCTCTGTGCTTCAAGCTGGTTCCACCGAGATGACACAAGTAGGACAAATTGAATTAGCAAATTTTGTTAACCCAGCAGGTCTTCACTCGTTAGGGGATAACAATTTTATTAACACTTCTTCATCAGGAGATGCCATCAATTCGACTCCAGGTTTAAATGGTTTAGGTCAAACACGCCAGCAATTTGTGGAGATGAGTAACGTGCAGTTGGTGGAAGAGATGACGGATTTGATTACGGGACAACGTGCGTATGAAGCGAACTCAAAAGCTATCGTGACCAGTGATGAAATGCTTCAAACCGTGAACGGTCTCAAACGATAATAACATGCTTATTCTGCTTCCCTTTGTTGTGATTATCGCGATTATTGTGGCGATTGATTATTTTTATTACAGTGATGTGAAGCCACCAGTTGCATCTTCTAAAGAGGTGCAACAAAACTCTAAAGAGGCTAATGCTAGCAATGCTTATCTTGATAAATACATCAAGAAATAGCCCTACATGTAAAGAGAAGAGATGAACTTTTTTGCCCTCGTTAAACTGACCATTCCTGTGATGATGGGGTACATCCCTTTGGGAATGGCGTTTGGTTTGCTTCTTTCTAAGTTGTTGATTCCGTGGTATTATGCGCTGTTTATGAGCATGTTCATCTTTGCAGGATCTGGGCAGTTTTTAGCACTCACCCTTTTTGCCTCACAAGCGACCATTTTGGAAATTGGTATTGCAACATTTTTACTCAACCTTCGTCATACTTTTTATGGACTTTCCATGATTTCTACCTTTAAAGCGTTTTCATGGAAAAAGCACTATCTTATTTTTGGATTGACCGATGAAACTTTTGCGTTGTTAAAAACAAGCGAAGTGCCTGAAGAGAACCGTGAAAAAGCGTATCTGCTGATTACGTTCTTAAATCAGTGCTATTGGATTGTAGGCAGTGTTGTAGGTGCCATTCTTGGAAACATCGTACCGTTTAATTATGAAGGCATTGAGTTTTCACTTACCGCCCTTTTTGTGGTGCTTTCTATCGAATTGTATAAGAAAAATAGATTGCATAAACCTTTTTTTGTTGCACTCATCATCGGTCTTTTTGGAATGGTGTTATTTCCCCCTCAAAAGATGCTCATTTTATCGCTCTGTTTAGCCGCGTTTGTGTTAATTGTTTTTAAAGGGAGTATGGAACGTGGAAAGTAGTTATCTCATAGGCTCCATTATCGTAGCAACCCTTGCAACGTATGCGACGCGCATTATCCCTTTTTTGTTGTTTCGCACACGTGAACCATCACCTTTAATTAAATACATCGAACTCAATATGCCGTTAATGATTATGGTGATTTTGGTGTTTTATGCGATGAAAGATGTCAAATGGGAAAGTTATCCTTACGGAATGGCAGAGCTTATTGGACTTAGCGTTGCGATTGTCTTACATGTAAGGTTTAAAAATGCCCTTTTGAGCATTTTTATCGCAACACTAAGCTATATGATTTTAATCCAAAACGTCTTTTAGGCTTTTTTCACAAACTCAGACTTTAATCCCATTGAACCCATGCCATCGACTTTACAGTCCAAATTGTGATCGCTCTCAAAATTTAAACGGATATTTTTCACTTTCGTGCCACCTTTAATAACACCCGATGAGCCTTTGAGTTTCAAGTCTTTGATGACAACTACGGTGTCACCATCCGCTAAAATCGCACCGTGCGCATCTTTGATAAGGGTAGCAGACTCTTGGGTGGCAACTTTTGGCCATTCATGGGCACATTCGGGACAGACAAACATTTCATTATCTTCATAGGTGTATTCACAGGTACATTTTGGGCAAGCAGGTAATTGCATAGGGGTTATCCTTTTTTATCGGAAGTATGCCATGCTTTGCCTAAAGTAGGGGTAAAGGCAGAAGTGGAAAACGTCTGTCTTTCTCATAACGGCGCATTTTTTCTTCGTAGGACTCAATGGCACCCACCATTTCTTTGGCAAATGTTCTATCAATGATGTAGTCATAGTGTTTTACATGTAAAGGTTTCATTCCCTCTTTTTGGGCTGCCCACATCAATGCATCTTTGATGGTTTGCGCATGATTGTTCGTGAGACGTTTAATATCATGCCCTAAGCCTGTAACCCACAAATCCATAAATTCGACGCGAAAAGGCAACACTTTTCCCCAGCTTTTTTCAAGAAGCGTACCCTGTTGAAGGGTAAAATTGTAAAAAACAATGCGGTCGTTGTCGCTATCAAAGACAGCAATAGTGTTTGTTTGTTCAAAATGAATGGAGGGATTGAAGTGATTGATATCAACGATTTTAGGAGCACATCCTAGCAAGAGAAACAGAAACGGAAGAAGAATCGTGTAACGCATTGAAAACTCCTAAAAAAGTAAAGGCATATCCTCTATGGAATATGCCTTTATACACTTTTAGAGATTAATGCACGCTTGCCGCACCCGCACCACGAGGAACACGGATGTTCTCAACGATGGCTTGAATATGCGCAGGTGGAGGTGGTGTCATTTGAGAAACCACATACGCCACGATAAAGTGAAGAATCATCCCCACCATACCAATACCTGCAGGTGCAATACCAAAGAGATAATCTGCTGGTTTACCACCCATAAAGACAAAGTAGACGATGTAGAAGAAGGTAAAGAAAAGTCCTACCAACATACCCGCAATCGCACCTTCTTTGTTCATACGCTTATAGAAAATTCCCATCAAAATCGTTGGGAAGAACGATGCTGCTGCCAAACCAAAGGCAAAGGCAACCACTTGAGCCACAAAGCCTGGAGGATAGATACCCAAAACCCCTGCTACGGCGATAGCTACGACTGCTGCGAGGCGCGCTGCTAAAAGTTCTGTTTTTTCACTCATTTTAGAGTGCCCTGTTACTTTGTCTTTCATCAACACTTTACCCAAAAGGTCGTGTGAAATGGATGTTGAGATAACCAACAAGAGTCCCGCTGCTGTGGAAAGCGCTGCGGCCAAACCTCCTGCTGCGATAAGGGCAATAACCCAGTTTGGAAGTCCAGCAATCTCTGGATTTGCCAAAACAACGATGTCTTTGTCGATGTAGACTTCATTGTGCATACCGTGTGCTTTTTTAAGTTCCGCTTCACTTGGTGCACCTAGGGCATTTTTGGTTAAACGCTCTCCATTTTTGCCTGTTTCACCACTAAATTGAGGAGCAGCACCTTTGAAGGCAGCACCTGCGGCGTATTGGATTTTACCATCGCCGTTTCTATCGTTCCATGCAATAAGGCCTGATTTTTCCCAATTTTGGAACCATTTTCCGCTTCCTTCAACAAATGATTTATACTCCACATTTTGAAGATTTTTAATCAAGTTTGTTTGTGCAAACATCGCAATGGCAGGTGCGGTGGTGTACAAAATCGCGATAAAGACCAATGCCCATCCTGCGGAACTTCGTGCATCGCTTACTTTGGGTACCGTAAAGAAACGAACGATAACGTGTGGAAGCCCCGCTGTTCCTAACATCAACACCAAGGTCAAGGCAAACATGTTGAGCGTACTCATGGAAGAAGCCGTATAGGAGTTAAATCCAAGGTCTGTCAACGATTGGTCAAGTGCATGCAACAAGTACGTTCCTGCAGGAATTTCTCGAACACCGTTGTCAAAAGCAAACGTGGTTGTTCCACCCATTCCAAGTTGTGGCAACACATTGTCGGTTGTCATCAATGAGAGAAAAATAGCAGGAATGGTGTAGGCAAAAATCATAACGACATACTGCGCTACTTGGGTATACGTAATGCCTTTCATACCACCTAAAACGGCGTAGATAAAGACGATACCCATACCTAAGATAACACCCGTGTTAATATCGACTTGCAAGAAGCGTGAGAATACGATACCAACCCCTCTCATTTGACCTGCCACATAGGTGAAAGAGATAAAGATAACACAGATAACCGCCACCATACGTGCGATGTCTGAATAGTAACGATCGCCCACAAAGTCAGGCACGGTAAACTTACCAAATTTACGCAAATAAGGCGCTAATAAAAGAGCCAAAAGCACATAACCACCGGTCCATCCCATAAGGTATGCACCGCCATCACTTCCCATAAAGGCAATCAAACCTGCCATGGAGATAAATGACGCCGCACTCATCCAGTCTGCTGCTGTTGCCATACCATTAGCGATAGGGTGAACACCACCACCTGCTACGTAAAACTCTTTGGTGCTACCCGCACGTGTGTAAATCGCGATACCAATATAAATCGCGAAAGAGACTCCTACAAAGAGGTAAATTAATGTTTGCAATTCCATGCGTTGCTCCTATTCGTGTACGTTGTATTTTTCATCTAACTTACCCATTGCTTTCACATACACAATGATGAGTCCGATGAACACATAAATAGAGCCTTGTTGGGCAAACCAAAACCCAAGCTTAAGACCAGAGATTTCGATGGAATTGAGGGCATCCCTAAATAGGATTCCACATCCAAACGAAACGATAAACCATACCGCCAACAGCTTGAGAATAATTGAGATATTCTCTTTCCAATACGCTTGAGCAGACTCTTCAGTCATTGACTCTCCTTTAGGTGTGTAAGATGTTACGAAACGCTTTGTTTCGTATTTCAACACTGTCATCATAGAAGAGCAACATAGCAATAGCATAGCATTCACCAAGAAGCGTTCAAAAAGGTACAAAAAGGCACTATTGTGTGTAAAAAAGAAACAAAGTTGCCAAAAAGCTATGCAATGTGTTACAATTCTCTCCAAAAAAGGAGTGCTCATGCGCTTACATGTAAACAATACCATGCTCATAGCGGTTGATATTCAAGAGCGTTTATTAGGACACATTCACGATTATGCACAATTAGAAGCCCGTATGCGTCTTTTAGTGGAGGGTGCTTTGCTTTTTGATATTCCTTTGGTGCTCAACGAGCAGTACCCTAAAGGCTTAGGTCATACTATCTCAGGTTTAAAGGCACTGATGCAAGATGCCCCTGCGATGGAAAAAGTCACCTTTAGTTGCGCTCAATCTTTGCCAACACGCGAAAAAATCCTTTCGTTAGACAAGAAAAATGCTATTGTTTTTGGTATTGAAACGCACGTGTGTGTGTTGCAAACGTGTTTAGATCTGTGTGAGATGGGCATACAGCCTTTTTTGGTAGTGGATTGTGTGGGATCACGTAAGGTAAAAGATCACGATGTGGCACTTTTGCGTATGGCGCAAGCGGGTGTTATTTTGAGCACCTACGAATCTGTATTATTTGAGTTGTGTGGGAGCGCTAAACATCCATCATTTAAGGCAATGAGTCAGATTGTTAAATAATTTTGACAGCATTTTTTCCACCATTTTTCACTTCATACATCGCACCATCGGCTTTTTTAAGGATTTCATCAACACTCATTGAGCTATCACAAAAAAGAACCCCACCGATGCTAACACTGCATGTGTGGGTAAAGGCATGCTTAAAAGTACCAAAGCGGTAGGGTTGGTTGAGGGCGTGGAGGATTTTAGTTGCGATGTGGGAGAGTTCTGCGTGGGCTTTTTCTTTTTCAAGTCCTAAAGGCGTGATGAGTATGACAAATTCATCACCGCCTAAACGAGAGACGGTATCGCACTCACGCAATGTTTTTTTGAGCCGTTGTGCCACTTCTTTGAGCAACAAATCACCGATATTATGCCCTTTGGTATCATTGATGATTTTAAAATTATCTAAATCCAAAAATAAAATAGCCCCAAATTCATGCGAACGGTGTGTGTGGGCAAGGGTGGAGGAGAGACGGTCTAAAAGCAGTTTTCGGTTTGGAAGATCGGTGAGGGCATCGTAATATGCCAGATGTTCGATGGTCTCTTTGTCATGTTTTTCAGACGTAATATCTCGAAAAATAACAATACTCCCAATGGCTTTTTGATCTTCAATAAACGGAGTAGCATTGAGATGCACAGTGATGCGTTCGCCACTTTTTTTACGAAAGACTTCTTCTCCAACATAGCTTTGTTGATGGGAAATGGTCTTTAAAATAACACAGTTATTGGCACTTTGGGTGTCTTCGTGAACGTGTATCTTTGTATGAGACTCAAGCCCAATGATTTCACTAGGATGGTAGCCCAAAATTTGGCAGGCAGCATCATTGATAAAGACTATTTCGCCTTTGACATCAATGAGTAAAATGCCATTGATGGTTTTATTTACAATCGTTTCAAAACGTCGTTTTTCATGGAGTGCTTTTTTCCGATTTTGAAGCACTAAAAAAAACCCTACGCTGGAACTAAAGATAAAAATAAACCCTAACACGTTTGCTAAAAAGTATTTTTTATGCACAAACACCAATTCATCAAGATAGCCGTAGGTGACAGCATACGCTGCGAATTGACCTGAAATATCGTATATAGCGTGAAAATTAGCAATGTAGCCATCGGTTCCATCCACAAAAGGTACGGAAAAATTTTTCCCTTTTTGGAGTTTTATTTCGATGTTGGGAGACGCTTTAAGGAGGGTATTGATGCGTTTTACCAAAGGTGATTCGATGGATTTTGCAGTGAGTATTGAGAGCTTTTCATTTTCGGTGACAAAATGCTCTGAAATTTGAGATGTCATGAAGTATTGGGCATGGTGGCTAAAAACCATATCTGAAGTTATCTCTTTTTTCATCAGTAACACACTGTTTTTACATGTAAGCAATTTCGAAAGTTCCAGTTCGATACTTTCAAAAGAGAGTGAAATCTCAATACTTCCAAGATGAACACCGTTGTCAATAATCGGAAAAACATAACGAAATCCAGGATAAACGCGACCCCCTTCAAATCCCATAACATTTTTTTTCTGCGTGTTGGCAATGCGAATGCTTGGGCGAATATCTATGAGTGAATCACCATTTTCAGCGGGTTTGTGAAAACGTAAAAAACTTTCCCCTTTGGGCGTATGAAAATGCAGTTGTCTGATGCCTAGCGTCTTGAGTTCACTGGCATACAATGGATAGATTTTTCGGTACAGCATGCCACGAAGTACTGCTTTTTCACTATCGTTAGCATGCTTGGCTTGGTGTAAAATATCTAAAACAGCCTCTTGTAAAATCATGCGTTTAAAATAGTTTTCAATACTGACGTGGTACATGTTGGTGACGGCTTGGTAGGAGACGGAGAGAATTTTATTTTCATGGGAGAGGATGATGTTCTTTTCTTTTTCTTCTTCGAGGTGTACATAACGCATAAACGTTCCCATTAAGACAATGCCTAAGGAGAGGCAGAGAATAAAATACTTCACGGGTAATTTCCATGAGGAGGTACATTAAATTCAAGAGCATCGTGTGAAAGAGCATCAAAAAGCGTTGCATTTGCTTCACTCATGCCATAAGAGAGCTCTTTCCCCCAGGTTTGATAGACCTCTTTTGGGGTTGAAAGAAGCGTATGTTTGATGGTTTCGATTTGCGCTTGGGTGAGTGTTTGAGTGTTAACCACAAGGGTGAATCCAGGGAGCATTTTTGTTGAAGTGATGATTTCGAGACCTAGCGTTGCGTATTCGTGTGCAACACTTTCTTTTACGCCTCCCACTAAAAAATCGCCTCGTATCACACTGAGTGCTACTTCGTCGTGTTTCCCAAGATAGGAAAAAAGCATGTTGTCAAGTTCTTTTCCATAATACTCTTTTAATAAAAACTTTGTTTTGATGTAACCACAGGTAGAAAGCGGTTGCGTAAGCGCCACTTTCATACGGGGGGAGTGGTTCACATCAATCTTATCGCCTGCAAATTTAACCAGTACGCACCGATACCCGTGTGTACCGCCACTTTCATGAAAAGTAATAAGGGGTTTTGCCCCTTGAAATGTTTTGTGTAAAGCAATGAAGGGGAGGGGATCAAAATAAGCAATATCAATTTTATTTTCTTGAAACAACCTGACAATCGTGTCGTATTGCTTCTCGTAATGAAATTCGATACGCTCGCCTAAATGTTTTTCGAGGTAGTGTATCATAGGACTAAAGTCTTCAAAAACTCTTTGGGTATTTGAAAGGGGGAGGGGTGCAAAAATAAGTGGACGTGCATCTACCCATACCATACTTGAAAGTAGGAGTAAAACCATCACGAAAGATTTCATCTTCGTCTCACTTAAATATCGTTTGTAACCATGCTAACGAATACTTTATAAATAATCTCTTAAACTATGCAAAAGTAAATAAAGTAATTTTAAACGTAGACGGTGTTGGCTAAATACATTTTTTAGCCTCATTAGGGTACAATCTAAGCAAATTAAACAGACAAGGATGCGCATGACATTTGAAAAATTAGGACTTATTCCGCAGATTCTAAGCGCACTGACGCCTTTAGGTTACACGAAACCCACCCCCGTTCAAACCAAGGTCATTCCTTTTATTTTAGAGGGAAAAGACGTGATGGCGACTGCACAAACGGGAACAGGAAAAACGGCAGCATATGCCCTTCCTTTATTGCAATTACTCTCCAAAAAAGAGCACAAAGAAAAGTCTAAACGTGCCTTACGATGTCTGATTTTAACGCCTACGAGGGAGCTTGCTTCTCAGGTTGGCAAAAGTGTTGAAGCCTACGGCGCGCATTTGGATTTGAAGAGTTGTACTGTCTATGGAGGCGTGAAACTGACCCCACAGGCTAAAAAACTTCAAAACGGTGTGGATGTCTTGGTCGCAACACCAGGGCGATTGATAGAACACATCAAACAAGAAAACGTTACCCTCTCAAAAGTTGAGATGCTTGTCTTTGATGAAGCCGATAGAATCTTAGACATGGGTTTTTGGGATGAAGTGCAAGGGCTCTTGGAGCTTTTACCTAAAAAACGCCAAACCTTACTCTTTTCCGTAGGTCTTAGCAAATCCGTCAAACGCCTCGGTGAAATCAGTCTTAAAAAACCGCTTAAAGTTGAGATTAACAACCAAGGTGATTTGGCTAGAAAAGTAAAGCAGGTCATTTATGTCGTAGACCAAGATAAAAAATCTGCGTTGCTCTCTTACATGATAGGCTCTCAAAATTGGCATCAAGTCTTGGTCTTTACCAAAACCAAACAAAGTGCGGATGAGGTGGGTCAATTTTTGCATGAAAGTGGACTAAAAACCCTTGTATTGCACGGCGATAAAGCGCACTCTGAGCGCACCAAAGCATTGCGCCATTTTAAAGAAGGCTCGATTCGTGTACTCGTAGCCACCGATATTGCTTCACGCGGGCTTGATATAGAAGAGCTTCCGCATGTTATCAATTATGAATTGCCAGGAGATGCTGAAGATTATGTGCATCGCATCGGACGCACAGGACGCGCGGGCAATGAAGGCGTGGCGATTTCGTTGGTATGCCAAGAGGAAAAAAATGTCTTAAAAGAGATTGAGAAAATCTTAAAATATGGTTTGAAAGTGGAGTTTTACAAAGGGTTTGAACCAAAAATATGGCTTGAAAAAGAGGCAAAAAAAGGAACCATTCGCGCAAAAATTGACCATGAAAAAGCCAATAAACGAAGCATTGGTATCAAAAAGAAGCGTGAATCGATTAAAGAGAGTAAAGCAAAAAAGGGTAAAAAATGATGGTAGAGATGCAAAAACTGCACTATTTTAAAAATTTTATTGAGCAAGAAGAAAATCCCATTGGTAAGAACCTTTATGTGATGGTGCTTGCCGTTGAGGCGTATTATGAATTTGTCGCAGAAGTTCTAATTCCTGGTACTTCACGCAGTATGACACAGTTTAAACTGCTCGAGGAGCTTCGTGCGTTAAAAACCATTAGTGAACAAGAGTTTGTCATTATGAACGAGACACGAAAGCTTAAAAATGAACTTACGCATCGCTTGGATTATCAGATTGATGTGACGTATCTTTTTAATTTTTGCAATAACTGTATGGTGAAAGAGAAAATCGTTCCTGAAAATAAAGAAGACCAAAACGAACTGGATAACGCTTTGCTTGATGGGCTTTTGAAAAGTTTTAAAATTGTAGATATGAAGCTTTACTCCACCGTGCGCAAAGAGCTTGAAAAGGTACACGCATGACGTGGAGCGTCACAGGACAACAGCACATCTCTAAAAACTGTTTGGTCTGTGGCATTGAGAATGATTTTGGGTTAAAAACCAAATTTTACGAAACCCAAGAAAAAGAGTTAGTGGGTATCTTTACCCCACACGATAAGTTGCAAAGTTATCCAGGTATCTTACACGGAGGCATTTCGGCAACCATTTTGGATGAGACCATTGGACGCGCCATCATGATGGTGTATGGACAGGAGAGCTTTGGGGTAACATTGGAGTTAAACGTTAAGTATAAAAAACCCGTACCTTTGGGCGTGGAACTCAAAGTGATTGGACGTATCACCAATGACAAAGGGCGCATTTTTGAAGGAACAGGTGAGCTGTTACTTCCAAACGGTGAAGTGGCTGTGAGTGCTGAGGGAAAATACATGAAACGCACCATCTCCCAAATCGTTCAAAATGATTTTTTAGACGATGAGTGGTTTGCGGGAGATGGTGAAGAAAAAGCTGAGATAAACGTGTGAGTTTTGCACAAGGATGTTTAGGCGTTTTGTGTTTGATTGTAAGTGCGGTTGCGCAGGAAAAAACACTCTATCATGCGTCGCAAGAGTTTTTGCAAACACTCACATCATCGCGTTATGAACATCAGGCGATGATGGATGAGAATAAAGGAATTTATGCGCTTGATTGTTCCTCTTTTATGGGGCATCTTCTCAAAAAAGTTTCTCCCAAAGCATACGAGGCATTGCCAATAGATGCACCGCATAAAAGACCGCGTGCAAAAAACTTTTACGATTTTTTAGTGGCTTTGCCAGAAGAGAAGGTGTATCATGATTGGATACATCTATCGACCTTTTCTGCTGTAGAAAAAGGTGATATTATCGTATGGAAGTATGACCAAAGTCTTGGTAAAAAAGACACGGGGCATGTCGTGATGGTGTACGAAAAGCCTCTCAAAGAAAAAGAGGGACGCTATAAAGTTGTTGTGCTAGATTCGAGTAAAGGAACCCATGCGGATGATAGCAGAGCGCATAAAAAAGAGGGTGGGATTGGAACAGGAACCATGTGGTTTCATGTCGATAAAGACGATAAACCGATAGGGCTTTACTGGTCCGATAGAAGTTCTAAAATGAGTCAGCATCGCATCGTTCTTGGAAGGGTTGTTTTATAAGTGGAAACGAAATACACCCTTCTTAAACGTGTCTTTGGACACGCCTCTTTTCGTTCCTTTCAAGAAAATGCGGTTGATGCAATTTTAGCACGTCATGATGTCATGATGGTGCTACCCACGGGTGCTGGAAAATCCTTGTGCTATCAGCTTCCTTCTCTTTTGATGCCGGGGGTGAGCGTGGTCATTTCACCGCTTTTAGCACTGATGCACGACCAAGTGACAGCACTTCGTGCGTTTGGGATTGCATCGTCGATGATATCATCAATGCAAAATGCAGGGCAGATTACACAAACAATGCGTGAATGCCAAAGTGGTGCACTCAAACTGCTCTATGTTGCCCCAGAGAGACTTAAAAGCGAAGCGTTTATAGGTTTTTTACAAAGCCTAAGTATTAACTTTTTTGTGGTCGATGAGGCGCATTGTGTGAGCGAGTGGGGGCATGAGTTTAGGGAAGATTATCGTCAGCTTTTTCGTTTAAAACAGTATTTTCCCACAACACCCATCGCAGCATTTACGGCAACAGCGACGTATCTGGTGGAAAAAGATATTCTCTCTCAACTGCGACTTTTTGCCCCCGTTGTGCTTAGAGGCAGTGTCTCACGTGAAAACCTCACCATCAAAGCGCAGTATCGAAACGCTAACGGGCGTGAACAACTTTTAGAATTTTTAGACACCTTTGTGGGAGAAAGTGGCATCGTCTACACGTTTACCCGTAAAGAAGCGGAGAGTTTAGCGTTGTATCTTTCGACTAAACGCATCGTCGCACGCGCTTACCATGCAGGACTTGAAACGGAAGAAAAAAACGAAACGTATCGTGCTTTTTTAAACGATGAAATTCAAGTGGTCGTTGCCACCATTGCTTTTGGTATGGGTATTGATAAGAGCAATATTCGTTTTGTGGTGCACATGTCGCTGCCCAAAACCATCGAGAATTACTACCAAGAAATAGGGCGTGCGGGGCGTGATGGACTTGCTTCTGCTACATTGCTTTTGTTCTCAGCCTCCGACATTGTGGAACGCAAACGTCTTATTGAAGAACAACCAAACTCTGAGTACAAAAAAGTGGCCTTTGAAAAACTAGAGAAAATGACCAAATTCACCTCCTCACAACTGTGTCGCCATCAGCTTATTGCGACTTATTTTGATGATACTATTTTAGCGTGCAAGACGCGATGTGACAACTGTGTGGATGGTGAAAAAGAGAGTATTGACATCTCCCATGAAGCGCTTAAACTTCTCTCGTCCGTCTACCGAACAGGGCAACGTTTTGGACTTCAATACGTTGTGGATGTCCTCATGGGTGTCAAAAGTGAAAAAATAACGCAAAACAGACACGAGAGTCTCTCTGTGTATGGCATTGGAGCAGATAAAACCAAAGCGCAATGGCTGAGCATTGGAGATAGGCTTTTGGAGCTTGAAGCGTTAAAAGTAGGAGAATACCGCGTGGTAAGCCTCAGCGAATATGGTGCGCAAATCATCAAAGAGCGTTTACATGTAAGCATTCATGCCAAACGACTTGAGGAGCATAAGCGAGCCTCTAAAAAAGTTAAGAAAGTCTCAACAGGTGCGTTTGACCTCTCTATTTTTGAGCGTTTAAGGGGACTGCGTTTGGAGATTTCCAAAGAAAATGGCATTCCTCCTTATGTGGTCTTTAGCGATAAAACCCTCAAAGAGATGGCAGAAAAACTGCCTCTCTCCAAAGCAGCGATGTTGGATGTCAGCGGTGTGGGCGAAGTGAAGTTTGAGCGTTACGGTGAAGCATTTTTAGAGCTTATAAAACGTCTTTAACCAAAGAGGCAAGCGTCGCATTGGAAGCTTGAATTAAACTGTTCGGATCTACATGTAACTGCACGCCACGCACTCCCGCACTCACATAGACCTTTACATGTAAGGTTATCGTCTCATCAAAAAAGGTGGCATAGTGCTTTTTCATCCCCAAAGGTGAACAACCTCCTCGAATGTAGCCCGTAAGTCCCAAAAGTTCTTTGACTGCCACAAGTTCGCACCGCTTCACCCCTGCTACTTTAGCAAGGGCTTTGAGGTCAATTTCAGCATGAGAGGGAATACACGCCACCAAAATGCTCTTGCTATCACTTCGTGCTACAAGGGTTTTAAACACCACATCAGGTGAAACGCCTAGCATCTGTGCGGCATGTACCGCACTTAAATTTTCCTCATCGACCGCGTAAGAACTAAGCGTATAAGGAAGTTTTAGTGTGTCCAAAAAGCGTGCTGCATTGGTTTTCTTAATCTCTGCCATGTTCCCTCCACATTACAAAGTTGTTTACATGTAAGTTTAGCATTCTTTAACACGCCCCACTTCACCACTCTCAAGCCTGACTTTGATGCCATGTGGATGCGTGGGTGAGTTGGTCAAGATGTCTTTAACAATGCCCTCCGTGAGTTTGCCACTACGTTGGTCGGCTTTTAAGACGATTTTGACTTTGAGTCCTTTGGCGATGGAAGAGCGAGTGTTGCCGTTCATGGGGTGCCTTATCTTTTTAAGGCTAATTGTAACAAAAGCTCTCTAAAATCTTTTTACATGTAAAGGTTTGGAATTTTAGAGTTTTTTACCCATTGAATCTTTCTTGCTTTTTAGTTCATAATCTTCTTTACATGTAGAACAATAAAAATCAGCAACAGGTTTATTATTTTCATAGTCACTTAAAATACTTCCACAACTTGGACAAAAGATATTTTTCCCTACCCAATGTTCTGTTAAAATTCTTGCAATTTGTGAGGAGTTTTTATAATATTGAATCAATGAGGTATCAAATTGTAAGTTCATTTAATCCATACGCCTTGTCACTGATAGGTTTGAAAATCAATCTTATCAAAGTGACTTTGTTTTTCTACTTAAAATTTTTTTGATAAGACAGTCAAAAGAGAGATTGAGAGATAGATAATCTAAAAAAAGTATCCATTTGTACTTGATACACTAGGCTCGTTCTTTACTTGTATAACTCTTTTTAAACCGCTAGGGGAGTGTACATTTCAAAACTGTTTTTACCTTTACTTTTGGCTGCATACATAGCCTTATCGGCTGTGCTAATGAGTTCTTTTTTATTGTTTGCATACAAAGGGTAGTGGCTGATGCCGATGCTTGCACCTACTTTCACGGTGTTTTTGTCTAGCATAAGAGGTTCTGAGATGGCATTGATGACTTTTTGAGCGATGTGTTGGATGGATTTATCATCGGGGATACTCTCTACAATCATAGCAAATTCATCCCCTCCGATGCGAAAGGTAGCATCACTGTTTCGTAGTGTGTGCATGAGTCTTTGACCTACGCGATGCAATAAAAGATCACCCATTGCGTGCCCTAGCGTGTCATTGACGATTTTAAAATCATCAAGATCTATCATCATCAAGTAGCATGAGGTGCCATATTTCTTTGCATTGTCAATGGCTTGTGAAATGCGCTCTTCAAAGTAGTGGCGATTTGGAAGGTTGGTTACTCTGTCATAATATGCTAATTGTTGCAAACTCAAATCTCTTTTTTTGATCTGAGACATCATCTCCTTAAATGCCATAGACAAATCCCCCACTTCATCGTGACTTTCTTGTAAGGTCAAGTCGGTACTGTAGTCATTGTCTGTTGTAATGCGTTTTGTGGTAGAGATAAGATGAGAAAGAGGTTCAGTGATGCTCTTGCTGATATGAACAGCCAAGAGTCTTCCTAAAAACAGAGCCATTAGCGTTGCAAAAATGGTAGAGGCGATGTACCAACCCAACTTTGTATAAAAACCGTATAAACTTCCCACAAGATAAATCGTTCCTACAACATCTGCTCGAAGCATAATAGGTCTTGTAATATGTATAGTGCTTAAAGAAATACTCTCATTTTCGTGTTGCGTTGGATCAAACAAAGCGAAATATTTTTTTTCTGTTGACCCTTCTGCGAGATAATATGTGAGCACTTCATGGTTAGGCAAAATCAAATAGGCCTCTAAAATATCGTGTGTGCTTTTGAGTGCTAAAAGAACTTCTTGTGCTGCTTTTTGGTCTTGAAAAGCGACTGCGGCAGAAGCACTGTCTCGTATGATGTCGGTTTGTGTGCGTATCTCTTGAAGTGTTGCATCTTTAATGGCAATATACTGATATGTCAGCATGATGATGGTGATGATACTGATGGCATAGATAAGGGTAAAGATATTTGAATGGATTAATTTTTCTTCAATTGTGCCTTGTTCTACTATTTTTTTCAGTATCAACGCTTTATTTCCTTTGCAAGATTGAGCAATCTTGAGCTTAAATTGAGCCCTATCTCTTCAAGAAGCTTTGTATCTATCGTAAAAATGAGTTTATCATGGTTGTGTAAGATTTGAATGTGGGCAGCAGAGAACTCTTCATCGTCACTTACGAGTAAAATAGGCAAATGAGTCACTTGGCGTAAAATTTTTTCAATACCACCTTGCCTTATTTTGGGTATAAAAATGAGATGGCATGTTTGCGCTTGTGAAGTGGCACTTAAATAGTGAATTTTTATCGGTTTGTGACTGATGTGCTTGTTTTGTAACGCATCAAAGGCTGGTCCTAAACTCTCTTTTGCATAGAGACATACATTGAATTGTTCGGTATCTTGTTTCTGCGATGGCCAGTCAGTAAGCAGGGCGAAATTGTAAAGATAGGCTGCTTTTAGGGTGTACTCTGGCAAGGCATCTGATGCTTTTAAAAGGTTTATATGGACACTTGTTAAAAATATTAAAAGAGTGAGTAAGCGTTTCATTTGAACGTGTACTCCATCTGCAACCAAAAGCCCAGACCCGATTGGGGTAGCTGTGTTAAATTTTTTTTATCGGATGTATTAAAGAGATCATGCACTAGAAAATTCACATCCAGATGAGGTGCGATGTTATGGGCAAGAAGATTGATATTGAAAAGCACATAATCTTCACGATACTCATCTGTGTTTTTATTGAGAAGATATTTACCGATGTATTGGGCTTCTGCTCCCATGCGTAATTGGTTGTTTATCAACGGTGTTGAGAGATTTAATTTAGCCAGATGCGAAGGGGATTTTATAAGTTCTGCTCCATCTGATTCTTGGGCATTTTGCCATGCGTAACTGGCTCTCAAGCGCGTTCCCTCATCCCAGTTCTTTTGTAGCTCTATCTCAGCGCCTTTTGCCACGATGTCATGGGTGGATAAATAGTTGATACGGTCACTGACACGATATTGATAAAGGGAGCCTGTCAATTTTGTCTGCCACCCTAATTCTTGTTCTAACACAAACTCTAAGGTCTTAGCATTTTCTGGTTTTGCAAAATATCCTTCACTGGGGGTGGCTTGACGATGGCTGAGATTTGAGGAGAGTTTTAAAGTTGTGCTTTCAAAAGGTGTATAGATAAGTGCTACACGAGGGCTAACCATACTTGAGACATTATTGTCACTTTTTTCATAACGTATTCCATAGTTAAGATTTAAAGTGGGTGTTATCACAAAATCATCGTAAGCATAAATACTGTATGTTTTTCGTGGAGTATCAAAGGTATTATCGCTAAAGATATCATTGATAGACGTGTCAATCGCAAAATTTTTAGACTGCCACGTATAATCATGACGGTACCCTAGTCCTAATGAAAGGGTATGATCTTCAAACCAATTTCCTATTAATTTAACATCCCCACCGTACCATTTTGCAATACGCTCACTCTCTCCAACATAAGTATATGTGGGGTATTTGTCCATTGAGCTATAGATATAGTGTCCATACCAAAGAGCAGAGGAGAACTTGAGTTGTGAGCTAATGTCGGCGTGGTACTTTAAAACAGCAAAAGCGTTTTCATCAGCATAGACAGAAGTATCTTCCGCATTGTACGTATAGGTAGGAAAGTGTATATCTCGCTTTGCGTATGCCATCACTAAAGAGAGATTTTCATTGGCTACTTTTGCAAAAAGACGTTTGTTGGTTTCATCATTATCGCCTTCTTGTTGAATGCTTCCCTTTGCCCCAAAAGAAGAAGCAGAGAGCAAAATATCGATACCATTGTCTAGCGTTTCTCCCACACTTACCCGTTGCTGGTTTGCATGTTGGGAGCCAAATCCAAAGGCAACTTGCGTGCCTTTGATGTCACTGCCTTTTTTGGTGATGACATTGATAGCCCCTAAAAGTGCGCCATCGCCATACCCTGCTGAGCCACCCCCTGGGATATACTCCACACGCTCAATCAACGCAACATCTAAAATGCCATCGTTTCCAAGATACGCTTGCCCAAACATACTATCATCTGCTCTGTATCCATCAATCAAAACAATCACACGCCCCGCATATTGGTTGCTGGGAAATCCTCGACCACCGAGGAAAGAGTACGATGTATCTTGGGGTATAAATAGCCCTTTCATGCTACTCAAAATCTCTGCAAGCGTGCGATACCCATACGTTCTAATCTCTTTTGCCGTCACAATAGAAACGGCAGAAGAGGCGTTACTGATTTGATTGGCGATATGGCTTGCGGGGATAAATGTGGTTTCTACAAGTTGTTCTAAGGAAAGTGAGGTCGCATCTGTTTGGTAGTCTTCACTGGCTAAAGCAAGACTGCGAAAACAAGACAGTGTCATCACTAAAAATGTTATGCAATGCTTCCACATAAGGCGATATGCTTCCTTTTTTATGTGAATGATAACAAAACAATGGTCACAACTTGGTCACACGGTAAGTGGTTAATGAGCCTTCTGTAAAATACATTAGATAAGGAAAAAAGCAAGGAAGAATTGATAAAAAATGATGTGTCGATGAAGAGATGTATCGACACATCGTTGTTGTTGGATTTAGAGAATATTGTTAAATAAGATACCAATTCCCCAGACAAAATAAATTGCCATCCATGTAATCATAATGTAAAGTGTGGATTTTCCAAGTCTGCTGACCAACACATCTTTAGAACCATCGAAAACACCTTCGTTTTTTCCCACTTTCCATGCCATGGTCAGTAAGTATGCCACGCCGACAAAGCCCATAATTAAAAAGGTGCCTAAGAACATGACAATGGTTGGAATTTCAAGATTGACAGGGTAATCGTAAATGCTATAGCCCAATTTTCCCATAATATCAAAACGAATCACCTCTCTCATGGTGGAGATAAGCAGTGCAACGACCACCAAAACCAAGGTTGTGTAGTAGCTGTTGCTGTTCATTTTTGCCATCACCAAAAGCACCAAAACACCGACAATCGTAGCAAGTGACACAGGGTGGAAGAGGTAGTCAATTTGGAGCATCCATAACACAAACAGTACCGCACTGATGAGCAGTCCCATAACGGCAAGATTGGTGCCTAGTTTGGCAGTGTAGCTAATGAATGAGGCTTCAAAATCTTTTCGTGTGGATAAAAAGCGGCTGTAGTTTTGTAAAAAGATGCCTACAACAGGAATGCTTAAGCTCACCATAAAGGCTAAGCGAATCACATCAACATTAAACGTCCACCCACTGGTATCCACAACGCCATTAGGTGCGTACATGTTCATCCACGCATTAGGCATAATGGAAGTAACGGCAAAATTGTGCATTAAAATACCTGCAAAAACCAAGATGCCAAAGGAGAGAAAACCAATAAGCGTACTGCCTGATTTTTGAGCTTTGTTGGCATAATAGTACCAATAATACATACTATAACCCACGATGAGCGTATAAATGAAAATGAAGACCCACATGCCTGAAAGCGTGTTGGTCACGTACCAATTTGGGTCATAAATAACCTGCGTAAACAAAAGAGGAGCTACCCCTAAAACAATCAAAATAGAGACGCTAATTTTGCCTGTTTGAATGAGATGTGGCGTTAAAATACTCCAATGCTTATCGCTACTTCCTTTGGCTGAACCGTAAAGCGAAAGCCCCATGGAACCTAGAGAAAGAAGCACGAAGGCTGCATGTAATGCCCATGTTAAGACATAGAGTATTTGAAAAACGATGGGGTAAAAAGGAACCCCAGCAGGGTCTCTGAGTGCTAATAGTACAGATGCGTCCATTGTTTCTCCTTAGTATTTAAGCGATGCAAAGTATTCTGCCATTGCATCGTATTCGTTTTCGGGTAATTTGAGGGTTGGCATATAGGAAAATGCACCATCGCCTATGGCGTATAAAATAGCCTTAACGCCCTCTTTATCCATACCCACGAGTCTATCTTTTAACGGTCTAAACACCCCCGTTTTTTCCAACGAGTGACAGTTTGAACACGCCATTTTGGCTAAGAGTTCTCCCGCTTCAAGTCTGTTTTCATTGGTGAGTGTTTTCAGACGTTGCGGCACAAAAGGGTTTACATGTAAAAGTCCTTTTTCCGCAATGATGGGAAGTTCACTTTTAATGTTCTTACCAGAAACATCACGGCTGATGATTTGGTTGGAGTAGATGTACTGACCCGCAACATAGGGTTTTCGCATAGACTCACGTAACTTCTCACCCGACCACAATCCTGAGATAAGAATCACACCAATCATAGCACTAGCCAGAATGGGGTTAATGAACTTTGGCTTGATAATCGCCAATGCAAAATACGCCATAAAAACAAGGGTCAAAATAATTCTATTTTGAATAATCTCATCTTTAGAAAACGCAAAAACGGCATGGGCATTATCAGGCAGTGTTCCCATATACCAGATGAAGAAGAAGAGGGTGATAAATCCACCCAAGATACTCACATAGCCCATTTTACGGCTCAGCTCATTGGAAAGTGCTTCGTTCTCTTTTCGCATGGCACTGGAAATAACCAGACCAATCACTCCTGAGAGCATAATCATAAACCCTAAACGTAAGAACATATGGGGGAAGGTATTGACCCCAAAGAAAGCATCACTCGCACTGCCTGTTGTGTAGTATGCTTGTGTGCCTGGCCACATCATAAAACTGATAATACCAATGATAAGTGCTAAGGTTCCTACCGAAGCAATGGCAAAGGTGTAGGTAAGTTGGAGGTGTGTTTTTTTGTCTATTTTGTTCATGAAGTAGACCAGCACAAAAACGCCAATGACTTCATATACAAAAAAGACCCACTCGGTTGCCCAAACCCATACAAAGTTGTGAATCAGCGCACTAATGCCTCTAGGACTAGCCGCCGTTGCGGTGTACCAAATACCAGGACCGGTGATAGAACCTATAACGTAAGAAAAAATCAACAAAAACATACCGTACTTTTTCATGTACGGATAGTAGTCATTCCGATTTTCTGTGTACGCTTTGTGTGCCAAGAAGGCAAAAAGCATCGCTGCTCCAACTGACGTATGCGAAGCTAAGATGTGTATCGTACCCGTGACACCCATCATCCAAGCACTTCCAAATTCAGGAAAATAAAACAATGGAAATTGTCCTATTATATCCATGAAGTCTCCTTTATGAAAATTTTTTAACAAGGAACATTATAAAACTGGTGTGTTAAATAAGTGTTAATTTTATTTAATATTAATAATTTTAAATATAAAAGCAGAAAATAGTCTCTTTAGGAAGAAAAAAAGTCGCTATTTAAGAAGAGGAGTATTTTCTTAAATAGCGTTACATGTAAGATTGATTTTAACAGCTTGTGTGAGATGTTAACGTTTTTGAGTGTTCACAAAATCTTTATTGGCTTCATAGACCATTTTTTCAAGCAGTTCAAACAAGTTTTCACTTGCTCTTTCCATTATTTCAACATTTTTGATAATTATATTTTTATTGAGCACAGTCATTTCCCATGACTGTGTCAAGGTGAGCGTTTCTGAAATTTTGTCATGGATGGTTTGATGTGGATTTGCTAATGCTTTATACACCGATGTTTTCATCAATGAATCTTGTGGTTCTTCACTCTCATACCATTTACCAAAGACACATTCGTGCTGATTTTGGCATCTACGATTATCTTGAGATATTTCCATGATAGCGATATACGCATTGTGCTTAAGGATAATATGGTCTATTTTTAAACGTGCGCTAAACAAAGAGTCATTCATATAGTGTGATGCTTATGCTGAGAAAAAAGCATTGTTTGAAAAATCTCCCATGGTGAGTATAAAGGCTTGCATACTGGATTGGGAGGAGGTAGCAATTTCGCCAATTTGTTTTGAATTGGAGCGTACATCAGAGACATTTTGAATGTCATTGATTTGATGGTGTAGGTGTTGTACAACTTGGTCAGAACTATCAATGAGCCCCATTAAAATGTTGAAACGATTCACGATTTGTTCAATGTGTGCTTTTCCAGTATTGGCATCTTCAGAGGTACGGCTTGAAGCATGGTTTGCTACATTCTTCATATACCTTATCCTCTTAAAAAAATTCTATCTCTTTATGATGCTTGACATCCAAAGCATTGCCCGTAAAATCTTCGTGTTGTTTTTGGGCAAGGTCTAAAGACTCTTTAATCTCTTGGAGCAAGGTAGAAAGATGGTCACAAAGGAGTTCTTCATCGTTCTCCTCTTGTGTGTAGACATAGGATTCAATACTGTTTTGAACCATCAGTACAGCGTTGTTTATCGCTATTAACTGCTGTTTCATTACGTCTTGGTATTGGTACGCTTTTAAGACATTTTCATCCGCACTTAGTCCTCTTTCTTGTAAAAATTGATGAAACGAAAATGCTGAACGCTCCAACAACTCAGATACACTCTTTTGAACATGGTGCGTATGTTTCATAACATCCAAAATAGAGACTAATAGACACCTTGCTTTTTGTAAATTCATACTTTTCCTTTGTGTGTTAGAAGAAAATCAAATCATCGTCATCCGATTGATTTGAATGACTTGGTACGATCAAAGAGCAAATCATCTGTGCATCATTGATAATAGAATCATTGAAAAATTTAGGATCTTCCGCCTCTTTTTGCCAAACTTCATCCATGAAATTTTGTAGTACCGAACAAAATCCACTTAAAAAAGCATCAAAATCTTTCCCCTTGCTTCCCATACCATCACAATGCGTTACCATCGTTTGACCCAGTCCGATGATGGCGATTCCTGTGTCGCTGAAAAATTGGTAGTGCATTAATGTATTGCCAAAACGACTCAGCATTCCTCCTAGCAAGCCTACTTGATAAGAATCATGCACAAAAGTTTGTGTAGAAGCACTAAGAAGAAGAACATCGATTTCACTTAAAATATCATGAAGTTCATCTCTATCGTCTCCCATCAAATAACTAAAATAGTCTTGATAGATCGATGGCTCTAATTTTGGTGCTGAGACAAAATTGTTTTCTTCTGTGGTAGGGAAAAAATCAAAACCATCGTTTATTACAGGGATTTGTATGGGTTTTATGTGTTGTTTGAGTGTGGATTCACGTGGACAATTTTCTTTGCAAGGGATGTGTAACGCTGCTATAATTTGTTCTTCCAAATCTTTAACATAATGCTTGAGTATGGAGTATTCATAAATGCGATGAGACACTCGAAACAGCATAGGAAAGATCTCCTCTATGGCAAGTGTTTTGCTGATAAATCCAGCTACCCCAAGATTGGCAAATTGGGTGACAATAGAAACATCATTAAACTGACGGGCGGAGACGATGATGCTTTGTTGGGCATGTTTTTTAATGTTTTGTTCAACAAATGCCAAAGATTCCCTACCAAAGCGATCTACATTGATAACCACGAGGTCAATTTCTTGATGGTCACACATTGTTTTTGCTTTTTCTAAGCTCTCAACAACCTGTAACTTTTTACAGTATCCAAGATACTCTTTGCCAACGTAAGTGGTTACTTCATCTTCTTTACTAATCACTAAAATGGATAATGAAGTGATTAACTCTTTGAGCATGTTAACGAGCATATCCACTCCTTTTAATCGTTGTAATGATCTCTTCAAGCGTTAAGCTTGCAAGAACAGCGTCTATTTCGACGGCTACTTTTGGCATGCCATAGACGATGCAACTCTCCTCATCTTGGGCGTAGGTTTTTGCCCCTTTTTCTCTCATCTCTTTTAGCCCTTTAGCCCCATCATCGCCCATGCCTGTAAGAATGAAACCCATGGCATTAACACCTGCTTCGTTAGCGATAGAGCGAAATAAAACATCGATGCTTGGCTTGTGTCGGCTGACTTTTGGACCATCTTTTATCTCCAGCGCGTAGCCTAAGGGTGAGCGTTTTAAGACCATATGTTTATCCCCTGGGGCAATATAAACATGTCCTTGTTGGAGTGTATCCCCATCTTCTGCCTCTTTGATGGACAAGGAGCAAAGACGGTTGAGTCGTTGCGCTAAGGAGAGGGTAAAGCCTGCTGGCATGTGTTGAACAATCACAATGGGGGGAATATGCTCTCCAAGATAAGGTAACACTTTTTCCAATGTCTGAACCCCTCCTGTGGAAGAGCCAATGGCAATCAGTGGTCTTATGAAGTGTGGAGCGTTGTTTGCTTTCAATGGCAACATGACATCGGCATTATTTTTAGTATGCGTCATCACGGTAGATTTTTTTAATCCAGCTTTTAAATTTGTTTTGGATTCGTAGGCTGCTCTTATAGCATACACAAGTCTAAAATGGGACTCTTCTAAAAAGTGTTTTAGCCCAACTTCTGGTTTGGCTATGACTTCTACTGCCCCGAGCGATAAAGCTTCGATAGCATTGTGACTCCCTTTTTGAGCCACGGATGAGCAGATGATAACAGGCGTTGGTCGCTCTTGCATAATTTGTTTTAAAAAGGTTAACCCATCCATGCGAGGCATTTCTATATCTAAGATAATGACATCAGGCCAGCCCAAGCGTTCAAACTTAGCATGCGCAATCAGTGGATCAGAGGCAACACCTTGCATGATGATGTCGGATTCATTGTGCAAAAGTGTGGTTATGGTCGTTCTTACGATAGCTGAGTCATCGACAATAAAAACATTGATGGTTCGGTGTGGCATTTAGGCTCCATTCTTATAAATCGTTGGTCTGGTTTGACGCACTTTAAGGTTAAACTGTGTGATGGTTTCCGCATGACCAAGGAAAAGATATCCATGAGGTTTAAGGAGTTGTAAAACATTTTGGACGATTTTTTTTCGCTCTTCTTCATTAAAATAGATCAGCATATTGCGCAAGAAAATAACATCAAATTTTCCTAACTCTTTTGGAAGAGGCATCATTAAATTGGCGTAAAGAAAATGGACTTTCTCCCTCAAATACTCTCCTACTAAAAATTTTCCATGGTTTGTTCCAACCCCTTTTAAGCAGTATTTTTTAAGATACTCGTGTGGAATTTGTTCGGAAAAACGCATATCATAAAGTCCTTGTGAGGCATTTTGAATCACATCGGTGTTGATATCTGTACCCACAACCTCCCAAAGAAGTGAGCGAGGGGTTAGCCATTCATCCAGCTGCATGGCTATACTATAAGCTTCCGCACCAATACTTGCTGCCGCACTCCAGACACGAAACGATGATGTTTTGGCTTGAGGAAGAATATACTGTTTCATAAATTCAAAATGGTGCATTTCTCTAAAAAAGCTTGTTTCATTGGTCGTGAGGGTATTTATCATCGTTTGCAGTTCATCGCTTGAGGTGATACATGCTTCATAATAGGCATCATAATTTTTTATATCAAGTTCACGCAAACGCTTTGAGAGCCTTCCTATAACCAGTTGTTTTTTAGACGCATTTAGGTAGATACCCGTATGTGTTTTGAGTAAAGAAGAGATGTTCTCAAAGGCTTGTGGTGTAATCATAAATGACCTTATCTTCGTGCGTATGTTTTAATTTGATGCTCTAAATCTTCAACATCAAGTTTATGAATCACACAATCCACACCATGACGCTTAGCCTGTTCGATAATAGAAGGGTTTGCCATATTGGTGTTCATGATAAAAGGGATATTTCTAAGCGTTGTATGACTCTTTACCTCTCTTAAAAGTCCCATGCCATCCATCACAGGCATCTCTATATCACTTAAAATAAGAGCAATCTCATCTACGGGTAAACTTAAGAGTCGATCCAGCAGGGCTTTACCATTGTCAAACACTTCAAAATCAAGTTCCATATGTATCAGTGCGGTACAAACCGCTTTTTGAACCAGTTTACTGTCATCTGCAAACAAAATTTTCTTTGAAATAGGAAGTTTGTTTAACCTGCCTACTTTATTCATCTCTTGTTCATGCGCTTCGGGAAATACTTCGCCCAAGAGGGTGTCTGAATTAAAAATTGAGCACAGTTTATTTTCTCCTGCCATGAACAGTTCTGTAATTTGTGCCGTTTTTGGGTCACGTGAAGAGTTGTCTATTAACTTATCGGCTTCTATGTTTTGTATGCCTATCACATTTTTGATGACAATGCCCACACGCTGATGTCCAAAGTTACACACAATGACCAGTTCATAATGGCACCCCTCAACTTCACCTTTGCCAAGCCATCTGTCAAAATGAATAATGGAACACATGTTTTCACGAATTTTAGCTGTGCCTAAAAGGATGTTTTCTGGGTTGGAATTTTTAGCGATATTTAGTGCTTTGTTGACGATAAGCTCTTCTACTTTGGCAACATTGATGGCATAGAGCTCATCGTAACCGTTGCGAAAGATGACGTATTGACTGGTCACATCCGCATTGGAGGTGACCAGCCGAATGAGTTCATCGCTGCTGTCTATTTGGTTGAGCGTGCTTTTTTTCTCTGTGGTATCTGTACGCATTTTATGAGCCTTTGCATGCTGTTTTTTGTCGAATTTTAGAGAGTTCTTGAAGCTCTAAAACGCCAGAAATATCTAAAATCGTAATAAACTTGTCTTCAATGCGTGCCATCATTTGCATAAACTCTTTGCGAATTTTTGTGCCAAACTCTGGGGCTTGCATTTTGTGTTCAGCGTTAATATCATAGACCTGATCGACCATATCGACCACTAATCCTATCTCACTTTTGGCATCCTCGATGGTCATCTCCACGGTGATAATGCAACTTTTTTTACAAATATCACTCAAGCCCATACCCAATCTTGAAGAGAGGTCGATGACGGGAATGACATTGCCTCGTATGTTGGTCACACCTGCTAAAAAGTTTTGCATCATGGGTACACACGTGATTTGTGTGTACTCAATGATCTCTTTTACATGGGCTACATTGATGGCAAAACGCTCATTTTTTAAAAAAAACGAGAGGAACTGACTTCCCTCTTCGTTTTTGGATGCACTTTCAAACATAGCTATTCCTTAGGCGAAATTTTCAAAATCTTTTTTTTCTACATGTAAAGATTTTTGAGTTGTTTTGGGTGCCACTTTTAATGAGGGTGCTAACACTTTTTTACTGTTTCCCACGATAAAGAAATCCATCATGGTCTTAAGTCCCTCCGCTTGCGCACTCATCTGCTCAGAAGCAGAGGCTAACTCTTCAGAACCTGCGGCATTTTGTTGGGTGACGGAGTCTAGTTGGTTCATAGAGATATTAATTTGTCCTATACCCGCATTTTGTTCCCCACTGGCAGCGGCTATTTCTTGAACGAGTTCCGCTGTTTTTTTAATATTGGGGATAATCTCTTTAATAAGTTCTCCCGCACGCTCACTGACTTTAACACTGTCTCCTGTGATTTTACTGATTTCTTGAGCGGCAACTTGAGAGCGTTCAGCCAGTTTTCTCACTTCCACCGCAACGACTGCAAAGCCTTTTCCATGCTCTCCCGCACGCGCGGCTTCAATGGCGGCATTGAGGGCTAAAAGGTTGGTTTGGTAGGCGATATCTTCGATAATGCTTATCTTACTGGCAATATCTTTCATCGCTTCTACCGTCTGGTCAACGGCTTTTCCACCATCTTGTGCCATGCGTGAGGCATTGCTTGCCATCTCATCGGTTTTTTTAGCGTTTTCAGCATTGAGGTTAATGCTTCCTGCCATCTGTTCAATGGCTGAAGCGGTCTCTTCAAGGTTACTGGCTTGTTCTGTTGCCCCATTGCTAAGACTTTGTGCGGTTCCACTGACTTGTTCACTGGCATTGGTGATTTGGATGGCAGAGTTTTGGACTTCGATAACCACTTCTTGGAGCTTTTCTCCCATTTCATTGGCTGAACTTTTGACCAATGCCAAATCACCCACCCAAATATCGGAGGTAATGCGTTTGGTTAAATCTCCTCCAGCCATTGCACTAAACACAGCACTCTCTTCCATAATGGCCTTATCAATCGCTGTTGCTACATCATTAACCGCTTTTTTAAAGACATCATAATCACCCTTGTACTCCGTTTTAATACGCACTTTAAAATCAGCATTTGCCAACTTTATCAACGCTCCAACCCCATCAACAACTACTGCGTTATTGATAACTTCTAACATCTCATTGATACCACTAAGCATCACTTTCCATTCCCCTTGGAATTTGCTCACATCCGCTTTAACGCTTAGTTTTCCATCTTTAGCAGAGTCTATGAGATTAACAAATTGAGCTTGCATATCTGTAACAGTTTGAAGCATACTTGCCATAGCGGCTTTAAGTTGTCCTGTTTCCTCTGTACTGTTGGAAACAATTTTCATGCTCATATCGCCTTTGGCAACGGCAACGGCAACGCCTAAAACTTCACTGATGGGTTGGGTGATGCTTCGTGTGACAAAAAAAGCAAGGAAAATACCAAACAATGAGGCAATCACCGAAAGCCCTATCATCATATTTCGTGCATTTGCATACGCGATGAAAGATTCATCACGCGCGTCATGGACCAATTTAGTTTGAAAATCTATCATGGCATTAACTGTTTCAAAGTATTTTCTTTGGGTTTCTCTTACTTCACCTATTAGTAAAACATACGCTTCATCGTTTTTGTTTTGCATACCCAATTCAAATGCTTTGTTAAACGATACCAAATATGGATCTCTAGCATTCATGATAGCTTTGAAAACTTCTTTGCCTTTATCGCTAGTAATGCTTTTTTCTAATTTTAGATACCCTTCCGCCAATTTTTTTCTATTTTCTGCCAAATCACTGGCTATCTTTTTATTGTCCACCTCATTTGTCGTGAGCAAAAGATTTCTAATGAGTGTTCTGTTTTCATTTAAAAGATCTATGATGCCATTTGCCATAACGACCTTAGGAAACCTGTCGTCTGCTATTTTTGAGATGTTATCACTCATTTCAGCAAGCCTAAAAATGCCCATTCCAGCGATAACGCTGAGCAATACTAACACGATACCAAAGCCAAGACCGAGCTTGGCGCCTATTTTCATATTTTTAAACATCTATTCTCCTTGATTGTTTTGTTTTTTTAATCTTCACTTTTCATTGCTTTTAAACTTAAGAGATGTTGTACTAACATGGAAACATCTAAGATAAGGGCTACATTTCCCGAGCCTAAGATGGTTGCTCCACTGATGCCTTTAAGGTTGGCAAAAATTTTGCCTAAAGGCTTGATAACCGTTTGAAACTCTCCAAACAACTCATCAACGATAAAGCCATAACGCTTTCCCGCATAATGCACCACAACAATGTTTGAGCGATTTGTTTGCGCACTTTTTTGCTCAAAAAACGCTCCAACATTAAGGAGTGGCAAAATGGAGCCTCGAAGGTTGATGTAGTTGTTACCGTGCATTTGCGCTTTTTCATCTTCGCTGAGTTCGATGCACTCCACCACCATATCCAAAGGAATCACATAGAAAATCTCGCCCACTTTCACTAGAAAGCCATCGATGATGGCAAGGGTGAGCGGTAAGCGAATGATAAAACTAGTACCCTTGCCCTTGGTACTTTGAATCTCTATGTTGCCTCTCAGGGCTTCGATGTTTCGTTTCACAACATCCATGCCAACGCCTCGACCTGAAAGGTCTGTGACCTCTTTGGCGGTGGAAAATCCAGGGGCTAAGATGAGCTTATAGACCTCTTGTTGCGAAAGCGTAGCTCCTTCTTCAATAATCCCTTTTTCAACCCCTTTTTGGTACAACACCTCTTCATCTAAACCTTTTCCATCATCGCTGATTTCAATGACCACCGTTCCAGCATCGTGGTAAGCGTTGAGAGAAAGGATGCCTTTGTGGGGTTTTTCACCTCGCTCATTGGGAAGTTCTATACCATGATCTAGGGCATTTCTTACAATGTGTACCAGTGGGTCTGTGATTTTTTCGATGACGGTTTTATCGAGTTCCGTCTCACCACCTTTGATGAGGAGTTCTATCTCTTTGCCCAGTTTTTTGGAGGTGTCTTGTACGATGCGTTTGAACTTGTTAAAGGTCTCTCCGATTTGCACCATGCGGATTTGCATGGCACTTTCTCTAATGTCTTCTAACATACGTGAGACGATGGAAACCGACTCAACGAGGTCAGAGTTTTTGATGTCGATGGATTGTTGGACGACATTGGCATTGGCGATGACCATCTCTCCGATTTGGTTGATGAGTTGGTCGATTTTATGGGCATCGACACGAATGGTATAGTTTGGAGTGGTCTGCGTTGTTTGTGCTGGGGCATTTTTAGGTATGGCTTCTTTACATGTAAGCTCTGGTTCTTCTTTGGTTTCTTCTGGTT
This sequence comes from Sulfurospirillum sp. UBA2217, assembly GCA_002328495.1. GTDB lineage: Bacteria > Campylobacterota > Campylobacteria > Campylobacterales > Sulfurospirillaceae > Sulfurospirillum. The sequence continues at coordinate 150,414 of DCUJ01000008.1, forward strand.
CTATCTCTTTCAAATCTATCGTACAATCCTCTTTGATAAAATCAAACACATCAAAAATTTCTTCTTTGCTGATGTGCGTTGAAAAATCGATATGAAAAGCAAGGTAGCATTGTGTTGGAGAGAGTCGTTCTATGACAGGAACGCTACTGACATCAACACGGGCATTGAACTGGCTGGATTGTTTTCTAAGGTAGGCTAAGAAACTTGCAGGTTCAAAGCCTTGCTCTAAAACACTTTTGCCAAATGTTATGTACATATGCCACTGTTTTTCGCGTGGAGTCTTTGTGTGTGGTGTTATCTCCGTGCTGTGAGTCTCTCCAAGGTAGATAGACAAGGCTTCGTTTAAGGTATGTGTTGTTCCTAACAAATCAGATGTCGGGCTTTTTTCATTGTTGTTGACCACAGCAAATTCAACAAGATTTTGCATATGGTCTTTACATGTAAGAAACAAATCACCGAGTGAATCACTCATCGCTACTTTGCCATTGCGCACCAAATCAAGCACGCTCTCAGCCACATGGGTAAATTCAACAACATACTCAAGCTTATACATCCCCGCCGCACCTTTGATGGTGTGCGCAGCACGAAAGACGGCGTTGATGGTTTCATCGTCCATGCCATTTTCGCGTATGCTTACCAAGGCATTTTCCATTGCTTCTAAGAGTTCTAAACTTTCTATGTGGAACTCTTTTGCGATATCGCTAAAGCTCAAACCTAAACTCATGCTACTCCTTTGTCATCAACATCAAAGTCATATCCAAACAGTGCCATAAAATTTTCACATGAGGTGTGTATGCCTTCTATTGAAAAAGGAAGATTGAATGCCTCACAACTTTTTTTGAGAGCAATGAGTATTTGAAACCCTGCGGTGTCGATTTTATCTGTGAATGAAAGGTTTACATGTAAGGATTTTGCAGAGGCTATCTGTGGCATGATAGCCGTTGCTATTGTTTCAGCCTGATAGATTGTAAACTCTTCTTGGGGCTGTATGTGTAAGATTTCTTCTTCTAAGGTTACCATCTCACATCCCTAGCTTAAAAGTTTGGCTACAGCACCGAGTAGTTTGGGCTTGTCAAAGGGTTTTATCATCCATGCTTTGACACCCGCAGCCTTACCCACTTCGATGAACGATTGGTCTGTTACGGTGGTTAGCATGATGATAGGCACAAAACGATACTCTGCTTCTTGTTTGATTTTGGTAGCAAAGGTCAAACCATCCATCACGGGCATATTGACATCGCAGATGATAAGATCAATCACATCTTGAACGGCTTTTTCTAAAGCGACTTGACCGTTTTCGGCTTCAACCACGTCATAACCATTTTCTTTTAAAACGGTACTAACCGTCATCCTCATGACATTGGAGTCATCCACAATCATAATCTTTTTTGCCATTTTGTGTCACCTCGTTACATGATTTTTCGTCATGAAAGTTTACGTGATTCTTGGTCACAAAACAGTCACATTCAATACGCTATAATGTGACCGTTGTATGACTCTTTAAATGATAAAATTGGCAATTCTGTTTTGGGAAGCTAGAGGTTTTAGCACTGAATGAAATATGTATACTCAAGGAAAGCTGATGGTCAATAACCTTTTAATCTTACAAAATAAAAGTGTTTTGTTTGCAGAAGACGATGTGGTGATGAGAGAACAGACCGCTGAAATTTTAGAGATGATGTTTCAAAAAGTCTACACTGCCAAAGATGGGGAAGAGGCGTATGCGATTTATGAAGATGAAAAACCCGATCTCATCATCACCGATATTAAGATGCCTAAGATAGATGGTTTGAAACTGATTAAAAAAATCCGAAAACATGATTATAAAACGCCTATTATTCTTTTGACAAGCTTTAATGACTACACGATGCTGATCAACGCAGCAAACCTCTCTGTGGATGGTTATCTTATTAAGCCTATACAGCTTGAACAACTGACCCTTACGATTTGCACGTCTATTCAAAGGATTCAAAAAGATTTAGGGCTTATTCAACTGGGTGATGAGCTTTTTTACAACATCGGAACAAAGGAGACCTTTTACCAAGGGATGCTTATAACCTTGGGTGCCAAAGAGCATGAGCTCTTAGAATTGTTAGTTCAAAAAAGACATCTTGTGGTCAGTAAAGAAGAGATAGCAAAACAGTTATGGCCCCTTGATCCTATTTGTGATTCAGCGATTAAAAATCTCATTTTGCGTTTAAGAAAAAAATTGGGAGATGATATGGTCATTTCTATAAGAGGGTTGGGCTATCGTCTGAATATTGGAAACATAAGTGATACTGCTTTAGGAACATAACATGAAACACTTTTTTCTTGGATTGTTTATGGTGATCGTGCCTCTTTTTGGGTGCGAAACATTTAGAGTGCTAGACCACCATGCTTTTGTTGAAATTTCAAAACCCCTACACTATTTAGATAAGCCTCTGGATAGAGAACAAGCCTATGAAGCCTTTAAAAACGATGCGTTTGACGCACTTCCTGAAAATAGTCGAAGTTTAGGCTTTAAAAATCACCCCATTTGGCTTGGTTTGAAACTAAAAAACAGCAGTGTAGAAAAAGTTTTTCTCCACTTTAGCAATCCAGCATTAGAACATATAGAGTATTTTATTTATGATGAAGAGACCTTGATAGCACAAGGGGTAACGGGTGCTTCTGTGCTTTTGAAAAATCGCTCTTTGCAAAGTTCTGATTTGCGCATTCCTTTACTCCAGCACGCTAGAGCACTAACCTATATTATAAAAATCAAGAGTTCTACTTCATTTATCGTTGCCTCTGCCATTGGAACAGATGGCGCAATCAAATCGTATCAGCTTCCAAACATCATTGCCATATCTATGTTTGCAGGGGTCTTTTTATCTCTTTTCTTATACAACTGTATCTTGTATCTCATCACAAAGCAAACCGATTATTTGCTCTATTCTGTCTATATTTTTGCACTGTTTTTCCTTATGCTTGCCATGCGTGAAGCCTTTATGCCTGTTTTGGAAAATTATTCATATAGTGGCGTTATCAAACTCTTTAGCCTTCAAATAGCCTCTTTCTTCTTGATACTTTTTACACTGACTTTTTTAGGTATTAAAAAAATTTCAAGAAAGCTCTACCTCACGTCCATCTACCTAAGTGTCGGTGTGATGTTTCTGATTTATTTGATCGCACTGGGTTATATTGGTCGATACATCGGTGTCTTTACCATTGTCTTGACGCTAGGGTGGTCTCTTTTTTTAGGGGTTTATGCAAAAGTACATCATGCAACATTGGCCAATTATTATCTCATTGCCGTTGGAGGGTTTTCTTTTAGTATTTTTGTTATGTTTTTGATTATTTTTGGGGTATTGCCGTATTCTTTGTTTTGGTTTATGCTCCCTATGGTAGGCTCTTCGTGGGAGATGATCCTTTTTTCGCTTGCGCTAGGCTACAAGATACGCTTTTTATCGATTCAAAATACACAAGCACTCACACAAATCGAAGCGCAAAACAAAATGCTCTTTTTACAATCCCGCTATACCTCTGTGGGGGAGCTGATCCGCAACATCACGCACCAATGGAAAGAGCCATTGGGTGAGATGGGTGCGATACAAACCAATCTTAAAAGCACGCTTTTGTTTCAAGGAAACGTTTCCAAAGAAAAACTCCTCAATGCCATCGACCTTAGCCATAAGATCATCACCCATCTTGCCGAAACCATCGATACCTTTTACCGCTTTTTTCGCTCTCAATCGAGTGAACAGCATGAATTTAACGTCATCAAAGAGATTGACAACATCAAAAAAATAGTCAAATATACTTTTGAAACAGAGCAAATAGAACTTACATGTACCTTTGATGAGCCTTATATCCTTGTGTACGGCAATCCCAATGAATTTTCCCACGCACTGCTCAATATTATCTTAAATGCGAAAGATGTTTTGATTAAAAGAGCCATTGATGAACCTTTTGTGCATATTTATGTTACAAAAAATGAGACGGGTGTTTTTATTGATGTGGAAGACAATGCAGGGGGAATTGGACAAAAACCTCTTGAAAAGATTTTTGATGTAGGTGTGAGTTCGCATGCAGAAAATATTGGGCTAGGTCTTTTTATCTCAAAAACAATTATTGAAGAGAAGATGCAAGGTCATTTATATGTAAGCAATACCGCCAATGGCGCACGCTTTACCCTTGCGTTTCCACACGTCTCAAGCAACGATAAATCCCTACGAGAGCAGACTATTGCTCTTATCGATATAGAAGCCAATACCCTCCAAAGAATTTCTCGCTTGGAAAAAGATATCGAACGTCACATGGAGGTTGAAAAAAACCTTCAACACTGGGCGCATATTTTTGAAAAAGCGCATTGGGGTATCGCTATTTATGAAGCAAATTCTAAAACATTGAGCCTTATGAATCCCGCGTTTATCAATTTGTATGGCTACGATGAGGAAGCGTTTAAGCACTCCTCTTTCGCCTCTTTGTTTGCGAATGAATGGGTCAATGCGCTCGATAAGATTTTTGAGATTGTGGACAAGACACACCAGCACTCCTTTGAGGCAATCCATATCAAAAAAAATGGACAATCTTTCCCTGTTGAAATTGATATGATAGCCGTTATGACAGAAGCAAAGACGCTTTTGTACTACATTGTGAACATACGAGATATCACAGATTATAAAAATACCCACAAACGCCTTTTGCTCAAGACATTTGCACTCAATACCACCAATGAAGCAACCTATATCATGATTAAGAGCCGTTTTATTCAGGTGAATGAGGGTGCGTGTAAAATGTTAGGCTATACCCGTGAAGAGTTTGATACTATGAGTCTTTGCGACATAGACCCTGATGCCAATGCTGGGGAAATAGAGTTACTCGTAGAAGAACTAGCAACTGTCGGTACGATGCGGTTTGAACGAAGGCACCGTACGAAAGAAGGCGAAATCATTGATGTCGAAATTTTCGCAAACTTTTTTAACTATGATGGGGTTGAATATAGTTTTGCGGTCGCACGAGATATTAGAGAGAGACGCTTGCTTGAAGCACAAAAAGATAATGAGCGTATGCGTTTATTTTTTGAAAAACAGTTGGTAGGTATGGCGATAACCTCTCCCGATAAACGATGGCTCAACGTGAATGATAAACTCTGTTCCATACTGGGCTATACCCGTGAAGAGTTGGTGAGCGTTACTTGGGATGTGTTAACATGTTCTGAAGAGATTGAGGACAATAGCTGTTGGTTTGATCGTGTGCTTGAGGGAGAGAGGGATGGATTTAGTATTCAAAAGCGTTTTATACATAAAAATGGAGACTTTGTTTATACCAATCTTATGGCGACATGTGTACGAAAGCAAGATGGAGAGGTGGATTATTTTTTAACACTTATTGAAGATGTAACGCTTCAAACACGCACTCAAAATGCTCTTCAGGAGAGTGAACACAAGTTTAGAACCTTGGTTGAAAACTCTATTGACCATATCATCCGTTATGACATTGATGCGCGTATTATTTATCTCAATCCTCAGTTGGAAGGTGTCATTGGCGTTCCTCTTGAAGTACTCATTGGTCAAACACCTACGCAAGTAGGTTTTGATACCTGTGAAAGGTATGAAGCAACGCTTAGAAATGTCATTGCCACAGGAGAAAAAGCACATATCTATCTCACGATACCAGATAAGGGAGAGGGTGAACAGTACCATTTTATACAAATGGTGGCAACAAAAGATTCCCGTGGAAAGATCATAGGTGCCATAGCGTTTGGACGTGATATCACAGAGATTACACAGAAAAAAAATGAGCTTGAAAAAGCACTTGAATTTAATGAAAGTATGATTCATGCTATTCCTGATTTGCTGTTTGAGGTCACACAAGATGGTGTTTATGTAGGGGTATGGGCACAAGATGCAGCTTTGTTGATACAACAAAAAGAGCATTTATTGGGTAAAAATCTTAAAGAAGTCCTTCCAAAAGAGGCGATAGAAATTGCAAAACAGACGATGCGCGAAGTTGATGAAAAAGGTTTTTCTTTAGGGAATGCGTATAGCCTAGATTTTCCTGATGGAAAAAAATGGTTTGAACTCTCAGCAAGCAAACGTGAATCAAGCCATACTTATATGATTCTCTCACGCGATATTAGCAGCCGAAAATTTGCTCAAGAAGCTTTAATTGAGCTTACACAAACCCTTGAAGAGCGTGTCCAAGAGCGTACCTTGGAACTTCAAAGTGCTTTAGCCTTTAATGAAGGCATTATCAATGCTATTCCTGATTTATTGTTTGAGTTGGATATGGAGGGGAATTATTTGAATATTTGGGCACACAATGAAGCCTTACTTGCCCAAAGCAAAGTAAAGCTTTTACATAAAAATATTGCTGAAGTGCTTCCCAAAGAGGCAGCTCAGACAATCTTTGAAGCGTTACATGAGGCAGATAAAAACACCATCTCTTTTGGAAAAACGATTTATATTGTAGAAAAATGGTTTGAACTTTCTGTTTCTAAAAAAGCACCAGAAAATACCTTTATCGTTCTTTCTCGTGACATTAGCGATAGACAAAATGTTGAAATTGAACTCAGAGGAAGAGAAGAAAAATTCTCCAAACTGTTTAAATTGAGTCCTGCTGCTATCTCAATTACTTCACTTGATCGAGGTGTTTACCTCGATGTTAATGATAGCTTTTTACACCATACCCAATACACTTATGATGAAGTGGTTGGTAAAAGCAGTGCTGAACTTAACATCTTTGAAAACCCAAAAGAGAGAGAAGTGTTTTTTAAGCGTATTAGGGAGTATGGGTTTATTAAAGACTTTGAATACACCTTTAGAGCAAAAGATGGAAGTATCGGTTATGCTGTAGCGTATGCGTCAGTGGTTATGTACAAGAAAGAGCGTTGTCTTATTGGGCATAGTTACGACAGAAGTGACCGCAAGAAGTTTGAACAAAGCGAAGAGGCGTTTCGCGCTATCGTGGAAAATTCCCCTGATGTGGTGGCGAGGTACGACCTTGAGTGCCGCCGAACGTATGTCAATCCAAAGATGCAAAAACTGTTAAACAAACCCCTAAAAGAGATCATAGGCTATAAACCAAGTGAGCATACGCCATTGCCTGAGGGGGTGGATTTTGAAGCACTCCTATCATGCGTTGTGAGAGAGAAGTGTGAACGTCACTTTGTTGCCCCTTATCGTATGCCAGATGGGATGGAGCGATGGGGCGATATTCGCATTATTCCCGAATTTAATGACCAAAAAGAGGTGATGAGTATTTTGATGATAGGCAAAGACCTTGACACATACATTCCACCACCCACATTACAACCAAATCTTATTAAAAACAAGGAATAAAAAGCGATGAATTCTAAAATGATATTTCAAAAAGTACCATTGTGCACATTTCATTCAGATCATTCTTGTTTTCACATGATGATGCAAGATTTTCCAGGCTTTCTTTTTTCGTTTAAATTACATGTTGATGGGAAAGAAGAGTTTTTATATGCAAGTGAAAATGCCATAGATATTTATGGCTTAGATGCTCAAACGATTAAAGAGGATATTGAAACATTGCGTTGCGCGTTTCATGCTGAGGATTTGAAGATGTTTAAAAAGCTCATCCGAAAATCCGCACGAACACTTGAACCTTTTTATGCGGAGTTTCGTTACGCTCATCCAAAAAAAGGGCTTGTGTGGCTTGAAACACGCTCTCGTCCTATGTCACAAGAAGATGGCAGTGTGATTTGGCAAGGAATCACGCATGATGTGACAGAGAGAAAAACCTTAGAGATAGAGCTTAGAGACTCTTTAGAGTTTATTCAAAGTGTTGTTGAAGCAATGCCTGATATGCTCTTTGAGTTTGATAAGGAAGGACGCTATCTTAATGTATGGGCACAAAAAAATCACCCCCTTTTAGCTTCAAAAAAGAGTATATTAGGCAAAAAAATGGAAGAGATACTTCCTATTGAAGCAAGTGAAGTCGCTAAACAAACAATAGAAGAAGCAGATAAACAAGGGTATTCTATAGGAAATACGTATGCTCTTGATATCGATGGAGTAAAACGCTGGTTTGAATTTTCTATGACAAAAAAAGATTCGAGTAACACCTACCTTGCGCTCTCACGAGAAATAACGGAGCAGATAAAATCACGTAAAACGATTGATCTACTTTATTATTCGTTAAATTTTTCAATCGAATCCATTTACTGGATCGATTTAGAAACATTTGGTTTTATGCAAGTGAATGACACTGCTGTGAAAACGCTGGGGTACTCCAAAGAAGAGTTTCTAGGAGGTATGGGGGTTTATGATATTGATCCAGATTGTGATGTGTCTGTTTTGCGCACCCATCTTGAGGAACTAAAACAATGCAAAAAGATGATCTTTGAAACACGCCATAAAACCAAAAATGGGGTGATTTTTCCTGTTGAAATTCGCTCAAGTTATTTTGAATACGACAGCAAACCCTATATACTCTCTTTGGCAACCGACATCACGAAACGTAAAAATACCGAAATGGCTTTACTTAAAACAACAACACACCTTAGGTCGATTTTAAACACCATTCCTGATATGATTTGGATGAAAGATATCGAGGGTGTCTATTTTATGTGCAACCATGCTTTTGAGATATTTTTTGGTGCGCCAGAGAAAGAGATTGTCGGTAAGAGAGATTATGATTTTGTTGATAAAACGTTGGCTGATTTTTTTAGACAAAAAGATTTAGAAGCAATTTCAAAAAGAGATGTGTGTACCAACGAAGAAGAAGTTATTTATAAAAAAACAGGGCAAAGAGGTATCCTTGAGACACGAAAAGCACCTGTTTTTTGTAGCAATGGTCGCTTTTTAGGGGTGCTTGGCATTGCTAAAGATATTACGCGTAAAAAGACACTTGAGCTTACGCTTCAACAAAATGAATTACGACTTAAAGAAGCACATAGAATTGCAAAATTGGGAAGCTGGGAGCTTTTATTTCCAGAGTTACAATTTCATCTCTCTGAAGAGTTGTATGGCATTTTGCATTTGGATAAAACAGAGAACATTTTGTCGTTTGATCATTTTTTAAATATTATTCATCCTGAGGATCGGGAAAGATTTGATGTGCTTGTGCATGATGCCATTAAAGAGCGTAAGGCTTATGACACGGTTCATCGTATCCTTGTGCATGATGGTGGCAGTAAGTATATTTATGAACACGCTGAGGCTGTTTATGACACGGAGGGAAAGCCTGTCAAAATGATAGGTATCATGCAAGATATCACCGAGCTAAAACAAGCCGAGCACACCATAGAGTTTTTATCACACCACGATACCTTAACAGGACTTCCAAACCGTTCTTTAGTCATTAACAGACTTGAACAAGCCATTGGGTATGCAAAGAAACATAACACAAAAGTTGCACTTTTGCATATGGATATTGATGGGTTTAAGACCATTAACGACTCCTTTGGGTATCATACTGGCGATGGTGTTATACAAGCGTTTGCAAGAAGGTTAAAAGAGAACTTAAAAGAAACCGACACCGTGAGCAGGCAAGGAGGTGATGAGTTTTTAATGATTATCACCGATATAAGCGATACGGATGACCTCTCCACGCTCATTTCGCAATTGATAAAAAAACTCAATGAACCTATCGATGTGTATACACACTCTTTTGTTGCCACACTCTCCTTGGGTATTGCTATCGCTCCCGAAGATGGTCAAGATTTTGAAACGTTGTTACAAAAAGCGGATACGGCTATGCATAAAGCCAAAGAATCAGGGGGCAATACCTATTGTTTTTTCACCGAAGAGATGAATCAAGAAATCTTTGAGAACTTGCATATTCAAAATGATTTAAAGCGAGCTCTTATGCAAGAGCAGTTTGTGCTTTATTATCAGCCTCAAATTGATCTTACAACCAACACAATTCATGGAGTCGAAGCACTTTTAAGGTGGAAGCATCCTGAAAAAGGGCTTATCCCTCCTATGAAGTTTATCCCTATCGCAGAATCTTCTGGGCTTATTGTGGAGATTGGTGCGTGGGCTATGTATGAAGCGTGTCGCCAAGCTGCTGTGTGGCACAAGCAAGGTCTTCATATCTCTGTTGCTGTTAATATCTCAGCAGTGCAATTTAAACGAGGAAATTTAGAACATGTCATTGAAAATGCACTCAAAAGTTCTGGTTTAGACCCACACTGTTTGGAGTTAGAACTCACCGAGTCTCTTTTGATTCAAGACACGGAAAATGTTTTTTCTGCCATTAAAAGGCTTAAAAATTTGGGTATCAAGCTCTCGATTGATGACTTTGGAACAGGGTATTCGAGTCTTTCGTATTTGAAGCGTTTTGCTGTAGATAAACTCAAAATTGACCGTTCATTTGTACGCGATATTTTAAAAGACCCTGAGGATAATGCCATCGTACAAGCCATCATACAAATGGCAAAAAGTCTCAACTTAAAAACCATTGCAGAGGGTGTGGAAGATAAAGAAGTGGTTGAACTTGTCCGTCAATACGGCTGTGATGAAATCCAAGGTTTTTACTTTGCGAAGCCTATGTGTGCAGAAGATTTTGTTCACTATCTTTCAGAAAAAGAGTTGAATACATGAGCCAATCATCTAAGAACACACAAGAGATACCATCAACACTACTTGGTAAAACACCCATCGAATCTTTACTGGTAACGCCTGATGGAACGGAAGGAAGTGTTTTGGCGATTACTCATGATATTTTAGCAGTCAAAAACCTGCAACAAGAACTACTTTTCCGTGAGCATATATTTCGCACATTGGCTGAAAATTCTCCAAATATCATTATGCGCTATGATAATGAGTGCAAAAGAATCTATGTTAATCCAGCTTATGCTGAACAAACGGGAATTCCAAGAGATCAAGCTCTTCAGACAACACCAACTGCACAGTGGAAAATGTATCTTAATATGCTTACTATCAGTGCCGATGAGTATCAAAAGAAGGTACTTCATGTTATACAAACAGGAGAGTCTACTCAACTCCTTGTAGAATGGGAACGGTACAGTGATCATCAGCGTGTCTCACATGATTTGCATATTGTTCCAGAAAAAGATGTTCAAGGCAATATCATAGGTGCACTAGCTATCGGGCATAATATTACTACTTATAGAAAGCAAAAGGCTATTTTAAAAACTAAAGAGCTAGAGTTTCGTACTTTAGCGGAAAACTTACCCGATGCCGTTGTCCGCTATGACCAAAATCTTAAACGAACCTATGTCAACATGGCGTGGGAGAGCGTAAATAATATTTTGCGCGATGAAGTTCTTGGAAAAAGCCCCATGGAGAAAGCAGGGCGCATTACAGATAAAGCCAATGAATTTGAGGCAATGCTACAAAGGGTTTTAAATACAGGTAAAAGTGAAGAGTTTGAGTTGGACTGGAAAAACAAAGAGGGGAAAGTATTTTTCTTTAACTTTCACTCTGTTGCAGAATACGATGGAACAGGCAATATCATCTCTGTTTTAACCATTGCTCTTGACATTACTTCGTATAAAGAGCTAGAAAAAGCACTTTCTTCTAAAGAACAACTTTTTCGAGCCCTTGCGGAAAACTCTCCTGATGCAATTATACGGTACGATACTTCGTGCCGTAAGATCTATCTTAATCGTATGGCAGTTAAAACATTTGGTCGTTCTGCTTCCGAACTACTGGGAGAAACACCGACAGAAGCAACCTTAATTGTGAATGACAAAGAGTTTGAGCTCAAACTTCAAGAAGTCATTCGCTCTAAGCAAGAAGCTACAATAGAAGTTTCAACCCTCTCATCGGAAGAACAAGTCTGGGCAGAGGTTCGTCTCATTCCAGAATTTGATAATCATGGTGAACTGATAAGTGTTCTAGCGGTTGGAAGGCATATTACCGAACGCAAACAATTAGAAATGCATCTCAATACTACACTTTCGCAGTTTGAACAATTTATTAACAACATTACAGAAATGGCATGGATCAAAGATAAACAGAGCCGATATATCATCGTCAATCAAGTGCTTGCCAATAGATTTGGGGTGAGGGTTGATGATATGATTGGCAAACAAGATGCTGATTTTTTCGATGAAAGAACATCAAGAGCGCATGTTGAAGTAGATTTTCAAGTCATGAGAGAAGGGATTAGTTTAAAAGTTGAAGAGATGATTTCATTAAACCCAGATAACGAGCAATGGATTGAGAGTATTAAAAATCCTTTTAAAGATAGCAATGGGGAAATCATTGGTACTATTGGAACCGCACGTGATATAACAGAACGTAAACACTTTGAGAAGCAAATGGCTTTTATGGCACATCATGATACATTAACAAATCTTCCTAATCGTGCATTAGCCAAAGACAGAGCAGAACAAGCTATCGCCCACGCAAAACGAAACGAAAGTAAAGTGGCGCTTTTATTTATAGATCTCGATGGCTTTAAAACCATCAACGACTCTTTAGGTCACGCCTTTGGCGACATGATGCTTAAAATGGTTGCAAACAGACTTAAAAAGCACATTCGCCAAACCGATACCCTAAGCCGTCAGGGGGGCGATGAGTTTTTGATGATGCTCACTGATGTGTATGATGTGGAAGATGTCTCTTCTGTAGCACAAAAATTTCTAAGTGAGTTTGAAAAACCGTTTCAACTTGATACGCATAGTCTCTCTTCTTCTATCTCGATAGGGATTGCGTTGTATCCTGATGATGGAAAACACTTTGAAGCTCTTCTTCAGTGTGCCGATACGGCGATGTATAAAGCCAAAGAAGCAGGGCGCAATACCTACTGCTTTTTTACAGAAGCGATGAATCAAGAAATCTTTGAACATCTGCATATTCAAAATGATTTGAAACAAGCTATTGCGCAACAAGAGTTTGTTTTGCACTATCAACCTCAGATTGATCTTGCGACCAATACCATCAGTGGAGTAGAAGCACTCTTAAGGTGGAATCACCCCGCAAATGGGCTTGTGCCTCCTATGAAATTTATCCCTATTGCTGAATCATCGGGACTCATTTTGGAGATTGGGGCGTGGGTCATTAATGAAGCCTGTCGGCAAGCTAAAAGATGGCATAAGCAAGGTATAAACATCACCATGGCAGTCAATATCTCAGCGGTGCAATTTAAACGGGGAAATCTGGAGCAGGTGATTGAAAAAGCCCTTGAAAGCTCAGGTTTCAATCCTCAATATCTGGAATTAGAACTTACAGAATCCATCTTAATTCATGACACTGAAAATATTCTTCAATCCATTAAAAGGCTTAAAAGCTTAGGGGTTAGACTCTCTATTGATGATTTTGGGACGGGGTATTCGAGTCTTTCTTATCTCAAACGCTTTGCGGTCGATAAACTTAAAATTGACAAATCTTTTGTCCAAGATATTCTTAAAGACCAAGAGGATGCCATTATTGTTGGAGCCATTATTCAAATGGCAAAAAGTCTTAATCTCAAAACTATTGCGGAGGGAGTTGAGACTAAAGAGGTTTCGGAAATTATCAAAAGCCATGGTTGTGATGAAGTGCAAGGATATTACTTTGCAAAGCCTATGTGTGCGGAAGATTTTGTTCACTATTTTTCACAAAGAGAGTTTACTGTATGAGTCAATTCTATAACACTACCCAAAAAATACCATTTATATTGCATTCACATATTATAAGTATCCAAGGATGAAAATAACATGACAAGTGCCTCTATGACAGAAAAAAAATTATGTTGTTCACTCAGTGAAAATGGACTGTGCTTTCACACCGTAGTCGATAATCTTCCTGGCTTTGCATACTCTTATAAACTTTATCCTGATGGAAAACAGAAGTTTTTATTTGCAAGTAGCAATGTTTTTGAAATCTATGGGCTTGATGCAATAACGATCCAAGAAGATTTGGCTCGATTGCGTTTATCGTTTCATTCCGAAGATTTAGAAGCGTTTGAAAAAAATATTTTACTCTCTGCTGCAACGATGCAACCGTTTCATGCGATATTTAGATATTTTCATCCTACAAAGGGTCTTGTCTGGTTGGAAACTCGTTCGCAACCAATGAAACAAGAAGATGGCAGTGTTGTTTGGCATGGTATCACTTTGGATATCACGTTTCAAAAAAGTATAGAACTGCAACTGGAAGATGCTTTTAAATTTACCGAAGAAATTATCAACACTATTCCTGATTTGCTCTTTGAAATCGATAGGGAGGGTAACTATCTCAACGCATGGTCACAAAGTCCTTTTCTTCAAAAGACAAAAAAAGATTTAATTGGTAAAAACATCAAAGAGACGCTCTCTTCTGATGCGGTACATATTGCTTTTTTAGCATTAGAAGAGGTTGATAAAAAAGGCTCATCTTGTGGCTATACTTACAGTATGGATGGAAAATGGTTTGAACTTTCTATCTCTAAAAAAGAGTCAACATCTACCTATCTAGCACTCGCAAGAGATGTTACTATGCGCAAAGAGACTGAAAAGGCTTTACTCCAAACAACGACACATCTTCGTGCTATTTTACATACCATACCTGATATGGTGTGGTTAAAAGACATGGAGGGGAGATACCTTGCGTGTAATTATGCGTTTGAAATGTTATTTGGAGCTAAAGAGAGTGACATCATTGGTAAAACGGATTATCATTTTGTGGATAAAGCCTTAGCTGATTTTTTTCGCAAAAAGGATTTAGAGACTATTGGGATAAAGGGTCTTTATACCTATGAAGAAGAAATTGTGTATAAAAAAACAGGAGAAAATGCGATTCTTGAAGTCAGAAAGACTCCTGTGTTTTGTGAAGATGGTCGTTGTTTGGGTGTCCTTGGCACTGCCAAAGATATCACGCAAAAAAAAGCCCTTGAGCTTTTGCTTCAACAAAAAGAGATACGACTCAAGGAGGCACAACGCATTGCAAAATTAGGAAGTTGGGATCTTTTATTTCCTGAGTTACAGTTTCATCTTTCCGATGAGTTGTATGAGATTTTACATTTGGATAGAACAGAGCAAATCCTCTCTTTTGACCATTTTTTAAATCTCATTCATCCTGAAGATAGGGCAAGATTTGATAAGCTTGTTCATGAATCTATCCAAACCAATAAACCCTACGACACCCTTCATCGTATTTTGGTTCACGATAGTAGCAAATACATTTATGAACATGCTGAAACTATTTATGATAACGAGGGTCGCCCTGTAAAAATGGTAGGTATCATGCAAGATATCACTGAACTCAAACAAGCCGAACATCAAATAGAGTTTTTAGCCCATTACGATACCTTAACAGGGCTTCCCAATCGCTCTTTAGCAATACATAAAATTGAACAGGCCATTGAGTCTAGTAAGGACAACAGAACAAAAGTAGCCCTTTTGCATGTGGATATCGATGGTTTTAAGGCGATTAACGACTCCTTGGGTTACCATATGGGCGATATTGTCATTCAAACTCTTTCAAAAAGATTGACAGAAAACCTTAAAGAAATCGATACCATCAGCAGACAAGGAGGCGATGAGTTTTTAATCATTGTTACAGATATCGAGGCTATTGATGATTTTTCAAACACTCTGGTGAGACTCATAAAAAAACTCAATGAACCAATAGATGCGCATTCACACTCTTTTGCTGCCACGGTTTCTATGGGGATAGCCCTTTTCCCTGATGATGGTAACACCTTTGAAACCTTGTTACAAAAAGCCGATACAGCCATGCGTAAAGCCAAAGAATCAGGAGGAAACACCTACTGCTTTTTCACCGAGGAGATGAATCAGGAAATTTTTGAGTATTTATGTATTCAAAATGATTTGAAAAAAGCCCTTGTGCAACAGCAGTTTGTTTTATATTATCAACCACAAATTCATCTTGAGTGCAACACTGTTGGTGGAGCTGAAGCACTATTACGTTGGAATCATCCCGAAAAAGGGCTTATACCGCCGATGAAGTTTATCCCCATTGCTGAGTCTTCGGGGCTTATCTTAGACATTGGTACATGGGTCATTTATGAGGCGTGTCATCAAGCGGCTAGGTGGCATCAAGAAGGTCTTAACATTACCATAGCGGTCAATATCTCAGCGGTACAATTTAAACACGGTAATCTTGAAGATGTTGTCATCAAGGCACTTGAAAGTTCTGGCTTAAATCCTCACTTTTTGGAATTAGAACTCACCGAATCTCTTTTAATACAAGACACCGAAAATGTTTTTTCTACCATCAAAAGACTGAAAAGCTTAGGGATTAAACTCTCATTAGATGACTTTGGTACAGGCTATTCGAGTCTTTCATATCTGAAACGGTTTGCCGTCGATAAACTCAAAATTGACCGTTCTTTTGTGCGAGATATTCTTAAAGATCAAGAAGACAATGTTATCGTTAAGACCATCATTCAAATGGCAAAAAGTCTTAATTTAAGAACCATTGCTGAGGGTGTTGAGAAGAAGGAGATTGTGGATGTGGTGCAAGATTATGGGTGCGATGAAATCCAAGGGTTTTATTTTGCTAAACCTATGCCCAATGATGAATTTGTAGCGTACTGTGCCCAAATGCCCGCGTGCACATGTAAAAATGATGTGTAGAGGTTTTAGCAAAGCCTCTACATGTAACGCTTCTTCCATGCCCAAACTCTCTCTCCCAAAAGCACCAAACCAACAGCAACAATGCCATACTCAAACACCCCAGCGACTTTTTGCGCCCAAAAGCTATGCAAAAGTGCAAGTGTTAAAGCGAGATAGACCGCTTTATGGTACTTTGAAAATTTGGCAAAGAGCTTTTTAAAGGAAGTGAGTGCCATCAAAAGCACGATGATAAAAGCAATGAGCCCAACATAAATAAACGGTTTTTTGAGGCTTTTTTCAAAGATGCTCATGAAGTCCAATTCGCTATCTAAGACAACGAAAACGCTTACATGTAAAAGCGTGTAGACAAAAGCGAGTAAGCCAATGGTTTTGCGGTAGCGAAGCCAGTTGATAGTGCAAATGCGTTTACAAGAAGAGGGTATGAGTGAGAGCAAAAGAAGCGAAATCGCTCCAATGCCCGTATATGCGTAAAGCATTTTGATAGGGTCGATGGCGTTGTCTAGTTGATAGTAAGCAACGCCAAGTGGGAGTAGGGCTAAAAGAATGAGGAAGATTTTCAAAAGAGCTTCCTCAAATCCATGCCTGCGTAAAGTGATGCGACCTCTTTTTCATAGCCGTTAAAGGGTAGGGTGTCTTGTTTGGTGAGTTTTCCGAGCACTCTCTCTTTGGCTTGTGTCCATCTGGGGTGGTCAACTTTTGGGTTGACGTTGGCGTAAAAGCCGTATTCTTTAGGGTCCATGACTTGCCATGTGTTTTTAGGTTCCTCTTCCACGCACTCGATGAGGTCTAAAGATTTGATGGATTTAAAGCCGTATTTCCAAGGCACGACCAAGCGAATGGGTGCACCGTTTTGGGGGAGGAGGCGTTTGCCATACATGCCCACCGCGATAAAGGTGAGGGGATGGCGTGCCTCGTCCATGCGTAAACCCTCGACATAAGGATGTTTGATGGAGGCAAACAGCCCTTTTTGTTGGTCGGGGAACATGGACGGCTCATGGCGTGTGGTAAATTTGACGTATTTGGCTTTGGTGTTTGGCTCTAGGTAGTCAAGCAGTTTGTAAAGCGGAAAGCCAATCCACGGAACCACCATCGACCAGCCCTCGACACAACGAAAGCGGTAAATGCGCTCTTCAAGTCCAAACTTGGCGATGAGATCGTCTACTTCGAGCATTTGCTCCGTTTTGAGTTCCCCAAAAAATCCAACATTCCACGGGCTGGTTTTCATCGTTTGGGAAAGTTTAACAGGGGCGGTTTTGTCGGTGGAAAATTCGTAAAAATTGACGTAGTTTGTGGCTTGTTCTTCTGTGTTGAGGGTTAGTTTGAAAGGGTTAGTGTCTGGGGTATAGGTGAGGCTAAGATTTTTGGGCAAATCGGCTAAAAGCTGTGAAAGAGCCGTGGTACTCACCAAGGCTCCAGCACCCAGCTTTAAAAAATGCCTACGTGCTTCAAAAAGCCCTTCAGGGGTAATATCGTTTATTGACAAGGGTTTCATGGTGACTCCTTTGTGACAATTCTACTACAGATTTATAAATAAGGAATCAAAAATGCTTTTTAAAGATACGATGACATGAGGATAAAAGATTTGAAAGCAGTTAAAAGTAGTGCCACTCCCAAAAAACGTGTTACAACAGCACCCAAAATTCCTCAAAAACGCTTTAGACGACAGGCTCTTTTTGTGGTGGCTTTGGCGGTGATAGGATTTAGTGTAACGGTTGTTGTGCAAAATGTTTTTTTCAGCAATCCACTTTTAGGAACGTGGCGAACGCAGACAGCCATGGGGATACGTGAGATTGTTTTTGAGCGTGGCAGTATGACATCGTTTGGAACAAAAGCACCTGTTAGTTATGACATCAAAGAAAAACAGGTCGTTGTTATGGATGTTTCACTGCAACTAGGAACGCTTTATACACTTGTGGATAAAGATACTATCTCAGCGCAGATGGGGAAATCTAAGATTGTTTATAAGCGTGTTCGATAAAGATGCCCAAGGGAGAAAACATTAAGGATACACATGGATGAATTTTTAAACAGTGAAGCATTTATACTCTATGGTATTCCATTACTCATCGCCCTAGCGCGCATCACCGATGTGAGTATTGGGACACTGCGGATTATCTTTGTTGCTAAAGGTCTAAGGCTTTGGGCTCCCATACTTGGATTTTTTGAGGTGAGCATTTGGCTGGGAGCCATTTCACAAGTGATGGGAAATTTGACCACACCTGCGAATTTTATTGCGTATGCACTTGGATTTTCTTTGGGAAATTACCTTGGTATGTACATTGAGAGTCGTTTGGCACTTGGGATGGTAGTCGTGCGCATCATTACCAAAAAAGACTCGACATTGTTGGTGGAAGCCTTACGCAATTTACGTTACAGCGTTACAGTAGCGGACGCTGAAGGAAATATGGGGCCTGTCAATCTTATCTTTACGGTGATTAAACGCTCTGACATTAAAATTGTGACAAGCCTTATTTTGAAACACAATCCTTTAGCCGTTTACTCCATCGAAGATGTGCGTCATGCAAGTGACCCCGATTTTCCACCACTTAAGTCACAGAGGGCTTCTAAAAGCTTTGGACAACTCTTTCGAGGAATGCGTAAATAGAACTTACATGTAAGCCTTAAAGTTCTATCTCAATGCCCACAGGACAATGATCAGACCCCTCGATGTGTGCTAAGATAAACGCATCTTTGAGTTTACTTTCTAGCTCTTTGGAGATGAAAAAGTAGTCGATTCTCCATCCGACATTTCTAGCTCTAGCTCCCGCTCGGTACGACCACCACGAGTAACACTGCGTTTTATCTCCATGAATATGCCTAAACGTGTCGATGTAGCCTTGGTCTAAAAGCGTGTCTATCCATGCGCGCTCCATAGGCAAAAAGCCTGAAGTGTCTTCGTTGGCTTTGGGGTGTGTGAGGTCGATGGGACGGTGTGCGGTGTTGACATCGCCACAGATAATGATGCCTTTTCCCTCACGCCTTAATGCCTCACAATGGGCTAGAAAATCACTGTAAAATTTCATCTTGTGGCTTAGTCGCTCTTCGCTTTGTTGACCATTAGGAAAGTAGACGTTAAAGAGTACCACATCGCTAAAATGATGCTCTAAAATGCGCCCTTCTTGTGTATGGTCGATGTGCCACGCGGTATCGGTTTTATCAAACGTTTGTGTGGAAAAACTCATCGTGCCTGAGTAACCTTTTTTGGAAGCGGAGTTGACATGTTTACATGTAAAAGCGTGCGAAAAAAGAGGCTCTGGAATTTGTTCTGCCTCGGCTTTTATCTCTTGAAGGCACAGGATATCTGGCTTGAGTTCATCGACCCACGCAAAAGCGTTTTTACTAGCAACGGCACGAACGCCATTGACATTCCAAGAGATCAGTTTCATATGTCATCCTTATAGGTTCTGAGGTGAAAATAGTAGCATAGGCTTCTTAAAAGAGGTTTTATATACCAATGTTTAGTTTGAAACATTAATGGTCATTTTAGAGAAACTTTTTAAAGGATTCATGGTACGCTAAACATAAAAAGAGAAGTGCATGAAAACATTTATACAAGCCATTCAGACCGCTATTATCGGTAGTTTAGATGCAAAAGGAGATCCTTTTAGCTCATACACACCTTACGTATATGACCAAAACCGTTTTTACATTTACATCTCTGATATTGCCACACATGCTAAAAACATTCAAAAAAATCCTCACACTTCACTCTTTTTTGTCGAAGATGAGAGCAAAACAGAAAATCTCTTTGCACGAAAACGTCTCTCCTTGCAAGGCGATAGCCAAAAAATAGCCCGAGGCAGTGAGCGTTTTGAAGCCGTGATGGAACTGTTTTCCAAAAAGTTTGATGCCAAGATGGTCACAACATTGAAACAGATGAGCGACTTTAATCTGTATGAGTTCAAAGTGCATTACGGCGAAGCCACCTTTGGGTTTGGAAAGTCGTATTTTATTGGTGGAAAAAACATGGACGAATTGATTGAGCGAACAGGAAATAATCCACATCATGGGGTGAAGTGAAACGCTTTACATGTAAAGATTTTTGTACGAAATTTTGCTAAACTTTAACACATAAAATAGACGGTTAGTGAGCAAAGGTTAAAAGTAAAGCCCCCTATTTCCTATGAAGCGATTTTACCCACTTTCGTTTGAGAGGCGATGGCAGTTACCACCCCGATGGCACGACCTTGTGTTTCCACAAGACGTAAATTGGCTGGAACTTTGACGCCTGATTCAAAAAAGACGATATCACCAAGCGAAATATCGCCATTTTCAAGCTCAACCCTTTGCCCATCTCGCAGGACACTGGCATAGGTTTTCACAACCTTTTTAAGGGCACTTGCCTTTTTTCCAGCCGTATATTCTTGATACGTTCCAACGATGGCATTGACACTGAGTACCGCCATAATAAATCCCGCGTCACTAAACTCTTTAATCGCCAAAGAGACCATCGTGGCAATGAGTAAAACATAGATGACAGGACTTTTAAACTCTCTTGCACGTTTTTCGTATGAAACATAGAAAATCTCCTTTGAAAAAGAAGTCTATTGTAATCAAAAGTCTTAAAATTGCCAACCTAACTGATACTCAATCATTTTATGAAAAGGTGTTGAAAAACCCTCTAATTGCTCTTTGGTACGCGTATTTATCGGATGGATATGCTCACACATGCACGAGCTTTTGGGTCTATAATAGATGTAACATTTTTTTCGATTGCCCTCAAGTCTTTGCATTAAACGCCTTAAAATAATTTGGATTATACTAAAAGGGCAACCAGAAAAATCGTTGAAAGAAAAATGCGAAGAGAAAAAAGCTTAGTTAAGAGGGGCATTTCATCTTTGGATGAAATGCCCCTTAGTTGTCGTGTGAATTAACGCTTTACAGCGTGGCAACGAGGTGAATTTAACACCGATTTGATGTCTAAATTGAGTTTATCAAGTTTTGGCGCATAAGGGCTAAACGTAGGACTACGCATATCCAAAATTACTCCTAGTTTTTCAAGTTCCGCTTCAAATTTAGTGATATCGGCAATACCCATATCGATGAGTTTCATATCGATATCCACATCCAGTCTAGGCAATCTTGTATCTATATTAAGATGCAATTTGCTTAAGATGGGTCTTACTAAGCCATTAGCCTGATGTTCCAAGTCTTTAATGATGGAGCCTAATCCTATCTCTTTCAATGCTTTATACGCGGTTGCACTAAGCATCGCTTCTATCTGATGCTCTATCGCATCAGCACCTTTAAGTGCATCAGATACGGACATCGTAATATCAACATGGCACGTTTTAACACCACACGGGTATGGCACTTTTTCTTTGCATGTTTTAACACCACATGGATAATGGATTTTTTTACCAAAAACATGTTTAGTACATGTTTTGGTTCCGCAAGGGTAAGATTGCTCTTTATGGCAAATATCCGCTCCACAAGGATAACCTGGTTTCACACCTATGCGTTTATCCAAAACATGACGCAAATCATTTAACACACCCAAAAGTGGGTCAAGCTGATGGATCAATCGCACAAGAGGCTCTTCAAGAACTCTAATTTTTTCAATCTCCTTAGCGATCTCTTGCGTCGACCTTTCAGGTATTTTTTTCACGTTGTCATAGGTATCGTTAATTCTTCTCATTTCTTTATCAATGTCTGTATAAACTATTCTTGAATGATTCATGATGTCTATAATCACACCATCATGCTCACATTGTGACACCAATCCTACACCATTGATAAAGTCAATACCCACATGCCTAAATTTATCTTCGATAGTGACAAGCTTCCCCGCAACCACTTCTGCTTTATGGGTAACATTTAACAGAGGGACAACCTTTGCATCCACTTTTTGCATGGTTTTAGATGCTTCCGAAACAGGCTTATGAATAATTTCAAGATCATGTTTCAGTTTTTCGGCATCCATTCTGACTTCAGGAACTTGTTCTGCCGCCATAAGCACTATTTTAATGGTTTCTAGAGCACTATCCAAGGATTTTAATGCTTGTGCTGTTCTATGTGGTACCATTAAGATATGCTCAAAATCAATCAATGCCTTATCGACTTGATGGGTATTGTCCATAAGTCGTTTGGACTCACCTTGAAAAACATGTCCCTCATCAAAAAACGCTTTTGCAGAATTTGAAAAATCATCATCTATATTGGCATACAAAGATGAACCCATCAACGATGCAACACACACCATTTTCACTAAGAAACTTTTTCTAAACCATTGCGATTTCATTATTTACTCCTTTATGATTTAAATCATTCAAAAACCCTGAAAACTGCTTTTGCCCTTATTGTAATAATCGTCACTGGTATCATCCTTATACTTACTATCATAGGTTGAACTGTCTTTTGAATAACCTGGTGGTGCAATGCCTTGCGAAGCTGTTCCATCAGATTTGGTTAGTGGTGCTATGGTAATAATTTTGTCAATAAAATACTTGTACAGTGCAATGGTTTCTTCTTTGTTTAAATTGTGGTTTAAAGAGATTTCACACACGCGATACATAAGTTCTCTGGTGATAAGCACTAAAGGGTCTCTTCCCCCCAAAGAAAGTGCCCCTGTTCCAGAAGTAGCACCTACAGATTCTTTAGATACACCCCCAACGCCAAGACCAAAAGACAATCCCGTCTGCGGAGCACTTACCGCATCACTTTCTCTTGATGCACAAAATTGATGAAGATTATTAGGTGCCTTTACAAGACTCGTCTCAGTATCTTCTGTTGTTGTAAATGTCGTCAATCCTCCATAAGCATTCGTTTGCGGTGTTGGAGTACTGACGCTACATGCCGTTAAAAAAAACACTGAGAACCAAAGCCCAAGGGAAACAAAACCATTTGGAAAGAAAAAACGAAGCATGACAAATCCTTTTTTTTATTAGAGTCTTTGTAGAACTATTAACACGCTTTTAAAGCAAAGCGCAAAATGCAGTTTCTGTGAAAAAGCTACGTTAACACTGGTAATCTTTGGCAAAAAGCCCACGCACCCTTGGTGCGCAAGGTCAGTTATTAAAATTGCGGGAATACTGATAAAAAATAGCATAGCGTTTTTAGTGTAAATATAAACTAAAAATCAATTATTTTTTTTTCAATGAGGTTTAATAAAGTGTAATTCTTACGCAAAAACCTTCGCAATAGAAGTTAAAAAAACCTCAATTTTTAGTAATTTTTTGAATGATGAGTGACTCTAGCGCTGCCATATTTTTGCATGTATTTATCTCCTGCGAACTAATCCATGGTTCTAAAGAATTGTTTTTTTTAAATGGAAGGAAGTGCAACATCATTCACCCCAATTTTAAATCCAAATTGTATTAAAAGTTTTTTAAGTAAACAAATGAGCCAAGTAATTGTTTTTGGTGTCGAATGAGTTCCGCAAAATTTACTTCAAGCACAGGATTATGGAACACAAGATATTCACTTCCCCCGATACCTGCTACTTCAATGTCTATTAAAACTTCAGAATCAGTGACTGCGGGAGTGTCTCTGCTTTTTAAACCAATTTTTGTTTATCTTCAAGTATGAGAGCTTTCACGCTACAATTGGAGGTAAAAAACAATAAAAACGAAAAAAATAATCCTTGATACTGAAGAAGCAGAATTATTAGGTGAGATAGAAGCAAGTGAATGGAGTGAAAAACCATTGGAGAAGCAAGCGTTAAGTGCGTACCAAAACCATGCCAAATATACAAAATCATTGAATGAAAAAAGACAAACCACCATTTGCTTTTCCGTCAGTGACCTAGCCGTACTCAAAGCAAAATCCAAAGAGCTAGGCATCGGATATCAAAACCTCATTCAAGCACTGGTGCATAACTATGTGAAAGGTGATAGTAAGCTGGAAGTGTGAGGATTTTTGCTTTACATGTAAAGCAAAATAAGGTAAAAGTTAAAAGTTTAGCTCCGACCCCTTTTTGCTTCTTAATTCTTGGTTTCAAAAGACTATCTTCAAACCAAGCTGTAAAGTTCATAAAGAAGAGTATACTGAATTTGAAAGGCTCTTATATGAATGATTCGCAGCTTCTTTCCTTATTTGTAGGGATTATCATGGTGTGCATGGTGATTATCGCTACCGCTCTTGTTTTTCTTACGGTTAAACATATCAATGCCCTGCACAAAACAACCGCGTTTATCGCTTTTAGCCAAAATGAACTGAGTGGGCTTTGCCACAAAGCTACATTTCTGCTAGACGATGTCAGTGAACTCATAACTGTGATCGAAGAAAAAAGTCACTTGTTGGCGCTTAAGGCATCGGGAAGTATTGCCAATCTTACCCTTGCTACGACTGTCCTTAAAACATTTTCACAGTTATGGAACAAAAATTCAAACCCAGAAGGGGACACAATGAAACATAAACCATTACTTGGTTTTGCACTTGGTGCGACGATTACAGGCGTTGGTGCGTATTATATTTATAAAAACAAAGATGAGCTTAGTGACAAAATCGAAGACCTTGAAGAGATATTGGTCGATGACTATGAAATCTTAGTTGAAAAAGCAAAAGCAAAGTTTGAGGCGTTAAGTCATGCCTTTAAAGAGA
The DNA here is from genome assembly GCA_002328495.1 of Sulfurospirillum sp. UBA2217. Taxonomy (GTDB): domain Bacteria; phylum Campylobacterota; class Campylobacteria; order Campylobacterales; family Sulfurospirillaceae; genus Sulfurospirillum. The sequence goes on from DCUJ01000008.1 coordinate 175,423, forward strand.
TAGCCCAAAATGTCTTACACGCCGATGTGGAAGAAGTGGTTAAAGGAAGTGAAATGAAACACTTGATGAAAAAACTTGACAAACTTCAAAAAGAGATTCACATGCTCACCAAAAATTAACTTTGTGGTAGACCTAAATCTGAGCGATGGGCTTTGCGTAAGGCTCTTAAGGTTGTAAGCGAAAGTGCGATAATCGCAGGTCCTAAGATAAAGCCCCAAAATCCAAAGGTGGTCAATCCTCCTGCAATGGCAAAAAAGATGATAAATTCATTGATACGCTTTTTGCCATTACTCAGTGTTTTGTTGACAAAATTAAGCAAAACCAGTTTGAAAATATTGTCAATACAAAAAGCCAATACAACCCACGCATACAAAGCAATTACTACGGCATTGACAGTGTTGCCTTGAAAGTATTCATGCACGGCAATGGGTAGCCACACCAATGCCGTTCCCACAATGGGAATAATCGATGCAATACCTGCTAAAAACCCTAACAACAAAGCATTGTAGCCATCAAAAAATGCGATGAAAATACCAAAAGCAACACCTTGTACAATCATGACACCTGTGAGACTGTAAAAGACTACTGCCATCGTCGTTGTCATCTCCTCTAAAAAGTCTCGTTTTGTAGCTTTACTGAGCGAAATGATAGGAAAAAGAAACAGAATGATTCTGCGTCCGTACAAGCTTAGAAAAAAGAAAAATACCATGACGATTGCCATATTTACAACCATCACCACAAATGTTTTAAGACCATTACCAAGCCAACTTGCTAAAAAAGTGGTCATCTCATCTCTATGAATTTTTGATATCTCTATAAGGCTTTCGATTGGGGAGACTGCCCACGTGAGATAGCTTGGTAAATGCTTACTGTGAACTTCAATTTGATGACCAACAGAGTAAATCATCTCAAGTGTGTCAGAGGGGTGGCTGAGAAGCGTGTATAAAAAAAGGGTAATCGGCACAAAAATAATCAACGAAAATGCCAAGGTCATAATGGTTGATGAAAGCACAGGTGAAACATTGCGAATCAATGGATAATGGCTTAAAAACTGGCGCAAACGATGATGCAAGGGCGCAACCGCTATCGCCATCAAAAGGGCAACAAAAAAACTTTTCAACACAGGAAAAAAAAGCCAGATAACGAGCACTAAAATGCCACATCCAAGCCAGCGTAAGAAAGAGTTTTGCATCAAGGTATCCGCCTTTAGTATTGGGTAAGCTAGAGTATACCCGAATACCAAAGTTTAGCCCTTAAAAATAAGGGCTAAAAAGAATTACACGTAAATCTGTCCACCGCTCTTTTGAAAGTGTTGGGCTTGTTCTTCCATGCCTTTTTCTAGGGCAACGCTCACATCTTCTGTACCAATTTTTTCAGCGTAATCTCTTACATCTTGCGAGATTTTCATCGAACAAAATTTTGGGCCACACATAGAACAGAAGTGCGCGACTTTAGCACTTTCGACGGGTAGGGTTTTGTCGTGGTATTCTCTGGCTCGGTCAGGGTCGAAGCCGATGTTAAACTGGTCGTACCATCTAAATTCAAAACGGGCTTTGCTCATGGCGTTGTCACGGATTTGCGCTCCTGGGAAACCTTTGGCGAGGTCGGCGGCGTGGGCGGCGATTTTGTAGGCGATGATGCCTTCTTTGACGTCTTCACGGTTTGGCAAGCCTAAATGCTCTTTTGGGGTAACGTAGCAGAGCATCGCTGTGCCGTACCAGCCGATTTGTGCCGCACCAATGGCTGAGGTGATGTGGTCGTACCCTGGAGCGACATCGGTAACCAAGGGTCCAAGGGTGTAGAATGGGGCTTCAAAGCAGTCCTCTAACTCTTTGGTCATGTTCTCTTTGATTTTTTGCATCGGCACGTGACCAGGTCCTTCGATCATCACTTGCACGTCGTGTTTCCATGCGATTTTGGTGAGTTCTCCTAGCGTCTCTAACTCGGCAAATTGCGCTTCATCATTGGCATCGTAGAGTGAGCCAGGGCGTAAACCATCACCCAAAGAAAAGGCGACATCGTAGGCTTTCATAATGTCACAGATTTCCTCAAAATGGGTGTAGAGAAAGTTTTCTTTATGATGGTGCAAACACCATTTTGCCATGATGCTCCCTCCTCGTGACACGATGCCCGTGAGACGTTTGGCGGTCATGGGAACGTATGAGAGGCGCACCCCTGCATGAATGGTGAAGTAGTCCACCCCTTGTTCGGCTTGCTCGATGAGGGTGTCACGATAGACTTCCCATGTCAAATCTTCGGCGATGCCATTGACTTTTTCTAAGGCTTGGTAAATGGGCACCGTACCGATGGGCACAGCGGAGTTGCGGAGTATCCACTCTCTGGTTTCATGGATGTTTTTACCTGTGGATAAATCCATGACCGTATCGCCACCCCAACGGGTTGACCAAAGCATCTTTTCGACCTCTTCTTCGATGGAGGAGGTGGTGGCGGAGTTGCCGATGTTGGTGTTGATCTTCACCCGGAAGTTGCGCCCGATGATCATGGGTTCGAGCTCGGGGTGGTTGATGTTGGCCGGGATGATGGCGCGNNTGCCGATGTTGGCGTTGATTTTGACCATGAAGTTTCGACCGATTATCATCGGTTCGGCTTCAGGGTGGTTGACGTTGAGTGGCAGTACGGCACGTCCTGCGGCGATTTCTTGGCGGACAAATTCAGGGGTGTAAATCTCTGGTAGGTTGGCGCCAAAATGTTCACCCTTGTGTTGCGCGCCCAAAAGTTTGTTTTGGCGTGCCACTTCAAGGTTACAGTTTTCACGAATGGCGACATACTCCATCTCAGGGGTGATGATGCCTTTTCTTGCATAGTGCATTTGGGTGATGTTTTTACCTTTTTGTGCACGGCGTGGTTTTTTAAGATTGGGGAAGCGTAGGGCGTTTAGTTCCGCATCGTCGTGGCGTTTATGAAAATAGATAGAGCTAAAATCGCTCAACTGTTCGGTGTCGGCTCGCTCTTCTATCCATTTCGCACGAATGGGTTTTAAGCCTTGATGCAAGTCGATGGTAACGCTTGGGTCGGTGTAAACGCCTGAAGTATCATAGACGTGAAGTGGCGGGTTTTCTTCCACGCTTCCATCGCTTTTTGCGGTGGGACTAAGCTTGATTTCACGCATCGGTACTTGAATGTCTTCACGTGAGCCTTGGATGTAAATCTTACGAGAACTTGGGAAGTTTTGAATGTAAGAGGCATCTATTTTTTCTAAATTATCGAGGACTTTAGACATGTGTTTATCTCCTTATTTCCTACGCTGGCATTACCCAGATCAGGTTCGTGAAACCGCATTAACGGTCTCTTAGGGTATTATCTCAGCCGCTTTTTGAAGCTAGCACCCCCACAGACAATGGCAAAAATGTGATTATACACAATTAGGCAAAGAGGTGACTTAAGAAAAAAAATTGCACCCAAAAAATTTGGAAATGTATCAAATAGAGATTTTGTTTACATGTAAAGATTATTTTGCGATGACAAAGGTGCTATTTTTGATTTGATAGTGTTGTGATTCTTGCAATGGGATAGGAAATGGTGTGGAGATATTTCCCATAAATTCAGGTACGCTGAGGCAGTAGTTGTTGCTGGGATATTTCTTTTCCAAAAGTACTTTGGCAGAGCCAATAATTTGATTGGCAATCTCTTTGAGCAGATCATCTAAATCCTCTTCGCAGAGATTTTCTTCAAAAAGAAGGTTCAAAGCAATCGCATCTAAGACCTTTTTTTCAAAAAAAAGATACCACGTATGTTCTCTCTTATTTTCGATGAGAGCAATCGCTGAACCATAAAAATAGTTGCCAAGTTCAACCGTTGTTTGTGGAACTTCACACAAAATGGTTGCGAAAAAATTTTCCGTCGCTTGGATGACTGCTTCTTTCATAAGGTTCCCTTGTTGAAAATTTAGAATCAAGACCAATTTTTTAATTTTGCAGTAGTCTTCAAGCCAATGCGCGATATTTTATGTAAAGTAAGATTTAAAAGAGCTTATCGTTTTTCCTATGCTACAATTTGGTTTTATAAACAAGGAGACGTGATGGAATTTCACACATGGGTTTTATATGTTACGGTTGCTATTGTGGCGATTATTAGCCCAGGGCCCGCGATATTGCTTGCGATTAACAACTCGGTGATGTACGACATGAAAGCGGTTGCTTTTTCAACACTGGGCAATGTTTTAGGACTTTTTACCCTCTCTGCGGCTGCTATGTTGGGACTGGGCGTGGTGCTTAAAACGTCTGCTGTTTTATTTATGGCCTTTAAGATTTTAGGGGCTTTGTATCTTATTTACATAGGCGTAAAGCAGTTTCGCAATCTCTCCAATGTCTTTGAGAACATAAGCCTTAACCATCGGAAAAGTAAAAGTGAGTACTTTGCCATCTTTCGCAAAGGCTATCTGGTTTGCGTCACCAATCCAAAGCCCATTATCTTTTTTACGGCACTTTTCCCTCTTTTTTTAAACACGACTACTTCGTTGGTACCGCAGTTTTTTATTTTGACGCTCACATTTATGAGTTTGTCGTACATAACGCTCATGAGTTATGCATTTTTTGCCAAAAGTTTAAAGTTTTGGTTTACCAAAGGAGATCGCGCCACATGGTACAATCGTATCAGTGGCGCTTTTTTTATCGCCTTAGGACTCGGACTTTTGGGACTTGAACGCAAATAATACTTTTTCTCTCAAACGCATCAAAAGATAGAAAAAGAGCGGGACAAAGAAAACAGCGATGGCGGTTAAGGTGACCATGCCTCCCACCACCGTTGTGCCGATGACGTGACGACTGTTTGCCCCTGCACCAGAACTTAGGGCTAAAGGAATGGTTCCTGCGATAAAGGCAAACGAGGTCATGATGATGGGGCGAAAACGAATCTTTGCTCCCTCAATGGTAGCATCGAGCAAGCTGTAGCCTTCTTCGAGTTTATGCAGTGCAAACTCCACCATCAAGATGGCATTTTTAGCCGAAAGCCCCACGAGAGTAATGAGACCTATCTGAAAGTAGATGTCGTTTTGAAGCTCACGTAGCCAAATGCCTAGTGTTGCGCCTAAGAGTGCAAATGGAACCGCCAAAACAATCGCCCAAGGAATCAGCCAGCTCTCATACAACGCCACTAAAATTAGGAAAATAAAGACCACCGCAAATATCAACGAGAGGTTTCCCGTTTGCGCTAGTTTTTTCTCTTGCAACGAAGCACCTCCCCATGCGATGCCGTACCCCTCTGGTAAGACGTCACGCGCGATTTCTTCCATCACTTTGATGCCCACACCCGAAGCAAAGCCTTGATGGGTTTCACCTAAGATTTGAGCGGAGGGGAACATGTTGAAGCGTTTGGTGATGCTTGGGTTAATGATGCGCTCTAGTCGTACCAAATCACTTAAGGGAACAAAGTTTCCATCGGTAGATTTGACAAAGACATCGTTATAATTGGCGGTATCTTCTCTAAATTCGCCTTTGGCTTGGACATTGACACGATAGTTTCGCCCTAGAAGATTGATATCGTTGACGTAGACACTTCCAAACAAAGACTGAATGGTCGTATAGACTTCGTTAATCTCAACATTGTAGGCTTTGACTTTTGCGTTATCGACATGGATGCGGTATTGTGGGGTGTTGGTGCTGAGCGTTGAGCGTACCGATTTGAGTGCTTCATGGTTTGAGGCACGCGTGACAATCTCTCTGGCATAGCTTTCAAGCGCAGTATAGCCATCTCCTTTTCGGTCTTGAATGTACATCTCAAACCCGCCCGATACACCAAGCCCGCTAATAGCGGAAGGGTTGACCGCGATAATGCGCGCTTCTTTGTTTTTGGAAAGCTCTTTCATAATCTCTTTGGAGAGGGCATCTTGACTTAAGTTGGCATCTTTGCGCTCATCCCAATGCTTCAAACGCACATAACTATACCCAGCATCGGTGGTGTAGGCTTTGGAGCTAAAGTCACTCCCTGAAAATCCACCCACTTTTGCCACCCCTTTGTAGGTAAGGGCGACTTTTCCCACCTGCTCGTTAACCTCATGGGTACGTGAAAGGCTTGCACCTGAGGGAAGCGTACTTACGGCAAAAAAGACGCCTTTGTCTTCTTTGGGTACAAGTCCTGTGGGGATGAGTGCCATGAGTTTGTAAATGGCGAAAAGCATAATGCCAAAGAGTAAAAGATTGAAAAGACTAAAGCGAATGGCATTTTTAACAATCTGTCCAAAGTGATGCGTGATATAATCAAACAAAGCATTAAATTTTTGAATGAGCCACAAAGGAGGCTCTTCCTCTTTTTTCAAAAGCAAGGCGCACAGTGCAGGTGTGAGCGTCAAAGCAACCAACCCAGAAATCCCCACAGAAATGACAATAGTAATGGCAAATTGACGCGACATAGTGCCACTAAGCCCTCCCATAAACGCCGCAGGAATAAACACAGCACTTAAAACCAAAACGATGGCCAAAACGGGGGCGGTTATCTCTTTCATCGCTTTGATGGTCGCCTCTTTGACACTGATGGACTCTTTGCGTAAAATGCGCTCGACATTTTCGATGACGATGATGGCATCATCGACCACCAAACCAATGGCAAGGGTGAGTCCAAAAAGGGTAAGGAGGTTGATGGAAAACCCTGTGAGATAAAAGCCCGCAAAGGTTCCGATGATGGAAACGGGGATGGCAAGCACGGGGATGATGGTGGCTCGAAGATTGCCTAAAAAGAGATAAACGACCACGATAACAAGTGCTATAGCTTCAAGTAAGGTTTTAATTACCTCATGAATGGAAGCACGCACAAAGGTGGTTCTATCGTATGTTGCGTCGATTTTTAAGCCCTCTGGAAAGGTTTTTGTGAGCTCTTCAAGTTTTGCATCGAGTAAGTCGGAGACCTCTAAAGCATTGGCTTTGTTGGTGAGTGAGATACGAATCATCGATGTTGGCTTTTGGTTGAAAATGCCTTTAAAAAAGTAACGATCAGAACCTAGTTCCACGGAAGCGACATCTTTTAGTTTTAAAGCAGAGCCATCGGGATTTGATTTGATAAGGATGTTTGAAAATGCTTCTGGAGTACTGAGTCGTCCATTGGAAGAGAGGGTGTAGGTAAACGCAAGATTTTTTTCAAGAGGTTCTTGCCCGAGTTGTCCTACGGGGTACTGCTCATTTTGTGCTTTGATGGCGTTGATGACCTCGGTGGTCGTGATGTGATAAAAAGAGAGTTTTTGAGGGTCAAGCCACACACGGATGGCATACTCTAAATTCCCCACAACCACAGCTTCGGAAATTCCTGGGACGCGTTTGAGTTCTTCTAAGATATTATTGATGGCATAGTTGGACATAAAAATGGTGCTGTAGCGGTTGTCATCACTAAAAAGGGCAAGAACACGTAAGGTATCGCTGGAGCGTTCCGCGACTTCTACCCCTTGTTTTTTGACCGCATCGGGGAGTTTGCTCTCCGCTAAACGCACACGGTTGTTCACATCTAAGATGGCTTGAGACATATCGGTATCGACTTCAAAGTAGAGATTCATCGTAAGCAAGCCACTCGGAGATGTGGTAGACATCATGTAGAGCATATTTTCAACGCCATTGATTTTCTCTTCTAAAACGCTGGCAACACTTTTTTCTAAGGTTTGCGCATCGGCTCCTGGGTAGGTGGTGGAGATGGCGATTTGGGGAGGAACGACATTGGGGTACTCTTGCACGGGAAGGGTACGAATCGCAACTGTTCCTGCAATGATGATAATGAGTGAGATAACAATAGCAAAATTGGGTCGGTTGATGAAAAATGTTGAAAACATAGACTACCCTTAAAAGATAATGTGCAATAATAATACAAAACGTGTTAATAAAAGGCTGTTTTCATGGAAATTATTTGTTTTGAGCATCTCAATGTGGCGTATGCAGAACAAAATGTTCTGCATGACATCTGCCTTTGCATCACCGAAGGACAGCATACGGCTATTTTAGGAGCGAATGGCTCAGGAAAATCAACCCTTTTGAAGCTTTTTTCCAACGATATTTACCCGCGTTTTCATGAGGGAATGCGCAAAGAGGTGTTTGGCAAAAGCATTTGGGATATTTGGGAACTTAAACGTCATCTTGGCATCATCACGAACGATTTGCACTACCAATTTACTGAACGCGCAAGTTTTTTAAACGGTTTTGAAGTCGTCCTTTCAGGCTTTTTTAGTAGTTTTCACATCTACGAGCATCAAGAGCTTTTGCCTTTACATGTAAACAAAGCGCAAGAGGTTTTACACTTTTTAGGCATTGAGCATTTACACCATAAAAAAATATCAGAAATGTCCACAGGCGAGATACGCAAATGCATCATCGCACGCTCCCTCGTACATGACCCTAAAGCCATGATACTCGATGAGCCAACGGTGGGACTAGATATCAAAGCGCAGTTAGAGTTTGTGGCGTTGCTTCGTAAAATTGCCTCACAGCGGACGATTATCTTGATAACGCATCATCTGGAAGAGATATTTGAAGAGATTTCAAACGTAGTACTGTTAAAAGAAGGGCGCATCTATAAACAAGGAGAGAAAGAAGCGTTGTTAAGCGATGAACATCTTTCCACTACTTTTGGCGTACCTTTACATGTAAGCGTTCAAAACGGGCGATATGTGATTGAGAGTGTACGTTAAAAACGATGTTCTTAATCTCTCCCTTTTTTACTTTCAAGGAGTATAAAATGCTAAAAAAAGAACTAAAAATATTTGGGAGCCTAACGCTCTTTGTTGCACTAGCAGCTACGCTTTTTGCAAACGATAAAGTGATACATGGTGCAACACTTGAGTGGGGACCATACATCGGTAAAAATATACCTGAAAATGGTTACGTAGCAGAACTTATGAAAGAGGCATTTAAACGAATGGGGTATAGATTGGAGTTTGAGTATATGCCTTGGGCTAGAACGTTAGAGGAAGCGAAAGCTTGCAAATATGATGTGCTCTTTCCTGAATATATGAACGAAGAGAGAAAGAAGGATTTTTATTATACGGACAAATATCCAGGCGGTCCTGTTGGTTTTTACAAGAAAAAAGATAAAAAAATCTCTTGGACTGGGAAAGTAGAGGAGCTAAAGGGTTTAAAAATTGGCACCGTAAGAGGATATGTAAATCCACCTGAGTTTGAAAGCTCAGAAGCATTTATCAAAGAGTCTGCGACGGATGATGAAACAAACATTAAAAAATTAGAAAAAGATAGACTTGATCTCATCATCGTTGATAAATTTGTTGCCACGTATATCATAAACACAAAATACCCTGCGTTTAATACTGTGCTTGAGTTTATCGAACCTGCTCTAAAAACATACGATCTTTATACGATTTTTCCGAAAAAGTGCGAGAATTCTAAATCTCTTGTCAGGGATTACAATAGAATCTTAAAAGAGATGAATGAGGATGGTACCATAGATAAGGTTCTCCGCAAATACGATTTCAAATATAGGGAGTAAAACTTTTAACTTTTTAGTAAATCTATTCTCCCATGCCTATTTACTATCCAAATATAAGGTCTTTATGTGATTGAAAGTGTTTTGAAAGAGATGGACGTTATAGCCTTTTATGTATATGCCCTTTTTAACATCAGGGTGAATTAAACTTTTTCACATTCGATTTTAGGTAAAATCCCTTTTATATTTACTAAACTGCACGAAGGACACTCATGAGTCAAATTAGTGGAAAAATTTGGAAATTTGGTGACAATATCGATACCGATTTGATTATCGCAGCACGTTACCTCAATACTTCAGACCCAAAAGAGCTTGCTAAGCATGTGATGGAAGATGCAGACCCTACGTTTGTGAACAAAGTTGGGGCGGGTGACATCATCGTTGCGGGTGAAAACTTTGGTTGTGGCAGTAGCCGTGAACACGCACCCATCGCTTTAAAAGCCGCAGGGGTGAGTGCGGTGGTGGCGAAGAGTTTTGCACGTATTTTTTACCGCAATGCGTTTAATATGGGGCTTCCTATCTTTGAACTGGGCGAAACAGACGAAATTAAAGAGGGCGATTTGATTGCTATTTCGATGGAAAGTGGTGAGATTAACAATGGTTCTACGGTCTATCGTTTTACTCCGATTCCACCGTTTATGCAAGAGTTATTGGATTGTGGTGGCTTGATGAATTACGCTAAAAAAGAGATTAAAGCATGAAAAAAACGTACACGATAGCCGTTATTAGAGGCGATGGCATTGGTCCAGAGATTATCGATGAAGCGATAAAAGTTTTAGATAGCGTGTGTTCCAATGAAAATTTTGAACTCTCCTATGAAGAGTATTTAATGGGGGGCGTGGCGTATGATTTTAAAGGTACCCCACTTCCCGATGAGACGATTGAAGGCTGTATGAAAGCCGATGCAGTACTTTTTGGTGCGATTGGTGGACAAAAATGGGACAATTTACCGCGTGAGTTTCGCCCAGAGAGCGGACTTTTGAAACTGCGCAAATCTTTAGGTCTTTTTGCCAATCTTCGTCCAACTGCTGTTTTCGATGAGCTTTTAGATGCCAGTACGCTAAAACCAGAAGTACTCAAAGGCGTAGACCTTTTTGTCGTGCGTGAACTGACGGGGGGCATCTACTTTGGTGAGCCACGAGGCAATGATGGACACACAGGTTTTAACACGATGGTCTATACCAAACCCGAAATCGAGCGCATCGCGCGTGTGGCATTTGAGTCTGCCATGAAACGTCGAAAAGAAGTCTGTTCGGTCGATAAAGCCAACGTTTTAGAAGTCTCTCAACTCTGGCGAGATACGGTGATAGAAATTGCCAAAGAGTATCCCGAAGTCACTTTAAGCCACATGTATGTGGACAATGCGGCGATGCAACTCGTGCGTAATCCTCGTCAGTTTGATGTTATTTTAACGGGCAATATCTTTGGGGATATCTTAAGCGATGAAGCCAGCATGATCAGTGGGTCTATTGGGCTTTTACCCTCGGCGTCTATTGGCGGCAAAGTGGGGCTGTATGAGCCAATTCACGGTTCTGCGCCTGATATCGCAGGGCAGGGCATTGCTAATCCTATCGCGACCATTTTGAGTGCTTCTATGATGCTTCGTTTCGCCCTTGGTGAGACAAAAGCGGCAGATAGAATTGAAGGTGCGATTAAAAAAGTGCTTGAAGATGGATACCGTACGAAAGATTTGGCAAATTATGGTGCCAAAGAGGTGTGTTCAACCACGCAGATAGGCTCTATTATTGCGGACTACGTATCAAAACGATGAAAACACTCACCCTTGCTTCCATTTATGAGCTTCAAGGTTTGAAAGCTGAAGCATTGGAGATTTATAAAGAACTTTTGATGGCAAATCCTGAGAATAAAGAGGCTAAAATTGCCATCAAGAGGCTTTCAGGTATTCGCAAAAAGTATCTGGGTGTGAATGAAGATATGAAAAAGTTTTTTTTAAATATGAACTCCGAAGTGGAGTTTTTAGAATTTGAGCGTTGGCTCATACAATTAGGGAAGTGACACGATGGAATTAAAAGAGATGATTTTATCTACACTCGCAGAGCTTGATGAGGGTATCAAAAAAGAAGGACTTCAACCACCCGTTTACCATAAAGAAGAGACCTATGTACATGTTCTTGAAGAGGTGCTTGAGCCTGAAACTTTGGTTTTAGAAGGATGTGATGATGAGACATCTACACAAGGTCAACGACAGTTTTATGCCAATCTTAGAGAACGTATTTTGGTTCTTTTTGAAGGGTTCCAATCACCAAATAATAAAAATATCGAAGCTAAAGTTGACTTAACGCTCAATTTTCTTGAATATCTGCTTGCTACGATCGACGAAGAACTGGAGCGTATGGATAAAGCGCACTGATGCAAACTTTGCGTTCACTGCCCACACATTTTCGTGAGCAAATTGACAATGCAAAAGCTCTCTTGAGACCGTATACGAAACGTGCGTATTTGGTGGGGGGAAGTGTTCGCGATATGTGTTTACATGTGCCCTTGCATGATGTTGACCTTGAAGTGTACGATATGCAGCCCTCCCTTTTTGATAGCGTGATGCAAAGCATTGGCGCAGTGGGGGTTGGGAAAAGTTTTTTTGTTTATAAGTTAGGCAATATTGATTTTTCACTGCCACGCGTTGAGCGAAAAAGCGGTGTGGGACACACGGCGTTTGATGTGGAAGTGTGTAACGATGAAAAAGAGGCTTCTAAACGACGTGATTTTTCGATGAATGCGATGATGCTAAACATTTTTAACGAAGAACTTTTAGACTTTTGGGGTGGCATGGAGAGCATTGAGCGAAAGCGTATCGCGCTCATTGATGCGGTACGTTTTAAAGAAGACAGTTTGCGTGTGTTAAGGGCCATCCAATTTAGCGCACGACTGGGGTTTAAAATAGAGCCAAAAACACTTGAAGTGATGCAAGGTATTTGTCTTGATGATTTAAGTCGTCCACGCATTTTATGGGAGTTTGAAAAGCTCTTTCATGCGTCTTATTTGCACTATGGGCTTTTTTACATGTACACATTGAATATCTTTGAAAAGTGTTTTACATGTAAGCCTCCGAAGCGTTTTTTGAGCATTGCGAAAGAGTTGGCTAGCACTTCAGGCAATTTTCAAAAAACACTTCAAGCGTACTATTTTTTTTACATCGTTGCCAATCGTTTGGGGATAAATCCTCTGATGTGGTTTAAGCGTTTGGATGCACCCAATCACTATCTTACGACGTTCAAACATCAGCCTTTTTTTGATGGCGAGATGAGCGATGAGGAACTTTACCATGTAAGCCTTGATATGCCCATTTCTTTGTGGCTAGGGCATTACCGTAAGGGGATTGAAAAACGAGCCAAAGTGCTTGGTATTTGGGATGAAGCGTTTAGCGGAGGCATTAGCGTGCAAGAGGTGATTCAAGATGGATTTACCCATAAGGCTATTGGATTAGAGTTACGAAGAAGAAAAATCGAAAAAATCAAACAACTGTGTGAGGCATGAAAATGGAAGTAGGAAAGAATTATATTTTAAAGATTGATTGTCCTGATGAGAAGGGACTTATTTATCGCATCGCAGACGTGGTGTTTAAATATCAGCTCAATATCATTAAAAACGATGAGTTTGTTGACCGTGAAAATGGTAAGTTTTTTATGCGAGCGGAACTGAGCGGTGAAGCGGATTTGGGTGCATTTAAGGGCACGCTTCAGGCGATGTTACCTGCAAAATCCAACATTCATGTGGTGGAAGAGCGTAAAAAAGATATTATTTTAATGGGTACCAAAGAGACGCATTGTTTGGGAGATATCTTGCTTAAACACTACAGCGGTGATTTGAATGCCAATATTTTAGCCATCGTTTCCAACCATGAAGAGCTATGTGATTTGAGTCAAAAATTCAACATTCCGTTTCATTGTGTGAGCCATGAAGGGCTGAATCGAAGTGAACATGAAGCCAAAGTCTTAGAGGTGTTAAGCCAATACACCATCGATTATATCGTTTTAGCCAAATACATGCGTATTTTATCGGGTGAGTTTGTGGGGCATTATGAAGAGCGGATGATCAACATTCATCACTCCTTCTTGCCAGCATTCATCGGAGCCAATCCTTACAAACAAGCGTTTGCAAGGGGTGTTAAAATCATCGGAGCTACCGCGCATTTTGTTAACAACAACCTTGATGAAGGACCGATTATCGCGCAAGATGTGATTCATGTGGACCATGAAATGACGTGGAAAGACATGCAAAAAGCGGGGCGAAATGTTGAAAAAGTCGTACTTTCTAATGCCCTTGATTTGGTGTTTGAAGAGCGTATTTTTGTGCACGATAACAAGACGATTATATTTTGATACCATTTTTACACGCTTCTTTGGCCTTGCCTAAGAAGCTACGTTGCGACTTCGCACTAAAGCTAGCCTCTTTCGAGGCAGAGTAGGAGATTCTCTTTATGTTTAATATTGTGTTAGTTCATCCTCAAATTCCACAAAACACAGGAAGCATCGGGCGTATGTGTGTCAATGCCGATTGTGCGTTGCACATCATCAAGCCCACGATGTTTGAAATCAGCGATAAGACCGTCAAGCGGGCGGGGCTTGATTATTGGCATTTGTTGGATGTCACCGTTTGGGAGAGTTTGGAAGATTTTTTAAAAGCCCATAGCGATAAAATGGAGCGTTTTTTCTTTGCCACGACCAAAACCAAAAAGCCTTACTTTGAAGCGTCCTTTCAAAAAGGGGATTTCATCTTTTTTGGAGGCGAATCCACGGGGCTTCCGATGGAACTTATGCAAATGAAGTGGGACAATGCCATTACGATTCCGATGGGGAAAAATGGCAGAAGTTTGAACCAAGCGACATCGGCGGGTATTATTCTCTACGATGCGATTCGTCAAAATTTTGAAAGTTTTGAGCACGCGTGAGGGTTCACGATATTGTTTTCATTGGAGCGGGTGCGAGTGCCTTGATGGCAGCATCGCATCTTCAAGGGCGTGATGTTGCTTTGATTGATTCCAATGCTAAGATAGGCGCAAAAATCCTCATTTCAGGGGGAGGAAAGTGCAACCTTACTAACCGCTTTGCCAGTTCAGAAAATTATTTGGGCGATAAAGCTTTTATCGAAAAAGCGTTAAAAGCATACCCTGCTTCTTCAATACTTTCGTTTGTGAAAGAGCATCATTTAAAACTAGAAGAGCGCAATCACGGTCAAATGTTTTGCGCCAACAGTGCGAAAGAGCTTGTCTCCATCTTTGGACGTTTGAGCGCATTTTGCACCTTTTATCTCTCGACCACCGTTTTACATGTAACGAAAGATGGGCATTTTATCATCCATACCAACCGCGGTGAGATAGGTGCTAAAAAAGTGGTGGTTGCTAGTGGAGGTCTCAGTTATGCAAGTATCGGTGCGAGTGGTATTGGCTATGAGATTGCTCAGAGTTTTGGGCACACTATCATCACACCAACGCCTGCCTTGGTAGGTTTTACGCTTCAAAAAGAGCAGTTTTGGATGAAGGAACTCAGTGGTATAGCGTTTCCTGTGAGCTTACATGTAGAAGGTAAACGCTTTAGTGAAAATCTTTTGTTTGCCCACAAAGGCATTAGTGGTCCTGTGGTGTTGAGTGGCTCTTTGTATTGGAAAAAAGGAAACATGGCGATTGATTTTCTTCCGCATATCACGTGTATGGAAACATTGTTTAAAACACACAAACAGAAGCAAATTAGTACCGCGCTTGGACTTCCCAAACGGTTTACCAAAGCGTTTTTAGAGTCCATCTGCCTTGAAGATAAAGTACTCTCAAAGCTCGGTTTTAGCGAAAAAGCGTTACTCTTAACACTTAAAAACTATACCTTTTCTCCTGCGGGTAACTTTGGGTTTACCAAAGCAGAAGTGACACGTGGTGGTATCAAGACCGATGAAATAGACCCTGAAACGTTTGAAAGCCTTACATGTAAAGGGCTGTATTGTATTGGAGAAGTGTTAGATGTGACGGGGGAACTTGGAGGATTTAACTTTCAGTGGGCTTTTGCCAGTGGTTATGCCTTGGCACGAACGATTTAAGGAGAAGGTAAAACGTGAAAAACTTTTTTTTAGATAATCCTAAAACGGTTTTGATGCTTGCTTTTACCTTGACGTTTGCCCTTTTAAGCCTTATTGTCATCAATATCACGACTTTAGAACTTGAACAAGAGAAAACAAAAGCGCATACAACTGCCATCAATTATAGTTTTCATCTCAAATCAACCATTGAGCGTGCACTCTCTTCTACCCACACCGTAGCAGCATTAATTACACAAGGTAATGGGGAGGTTAAAAATTTTGAAACCATCGTTTCTGGCATTTTGCCACTCTACCCAGGCGTTGTAGAACTAGCCCTTGCTCCGAAAGGAATCATCAAAGATGTGGCACCCCTTTTGGGAAATGAGCGAGCCATTGGGTTAAATTTATTTGAAGCAGAAAATCAAAAAAAAGAGTCCTTTTTAGCCAAAGAGACGAGAACTTTAACCTTAGCGGGACCTTTGGAACTGGTGCAAGGAGGCATTGGTTTGGTGGGGCGTTTGCCTATTTTTGTGGATGAAAAAGAAGCTGACTCTTTTTGGGGATTTGCTTTGGCGGTGATTCAGATTTCTCAGTTGTTTGATAAACAAAAGATGGCACCCCTTGAGAAAACATTTGCGTATGAAATATGGCGTATTCATCCCGATACTAAGATAAAACAAACCATCATCAAATCCTCACGAGCCGTACTTCACAACGCCGTTGATTATACGTTTGATGTGCCTAATGGTAGATGGACCATGAGTCTTGAACCTCATTTGGGCTGGGGTGAGGGTGGATTTGTTTTGCTCTTTCGTGAGATTATTGCACTGATTTTTTCACTCTTAGTGGCAAATATGGCACGACTTTTGATGGAATTAAAAGCGACAAAGTATGCGTTGGAACGAAAAGTTGATGAGACTACTAGCACATCGGTCTTACTCAAAAAACAGTTGGATATGCTTTTAGACACAATTCCCGATTTGATTTGGCTCAAAGATGTCAATGGATTTTACCTCTTTTGCAATCGTGCTTTTGGAAGACTCTATGGTGCCAAAGAGGCGCAGATTGTGGGTAAGAGTGATTATGATTTTGTGGATGCTGCAACAGCGGATTTTTTTAGAACGCACGATATGATAGCTATGGATGCCGATGGACCCGTGGTAAACGAAGAGCAGTTGGTTTTTAAAGAAGACGGTTATACGGGCTACTTTGAAACGATTAAAGCACCTTTTTACAATGCTCACAATGAAATCATCGGTGTTTTAGGGATTGCAAGGGATATTTCGAAGCGACGTGAAAATGAAGAAAAGATAGAAAAATTACAGTATTTTGATGCCTTAACTTTACTTCCCAATAGAATGATGCTTCGTTTGCGAGTTGAACACGACATCAACATGAGCAAGCGCAAAAAAGAAAAAGTAGCCATTTTATTTTTAGATATTGACCATTTTAAGCATATCAACGATACCTTGGGGCATGCCGTAGGCGATGAACTGCTTATAGAAGTCTCTAAACGCCTTAAAACAATGCTACGCCAAGAAGACACGCTCTCCCGTCAAGGAGGGGATGAATTTGTAATTGTGCTTCCAAGTGTTAAAACAGAAGGCGTGGCACATGTGGCTAAAAAGGTACTTCAAGCCATTGAGCAACCCATTAAGCTTCATGACCATGAACTCATCATCACCGCATCTTTGGGGATTGCGCTTTATCCTGAAGATGGTGTAGACATCGAAACGCTCTTTCGGTGTGCGGATACGGCAATGTATCTAGCAAAGCAAAATGGTAGAAATACCCATTGCTTTTTCACAGCAGAATTACAAACACACTCTTCACGGCTTTTAGCACTTGAAAATGCACTAAGATTTGCACATTTGCGTGGTGAACTTAGCCTTCACTACCAACCTCAAGTATCGCTTTATGATGAAAAAGTGGTCGGGGTTGAAGCTCTTTTACGGTGGGATCATCCAACGTTGGGGAGCATTTCTCCGTCTGAATTTATCCCTATTGCAGAAGAGAGTGGACAGATTTTGCTCATTGGAGAGTGGGTGTTGCGCACGGCTGCGATGCGCATGAAGCAGTGGATTGATATGGGAATGTCTCCGTTGTGCGTCTCGGTCAATCTCTCCGCGGTACAGTTTCACCATGAGCATCTCTCTGCGTTGGTGAAAACCATCATTGATGAAGTCAAATTACCCGCATGGCTTTTAGAGCTTGAACTCACCGAAAGCGTTGCCGCTCAAAATCCTGAACGTGCCATCGAGACGATGAATACCTTGCATGAACAAGGCATTCGTTTAGCCATCGATGATTTTGGTACGGGCTATTCTTCTTTAAGCTATCTCAAGCGTTTTCGTGTGACCAAACTCAAAATTGACCAATCGTTCATTCGTGATATTACAACAGATAGTGATGATAGAGCCATCGTGTCAACCATTATTACCTTAGCAAAAAGTTTGGGACTTAAAACCATTGCAGAGGGCGTTGAAACGAAAGAACAGCTTTCCTTTCTCAAGGAGCAAGGGTGCGATGAGGCACAAGGGTATTATTTTGCTAAACCCTTGTGCGTGAAGGATTTTGAAGCGTTTATGCGTCTATAAACGAACAACAATAATCCGCTGGTGTGCTTACATGTAAAGTGAAACTGCTGTTTGCAGGAACTTCAAAGGTAGCACTTCCTTTGATACGCAAAGGCTCTTTTTGGGTGGGAAGTATCACTTCCAATTCACCGCTCATAAACTCCATAATTTCTGCTTTTCCCGTGTTAAATGTGTACTCACCCACTTGCATAAATCCCAGTGTTTTAGTGCTTCCATCACTAAAATGAATGGTTCGGCTTGTCACCTTTCCATCAAAATAGACATTGGCTTTTTTAACAATCGTTACATTTTGAAATTCCATCTCTTTTCCTCTTTGAAATATTAGCCGTTATTATAACCCTTCCATGCTTGTAATTTCTTTTTTATGCACTTTTTGTATAATGCGCACAAAGATAGTGGAGCATGGTATGAAAATAGCAGAACTCATCAGTGGTTATGAAAAATTCAAAGATACAAAGTTTAAAAAGTATGAAAATAAGTTTTTGGATTTGGTGGAAAATGGTCAAAAACCCAAAGTACTTTTTATTGCATGCAGTGATTCGAGGGTTGATCCCTCATTAATTACCAGTTCAGCCCCTGGAGAGTTGTTTGTGCTTCGCAATATTGGCAATTTTGTCCCCCCTTTTGCCCCCGATAATGACTACCACGCAACAGCTGCGGGCATTGAATATGCGACTTCGGTGTTAGAAGTGACTGACATCATCATTTGTGGGCATTCGCATTGTGGTGCGATTGAGACGATGTACACTAAGATTACCGACATCAATCTTTTACATGTAAAGAAGTGGCTAGAGCTTGGATTGGGGGCTAAAAATTATGTTTCTCAAAAGCTCAGTTGTGATGTAGGGCATGAGGAGAGGCTGGAACTTACAGAGAAAATTTCTGTCTTATTTCAGCTCAAAAATCTCTTAACGTACCCCGATGTGGAGCGTCGTGTCAATGAGGGAGAGCTTTTTTTACGTGCATGGTATTATCGTTTGGATACAGGAGATTTGGAGTATTTTAATACCGAATCGGGTGAGTATGAACTGATGATTGGAGGATAACATTGAGTCGTTTTGCTTTTTTATTTCTGCCTTTAGTGGTGTTTGGTTTAGATTTTAAAGTCGCCACATACAATCTTGAGAACCTGTTTGATGACAAAAAAGAGGGCAATGAGTATAAAGAGTATACCCCTGGGAAACACGGCTGGAATGAGGCGATGATGGAGCGAAAAATAGCCAATCTTGCCCGTGTGATTAACGATATAGATGCTGACGTGATTGCGCTCATGGAAGTGGAAAACAAAGAGGTGCTCTCCAAACTCAATGTGGCACTGGGTAATAAACGTTACTTGCATCTTTTTTACCCCTTGAAAAAACCGCGCGTTTCCATTGAAACTGCTGTAATGTCGCGATTTCCTATTCAAAAAACGGGAACATTTCACCTCAAAGACCAAGCACGAGGGATTCATCGCATCACCGTCGAAGTCGATAAAAATCTACTCGATGTCTATGTTAACCATTGGCCTGCGATGCCAGAACGTGAAGAGGAGAGAGGTGAGTATGCTAGGAAATTGCGTTCTCTTATTGTAGAAGATGTTAGCCGAGAGTTTATTGTTTTGGGTGATTTTAATTCTCCTTTGGACGTTCAAAAAAATGGTTGGGGAGAGGCGTTTCAAAGCCTCTTTTATCATGGGAATCGCACAATGCCTTTGAGCAATCTATGGTATGAACTTCCTCCTCAAAAACGTTACTCACACACGTATGGTAAAAAGCGCTCCGCACTCGATCACATGCTTATCTCACACAATTTGAATGATGGAAAAGGTGTTGAATACACGCAGGGAAGTTTCCATGTTTTCTCACAACCTTACATGCTAGAGAGTGATGGAACGCCAAAGCGTTGGGCTATCAGTGAAAAAGGCAGAGGAGAACATCAAGGAATTGGCTTTTCAGACCATTTGCCTTTAACTGCAACTTTCCATACGGTAACGCATTAGGTCACAAAAATAACACTTTTTTAAGCCCTTAGCCTTTATAGTTACACATTATAAAAAAAATAAAGGATACGAACATGATGTGTGCTGAAAAATTGCAACGTTTGATGATGGCAGGGGTTATTGCTTTGTCATGGTTTTTGATAAGCATAGGTTCTGTATATGGTTCCATTTTACTGGGCTTTGTGGTTGTGATGATTGTGGTGTGGGCAATTACTGATTTTTGTCCTTCTATCTGGGTACTTTCCAAACTCTTTGGACGTTGCAAAACTTCTTGTTAATATAAACCTTTATATGTAAAAGGTCGATTTAACGCAACTTTGTGTAAAATCGAAAAAATTTTTTACATGTAAAGGTCACGTTTATGATCAAACCTCTGCTCATTGAAATCGGAGTTGAAGAACTCCCTGCGATTCCTTTTTTAAAAGAACTTCCCAATATTGAAAAACTGTGGCTTTCTATTTTAGAAAAAAATGCCCTTGTCTGTGCGTTTGAATTTTACTATACTCCACGCCGTTTGGTGCTATGGCACAAAGAATTTCCAACCGTCCAAGAAGCCAGAGAAGAGGAGTTTTTTGGTGCACCTTTGAGTGTTGCATTAAAAGAGGGTGAACCCACCCCCGCGGCACTTGGTTTTGCTAAAAAATGTGGTGTTGATTTTAGCGAAGTTGCTCATACGTTAAAAGAGGGAAAAGAGGTACTGTACTATAAAAAAAGTATCGAAGGACAGGCTTCAAAACTACTGTTAAAAGAGATGATTGAAAGTTTTATCCAAGGACTTAATTTTGGAAAGTCCATGCGTTGGGGCTTTTTGGAAGAGAGTTTCATCCGTCCTATTCGCTGGCTTGGGTGTATGTTGGGTGATGAACATGTGAGCTTTTCACTTTTTGGTGTCGAATCCACTCCTTTTTCCTACCCCCATCGTACGATTTCGTATGAGCCGTTTGCCTATATGTTTGCAGGGGATTATTTTGACAGATTAGCAGAGCGTGGAGTGGTTCTCTATCCTGCTATGCGTCAAGACATCATTATGGAAGATTTTAAAGCGATAGAAAAAAACGAAGGGGTGCATATCGAAATAGATGAAGACCTTTTAGCAGAAGTTGTCGCGATTACCGAGTCTCCTAAAGCATTGATTGGGAGTTTTGAAGAGCGTTTTTTACGCTTGCCTGCGGAAGTCATTATCACCTCTATGAAAGAGAATCAACGCTATTTTCCCGTCTTTAAAGGGGGGGTGCTCACCAACCGTTTTATTGTGGTCTCCAATGCCATCAGCAATGATTATGATTTGATTGTAAGAGGTAATGAAAAAGTCCTTCGTGCGCGTCTTTCCGATGCACTCTTCTTTTTAGACAATGACTTAAAACGAGGGCTGAGTTATGAAGGATTAAAAGACATCACGTATCTGGATGGCTTGGGTTCTTTGTACGATAAAGAGGTCCGTGAAGAACGCATCGCAGGTTATCTTGCCAAAAAATACACCCTTCCGCTCAGCGAACATGCGCTCATAACACGTGCGGTGATGCTAAGCAAAGCTGACTTACTCAGTGAGATGGTGTATGAATTTACGGAGCTTCAAGGCTTGATGGGGCATTACTATGCCAATGCGGCGAATGAAAACCCTTTGGTGGCTTTGGCACTCAAAGAGCAGTATTTACCTAATGCGGAAGAGAGTGCACTGCCTAGTTCTCTTTTTAGCGCTATTGTGGCACTTTCGTATAAGCTTGACTCACTCATCGCTCTGTTTAGCATTGGAAAAATTCCAACAGGCAACAAAGACCCATATGCGCTTAGACGCTCGGTCAATGGTATTATAAAGATTGTTTTAGAACAGAACATTGCTTTTGACATTCATAGCGATTTAAAGGTCTTGAGTGAAGCGTATGGGACATTTGATTTTGAAGCGTTAGAAACCTTCTTTTTAGAGCGTATGTATCAATTTTTCGATGTCAATCCTTCTGTGGTCAAAGCGGTCATGAACAGCGGTGAACGCGATATTGTCAAGCTCTCTTTAAAAATCAAAGCACTCGCATCGATTGTGATGGATGAGCGGTTTAAAGAGATGAGTTCAACCTTTAAGCGGGTGGCGAATATTATTAAGAGCATGGATACGGAAAATGCCTTACATATCAATCAAAATCTTTTTGAACATGATGCTGAAAAAGCACTTTTTAAAGCTTTTTCCAACGTTGTTTCCCAATCTTTTGCTTCGTATGAAGAGAATTTAGACGCTCTTTTTGCGCTTAAATCTTACATTGACAGCTTCTTTGAAAACGTGATGGTCAATGCAGACGATTTAAACATAAGAGCAAATCGTCAAAACCTTATTGCTTCTATTTATACTGCGTTTAAAACTATCGCCGATATCAAAGAAATTAGTATCTAGCCTAAGGGCTTAAGGAAAAAAATCTTTCCTTAAGCCCTTTTTAGAGATAATAAAAGTTAATTTTTTTTAACTTATTAAAAGGTAAAAGTACCCCAAAAATGTCATTTTCGCGCCGTATTAAGTATTTTAAACAAATCGCTATTTTACTGACCATTTTTTGGACATTACTAACGGCACTTTTTGCTTTTTATCAATTTTACAATGAAAAAAAGCACATTGAAGCAACCTCTTTGGAGAAGATACGAGGGATTGGTGAGCAATCTACATCGTTTATCTATTGGGCGTATGAGCAAAAAGTGAATACCATCTCTGATGAACAAAAATACAGTGTTAAAAATAATTTTTCACTCAAAGAGTTACTTTATATCCTTGCGAAACAGAGTCGTATGGAGCTCAAAATTGAGTCAATGTTTAAAGATGCAGAGGCTTTGATAGCGCCTTCTTCGGTGAAACGTGCTTTAAACAATATGAAAACGACACGTCAAGATCATCATGCCATCTTTGAAAAAGAGGGTGAGAGTCATCTTTTTTACACAAAGCCCTTGATTGCCAATGAGAGTTGTATTCGCTGTCATGTGCATGATGAAGAAACCGTGGGTGCCTTGCTTGGTTACACTACCATCACCATGAAGCTTCCTTCCTTTCAAGAGGCCAACGAACAAAGTTACTATTTTCTGATTACGATGTATTTTGGAACATGGCTTTTAGGCTTGTTTGCCATTTGGTGGATTCATTTAAAAGGTAAAAATTATTTGAATGAAAAAACGAGGTTGTACGAGGAGAGTATGTATGCCCTCATCGATATGATGGAAAAGCGTGACAGTTACACCGCAGGTCACAGCCAAAGGGTTGCTGAATACTCTAAAATGCTAGTGCTCTCTTTTGGATATTCTGAAGAAGAAGCGGATCTTGTCTATAAAGCAGGAATGCTCCATGACATTGGTAAAATTGAAATTCCTGATGCGATTTTGCTTAAACCTGAAAAACTAACACAAACAGAATACACCCTCATCAAGCACCACGCCAATGCCAGTTATGAACTTTTAAGTCGAGAGCCTTTTACTGCGCTCTCTCATATCGTGTTGCATCACCATGAACACTTCGATGGGAAGGGGTATCCTAGTGCACTCAAAGGAGATCAGATTCCTTTCTTTGCGCAAATTATAGCAGTGGCAGATGCGTTTGATGCCATCACTACTAACCGTGCCTACCGTAAAAGTTTAAGCAAAGAGAGTGCCATTGCTATCTTAGAAGAAGAGAGTGGCAAACAGTTTAATCCGCTCATTGTCTCAGTTGCCAAAAAGGTTTTTGCAGAAATTTCACTCCCTGAACATACCACGCAAATGCCAAAAGATTTGCTTGAAGAGATGCGTTTTTCGTACTATTTTAGAGACCAACTCACAGGATTTTACAACACCAATTATCTGAAATTCATTTTTGCCCATGCAGGGGATTGCAAATTTAAAATGCTGTGCATTGATCACCTTAACTGTGAAAATTTTAGTGCATTTAATAAAAAATATGGATGGAAAGCAGGCGATCTCTTTTTGCAACGCATTGCGGATGAAATTCATGCCATTTATCCTGAAGCTATGATTATTCGAGCCTACAGTGATAATTTTTTGGTCTTGCATACGCAAAAGCATACACATATGGACTATGCACGCATCGATGCACTTTTAGAAGGGGTAGCGATGCATATGTGTTACCAGCATATTGATTTGAACATGCAAGAGCCCATTTCATTTGAAATATTGGAAGATAGATTATTGAATACAGTATAATGCCCTATTGATTTTAAAGGGGTATTATGCAAACAACGACCTGCCCTCTGGATTGTTTTGACGGCTGTTCTATGTATTTAGATGCGGATGGTCGTTTAAAAGGCACAAAGAACCATCCCATTACACAAGGCTATTTGTGCCACCATCTTAACCATTATCATACATGGAAACGCATTAGCAAGCCACGCTTTCGTGGTGAAGCGATAGCGTGGGATGAAGCCTTAGCGCTTTTAGTGGAACAACTGAAAACACACACTCCTTCCAAAACACTTTTTTTCAAAGGCAGTGGCAATCTTGGCGTAATGCAAGGTGTCACTAAATGTTTTTTTGCAGCACACGGTAGCGTGATAGCTTCGGGCTCTTTGTGTGATGAAGCGGGAGATGCGGGTATTGTAGAGGGTCGAGGGGCTAACCTTTCCCTTTCCCCCTTACATGTAAAGAAGAGTGATGTGGTTGTGTTGTGGGGAAGAAACCCCAGCGTGACCAACTCGCATATGTTACCCTCGCTGAAAGGCAAAACCCTCATTGTCATAGACCCTGTAAAAACTGACTTGGCACAAAATGCGGATTTATATTTGCAAATCACTCCTGCGGGAGATTTGTATTTGGCGTTGCTGTTGTGCCGTATTGTGCATATGGAAGGGTTGGAAGATAAATTATTTCTTGAGACACAGACAGAGAATTTTGACTCTTTTTTAAAACTTATTTATGGCACACCCATGCGAACTTTGATTGAGAAAACGGGTTTAAAACTCGATGATTTGGCGATGCTACTTTCCCTCATTCGTGGTAAAAAACTCTCGATTCTTGTTGGTATTGGGGTACAAAAATACAGCTTTGGACACTCGGTTTTGCGCGCCATTGATGCGTTTGGAGCGATGCTCGGGCTTTTTGGAAAAGAGGGATGTGGTGTGGGATACCTCTCCAACAGTAGCTTTGGGTTTACGTCGCCGTTTAAAGTGAAAGCCAAGACGGAACGACTCCCTGTGTGTGATTTTTCTAAATACGATGTGGTGTTGATTCAAGGAGGCAATCCTCTCTCTCAAATGCCCTGTACGCCTAAAGTAAAAGCCAATTTAGCAAAAGCCTCGTGTGTCATTTACTTTGGATTGCATGAAAATGAAACTTCCAAGCGTGCGGATTTGGTCATTCCTGCTCTTAGTTTTTTAGAAAAAGAGGATGTGAAGTTAAGCTATGGGCATGAGTTTATAGGGCGCATGCCAAAACTCATTGACAATGCAGAGGGGATGAGCGAATACGCCCTTACACAGTACCTTTTAAAAGCGTTTGGCTATGAAAGCTTGGAGGATGAAACAGCCATTTTGGAGGCGGTCATAGCTTCCAATAGTGTTGAAAAAGAGGGATTTTTAATCTCTAAAACTTACGAAACACTTCCCTATGAAAATGGTTTTTACACCCCAAGCAAAAAATTTGAATTTTTAGATGAGTTTGAAGATACCTTTGATGATGAGGGGGATTTTTACCTTTTGGCATCCAAACAAAACAAGGGGCTCAATTCGCAGTTTATACAAGATGACCATCTCTATGTTCCACTTTCTTTGGGGCTTCAAAAAGATGATACCGTAAAGCTCACTAGCCCTTATGGCAGTTGTGAGTACCCTGTTATGCCCAGTTCTAAACTGAGAGATGATTGTCTTTTACTGTACAGTGGGGCTAAAAATGCCAATGTATTAACACCCCCTAAAATTTCTCAAGAAGGGGAGTGTGCCATCTATCAAGAAGTAAAAGTAACGCTTGTGAGACTACCATGAATGACCAAGAGATTTTACTAGAGGATGCTTTACTTTTAGTGGAGCAAAACTTTTATTTTTTGCATATGGGTGAGTTTTTTGGAAAACTCTCTAAAACGGAGGACTTTACCAACAGAAGTCTTTTTGTGGTTAAAAAGTATGAGAATGAAAAAGCTTATTATTTTAATGCCGAGCTGATTCATGAACTCCTTCTCAATGCTCAAAAAAGTGCCAAAGATGAGATTTCTTTGTTTGAGTATTTTGTAGAATTCAATGCCTTTCGAGGCATTTGCATGGCGATGGTCGAGAGTTTGCGCTTTGAAAGCTCTTTTAAAACCTACATGCAAGAACTCTTTCATGAGCAATACGAGAATTTTTTTGACATCGTCTCCTTTGTGCGAAACGTCCTCTCTCACAACATTCACTCCGAAATCAGGCTCTCTCAAAAAGACTTTGATGGAACGCTTAAACGTATCCGCCGTATGGGGCGTGATTCTAAGGTTTTTTTCAATTTTGCCTATGCCCTATCTTTACCAGAACTAGGTGCTCCTAATGAAGCGTACAGCTTTACATGTAAGATTGATTTTGAGAGTTTAGAGGAGGGAATGCCTTTTTTAGAAATCCTCTCCATGTGGGACTTGATGATGCTCAGTGAGCTGTGTTTTAATTTGGTGATGACGTATCGGATGCAAGAAGAGAAAAAGGTTTAGGAGAACTTTCATTTTTACATGTAAAAATGGCGAAGCCTTAGAAAATGCTTCTCTTAAATTTGCTGTATTGTTTCTTTTTTTTTATCAAATTTATATATTGTAAATGAACCATTTTCATTAGCAATATAAAGACGCATGTATTTTTTTCTTGGTAAGTAACATATCCCTATTGAAAATTTGTAGAGAAAAGGATTCTTCTTTGCCTGTAAGAGTTTCTCTTTATCGTCTTTTGTGAGATATGGTTTTTTACATTCAATATATATTTCATTGGAATCATTACGCTCTCGTTTATGAACAATAATATCTGGACGAATGGAATAAATTTTACCATCAGAATAAGTCATTTGTTTTGGGTTTTCATAGTTTTTATCATATTCTAAATCAACTGAATAACGATTTGCAGGGTGGAATTTTCGTATTTCTTGTTCAATATATTTTGCAAAACAGTGGTTAATACATTCTTCTTTTAGTTCTCTCCTAATCAAATCAAGGTCATTATTGACCAATTTTTTTAAAGATTCTTCAATTATTTTACGATGTTTCATTCATTCTCCTAGTGTAAGGTATAAAACGAAGGCTCAATTTTATTTGTTCAATTCTAGCTCAATTTCATTTACAATATATATGGGCTGAGCTAAATTTTCAACTTTAAACAAAGCCAATTTAGCTTTTTTAGCCCACATTATTCTTGACTCTATACATCAATTGATGTACAATATTTAAAAATGAGGAGGCTTTTATGACAGGAACAGCGATGACCGTACGTATTGACCCTGATATCAAAAATAAAGCAGCAGAGTATCTTAAACAAATAGGCTTAACCACCAGCGAAGCTACACGACTTTTTTTACACAGTGTTGTTCTTCACAAAGGTCTTCCTTTTGAGCTCAAAATCCCTAACGAAGAGACAGAAAAGGCACTCCAAGAGTCCAAAGAGGGTAAAAATGTGATTAAACACACCTCTTCAAAAGAACTGTTTGATGATTTAGGGTTGTAATGTACACACCAAAGTATCACCGCTTCTTTAAAAAAGATATTGAACGTGATAAAAAAAGCGGGCAATTTTCAACCGAGGATTTCACGCTTTTAAAAGAGGTGATGTCAGCACTTCTTAGCGGTGAGACGCTGCATGAAAAGCATCAAAACCACTCTTTAAAAGGGGAGTGGGATGGAACGTATGAATGTCATATTAAAAACGATTGGCTTTTGATTTATCAACTCAGTAACCCAAATAAAGCAATAGTTTTTATAAGGCTAGGAACGCACTCTCAACTCTTTAAAAAATTTAAATAATTCCATAAACGTCAAGATAAAATAGGGCTAAACTTTTAACTTTTATTGACTTCAATTTGCGTTTTAAATGGGTGTTCTTGAACTCGAAGATTTAGCATCAATCACTAAATTCTATTTTCTCAGCCAATAATCTAAAATAATCTTTTGACCAAAAATCAAACACGCTAGTATCTTTGATAAATGGCTTCACTTCTGAGATAGCGTTTTCTACATGTAAGGTATCGATTTTTTTATCAAGCAGTGTTTTAAAAAGCTCTTTCGTGAGCAATGTACCTTTTTTCAAATGACCACTTTCAACCATTCGTTCAGCCAAATGGGACAAATTCAATTTTATACTATTTTTGACATACCACTCAAAATCGTACCAATCACGACCTTTCACTCTTGTTTGCCAGTTTCTAAAGAGCAATGCGTGCATTTTACCTGCGTAAAGGTTTGGCAGGGTCATGGATTTGACCGTGAAAGTGATGGGTAGGAGCAGTGTTTTTGATTCGGTTTGGAACTTTAAGGGTGGATTTGTATCCACTTCAAATTTGATTTTTAGTCTTTTGCCACTGTGGACACCATTTAAAATCGTGTCTAAATTATTGGCTTGAATGTTAAGCGTATGAATGGAAGTGTCATTTTTTAAAAATGCTGATTCTATGGTGGATGATGAGACTTTTGTTTTTTTGCTTAGGGTGATTGAAATGCCAAGTGCTTCAAATTCATCCTTTACATGTAAGAAATATTTTTCAATTGCAAAATCTGGATTTTTTTCCAACAGTGTAAAGTCCAAATCCTCAGAAAAGCGATTGAGTCCATACAGTATGCGAAGTGCCGTACCGCCATAAAAAGCTGCTTTTTCAAAAAAGCCTCCACGGTAAAGCCCTAGTAAGGTTATCTCTTGAAAAACTTCTTTAAGGGCATTTAAGAGTTCATCTTCGCTTTGAATGGCGTATTTGTTAAGCATCTGCTCTATGATAGTCATTTTTTCAACCCTTCTAAAATACCCGCTAAAAGTTCAATTTTTTTTGATTTACTGATGTTTTTGTATTGCTTTGGTGTCTCCACATCGCAATCTATCAGCTCATCAAGATCTATTCGCAAGTCATTGATTAAAAATTCCATCATGGCGGTTTTGGTTCTTATGGATATATCTTTGGTGCAATAGACTTTATCGCAAAGTGCTTTTTCTTTGGATGCCATGAGAAAATTGCCATTTTTTAAAGAGTGTATTTGCAAACCGATAGGATAAAGTTCTTTACTGATTTGTCTATAGCTAAACACCCCAAAGTCTGTTTGAAATGATTTACTTCTTTTGGTAGTAGCAGAGGTGACCTCGTGAACACCCTCAGGGATAAGTCCATAAAAACTAAGAGCATAATCAAAAGAAAGATAAGAAGGTCCAAGAAGGTTATTGGCAATCATCTCTTTTGAGACAATACTCGAAGACAAAGGCGAAGTATGAACATATAGACCACTTTTCAAAGATGCGATCATCCCTTTGCGTTTAAGCTCTACTATCTTGTCATTGATGCGTGTATATCCAAGCGTTAAGAGAATATTAGCAAGCGTTGCATGGTCAATAATATGGGATTTAAAAGATGCCAACTCTTTTTCAATAGTTATATTCATACTACTCCTTTTGCATGCTAAATCGGTTATTATTAGATTTACTATGTAAGTATAGCATGGATTTAATGTGTATTTACAAACTATTTTTAAATAGTTTTATCAAAACCGTGATAAAAAGAAAAAAGAGCTAAACTTTTAAGTTCTTTACATGTAAAGCAAATGAAATGAGTAAAAAGTTAAAAGTTTAGCTCCCTTTTAAGCATTGGTTTTACAAAATACCAACAAGCTCCTTTGGATTGAAAAAAGGTACGAATAAGGTTCAGAATCCTTTCAACTTTCCTCTATATTTATATTTTAGTTTTACCTTGTGTTTCAATGCTTTTAAGAATATAATTTCCAATCTTTTGTAGCATTTGATTGTCTTCAAGAATTGCCATACCTTCTAATTCTATTGATTGCATCACTAGAATGATATCATTGCCTTCATGTTCGCCACGATTTTTAGTTTTTTCTAATATGTTAAAAATCATATTTGGACTATTTGCCATTAATGCTTCATACCATGATAAAGTACAAATAAAAATATTATCATCAAATCTCGCTCGAGAAACAAACTCTTTTTTCATGTAACGCATTAGCGTGGAAAATCCTATTAAAATATCAGGAATTACAATCAAACCATAAAGATTTTTTTGCTGTATATAGTTAAATGTATTTTCAATTTGCATAAATGCTTTAACAAGATGTCTCTCTAAAATTTCATCTATGCTTTTTTTGTCTTTATCAACAATAGAATCTCTTTTAAAATGCATTTTTTTTACTTCGATTGCTAATACATTTTCATCATGAAAAACAACAAACTCGCATCTATATTCTTTTTTGTTTAAAACAATTTTATCAGCAGGAACAATATACTCAGAACCAAAAACTTCTTTAGTTAATATATGTACATAATTTTCCAAAATATTTCCAAATGTATCAAGATATGACTTTGATGCGTCTTTGCCTTGTGTTTGAAAATACTCTAAAAGAATAAAATAAAGATTATTTGAAATAGTATCAATCAGTTGGTCAAAAACGGGAATAATATATTCATTTTCAGATAACTCAATGATTGGATATCGTGTTAAATACCTAAATTTACCAAAGCAATTTTCATATATTTTATCTTTTTTTGCTTCTTGAATATAGTTTGATTGCGTTGTAGAGAAATAAGAAAAGAATGCTTTAATTTTTTCTAATGTCAAACTCTCAATAGAAGGGTTATGTAAATTTTCTATTTTTATAAAGACTTTTCTTTTAATTTCATATACGGAATAAATAGCTAATAAAATAATATAAATATCTTTTAGCGAAATTCCAATGCCAGACAAAAGATGACTATCGAATTTCTGATATAGAAGATGAATTCTAGCAAGCATATTTGAGCGGTTATAGTGAAAACGATTTTGCCAAGATGCTAATAGGGAAACCCCTCCCAAACCGAACATCTTAATCAGGTTTTGATTGTCATCAGATAGTTGAATATCTGCATTTACTAATTTCCTACAATCTTGCTCTGTAGGATTGTTGTGATTTACTTTTTTGATATTTGAAATCCTTAATGCCATATCTGCGGCTATAACTAGAAACTCTCCTCTGAAATGAACATCTTTCTCTCTATCAGGATACTGTATATTTAAATTACGTATTAAAACTAACCATTCTTTTAAGGAATATGCTTTAATCAATGCTAATGTACTTATTTTTAATTGACGCTTTTTTTGATTTTTCTTTTTGAAGCTTATTTTTTTATCTTTCATTTAGTAGCCTTGTTTTACACGTAAAAGAATGTAAGATATTTTAGGCTAATAATCTTTGAAAATATAGGGTATGAGGACTAAATGTTTAACATTTCAGTGGTAAAATTTAAATTTATTGACAATGTACATACAAAAGCGTTATACTTTTTAAAACATTTATAAAGGGAACATGTGAAATTTGAATGGAGTCAAGAAAAAAGTGCTTCAAATCTTCAAAAGCATGGCGTGAGCTTTGAAGAAGCGAGAGAAGTTTTTGATGACCCGTTTCACATCTCAAAGCTCGATGCAAGGTTTGATTATTGTGAAGAGCGTTGGATAACACTTGGAGCAACGACAAAAGAGAAAATTTTAGTGGTTGCCAATATGTTTTTTGATGAATTTGGCGAAGAGATAGTGCGCATCATCAGTGCAAGACACGCCAATAAAACTGAGAAGGAATTTTATGAAAACCATTAAAGAAAGAGAACAATACGATAGCTATGAGCTTGAAGCGTCATATGATTTTGAGAGTGGTGTACGAGGGCGATTTTATGAGCCTAAAAAAATCCCAACGACACTCAGGCTTGATAATGACATCATTTTATACTTTAAGAAAAAAGCGAGTGAGCAAAAGGTTTCTTATCAGTCACTCATCAATGCGTTTTTACGAAAAGAGATAGGGTCTTTATAAGTTTTTGGAGTTTTTACGAAAGAAAGAATAAGAGTATAAAAGAAGCGTAACGAGGGAGACAATCTCGTTACGCTTGGTTAAAATGTTAGATAGCTTCGTTATCGGTTTCACCCGTTCGGATACGGACACTTTTTTCAACGTTAGTGACAAAAATCTTTCCATCACCGATTTTGCCCGTACGAGCACTTTTGACGATGGTTTCGATGACTTTATCGACCAATTCATCGACAACGACCACTTCGATTTTGATTTTTGGTAAAAAATCAACCACATACTCAGCACCTCTGTAAAGCTCTGAGTGTCCTTGTTGTCTTCCGTATCCTTTGACTTCGCTCACCGTCATACCTGTAATGTCAAGCTCTGCTAAAGCGTCTTTAACATCTTCGAGTTTAAATGGTTTAATGATAGATTCTATCTTTTTCATACTGTTATCCTTTTACTGTTATCTTAGGTTAAAGGCTTTTTCGCCGTGTGCTACTTCATCTAAGCCTTGTGACTCTTCATCGCTCTCAACTCTTGCACCGCCTGTTAGGATAGAGGCAATTTTAAAGACGATAGCCGTTGCAATCGCTGTATAGATAGCTGTTACGACAACACCTTCAACTTGAATCAGAAGTTGGTCAGGATTTCCATACAATAAACCTTTTCCCAGTTCGTTTACCTCAGGGTTTGCAAAAATACCCGTTGCAATCGCACCCCAGATACCCGCTAAACCGTGGATTCCAAAAGCATCTAACGAGTCATCGTATTTAAGTGCTTTTTTAAGACCATTGACACCGTAAAACGCTACAACACCTGCAACTAAACCGATAACAAGCGCACCTGCTGTATCCACAAAACCTGCTGCGGGTGTAATGGCAACAAGACCTGCTACGATACCAGAAGCGATACCCAGTAGGGTGAATTTTTTATAAGTCACATACTCAACCAACATCCAAGAAACCGCTGCAACGGCTGCTGCTGTATTGGTCACTAAGAATGCACTTGCGGCGATGCCATCTGCACCTAATTCACTTCCTGCGTTAAATCCGAACCATCCAAACCAAAGCATACTTGCACCAAGAACCGTGAGTGTTACAGAAGATGGGAACATCGCTTTACCAAAATCGTTTCGTTTACCCAACATCAAAGCCATGACTAAACCAGCAACACCTGCATTGATGTGAACAACCGTACCGCCCGCAAAATCTAAAACACCATCTTTTGAGAGGAATCCACCACCCCATACCCAGTGAGCGATAGGTGCGTACACAACGATAACCCAAATAGGCACAAAAATCATCCATGTTGAAAATTTCAAACGCTCAATCAACGCACCACTAATCAAAGCAACCGTAATACCTGCAAAGGTCATTTGAAAGGCTGCAAATAAAAGAACGGGAATGTTTCCTGTTGCCCAAATGTCTGTGACCTTAATGCCACTCATAAAAAGGCTATCAAAGCCAATGATTCCACCGATATCGGTACCAAATGCTAGGGTGTAACCGCACACAACCCAAATGATACTCGCAAGGATGTATCCCATAACACTCATCGCAACGGTGTTGAGGAGGTTCTTTGATCGTGACATACCTCCGTAAAAGAGTGCAAGACCCGCAGGCGTCATCAACATAACGAGCGCTGTGGCTGTTAAAACCCACGCAGTGTTTCCAACGTCAAGTGTTGGCGCTGCCTCGGCAACTTCAGCTACGACCTCTTCAGCCGCCCAAAGTGTAGATACTGGCAACAAAGTTGCAAGTGAGAGTAGTTTACTTCTCATGAAATCCTCCTGTTAATGTGTTAAACTGATGAAATTGTATCACTACTTGGATTTTAAACTATGCACTTTACTGATTAAAATTTAATCAATGAAATAAAATAGTTCAAATGGATACATTGAGCTGTGAACCAGCTATAATTCGACTTATTTTTATAGGAAAGAAACCTCCATGCACTCCTTATTATACGGCTCTCTTTTTTTATTTGCGTGCGCACTTTGGATGGCGTATCATCACAGCCATAGCAAGAAGAGTACGCTCATTGGTGCTATGATTGTTTTTATCTATCTTTTTTTAAGTGCGTTTTACATTGTTTCTGATTACTTCACGGGAGAGGGAATAAACGACGCGGTTATCTTTCATCTTCGCTACGGCTTGGATGGTTCGGGTTTTGGTGATTATTATTTAATCATGGTCATTGCTGTTGTTTTGTTGATTGTGAGCCTGATGAGTGCGCTTGCGTACTATCGTTATATTGGTTATAAAAAGGTTACTGAGTCTTGGACGTTAAAACATGGTGCGGCACTTTTGGTGTTGTGCAGTGCCTTTGGCATTCACCCCTCTCTCGTTTTTCTCTATGAAAGCGTTCCTAAAGCATTGGGGTATGAGAGTGCTTTGGCAAGGGAATTTAGTTTTTCAGAGTATTATCAAACACCTTCTTTAAAACCTATCAGCGAAGAACATCCCAACTTGGTCTACATTTTTGCTGAAAGTTTTGAGACAACTTATTTTGATGAAGGACTCTTTCCTTCCCTTGTGAATGAGTTGAGGGCGTTACAATCTAAAAGTACTTATTTTACCGATATTCGTCAAGCCTTGGGAACGAGTTGGACGATTGCTGGAATGACATCGGCAGTGTGTGGGCTTCCACTGGTGACTCCTAGTACCAATGAGCATTCCCCACAAGGCAATTCGATGTCGAAGATGAGTACCTTTTATTCGGGGGCGACATGTATGAGCGATTTGTTGCACCAAGAGGGGTATAAACTGGTTTACCGAAGTGGCTCAGAGCTCTCTTTTGCGGGGGTCGATAAACTCTATAAAACCCATCATTTTAGTGATGTAAAAGGGATTAAAGAGTTAAAGCCACAGCTTAAAAATCCAGGGTATCAAACGCCATGGGGGTTATACGATGACACTTTGTTTGAACTGGTACTCAATGATTTTAAACGACTATCTAAAAGCAAACAAAAATTTGCACTCTATCTTTCCACGATGGACACGCATCATCCTTATGGGCATGTCTCAAAAAGTTGTAAAACCCAGCGTTATAAAGATGGGGGTAATTCGATGCTCAATGCTGTTGCGTGTTCGGATGAACTTATCGTGCGTTTTATCAAACAGATTCAAGAATCACCGTATGGTAAAAATACGGTGATTGTGATAGGGTCTGACCATTTGGCAATGCACAATATGGCGATTGATGATTTGATGAAAGGTGAGCGTCGCAATCAGTTTATGATACTTGACCCACGTCAGAGTGAAGGTAAAAAAGTTGAAAAAGCGGGAACAACGTTGGATATTAGTGCAACACTGTTACCGTTTTTAGGCTTTGAGGGTAAGATGGGACTTGGCAGAAATTTGCTGAGTAGCGAGCCTAGTTTGATGGAAGAATTTAGCAATTTTGATAAACTCTTGGGGGCATGGCATAAAGATATTGCCCGTTTTTGGGAATTTCCAAAAATTGAAAGTGATGTTGACATTGATATTAAAAAAAAGATGATTAAGCTTGGAAAGACGAGCTATGCTTTACCCGTTTTGTTTCGCTTAAGCGATAGCTTAGAAGTGAGCCCCTTTTTTGAGGTGAAGCTCAAATTTTTTGAGACCACAAAGTTGTTTGGGTATTTGTATGATTTTAGTTTTGATGATACGTTTTTATGGATAGATACATGTTCGCGTATTGGCTCGTTGGATGTAACGATTAACACCAAAGGCAAGCTGTGTTTTGCCTATGGAAAATTAGGCTCTTCCATTAAGGCACGTCATTTTCACGAAAATATCACTTTAGCGAGAGATGATTTAAACGCATCATTAGAAGCCAATGCCACCGAAGCCTTGGCGATAGAGCGTCGAGAAAAGCTGATACAGATTCGCGAAAAATAGGGTAACACAAGATTTTTTAAAAAGTCTATTTTATAAAACGATTTCCATAAAGATTGATGAGTAGCCCTACGATGACTAGGACACCAGCGATGAGTTTCCATATAGGTAAACTTTCCCCCAGTAAAAGAGCTGAAGAGCTAAACCCTACGATGGGAATGAGAAGTGTAAATGGTGCAACAACGGTTGCGGGATGACGACTGAGCAGCCAACTCCACATGGCAAATCCAAAGAGGGTCACAGGGTAGACAAGGTACGCCAACGCACCTATACTTTTCCAAGAGAGATGCAACAGCGTCTCCACAGACCACAGATGCGATTCAAGTAGAAAAGAAAGGGCCAATAAAAAAGGCAAAGAAATAAGGCTTCCCCATGTGACGAGGGAGAGCATATCGACACGGCCTATTTTTTTAGAAACCAAGTTGCCCGCAGCCCAGGATAGGGCAGCGAGTTCGACAAGCAACAATCCCATAAAATTGACATCGCCTCCCGTATTGAAGCCCACATAAGCAACACCCACAAACGCAATACTTGCGCCTAAAATTTGGGCTTTACTCATTTTTTCTTTTAAAAATACGACAGCTAAAATCGCTGTAAAAAAGACTTGTGTTTGGAGCGTTAAAGAGGCAATGCCAGCACTAACTCCTATATACATGCCCGTAAAGAGAAAACAAAAATCCAAAACAATCAAGGTGAGAGCATAGGAAAAAAGAAGTTTCCACGATGTTTTCGGAGGCTTTAAAAAAAATACCAATGGAAAAGCAGCAAAGAAAAAGCGTAAAAAGGTGAGCAAAATAGGCGGAATTTCCTGTAAAGCTACTTGGATAATGACAAAATTAAGACCCCATATAATGACGAGTACAAGGGTAATAAGAAGATGATTGAGAGGCATATAAACCAACTTTTAAAAAAAGATATTGTATTAGATTTTTTTCATAAGCCCTTGAAAAAAAAGCATTATACTATAACGTTGTGTTTTTGAAAGTCAATCACATGGGTACATGTAACTTTTTTTCTTCATCGGTTATTGAGTGCTAGTTTGATGCCAAATGCAATAAGGGCTATACCTGAAAGTTTAAACGCGAGTGTTCGCGCAAAGGGAAAAGCTTTTAAGCGACGTGCTACGCCATTTCCCAAAAGCACTAATCCTGCTTGATAGACAAAACTAAGAATCGTTACATGTAACATCATCGCCACTAAGGTTGTGGTGGATGATTTTGGTGTTAAAAAGAGTGGAAAAAAGGCTACAAAAAAGAGCATCACTTTTGGGTTGGTAAGGCTGATGGCACATGCTTGGCGTAGATAAATCCATCCTGATTGTTTGGGTGCTTCACGGGATGTATCGGTGTTGATTTTTGTTCGCAGTAGACCCATTCCAAGCCAACACAAATATCCTGCACCACAGTATTGCACTATTTCAAATAAGAAGGGATTTTGTTGCATCAAGGCAGCAAGCCCTAAAAGAGCGGCTATCATAAAGATAAAATCACCAATAAGTGTACCCATAACAGCTCCCAGTCCCGCACCAATGCCATTGCATGCGGTGGCATTTAAAATTGCTATCGTTCCAGCCCCTGGAATGAGTTGAAAGACCAACACCGCCATCAAAAAGCTGGTGTAATGTTCAATACCAAACATAGGAACTCCTTATTATTGATGTGTGCGATTATACTACGTTTAGTCTCTTTTTTATCCTACGATAGAGTGTATAATCTTGCAAAATAATTTTCTTCGGTTTATTTTGTCTAGCAAAGGAAGTCCATGAGCGTTAATTTACTTCTTATTGGAGCCAATGAAGCAACAACACAAGAACTCGTCTCTTTGGTGAATGCCACACTCTCTCACACCGCCGTTTATGAAAAGGCTACGTTAGCTAACTATCAAAACTTTAATGCCGATCAGTTTGACCTTATTGTTTGTTTTGCCAATCGCTATGATGAAATGGTAAAAAAGTACGGTAAAGAAAAGGTTATCTCTGTGGAGTTTGTTCCTCCTACTGATTTTTTTGTTGCGGTGAGTCGCATCCCCAGTGGTGAAGAGATTGTTATTTTTAACAACAGCGCCTCAGGTGCCAATGTGATGCTCAAATTTCTTAAATTTTATAAACTTGAACATGTCACGTATAAAGTGCTTCCATTTGATGAGTGCAGTGAGCGTGAAACTAAAGAAGTGCTTTCTTTGGCAAAATACATCATTGGAACCGATGGTTATGTTTCTGAGGGAAAAACACTTTATAGCACATACAATAACGCTTTACGCCCCGATGTTGTCGTTATTCCTAGTCCTCCAAGAACCGCGACCGCCCAGAGTGTGAGTGGGCTTGCACAAGTGGTTACAGCCATTAACAATGACAAAGCCTTGCAAGAAGCGCGCGATATCTCTAAAAAATTAGCAGAGCAGACCAAAGAGATTTCACTCATCACGCAAAATGCTTCACAATCTATCGAAGATACA
This sequence comes from Sulfurospirillum sp. UBA2217, assembly GCA_002328495.1. Classification (GTDB taxonomy): domain Bacteria; phylum Campylobacterota; class Campylobacteria; order Campylobacterales; family Sulfurospirillaceae; genus Sulfurospirillum. Next base: position 213,715 of record DCUJ01000008.1, read on the forward strand.
GCCAATACGATTGTTGTGGTCAATAGCAAATTAGCCGCAGAAGTTAAAAATGTTCAAGTGACCAATGCGATGGCGCAAGAACTCACCAATGCGGTTGAGCAAATTGGTAACATTACGACAGCCATTAAATATATTGCCAGTGAAACCAATCTTTTAGCCCTCAATGCCACCATCGAAGCCGCACGTGCAGGAGATCATGGGCGTGGGTTTGCGGTTGTGGCAAGTGAAGTGCGCAAACTTTCCGACCAAAGTAACAAATCAACGGACAATATTCGCATCTCCATCCAAGAAGTTCAAAAAGTGGTGGGTCAAATCGTCCCCGCATTGCAAAAAACGGTGGATGAAATTATTCGCACGCAAAGTGAAGTAGAACGCATCAGTATCGCGGCGCAAGAAGAGAGTCGTGCGATGGAAGAGATTATCCAAAAATTAAAAGTGATTGTAGATGTTTCTCAATCACTCAATATTGCTGAAAATAAATAGAGAATTAACTCTATTTATTTTCAAAAAAATCATATTGTTTTAGTTCATTCTTTCTTTTAGTCTCCCCTTACTAAAGTTTTGCTACCATATAGGCATGTTATAACACACTAGGAACTTTACTTGTCAACACTTCACACACTTATCAAAGAGAAAATTTTAATCATCGACGGTGCGATGGGCACGCAGATTCAAGCCCTTCATATTACCCCTGAGCAATGGGCAGGTAAAGAGGGCTGTAACGAGCTTTTGAACCTTACATGTAAGGATGAAATTTCAAAAATTCATCGTGGCTACCTCTTAGCAGGAGCGGACATCATCAAGACCAACACCTTTGGCGCATTGCCGTGGGTTTTGGAGGATTATGGCATTGGGGAGCAAACCTATGAGCTTGCCCGTGCGGGTGTGGCTATCGTCAAAGAGGCGTGCTTGGAGTTTTCAACAGAGCAAAAACCACGCTTTTGTGCCGCCGCTTTTGGACCTGGAACGAAACTTCCATCCTTAGGGCACATCGGTTATGATGAAATGTACGAGGGATACAGAGTCGCCGCACAAGGTGCAATGGATGGGGGGTGTGACCTTTTTCTCATCGAAACGGCGCAAGACCCTCTTCAAATCAAAGCCGCTTTACACGCTATACAAGACGTTCAAACATCTTTACATGTAAAGCTTCCTGTGATGGTTTCAGTCACCATTGAGCTGAGTGGGTCGATGCTTATTGGAACGGACGCAAGCACGATTGCCGCTATTTTAGAACCGTTTGAACTTTTAAGCCTTGGCTTCAACTGCGGTACAGGGCCTGAACAAGTGGAAAAGCATGTCAAGACACTTAGCGCCGTTTGGGATAGACCCATCAGCGTTCACGCCAATGCAGGGCTTCCACAAAACAGGGGCGGTTATACGTTTTACCCGATGGGACCTCGTGAATTTGCAGAGCTTCAAGAGAAATTTACGGAAATTCCAGGTGTGGCGGTGCTGGGTGGATGTTGCGGTACAACGCCTCAGCATATTTTAGAGCTTGCTAAGCGTGTGGAGGGGAAAAAACCACTTCCTCCCAAAGGTGAAATGCCCCGCTCCATTGCTTCACTCTTTGAAACAAGAAGCCTCAAACAAGACCCAGCCCCGTTTTTAATAGGTGAGCGAAGCAATGCCACAGGCTCTAAAGCCTTTCGTGACTTACTCTTAGCGGAGGATTACGATGGCACGCTCAGTGTTGCCCAACAACAAGTCAGAAGCGGAGCGCACGGCATTGATGTGAGTGTGGGATTTGCAGGACGGGATGAGGAGAAAGACACCAAAGAGGTCATAGGGCGTTATGCGCAAAAGATAGCTCTGCCTCTCATGGTCGATACCACGCAAGTCAAATCCCTAGACGTGGCGCTCAAAATGGTGGGTGGAAGACCTATCATTAACTCCGTGAACCTTGAAGATGGCATGGAAAAGTTCGATAAAGTCTGCTCTTTAGCCAAGCGTTTTGGGTGTGCGTTGGTGTGTTTGACCATTGATGAAAAAGGGATGGCAAAGAGCAAAGCGGAAAAGGTAGCGATTGCGGAGCGTATTTTTCAGCTTGCGACTAAAAACCACGCTCTTAATGCGGGCGATTTGGTCTTTGACTTGCTTACATTTACCGTGGGAAGTGGCGACGCTGAGTACCATACTGCTGCCATTGAGACCATCGAGGCGATTCGTGAGTTTCATCTCATGCACCCAGAAGTTGGCTTTGTGTTGGGCATCTCTAACATTTCCTTTGGTTTAGCTAAACACGCCCGTGAATACCTAAACTCCGTCTTCTTGCACCACTGTGTGGAAGCAGGTTTAAGCATGGCGATCGTGAATGTTAAAAACACGCTTCCGATGCACAAAATCAGCGACGTGGATAAAAAAGTGTGCGAAGACTTGCTTTTTAATCGCCGAGTTGAGGGCGACCCTCTCTTTAAATTTATCTCCCATTTTGAGGGCGTGGTAGAGAACAAAGACGAGAGCGATGCGGCGTATCTTGCGATGAGTACGAAAGAGAAACTATCGACGCTTCTTATTGATGGCGATAAAGAGCGCATGTTAGCTCTTTTACCCACCGCAAAAGAGGAGATAGCCGCTGAAATTATCGTCAATGAAATCCTCATCGATGCGATGAAAGTGGTCGGAGAGCTTTTTGGCAGTGGAAAGATGCAACTACCTTTTGTGCTTCAATCGGCTGAGGTGATGAAAGCCTCTGTGGATTATTTGCAACCTTTTTTACCCAAAACAGAAAAAAGTACAACGACCACGTTGATTATTGGAACCGTGAAGGGCGATGTGCACGATGTGGGGAAAAACCTTGTGGACATCATTTTAAGCAACAACGGTTTTAAAGTTATCAACATTGGCATCAAAGCGGACTTAGAGCAGTTCTTGGAAGCACTCAAAGAGCATAAAGCCGATGCCATCGGTATGAGCGGACTTTTGGTAAAATCGACCAACGTGATGAAAGAGAACCTAGAAGCGATGCAGAAGATGGGCATTAATATTCCTGTGATTTTGGGCGGTGCGGCATTGACCGATAACTTTGTGGAAGATTTTTGCCGTCCGATTTATGAGGGACCTATTTTTTACTGTAAAGATGCGTTTGAGGGCATAACGGCGATGAGTCGCATCGAGGCAAAGGACTTTAACACCGACTTTGGGCGTAAAGTTTTGGAAAATGCGGTGATGAAAGCCAGTAAGGAAACAAAAGAAATACCACCGTTTTGCGAGCTTAAAATGCCAAGCCGTGAGGTCAAAATCCCCACACCACCATTTTGGGGCAGACGTGTTTTAAAAACCGACGTGAAAGAGTTGGCGTACTCGTGGATCAACCACAAAATCCTTTTTGCACAACGTTGGGGGTACAGCGGAAAAGGGCAAAGCAAAGAAGAGAAACAAAAACAGCTTGATGAGGTGCTTTACCCAACCTATGAGCGGGTTAAGGCGGACATCGAGCGACTAGGGTTGTTTGAGCCGACCATCATTTATGGCTATTACCCCGCACGTTCGCATGAAAATATGCTTTATTTGTTTGATGAGAACGAGGGGTATTTTAGTGAAGAGCAGGTGTGTCGTGAGAGCATCGAGCTTGCTTCCAAGCGTGCCATCAAAACCTTTGATTTTCCTCGTCAAAACAGAGTGCCGTACCGAAGTTTGAGTGATTTTATCCATCCAGAGCGCCATGATGTTTTGGCGTTAACGTGTGTCAGCGCAGGGGCGAAATTTTCAGCGTACGAGAAAGAGCTTTACGATGCGGGCAATTTTACCGAGTACTTTTTCGTGCACGGTTTGGGCGTGGAGTTAGCAGAAGCCTTAGCGGAGATTGTCCATAAACAGATACGTTTGGATTTGGGTATTGCGGAACATGAAGGGCATAGCTTGAGAGATGTGCAGATGAAGCGTTATCATGGGTGTCGCTACTCATTTGGCTACCCTGCGTGTCCAAATCTGGAAGATACCAAAGTGATTTTTGAGCTTTTAAAGCCCGAAGAGTTTGGCATAGAACTTAGCGAGACATTTCAAATTCACCCCGAGCAAAGTACCACGGCAATCGTGATGCACCATAAGGAAGCGTTATATTTTAATGTCTGATGTATAATGCCCTTATATAAAGGATACATTATGAAAAAAACAGTGGGTGGGTTATCGGTTTTATTGGAGGGCAATCAAAAGAAAAAAGCTATGATTTTTATCCATGGCTTTCCGTATGACCATACGATGTGGCAAGCGCAGATTGAGGCGTTTAGTGAAGATTTTTACTGTGTGGCGTACGATGTTAAGGGGCTTGGGAGCTCATGCGTGGGTGATGGGCAGTTTACGATGGAGTCCTTTGTCGATGACTTGGAGATGCTTTTACGTGAATTGCAATTAGAAAGTCCTATCGTGTGTGGTTTTTCGATGGGTGGCTACATCGCCTTGCGTGCTATGGAGCGTATGGAGGAGAAATTTTCAGCGCTTATCTTGTGCGACACAACCTCCAAAGCGGACTCCAATGAGCGCAAGCTTGAGAGAGCTGATGTGATTCGTCGCATCAATGCGCAAGGACTCAACATCTTTACCAAAAGTTTTGTGACAAATTGTTATGGTGAATGGTACAAAAAAGAGCATAAAGAAGCGCTCAAAAAACGCATCGCCAAGTCCACATCGTTTAATTCCATCGGGGTGAAAGGCTCTATCTTTGCGATGCTTAGCCGTACCGACACCACCGAATATTTAGAAAAAATAGCCGTACCAACGTTGTTACTGTGCGGTGAACACGATACGATAACGCCTCCTTCTGTCATGAGAGAGATGGCAAAACAGATAAAAAACGCAACCTTTACGCTCATCTCTAAGAGCGGACACATGAGCGTCATCGAAAACCCAACAGAAGCCAATCACGCCATTAAAACATTTCTAGCGACCTTTTAAGGGCAGATGATGGCAAAAGTGGTCATTTTCTCAGGAGCAGGCATCAGTGTGGAAAGTGGGCTCTCCACCTTTCGTGATACGGATGGGCTTTGGGAAAAGTACCGCATCGAGGAGATTTGTCAGGCGGGGTGTTTAAGTTGGAACCGTGAAAACACCTTGGCATTTTACGATGCCAGACGTGAGCAACTAAGCTCCGTTTCTCCCAATACCGCCCACTACGCTCTCTCTAAACTTCAAGAACGCTACCCAAATGACATCGCCATCATCACCCAAAATGTGGACGACCTTTTCGAGCGAGCAGGCTGCAAAGAGGTCTTGCATTTGCATGGTTTTTTACCTCGTCTTCGCTGTGAACAGTGCGACGCAACCCATCTCATCGGCTATACCAAACAAGAGCGAACCTTTACATGTAAAGCATGCGGCGGCTCCTATCGCCCCGACATCGTCTTCTTTGGCGAGAGTGCGCCCATGTACGAACACCTCTACGAAGCGATGGAGGATTGTGAGTTTTTAGTCATTATCGGCTCAAGCGGAAACGTCGTTGCGATGGATCATTTTGCTTTACATGTAAAGGTTTCTATACTCAATAATTTGGAGCGAAGTGATGCGATAAATGAGAGGGTTTATACGAAAGTGTTGTATAAAAAGGCTACTGAGGCGGTGGAGGAAATAGTGGGGGATGTGGAGATGTTTTTACATAGGTAATAATATTTTTGCTACAATTGGAGATAGATATTTTATTTTAGAATCTTGAATTTGGAGAAATTATGGAAGAAATTATCAAAGAAGTTTTAAATCTATTATTCAAGAATATAGGTTGGTTTATTTTATTAATATTCATAATTACACAACAAAAAGCAATTGGAAATTTAATTTCAAGATTAACAAATTTCACATACAAACAAGATGAAAAGAGTAAAGAGATAAAATTTGATGCAAAAGAAGTAAGTCAAGTTTCTGCTAATGAAAGAGGCTTATCCTTAGTTGCGGATTCACTACCTCAAGATGTAAAAGATGAAATCATTGAAGAAGAAAAGAAAAAAATAGAAGAGACTGACTTTTTTAAAGTAGTATTAGGTGCTTTCTGGAAAAATGAGAGTACTGATGAAATTAAAAGAAAGTTTGAAGAATATTCAAGACAAGAAGAGGACAAAGATTTATTCAAAAAAAATCACAGTATTTTTCTTTATTTCTTATTTAAAGAAAAACAAGATTTAACTGCTATTGATAAATTAACAACTTTGCTTGATACCTGTGATAACGATCAAAATAAATATTATGTATATGATTGGTTAACCCTTTGTTATAAAAACCTATCAGATACTGATATGGAAACTACATTATGGCATAAGGCTGTTGATAGTTTTACCAATCAACACTTAAAAACAAAAGCAATCATATCATTATCAGATGTTATGGGAAGAGATGGCAAGTCAGTCGAAGCAAAAAGACTACTCGTCAATAGATTAGAAGAAGTATCTACAAAAGAAGATAAATTTGAAGTATATCAGGGATTATCTAATGTTGAACAACTTTTAGGGAATAATGAACTGGCAATATTTTGTAAAGATAAATCGTTAGAATATAGTGTAGGGAATGACGATAAATTATTTGATACAGCATATATGGCAAGCCAAGAAAAGATAAGTGGTATTTCAATTATAAATTATAGTAAATTATTATGTTTGAATGAGAAGCATGCGATGGCATTAAATAATATTGGCGTTGAAGCAGCAGAATTGAAATTAAAGAGTAAAGCAGTAGAAAATTATACTAAAGCTTCAAATCTAAATAATACATTGGCTATGTCTAATAAAGCTAATTTATTATTAGATGCAGGGTTTATTGAAGGGGCTAGAGAAATTGCAAAAAATGCACAAACACTTGAAAATCCACATAAAAATATTTATTCGCTTTTAAGTCGAATCGACACAGTAAAAGAAAATGAAGATAAAGCTTGGAATGAAATTATAGAACAATCAAGGACATATCAAAAAAATATCAGAAATTATATATCTGCATATTATTGTAAATCGTTAGATGTGTATGTCGGAAAATGGCAAACAAAAGATAATCAAGTTACTGAATTTTCTATGAATGACCAGAAATATGAAGCTTCTTGGGAATCTAAAGATTATAAGTATCAAATAATTGGTGAATTTACAAATTCAAGCTTTATAGGCATGTATAAAATAATTTCTATGAGAGAAAAACCTTCAAATAGTCTACTTTTATTACCAATGGACGAAGATATAGCATGTTTTGGATATTTGTCTGATGATAGAAAGAAGATATGCTTTTTTGCTAAAGAGTATAGGAAAAAATTTGATTTAGTTCTATCAAGAATATAAACATGACAAATTGAGATACTAAAAATTCAACTATGTTATAATCACATCAAACCAAAGGAGGATGGATGACAAAAAAACAAATACTTGATTATCTTTCCATACATAAACCTGAGTTTCAAAAAAAGTATGGGGTTGAGGAAATTGGCTTGTTTGGCTCTTATGCCCGTGATGAAGCCAAGGACGATAGCGATGTGGATATTTTTGTAAATATGCAAGCAAAATTTGACAATGTGATGGGTTTGAAATATGACCTTGAAGAGTCTTTGCATAAAAAAGTTGATCTCATTACTAAACATAAATACATGAAGCCTTTTTTGCTTCAGATGATTACGAAGGATGTTATTTATGTCTGATAAGACCCTTATGGTATTATCAACGCTTGAAGATATCGATATGTCTATTGATATGATAGTTTACAGATTTAAAGCTATCAAAACAGTCGATAATTTTCTTGTTAGCGCTGAAAATATCGAAAAAATGGACAGCATTGCGATGCGTTTATTGGCGATTGGTGAGGGTTTAAAAAATATCGACAAATTAACCGATAACAAGCTTTTGGTGCAGTATCCTAGTATTGAGTGGAAAAATATCAAAGGGCTTCGTGATGTTTTATCGCATCATTATTTTGATATTAATGCAGAAATACTCTTTGATATTTGTTCTACAAAAGTAGGTGAATTATCAAGGGTTATCAAACAAATGAAAAAAGATTTACAGTAAGCAAAATCTTTACATGTAAAAACACTCCCATCTTCCAAAAACCTTACGGAATAGTTCTTGTATAAGACTTTGCACTCACATACATAAGGATATTTCATGTCAATTTTGCAGTTTATTAAAGAGAATGATTTAGCGTGGCAACCGTCGTTTAATGGGGAGCTTGGAAATGGGCTAGTAGGTTACAGAGGTGCGTTGATTGTAGAGGAGGGCAAGCAACTTTCTCCTGATAGAAAGTTGCCTCCTAAGGTGCAAGCGAAGCAAGTTTTATTGGTAGCGAATGATGCAAAAGTGACGTTTTTTGCGGCTGAGTTGGAAAGTATTTTGCATTTTGAAGCTTTTTTTGAAAAGTATAAAGCATTTTTTACGCCTGAAACTTTGGTGGTGTTGTATGTGACAGATTTGGATAAAAATGGCACATTTAGCTATGAGGGCGTGAGTATAAATGCGTACTCTTTAGCGGAGAGTTCCGTGTGGAATGAACTCTTAGACCTCTCAGGGCTGGATAAAAGTGAACTCAAAAAATTGGATAATAAAACAAAGATAGAAGTGCTTTACGAGGAACTGTTAAAGACAGATTGTGCGGTAAAGATGATGAGTTTTGAAGAGATTTTGAGCTATAAGGGCGAGAGTTCAAAGAAGATTATGGGAGCGGTTTAAGACTTGTAGAGGCTTTACATGTAAAGCCTCTTTTGATATTAATTTATTTTTGCTTTCTCAAGCTTTTTCTTTTCTACTCTCATGCGGTCTTGGAACTGTTTGCTTCTGTCTTTGGCAAAGATTTGCATGTCCTCAACTTCATCCATTTCATCAACGATTTCTACACCCAGTAGGGTTTCGATGGCATCTTCAAGGGTGACGACACCTGCGGTTTGTCCGTAGCTATCAAAGACGATAAAGAGGTGTGTTTTGCGCTTGACAAACTGGTCGATGAGGTTAGGTACGGGAAGGTTTTCGGAGACCATATGCACTTCATGCGCGATGCTTTCCAAGGTCACGGTATCGTGGTCTTCTATACTCTCTTCTAAAATGCGTTGGTTGAAAACGACTCCTACAACGTCATCTAACGTATCGCCAAAGATAGGAATACGTGAGTGAATATACATACGGTCATCTTCGATGGCATCTTCGATGGTCGTTGATGAAGGTAGCGCAAACACGACACTTCGGGGTGTCATAATATCTTTGGCCTTAATGTTTTTAAGTTTTAAAAGATTTTCGATAAGGTCACTCTCTTTACTCAAAATCGCACCCTCACGTTCACCCATAGCAACGACTGCCATGATTTCATCGCGTGAAAAATTGTTGTGGTGTTTTTTGTTTTTGGAAATCATATTGGTCAAAAGAGATGAAACCCACGTAAACGGTGTGGTAATCGTGACTAAAAAATCAATAATATACGCAGCAGGTACCAGTAACTTTTTCCAGTACAAAGCACCTATGGTTTTAGGAATAATCTCTGAAAAATAGAGAATCAACAATGTCACCACAAACGCAATAGCAGCTTGCCACTCTTCACCAAAAAGTACTTGTGCTTGTGCTCCCACGCCCGCAGCACCCATGGTGTGTGCAAAGGTATTAACGGTGAGAATTGAAGAGATGGGCTTGTCGATGTTTGACTTTAGCCTTTTAAGCATAGAAACAGCTTCTTCGTTTGACTCTTTTGGCAAACTTTCGATGTAAGAGTTGGTGCTTGAAAGGAGTACGGCTTCAAGAACAGAGCATAAAAATGAGATAAAAATTGCAAGACAGAGATAGATAAGAAGCAGTGTCACAGGAGAACTCCTTGTGCACTAAACATTAAGCTACACGAGTCTGGGTCGCTTTGGGTCATTCAATAATTCCTTATAAATTTTTTGAGCATTGATTATATCATATTTTTGATTACGATTTTATTTCAGGTTCAAAATGAACTGAGAGCGAGTTGACGCAGTGACGGGTGTTTTTGGGGGTGAGTTCTTCGCCTTCAAAGAGATGTCCTAAGTGTGCATCACAGGCATTGCATAGGATTTCAACACGCCTACCATCACGGTCAATAGAGCGTTTAATGGCACCTTGTATCTCATCATCAAAGCTTGGCCATCCACACCCTGAGTTGAATTTGTCACTGGAACGATATAAAGCCGTTCCACAGCGTTTGCAACGGTAAGTTCCTTTTTCATAAAAACTGTTGTATTCTCCAGAAAAAGGCATCTCTGTACCTTTATGAACGATGATGCGTTCTTCTTCGCGGGTGAGGGATTTATAAGACATAAAAACTCCTTTTTAAAATTGTATCGCATCTTGTTAAAAAAAGCTTTACATGTAACGATTACTCAATGTTTTTTATGGCTCGTTTTGTTATGATTCATTTCCAAAAATTTTAGGAGGAAGAATGAAAAGTCCAAAAGGTTTTAGAGGGAAGTATTTTAGCTTAGCAGCTATCCTTGCTTTAAACGCGACCATCACACTGGCATCCAATGTCCAAAGTGTTGTGGATACGCAAGAGCAATTACAGCACACAAGCGAAAATGCGACTTCTGAAGAAGAGACACTTGCATCTGAGCTTAGTGCTCCTGTTATGGTGGTCTCAAAAAAGATAAAAGTCAGTGAAGTTGGTGCTCCGTTTGCATCTGAAGTGTACAGCAAAAAAGAGATTCAAAAGTCTCACTCCAAAGATATCTACGAATTTTTAAACTCCCAAACCTCCGTTTTTACTATGCCTAGCTATGGTAATCCTTTCACGCAAAATATTGACATGCGAGGTTATGGGCTTGGCTATGGATATGAAAATACGGTTATTTCACTTAATGGTAGAAGGCTCAATAATATAGACATGTCTCCACAGCTTCTCTCTTCAATCCCACTTGATAGTATTGATAAAATAGAGATTATTAAAGGGAGTGGTTCTGTTGAGTATGGCGATGGCGCGAATGCAGGTGTCATTAATATCATCACAAAAGATTACGATGGTGCGGTTATCAAAAGTTATTTTGGTGACAATGGACTTTGGTTTGGCTCTTTAGGTGTGGGGATTAAACAAGAGAAATTTTCCATTTCGGGATATATAGATGATTATAGTCATGATGGATTTAAACAAGTAGCCAATGATGGTACCAAAGATGAAAGCTGGAATCGCAACAAATCGATTAAAGCAACCTTTACACCAACAGATGATTTAAGTTTACATGTAGGCAAAACACTTTCAAAGATGAATGTTATCTATGCCAATGCTTTAACCCCATTGCAATATGCACAAAACCCTTTTATCTTACCATCTGGCTATACAGAACAATTTTTTAGTTCCGATGTTTTAGCGTATGGATTAACTTATAAAATAAATGATAAAGTTACTTTTGATGCACAAGGTTTTGATGAAGACAAGGTATCTAAGTATGTTAATTTTAACTCACGCTATGACTATGATGTTAAAAATTATGACACAAAACTCAATTATCAAGAGGGTAATCTCAAAGCATTGATTGGTCTGCAAATGGTCCATGGAGAGAGAAAAGGTAGCTCAAATAAAACGATAAAAGATAATTTAGCAGTCTATGCGAAAAGTGATTATGTGATAGATAATAGCACATTTTCACTAGGTGCTCGTGATGAAAAAGTCGAGTATAGTTATGAAAGTGGTTTAACGTTCAATGAGAAAAAAGATAGTTATCGAGCCTATGATGTGGGATATAATTTTAAATTTGATTCACGCAATTCAATTTTTGTTAACTACAATCATTCGTTTCAGGCACCAGATGTAGACAAATTTTTTGATTTTGCGGGTAATTTTAATGGCTTTATCGATACCATGCAAGCCAATACTATTAATATAGGCTACAACCATATAACCCCAAAACATTCTTTTAAAGCAACAGCTTTTTATGTCTTGGTTGACAATGAAATTTACACCAATCCCGTGACATGGATAAGTACTAATTTTGCTAAGACTGAAAAAAGAGGTGTTGAAATTTACGATAAATATAACTTCTTTTATAACCTCTTTACAACACTTAATTATACCTATGTTGATACGAAGATTATCGATGATGGTGCTAGTGGTGCTTTCGATGGTCACGCTATTCCAGGTACTTCGCCGCATACGGTCAAAATAAGTTTAGGATATAACCCCATTACTCCTGTGACCTTACTGGTAACGCAAACATACAAATCAAGTAGTTACGCTATTGATGATTTTGCTGGTAGCTATGGAAAAATGGAAAGTTATCAAGTAACAGATCTTTCGGCTACTTATCGCTATAAAAACTATGAATTTTTTGGAAAAATAAACAATGTTTTTGACCAAAAAAATGCTATGTTTGTTGATAATGGCTTTTCTTTGAGCGCGTATCCTATCAACTATGAGCGAACCTTTATGCTTGGCATGAGTGCGAAGTTCTAATGCGCTTACATGTAAGAACATACCTGTGGTACAAACTGCTCAACTCACTCTTTTTTGGGCTATCGGTGGGAAGTGTTTTTGTACTTTATACACCGCTTGAGCCATCCATCTTTTCGTTGGGTGGCATTTTTTTGGCGGTGGGTATGCTTGTTGTAGCAAAATATTATGAGAAGATGATGAATCTTCTCGTTTTTTATCGCATGACACTTTTGGTAGAAAGTGTAGCACTCATCATTGTGGTGAGTTTTTTAATTTTTCAGTATCACTATCTTAACGCTCTTTTTATCTATGTTTCGTACCAAGTGACATTTATGTTTGGTGGGTATTTGGTGAGGGTTGAAACGCTTATTTTGAAAAAAACAGCACTCCTTTCTTTTGCGGATATGCTTAAGCAAAAGGGTTATTTGCTTGGGATGGTACTTTCATTCGGGTTTTATAAGCTGTTGGATTCTATTTCCATTGTCGATAAGCAGGTTCAGGTTTATTATTTGCATGTCAGCCTTCTTTTGCTTCAAATCGTGATACTTTACCTCGTTTTCAAAGCATTTTTGAAAAGATAAGCTTCTCTTTTAGGTTAACACATTACAATAATCCAAAAGCTAATCTAAGGATTTTTTGTGAGAAGAGAAGAAAATACCCTTTTTCATATGCTCATTCGTACCTACACACAGTACAAAGAGAAAAAAGCGTTTATTTACCGTGTGGGAGAACAAGAATTTGACGTCAGTTATGCCAAGCTTTTTGATGATGTACTGGTACTTTCTCGCTCGTTAAAAGCCAAGAAGGTTGAAAAAGGTTCCAAAGTCATGTTTGTGTGCGATAATCGCTATGAGTGGATGGTCACAGACTTAGCACTCATCTCCTTAGGGGCTATTGGTATTCCTAGAGGATGCGATACCCCAACGCTTGAACTTGAGTATATTCTCACGCATAGCGAAGCGGATTTTTTAATTGTTGAAAATGAAGCGATGTACATCAAGCACGAAGCTATCCTCTCCTCCTTTTCTCTAAAAGCCATTTTTATCGTCGAATCGTTGCCGGTACACACGCTTTTGAGCAATGTGTATGCGTACAACGATATCGTAAAAGATAAAAACATACACACAGGAGAGTTAGACGCGTTTATGGCTAGTAGTGCGTTGTTGGATGAAGATGATGTGTTTACGATTATTTATACTTCGGGGACAACGGGAACGCCTAAGGGGGTAATGCTTAGCCATAAAAATATTATGCACCAAACACGAGAACTTCCTTTTTTAATTGGGCTTCAAAGCAGTGATGTTTGGGTTTCTATTTTGCCCTCATGGCACATTTTTGAGCGTGCAGCGGAGTATCTTTCCTTAGCATACGGGTGTTGTACCATCTACTCGACCATCAAAACGTTTGCAGCAGACTTGGAGCACTATAAACCAACCTTAGTGGCAACCGTTCCACGTCTTTGGGAATCGATGTATACTAAAATCAATACAGCCTTAGAAAAAAAAGATGCAAAAAAAGCAAAAATTTTCAAAAAATTGGTCGCTATTTCAGCCGTATATAATCGCAATTTGCGTGTTTTGAAAGATGAATTGCCTGTGTTTGAACCTCGCTCTTTTGTGCTTACATGTAAAGACAAAATCGTTGCTTTTCTCGTGTTAAGTGTTTTGTGTCCGCTCAATCTTTTGGCAAAAAAGAAATTGTGCTTAGTGCAAGAAAAATTTGGAGGTAGGCTTCGTTTAGCCATCAGTGGGGGTGGGGCATTGCCTGATTTTTTGGATGCGTGGATTGATGCGATTGGTATTCGCATCGTGAATGCCTATGGGATGACTGAGTGCTCGCCTGGGATTACAGGGCGCGCTCTTAATTGCAACACCTTTTCAACCATTGGGCTTCCCGTCAAGGGCACAACGCTGAAAATCGTCGATAAAGAGGGTGACCAAGTGGGTGCTGGTGTTGTAGGTGAGATATGGGTTAAGGGTGAGCAAGTGACCAAAGGGTATTATAAAAATCCTGAAGAGAATGCCAAAAGTTTTAGTGCCGATGGGTTTTTTAGAACGGGTGATTTGGGGAAACTCACCTTAAAAGGGGAGTTGGTCATCACGGGACGCTCCAAAGAGATTATCGTGCTTGCCAGTGGCGAAAATGTTGATCCCTCCCGCATTGAATCCACCATCTCCATGTTGCCTTTCATTACCGATGCCATTTTAGTAGGACATACCAAAAAAGGCTTAGGTGCGCTCATCGTACCTGATTTTGAAAAACTCAAAGAGTATATCGCTGAAAACTTCAACAAAGTAGTGCACAACATCGAACAAGTGATGGAAGATAAACACATCGTGAGTAAAATCAAGAGTGAGATGAATGCTCTTTTGCATCATAAAAGTGGTTTTAAACCCTTTGAAAAGCTTCAAAATATTCACTTCTTAGAGCACGAATTTAAAACGGGTGAAGAGCTGACCAATACCTTCAAAAAAAAGCGCCACGTGATTGAAAAAAAGTATAAAGAAATTATCGATAAGTTTATCCATTAAGGACGATACATGGCAAAAGTAACCTGTTACGGTGGGGCTGGAATGGTGACGGGTTCGTGCCATTTGGTGGAGATTCTCTCCATTAAGATTTTAGTGGATTGTGGGATGATACAAGGTCAAACGTGGGAAGAGAATTACGACTCTTTTGGTTTTGATGCGGGTTCTATTGATTATCTGATTTTGACCCATGCACATGCGGATCATATTGGGCGGGTTCCTAAGCTTGTCAAAGAGGGCTTCAAAGGAGAGATTTTTGCCACAAAGGCAACATTTGATATGGCGTACATCATGCTACTTGATAGCGCAATGCTTCTTCAAGAAGAGTATGAAACCCAGATTCGAAAAGCACTAAGAAGAGGTGAAGAAGCTCTTGTCAAAGAGCCATTGTATACCAAAGAGCACGTGGAAGCACTCTTTACATGTAAGAGGCGTGCGCTCTGTTTTGAAGAGCCTTTTGCGCTTACTCCTTTTATTAGGATGAGCTTTTACAATGCGGGGCATATTTTAGGAAGTGCATTTGTGTCGCTTCTTTTTGAAGAAGAAAATCTTACGCATCACGTTGTTTTCTCTGGCGATATCGGAGGCAAGGAGCGTTTGTTGCTAAGTCCCCTTAGCCCACTGCCTAACCCCACAACACTTTTTTTGGAATCTACGTATGGTGATAGAGAGCATCGTAGCTTAAAAGAAAGCATTGAAGAGTTTAAAAATGCTATTCTTGAAACCTTGGAGGAAGGGGGCAATGTCATTATTCCTTCTTTTGCACTTGAGCGAACGCAAGAGATTTTATGGGTGTTGCATCAGATGCATAAAGAGGGACTTTTGAGGCATTCGCATGTTTTTCTAGACAGCCCCCTTGCCATAGAAGCAACAAAAATCTATCAAAAATATCCTGCTGATTTGAACCAAGAAGTGGGCTTACATGTAAGCCTTGGCGATGACCCGTTTGATTTTCCACAGCTCAAGCTCACCCAACGTAAAAAAGACTCCATTGCCATCAACGATGTTACAAAAAAGGCCATTATTATCGCGGGGAGTGGTATGTGTACAGGAGGAAGGGTGTTGCATCATCTGAAACAACGCATTTGGAATCCCAAAAATGCCATTATTTTTGTTGGGTTTCAAGTCAAAGGAACACTCGGACGCGATATTGTGGATGGAGAAAATTTTGTGCGACTTTATGGAGAAGATATTAAGGTGCGTGCAAAAGTTCACACCATCAACGGTCTCTCTGCCCATGCGGATAGGAAAGATATGCTAGCATGGATCAAACCTTGTGGAGGGCTTCAAAATGTCTATCTCATTCATGGAGAACCTGAAAAGATGGAACTTTTTAAAACCTATATCAAAGCACATCAGGAGACAAAAGTCCATATTGTAATGCCAAAAGAGACGATTTATATCTAGCCCTAAAGGTCAAGAAAGATTGACATCGTAGTGACGAACATGGTAAAATTAATCGTTTAAATTTAAAAAATATTTTAATGAAAGTTTTATTTCCCATGAAACATTTACTGGCAAAAATTTCTCTTCTTCAGGCCTTAATTGGGATGATAATTCTCTCTTTATTGGCACCTTTGCCCATTTTGCTGGGCACGTACGTTCATAGTGCGTACAAAGCCAAACAAGAAGTACTCTATGAAACTAATGTTAAAAAATTCAATCTTTCTTCTGAAATTTTCTCAGAATCTTTGTGGAACTATTATCCAGAACTTGGGCAAAAACTCGTTGACCAACTGACGTTTGAACCTCATATTGTGAGTATAAAAGTGAGTGATACAGATAAGAAAGATTTTTTATATTGGGAAAGTAGCGATAAAAAACTAACTAAAGAAACATTTACATTTGAAAAAGCCTTAGAAAAAGATGGTCGCATTATTGGCTTTTTTGAGATGCACTTTAGAAAACTTGGGGTGCTAGAGTCGGTCATCAATGATATGACATTGTTTGGCTCTATTTTAGTCTTGCAAGCTATTTTCTTAATAGTGATTATCTCCTTAATCTACACCTATAAAGTGATGCGTCCCATCCGACGTTTGGTTGAAGATGCTACGTTATTAGCAAACCAAAAACTCGAAACACCTTTTGTCTGGAATGACCACGATGAGATTGGTGTTTTGGGGGTTGTCTTGGATAAAACACGCCTCAAACTTAAAGAACTTTTTGAAAATCTCAAAGGCGAAAATGAACGGCTTGAAGAAAAGGTCAAGCAACGTACCCTTGAGTTAGAACGCACCTGTCAGTACAAATCTGAATTTTTAGCCAATATGAGCCATGAAATTCGCACGCCTATGAATGCTATTATGGGTATGACACACTTGATGAGTAAAACAGCGATGAATGTCACACAGTTGAATTATGTCACCAAAATCAAAGAAGCCTCTTCGGTACTTCTCACCGTTATCAATGATATTTTGGATTTTTCAAAAATTGAAGCAGGAAGAATGGACGTTGAGTCTGTTGCCTTTGATTTGCACAAAGAGCTGAAAAAAAGCATCTCCATTTTTTCTGTTTTAGCCAAAGAAAAAGAGATTGCATTTGAAGCTGATTTTATTCAAACCGACCGATTTTTCAGAGGCGATCCGCATAAAATCATGCAAATTATCAATAATTTTTTAAGCAACGCTATCAAATTTACAGTAGAAGGAAACGTTGTTTTACATGTAGAAGAGCAGGTTGATAGTTCAAGTGAGTCTGCTTTGCTTGTTTTTAGCGTTAGCGATACGGGCATGGGTATTGAGTCGCAGAAGCAATCTTTGTTATTCCAAGCTTTTGGACAACTGGACGCTTCGATTACACGAAAGCACGGAGGAACAGGGCTTGGGCTTTATATCTGTACCCAATTAGCGCATATGATGCAAGGTAGTATTCGTGTGGAAAGTGAAATATCCAAGGGAAGTACGTTTTATTTTTCGCTCACCTTACCCATTGCTCAGGGCTTAGAGCTTCAGCAAGATAAAAATATGCAACCCTTTCAACCCTTGCACATCGCCTTGGTAGAGGACAATGCCGAACTTGCCTCTTGGCTTACCGACACCATTCGTTCCTTTGGCTTTTTTGTATCCACCTTTACAAGCAGTGATGATGTAAGTGGGGTATTGCAAGAACAAACAAGAGCATTTGATTTGATGGTCATTGATTATGAGTGTGCGCAGAGTAACGGAGCACTTTGGTTTGAACTGCTCAAATCAAAAGTAACGACAGACTTACTTCCTAAGGTGTTAATGCTCTCTTGCGATGCGTCTTTAGAGTTTAAAAGCAAATTGCTAGGGTTTGGTATCAACACACTGCTTGCCAAGCCCATCAATCCTTCGATGCTTTACGATGAGATTACTTCGTTGTGTGATATTGTCACGCAAGAGCCTTTGTTTGACCCTTCTAAAATTGATTTGTCGCAAAAATCCATTTTGGTTGTGGAAGATAATGATATCAATTTAGAAGTAGCACTCTACCTCTTAAAAGAGACGCACATTCGTGTGGATGTGGCACGAAACGGCTTTGAAGCGGTGGAAAAAGTGAATGAAAAGGCATTTGATATTATTTTGATGGACATTCAAATGCCCTTAATGGATGGTTATGAAGCCACACGTATTATGCGTAATGAGTTGAAACTCTCCACACCGATTGTCGCTATGACCGCTAATGTAATGCTTCAAGATATTGAAAAATGCCTCTCTATGGGAATGGATGCGCACATAGGAAAACCGTTTGAGGTCGAAGATTTTTATGGAACCTTGATGGAAGTCTTACATGTAAAGATGAAAGAGACATCGCTTAAAGAGAAGAGTGATGCGGTTGCAACATTTGCAAAAGAAGTTGCCATTGCAAAACTGGGTGGTAATGAAGCACTATGGAGAAAGATATTTTGCAGTTTTTATGAACAGCATGCGAGTGCACCTTTTAATCTTAAGGCCTTAATAGCAAAAGAAGAGCTGACAACGTTGGTAGATTATGTTCATACCCTCAAAGGCTTGTGTGGGACAGTTGGTGCTTATGCTTTAAACAAAGAGTGCGCGCATCTTGAGGCATTTTTGAAAGAGAATGGAAGTGTTAAAGCTCTTGATATTGAGCCTTTTGTGCAAGAACACACCGCATTGTTTCGTTGTTTAATCGCTGAATATGAAGTACAACTTCCACCATCATCTTCTCTCCTCTACGATAAAAACGACAATCACCATGAAGTGATGAGCCTTTTTGAGGGATTGAAAAATGCCTTTTTAAGCTCAAGTGTTTCAAAGGTTAATGAGCTTTTGGATGCTTTAGCCGCTTTCGAGCGTGTCACGGATATGCCAACATTTAAAGCAATGATTTTAGCCTCCAGTATGTTTGATTTTGATACCGCCCAAGGGCATTTAGAAACGCTTAAAAAGGAGCTGACCCATGGCTAAAGTCCTTGTCATAGATGACACCCCAGAATACATTACGATGCTCACATCGCTTTTGTGTGAATACGAAGTTTTTGCAGCTAAAGAGGGGAAAAAAGGGTTGCAACTGGCTGAAATGGTTCTGCCCGATTTGATTTTATTGGATATTAATATGCCCTCTATGACAGGCTATGAAGTGTGTCGTAGGCTAAAGTTAGTTAAAAAAGTACGTGATATTCCAGTGATTTTTCTTACCGCAAATGAGGGAAGCGATTTTGAAGAGATAGGTTTTAAGATGGGAGCGGTGGATTACATTTCTAAACCCTTTAATGCGACCGTATTGAAAGCACGAGTAAAAACGCATGTTGATTTGTATCGCTTGCAATCCAGCTTACAAGAGCAAGTGGAAGAAGCTACGCAGGAGATTTTAAAGCTCAATCATGAAATTACCTTTATTTCAGCTTCTATTGCGGAGATGAAGTCCAAAGAGACAGGGGCACATCTACGTCGCGTTTCTGAATTTTGCTACCTTTTAGCTAAATTTTTAGGGCACGATGAAGCAGAATGTGAAAAAATTAAAATGGCAGCGGTGTTACACGATATAGGCAAAGTAGGTATCCCCGATGAAATTTTAAACAAACCAGAAAAACTGAGTTTGCAGGAGTGGGAAATTATGCAAACACACTCGCAACTAGGCTATAACATGCTTTTTGATTCAGAATTTGAATTAATGCGACTTGCGGCAAAAATGGCACTTGAACACCATGAACGGTGGGATGGAACGGGCTACCCTTTGGAAAAAAAAGCGGATGACATCAGCATGGTTGGGCGCATTTGTGCGATTGCGGATGTGTTTGATTCTCTGTTGGATAAGCGCGTTTACAAAGAAGCCTGGGACGAAGAGCGGGTAAGAGACTATTTTGTAGCGATGAGTGGGGTCCAGTTTGACCCTGATATTACTGCGGTATTGTTGGAAAATTTTGATATGTTTATCTATACGTGGAAATCGTTACAGCGACTGAGAAAAAGCGTATGAGAATTGTACTTTTTTTAACGTTGGTATGTAGTACACTGTTTTCACAGGTTTTTACAGTCTATACGGAGCAATTACCTCCTTTTAATTTTATGGAAAATGGTAAAGTTATAGGCAGCTCTACCCGTTTATTAGAAGCCTTACTTGCAAAAAGTGGTCATACCATTTCGCATGGAAAAATTAATTTAGTACCGTGGTCAAGAGGCTATCATGAGGCATTAACCACGCAAAATACAATTCTTTACAGCATGGCACGAACCCCTGAGCGGGAAGATCTCTTCAAATGGGTTGGACCTGTCAACAAACTGACCATTGGTTTGATCGCTAAAAAAGCATCTCAGTTGGTTATTAATAAACCAGAGTGTTTAAATAACTATACGATTGCAGTTATGCATGATACAGCAGCCGAGAGTATTTTAAAAAACTTAGGCATGAGACCAGAGCGGATGGAACGTTTTTCAAGCCCTTTGTCCCAAATTAAAAAACTCCATGAAGGGCGTGTGGATGCCATGGCATTTGGGGTTGAGGGGATGTATCAGATGCTCTCAACCACTGGCATTGATCCTTCTTTATATGAAACAGTCTACATCTTAAAGCAGAGCGATTTGTATTTTGCATTTCATAAAGAGACCGATGATGCCCTTATCCAAAAATTAAATGAGCTTTTAAAAACAGTAGTACATTTTTAGGAAAATTTTAAGCTATCAAGAGTATAGTTTCGCTACATGTCAGTGTGTAAAGGAGCCCTTATGCAAGTCAATGCAAATGCTATGATGTCCATGAGTAACTGGATGAATACCAATGCAAACAATGTCGCCAATGTGAATACGGAAGGCTTTACTGCGTCACGTACAACCATAACAAACGAAGGAAATTCTGTAGTGGCTCAGAGTTCAAAAACTGCCAGTGCTACTGATCTTTCTAAAGAATTTACGGATCAAATTTCTCTTGAAAAATCATTTGAAGCCAATGCTCAAACCATCAAAACCAAAGATGACATGATAGGCTCTCTCTTAGACCTTTCTGTTTAGAGAATTAACATCGCATCGCCGTAAGAGAAGAATCGATACTTCTTCTCTACCGCTTCTTCGTACAACTCCAATGTCTTTTCAATTCCAACAAAAGAAGCCACTAGCATAATCAATGTTGATTTAGGTAAATGAAAATTGGTCAAGAGATGATTGACTCTTTGTGGAAGGTTACACGGGTGTAGAAAAAGATTACACTGTCCTTCTTTTTCTTTCTTTCTTACATAATACTCAACTGTGCGTGTTACAGTCGTCCCTACGGCTAAAAGAGGCTTTGTAGAATCAATACACTTACATGTAAACTCTGGAATACGATAAATCTCAGCGTGCATAACATGTTCTTTGATATGTTCTGCTTCTACGGGTTTAAAGGTTCCTGCTCCAACATGAAGCGTTAAAAAATGGGTCTCGTAGCGTGTTTTAAGCTCTTGAAACATGGATGGTGTAAAGTGTAATGATGCGGTAGGTGCAGCAACGGCTCCTTGTTTATCGGCAAACACACTTTGATAATCCACACTGTCTTCTTTTGTATCTTCGCGTTTAATATACGGAGGCAGGGGAATATGCCCAATATCTTCTAAAATATCAAACAGTTGTGTGGTGTGAATAGGTGCGTGATGATGAAAAAAAGCTAAAGTGCGCATTCCATCATCGTGCAGCATGGTAACCGTGGCAGATAAGCCTTGTTCAAAAAAAAGAGAGGTTCCTTCTTTGACTTTCCCTCTGATATACGCGGTGTAAAGATTGTTTTGAAGGGGTGTATTTAAAAGGATTTCTATCTCTCCACCGCTCTCTTTTTTTCCAAAGAGTCTTGCTTTAATGACTTTTGTATCGTTAAGTACGATAGCCGTTTGGGAAGGAATAAAATCAAACAGATGTTTAAAAAGAGTGTGCGTTAAGGTTTGTGTTTGTCTATTCCAAACCAAAAGCCTCGCCTCATCTCTAGGTTCTATGGGATGCGTGGCGATAAGCTCTGGTGGTAAAGTGTAGTCGTAGGTTGATTTTAAAAGAGGGTCTATGGGCTTAATCCTCGTGTCTTTCTTCTTCTTTTTCTAAAATATCATCACTTGCATCTTCGGTTTCTTCGGGTGGAACATATGGATTAACCGCTTTTGCGACTAAAATTGAGACACCATAAAGAAAAATCAAAGGGGCAGCCATCAAAAATTGTGAAAGGACATCAGGGGGTGTTAGCATCGCTGCAAGAATGAATATAATAATAATGGCATAGCGAAAGAAATCTTTGAGTGCTTTATCGTCTACAAGACCTAATTTCGCAAAAAAGAAGATAATGACAGGAAGTTCAAAAGAGAGACCAAACCCAACCAGAATTTTTGTGAAAAAGCCAACATATTCACCAATGCTTGGAAGAGCCGTAAAAAGTGCGCTACCAAAGGCAATTAAAAATGCAAAAGCTAAAGGAACAACTACGTAGTAGCAAAACGAAGCTCCCATTAAAAACATGAGGGTTGCAGCACTGACAAAAGGAATGACTAAGCGTTTTTCATTGTCATAAAGACCAGGGGCAACAAAAAGCCAAAATTGCCAAAAGACAACAGGCAGGGCACAGACAAAACCTGCGAAAAAGGCTACTTTCATAGCAGTAAAAAAGGGTTCTTGCACACCAGTAAAAATAACATTACTTCCCTCGGGCAAGACTGCTTTTAGAGGAGCTATCATCCACGCTAAAATAGGTTGCCAAAAGGTAAAACAGACCAAAAACATCACAATAATCACCGATAATGAGATGGAGAGACGTTTGCGAAGCTCTGCTAAATGGGGTTTTAATTCATCAAACATGCGCTTTTTCCTCTATCTTAACGGCTTCCACAACGGTATTGGATGTAGATGTCGCTACAGGAGGCTCATCCATAGTGAAGCTGCGATTGGTTGAAAAAGGTGATGCACTTTGCGTCACACTCGCTTCAATTTCTTTCAAAGAGTCATTGACGCTAGAAGTTGTTTTTTTAATCTCTTCGAGTTCATCAAAAGTGATGACTTTACGCGCACTGGTTGCTGCATCATCGAGCTTTTTTTTGTAAGTGAGTGCTTCTTCTTTAAGCTCTTGAATTTTCATCTCTTGTTCAAACGAGCTTTTGACATCATTGATACTGTTTTTAAAGGATTTGAAAAATTTGGCTACTTTAACCATGGCATCGGGAAGTTTATCGGGTCCTAAAAATAAAATAGCAATAATGGCAATAATAAGGATTTCACTGAAGCCCATACCAAACATAAGACAACCCGCCTTTGTGTTGAAAATTTAGAGTTGGATTTTAGCTTAACTTTCATCAAACTAAGATAAATAAGCAGAAGTCTTGAGTATAATAACCTAAAAGTAAGTTAAAGGAGTCTGATGCGTATTGCTATAAGTACCTTTCGTATCGTCTTTATTTACACACTTTTTTCAGTACTTTGGATACTTTTTTCTGATTCTATTTTAGAGTTTTTTATTCACGATTCTTTGCAAATGAGTCTTATTCAGACCTATAAGGGACTTTTGTTTATTGCGGTTACATCAGTATTGCTGTTTGTTTTAATTCGTAAGCAAATGCAACAGCTTTATGAGATGCAAAAAAAAGTCAAAGAGAAGCAACAGCGTTTAGAGTGCGTCCTTCAAGGGGCAAATTTAGGGTACTGGGATTGGGATTATGTGAGCAATAAGCAGTTAGTGAATGACCGTTGGTTAGAATTTTTAGGGCTTTTTAGGGCTGATATTGAAAACGATGTTACCGACTGGTCGCAGAGAATTCATCCTGAAGATATGCCCATAGCTCAAAAAGCGATTCAATCGACCATCAAGAATGGGCAGCCGTATACTATTGAATTTCGAATGCGTCATACCAATGGAGAATGGGTCTGGATAGAGGGGTCTGGAGCAGTTGTGGCATGGGATGATACTGGAAAAAAACCGCTTAGATTGGCTGGAACGCATCGCGATATCAGCGAGCGCAAAAAAGCGCAAGAAGAGATTCAGTGTTTGGCTCTTCAAGACTCTTTGACAAAATTACCCAATCGTTATTTTTTAAAACAGCATTTGGTAACAGTGGTTGAAGTATCGTCTAAGAGTGCTTTTTTATTTTTGGATTTAGACTTTTTTAAAAATATAAATGACCTCTACGGCCATTCGGTAGGAGATACGGTCATTCAAGAAACGGCAGAACGGTTTAAGGCGTGTTTGAAGGAAAATGATTTTATTGCTCGTGTGGGTGGAGATGAATTTGCCATCGTCACCAATGACGTTGAAGACCTTTCTATGCTCTCCAAAAGACTGATTGATGCTTTAAAAACCCCTTTTGATATTTTTGATGAAAAAGTGACATTGGGCGTTAGTATTGGTATAGCGTTATGTCCGAAAAATGGCAATACATTTGAAGAGCTTTTTAAAAATGCAGATACAGCGATGTATGTGGCAAAAAATAGTGGTAAAAATTGTTTTGCATTTTATGAAACGAGTATGACAGACGATATTTTAGTCTCCACAACCTTGGATAAGGAGATAAAAGAAGCGATTGAAAACGATGCATTTGTTTTGCATTTTCAACCCTTGATGGATATTCAAAGTGATGATTTGATCGGGGTAGAAGTTCTTGTCAGGTGGCAGCACCCTGAAAAAGGGCTTATTTTTCCTGGAGATTTTATTGGAAGGGCGGAAGAAACCTATGCGATTATTGCTTTGGGTGAGCTTATTTTAAAAAAAGCATTTCAGCAGATGCAACGTTGGGATGAAAAAGAACTCTTTGAGGGTATCATCGCTATCAACATTTCCAGTATCCAGATTGAGCAAGAAGATTTTATTCATCGTATTGAGACCCTATGCAACGAGTATAAGGTGGATGTATCGCGGATAGAATTGGAAGTGACGGAAAGTTTTATCATGAAAAATCCTGAGCACTCCGCACAAACATTGCAGAAGCTTAAACGTTTGGGCTTTAGCATCTCGGTGGATGATTTTGGTACAGGCTATTCGTCTTTGAGTTACCTCAAAACACTTCCCATTCATAAGCTTAAAATTGACCGTTCTTTCATTAAAGATTTACCTCACGATAAAGATGACCGCGCTATCGTGCGCGCCATCATTTCTTTGGCTAAAAACCTTGAGCTTGAAGTTTTGGCTGAGGGTGTTGAGACCAAAGAGCAAAAAAAGTTTTTAGTTGAAAATTGGTGCGACAGTGCCCAAGGTTACCTTTTTGCAAAACCCATGAATAGCAATGATTTTGAAGCATACCTCCGCAAAAACTAACTTTTAGTCTATTTTTTGTAAAATATCCCCATTTTAAACCACACAGATAGGGCAAAACTTCATGGAAAATTTAGACGCAGTGTTGAAAAAACACAAGATATCAAAAGACGAATATGCCAATATTTTAAACATTCTTGGCCGTGAGCCTAATATGCTAGAACTTGGCATCTTTTCAGCGATGTGGAGTGAGCACTGCTCCTACAAATCCTCCAAAAAATACCTCAATGGCTTTCCCACCAAAGCACCATGGGTCATCCAAGGGCCGGGTGAAAATGCAGGTGTCATCGATGTAGGGGATGGCATGGCGGCTGTATTTAAAATGGAATCTCACAACCACCCCAGTTTTATAGAACCTTACCAAGGTGCGGCAACGGGTGTGGGCGGCATTTTAAGAGATGTTTTTACCATGGGGGCACGCCCCGTTGCCAATATGAATTCCCTTCGCTTTGGCAATATCACCAACAATGACGATATCTCACACCATCAGCGCTATTTGGTACGTGGTGTGGTTGCGGGTATTGGGGATTATGGTAACTGTATGGGCGTTCCAACCATTGGGGGTGAGACCTTTTTTGATGAGAGCTATAACGGCAACATCTTGGTCAATGCCTTTACCCTAGGTCTTGCCAAAACCGATGAGATTTTTTATGGACGTGCGGAGGGCATTGGCAATCCAGTTGTGTATGTTGGTTCTAAAACGGGTCGTGACGGTCTGGGTGGTGCAGTTATGGCAAGCGATAGCTTTACTGAAGCGAACAAAAGTCTCCGTCCAACCGTACAAGTGGGTGACCCATTTGCCGAAAAACTCTTGCTTGAAGCGTGTTTAGAGCTTTTTAAAACCGACTACATCGTGGGCATTCAAGATATGGGCGCAGCGGGCTTGACATCCAGTTCTTTTGAGATGGCAGGACGCAGTGGTAGCGGGATGATTATGCACTTAGACAAAGTTCCAGCACGTGAGCAGGGCATGCAACCGTTTGAATTTATGCTCTCTGAATCCCAAGAGCGAATGCTCATTTGTGCGAAAAAAGGGTATGAAGATAAAGTCGTAGACATCTTTAGAAAATGGGACTTAAACGCTGAAATCATCGGCGAAGTAACGAACACGGGTCACATGGAACTCTTTTGGCATGGTGAAAAAGTAGCGGATATGCCTGTACAGCCTGTGAGTGAACAAGCGCCAATTTACGATAGACCGACTCAAGAGCCAGCTTACTTAGCCACTATTAAAAATACGACGATTAATGATTTTCCAAAAATTGATAACCAGAGCGCTTTTGACACGCTTATCAATTCGGTTGAAGTGTGCGATAAATCATGGATTTTTGAACAATACGACTCTATGGTTCAAACCAACACCATCAAAGCTCCAGGAAGTTTGGATGCGAGTGTGATTCGTATCAAAGAAAATGGAAAAGCACTTTCCATGAGCAGTGACTGTAACCCACGTTATAACTACATCGACCCTAAAATGGGAGCGGCTGCGGCTGTGGCGGAGAGTGGACGTAATGTGGCGATGAGCGGTGCCAGACCTTTAGCGATTACCGATTGTCTCAATTATGGCAATCCTGAAAATCCAGAAGTCATGTGGCAGTTTGCACAAGGCTGTTATGGCATTAAAGAAGCGTGTGCTAAGCTCAATACGCCTGTTGTCAGTGGTAATGTATCGCTTTATAACGAAACCAATGGCATTGGCGTTTTCCCAACCCCTGCGATTGTGATGGTGGGTTTGAACGAAGATGCGAATAAAACATTGCCATCAAGTTTCCAAAAAGAGGGTGCAAGCGTTTATCTCATTGGTGATACCAAAAGCGATTTTGGTGGCAGTTTGTATATGAAAGAGTTGTATGGAAAAGTAGAAGGTACTTTGGCAGAACTTGATTATGACAAAGAGCTCAAACTGTGGGAACTTGTAATTGAAGCGAATAAAAAAAGCTATCTAAACGCGGCAAAAGACGTGAATGTCGGCGGTATCGCCATTGCATTAGCAAAGATGGCAGCCAAGAGTGGAAAAGGCGTTACATGTAAGCTTACATGTAACGATGCACGCGATATTTTTGCAGAGAGTTTTTCACGCGCACTCGTTGAAGTGAGTGATGAAGCGGGCTTTGAGACCATGGCAAAAGCCGTTGGCTTAAGTGTTCAAAAAATCGGAACGATTGGTGGAAATAGCGTTACATGTAATGATATCTCAAAAAGTGTTGATGCGATAAAAGAGCGTTATTTCAATCGTTTCCAAGAAGTGATTGAACAAGATATCTAAAAGAACAAAAGAGGTGCAAAAGCACCTCTTTTAAAATGTGCCATACGCTACAAAAAAGGCAATATTTAAACAATCTGTTCGTATAGCACCTTTATTGGATTTGCACCGTTTCATATACGTATTGATTTTCTTACCCTCTTTTGTGGTAAGTTTAGGATAGTTAAAATTCATATAATCCACGATATTTTTACCATTGGAATGGTGAATAAATTCTATGGTTCCATCCGCATCGATGCGCGTA
The DNA here is from genome assembly GCA_002328495.1 of Sulfurospirillum sp. UBA2217. Taxonomy (GTDB): domain Bacteria; phylum Campylobacterota; class Campylobacteria; order Campylobacterales; family Sulfurospirillaceae; genus Sulfurospirillum. Next base: position 241,733 of record DCUJ01000008.1, read on the forward strand.
ACAATTCCTACATGCGTGATATTTTCAGCTACTTTACTTTTGCTTACCCGTCGTTCTGTATTTTCAAAAAAAACCAAATCTGCTAAATTAGGAACTCTTTTTTCATCAAAGGTATCCCCTTTTTTGCGCATCAAATTAAACATGGCACGTGATTTTCGAGCATTGTCAAAGCTTTCACTGAGCTCCTTAGCTAAAAAATAGGGATGCCCATTGGTATGGTTGATCAGGGTTACAAACCCTGAACAGTCTTTTCCATCTCGTTTGCCAAGGTAAGAGAGTGCATTTTTGACGATTGCATTGCGTCTAATGCTTTGCATGGCAAGCTTGGATGTGTCAAAAACATTTTCAACCAAAGGCATAGGATTGACCTTCTTTTCGATGTAGAGTTCTGATTCATACTGAGGCTCAGGCTCTTTAACCTCTTCGTAAGGGATGAGGGTAGGTGGGGTTGGATGTGGTACACAACCGCTTAAGAGTAGAAGTGCGAGTAAAAAGAGAGACAATTTCATTGAATACGCCCATAAGCACTAAAATAACTAGGGGCAAGGCATGCGTGACTTTGTGAGACGGAGCATTTTTCCAAATAAGAATTGATGGTTTTTCCATCTAAAATAGCTACTTTAGCTTGGGTTAGGTTCATAAAGCCCATTAAATTTCTTCCTTTAGTGTGGTGTAAAAAATGCACGGTTTCATCGGCATCTATTTTGGTCACAATGCCAATATGTGTGATATTATCAACGCCTTTTCCTTTGGCATATTTTTTGACTGTATTGGCAAAAAAAATAAGGTCTCCAATGGTAGGTTTATCATAATGCAGACGGTTTTGGGATTCTAAAAGATTGTAAATTGCAAGGGAGCGTCTGGCATCTTCAAAGTGTTCATTGAGTTCAAGGGTGCTAAAGTAGGGGTAACCGCTCTCTTTGTTGACAAGACTCACAAACCCTGAGCAGTCTCCACCGTCCTTTTTGTCTTTATGTTTGAGTGCATTAGCAACGATTTCTTTGCGTTTTGGCATCTCATCTTTAATGATAAGGGTCTCTTGTTGTGGTGCTAAAGGCTCTTTGGTTGCACAACCCGTGAATAAAACAACGCAACAAAAGATTAAAAATACAGAAGTTCTCATCTAAATCCTCGTGAAAAAATGTGGCATAGTAGCTATTTTTCCCTAAAAAGTGGGTTTAATAAAGGTGCGTTCAAGATGATTTTCCCATGTTTGGGTTGTGTGATTGTAGGTTTTGACAATGACTTTATCAGGATGCAGTACGAGTGTGTTTGTCCAAATGGTTTTTTTGTTCATATCGCTATTATGAATATTTGTAACGTGATTTTCATACAGGTTGATGGACGAAGCAAAGCTAGGCTCATCAGCAGATGTGTGCGTATGTCCGCTCACCCAAAGAAAGAGTTGAGGGTGCTTTTTGAGGATTGATTTTATTGTTTCGACTGGTTGTGCCACAAAACTAGGGGTGTTAACCCAATGTTTGTAGCTCTCCAAGGTATGGTTAAGCGGAGCATGAAAAAAGACAATCGTTGGTTTTTTTGGATTTTTTTTCAATTCATTGTTAAACCATGATAATTGTTCATCTGAAATTCCAGATAAATATTTGTGTGTATCAGCTGAGAGAAAAATAAGTAAATAGGGATCTTTTTCGATGCTGTAATAGAGCTTTGAAAGCCCAAATGTTTGTTGAAATCGTTCAAGTTTTTGTTTTTGTATCTCAAGGGAAGCATGTTTAAGTTTCCCGTTTTCATCCAAGGCATCTTCATAGATAAAATCATGATTCCCTGTAATAGGATAGAGCGGGTGCTCTAACATTGAAAAATAGCTTTTAACCGTTTCGTACTCTTCGCGTATACCCGTTTGGGAGCACAAATCCCCTATGGCAACGACGGCATCTACCTCTTTCCATCTATTAATCGTTTGCAAAACAGAAATTTTTTTCTCCATCGCTTGACCTGGAAGATGTGGGTCACCAAGGATGACAATCTGGTGTAAAGGCTGTGCAAAAAGTGCGCAAGCAAAATAAAGGCTTACCAGTAATGCTTGAAGGCTATTCATTGGCGGAAGGCTTCTTTGTATAGTTGGTGTTTTTCGTTAAAAAATGAAACAATCCTAAGGAAAGAATCATCAATGCAACGCCCGAAATCAAGTAAAACGCATTAATCATCTTGTCATAATCACTCAATGCAATTTTAAAGACCACCATCAAGGCTTCAATGGAAAGGGCGATGATAATGGAGATAAGAAACTTCCCAAAAATGCGATTTTCACGGTTTTCTTCCATTGAATAACTTTTAGAGAATACCTCTTGTTCCAAAATCGTTTTTGCCAAATCAAAAATAGCAAGCCCCAAAGTAAGCGAAATAATAGGGGTAAATATCATTCCAATCTCTTCGACTTCATGGGCGACAAAGGAGACAAAAAAGGTAAAACACGCATGTCCTATAAGGGCCAGAGCATATCCAACCAGTGCAAAACCAATAATCATATAAAGTACTTGAGAAAAGCGTGCAAAAAGGGTGTTGGTCTCGATGAGGCGAATATGGTGTAAAAGTTTAAAGAGATTAAAGTCAAAAACTAAATAGCCAGTAGCATTTTTCTTTACAAAGGTGATACAGGCATTTCCCGTGTGCGAGCTGATGTAGGGATTACTGATAAAAGCACCATCGTTTGGGACTTTCACTTTGTCAAAAAGATAACTTTTGGTTAGGCCTTTCATGGTACTGTCGGTGCGATTTTGGTAGAAATAATCGCTCGTTTGTTTAAACGTTTCATCCACTTGATAGGTCAATTCTAAAAAAGGCATTAACGTATAAATGGAGCGTACATTATGTTCATCACAGTGCTCAAGATGGTTAAGGTTGATGGTTGAAATTAAAAAATTATCCACCGTAGCGCGGTGTTTTTTGAGGATATTAATGGCATCTTTCATTGTTTTCTTCCTTTTTTAGGCTATCCATTGCATCTTGCATTTTATCTAAAATTTGCACTAAAAGTGCGCGACGCGTGCCAAAATTAAGCCGTACAAACTGTTTATTTCCAAACGGTTCTCCATCGCTTAAGCCTACGCCAAAGGAGAGAAAAAAGGCATACGGGCTTTTTACATGTAATGCTGAGACATCTATCCATGCTAAGAAGGTCGCTTCTTGGTTTAAGAGCTTAAGTTTTGGATTTTTAGCAACAAAATCTTGAACCATTTTGAGATTATCAGCCAAATAAAGACGAAGGGCTTTTAGCCACGCATCGCCATCCGTGTAAGCGGCTTTAAGCGCGCAAAGCCCTAAAAGATTGACACCGCCTACCATACTGCCCATCGTTTTTTGAAAGCGTTTTCGAAGCTCGAAACTTGGAATGATGGCAAACGAGGCTTGAAGCCCTGCGATGTTAAAGGTTTTACTGGGCGCCATAAGCGTGATACTTTTTTGCGCGATTGCTTCATTTAATGATGCAATCGGAATATGCTTTGCATCAGGATTTAACAGTAAATCCGCATGAATTTCATCGGAACAAAGGGTAAGGTCATGCTTCAAACAAAACGCGCTTAAGGCTTCTAATTCTTTACATGTAAAGACGGTACCAGCGGGATTGTACGGATTGCAGAGCATAAAAAGCTTACATGTAGGCGTTATGGTTGCTTCCATCGCTTCATAATCAAGCACCCAACGGTTATTCTCCTCTTTCATCGCAATGGCTAAAACTTCTTTTTGGGCATAATGAGGTGCTTTTATAAAATGCGGATAAATCGGCGTGGTAGTCATAACGCTTTGTGTATCCACACTTAAACACGCTAAATTCATACTGCTCACAACGCCATGGGTAAAGACAACCCACTCTTTTTGAATCTCCCAATCGTAATGGCGTTTGATAAAGGAAATGATGGCATCATACGTTTCTTCATCCACCCCCGTGTAACCAAAAACGCCCTCACGCACTCTTTGCTCTAAGGCTTCAATGACACACGGAGGCGACTTAAAATCCATATCCGCCACCCACGCAGGGATGATGTTTTGTCCCTTATATTTGTCCCATTTCTCACAAGAGCTTTTGGTTCTATCGATGACTTCATCAAAATCAAACATGGTTATCCTTTATTTCAAGGAAAAAATTGTAACATAATTATCATTTTTACATCTAAAGGAAATGGCGTGACCTATCTTATTATCGGTGCTGTGTTGGTACTGTTCTATTTTTTAACCAAAAATTACAATGCTACGGAGTATCAGCATATTCGCCTTGATACAAAACAAACGCTGAAAGGTGATTTGAGAGAACATGAAGCGGGGCTTTTGGTTTCGCTTATGGCAAAGGTGGCGAAAGCCGATGGTAGAGTGTGTGAATTGGAAGCGGAGCTTTTGAAGCATACGTTTAGCGATATTGCGCGTGTGTTTGACTCTTCTGAGGCGATTCGTGAGGAGCTTAAAGCGATTTATGAGCGTGAGATACAAAGCTTTGATAACACTATTATCATTGCACAGAAGTATTTTAAATTGACCAAAAATGAGTATGCCAAACGCCTGAAAGTGATGGAATACCTCCTCAATCTAGCTTTTATTGATGCGAGTTTTTCAAAAACGGAATTTATGATAACCGAAGATATTGCCAACGCTTTGGAGATTAAACGGGCAGATTTTGAACGGCTTATTGCAGGATTTGAAGCTTTTTATGCCAACAAAGCCACACAAAAAGCCTTAGGGATTGAACAAGCGTATACCATTTTGGGAGCGAGCTCGAGTGAGGATATGGAGAGTATCAAGAAAAAGTATCGTGCTTTGGTGAAAGAGTATCATCCTGATATTTTGATGGGGCAGGGCAAAGAGCAAAGCATCATTGATGCGGCAACTACGAAGCTTCAAGAGATTAATGAAGCGTATGAAATGATAAAAAAGGAAAAAAGCTAATGGAACCCATGACTTCTCTTGAAAAGCACACCTTAAGCATGTCAGTACTGATGACACCCGATAAAGCTAATTTTACAGGCAATGTTCACGGAGGTGATTTGCTCAAATACCTTGACCAAGTGGCTTACGCGTGTGCATCACGCTATTGTGGGCATTATGTGGTGACACTTTCTGTGGATCAAGTCTTGTTTAAACATCCTATCCCTGTTGGTGCGCTCGTTACGTTTTTTGCCAGTGTCAATTACACGGGAAAAACATCCATGGAGATTGGGATTAAAGTGGTCTCTGAAGATATCCAAAAAGGGATTGCGACGCATTGTAATAGCTGTTTTTTTACAATGGTCGCCATTGATGAAACTAAAAAACCCACCGCAGTTCCGCCTCGAAATCCACAAACCGATTTGGAAAAAAGACGGTTTCACGATGGGGAGCGACGCCGAAATTTACGCCTTCATGGATGTTCACCGTTATAATTCTGATGCGATAAGCTCTTCCAATTCTTTATAACCAAAGCGTTTGAGCGGTTTGCCATTGACAATAAATTCAGGCGTTTTGGTAATACCTAAGGTCTTTGTATCGGCAATGTCTTGTTTGATGCGCTCATCCACCTCAGAACGTTTCATATCGTCACGCAGTTTTTCAATATCAAGCCCCGCTTCATGTAAAAATCCCCAAATGGGAGCTATGGTGACTTTGTGATTTATCGTCCATTTATCTTGGTATTTATAAAGCGTTTCAAGTGTTTGAAAATATTTATCTTGGTATTTGGCCGCTTCAAGCATTTGCACGACATAGTAGGAGTCGGTATGAAAAGGGGCGTGTCTCATGACCAATTTGATTTTATCGGGATGTGCTTTCATGATGTTTTTGACAAAAGGATAGAAAGCCCGACACGTTTCGCACGCAGGGTCAAAAAACTCAACGATGACCGTTTTGGCGTTTTCCTTGCCAATCGTGGGTGCATAAGGGCGTACTAAAGCGCTGTTTTTTTCTTGAGAGACGGAGTGGTCTGCATTTTTGTAAAGCCAACTTCCACCAAAATAAAGCACAGCAAAGAGTGCTAAAGAGCAATAAATAAGGGTCTGTTTTTTCATGCGTTAACCTTTTTTTTAAAGAGATACAGTAGCAGAGCAATGACGATAAAAGCAATCAAGGAGAGAAGCTGAATGGTGATAAATCCAAACCAATTAATGTAATCACTCGTACACGAAACACCTTGCGAACAAGGTTGTACAGACTCGGGTAAAATGCCGTAATAAAGCAGATTTTGGTAGAGGGCAAAAAAGAGTCCAATCCCAACAAGCGGTGTGGCATAGCGTGTGACCTTTACATCCAAAGGAAAGAGGGCCATGAGTAAAATGATACCCAATGGGTACATACAAATGCGCTGATACCAACACATTACACACGGAGGAAAGAGCATGACTTCGGAGAAAAAAAGACTTCCGATGATGGCAACCATAGAGGTCAGCCATGCCATAAATAAGATACTCCACGCACTTAACGATAGATTCATAATTATAATTCCTTCTAATAGCAAAAAGATTTGAAATAGTAGCGTAACTTGTTTAATAGAGTCTAAACCCTAACTTGTGTAAAATAAGAGAAATGATTTACATGTAAAGGAATGATGTGAGAGCATTAATCAGTGTCAGCGACAAAACAGGTATCGTAGAGTTTGCGAAAGATTTGAAACGTTTAGGGTTTGAAATCATCTCCACGGGAGGGACGTATAAACTCTTAAAAGAAGAGGGGATTGAAGCCTTAGAAATTTCAGAAGTGACGAAATTTCCTGAGATGTTCGATGGTAGGGTCAAAACCTTAAACCCGATGATTCACGGGGGTATTTTGCACCGAAGGGATATGCCTTTACATGTAAAGGTTGCCAAAGAGCACGGCATCGAAGGCATTGACTTGGTGTGTGTCAATCTTTATCCGTTTAAAGAGACGATTGCTAAGAGCGATGATTTTGATGAGATTATTGAAAATATTGACATCGGTGGACCTGCAATGGTGCGAAGTGCGGCTAAAAACTTTGCGGATGTGATGATCGTGACGGATGTGTTGGATTATGATGGTGTCATTGATGCTCTAAGAGAGAAAAAAAATACATTTGAATTTAGACGCGCTTTGATGATAAAAGCGTTCGAGCACACCGCAGCCTATGATAGCATGATAGCCAATTATATGAACAAACGTTTTAACGATGGTTTTGGTGAAAAACAGTTTATCGTAGGAACCAAAGCATTTGATACGCGTTATGGTGAAAACCCTCACCAAAAGGGCGCTTTGTATGAGTTTGACTACTTTTTTACCAATAACTTTAAAACGCTCAAAGGTGAAGCCAGCTTTAACAACATGACCGACATCCACGGTGCGGTTAAAATCGCCGCTTCTTTTGGGGATGCACCTGCTGTTTCTATTATCAAACATGCCAATCCTTGTGGTTTTGCGATTGGTGATAACTTACTTGATAGTTATGTTAAAGCACTCAAATGTGACCCTGTTTCAGCATTTGGTGGTGTGGTTGCCATCAATGGACGTTTAGATAAAGCTTTGGCTGAAAAAATTAATGAAATTTTTATCGAAGTGATTATCGCAGCAAATGTTGATGAAGACGCATTAGCGGTATTTGAGAGCAAAAAACGTATCAAAATCTTCTCACAAGAGAGTAAGTACTTAGTGTTAAGCGATGATGAATATGACTTTAAACACGTTGATGGTGGTTTTGTCTTCCAAAACAGCGATAGAGTTACCGAAGAAGAAGTGAAAGATGCGAAGTGTTTGAGTGAACGCAAGGCTTCTTCGCAAGAGCTACATGATTTGGAAATTGCTTATAAAGTTGCCAGTCTTACCAAATCAAACTGCGTGGTGTATGTCAAAGACTCTGCGATGGTCGCCATCGGTATGGGAATGACCAGTCGTGTGGATGCGGCAAAGGCTGCTTTGAGAAAAGCGCAAGATATGGGCATCGATATGAATGGCTCCGTACTTGCGAGTGAAGCATTTTTCCCATTCCGAGATAGCATCGATGCTGCCGCTTCAGCTGGGGTAAAAGCGATTATTGAACCAGGTGGGAGTATCCGTGATGATGAAGTTATAGCTGCTTCCAATGAACATGGCATTGCTCTTTATTTTACAGGGGTTAGACACTTTTTACATTAATCAGGATAAAATAAGTCTTGATTTAGATTAAGGATTTTTCGTTAGGATTGGATTATAGTTTCACCAAAAATAAGGCTGAAACAATGAATCCAATCCCTTTACATGTAGACAATGCTACGGTGCCTTTCTTCACATACACGCTTGAAAATGTTACGTTTATCGAATTTGATACCTCACTATGCGTCCCTCCTGAGCCTATGGTGAACGCCATGATAGCACTTGAGAAATTAAGCTCTCCTCACATAAAAGTCGTCATGATAAACCACCGCTCCCCCGTAGGTCTTTTGGCCAAAATCAGTGCTTTTTATGACATCGAAACCACAGAGCTAGGAGAAGGGAAATTAAAACTCGTTTTTTCGTACAAAGAGGGTGAAACACACAAAGCAGATTTAAGTAAGAAAAGCTGTGCAGGCTAATGAAAGTCTCATTAGCCACGGAAATGGCACCACCGTTTGTTTTGGTTGCACATTTTTTTATTGCCGCGATTGTTTTTTTGGTTTTAAGTGGCGTTGCCTTACTTTTTATAGTTCCTGATATGGAAGGCTATTTTATCGCATCGTCTTTAGCGGCTTTTTCCCATCTCTACCTTTTAGGTTTTGTGATGATGGTGATTTTTGGGGCGATGTACCAACTCTTACCCGTTGTGCTTGAAGCACCTATTTTTTCCAAAGATTTTGCTTATGTTCAGTTTTACATCTATCTTTGTGGCTTGGTGATGATAGTGAGTGGATTTAGCTTTAGTGCTTTACATTTACTTATCCCTTACGGCGCTGTTATCACCTACACGTCAATGGTCATTTTTTGTGTCAATGTCTTTTTGACGTTTTTCCGCTTGGAACGTATCCATCTTGTTGGTAAGTTTTTGTTAGTGGCAACACTGTTTTTGTTTCTCTCGATCAGTCTTGGACTGGTGGTAGGGTTACATTTAGGACATGGGCTCTTTGAAATTGACAGTAATGCGTGGATACAAGCACATATCTTAGGCACACTAGCGGGTTTTGTCTTGATGGTCATCATGGGAGTTTCTATGGTGTTATTGCCAATGTTCTCACTCTCTCATGGGTATTCTCAAAAATGGATAGAAAGCGCATTGTATCTTCACAGCGCAGGTGTTTTAGGTGCAATGTTCTGTTTACTTGCTGGGTACGAAAAAATAGTGATGCTCTGTTTAGGCATGGTGGTGGGTTCATCCCTCTTGTTTGTTATCCAGATGCTCATTATCCTAAAGCACCGTGTACGTAAGCAAAATGATTATTGGGTAAAAAATATCTTGTTTGCACTCTTTTGCTTTACATGTAACCTTGTTGTTGTGTGGTTTGATGTTGTTTTGGGTGGTATAGGCTTCTTTTTTGGCTTTTTACTGCCTTATATCGTGGGGCATATCTATAAAATTTTACCATTTTTGATATGGTATGAAAAATTTTCACCTCTTGTTGGAAAACAAAAAGTGCCTCTTTTGCACCAGATGATTCAAAGCAGGGTAGCGGATGCTCAAACGTATTTCCTTTTTAGTGCCATTGGGATTATCTTTTTGGCCAAAATGATAGAGAAAGCCTCTCTTTTTTATCTAGGAGTCACACTTTTGGCTATTTCTATTGTGTTGGTTGTTTATAATGTGTTTTATACGTTTACCTATACCCTTAAGGAGTCACACAATGCTTGAAGAAAAAGATATTTATGAGGCGATTAGAACTGTCATTGACCCAGAAGTTGGTTTTGATATTGTTTCATTGGGTTTGATTTATGGTGTAAAGATTCAAAATCGTCATGTTCATGTGAGCATGACGCTCTCTACAAAAGCATGCCCCTTGCATGAGCTTATCAAGCAATGGACACACGAGGCTGTTTTAAAGCTAGAAACGGTTGATACGTGTGAGATTGAGATTGTTTGGGAGCCTGTTTGGAACATAATGATGGCAAGTGATGAGGTAAAACAGGCATTAGGTGCTTAAAAAATGACATTTTAAGAATCAACTCCAAAAAGATATACTATAATCGAAGCTATATTTAATCGAGGGGCAATGATGGAAATTACGACGCGAGCCAATGGTACCAGTGTAGATATCAACGTCTTCGGGACAATTAAGACAATTTCAGATGGACAAAACATTAAAGATGCAGTGCGAAGAGCTTTTGAACAAGACAGTGGCCGCGCCATTAATGTGTACGTGAAAGATTCTTTTATTATCACCTCTTCAGTGATAGGTTTTTTAATCAAATCAATTAAAATTGACAAAATGGCATTGGTTGTTTATGTCGGTTCCCCCGAATTGTACACCATGCTTGATGATATGAATCTTATTGACTCCATGAATGTAAGAAAGGCTTGATATGCGCAAAGGAATAGGCATTAAAATTGGTTTGACACTCATTCCATTGTTAATGGTAAGTTTTATTGTTCTGCAATTTTTTATTGTGAATGAGTTCAAGAAATCGTCTCAAATTCAAAGTGAAAATAACCTCAATCTTTTAAGTTATTCTGTGTTTCAAACGGTTCGTTCTGCCATGAATTTGGGTGATCGCGCTATGATAGACAAGTCGTTGCACGATGCGGGTCAGATGAAAGGCATCAAAGAGCTTAAAATTCACCAATCTAAGGCCGTCATTGAAACCTTTGGCATGAGTGTTAAACCTTCTACTGAAGACGTGGTTGTCTCTGTTTTTAAAAATCCTATTCAAAAAAATATTAATTTAGATGATGAAAAAGGGCATCGTTTGCGCTTGCTTCAGCCTTTGATTGCAGAGCAAGACTGTTTAGCGTGTCATGCAACATCACAAAAAGGGGATGTTTTAGGTGTGATGGATATGACCTTCTCGTTTGATGAAATTGATACCTATATCGATGCAGTTAGCTGGAAATTGCTTCTTATCTTTTCACTCTCTCTTCTTTTTACAACGGTACTTATTTTGTTTATTTTAAAAAAGGTCGTTGGGCATCCTTTGGATATTTTACTCGAACGCGTTAAAGATCTTTCTGGTGGTAATGGTGATTTGACGGCACGGGTTGATATAAAAAGTCAAGATGAGATGGGTGAAATCGCAAAGTACATTAATCTTTTTATCGAAAAGATTCAATCCATTATCCATACATCACAAAGTATTTCTCAAAATGTTGAGCAAACAGGTGAGTCATTAAGTGTCAATGCAATAGAGTTTTCAAAAGGGGTTTTAGAACAAGCCCACCAAATTAAGATGTCTTTTGAATTAATGAAAGATATTGAGATAGATTTGGACCTTTCAGAAGAGCTTGCTATTCATACGGTTGAAGACAATACTTCATCGTTGAGTGTTTTAGAGGTTATGAGTGCTTCTTTAAATCAGGTGGTACAGCAAATTAATTCTGCCAGTGATCAAGAGCAGGAGATGGCAGGTCAAATTCAAACGGTGGTGTCTCAAACGGAGCAGATAAAAGGTGTTTTGGCAATGATTAAAGATATTGCTGATCAGACCAATTTACTAGCACTCAATGCTGCCATAGAAGCTGCGCGGGCAGGGGAACATGGACGAGGGTTTGCAGTTGTTGCGGATGAAGTGCGAAAATTAGCAGAGCGAACACAAAAATCCTTAGCTGAAATTGATGCAACCATTAGTGTCATTGTTCAAGGTGTTACACAGCTTAGCTCTCACATGGAAGAGAACTCTTCCAATATCCGTGTGATTTCCACCAATGCCTTTGAAGTTCAAAATAAAACAGAAGAGACCAAAGATAAAACATTACAATCGATAGAAGTTTCGAAAAAAGCGTCTAAAAAAGTGGTTGAAATATCGCATTTGACGAATGTGATGATGGAGCAGATGCGAACAACCCTGAGCCTCTCTAATACCAATGAAAAAATTGCAGAAGATTTGTCTGTTATTTCTCAAAAGATGCTTGAAACATCTAAAACACTCGATAGAACACTTTCCACATTTAAAGCGTAAAATAGGGCAAAGAGGGATTACCCTCTTTGCATGTGTTCTACTTTTTCTTCCAATAAAAGTAATTCTTCAATCATCGGTTCCAAAGCATTTTCCTTAGATTGTAAATCAGAACTCAATGCACTCAAGCCTTTTTGTTGATAGCACTCAGGATTTTCCAAACACTTTTTAATAGCAGAGATTTCTTGATCAAGCGTTTCAATGGTATGGGGCAGAGTTTCAAGCAAACGTTGCTCTTTGTAACTTAGTTTTGTAGGAAGAGCCTCTTTTGTCTTTAGCACTTTTGGTTCATCTCTTTGTGTGGAAACCTCTTTTTCCATTTGCTCAAGTTCTTGGAGTTCGCGTTCAATCTCCAAGTATTCACTATAACTTTGATAACTCTCTTCAATGGCACCTTCACCTTTAAAGACGTAGAGTTTTTCGGCGATTTTATCAACAAAATAGCGGTCATGGCTCACAAAAATAACTGCACCTTGAAAACTTTGGATGTACTCTTCCAAAATATTGATGGTAGGAATGTCCAAATCATTCGTCGGCTCATCTAAGATAAGGCAATCAACCTCCTGTGCAAACAAAAGGGCTAAAGCCACACGGTTTTTTTCACCACCACTCAAGATGCCTATTTTTTTATTCAGGTCTTCTTTGGGAAATAAAAAGTTTTTAAGGTAGCCAAAGACATGCATATTTTTGCCTTTAACATCTATTCTATCGCCTCCTTGAGGGCAAAAAGTTTCAATGAGGTCTTTGTTGGGGTCTAAAATGGAGCGTTGTTGGTCAAAGTAGCCGACTTTAAACTCTCCTGCATTAAAGGTTCCCGCATCGACGCTTATATCGCCCAATAAAATACGAAGCAAGGTTGATTTTCCTGCACCATTTTTTCCCACGATGGCGATGCGGTCTTTTTGTAAGATGCGTGTGCTAAAGTTTTTAATCAGGATTTTTTCACCCAGCTTTTTGTCGATATTGTAGATTTCAAAGAGCATTTTTTGCTTATTGATGATTTTTTCACCGTTAAAATTGAGTTTTTCGCGTTCCAGTTCGAGTTTGAGTTTTTTAACCAATGAAGGGTTTTTTTTAGAAGATTCACGCAGTTCAAAAACACGTTGTTTTCGTCCTTCATTGCGTTTTAAACGTGCTTTAACCCCACGTCTTAACCACTCTTCTTCACCTTTGAGATATTTGAGCAAGTTTTCATGTTGTTTTTGCAAGGAGTGAATGAGTAGCTCTTTACATGTAAGGTAATTTTCATAGCCTCCTTCAAAACTACGAAGGGTACCATCATCAATTTCAATCGTACGGGTAGCGATATGGTCGATGAAATAACGATCATGGGAGATAAAAAGAAGCGTAAAACGAGATTTGAGTATCATCTTTTCTAAAAACTCAACCATGTAAACATCAAGGTGGTTGGTCGGTTCATCCAGAAGGAGGATATCGGGTTGTTGAAGAATAAGACCTGCGAGTGTGACACGACGTTGCTCACCACCACTGAGGGTATTGACATCACTGAACTCAAATTGTTTGAGATCAAACTCTTGCATGACCTGTTGGACTTTTTCGTCCAAGCTCCATGCGTCATGGATTTCTAAAAATGTTGCAAGTGTGCTTTGCTCTTCCAAAAGAGCAGGGCTGTGATCAGATTCTAGTGCCTTTAAAATGAGTTCATAACGTATCAAGGCATTTTTAAGCTCACTGAGTTGTTCTTCGATAGCCTCTTTAACGCTCATACCTTGTTTAAAGCTAGGCGTTTGGTCTAGCATACCAATTTTAATATTTTTTTGAACGATACGCCTTCCCTCATCGAAGCTCAAAGAGCCATTGACGATTTTCATCAATGTGGATTTACCTCCACCATTTTTCCCGATGATGGCAATACGTTCATTTTCATGGAGTGAAAAAGTGATTTTATCTAAGATACGGTTTGTTTCATACAGTTTACTCAGTTCGATTAAATCTAAAAGGGCCAAATTGTCTCCATTTACTTTATTTGGATATTATAGCATCGATTAATTTAAAAGGATTTTGGCTCATGCTTCTTACACTCATGGCACTCTACACACTCTATATTTTTATTAAAATTTATGCTGCAATCATGGAAATTGGGTTTGTTTCAAAAGCAAAACATGAGAAGGCAATTATCTTATCTCCTTCTCATTATCTAAAAGCAGCACACTATAAGATTGCTTCACAAAAGTTTTCGTTAGTCTCAACCTTGTTTGAGTTTTTACTCTTTATAGCATGGATGGGATTTGGTTTGCGTTTATTGGATGAAGTAGTCATGTATGTTGAAAATGAAACGCTTCGTGCACTTGCGTTTATAGCTATTTTTATGGCGATTAATTACCTTTCTTCTTTCCCTTTTGAACTGTATCAAACGTTTGGATTGGACAAGACATTTGGTTTTTCAACCATTGATGCTAAAACTTTTATGCTCGACCAACTGAAGTCCATAGCCATGTTCATCCTCTTTGGTGGGCTTTTCTTTTGGGCAATGATTGTGATCGTTAACAGTTTTGAGCAGTGGTGGTTGTATGGGTTTGCATTTTCGTTTGCTGTTATTTTGTTTATCAATATGATTTACCCGATTGTCATTGTGCCTTTGTTCAATAAGCTTTCTCCTTTAGAAGATGAAGCACTTCAAGCATCAATCGAAGCACTTTTAAGTAAAGCAGGACTCAAAAGCAGTGGTGTCTACAGTTTAGATGCAAGCAAACGCGATAAAAGGCTTAATGCCTATTTTGGAGGGCTTGGAAAGTCAAAACGGGTTGTTCTGTTTGATACCTTGATTGCCAAACTTGAAAAATCAGAGCTTTTAGCAGTTCTTGGACATGAGTTAGGTCATTTTAAACATGGGGATATTCTTAAAAATATTGCCAGTAGCGCAGTGATGCTTTTTATCATGTTTGCTCTTTTTGGAAACCTTCCAAATGTCCTTTTTGAACAGTTGCATGTAAGCAATGGAGCACAGATGGTGATTGTCTTTTTCTTCTTATTTTCACCCGTACTCTCTTTTGCGATGATGCCTCTTTTTGGACTTCTAAGCCGTCACAACGAATACAAAGCCGATGAATATGGCAGTGAGTGTGAAAGTAAAGAGGCTCTATGTGCAGCCTTAGTCAAACTTGCCGATGAAAATAAAAGTTTCCCACGTGCACATCCTCTTAGCATAGCCCTTTATTTCACGCATCCTCCCTTGGTTGAACGTTTAAAAAAGTTAGGTATGTCACTGTAATGATTTCTATCAAAGAGCTTTTACATGTAAGTACACAACGCTTACGTGAGGTGACGGATATTCCTCATAAAGAGGCGATGATACTGCTTTGTGAGGTCTTGGGTAAAGAGATGAGTTGGCTTGTTGCACACGGTGATGATTGTGTGGATGTGGACGAAGCATTTTGGGAAAAGTTAGAACGACGCTCATCCCATGAGCCTTTAGAGTACATTTTGGGGCATGCCACGTTTTATGGAAAAGTATTTGATGTAGATGCTCGTGTGCTCATCCCTCGTCCTGAAACAGAAATTTTAGTGGATAAAGTGGTTGAATTAGCACATGAACTTTCCCATCCACACATTGTTGAGATAGGATGTGGTAGTGGGATTGTGAGTATTATGCTTTCTTTAATGTTGCCAGAGGCTACAGTTTCAGCCGTGGATATTTCCAAGAATGCTTTACATGTAAGTGAACATAATGCTAATAAACACGGTGTTAGGGAGCGAATTAATTTTATTGAGGGGAGTTATTTGCAAGGGGTTAAAGGTCATATTGATATGATAGTTTCCAACCCTCCGTATATCGCCAATGATACATCCTTGGCAATCGGACTCTCCTATGAGCCTTCATTAGCACTTTATGGTGGTCATAGGGGTGATGAGATGTTGTGCCATATTATCGATCTTTTTATAGAAACAAATGCTCGCATACTGGTGTGTGAAATGGGTTATGACCAGAGGGAGTCTTTACATGTATATGCACACAGCAAAGGACTCACACCCTTTTTTTACACAGATTTGGCAGGTTTAGATAGAGGATTTTGGATAAGGAGAGAGGCGTGAGAAGTATTACGGTGATTTACTTGATGGTTTTAGGCATGATGATTGGCATTGAACTTGCTGCGGGGGCTTTTGTGGCACCCGTTATTTTCTTTCCACAAACCCTTTTAGGGGAGGGTATTTTAAGCCATTTTCAAAGTGGTATTTTGATGACAGAAATTTTTCTACGTATGAATACGTTATTGCTTTTTGTTGGCCTTTTTAGTGTTTTATTTGAGATTATCGCATGGGTATCAAAGGCAAACCATAAAGATAGAAGCGCACTTTTGCTCTCACTCACAGCCGTAGTTCTTGCTTTTTTGTTTATCTATTACTACACACCTTTTATCCAAGAGGCGCAAGCCAAGGGAGCTTTACAAACAGCTACAGATGCTTTTCGCTCCATGCATAAGCAAAGTGAATGGGTGATGAAAGCGTTGATGATGGTACAGATAGGGTTATTTTTACGAAGAGGAATAGTGCTAGGAAAATAACGAAGAGGAGGGGGAAATCCTCTTCGTTAATATGAGTTTTAATCCATTTGGTGGCGAATATAGGTTGGGATATCAAGATAGTCGTCTTGTCCTTCATATCCACCACTAACTTTTTTCATACGTAAGATGCGCTCTTTACGGATAGATTCTTGATTGGTATTGAGAGCTTTAAGCTCTTTAGCTGCTTCAATTTTATTTTCAAAACCCGTAGCAACAATCGTCACACGTACACTGTTCTCTGCCATGTTTTCATCCGTCGTGGTACCAAAAATAACATCAGCATCTTCATCCGCACAATCCAAAATAAGTCCCATCGCGGCACTGATTTCATTGAGTGGGCAAGTTGGAGGAATGTGGAAATGCACAAGTACACCCAGTGCTCCATTGATGGACATATTGTCCAATAATGGTGATTCGATAGCGCTTTTAATCGCTTCCATTGCAGCATCTTCACCCGTACTCTCACCAATACCCATGAGCGCCATACCACGATGACTCATGACCGTTTGGACGTCAGCAAAGTCAACGTTGATATCGCTTTGTCCAGAGGAAAGAACCACCAAGCTCATGCCACTTACCGCACGGCTTAAAACATCATCTACAATTTTAAAACTGTCTTTAATCCCAAATTTGGAATCGACGATGGAAAGAAGTTTATCGTTAGGAATAATAACGATAGAATCACTCTCTTTGCGTAGGTCATTAATGCCGATTTCTGCGAGTTTTGCTCTTTTTTTACCTTCAAACATAAAAGGACGTGTGACAACAGCAACGGTCAACGCTCCCACTTCCTTAGCCGCTTGGGCTACAACAGGTGCTGCTCCTGTCCCTGTTCCTCCGCCAAAACCAGAAGCAATAAAGACAATGTCTGCTTTTTCAAGAGAACTTTTAATCTCTTCATAACTTTCCAGTGCAGACTCTCTACCAATTTCAGGGCGCATTCCAGCCCCTAAGCCTTTACGTCCCAGTTGAATTTTAGTTTTAGCCAAACAATTTTCAAGGGCTTGTGCATCGGTGTTTGCCGCAATCAAGTCAATACCGTGAATCCCCTCGCGTACCATGTGGTTGATCATATTCCCACCGCCACCACCGACACCAATTACTTTAATCTTCGCGCCATAGACACCTTTTGATTCTTCTATGCTAAATCCATTCATTTCCCGTTCCCCTCTTAAAATAATTGTGTTAATCTATTCCACAGGCGTGACATAAATCCATCGCTCTGCTCTTCTTGAATATTGGCAAGGTCTTTGAGTTTTTCCTTGGCATTCTCTTTTGGTAGTGCTGTTCCTAATTCTACATTATCTTCAAACGTTTCATCTTCATCTCTTTCTTGATGATGGCGACTTGGCTCTATAGTTTCATCTTTGTAACGTAATTTTTTATTGGAGTCAATTTCATACGGTGTAAAATAACCACCTCCGTATAAAACAAGCCCAATGGCTGTTGAATAGCTAGGGTCTCTGAGTGTTTCAAAAAGCCCATCCATCTCTCTTGGTTTGGCAATACGAACTGGTACATTATCAAAAATAGCCGCAGCCAATTCTCTAATGCCTTCCAGCTTTGTCATCCCACCTGTTAAAACTACACCCGCACCGATTTGTTCTTTAAAACTACTCTCTTCCAGTGTTTTAGCTAAGATCATTAAAGTCTCTTCGACCCGTACATAAATGACATTGGAAACAATATTGAGTGATACTTCATGTGTTGAGCCATCATCCCCAATAACGGGCAGTTCAATGAGTTCATTCGAATTACTTTTCAGTGAACCATAATTGATTTTGATATCTTCTGCCGCACCTAATGGTGTATGAAGTGCGGTTGAAAGGTCGTTGGTGATATTGAGTGAGCCAACACCCAAATAGTCATTGAAACGCATGGAATTGCCCGCATGAATCATGATGTTGCACGTTGCCCCACCCATATCAATAACGGCAACGCCCAGTTCTCTCTCATCATGATTTAACACAGCAATCGCAGAGGCATAACATCCCAAGACAATATTATCAATTTCAACACCTGCGGATTTAACAGCTTTTTTAAGATTGCTCAAGGAGGATTTTTGTGCAGTAATGATGTGAACTTGTACTTCCAAACGTGCACCATTCATGCCTAATGGGTCTTCGATAAACTCTTGGTCATCGACTTTGAAGTTATAAGGAAGGACATGTAGTTTTTCATATTCGTTGGGGATATTAGCATTGTGATCTGCCATTTGCATGGCACGGTTGATTTCTTTGATGCCAATGTCACGGTTAGGAATATTAACGATACCGCTACTGTCTACACTTTTAGTATACGCCCCAGAGATAGAGACGATAACTTTTTCATACTGCGTTCCCGCAACACGCTTTGCATCATTGAGGGCGTTACGGATAGATTTGGAGGCAAGATCGATATTGGTGATAATCCCTTTTTTTAGCCCTTGTGACTTTGCAATACCCGCACCTAAAATTTTGATGTCACCATCATCATTTTTTTGAGCGATAATGGCGCAAATCTTGGTTGATCCAATGTCAATACCTAAAATCGTAGTGCTCAACTATTTTCCTTTATAGTATTGCTCGACTTTGTATGCCTGAGCTAGTTTTTTGATAAGATTTTGGTTAAATTCTGTTAGCTTGGCGCGTGCGATATTTTCATCCAACAAACTAACATACTGTTTGATCTTCTCTTCATCAAGCAACTTTTGTTCCAAAACCTCGTATAAAATGGCTTTGTCACCCATAACTTTATAACCTTTTGTGTTTGTGTTATCAAAAACAGTGCTTAAAAATTCTGCGCTCTTGGCTTCATCCAAACCTGCGATGGATTTGACACTGTCTCTGCCTACAAAACCAATGTCTGTTCCTTGAAAGACTTCAAGACGTGCGTGTGCTTTTTTCTCAAGTAGTGTTACTTTTAATTCCTCTAAAAAGGCATTGCTGACACGTTCTTTTGCCATGTCATAGCTCATCACTTCAGGGAACTTAATCTCTTTCACTTTAGCAATGACATAGGCGTCATTATGGATAAAGGGTTTGACGACTTCATCTTTAGCCGCACTTTCGATTTTATCTAAAGGAAAGCTAGTATCGCCTTCTAAAACTGTTTTGCTTTGTGTTGCTTGTATCTCCCCTTTTTTGAAAGCAAGGTATGTTTCAAGGGCATGCTTTTTATCATTTTTGAGTCGCAAATCTTTAGAGACGGTGGCTTTTGCCTCATCATAGCTCATCAGTTTTCCATCGGAATGCTTATAGTTGTGTTTCTCTTCGGCATAAAATGCTTCTAAAGCTTTCTCATCCAAAGCTTCTGTCGAAGGAGGGAGTGTAAGGAGTTCAAGCGTAAAACTTTTTTGGCTTAAATAATTGGCTTTATTTTTTTCCCAAAACGTTTTAAGGTCTTCTTCTTTGTAGACAAGCTCACTTGCATCGAGCGTTAGTGTTGCCACCGAGAGTCTATCTTGGAGGAAAAAAGAAGCTGTAAAGAGTTCGCGTTCTTTATCTGAGGGAGCAAAGTTGAAAAAACGCTCTAGTTTAGTATTTAAGATCTCTTTTTCAAGCCCATTTTCATACTCTTTTGGGGCGATGCCATTTTGCTTTAATAACGCATAATAAACGCCCTTGTCAAAAGCGCCATTGGTTTGAAAGTCTTTATTTTTTGCAAGATGTTCTTTCACATCCTCTTTGGTTGAGATAAGACCGATATCATCAGCAAGATTTAACAGAAGCGCTTGATTGATGAGGGTGTTCATGACCATTTTATCTAAGCCCATTTGCTCCGCTTGCTCTTGGGTCATTTTACCACCTAGAAGATTGTTATAAAAACTAAAGTGCCTGCCATAAGCGGTTTGAAACTCTTGTACAGAGATAGTTCTATGCCCAACTTTTGCTACAGAAGATGCACGGTCTTTGTTGAAATCATAAGCCCCCCATCCGACAAATCCAGCACCGACAAATGCAATCGTGCTAATCCAAATGGTAATGACGAGGTATTTTTTGTGACGTTGCATCCACGTAATCATTCGTATCCCTTATAAACAAGTGTATTTTGCTATAATTCTATCTTTATAGTTATTAAATAACCCTAAATTGAGTCAATTTCCTAACACAAAAGGCAAAAAGAACCATGAATGCAAAAGCGTTGGTCCGTGAAGATTTAGCCCATATTTGGCACCCTTGTACCCAAATGAAAGACCATGAGACACTGCCTCTGCTTCCTATCAAAAGCGGAGAAGGCATTTATTTATTTGATTTTGATAATAACGCTTACATCGACGGTGTTAGTTCATGGTGGGTGAATCTTTTTGGTCATTGTCATCCCTATATCAATCAAAAAATTAAAGAGCAAATTGACACCCTAGAACATGTCATTTTTGCAGGCTTTACGCATGAGCCGATTGTTAGACTCTCGCAAAGACTGTGCGCACTCTCTCCTCAAGGTTTAGAAAAATGTTTTTATGCAGATAATGGCTCTAGTGCCATAGAAGTTGCGCTTAAAATGAGTTTTCAGTACTTTAAAAATAGAGGTGAAAAACGCCCCTTCTTTGTTTCGTTGCAAAACAGCTATCATGGCGAAACTATCGGTGCTTTAGCCGTAGGCGATGTAAAACTGTATAAGGAAGTGTTTGAAGATATTTTACTTCAAACACTTCAAGCCCCTGTTCCCAAAGACCAAAGTGAAGAAGCAGCCCTTGAAGCAGCATTGGCTTTGGAGGCAATTTTTCAAGAGCATCGTGGAAAAATTGCTGCGTTTATCATCGAGCCTTTGGTGCAGTGTGCAGGGGGAATGCACATGTACCATCCGCTTTACATCAAACGTGCTCGCACACTGTGTGATGCGTATGATATTCATCTTATTGCCGATGAAATCGCTGTTGGCTTTGGTAGAACGGGTAAGATGTTTGCGTGTGAACATGCGGGTGTTAGTCCTGATTTTATGACACTTTCTAAAGGACTAACGGGGGGTTATCTGCCTCTTTCAGTCGTGTTAACCACACAAAATGTGTATGATGCGTTTTACTGTGACTATAGCGAGTTTAAAGCGTTTTTGCATTCACACAGTTATACGGGAAATCCTTTGGCGTGTAGTGCCGCTAATGCAACACTGGATATCTTTGAAAATGAATCAATTTTGGAAAAAAATCGTGAAAAAATAGCTTTTATGGCTTCTAAATTAGACGCGTTTCAACAGCTCAAAAATGTGCGTAGTATTCGTCAAATGGGCATGATTGCTGTCGTTGAATTAGACGAATACCCTATTGACTTTCGTGTCAATCTTAAAATTTTTACCTATGCCCTTCGTCATGGTGTTATCCTGCGTCCTTTGGGTAATGTGGTCTATTTTATGCCTCCTTATGTCATTACATGTAAAGAAATTGAGACGATGATGAACGTTGCATATGAGGCGATTCTAAGCCTTAACACATTATAATAAAGCTATTTTCTTAAAGGACATTTTGTGAATATTCCTCATATCCCAGTACTTTTGACACAAACCCTTCAGGCTTTTCAAAATATTGATGAGGGGTATATTGTGGATTGTACTTTAGGGTATGGGGGACATAGTGAGGCTCTTTTGGAGCAAAATGCTCGTATCAAAATTATAGGTTGTGACCAAGATGAAGAAGCGTTGGCTTTTAGCCAAAAAAGGCTAGAGCGGTTTGGTGAACGTGTGGTGTTTGAACATGGCAATTTTTCAACCGTTATCGCAAAATATGCCCATTTACCCATTCGTGGTATTTTAGCGGACATTGGTGTCTCCTCCTTACAACTCGATAAAAAAGAGCGTGGTTTTGCCTTTGATTCGGATGTTTTAGATATGCGTATGAATCCACACAATGCCCTCAGTGCTTATGAAGTGGTCAATCACTACCCTAAAGATGCGTTAGAGTTTATCTTGCGTGAATACGGCGAAATCCATGAGTATAGAAAAATGGCACAGCTTATCTGCGAAGCACGCGCAAAAGCGCCCATTGAAAGTGCTAGAGAACTTTCTAAATTGGCTGAAAAAGTAGGAGGAAAAAAGACGATTCATCCTTCAACGCTTCTGTTTCAAGCCATTCGCATTGAAGTCAATGATGAGTTAGGCGTGTTAACCAAGCTTTTAGAAAGTATTAAAAATGCCAATTTTACGCAGTGTATTGTGGGGATTATCTCCTTTCACTCTTTGGAAGATCGTATTGTGAAGCAGACCTTTAAACTTTGGAGCCAAAACTGTATATGTCCACCAGAAGTTATGCGGTGTCTATGTGGCAACAAGAACGCTTTAGGAAAATTGGTCAGCAAAAAACCCATCGAAGCAACATCTGCTGAGATGAAAAAAAATCCTAGAAGCAGAAGTGCGAAGCTTCGTGTGTTTGAAATCAAAAAGAGTGTGTGATGGAAGATAAAAACGAACTTTTAGAAGAGTATGATGCTGAACTAAAAGTTGAAAAAAACCTTGACTTTCGCTTTTTGATACTCGTTTATATGGTGATGTTTGTGGCTTTTTTACTCATACTGCCTAAAATCTATATCAAAAATCAAATTTATTATATGAGCCGTGATATCCACAAACTCTACAGCGAATATTCCATTTTGAGTGAAGAAAACAGAGTGCTCAAACAAAACTTAGAAAATATGCGCTTCAAAAATCAAATTTTGGACACAATGTATATCGATTAAACTCACCATGTAAGGATTTTTATGCCCAAAGAGACGCTTTTTTTACTCTTTTTAATCGTACTTTTTATCACCATACTTGTCCTTGTCTTTTGGCTTATAAAGGGTTATGGTGAAACAACAACACTTAAAATTCGAAATGCAACGTTAGAAGCCGAACTTAAAGCCCAAAAAGAGGGCAATCAAAAACTCAAAGATGACTTAGATGAGCAAGGGTTAAAACTCGAACTCAAACTAAACGCTATCATGGAACACAACCTAGAAAGCAAACTCAAAAAACTTGATGAAACTTCCATAAAATCCCTTGATACACTTTTAAAACCCTTCAAAGAAAACTTAGATAGCTTCAAAAAAAGTGTCGAAAACTCTCAAGAATCCAGCATCAAAAAATTTGCCGAGCTTTCAAAAGAGATAGACCTCGTAGCAAGAACAGGGCTTAATATCTCCAAAGAAGCAGAAAATCTTACCAAAGCCCTCAAAGGCAAAAAACAAAGCCAAGGCAGTTGGGGTGAGATGATACTAGAGAGTGTTTTGGAGTATTCTGGACTTATCAAAGGTGTTCACTACGAAACGCAAGAGAGTTATAAAGATGAAGAGGGTCGTACCAAACGCCCCGATGTGGTCATCAAACTCCCCCAAGAACGCACTATCATCATTGATTCTAAAGTATCATTAAATAGCTACGATGAATTTATCAAAGCTGAGAGTGACGAGGAAAAACTCATCGCCTCCAAAAGCATGGCAAGTGCTTTTTTAGAGCATATCAACACGCTTGACTCCAAAGACTATGCCCACTACAAACACGGCACACTTCAATATGTCTTTATGTTTGTGCCCATCGAAGGTGCTTTTTCGGTTGCTATTCAACAAGAACCTAAGCTCTACGAATACGCATTGAAAAAACATATTGCGATGGTAACACCTTCTACATTGACGATTTCATTACGTACGATTTATTTGTATTGGCAAAGTGAAAATTCCAATACCCTAGCCACAAAACTCTTTGAAGATGCGGGTAAACTGTACGACAAAATGGTTGGATTTGCTGAGAGTTTCAAAAAAGTGGGTATGCAACTTCAAACCCTAAACGGCACCTATGACAATGCCCAAAAACAACTCACAGAAGGCTCAGGCAATCTTTTAGGACGAGTGGAAAACTTAAAAAAATTGGGTGCAAAGGCGACCAAAAATCTTAAAGATGCCAAGTTGGAGTATCAAGATTTTAGTACCGATGTTGAAGAAGTACCCCTGCTAGACGAAAAAGATGAATAATCATATGGCACCCCATCGGCTTATTCATTTTGATACCTTTGAAGTCTATTTTTGGAAACGGATTTCTAAAAATTTTTTCTATTTTAGTTGTATAGGGCTTGTTTTATCGATTGTTTATATCCCTTTTGATTATGAACTGCATCGTTTTAATGAAGATTTTTATTATATTTTAGCAGGACGTGCAACAGCTGTCTTTTTTGCGATAATGGTTGTTTTAGCATCCTATCATCCTTGGTTTGAACATCGCAATATCGTAGCCATTACGACATTTGGAACGATGGGCTTTAGTGCGGTGACACTGACCTATCTTCTTTTTGGAAATCCTGTGCATTTTGTGGTCTATTCGTGGTTTTTCTACCTGGTTGCGACGATGATGATGACACCGCTCATTACCAATAAAATCTTTTTCATTATGGAAGGCTACCAAGTCTCTTTTATCGCTTTGGTGATAGCCTATACCCATCAAAAGCCTGAAGAGATGGTGATTTTTCTCTCTCTTGCCATTCCTTTGGTGGGTTATGTGTATGCGGTTATTTTATTGAACCGAAAAAACGGTAAAGAAGCGTACCAAAACGCCCTGAAAAACCATATGCTCATGTCCCTTGATGGACTCTCAAACCTTCTTAATCGCCGTACATGGTATGAAACATCGCAAAGAAAATGGGAAGGTGATAAGGGTGTTTCGTTTATGATGCTCGACATCGACCATTTTAAAAAAGTGAACGATACGTATGGGCACGAGTGCGGTGACTTGGTTATCCAAAGTGTATCACAAACACTGCTTGAACAAACACGAGACTACGACATCATCGGACGGCTTGGCGGTGAAGAATTTGGCATTTTACTACCCCAAACACATCTTAAAGAAGCCCAAGAAGTGGCTGAGCGCATACGCCAAAAAGTCGAAACAACGCGCATCTCCTACAACGGACAAGAAATCCGCGTCACCATAAGCCTTGGACTCATCCGCAACCACGACGCGATTGAAGACTTTAACACGCTTGTTGTTTTGGGTGATAAATGCCTCTACAAAGCGAAGCAAACAGGGCGAAATAGGGTGGTGAGTCATGAAGAAACCTAAGGCATAAAGCTTGTTTTGCTATACTTACATGTAAATGTAAACACGTTGGAGAAATCATGGCATTTAGCGAATCCGATACCCGTGTCAAACTCATAGACCCTGTTTTAAAAAGCAGTGGTTGGGAAGAACGCCACATCGTTAGAGAGTATTATTTCACCGATGGGCGAAAGCTCATAGGCGGTAAACGGGGCGAGCGCTATTTTGTAGACTACTTACTTAGCTTTAAAAATACAAACCTTGCCATCGTCGAAGCCAAAGCGGAGAATATTGACCCACTAGAAGGCTTACAACAAGTCATCAACTACGCTTCAAAACTCAAAATCGACATGGTTTACGCCACTAATGGACACAAAATTTACGCGCATGATATGCGTGAGGGAAAAGGCGAGTGGGTTGGATCTTTTGCGCCACCCCAAACACTTTTCGATAAAAAATTTGGACACCTTACCCCAACGCAAAACACCACCATCACCCAGCATTTTTACCTTGATGGCACGAAAAAGCCTCGTTATTATCAACAAATCGCCGTGCAAAAAACCATCGAGGCGATTGCAAGCGGTAAGCCTAGAGTGCTTTTGACTTTAGCCACAGGTACAGGAAAAACTTACATCGCTTTTCAGATCGTGTACCGTCTTTTTGAGAGCCGTTGGAGTAAAAACGGTGCTCAAAAACGCCCTCGTGTACTTTTCTTAGCCGATAGAAACATCCTCATAAACCAAGCCTACAACGAGTTCAATCCGCTTGAAAAAGAGTGCATCAGGCTTGATGGTAAGGCTATCAGGGAGCGAAACGGCAAAGTTCCGACCAATGCCAACATCTTCTTTGCCATCTACCAAGCTATCAGTGAACGAAAGAGTGATGAAGCCGACACTGAAAATGACTTTAGCGGTTACTTTAGGGAGTATGACAAAGACTTTTTTGACCTTGTCATCATCGACGAGTGCCACAGAGGTAGTGCCAATGAGCAGAGCAGTTGGAGAGACATCCTCAACTACTTTTCCAGTGCGGTTCACGTTGGACTCACCGCCACGCCCAAACGAGACGACAACGGCGATACTTACGCTTACTTTGGCGAGCCTGTGTATGAGTATTCGCTCAAGGACGGCATCAATGACGGCTTTTTAACACCATACAAAGTCAAGCGCATACAGACCAACATCGACGAGTACACCTTCAACCCCGATGACATCATCGAAGGTGAGTTGGAAAACGGCATCGCCAAGCTTGAGCAGTTTGAAAAAGAGGTGGTCATACCCAAACGCACCGAGCTTTTAGCCAAAACGATTTTAAGCCAAATAAGCAAGATGGACAAAACCATCGTCTTTTGTGTGAACCAACAACACGCTTTAGATATGAAAATCGCCATCGACCAACATAAAACCATCAAAGCCAACGATTATTGCGTGCGTGTCACTTCAAATGAGGGCAAAATAGGCGTGAGCTTTTTAGAAGCCTTTCAAGACAACGACAAAGACCTCCCCGTCATTCTCACCAGTTCCAAGATGCTCACGACAGGTGTGGATGCTAAAAATGTCCGCAATGTCGTCCTTACCGCTCCCATTCGCTCCATGACCGAGTTTAAACAAATCATTGGGCGAGGAACACGAACCTTTGAGGGCAAAGACTTTTTTACGATCATCGACTTTGTAGGTGCAACCAATCTCTTTTATGATGAGCGTTGGGATGGTATAGCAGAACCTGTGCAAGTTCCTACATGTAAAGATGAAGAAGAGTCTAAAAACGAGCCAAAAGAGCCAAAAACTAAAGAAGAAAAAGAGAAAAGAGAAAAAATCACCATCGAGATAAAAAGCAAAAAGCTTAAAGTCATCAACATCGAGACAAGCTATGTGGGAAGTGACGGCAAACCGCTCAAAACCAGCGAATACCTCACCCTTTTGGTAGGCATCTTAGGCGAATTTTACGACGATGAAGCAAAGCTTCGGGAAGTCTGGGCAACCCCAAAAAGCAGGCGTGCGCTTTTAGAGAGGCTTCGAGCCATGAACATCGACGATGAACAGCTAGAAGACCTCAAAACCATCTTTGACGCCCCTCAAAGCGACATCTACGATGTACTAGCGCACCTCAGTTTTAACCTAGAACTAAAAACCAGAAGCGAGCGAGTGTTGGCAGTGGAGCATGGAAGCTTCATCAAACGCCATCACAGCGAAAAAGCCAAAACCTTTTTAGAGTTCATACTAGAACGCTACGAAAAAGAGGGTGTCAAAGAGCTAGATGAGGACAAACTAAGTAGCTTGATAGAACTCAGTCGCATCGACAAAGGCGAGCTTAAAAGTGCATTTGGTGGGGTTTCACATATCAAAGAAGAGTATTTGGCATTGCAAAGGGAGATATATAAGTGAGTGAAATTCGGTACCCTCAGCTTTACCTCAAGGATAAAGGCTTACGAGGGAATTCTGAAAGCATAATAAGATAAAAAGTGTAAAGATTGGATTAGAAATTGTTAATTTATTAAATTTAGAAAAGGTAAAAGATGAGGAAATCAAAAATATTTATAGGTTCTTCTAGTGAAAGTTTAAATGTAGCAGAAGCAGTTAATGTCAATCTTGACCATGAAATGGAAGTTACTCTTTGGAGAAATGGATTTGACCTTTCTCAAAATACTTTAGATTCATTGTTGAAAAAGGCGAATGAGTCAGATTTTGCCTTATTTATTTTCTCACCTGATGATATTGCGCTTATTAGACAACAAGAAAAACAAATTGTTCGTGATAATGTTTTGTTTGAACTTGGTTTATTTATTGGAGCTATTGGAAAAGATAGATGTTTTATTTTAAAACCGCGAAATGAAGATTTACATTTTCCGAGTGACTTGGCAGGATTAACATATGCTGATTATGAAGCCAATAGACTTGATGGTGATTTGGTTTCAGCTGTTAATGTAGGTTGTGTCTTGATAAAAAAACAAGTAGCAAAATTTGGCATTAGGGAGTATGCGTCACTAGAATCTTTAACTGAATCAAAGCCAATGATAATTGATTCAAAACTTAATGATTTAGACAAACAAGTTTTAATGTTTTTACTTGAATCTTATACTTCATCTGTTGAAGGGTATAGTGCTTATTTTGTAAAAAGGAATCTTAACAATCAAACAAATTATGTTGATTTGTCCTTAATAAAATTAGTGAGGCTAAATTATATAGATAAAAGTATAGAACTAGAACAAAATGGAGAACCGTATATTGCGTTTAAAATTACAGAACTAGGAATAGATAGCGTTATAAATATCAATGAAGAGATAACATTTTAGTAATGAGTGAAAATTTATATACTTTGCCACAAAGTTGGGCTTGGAAAAAATTTGGAGATATTTTACATGTAGAGAGAGGTGGTTCACCTCGACCAATAGATGATTATATTACAACAGCCTCTGATGGTATTAATTGGATAAAAATTGGAGATACTAAAAATTCAACAAAATATATTTACGAAACAGCTGAAAAAATAAAACCTGAGGGGTTGAAAAAATCACGATTAGTTGTAGAGGGTGATTTTATTTTGTCAAATTCAATGAGTTTTGGTAAGCCGTATATTATGAAGACAACAGGATGTATTCACGACGGTTGGTTACTGCTAAGACCAAAAAACGATAATCTTGATAAAGAATTTTTATACTATGTTTTAGGTTCAGCTTTTGTTTATGAGCAATTTAAAAACAAAGCATCTGGGACAACGGTTAAAAATCTTAACTCAAGCCTTGTAAAAGATGTAGATATTCCTCTTCCTCCGATTCAGGAGCAGAGGCGGATTGTGGGGAAGTTGGATGGGCTTTTTGCTAAGATAGATAAGTCTATCGCTTTGCTTGATGAGAGCATCGCTTCTGCATCTGCTTTGATGCCTTCGGCTTTAAATGAAGTTTTTGAGGAGTTGGGGGAGAAATGGGAAAAGAAAAAATTGGATTCATTTGTAAAAACAACAAGTGGTGGAACTCCATTAAGAAGCACCAAATTGTTTTGGAATGGAAATATTCCATGGCTAAAATCAGGTGAACTTAATGATGGTTTAATTACACAGGTTGAAGAATTTATAACCGAGGATGGTTTAAATCACTCGTCTGCAAAAATATTTAAAAAGGGAACATTGTTAATGGCAATGTATGGAGCAACTGCTGGAAAGCTTGGCTTTTTAGATTTTGATAGTTCCACAAATCAGGCAATTTGTGCAATTTTGAACGATGAAGATGTAAGTAATTCAAAATTTATTTATTATTTTTTATTGAAAGATAGAAATAAAATAATTAAAGATTCGTTTGGTGGAGCACAGCCAAATATTAGTCAAAACTATATAAGAGCAATGGAAATTCCCCTCCCACCCCTCGACATCCAAACCCAAACCGTTGCCTATTTGGATGCGTTACATGTAAAAGCAGATGCCCTAAAAAAGGCACAACAAACCAAAAAAGAAGAACTCTTAGCCCTCAAAGCTTCACTGCTTGAGTCGGCGTTTAAGGGTGAGTTATAACATGTAAAAAAACAGCAAAATCTTTACATGTAAAGAAAACGTGTAAAAAAAATGGCAAAATCTTTACACGAGTATCGACCTATGTTAAAAAAAACGAAAAATTTTAACATAGCTTTGTATCTATGTTAAAAAAATAGAAGCATTAAAGGCAAACCATGGAACAAAAGATAAACCGCATCACCGACATACTCCGCAGAGACGATGGCATCAGCGGTGCGATGATGTACACCGAGCAGATAAGCTGGGTGTTATTTTTAAAATTTTTAAATGACTACGAAATAGAAAAGGCAGAGTCCGCCGAACTTGATGGGCTTACTTACACGAACATACTTGATGAGGCGTACCGATGGGATGTGTGGGCGTGTCCTAAAAAAGAGGGCAAGCTAGACACGCTGGGTGTGCTCAGTGGTGATGACCTTTTGAAGTTTGTCAATGAGTCGTTATTTCCTTATTTGCAAGGGTTTAAGAGCATCACCGAAGATGCAAAGTCGGTGAAGTACAAGATAGGCGCTATTTTTGAGTTTATCACCAACCGCATTGCCAATGGGCATACTTTGCGTGAGGTGCTAGACCTTGTTGATGCGATGGACTTTCATAGCTCAAACGACTTGTTTCAACTCTCTTTGGTGTATGAAAAACTACTTCAAGACATGGGAAGCGATGGTGGGAACAGCGGTGAGTTTTACACACCACGACCTCTCATCAAAGCGATGGTGGAAGTCATAGACCCCAAAGTTGAGCAGAGTGTGTATGACCCAGCGTGTGGAACATGTGGGTTTCTCATCGAGGCGTACCATCACATGAGGGCGCAAGAGATGAGCGTGGCAGAACTCAAACTTCTCAACGAAGAGAGTTTTTTTGGCAATGAAAAAACACCTCTAAGCTATGTTATGGGTGTGATGAATATGATCCTTCATGGCGTAGAAAGCCCCAACATCGCAAAGACCAACACGCTCACCCGTGACATTCGAGGCTTTGAAGAGAAAGACCGCTACGACATCATCTTAGCCAATCCTCCTTTTGGTGGGAAAGAAAAAGAGCAAATCCAGCAAAACTTTCCTATACAGAGCAATGCCACAGAGCTTCTATTTTTGCAACACATGATGAAAAGTTTGAAGTTGGGTGGCAAATGTGCGGTCGTCGTGCCTG
Organism: Sulfurospirillum sp. UBA2217; assembly: GCA_002328495.1. Classification (GTDB taxonomy): domain Bacteria; phylum Campylobacterota; class Campylobacteria; order Campylobacterales; family Sulfurospirillaceae; genus Sulfurospirillum. The sequence continues at coordinate 272,860 of DCUJ01000008.1, forward strand.
AGGGTGTGCTTTTCCAAACAGGACAAGCGTTTGCAAGTGTCAAAAAAGAGCTTTTGGAGCGGTTTAACGTCACGTGCATTTTAAGCTTGCCAGCGGGTGTTTTTTTGCCGTACAGTGGGGTGAAAACCAATGTCATCTTTTTTGAGCGAACGGGAAGTACTGGCGAGATTTACTACTACGAGTTAATCCCAGCCACGAAGCTTACGAAAAACAAGCCCATCACGAGTGCGCATTTTGAGGAGTTCTTGGCGTGTGTCAAAGAGCGAGTCATTACGCCAAACAGTTGGCTTTTACATGTAAATGATGTAAAAGACTATGACATCTCCGCAAAAAACCCAACGAAAAAAGAGGAAATCGCCCACAAAAGCCCACTGGAACTCATCGAAATCATCAAAGAAAATAACGCCGAAGTAGCGACGTTGTGCGAGGAGATAGAGGCTATTTTGATAGCCAATGAGCGGTAGAAATAAATATTTCATTTTGCAATAAAATGAAAAGCGTGTTTGTTAAGTCGTTATAATGGTGTCAGAAAACTAAAGGATGACAAACATGCAAGAGACGCAAAATGTTGTTTTATATACCGATGCTCAAGGGCACGTGAGTTTAGAAGTAAGTCTTGAGAATGAGACGGTTTGGCTGAGTCAAAAGCAGATGGCGGAGCTTTTTGATAAAAATGTCAAAACGATTAATGAGCACATTGGAAATGTGTTTAAAGAAGGTGAACTTGAAGAAAACTCAACTATCCGGAATTTCCGGATAGTTCAAATTGAAGGTAAAAGAGAAGTAGAAAGGGATGTTGCTTTTTACAACCTTGATGTCATTATCTCCGTTGGGTATCGTGTTAAGTCTAAACGAGGTACTGAGTTTCGTATCTGGGCAAGTAAAATACTCAAAGACTACCTTATCAAAGGCTACGCCCTCAACCACCAACGCATCAATGCTCAAAGTCTGAGTGAACTCACCGCCACGATGGAGTTGGTGCGAAAAAGCATCGAAAGCAAAGAACTGAGCAGTAACGAAGCCAAAGGCTTACTTGACATTATCAACAATTACGCTAAAACATGGGCATTGCTTCAAGGCTACGACTCAAATGCGCTTCATGCTTTGCAAGGGACTTGCGAAGAACGGTTTGTTTTGGACTATGATGAGGCAAAACATGCCATTAGTGAGATTAAAAAAGATTTGATGGCAAAAGGTGATGCCACAGAACTCTTTGGCAATGAAAAAGCAGGTGAATTTAAAGGCGCACTCTTGAATATCTATCAAACTTTTGGCGGAGTTGATTTGCTTCCAAGCATCGAAGAAAAAGCGGCAAATCTACTTTACTATGTCATCAAAGACCATGCGTTTAGCGATGGCAATAAACGCATAGGCTCGTTTTTGTTTATCTTGTTTTTACATAAAAATGGCATCGCTTATAAAGCCAATGGTGAGCCAAAAATCAACGATAACGCTTTGGTTTCATTGGCTCTTTTGGTAGCGTCAAGTGACTCTGGGCAAAAAGAGTTGATGGTAAGGCTCATCGTTAATCTTTTAAGTGAAACAGACTAAAATAACCTTTACATGTAAAGATTTTAAAGGAGTCAAAATGCAATACAAGCTTATCACAGGACCTGATGATGCAACCTTTTGCGTGAGAATTTCCGAGTTTTTAAATAACGGTTGGAAGTTACACGGCAATCCAGCAGTGACGTTTAACGGTCAAACAGTCATCGCCGCGCAAGCGATTGTGAAAGAAGATGACAAAGATGTCAAGGCGTGTGGGTTTAAACACTAAGAGCTTTGTCAAGCAAAGCTCTTTCTTAGTCTATACTCTCAAACAGCTCAGGTCGATACTCAAAATGCATGGTGTCGTAGTGGTACCATCTTCCTCCCCAGACAAAGCCGTATTTCTCGAAGATATCAACGATGGGTTTTGGGATGTCATTGTGGAAAGTGTAGGTTTTATCCCATCGCCAGTAGCGTGAAAACTTGGTCTCTAGGTCGATGGCGATGCCGTAGCTGTGCGCACTAAGACGCTCAGTTCCTGCGATTTTTCGGTAGTAGTAGGTTCCTGCGGGGTTTTTGAGGTATTTCATGTATTCCTCGGGCAAGCGGTCGAGTTCGTCGGAGACTTTTTGCAGTTGAACAGCCGCGTTTTCATTTTTGTTGAATTGAAGTTTTTTACCACCGTGATTGGGGAGCCAAGTAACCGTGGTCAGGTTTTTTTCGATATCACCTTTGCTGGAGCCATAGAGTTTTTTCAAAAAAGCGTCATTGCGAAAACGACCGGGGTCGTCATTGAGTGCAGGGGGTGTGATGGGTGCAAAAGCGGGATACTTTTGTGCAAATACATCTTCAATGTCGGCATGTTCGAGCAATTCATCAAAGCTTTTTATTTTTTTATCATCATAGGGTAGTGAACTTCCATCCATAAAAAAGACCGTGTTGTCTTTGATGGTTTTTATGCTTGGGTATTTGTGGGTCAGGTTGTTGCTTTGGGTGTTGGCTGGTTTGATGGTGATGCCCTCAACACGGTTGATAAGCAGTCCCTTTTCTGGAACATTGGGTTGATTTGCACCCACATAAAGGTCTGAGATGATGGCTTTGCCGATGATGTTTCGTCCTTCTTTTCCCTCTTCCATTGTGCGCACACCCCAAACATTGTGCATGACAAGAGGTTTTCCATTCACTTCACCCGCGTAGAGCATGATGTGACCTTTGAGGTAGATAAGGCTTAAAAAGGCAAGTCCATGTTTTAAAATCATCTCTTCTTTTTCCTTAGGAGTGAAATCTTTCAGTGACGTATAATCACCAAAGTTTTTTTGAGCAGCGGAGTTTCTGGGTATCCACACACCAAAAGGTGCTAAAAAATCGCGTGTCATGGCAGAGCAGTCACGGTTTTGTAAGTAACCTCCCCAGCCGTATTTTTCGCCCAGTAAGGTGTTACCGATGGTGTTGATGTTCTCTTGTGTAAAATCAAGTGGTACACGCTTTGCAAATATTTTTGGGATAAAAAGAGTTATTTTATGCGCCAAACCATGTGCATCTTTGCCATAGATAAAGGCGTGAAAAAAGTCATCATCTTCGCCCTCTATGGGGAAAATCGCTCCGACTTTTGCGTAGGTGACAAAGTGTTGTTTGGCATTATATAAAGGCACATTATCTTGGATAATAGCCACTTTTTTAGCATTGATAAAAGGTATTCGCTCTTTTGCATCCAACCAAACAAAACTATGCGTGGGTATCCAGCCCGCGGCAAAAGAGCTTTCCACGTATGCCCAAGCACCATCACGGGAGTAGTGCGAGACCAAAAGAGGCTCTGCTACATGAATGCGAGAGGTTTGCAAATAATCAAACGGATAGCCCTCTCCTGGTAAGGTTGTTTTTTTGAAAAAAGGCTTTTGTGTGGGAAGAGAGCGCATTTGCTCGTTTTGAATCATAATGGCATGCGCATTGATGCTTCCATAAGCTTCAAAGTTCGTACTGGTGATGAGGGTGTCGATCTCTTCATCGCTGATAGCTTGTAAATTTTCACCGTAATATCGCCCTTTGATTCCAAACGATGCGTTCGCCCATGAAGCATTTTCTTTTTTGTGTTGAAGATGCGTTCTTATCCATGGAGCGTAATAGCGATAGGTAAAATCTTCTTGCGCAACACGTTTGGGTGTTATATTTTGTGTGAGAAAATCGAGTTTTTGAGGATATAAAAGCATCTCTTTTGAGGCTGTTTTCTCAACGATGAACTCTTGGGGTGTAGGTTCTTTGAGCGTACATCCAGCGAACAAAAAGAGGCTACATGTAACAATAAATGTATTTCGTAATGACATCTTTTTAAACCTTCATTTTAGTACGTGCTATAATACCAAAAACAACTTAGGAAGCCTCTTTGAACTTAGCAGAAAAACTCATCGATATCTTAAAAAAAGACAATGTCCTCCTCACAGGCGGTGCAGGTGTGGGGAAAAGCTATTTGGTCGGTGAAGTGGTGAGCACTCTTCGCAAGGTGGGTAAGCAAATCGTTGTTCTTGGCAGTACGGGCGTGAGTGCCGTTAATGTCGGTGGACAAACCTTGCACAGTTTTTTTGCTTTTGGAATTTGCAGTCATCTTGATGAACTGATGCGTCATGACCGCTATGCTAAGGCGAGGCTTATGGAGATTAAGAAAGTACTGACACGCTGTGATGTGTTGGTTATTGATGAGATTAGCATGGTCTCAGCCGATGTGCTTGATATGATTTATTATCGTTTGCGTAACAATGGTTTTGAGGGAAGTGTGCTTTTCGTGGGGGATTTTTTCCAACTTCCTCCCGTCACAAAAGCAAAAACGGACTCACTTTTGGGTGGATTTGAGTATGCGTTTGAGAGCAGTTCTTGGAGAGCGTATGAGCCTGTTGTGGTGGAACTGACCGTTACAAAACGAACGCACGATGCTCTTTTCTTTTCGCATTTAAGCAAGATACGCCGAGGTGTCTTGGATGGTGAAACGATGGAGTACCTTGAAGCTTTGCGCGCCAATGTGAGTGTGTGGGATGATGAACCAACCGTTTTGTTTGGCAGAAACAAAGAAGCGGAGATGCTCAATATCCAAAAATTGGCACAAATAAAGAGCGAACCCATCGTGCTTAAAGCCAAAGAAAAAGTGCACGAGCAGTCTTTACATGTAAACAAAATCGAAGGGTGGAAAAACGCACTTCCGATTCCCGTGGATTTGACCTTAAAGGTGGGTGCGAAAGTGCTGTTTTGCACCAACAAATGGGGAAAGTATTATAACGGTGAGCGAGGCATTGTTCATGCGATTGATGAAAAAGAGGTGGTGGTTGAAAAAGCGGGTGAGTTTGTAAAGGTAGAACGTCAAGAATACACCTTGCATGAAAATGTGGTGATGGATGGTGAAGTGAAAGAAAAACCACTGGTTTCCATTGAACAGTTTCCCCTTAAACTGGCGTATGCCATCACCATTCATAAGTCACAAGGGATGAGTATTGACTCTTTAGTGTGTAACATCAATAACATTTTTGAAAAAAGCCAGTTTTACGTTGCGATTTCAAGGGCGCGCTATCCCAATCAGCTCTTAATCGACTATTCGTATCAGCGTTTTTATGAGCATTTAAAGCGGTGCATTCAGGTCTCTCCGAAAGTAGGGGAGTTTTACCAAAAAGCCGATATTTTAAAAATCGAAGAAGTGAAGAGCACCTCACTCTTTGGTGAATTTTGACGATTTACATGTAAAAGAACAAGGAGCATTTATGAACATTGAAACATCCTTTAAAGCTTCAGAGCTGATGAGTTATAAACAAAGTGATAAAGAGATAGACCTTAAAGATAAAAAGGTCAGCGCCAAAGAGATGAGTAACACGTACTTGATGGAGTATCAGCTTAAAATTTCTTCTGAATCCAAAGAAAATTTTGAAGGACAAGTCAAAGCCTTTCGACTCTCCGATATTGGTTACAATGGAAAACCAATAGCTGAACTTAGCCAAGATGAAGCCGCAGCGTTGGTTTCGGAAGATGGTTTTTTTGGTATTGCCAAAACGAGTGAGCGCATCGCCAATTTTGTTATCAACGGGGCAGGTGATGATTTGGACAAACTCCAAGCAGGTAAAACAGGAATGCTTCAAGGTTTCAAAGAAGCCGAAGCACTTTGGGGTGAAAAATTGCCTGAAATTAGTTATACTACGATGGAAAAAGCACTCGCAATGGTCGATGCACGCATCAGCGAATTAGGTGGCAGTGTGCTCGATACATCCGTCTAAAAAGGGTCGAATGAAACGCATTTTTATCGCTTATTTTCTTTTACATGTAAGCCTTTGTGCGCAAGTGCTCATCTTGGATGATTTTCGTGCCAATGTCTTTTCAAAAGCCGACAAGAGACCTGTTGAGATTAAGCTTGGGCTTATTTTTGAAGGGGATAGTGTGCAAGCGCATGATTATAAAGTCATTGATGCACTCAATGTCATCGTGAGCAGTTACTATGCGGAGGATTTGGTAACATCAAGGGGTAAAGAGCTTTTTAAATCAACACTTATTGCCTACACGAAAAAAGCACACTCTTTGACGATTGACACGATTTATATTAAAGAACTCAGTGTGAAGATGAACCCAGCGGTCAAAGAGATTGTCGAAGCGATTAAAAAAGAGGGTATTTTTCAGCAAAATAATGCACCCAAACAACAAGCCAAACAACAACAGCAAACGCCAGAAAATTATCTAGCGCCACCGTTGCCTAGAAAGTTACCCTTGCCAGATGAAAATGCAATTAATTTTTAATGGTGTGAACATGAGTGATTTGGGTCAATTTTAGCAGTTTTCCCTGATAGAAAATCTCTAAGGGCATCTTCTACAGTCTCATTTTTATCGTCAAAATAGACTTCAATACCTACGGCAAGAAATTTTTTAAGGGGCTCTCCGCCAATGCCAGAAACAACCAATTTCTCACATCCCAATGCTTGAATATTGCGCACAGCATCACCACAACCACCTGTATTATGCCCAGGGTTTTTTTGAACACTTACATCTTTTACGATACCATCTTCTACCACAACCGCCGTATAAAAGTTCGCTCTACCAAAATGCGCCCCACGCTTTGCTGCAATGCCATCATCTTTCATAGTGGGAAATATAATCGTCATATCTTATCCTTTGTATAATTTTTTATGAATTTTAGCACAGCAAAGATTAAAGGAATGAAAAACTAACAAAGAGTGTGGTAAAATCTAAAATTCAAATTTCTGTAAAGAGTAACGATGAAAGATTTTGAAGCGGCCAAAGATATATTTAAAGATTATGTTGACCCTTCTTTTTATTTTGACAGTATGAGTTCAGAAATTGCTCGACTCAAACTTCAAGAGGTCTTACTGGAAAAAAGTATTTCTCTTATTTTTCTTATAGGAGAACCTGGGGTTGGTAAAACCCATATAATGCGTTTAATGCATGCAATGAATAGCCAATCATATCCTTCTCTTTTATTGGAACAACCTTTTTTTGATGTGTTGGATTTTTACAAGACTCTTTATCATCTCAAGAAAAGAGAGTTCCAACAAGGCAAAACACTTTTAATGTATCAAGAAGAGTTGTTTGAAATGTATGCCCATCAACCGTGTACAATTTTTCTTGATGAAGCACACCTTTTGAGTTTTAAACAGCTTGAGTTTATTCGTATTTTGAGTGATACGAAACTTTTTCAGTTTATTCTAGCGATGCACACAGAAGATGCAAAAATACTTTTATCAAAAAAACAATTTGAATCCCGTTCAAAAATCGTTATTGAATATGGAAATCTAGAAGAGAGTGAGGTACTTCGTTATATACAAACCGCCCTAATGAACAAAGCCTTGGGTGATATTGCACTGTTGTTTTCTGCGACACATAGCAAATTCATTACACGACATACAAAAGGTAATTTTAGGGTTATCAAAAAATTTTTATACATGCTTATGAAGTTTTTAGATTTTGCCAAAAAAAATGAATTGAAAAAATATGACACTATCAACGGATGTCTTTTAACTATGGTAGCTTTAGAAATAGGTCTTATGGATGACAAGTAAACATTTTTTTGCACTGGAAAAGCGATGTAAAAAAATGAGAAAAATTAAAATTATCAAGATAGTTTTAATTGTATTTGCCTTTGGTATGAGTGTTTTGAATGGGTATTATTACTTTTGGAAGCATAACTCCACTACCTCAGTACCGCCTCTTTTGAATAAGCAGGATACAACGAATGTCCCTCAAGAAGCTCTTGTGCCAGAAATCATACAAGAATTGAATGAACAAAGGATTATCCCTGAAGAAAAAGAAAAAGAAAATGAAAAATATGATACGCTTTTCTTAGAAGCAAAAATAAGACCGAGTGATACGTCATTGACCAATGAAGCGCATGAAGAAAAAATGGTACTTAAACATTATGCTTCTGAGCAAACATTTGATACCGCATATGCAGTGGCATTTTTTTATTTTGAAGCCAAAGAGTATGTTGAAACCATGCAATGGGCACAAAAAGCACGTTATTATAATCCAGAGGATGTGAAATCGTGGCTCTTGTACGCAAAAGCGAGTTTTTATATGGGGGAGAGAAAAAAAGCCATGGATGCTTTGGAACTCTTTTTGAAATCTAAAGATTCAAAAGAAGCTAGAGAGCTTCTAAATTTTTATAAAGGGCAAGAATGAAAGTAAAGATTTTAGTATGTTTAAGTTTAGCATGGAGTTACATGTATGCCTACTCTTACAATGATATTTTAAAAGACTATGAAGCTAAAAATTATGAAAAAATTTGTTCACAAGGAAGTAGCTTATTATTCAATAATGAAAAAAATGAAAATATTTTAGTGGCTATTGGAGATGCTTGTGCCAAGGTAGATGCCATCAATCCCTTGGGAAATGTTGTTAAAAATCTTATTTCAACCAATGAATTTCGTGAAAGTGGCTCTTATTTTGCAACATTGATTTTACAAAAAAAACTCATTTATCAGTTTATGAATGATCGAATCAACCTTCAAGAGTTAAGACTTCCAAGGACAGAACATATTCTCTCTCGTGTTTTTGAAGAGTTAGCAAAAGGAAATTACTCTGAAAATAACCAACAGATAGAAATTAAAACAGGTGACAAAGAATATGTGTTGTGGCTTTCAAATGACAAGCCAAAAAAAGTTTATATTGATGAAGTAAAAGATGGAAAAGTAATGTATCGCCATTGGTATTTGTAAGTTGTTTCTTTGAAATAATTTTTATACGTATTCTTCTAAAATCCTCCTAATTCAGCATTCTTTTGAGCTGCTAAAATAAAAGTTTTGCTATAATGTATATATTTATCAGTTAAATGACAGTGTCGATATTGCATTTGAGGAGATTTTAATGGCTCTTGAAGTAAATAGTGAGAGTATTGAGTATAAAAACAACAAAGTTATTATAAAAGCATTGCCTGAAAAAGGTGAAAATTTATCTGTTTTTGTACGACCTGGAGATGAAATTGTCTTTCAAATGGAAGGAATTACGCCTGAGCAATTAGAGTACCTTTTGATAGGAGGAGACATTATTGTCTCTTTTCCAGGAGAAGGTGCTTTGACATTTGCTTCCTTGGGGCTAATGGGATTTAGTGGGAATCCACCCAAATTTAATTTTGGTGGAGGAAAACTTTTTTCTGTTGATAACATTCTGTCCAAAATAGAAGAAGTAAACGAACTCCCTATTGAGTCTGTTAATGCAAGCTTTAAAGTCAGAGTAAGCAATGTTGACGAAGAAACAGGTTTGATGAATAAGCCTGAAAAACCCGATACTGCACAACCTACCGTCATCATTATTCCTCAAAATCAAATCAATGAAGAAGAAGCAATAAAATCAGAAGATTTTGTCGCCATGTATAGCGATCAAAAAGAAGAAGAGTCGATTGCTGATGCGCCAAATGTTAATAAAAACACAAGTAGTTCATCCATTACAAGTGCAGGTATCTCCGATGTTTCAGATGCTGCTCAAGCGTCTTTGAAATTTACAATGGGATTTTTCCAAACAGACTATGAAATCAACCGTTCATCCGATCCACTCATTGCCACAGAAGTGCTTGGCGGTGGCGGTAGTAAACTTGGGAATGTTAGCACAAGTCCATCCGCACAGATAGAGCCACATACGATAGACCTAAGGGACGAATTTAAAGAAGCAATTATTTATGCGGATAGCCCAGCTTTGTTTGGAGCAAATGGCGATTTTATAACAAGAGTTGTACGAGTCGTTCCCGAGCAACCTGAAGGTTTTCAAGTAACACTCCTAGAGGTCTCTGGATTACCTGCAAATTTTGAACTTGTCAACGCGACAGGAACAGGTGCGTATCAGAGTCTTACACGCGAGGTTGAAGGTGTTTCTGATGGATTTAGTATCGTCCAAACCGATAGTGGTACTGCGTTAGAATTTTTAGTCAAATATCCTTCAAATACAGCAGTGGCTACATTTTCAATTAACGTCAAAATAACTTCAGAATTTAGCTTAGACAATCTAGCCCCAGGGCGCACAATCGAAACGCCTGATCTTACCATGCTCATTGAGGAAAATGATGTCAATCTCCAAGTGAAAGAAACATTGGTCGCAGGTGATTATGTCTACCAGTCACAAGCGGGGGAGCAAGGTTTTATTGTCAATAGTAATCTGAATCGTAACATTATTTACACATCGCAAGGCGATTCTACTGTTATAGGTGGTATGGCAACAGATACTATTTACGGTCAAGCGGGTAATGACACCATTGATGGTAGATCGGGTAACGATACGATTAGTGGAGGTACGGGGAGCAATGTTATTGATGGTGGCATTGGGGCAGATACCCTTAATTATGATTTTGTAGATCGTTTAACTGCGGTTGATGCGATTGCTATCAGAGATTACATTACCTCAGGAGAATTTCAACAAATTATTACTGTTTTAAATGAGGGCATTTCTGTTGATTTAGGTGCGGGAACAGCTTCTGGATTTACAGCAGATCAGGCGTATTTTACAGCTATCTCAACCAATGGTCCCTCTAGTGGAGTTGCTGATTTTTCAACATTGATGCCAACTTTTACGGATGTGTTTAGCAATATCGAAAATGTCAATGCTACAAATTACAATGATGTCATTTATGGGGATGCTCAAAATAACGCCCTAAGAGGTTTAGCCGGAGATGATTATCTGTATGGACAAGCAGGCAATGACACTCTTTTTGGCGGAGATGGAAATGATTATTTGGAAGGAGGTAGTGATGCGGGAGGCAAAATTATCGGGGGTGTTTTTACTTCTGATATCTCTTCACTCATATCCTTAGGTAATGCCTTGCCAGACATGGCTATTACAGATCTTTATACTGTTTTCGGAGATTTTATTGATGGAGGGGCTGGAACAGATACGATTAGCTTCATAAACGCAACGGCTGGAGCAACCGTTCTTTTAAATACGCAAGACTCTGGTCTTAGCAATGAAGCAGGCATCGCTTATAGTGCAGATCCATCTGTAGGTGTTGATTTGATTATGAATGTTGAGAATGTTGTTGGTTCTACGTATGCTGATACTATCTATGGCAATGAAAGTAACAATATATTGAGTGGACTTGAGGGAAGTGATCGCCTTTTTGGCATTAGCGGAACAAATTATCTTTATGGTTTTAAAGAAGGTTTTAGCGTTGCTGAAATGATAGATATGATTGGAGATGAAATTTCTTCCGCATATTATAGTACGATCGGAAGCGATACCTTTGTACGTGTGAACAACGACAGAGATGTTCTTAAAATTGGGACAAATCAATATACACTTTACAAAGATGCTATTTTAACGGCCGACAATTCAGGTTTTACCTATAGCGATTTAACTTCAATTATTTCTGATAATATTATCAATTTACGATTAAATAGTATTTTAACAGCAGATGCCAATAATGCATTCTACACGGATGGAGATGATTATCTTCTTGGTGGAACAGGAGATGATTACCTGTATGGAAATGCAGGCAATGATACACTCAATGGTTCACTGGGAAATAACTATGTTGATGGCGGGTCTGGCATTGATACGGTAAGATTTAGTGCCGTAGGTTTAAATAGGGTTAAGGTGGATTTAGAGACGAGAATAGGGGAAAAATACGATAGTGCAAATGTACTTCTAGGTGCAGATACCTTGATGAACATTGAAATCGTAGAAGGAACCGCAGGTAACGATACGCTTCTTGGGGATAGTAATAACAACACCCTTTACGGTGGTGATGGAAACGATACATTAGGAGGTCGTGGAGGCTCAGATTACCTTGATGGACAAGGTGGAAATAACTGGGTAACATTTAGTGATTCCCAATACAGTGCTGTTGTAGATTTAGGAGCAAATCCAGCTTACGGAGAAGCTGTGATTAATGGCGCTACGTCAGTTCTTTACAATATTAACAATATCATTGGCTCAAACATAGCAGATACTTTAACTGGGAATACATCTTCTAATACCATCCTTGGTGGGCGTGGTGATGATACTATCAGTGGTGCGCAAGGCAGCAATGTTTTAAATGGAGAAGATGGAACAAATACACTCAGTTATGATTTTTACGCCAATGGCGGTGGAACAACAGGCTTGAGTATCAATTTAGCAAGTAGTTCTGTAAATCACGGTGTTTACACAGATGCTATAGCTAATTTTCAAAATCTTATTGGTACCGATTATAATGACACGCTTACTGGTAATTCTCACAATAACACCATTTGGGCTGGAAGTGGCGATGACTTGCTTGTTGCCAGTTTGGGGAATGACCGTCTTATCGGCGAAGCTGGAGAAAATACAGTAGATTACAGTGCTATTAATAGCGGAGTTATCATCAATCTCTTGGCAGGAACAGCACAAGGTGCTGGAAACGATGTTCTTGAATCCATCCAAAACGCCATTGGTGGAAGTGGAAACGATACTCTCATAGGAAGTAACACCAATAACACACTCTTGGGAGGACTTGGCAATGACATCCTTAAAGGTAACCTTGGAAGCAATACGCTCGATGGAGGCACAGGAACGGGAGATACGGCGGATTATAGTTGGACAACAACAGGTGTTGCTGTTACCTTGGCAGACTCTCCTGCGAATGGCAGTGCTACAGGAACAGGAATTAGCGATGTACTCATTGGGATAGAAAATATCATTGGAGGAACTGGCGATGATACAATCGCTGGAAATAGTGGCAATAATACTATTTGGGGAACAGCTGGAGACAATACTTTAAGTGGTGGCTCTGGAACAAATACACTCTTTGGTGGCACAGGAAACGACACGTTTATTGGCGGTGGTGGCACAGATGATTTTCGTGGTGGCGGGGGAAATGATGTTCTTACGTATGAAAATATCACAACATCCGTATTTGTCAATCTTGGAGAAAATAGAGCAACAGGTGCAAATATTGCGACCGATACAATCAGTGCGATAGATACTATTATCGGTGGAAGTGCGGATGATACGCTTTATGGAAATGGCTCAAACAATAGCCTTATGGGAGGAGATGGAAATGACACTTTATATGGTGGCAGAGGAAATAATAACCTTGATGGCGGTGATGATAGGGATATCGTAGATTATCGGGAAGCAACGGATAGGGTTGTGGTAAATCTTAGTTCAATAGATTATACCGATACAACTTCAGGACAAACGATTGTGGCAGGAACAACACAACGTTTTGGGGTCTATGAGGGTGTTGATACACTTAGCAATATAGAAGATATTTATGGCTCCTCTTTAGATGATACACTTATAGGAAATGCACAAAACAACATCATCTATGGTAGCACGGGACGAGATACGATTATGTCTATTGGAAGTACAGGTGCTGGAGTAAACTCACTTTATGGCGGAGAAGATAATGATACTTTTATCGCAGGTGCTGGGAATGATTTTGTAGATGGTGGGGCCGGCGTAGATACGATAGATTTTAGTCAGTTTGCAGCCACTGCTGGAGTTAATTTTTCATTACAAGGTAACAGTGCTCAAAATGTTGGTGTAGGTGGATTTGGTACATTTGCAGTTCAAAACATCGAAAAAATCGTAGGAACTTCATTTACAGATTTGCTGGAGGGAAAAGATTCTCAAGCAGATATTATTTTGGCAGAAGGTGGAGATGATACTGTTTTTGCAACATCTGGAAATGACATTTATGATGGTGGCACAGGAGAAAATACTTTAGATTATAGTAACTATTCAGGGGCTATCATTGCAGATTTGGGGATTGGCGAAATCAATGGCATAGCAACAGGGTATGATCAAGTCAGTAACTTTATTCATCTCATCGGGTCAACTGGAAACGATACCCTTTTAGGAAGTGTCAGTGCAAATAATATTTTAGATGGATCAAGTGGAAATGACGTCATAGATGGTGTTGGTGGAAACAACACACTGATAGCAGGAGCGGGAGTCGATACACTGGTAGCAAGAAGTGGTGCTGATGTGTATGATGGAACAGGGCTTGGCGATGATACTGTTGATTACTCCAATTTGGCAGGACCAATCAATATTGTTTTAAACAGTGCAGGCAATGCAACGGTCAATTCTGGTTATGCTCATACATTAACACAGATAGAACATATCATAGGAACGTTAGGCAATGATACCATTGTTGGTGATGGCACAACAGTCAATACTATCATGGGTTATGCAGGCAATGATACTTTGCAAGGAGGTATGGGAAGTGCAGATGTCCTTATTGGTGGAACAGGCGATGATGTTTTTATAGCCAGTAGCGGTGGCGATAGTATCGATGGAAGTGAGGGAAGTAACACCTTGCTTTACAATACAGCAGCTGTTGATGCTATCGTTGGCTCAACGGGTGTTTATCTTGACCTCTCCGCAAATCGCATTTACCGCGATGGTTTTTTAACAGATTTGACACAACTCAATGCTTTTATAGACCATATCGATACTATCCAAGGAAGTATTCACAGCGATACAATTTATGGAACAAGTACAGACAATCTTTTTTATGGAAACGCTGGAAATGACATTATATGGGGAAGAGAAGGCGCAGATATCCTTTATGCAGGGGCTGGAAATGATACGCTTGATGGTGGAGAAGATAACGATACACTTTACGGAGAATCTGGAAACAACAGACTCTTGGGTGGCAGTGGAAATGATACGATTATCGCAGGAACTGGCAATGACACTTTAGAAGGGGGAGCTGGAGTAGATCGTTTAGATGGTAGTCTAGGTGGAAACAATACATTCATAGGTGGCTCAGGAAACGATATCTTTATTGGTGGTGCAGGTAGAGATACACTGTACTATCAAAATGCAGAATCAGCTTTACATGTAGATGTATCAAATAACACAATAACAAGTGACACCGAGGGTACAGATACACTCAATACGCATTTTGAAGTTATCCGAGGCTCATTGTATGGTGATACTATTAACCTAGTTGACGCAGTGGCATCTACTACAGTTTTGGCAAATGGGGGCAACGATACCATTACTGCCAGTCAAAACCATAATGACACGATATCAGGTGGCGATGGCAATGATGTTTTGATAGCCAATGGTGGTTCAAACACATACTACGGTGGCAATATTACCATTGATGATTCGGGCAATGTTACAAACTTAGGTGCTAGTGGAACAGACACGCTAAGCTATGTGAATGCTACACAGGCAGTTAATGTCAATTTGAGCACAAACAGTGCTAGTGCAAATGGCTTTGGTGGGGTAGATACTATCTACAATGTTGCCAATTTAACAGGCTCTGCCCAAGGCGATATATTAAAAGGTGATGCTGGTATCAATGTCATAAGAGCAGGTGAAGGTGATGACTGGATCGTAGCGACACTGGGGAATGATGCTATTTATGGAGGCAATCATACGGTAGTTGGTGGAAGCCAAGGAAGTGGAAATCCTTTAGAAGGCAGTGGTGATTGGTTGAGTTTTGCTGAAATTGCAAATGGACTAGATGCAACAATGAGTTCAAATTCTGTTACCTTTGGAGGATATACGCCCAATATCGTAGAGATAGAGAATTTATTTGGTACTGTCCAAGGAGATACCCTAAGAGGCGATACAAATAACAATACCTTGCATGGTTATGATGGCAACGATGCTATTTTTGGAACAGCAGGAACAAATTTCCTCATAGGCGGTGCTGGAGATGATACCTTGTATACAGGTAGTGGTGTTGATAAATACGATGGTGGTGATGTATCGATAGGTGCAAATTACACTTCAAGTGGTATGAATGGAACAAACACCCTAAGTTTTTACTACACCAGTGGTGCCAATGTAAATCTAGGGTATAACAATGGAGATGGCACTTTTGGTAGAGTGTTAGACGATGGCTATGGAAATGTAGAAACCTATATAAGAAATATAAACAATCTCACAGGTTCACTTGACAACTCAGATACTCTTATAGGCAATAACTCCAATAACATCATTACAGGACTTGGTGGAGCAGACATCATCACTGGCACAGGTGGAGAAAATACGCTCTATGGTGGAACAGGCAATGATATCATTACGACAGCAAGCATAAAAAATGGAAGTGAAAGAGGCGATCTCGTTTTTGGGGGAGAAGGAACAGACACACTAATCGGTTCTTTTAACAGTGCTTTTTTAGTGGGTGGTACAGAAGCCTTTGCTGATGTAGAAGGCGATTGGATTAACTATGCTTCGATGACATTAAATGGTTCTTATGGATTTTCAATCAACCTTGAATCGACTATCACATTTACAGATGCTGATGGCGATAGAGCTTCTATGAATGGTGCTTATTCTCAAATCTTTCAACTCGATAGCACGGGTGTAGCAACAGCAAATTTCGATTATGTTCGTCAAGTCGAACACATTATCGGAAGCTCTGGCAATGATGAACTCATGGGAAAACATGGAGAAAATAATACCATACTTGCAGGAGCAGGAGATGATACCCTTTTCTTAAGTTCAGGGCAAGACTATCTTGATGGTGAGGGTGGAAGCGACTGGTTGAGTTTAGAAAATATGAGTGGAGCTATCTCAAATTTTGATTTGGCAAATAATAATGCGGGTGATACAAAAGTTTACAATGTTGAAAATGTCATTGATTATAATGGTGTTAGAAGTCAAACGGTATGGGGAACCAATAGTGCCAATATCTTTATCATGTATGGTGGCGATGACCATGTTTTGGGTCGAAGCGGAAACGATATCTATGATCTAGGGGCAGGAAATGATAGAGCTGCAAACAACTACGGTAGCGATACACTCATAGGAGGCTCTGGCACAGATACTTTGGATATGTATAATAATCTAAGCTCATCACAAGGCTCAAGAGTTATTTTAAATGGCATAACTGCAGCTACGTATAATAATTATGCAACAGGATATGCGTCACTGGGATTATCAAATTTATCCGTTGCAACATCAAACTTAGCTATTTCAGGATTAGCAACATTGGCTGATGGAAATTATGATTTTTATCAAATTACAGATGGTCGAGGATTTACAGACTATCTCTATCGAGATGGAGTAAACCCAGATTTTGAACAGTATCTATTAACCAATAGAAACGACACTTTTGTAGGTAGTGACAATGTAGATACCGTGCAAGGATATGATGGCAATGACCTTATCTTTGCAGCAGGTGGCAATGACTTTATCTATGGTGGAACAGGCGATGACACTCTCTTTGGTGTTTCAGGGAACAATGTCTTAGAGGGTGGCAGTGGCAATGACTTTATCTTTGGTGGAACGGGAAATGACATCATTCGTGGAATCTCAGGCTACAATATTCTTTATGGAAAGGCTGGCAATAATCAAATTATTGGTGGTATAAATGATGATATTATCTATGCGGGAATCGGACAAGATGCTATTGATGGTGGAACAGGAACCGATACGTTAAAATTTGACGGTGGTACACAAGGTGTTGTGGTTAATCTAGGAACAGATACATACAATGGGCTTGCATCAGGGAGTTTTATCAATTCATATAAAAATGGTGGAAGTGACCAAACGGGAACAGTGGTTGGTATTGAAAATGTTTACGGTACGGCTTACAATGACACCATGAGAGGTAGTGATGTTAGAAATGAGTTCTATGGTGGCAGTGGGGATGATACCATTGTGGCAAGTCTTGGAAACGATGAGATTTATGGAGAAACTGGCTCAGATTGGTTAGATTTTAGTTTGATTACCACAAGTGCGGGTGTTAATATTGATCTTATGACACAAAATAATGCAGTATTTACATCAGGAAGTGCTTATAACCAAACACTTTTTGGCATAGAAAATATTATAGGTACCGCTCAAAATGATCTCATCAAAGGTGGTTTGGAAGTCAATAATACCTTTTATGGCGGTGCTGGTAATGACACCTTATATGGTATGGGTTATGCCAACGTTCTTCATGGAGACGCAGGTGAGGATACCATCTTTAGTGGATTGGGCAATGACGCTATTGATGGTGGAGCTGACACGGATACCGTAGACTATTCTTATTCACATAACATCAGCGTTTCAGTTGATTTGGGTGCAGGTACAGCCTCAACTGCTACAATGAGCGATACCTTGACATCCATAGAAAATGTAACGACAGGCTCAGGTGACGATACCATTAGTGGTAGCAGTGGAGATAATGTCATTCGCTCAGGGGCAGGGGCGGATATTGTCTATGGTGTAGGCGGAACGAATACAATCTATACCTCCAATGGAAACGATACGATCACGGGAGGCACTGGGGTCGATACGATATATGCCGAAGATGGCAATGATACAATCATCGCAAGTGCAGAATCTGATATCATCGATGGTGGAAGTGGGAGTGATTTAGCGGATTATAGTAGTAGTTCTTCAGGGCTCAATGTCACTTTAGCAAACAATGGAGCTTCAACATCTGTTTCACATACGCTAGGTGCTGCCTATACAGATACTATCTCAAACATCGAAGGGCTTAAAGGTTCAACAACAGCCTCTAATACTTTGATAGGCAATAATCTTAACAATACGCTCATCGGTGGAAATCTAGCCGATACCCTAAAAGCAGTCAGTGGAAACAATACCCTCGATGGCGGAGCAGGAGATGACACTTTATATGCTGGAACAGGAAGTGACATACTCATAGGTGGCATAGGAACTAATATAGCCAACTATACTGAAATGGGCGCGTCTAATGTTAATATTAATTTAAGAACAGGAAGTGCCATATATGGTTCAAGTACCGACACACTAACAGGTATCAATAACCTTCTTATGGGTGATGGAAATGATACTGTCGAGGGCAATCAATTTAACAATACCTTAGAGGGTGGCAATGGCACAGACACCCTCAGTTTCTCAGGCGCAACAGGAAGCGTAACGCTCAATGTCACGTCCGATGGTGCAGGAACAGCAACTGGTGATGGTACAGATGCCTTTAGTCATTTTGAGAATTATACACTCTCCGCAAATGCAGACACGGTCAATATAAACGATGTTTATGGAAGCACCATAAATGGTGGAAATGGAAGTGATACTGCAAGCTATGGAAACAGTGCAACAGCTTTACATGTAACGGTAGATAATGGCAATACAAGTGCCACTATTGTAGGTGGAGGAAAAACAGACACCCTTCAATCTTTTGAAAAAATTATTGGTGGCAATACTGACGATACATTTAGTGTATCAGATATCACAGGCATTTCAACCTTGGATGGAGATGGTGGTGTTAATACGCTTGAACTCATAGGAACACTTGATTTGTCAAATGTAGAAATTTTAAATTTTGGTACGATTATTGTCCCTAACGGCGAGATATTAACCCTTGATGCAACACAACTTGACGATGAAACATTAACACTCAAGTTAGTTGGAACGGGCAGCTTGATTGTGGAAGCAACTGCTTTAGCCACAGATCACGACTTTAACAACATTACCGTAGATAGAACGACAGCGACAACAGGAAAAATATCTTTACATGTAAACAATTCTGTAGATTTAACAGGACATGTTATCAATGGAACCAATCATATTTTAGACGAAGTCAAAGTCAATAGCGGAACAGTGACACTGAGTGAATCGCAAGTGACCTCAGGAACCGTTGTTGTTAATGGTGCAGGAAGTGCTATTGTTGAGGTAAGTGCAGATAGCTCTACTAATTTTAATACGATATTGCAGTTGACTACCCCAGCAAATGAAACGATAGAATTTATAGCAAATTCTACCTTTAGTGGAAACTTTGGAAATTCTAAACTCTTAGTTGACAGTGGCGTGACGCTTACCACAACGATGAGTACATTATCGGGTAAAACAGCCAATTTAAGTGGCGCTGGAAATGTAACATTGAGTGATGCAAATGTAGCCGCTAGCGATGTAGATGATGTAGCAGAAGCAGTAACAGGGATAGTAACCGCAACAGTAACGTCAGGTACAGCTTCAGCTC
>DCUJ01000011.1 GCA_002328495.1 Sulfurospirillum sp. UBA2217
AATTCATGCATTAGCAAATCCTTGGAAGTAATTCACCTTTAGGAGGTTCCACAAAACGCTGTGAACCCCATGGGGTGTGTAAAATAACTTTTTGGGCAAAACGATCACTCACTTTGCCGATGACCACCGACTTTTGTGTCTCTTCGAAACGATGCAAGACCTCAAGTGTTTTTGCTACATCGGCTTGGGGCACACACACCACCATGGTTCCTTCATTGGCAAATTCATACGCTTCAAAACCTAAAAGTTCACAAATGCCTCTTACTTCACTAGCAACAGGGATAGCACTCTCTTCTACTTCGATGCACACATTTGAAGTCTGCGCCCATTCGTTTAAAACAGCACTCAGTCCTCCTCGGGTTGCATCCCGTAAAGCTATCAGTTCCACACCTGCTTCAATCAACCCTTCCACAGGTTTCCACAGCGTAGCACAATCCGTTTTTAGATCACTCTCCAATTCAATCTCTTCACGTGCCGCTAAAATGCACGCCCCATGATTGCCCACATCGTGTGTCACGATAATCGCATCGTTTACATGTAAGTTGTGCGCCGAAATACCATCATAAAGAATTTCGCCAATGCCTGTGGTGTTGATAAACAAACCATCCAACCCACCACGAGGTATCACCTTAGTATCTCCAGCAACAATCATTACTCCACTCTTTGCCATCTCGTCTCGCATCGAGATAACAATTTCCTCCAATTTATCGTACTCAAAACCCTCTTCAATCATAAACGAACAGGTCAAATAACGAGGTCGTGCGCCCATCATCGCAAGATCATTCACTGTGCCTGCAATCGCAAGCTTACCAATATTTCCCCCATTAAAAAAAAGAGGTGAAACCGTAAACGAATCGGTAGTAAAAGCAATATTGGTACTTTCCATCACTAAACTTGCCGCATCTTCCATTCTTAGTAAAATATCATTTTTAAAGTGTTTAAAAAATAGGTCTTTGATGAGACTTTGTGTCTCTTCGCCCCCTCCACCATGGGAGAGGAGTATGCGTTTACTCATACGCTTTCTCCTTGAAGATTTAAATTGCCGTATTTAAAATAGGCAGCACATGCCCCTTCGCTCGAAACCATACACGAACCCATGGGATTTTTAGGCGTACATGCTTTGCCAAACACTTTACAATCATACGGTTTAGCCAAGCCTTTTAAGATACTGCCGCAAATACACATTTTATGGTCATCCAACTCCGTAGTGGGTAAAACCTCTCTAAAAATGATTTCTGCATCTAAAGCTTCATAAGCAGATTTGAGCTTAAGCGCACTGAGTGGAATATCTCCTATGCCTCNNCCATCTAAAATGGTCTCGCTTCTCGAAGTAGGTCTCAATTAATGCTTGAGCCTTAAGGTTTCCCTCTCGTGAGACAGCACGTGCGTATTGATTTTCCACCTCTGCTTTGCCACTATTGCTTTGACGGACAATCCGTAAAATAGACTCCATAACATCGGTAGGCTCAAACCCTGCAACCACGATGGGCGTTTTATAGCGCGCCACAAGCGGTTCATAAATTTTATAGCCCGTAATGACGCTGACATGCGAAGGCCCTAAAAAAGCATCAATTTTTGCATCACCACTGGACATAATGGCATCCACAGCTTCAGGAACCGTGACATGGTTGATGTGAAAAAAGAGATTTGAAATCTTCTGCTCCAAGGCTTGCGCAACAACCACCGCACTCATAGGTGTGGTGGTTTCAAAACCGATGGCAAAAAAAATGACATTTTTATCGGGGTTTTCTTTGGCGATTTTGATAACATCCAAAGGGGTGTAGAGTGAGCGAACATCCTTGCCCTCGGCTCTTAGTTTTTGGAGTGAACTTTGAGAACCAGGAACGCGTATCATATCACCCAGTGTGGCTAAAATAGTGTTTGGCATGGAAGCCAGTGCTATGGCGTGGTCGATGCGTTCTTTAGGCATAATGCAGACAGGACAGCCCGGTCCATGCACGAAATCAATCAGTTTTGGCAAAATTTGTGGAAGCCCAAATTTCATGATGGTGTGCGTATGACCTCCGCACACTTCCATGATGTTAATAGGGCGTTTACACTCTTTATGAATGCTCTGCGCCAAAGCTTTCATGTGAGCTGGATCACGAAATCCATCAATAAGGTCAACGTGAGGCATAATCACTATCTCCCTCTTCATGGTCAATCCCACCGCTATTCATTGCCTCCACAATCTCTTCGTACGTTTTAATACTCTCTTCCGCCTCTTCTTGGCTGATTTTACTCATTGCAAATCCAACGTGAATGAGAACATAATCACCCACCAAAACCTCTTCACCAATAAGATCCAAGGTTACTTTTCGTCTAACACCCATAGTGTCAACGGTTGCCATATTGTCCGCGTCAATTTCAACGACACGAGAAGGGATAGATAAACACATAATTACCTCAATGCTTTTTTCATTTTCAAATAACTAACCCACTGTGCGATGCCTCTACCTGATTTGCTATCAATCTCGATGACATCTACTTTTGGATTTAACTTGCGCGATTCACGAATGGCTTTTTCAATGCTAAAGTCGAAATACGGTAGTAAATCGCATTTTGTGATGAGTAACACATCGGCTGAGCGAAACATGACAGGGTATTTAGCAGGTTTATCATCACCCTCTGGGACGGAGAGTAGTACAACATTCAGATGGGTTCCCACATCATAACTTGCAGGACACACAAGGTTCCCAACATTTTCAATAAACACAACATCTAAACCCTCAATGGGGAGATGATGCAAACCTTCATGCACCATAAACGCATCTAAATGACACGCTTGACCTGTTGAAATCTGATGGGCAGGTGCGCCTTTGGCTAAAATTCTATCGGCATCTTGATTGGTCTCCAAGTCCCCCTCAATAACACCTAATTTAATGGAGCCTTCATCGATGGTTGCTTCAAGCAACGTTGTCTTTCCACTCCCTGGACTGCTCATGAGATTTAGTGCTAAAACACCTTTTTCATTGAAAAAATCACGATTTTGCTGTGCTTGTGTATCGTTTGCATCTAAAATTTTACGAATGACCGTAAGGGTTTTGGCATCATTAAGCTGTGGATTGGCATGAAAGTGCTCATCATGAGAATGAGCATGTGCGTGCACATCGTCATGATGGACATGCGTCTCATGCGTATGCGGATGTGAATGGGTACTCCCATCGTGCGTGTGGGTATGGTCATGACTTGACCATTGGGTTGGGGTGATAGAACAGCCACAATCTTTACACATTACTAAACTCCTCTTTATTGTTTTGGTTTATAGTATATTAAAGTGCTTAAAGGTAGGCTAAAAAAAGCTTTTTCTTAGTTAGTTTTAGGAAAAATATCACAATGAAACAGTGTCTATTTTGTAACGCCTCAAAACTCTACACCAAAAGCCCGACACAATTAAGGTGCGTTACATGTAAACGTACATGGAGTGTGTCAAAATTCCAAAGAGATGCTAAAGTTATTGACGCTTTTTTGGAGAACCAAACCATTGAGCAATGTTCAAAAAATTTAAATCTAAATTACATTACCGTTAAAAAAATATACCATAAACTTCGTCTTTTAGTCTGTAACTATGCCCAAAAATCCTACCTCAATCAATCCAAGACATTTTCAGAATATGACGAATTTTACTATCTACCCTACACCAAACAAAAAAATGCACGCTTCTTCTTAGATGCTGTCGGTATTTTTGGAATGGTATACGAATCGTGGATTTATACCTTATTATTACCCGACCAATTAACACCCTTTAAACGTCTTTTACAAGACAACAGTACCTTAGAAGAGGACAATGAAGCCTATGCTCGGTATTTAAACCATCATAAGGTGACGCACGTCAAAAGTTTTGAACATCGCTTAGGGATTTTTTGGAGCTACTTTGAAACATTTATGTGTTCTTTTAAAGGAGTCAAAAAAGAAAATATTTTTTACTATCTTAAAGAGGCAGAATTTAAATTTAATTACACCAAAGAGAGACAAAAAGAGATTTTAATGTGCTTATGGAGAGAAAACATGTAAGGATTAATCCTTACATGTAATGCTTATGAAGAAGGAATCGACGCTTCGACTAGCTTAGAAAATTTAACCCCTTTAAGGCCGCCAATTTTTTGTGAAAAATCCTTCACCTCTTTGACACTTCCCGAAACCATAATAGTTTCTAAGCAATTTTCATGACTGACATGCACATGCGTATTGCACATGATTTTGATGTCTGCATCGTGTTGAATTTCTAAGATTTTCTGAACCAAATCATTTTGATGATGGGTATAAATCATGGTTAAAACTCCTATAACAATGGCATTTTCATCTTTCCAATCATCTTTGACCATCTTTTCACGAATTAAATCACGGGTAAATTCACTCCGCGAAGCATAGCCTTGTTCATCCACTTTTTTATCGAGCTCTTCTAAGAGTTTTTCAGGCAAAGAGACACTAAAACGTATAATTTTGTCCATGACATATCCTTGTAAGTAATTGTATCATTCTAATCAGAACTTTTCTTAAAAACGTTAAAAATGGAATATTAACTCTAAAGTTATAGTTTAAAAAAAGCTATTTCTTCAAAAAAGATAACTGTTACAAAGTGAAACATCTCACTTTTGTTTTAAATTTTTTTTAACCTTTTATTCGCTTTGACATTAATACAACATAACTTCTCATTACAATGGTCTTATAAAAATTATTATAAGGAGTAACGCGTGAGTCAACAAG
>DCUJ01000013.1 GCA_002328495.1 Sulfurospirillum sp. UBA2217
CTGTGAATGTGAATGCGGCAAGCGTTGATACTATTGAAGGTACTGTATCAGAGGTGAATACGCTTTATGGAATAAATGGAGTTTCAAACTTAGGAAATGACACTGTAAATGTTTCAAATTCAGGTAGCTTTACATCGTCTAATTTTAGTAATATCGTTAATGGTGATATTACTCATTTAAATTTTGCAGATAATTCTGATGGGATGAGTTTTACAAATGCATCGGACTTTGATACATGGAAAGCAAAATTTACAAGTATAGATTTTGGAACGAGTCATGATGATAGTATAAGCTTCACGTCTAGCATAAGTGGAAATCTTGATTTTTCAAATATTTCTGATTTAGAAACTCTCAATCTTTCAGCGTCTGGAGATAATTTAACAATCAGCGGAGATGAACCAACTCATATCAATGGTCTTGGAGGGAATGATTCATTTGTTTTAGATTTTACAAATATAGCTAACTTTACTGTTGATGCTGGAGCAGATACAGATACTTTGAGTATTACAGTGAGTAATGGTAATGCCTTGGCTGGAAACTTTAGTAATTTTGAAGTTCTAAACTTGTCGGGAACAGGGACTATTAGCATCGATGATGCGGTTATAAATTCTTGGAGTTCCAATGCAGATAGTTTAAGTTTGTCTTTCAATGGAAACAGCACGTATAACTATAGTACAGATGGTGGAACAAGTTGGACAAGCGGAGCTTTAACACTTGATGATCCAACATCAGGTAATCATTATATAGTTTCTTTAGATAATGCTCTTGATGCTAATGATTTAACCTTACATGTAGTCTAAATGAAACCATTTAACCAACTCAAAAAAGCAAAGCATGGGTATTGTCTTTACAATATCCATGATATTTATATAGGGCAATCCATACGCAACTATGGAGAGTTTTCAGAGGCTGAAGTGGCACTTTTTTCTCAGATTTGTAAGCCAAATGATACTGTGATAGAAGTTGGGGCCAATATAGGAACACATACGCAAGTTTTTTCTAAACTCGTTGGAGATGGAGGGTTTGTGTATGCTTTTGAGCCTCAAAGGGTTGTTTTTCAGACACTTTGTGCCAATATGGCGCTAAACAGCATTACAAATGTATCTGCTATACACGGTGCTTTGGGTAAGAAAAGTGGATGTGTTTATATGCCTTTGGTAGATTATGCAAAAGAGTATAATTTTGGAGGTATTGGGGTAGATGATTTGGAAAGTGGAGAGAAAGTACGTTTGGAAAAACTTGATGAGTATATGAATGAGATAAGCAATCTAAAACTTATCAAAATAGATGTTGAAGGTATGGAGCAAGATGTACTCAAAGGTGCAAAACAGCTCATTTTAAAATACATGCCTTACATGTACATCGAAAATGACCGCATAGAAAAATCATACACTCTTTTAAAGTACATTGACTCACTTGGCTATAGGATGTATTGGCATCTTCCAAAGTTGTATAATCCAAAGAATTTTGCTCAGAATCAAACAAATATTTTTGGAAATATTGTCTCTGTTAATGTTCTTTGTATACCAAAAGAATCAACAATAGAGGTGAGAGAAATGGTAAAAGTTGAAGATTTTGGATTTCATCCAATGGTTAGAAATAAAGAAAAAAGAATAGAAAGTAAAAAAATATTTTAGGATTAAAATGCAAGAAGATATATTAGCACAGATTGATTCACTACCGCCTTTGCCTCAAACGGTCATTTACATTGAAGAGTTTAAACAAAAAGAAGACAAATGTCCTCAAGAACTTGCAAGGATTGTTGCAAAAGATCCTTTAATTTTATCAACTTTGTTAAAAGTTTCCAATTCAGCAATGTTTGGGTTTAAGAAGAAGATAGAAACTCCTCAGATGGCTGTTAGTTTATTGGGAGTCAATTTTACTATCTCTTTGGCTTTTGGGAGTGCCATAAAAAATTTAGTGGAAACTTCTTTAGAGCCTTATGGTGCCAATGCAGACGCTTTTCTCGATAGTGCAACACAAGCTGTTATGCTATCAAGTCGATGGGTTAATACGATTGATTCTAGTTTAAAAGAGCGCCTTTCATTGCCAGTATTTTTACTAGAAATTGGAAAGTTTATCATTTCACGCATATTAAAAGAGAAAAATCTCATCGACGCTTTTTATGCTGAAGTGAAAGATAGTTTGAATATTGCGGAGGTTGAAAAAAAATATATAGGCATTTCTACGTCGTTTATTACAGCGGCTATTTTTGAGAAATGGGGATTGTCGGAGAGTTTAATAGCTGATATAAAATACGTTGATGAACCTTTACATGTAGACAATCAGAGCCTAAAAATTTCTCACATTATACATGTTGTTAATCAAGTATGCAATATTGTTGCCCCCTTTAAAGAAGAAGCTATTAGTGAAGCAGTGGCATACGCACACAATGTTGGATTACCTTCAAAAGAGTTGTTAGATATTATTCGAGTGATGCAAGGAAAATAAAAGGCTAAAGATGGTTTCTATCTATAAATAAACTAGCATCTTCATAGCCGGCATCTGATGCTTTTTTTAACCATTCTCTAGCTTTTATCACATCTCGTGGAACACTATGCCCATAAAAATAAAAAATACCGAGTTGATACATTGCTTTAGGAAATTTTTGTGCGGCAGCTTTGGAATACCATGAAAATGCTTTGTGAAGGTCTTTTGCAACGCCTTCGCCCTCAGCATAGAGGTCTCCTAGCTTTGACTGAGCGTGTTCGCTCCCATTTTCGGCAGACCTTTCAAGCCAAAAAAGCATTTTTTCCTCATCAGCAGAGACATATTCCGATAAATGATACATCATGGCTAAATTATACTGTGCTAGAGGTTCATCTTGCCAAGCTGCTTCTTGAAACCATGAAAAAGCCAAACGAAGGTCTTGTTGGGTGCCCATGCCAAAATAGTAAAGTTTTGCTAAATTATTTTGAGCAATTTTATTTCCTTGTTCTGCCGCCTTTGTGTACCAGTAAAATGCTTTTTTTGAATGTATTTCTGAAAAATCTTTTTCATAAAAAAGTCCCAAATTGAGTTGTGCAGGCACAAATCCTGCGTTAGCAGCTTTTTGGTAATATTGCTCAGCTAAGGTATTATTTTTAGCCATACCAAAGCCATTTTCATACATGTAGCCCAAATTGTTTATTGCTTCAAGATTCCCTTTTTTGGATGCCTCTGTATACCAATACAATGCATTTTTATAATTTTTTATACCATCTACACCATCAGAATAAAGAACACCTAGATGAAACATTGCACTTGCATCGCCTTTTTTAGCTGCTTCTGTATAGGTTGCTATAAGATGGGTTGTAGAAATTTCTTGAGCATGAATAGGTAATGAAAAACTATGAATTAGGAAAAGGAAATATATATAAAATTTCATTTATGGTTGAAGAGATTCTTTTGCAATGGCACACAAAGGATATTCAAAGGATAAAAATCCACTGAGTGTAAAACAATCTATCCATTGAGTGTTAAGGCCTAAGCCATACTCTAAGCGATTCCATAAAAGTTCGTGTGAAAATTCATTGACGGGAACATAGTGTTTTACTTCATCGGCATCAGATGTTTTGTATAGCTCTAAATGCATAATAGAGTGATTATGATCCATTGTTTTTTCTACTCTCAAGACAAGGTGGTTTATGGTGGTATTGAGATTGAAATAACCAGACGCAGAACGCTCTGTAATGTGTAGTTCTTCCCAGGAAGTATCGATGATGTATTTTTCTATAGAATGTGATCGAAAAATCTTTTTAATAAGATTAAATGCTTTTTGCTCATCGAAATGGGTAAATGTACGTATTGATGAGACACTATCCTCAGCATTGACAGCAGAAAAAGAAAATCCTAATAAAAGGAGTGAAGTGAAAATTTTTATTTGAGTCATCATACATGTCCTACTTTGTTATTCCATAAAAATCAAGCATTTCAAAAGCTAAATAGTCTTCTTCATTTTTGACAGAATCACCAATAACTTTGATATTATTACTTTCACAAAAGAGTAAAATTTGTTTTACAGCGTGTTGCTTTGTACTGTCTTTTTTAAAATCTTGGCAAAATGTTTTTTCTAATCTAAGATAGTTTGGTTGTAACAATACCAGTTTATCTAAAGGTAAATCGGTAGGATCGTAACGCTTAATCATAAAATACAAAGAGTGATTTTTAAGTATATGGCTAAAAGATCTAAAAATTTCATAGTTACTTGCAACACTGTAGCAAGGTGCAATAAAAATAAGTTTAGACATTGCAGGCTGATACGTAATTTGTTCTTCAATCCATGATAGAAAGAGTTGGTTTGAAAGAGAAGAAACAGACAAGACAATACCAATTTGATGTTCTAATTCTCCTAATTTAATCTGCTCCAATACTTTTTCAATAATGGCTCTATCAAAATCGGCGATAAGTCCAAGTTCTTCTGCAACGGAAATAAACTTACCACTAGGAATACTCTCAAATGTATAACTATCAATTAATAAAGGTGATATTTCTTGCATCAGTAGTTGAGGGTTCGCTCCAAAACTATAGGTATCATGCATATATTGAAGCACAAAATCATTTCTCGTAATAATATCTTTTACGGTAGATTCTAATTTTTTATTTAGCTCAAGTTGATGATGGGCATCAGCAATGAAATATGGTTTTAGCTTTTCTTTATAGGCGGTTTCGTATGCATCTTGAGCTCCTTGTAAAATAGACTCGATAGAACCGTAACGGTCAAAAGGTGTTGCACCGTAAAAAATAGTGTTGTCAAAAAAGTAAAATTTGTCTGTTAACATTTCTGTTAGTGTAATAATTTTCTGTAATAATTTTTCTATCTTTTCCGAGTCAGATTCGTAGGCAATAATGGCAAATTCTCCGCCAAAAAAGCGATATATTGTTCCTTGGAATTCAGAATGGCTTCTAAAAAAGTCTTGAACAGCTTTTGCAAATGTTTCAATGAGTGTATCAACGATTTCAGGTCCATGATTTTTTGTAAATAAACCAATT
The DNA here is from genome assembly GCA_002328495.1 of Sulfurospirillum sp. UBA2217. Lineage (GTDB taxonomy): Bacteria > Campylobacterota > Campylobacteria > Campylobacterales > Sulfurospirillaceae > Sulfurospirillum. Next base: position 4,972 of record DCUJ01000013.1, read on the forward strand.
TTATCAATACGCAAGACAATCACGTAACCGCTCTTGTTTGCAACAAACATATATTTAAGGTCAGATTCAAATGATTTTTTATTTGGAAGACCCGTGAGTTCATCACTACGCTCTTTTTGAACAATAATATCTTTGCTGATAGACAATTCGTTGGAAGCATTGACATATTTGTGTGTGAGTTCAATGATATTATTATGTAAATGTGATAATTCTTGATAAGCAATAACTGGCAAAGAAGAGTCTTTGACCATTTTGCCTTCTAAAATATGAGATACATATTGATTAAGAATATGTATAGACGATACAAGCTTTTGACGAATGACTAAATGATAAAGCCCGTAACACATCATCAATAGACCTATAGTAAGGATGATAATAAAAAGTGAAAATTGTAAAATATTTTTAAATATTGTGTCACTATCGAGAGATGTGTTATAAGAAAAACGCACTGTGTAGTCATTCTTTTCGAGTGTTTCTTCTTGAAAAGTCACACCAGAAACAGTGTTCTGTGTCGTTATTTTGATATAAGGCTGATAGAAGAATAGGGAGCTTTTGATTATGTCGTCTTTAGATATATAAAATGTTATAGGAATAATTTTCTTGTCGTTTAATGCTTGAGTGCTTAGTTGAAGTTCATAGGAGTTATTTTCATTGATAAGAGCTATACCATCCTTAGCATCTATAGTGATGTCAATAATCGTCCATGAATTATCTGCAAAAGGAATGCTTTTTAAAAGGATATTTGTGTCAAAAATATGTTTTTTAAGTGTGATTTCCGTATCTTTTAATCTAGAATTTTTTTGTAAAGTTTGAATGGTTTGGGCAAAAAGAGCCAAGCTCTTTCTCTGCGCGCTTTCTTCTGCTAATGCAATTAACTGTGCTTTAGTTTCTAAGAAATGAGAATCAATTAATTTTTGTGCATCTTTGATGGCAAAAAGATACTCAGTAAAAATAATTGTACTTATAAATAAAAATAAGGCAACGATAAAAATAATCAATCTTTTCATAGTTGATTAAACCTTTGATAAAGTTCTTGTTTTAGATTGATAGGCTCGATAACTGGCATATACAATGTCTTGATGGTGCCAAGTTTATCTAATGCATTTTTTGCTTCCTCATATGTTGAGAATGTCCCGTACATGATTTTAACCCAACTATGAGACTTTCCAAAAGTAAAAACAAAGCTTTCGGTTTCCATCATTGCTTCTTTGACTAATTTTCCAGCTTTTTCAACTTCTGATAATGTTGTAATATTGATTGTAAAATAGTTTTTAGGAGCATTCAAGAATTTATCTTTAAACTCATTATTGGTTATAAATGGCTCTTCTGTTTTCTCAACTTTTATCACTTGAGGTAACATTGGTTTTGGAATATCATTAACATCAACGAAGAGAAGTTCTGAAAAATCTTTAAATTCTTTTTGAACATTGCCAATTTTCTCAACCGTAAAAGGATTGTTATTTTTCCCTTTTGTCTTTTTAAAGAAAGACAAATTGGCGTCTTTAGGCGAATCGTAAATGCCGTAAACAATTTTTGTTTTAATTTTTTGATTCTCAAAGTGTTCATAAATAAATGATTCATCTTCAATGTGTAAATCAGCAATGCGTTTCAGACCTTCCAACGGAGTACTTGCACCTGTCATAACGAGTGTAAAACGGTCTGGATTTTCCATCAAAAATCGTTCATGAAATGATAATAACTTTGATAAAGTTGAGTCATTAGAATCTTTTTTAAGCGCATCACTGGGGTTTTGTGTTGCATTCAGATCATTTTTTTGAATAGGTGAATCTTGTAATGAAAGCGCAGAGCTCTTTTTTGGCTTATAGTGTGCTCTGTACTTTGCTTTGGCAATGTCTAAAAAGTTTTCGTCATTGATATCTATTTGAAAATAGGAGAGCAAATCACCTGAAATTTTTAAAATTTCAAAAAAATCTTTCATGCTATCTTGTTGACTCAGAATAAAATCCAATTCAGCTGTATTTAATTGTCTTTGCCCTTGTAGCAGTACATGTAAATCTTGCTCACCATTTCTAAAACTTTCCCAGTAGGAGCCAACCATGTTTCTAGAAGAGTTGACTTCTTTTTCGACATTACCTAAATTCTCTTGCAAGGATGTTAACGAAGTGTGGAGTTTTTCAAGTTCCCATTTAATTTTTCTCAGCTCAGCTTCTCTTTCAAACATTTTTTCTTGCAAAGAAGAAAATGCTTTCAAATATTCATTTTTATCTTTTCCTCCGTTATAAAGATTGTAACTGACCATTAGTTTAGCAATATAACTATCTTCAGCCATCTCAAAGTCTTCTTTATCCGTAATTTTTTCTTTTGCTAAGACTAAATCAACTTTTGGACGAAATGGAGCTTTTAGTTTGGCAATATTGAATTTTTTGCTTAAAATTTCATAACCAAAGATTTTAATAGTCGTATTGCTTGTGGTGGTATATTCTAAAAGTTCTTTAAGAGGTTTAACACTTACATGTACAATTTTTTCATAGGGATATGTCTCTGCAAAAGCCTCTCCAGTGATAAATTTAAAATACTCCATAGCGTTACTAAATTTAGAGTTTGTACGTGAAAGTTGAGATTTTGCATTTGCCACACTTGCTTCAATACTACTCAATTCACCGATAGAAAGAGCGCCAGCATCAAATTTAGCCTTGACGATTTGAAAAATTGTTTCCAACTCTTCAATATTTTTTTGGTTGATATCTAAAGCATCCCGCGTAAACACAACATCGATGTACGATGTGATAGCTTTGAAAATTTCGTCTTCTAGTAATCGTTCATAATCTGTTTTCGATACTAAATATTGTGCCTTTAAACGTTCTATCTCATTTTCAGTTTCTCCACCTGCGTATATGTTTTGAGATAAAGACAAGCTATACTTTTCATCACCAAAGTATTTTGCCTTTTCATACGTTTGCGTAGGCGTCATATCCCCTGGTTGTTTTTCTGTTTTGACAATGGTATAGGAAGCATCAATTGAAGGGTGGTAGTTGCCATAAGCGATGTCGATATTGTATTTTGCTTGTAGCATTTTTTCTCGACTGGCCATAATCTTGTGGCTAATAGAGAGTGTTTGTAAAACAGCATCAATTAAGTCAACTTTTATTCCATTGGCATTAAATGGTTGCGCTCGATTTGCATCTTTGATTTTTGATTCTTCTTGTGGAGTATCACTTGTTTTTAAAAAGTTTTCTAATCCATTGAAGTCATTTGTTGTATTTTGTTCCACAGACAAAGATGAACTATCGAGATCATCAGGAAATAAAGTAGATAACGTGTGAGGTGCAGCCAAAGCGGTGTTTCCTACAATCACGCCTGTTGTTTGAAAAGTTTTTTTGCTTGATTTAAAAGCATCAGGATATATTTTTTTAATATCATTAAAGATTTCTTTGAAAGCGATAGGTTCAACATTGGCAACATAATGCATGTAGTTTTCATCTTTCAATGTTAGTACATCATAGTGTGTCTCAAATTGTTTTACGAATTGATGTGCTTGTTCCCGTGTTTGAGTGTTTGTAACTTTGATTAAAATAGTATTAGGTTTTAATTCTGATGTTGTGATTTCTTTTGCAAAGACGACAATTTCAAAAAAAACTATTATCAGAATAAAGTATTTAAACATTCATTTCCTTCGATATTATTTTTTCTTATTAATCATTAAAATACCATATCCTGCCACGTGATTGGTTAATTTAGCATCAGGAATTTTTTCTTTAAGCCTAACGATAACATCTTCTTCTTTGTAGCCTTTTTTTCTAACAAGGTTTCTGATGTTAAGTGTCCTTGAAAGTGCGATTTGTTTAGCAATGGATGCACTAATCTGATTTTGTGGTTCATGTGAATAAATTGAAATAAAATGATTACCATATTTGGATTTAGCTTGTTCTATAAACATTTCAACATCTTTGAGTGATTGTGGATCAAGAATTATCTCTTTGTCAAGGTATTTAATCACCATCCAATCTTCATAAATAGTGTTTTCTTGACGAGTCAAGTTACTATCCGTAATCGTTAAATCCATACCTGCAATCGACTCTAAATCTTTTATTGAATTGTCATCTTTTTCTTTTGGCGCTTTTTCCAACAAAGAAGGTTTTTTCTTTTCTTTTACCGTCGAAATGGGCTGATCGATAAGTTCTTTGACAGTAACAGAACCTGTATAAGAAACTTTGTATTTAAATTGTGCATAATAGGTAATATTTAATATCAAAACAAACATAAACATAAGTACAACCATAATGACTGAAGCAAAGAGATCAACAAAACTTGGCCAAGGATTAAATGGTTCGACGCTTTTTCTTGCCACTAGTACTCTTTATTGCTTTTCTATTTTTTTGAGTAATTCAATTAAGAGTGCATTGTTCTTTTCTTGAAGTTCAATCATAATTTTAAAATTCCGATTCGAATTTATCGTAGATGTTGATAAATCTTGAATAGAATTAACAAGAGAAGAAGAACTTTGGTAGTGATTGATATTCAAATCTCTAATACCATTCGAAATAGTTTCTAAAGCGGTCATTGTATCTTTTGCTGTTTTTGATTCTCCTTCAATACTCTGAGAAAGCATTTTTAGCACAGTTTCATTGGCCTTATTTGATTTTGACATTTTTTCTGTAAATTCACTGAGTTTTTCAGTAAAGACATCCATCATTTGTGTCATAGAATTGCCTCCCGTGGTAATTCCATCTTCATGGCTTATCGGAGATTCAATAATTAGCGAGTTAATCCAATCTTGAACATCTTCGATAAATATAGCTTGACTTTTTTCTAAAATGTAACCTTTAACACTTAAGATAATGGCTGCGGCAACACCAAAAAGAGATGAGCCAAATCCAACGGCCATTCCTTCGATAGGACTTTTAAGTCGTTTCATAATCTCACCAATATTAACATCACCTTTAAGAGACAATACGATACTGCTCATATCGCTAAGAGCAGTTAGAAGACCAGAAAATGTACCTAATAATCCTACCATAAGGCACATACTGACAAAAAAACTAATGTAACTTTTTTGATTAATAAATTTTTCTTCTAGCCATTGGGTGACATCACTCACTTCTGAATGTGTAAAATAAATATTTTGATGTGATGCACGTTTGGCAAACATCTTAGCAACGTTTTCTGGAAAAATCTTGTCAATACCTGTGAGATAGAATTTAAGAGAGTCATCTTTTTTATAGCGAATAACAGCAAAAGTACCTGTAAGCATAACAAGTTCAACGGAGGCTCTAATAACAATAAGCAATCCAATGAAGAGTAAAGATAAGACAGTGGTATTAAAGGTTACTGTTGAAAAGAAAAATCCATAGAGTGTCTCATAGTTGGAGTAAACAATAAAAAAAATAAGTAGCCAAAAGATAGAATAAATTTTAAGAATTTTTAATCTGCGCATTTTGAATCCTTAAAATAAAAAGAGCAATAAGGATACAATCAATCCTAAAGTAATCATTACAACTTGGCTGGTCATGTTTTGTGCTATATTGATGAATCCACCTTCTAGATGTCTTGTTTGTCCCATGATTGTGACACCTATGTCCACGCCATTTATATCTCGAATAATAACCCCATTGAGGTAAAGTTCAGGCATAACAAGATGATCTCCAGAAAGGATTTTTTGTATAGATGTATTATCGATATCAGACATATATCCTTGCGTTTTTGTATCATAGACTTTGTTGTTGAGCAGAAAATTTTTAACTAAAGGTAGGTACAAACCTTCTCGATTTTGAATGGACAAGTTCGGAAGCATCTTTGAATCCAAGAGAAATATATATTCTTGTTTTAAAGCATTAAAGCTTTCTTTTAAAGTGTATATACTCTCTTTAACTTCGATAACGCCTATAACTTGGTTATCTTTAATAATGGGGCTTATAAAAAAATAAAAAATTCCATCATGAATGACTTCAGGCCCAAAAATATTATTTTTAGTTTGAATGGCTGCGATGATACTGTTACGAATAATTTCATTTTGTTTTTGGGTAGAATAAAATTTGATATTTAACGAGCTATTATTTTGTTCTGTTAAAAGAGTATTAAATTGATTGGCTATTTGATCTAGTGTGACAGTGTCATTTGCTTGAATGGCTTCTATAAGCGCGTTGTTTTGTGAAAAAGCAATGGCTACTTGATGTAATTTTTTTTCAATCAGTTTTTCTAAAGATTTTAGTCGAAGTTCGTACTCTTTTGTTTGATTTACATAAACATTTTGAGCGACACGTTCAGTAGTGGAAATTAACAAATACGTAGAAAGTAAAATACCTCCAGAGGCTATTACAAAAATAGTTGTAAACCACATGCGCTTGTTGCTTTGTAGTTTTGCAATCCACTTTTGAATCATTTTGATAAAACCAAACATCTTATAGTTCCTTATACGATTTGTTATCGGAGATAAAACACATGTACTAACGCTTGTGAGGTTTGGATTTTATCATAATATTGTTGATTTTTCAATGTTCTTTGAGTGCTTTATATTGGATGTCTTTAATAGGTTTTATGAGATATTGTAAGACCGTTCGTTTCCCTGTTAATATATTGATATTAGCAGTCATCCCAATTAATATAAGAGATTTTTCATCAAATTGATAGTTATCAGCTTTAACTTTGATAGTGTAAAAACTATTGCCTTGTTCATCCATGCTGCTATCAGGAGAAATACCAATTAATTTTCCATCCAATAAACCATACTTTGAAAAATCGTAGGCTGTAATTTCAATAAAAACGTTTTGTCCAGGATGAATATAGGCTCTATCTGAAGAGTTGATTTTTGCTTCAATCATGAGGTCATCTTCTAAAGGTGAAATTTCTGCAATGGTATCACCTGATTTTACAATGCCCCCAATTGTATTGTAATATAATTTATTTATAATTCCTTTGGTAGGGCTTAAAACATCCATACGAATATCCCTGTCAATATCAGTTTGTATAATTTCTTCTAATTTTTTGATTTCTATTTGAACATCATTGCTTTCTTGTAGAAGTTCTGCTTGTATCTCATAGGTTTTTGTCTCAATCTTTTTTTGCCACTCATCAATTTCTTTATTGATAATGGGCATAGAATACCTCGCTTCTTCCAATTGTGTATAGAGTTTTTGTTTGACAGTTAAATGTTGCAAAAACTTCTCTCTAGAAATAATATTTTTTTTAGCAAGTTCTTCTTGTATACGCATATTTTCTAAAGCGAGATTGTACTCAATGGTTAAGTTTTCTAAACGCATTTCAAGTTCTTTAAGTTGTGCACGTTTTTGATGCAGTTGGTCTTGTAAAACAGAAATTTGAGCATCATATTTTTTCTTTTGTCCTTGAAACAGTTGGATTTCATTTTCGATAACATTCGGAATATGTGATTTCATCTCTTGTTCAAATAAAGGCATTTCAAGGTGTTTTAAAAGTGCATTGACACGTTTCAATTTTGCTTTGTATGCAATAAGCTTCACAGAATTTTCTTTTCTACTGGAAATGAAATATTGATTTTGAATGCGAAACAAAGTTTCACCTTCATCAACAGTTGCACCTTCTTTAACCAAAATATGTGTAATAATCCCTCCTTCAAGATGTTGAATGAGTCTTGTTTGACCTGAGGGAATAACTTTTCCACTGCCTTTGACACTTTCATCAATTTCTGCAAAATAGGCCCATACAAAAAAAGAAGTTATAAATAAAATAATAGGGAGTGTGACAAGACGATAGTTCCAAGGGGTTTCTTCGAGATATTGATAACTCATACAGAGCCTTTTTGTGTTGAGTTCTGTAAAGCTTGTAAAATTTTTTCTTTAGGCCCATCAGCAACAATTTTGCCTTCATTCATAACGATGACGCGATCAACAAGATCTAAAGCGGCAAACCTATGCGTAATCACTAACAACGTTTGTTCTGTAGATAGATTGTTTTTAAGATTGAGAATAAGTTTTTTCTCAAGCCCTACGTCTAATCCTGTTGTGGGTTCATCTAAAATAATAATGGGTGCTTGATTGACCAATGAACGTGCTAAAGCGACAAGATGCTTTTGTCCTACAGAGAGGTTAGCCCCACGCTCACCGACATTTAAACCATCCCCTTGTCCAGATTTTTTTATTAAGTCTTCTAATCCAGTTAATTTTAGAATTTCCATCATTTTAGTTTTATTGATTGGTTTTGACAAGTCAATATTATCTTTTATTGAGCCATTAAACAAAAATGGATCTTGAGGCATGTATCCAATGTTTTGGCGTATTTCAACAGGATGGAGTGTTGAAAGGTCGTGGTTGTCTATGTAGATTGAGCCTTGAGAAGGCTGAATCAATTTGAGGAGTAACTTGACTAAAGTACTTTTCCCCGATCCTGTCTGTCCGATAATTCCAACACGTTCACCCGCATAAATATTGAAAGAGATGTTTTCTAAAGAAGGGTACTTACTTTTATGAAAGCTATAACTAACATTTTTTAATTCAATTTTCCCTTCCAATTTGCCTAGACCCGCTTCAATTTTGTGGGTATTTTCAGACGGCAAAGCAAAAAAATGATTAATACGTTCTATGGATTCCCCAACGTCTTTTAAACGTATTAATATGCCAGAGAGATTAACGATTGGAACAATCGCTCGGCTCGCTAAAATAGTAATCGCAATAAGTCCTCCAACACTTAAATGTTGTTTGGATATTTCAAATACTCCTACAACTAAGACAGATATGACAACGACTTGAACTAAAAATTGAGAGACATTCATTGAAAAAACGTGTAGAGACTGTATTTTTGTGGCTATGCCATCTGAGAGAGCAACGATATTTCTCCATGAAAAGAGTTTATGGGGTAAAGCATTATGTACTTTTATGCTTTCTGTTCCTTGTATGGATTCAAAAATAAAACTATTTTTTGTTTGCAAGGTATGAGATTGATTTTTATTAAGCCGCGCAATCGGAATTTGCATCAAAAGGTTAAAGGCAATGATTCCAATAGAAATAAGCAAGGGGATTATTGCCATTGTGGGAGAAATAATATAGATGACACTGAGTGCAATAAAGAAAAAAGGTAGATCAATAATTTGCATTAAAGAACGTATCGTAAAAAAATCTCTCACATGCTGTAATTCTTTAAAAAGGTTAGCTTTAGAGCCTGTCGTTAAATGGTCATAATGCGTATCCGTCAAAATAATTTTTCGCATCAATTCTTCTTCCCAAAGTGATCCTAGTTTTCTGGAGACATTTTCTAAAATATGATTACGAGAATGCTTTAAAATAATATCAAAAATAAGAATTAATAATGTTCCACTGGCTAAAACAAAAAGCGTTTCATAGGCTTTATTGGGTACGACACGATCATAGGTGCTCATAGTAAATAAGGGGATTGCTAATGCAAAAATATTAATAAATAGTGTTAAAATACCTATCTCAACATAGGAGCGCCAATGCGATTTTAGTGGCTCAAAGAACCAAGGTTTTGTATATTTTGATGTTATTGAACTGTTACTTTCCGAATCTTTAACTATAAGCAATACGGATTTGTAATGGGATAATAACGTTACATCTAATGCTTCAAGTTTTAGAGTTAAGGGGTTAAATACTGTCATGACATTATTTGATTTTTTACAACAGACGAGAATGTCATTTTCCGTATTTATAATAATACTTGGATAAAAATGTTCTGGAATATCGTTAGGGTTCATTGTGCGCTGTAGGGTTGTTAAATGAAAACTTTTTAGGATTTCAACAGCGTTTTTTAAGTCAAATTTTTGTGTTGACTGGTCTGCAAAAGTACTTATGGTCGTGTACTCAATAGTGCCAAAATAAAAATCCAAAATAAATTTAATAGATTCGACAAAAGGCTTAGATTGATTTGAGGCCTCAATTTCCATTGGATTCATTTGCAAGTTTTTATGGGTCCTTAATACATTTTGGGATATTTTATCACAAAGATTAGCAAAACACTACTGCTAAAGAATTGGAAAGCAGGAAATTTAGGCATGTTGAATACAAAATCTTATCACGTTAAAACGTTTAAAACACTACTAAATCAAGACCGTTTCATTGAAGCTGTGCATCATATACAGTTTTTATTGCACAGTCAAGATATTTCTGAAATGGATACATGGAGATGTATTTGTGAATGTTTAGAGTTAAAGCAGTGGCATGCTGCTCATATGATACTTAGAGATGCTTTACGTATGTATCCTAAAAACATTCTTTTTTTAAAAAATACGGTCATTTTGGCAAATAAGTTTGGATTGTATCATGAAGCGTTTGTAGCATGCAATCAACTACTCGAAGTAGACCAGAGTTTAGATAGCCTATTGATACTGGGGAATACTTTTGAAGCTTCAAAAGATTATAAGAATGCTTTAAAAATCTATCAAAAGGGTCAATCATGCCATCCAAATAAAACGCATATATACGAAGCCTTGAGTCGAGTTTATTATAAAATGGGACACAATCAAGATTCGTTAAATATTTTACGTCTGGGTATTTCTATGCATCCAAATGATAGCAGGTTGCTTTTGATGTATGGTAATACGTTAGTTCAACAAAATCGATATGATTTAGCAGAAAGGGTATATGAACATATTTTAGAGGTTGATCCTAAATCCATATCAGCACAAATTAATCTTGGGGTAACAAAAAAAGAATTATTTAAATATGATGAAGCGTATGCTCTTTATGCTAATGTGATTGAACAAGAACCCAAGAATGCTGGAGCGTATAATAATTTAGGAGTCTTATATAAAACAGAGAAAAAATTTCTAAAAGCGTGTAGGTCTTTAAAGAAAGCCTTATTACTCGATTCTAATAATGTTGATGCATTGGCAAACATGGGGGCAATACTTAAAGAAACAAATAAACCTTTGTGGGCAGAGTTTTTTTATAAAAAAGCTTTATTGATAAATCCTCATCATGTTAATGCCAATGTAGATTATGGCATTATAAAAATGCTTTTGGAGGATTATACGATAGGAATGTATCATTATGAATATCGTATACATTTAAAAGAATTCTTACCAAAGCGAATAGACTTAGATCCTAAAAAAAGATATAACCACCAAATGTCCCTAGACAAAAAGCGCATTCTGGTGTATGCAGAACAAGGTTTTGGCGATGCTATACAGTTTGTAAGATTTTTGCCAGAACTAAAGCGAAAAGGTGCTTATGTCATAGTAAGAGTGCGACCAGAGCTAGAACGTTTGTTTAACAATACACCATTAGCCGATAAAATTATTCTTGAGAATGTTGTCGTAGAGTATGATATTCATATGCCTCTTTTGAGCGTCCCTTATTATCTAAAAATAGATATTTTAAACTATACAATATCTTTTCCTTATATGACATTTTTTCAGAAAAATAAAAAGAGTATTAACCCAATACCCAAAAAAATTGTATTTTCATTTGGAGGGAGTTCCACGCATAAGGGAAATGTTTTAAGACAAATTCCACCTGTTTATTTTGAAAAGCTTGCTCTATCTAAAGATTATGAGTTGCTATCGGTTCAAATGGGGCAGGATCGAGATAGATTAAAAGCGTGTTCTTTTTATCATAAAATTCACGATTATGCCGATCAGATTCATGATTTTCAAGATACGGCTGAAATTCTTTCAACCTGTGATTTAGTGATTACTTCAGATACTTCTATTGCGCATCTTTCGGGTGCATTAGGGATTCAAACGTGGATATTACTCCCCATTAATCCCGACTGGAGATGGGGAAGAGAAAAAGAAAAAACCTTTTGGTACCCATCGGTAGAACTGTTTCGCCAATCTTCAAAAGGTAGTTGGAAGCATCCTTTTGAAGAGATCTATACTCGCTTATTGGGTGAATCATAAGCCTGTCTGTGTTAAACTCCATTTCTCATAAATTTTAAATATTCTGGAATTCAATGCCTTTACAAAAACTCAATGTTGAACAACACGCTGCTGCAACGACCCAAAGAGGTCACAATCTTATCATCGCTAGTGCGGGGACTGGAAAGACTTCCACGATTGTTGCACGAATTGCTTATTTGCTTGAAAGTGGTGTGGTGCCATCGCGTATTTTACTTTTAACCTTTACCAACAAAGCAGCAGCTGAGATGATTGAACGGGTTAGCTTATTTTTTGGCAAAGAGATAACCTCTTTGATTGAATCAGGAACCTTTCATGCAGTGAGTTATCGATTGCTACGAAAATTGGGATATAAAATTGTTTTAAAACAGCCTAAAGATTTGAAAGTATTGCTCAAGACTATTGTGGAGCATCGGCGTTTTGATCATATTGACTCAAGTGTAAGACCGTATGGGGCTGCTTATTTGTACGACCTTTTTTCTTTGTATCAAAACAGTACGATTACCCTTAGCTTCACGCAGTGGTTGGAAGAAGGAGGGAGTGAGCATGGTGTTTATTTTGATATGTATGAAGATATTTTCGAAGAGTTTCAAGCCTTAAAAAAAGAGTTTGGATATGTCGATTTTAATGACTTACTCATTTTGATGCGCGAAGCCTTATATAGTAATAAAGCACTTTTCTTCGATGAGGTTTTAATCGATGAATACCAAGATACAAACACTTTGCAAGGCTCTTTGATTGATGCTTTTGGAGCTTCATCTTTGTTTTGCGTGGGGGATTTTGATCAGAGTATTTACGCTTTTAATGGGGCGAACATTGATATTATTGGCTCATTCGCTAAGCGTTACAGTGAGGCTAATGTGTTTACCCTTAACAAAAATTATCGCTCATCGCAGAGCATTTTATCCTTAGCCAATCGTGTGATTGAAAAAAATCCACGCCTCTATCAAAAACAACTTGAGGTCACACGAGAGGGAAGTTTTGAGCCTCCAAAATTACTTATTTATGATGAGCTTTTTTCGCAGTACCAAGCTATTTCATCGCTTATTAAGCACTCCATTTACCCACACCATGACATAGCGGTCATTTTTCGCAACAACTCCAGTGCTGATGGCATCGAGGCAACGTTACGTGAACAAGGTCTTACATGTAAGCGCAAAGGCGGGACGAGTTTTTTTGATACCGCTGAAGTAAAGGCGATGTTGGATTTGGTGAGTGTGGTAGTCAATCCTAAAGATATGATGGCGTTTATCCACATTTTTGAGTATGCCAAAGGTATCGGAAGCTCACTTTCGCGTGAGCTGTTTGATGGGCTTTTTAAGATAGGTGAGGGCAATATTTATCAAGGTTTTTTTCATCCTAAAGAGGTGGATGAAGTCTTTAAAAAGCGTCCCAAAAATCATCAATTAGGGCTTTTTGATGACATCCATGATATTGGCAGTGTAAGCCGTTTTCGTGATTTTGGGTTTGATGAGACCTTTTTGTCCAATCCTGTTCTCAAGCACCCCAAACTCACCACCGATGGTTCAAAGTTTTTACATCAGGTTTATAAGTTTATGAAGCATTCAACGCGAATCAAAAACCCACAAACGTTCATCAATCATGTCTTAAGCTCAGAAGTCTTCAATGCTATAGCAGAGGTATTAGCGACCAAGCGTTCCATTAAAAAAGATGGAAGCGTGGATGATGTGGCTAAACAAGAGGCACGTTCTCGTATTTTTCGCAAAGGGCATCTTCTCAAAGAGTTAGCTCAAGGGTATGCTTCCAATGAGCGTTTTCTAAATGCTCTTACTCTTGGCAGTAATGAAATGAGTGAAGGTGAGGGGGTTAATTTACTCAGTATTCATGCCAGTAAGGGATTGGAATTTAAAGAAGTCTATGTCATTGATTTGATGGATGGACGCTTTCCAAACCGAAAGTTGATGCAAAAAGGGGGAAGTTTGGAAGAGGAGCGCCGTTTGTTTTACGTGGCAACCACCAGAGCTAAAGATATGCTTTATCTCTCGTATGCTAAATATGACAAACTTAAAAAGATAACGTATACGCATTCACCTTTTTTAGTTGAAGCGGGAATGGTACATTAGTTTCTAAAGGCGCGCATAAAATAAAAAAGATAGAATAACTCCTAAAAAATATGGAGTTTTATTATGCTTAAACATGGATTTTTAATCCTTCTCTTTTCCGTTCTTTTGATGGCTGATTTACGCCATGTGGATGTGAGTGAAGACATCGTTAAAAGTGGCATCAAAATCATCGATATTCGTACCCCTGCGGAGTGGAAAGAGACGGGCATTGTTGAAAATTCGATTCCTATTATGTTTTTTGATGAGCAAAGCCACTACAATGCAGAGGCATTTATCGCCGAACTTAATAAACATGTTAAAAAAGATCGTGAATTTGCACTCATTTGTCGTACAGGCAATCGCACCGTGGCTGTTTCAGAATTTCTCTCCAAACAGGGCTATAAAGTCATCAATCTCAAAGGTGGTATCAAACGTTTGATGTCACAAGGCTACGTGCCAGAGCCTTATAAGCCCTAATCATGCATACCAACGCCCTTATCCATGAGGATTCACCCTATCTTTTGCAACATGCACACAATCCCGTGGATTGGATGGCGTGGAATGAAACATCGCTTTTAAAGGCGAAAGAGGAAAATAAACTCATCTTTCTCTCCATCGGCTATAGCACCTGCCATTGGTGCCATGTGATGGAGCGTGAGACCTTTGAGGATGAGAAGAGTGCACAGCTTCTTAATGCCTCGTATGTTAGCATCAAAGTAGACCGTGAAGAGATGCCAGACTTGGACAAATACTACCAAGACATCCACTACCTCTTAACCAAGCGAAGCGGAGGTTGGCCTCTTAGCATCATTATGACACCTTCACAGCAGGTTATTTTTGCAGGAACCTATCTGCCACCGCATTCGCAACAAGGGCGCATGGGATTTCGTGAGCTTGTAGGACTTGTCACGCAAAAATTTGAAACAGATATTCACAGCGTACAAAAAAGTGCTCAGAGCATTGAAGCAGCTATCAAACAGTATGAGCGTAATTTGGAGCAAAGACAAAGCATCAATGCGCAAGCCGTTATGGAAGCGTTTGTGGGCAATGTTAAAGCAAGTTATGATGATGTCTCAAAAGGGATAGGCACTGCACCAAAGTTTCCTCATGCCTCCACATGGAATGCACTTTTAGATATCTACGCAAAGACACATAACCTTGAAGCCTTGTATTTGAGTGAAGATGCACTCTTTGCTATGGCGCAAGGTGGCATAAATGACCAAATAGAGGGTGGCTTTTACCGTTATAGCGTGGATGAAGCTTGGGTGATTCCTCATTTTGAAAAGATGCTCTATACCAATGCTGAACTTATTGAAGTCTACGCAAAACTCTATAAGCTTACATGTAAATCTCATTTTCAAGACGTTGTGCAAAAGAGCATTGAAGCGATGGATGAGCGGTTTTTAAAAGAGGGGTTGTATCTTAGTGCGAGTGATGCGGACTCTGAGGGAGAAGAGGGCAAATACTTTGTCTTTAAGTATGCACAAGCCAAAGAGGCACTTTTAAAAGGTGAGCTGAGTGAGGCGGAAGCTAAGGCGGTCATGGACTATTTTGGCATCACAAAATTTGGCAATTTCGAGCATCAAAGCACCAATCCCATTCTTACATGTAAGGAAAAACCTGCCCGTTTGGATGAAGCGATTGCTATTTTAAAAGAGGTACGTCAAAAGGTGGCATATCCATTTATTGACACCAAAATATTGACCGCTTGGAACGCTTTAATGGTCACCGCACTTTTTGAAGCAGGCAAAACTGAGAAAGCAAAAAGCGTGCTCGATTCTCTTTTAAAATCCTTACATGTAAACGGCATTTTGTACCACCAAATCGTCTTAGGTGGCAGTTTGAAGGTGGAAGCGTTACTCGAAGATTACGCCTTTGTCATTGAAAGCTTGTTGCGTGGTTATGCGCATACCAAAGAATCTCATTACTTGGAATTAGCGAAGCAACTAAGCTCTAAAGCCGAGCAGAAATTTTACAAAGAGCAGATGTGGTACCTCTCCGATAAAGCCTTTCGTGCCAAAGCCGTTTTGGAAGATAACAGCTACAAAAGCTCACTTTCAACGATGATTAAAAATTTGTTTGAATTAGCGAAGATTGAAGATGACACCGCACTGTTTATTCGAGCACGTGATATGTTGGAGAGTTTTGGAGCGGGCATTCAAAAGTACGCACATGCGTACCCCGAAGCGGTGAGAGTAATTACACGTTACATGTAAAAGTTAAAAGTCAAGCCCTATTTTTTTTCTCTAACGTTTAAAATGAGCAATCAAAAAGCCGCTTGCGGGTTTTTGATTGGTCTACTCGTTTTTGTTATGCATTATTTTCCAACATATATATTTGATAGTTTATCTATTGGGTAGATGTAAGTTCCATTTCTATCATTTGACTTTAAATATACTATTTTTGGTGAAAGCAATAATAGTTTTCCGCTAGTAGTCGAATTTTGATCTGTAGTTAAAGTAATGTCAATTCCTCCACCTGCTCCAAAAGTTTTTAAGCCTATAGATAAGAGCCTAGCCGTTTCTTCTGAAAATTGAGTCGTTAACATAAATCCAAAAAAAATAAAACTTATAAAAGAAATGAATTGGTGTCTAGCTCTATAGAATAGTAACATTGAGATATGAATATTAACCAGAATAGAAATAATTATTATATATAAAGCCCATTCCCAGACTATTATTTTTTCAATAACACTCAAAATGATGAGGAGTAAAAATAAAAAATTTATTATATAAAAAATGAGGCTATCTTTTAAATTACATTTTTCTTTTTTGATGCAAAAAAATAAAATAATCCCACTAAACAGAGCTAATGACATTACAAAAATAAAAACAATAGTTGTCAAAAAAAACATTTTCATGCCAAAGATACCTTCACTGAAAAAATCATAAGAAAAGAAATTGTTATGACTCATGTATACTAAAAATAATATTAGTACTATATTTGGTAATATTAATGAAGATATAAAATAAGAAACTAACCTTGCAAGTAGCTCTTTTGGCTCTTCATCATACATTCTTTTTAATTTTTTTATAAAAAACAAGTTAAACCTTTGTTAAAATATTTTAGAAAATATAGGAGTACGAGGGCTAAACTTTTAACTTTCTCTATTTTTTCCATTTGCAATAACCAATTAAATTTCTACGAACATTAGAATTCGTATGTGACATTTTATGAAAATGGAGGTTTGATATAGCTTATGAAGGTAAGGTTAGTTGTCTTTACATGTAAGAAAAAATCCTTACATCTAAAGCTATATTTTAAAGTGCTTTAGCGATGAAACGGTTCAAACGTTTTGCAACAAAAGAAGGTAAATGGATACGAGACTACTTTATTTCCATTTCTAAAGCTTCGAGTAGAAAGTGAGACTATTTTAATCTATCTACCCAGTAACTAGGCTTCCTGTGTAAATTCATAATAGCTACAATCAGTATAGAGTTGTTTTCTTTTGCTTGGTAAATAACACCATAAGGAAAATTTTTGACCAAACATCTTCTCGTATTATGAGAGAAGCTATGCCAAGCCTTTGGATAATATTTTATTCTCTCTATCGTGTTCCAAACTTCATAAGTAAATCGATACCCTAAATTTTGCTGCTGATACTCGTAGTATGCAAAGGCATCATCAAGCTCAAGTGCAGCAACCTCAAGAAAGTCAATATTCATAATTGGTACTTGGCGAAGACCTCTTGAGAAGACAAGGTTTTGACATTCCCTTGATTGTAAGCTTGAATTCTTTTTTCTGCTTCTTCAGCCCATAAAAAATCTATTTCTTTTGTTGGGATATCAAGGCTCAATAGCAACTCATCTACTAAATGTAAGCGTTCAATTGGTTTAAGGGTAAGGGCTTCTTCAACAATGGACATAATAAACCTCCTTTGTAAAATCATCTTTGCTTAAGGATTATTATAGCACATTTCTATATGCACTATTCAAAAGCAATTGGGAGAGTAAGGGCAGTTCTTTTTTACATGTAAGGAAAAATCCTTACATGTAAAACTTATTTTTAAAGCGCTTTAGCGATAAAACGGTTCAAGCGTTTGGCAAATGCCGCAGTGTCTTCGATCTTCATTCCTTCTTGCAGTTTGGCTTGATCAAGTAGTAAGAAAGCGACATCATTAAGTTCTAGCAGATCAGATTTTGCGCTTAGTTTTTTGAAGATCTCATGCTCAGGGTTGATCTCTAAGATAGGCTTTACGGTTGGGAGATTGTCTTGTCCCATCTGTTTTAGCATCTGTTGCATTTGGAAGTCTGGATCGTTTTTATCGTACACGAGGCATGATGGTGAATCACTCAAACGGCTAGAGATTTTGACATCTTTCGCATCGTCTTTGAGGATTTCTTTCATCTTAACCAAAATCTCTTTATAGGTTTTTTCATCCTCTTCGACTTTGGCTTTGTCTTCTTTGATTTCCTCGTCGATGTCTGAATTGTTTACGGGCTTAATAGGTGTTTTATCGTACTCACCCACCATTGGGAAGACGATGGCATCGACTTCTTCATCCAAAAGCAAGACTTCAATGTCTTTGGCTTTAAATTGCTCGATAAGCGGAGAATTTTTCAATAATTTCTCATTCTCTCCCGTGATGTAGTAGATGCTTTTTTGATCTTCTTTCATTGCCTCTTTGTACTCTTTAAGGCTTACTAAGCCATCACGTTTTGACGATTTGAAAAGCACGAGTTCTAAAAGGGCTTCTTTGTTTTCCCAGTCGTTATACAGACCTTCTTTGATGACACGACCAAAATTTTTGTAGAATTCAAGGTATTTTTCCGCATCTTTTTCTTTAAGGAATTTGAGTTCGCTCAAGATTTTTTTAACCGAAGCTTTTTTGATGGCTTCTAGGATTTTATTTTGCTGTAAAATCTCACGGCTGACGTTGAGTGGTAGATCTTCTGCATCGATGATACCTTTGACAAAGCGAAGGTAAGTTGGTAAAAGTTCTTTCTCATCATCGGTGATAAATACGCGTTTCACATAGAGTTTAACACCTGGTTTATAGTCCATTCTAAACAAGTCCATCGGAGGAGTGGAAGGAATGTAGAAGAGGGTAGTATATTCGTATTTACCCTCAGCTTTGGTGTGGCTCCACAAAAGAGGGTCGGTGCTGTCGTGAGAGATTTGTTGGTAAAAGTCTTTGTACTCTTCAGGCTTAATTTGGCTTTTTGAGAGCGTCCATAGCGCACTGGCTTTATTGATTTGGGTATTGACGATTTTAGAATCTTTTTCTTTGCCCTCATCATCAAACTCTTTTTCTTCTTTATCCATAAAAATGGCAAAAGGGATGTGATTTGAGTATTTTTTGATGACATTTTGAATGCGGTAAAACTCTAAAAATTCATCTTCATCGTCTTTGAGGTAAAGCGTGATGGATGTTCCATGAGCATCTTTGGTTGTTGGCGCGATGTCGTATTCAGCACCTGCTTCACTGCTCCACATAGTAGCGTTTTCTTCACCCGCTTTACGGCTTACCACTTCAATTTTGTTGGCAACCATAAAAGCTGAGTAAAATCCAACACCAAATTGACCAATGAGGCTTGAGTCTTTCTTCTTATCGCCACTGAGGTTTTGAAGGAATGATTTTGTACCACTTTTAGCGATGGTTCCAAGATTGTCAACCAACTCTTGCTCATTCATCCCGATACCACTGTCACTAATGGTAAGTGTTTTGAGCTCTTTATTGATGGCGATGTCGATGCGTGGCACGTAAGAGAGTGCTTTGTACGCATCATCGGTGAGCGTGAGGTAGTTTAACTTATCGAGTGCGTCCGAGGCATTGGAGATAAGTTCTCGTAAAAATATCTCTTTGTTAGAGTACAAAGAGTGAATCATGAGGTCGAGAAGTTGTGCAACTTCGGTTTGAAATTGATGTTTTGACATGGTATATCCTTTTATATGAGATTGGCAGAAGGGTTTATATGTAAGAAAAACGTAGAAACTCTTCGGTCAATCCCAAAAAATTTTCGGCGCTATTTTAGCAAAAAATTCACAATTTTGAAACCACTTCCTGCGGCAAGGACGGTTCCTGCAAGATTGAGGAGGGCATTGGATAAGGCTAAGACAAGACTACCTTGGTTGAAAAGCCAAAAGGTTTCAATGGCAAAGGCGGAATACGTCGTAAGTCCTCCTAAAAAACCTGTAGACAGAAAGGATTTCATCGTTGGCGAAAAAACAGTGGTGTGCATAAACAGTGCAAACAAAATACCAATCACGAAACTACCGATGAGATTGACACTAAGTGTCCCCAATGGCAAAACATGCGACAGATTACGATTGACAAGACCATTGAGATAGGCGCGTAAAACAGAGCCTATAAAGCCTCCGCTACCGATGGCTAGGAGTGTTTGCCAGCTCACGTGCTAACCTCTCTTTCATGGTTACATGTAAGGTTTCAAACCAGTGTGGGTCATCCTTTGGATTGATGGGAGGGAGATAGATGACACGTACTTTACCACTATTGGCTTGTAAACGCTTAGAATCAAAAACATGCCTTGCCCCTATAATGAGGGCTGGTTGAACGATAAGATTTAGTTTTTCTGCTAAGACTTTTGCCCCACTTTGAAAGGGAAGCAAGGTTTGCCCATCACTGCGAGTGCCTTCAGGAAACATAGCTAACACACGCCCCTCACGGATGCGCTCTTTTCCAATTTTAAGCATCGAAATAAGTGAACGTTTGTCACTGCGATCAATGGCTATCATGCGAGGGGCATTGACGATATGACCAAAAAGAGGAATGTCTTGAATCTCTTTTTTCGCAATCCAACACAAATCTTTAGGATAGATGGCTTCAAGGCTCACAATGTCAACAACACTTTGATGGTTCATAATCAATAAGCTAGCTTCGCTCGATGCTTTGCCTTCTTCTTGAATGCTAAAGTCCATGAGAAATGTTTGCATCTTTGCCCATGTGCTTCGGATGATGTGTGTGTTATTGCGAAAAAGATACATCAGCACAATGGTCACTAAGACGGTTACCACAAACTGAATAATGGTAAGAAAACCTCTAAGGCTTGATAATATTTTCACTGTTAGTCCATCCTATCATACCATCGGGGAGTAAAATTTTAGTGTATTGTTGGCGTTCTCCTAATTTCTCTACATTGAGGGCTTCTTTACTGGTAAAAAAGATTGTTGAACGATCGGTAGGAAGAATCATCAATGTACTATTGCTTTTAAGACTCACTTGGTTGAGAGGGTTTTTATCTAGAAAAAACAAGGTTGCAAACAATGCCATGAGTAAGAAATAGAGAATACGACGACGTCTCAAAAAGAGTAAGAGAAAGAGAAGAGCAAAGACGCCGTATGCGATATTTTTATAAAATTCAAAAATGCTTTCTTTGGGGTTAAGCCCGAGTTGCGTACTGACTTCTTCATTCTCAATATTGACGGCTAAAGAGAGTTTTTTAAATTTATTACTTGGAAGGTCAAAGTAGGTAAATTCAAACGTTTTTTGATAATTTGGGATGATAGCATAGTAGAATATCTTCTGCGTCGTTCCATTTTCAGAATAAGAATCGACACCATTTTTAGCAATAGCACTTAAATGAAATTCTTTCAAGTTAGCGTGATTGGCCTCAATTTCCAATACGATAATGGCATTTTTAGCATCAAAAGTAGTCGTTTTGTGTTTGAGGACCGATAAATTTTGGGCAATAACATTACTAAACAAAGGCTCTTTTTTTAGGCTAACGACATTGGGTGTGGGAATGTTGAGTGAAGCACTATCCAGAGCCATTTGATTTGATATCAAACTCACGGTAATTTTTGGAAGGTTTGGTGTGACAGTTTTTAGGCTTATATAAAATGTGTTTTGAAAGGTACTGTTTCCCAAAGCAACCCACGAGGAATTAGGGTTTAAGATGAGGGCATTTTTGGAAGTTTCAAATGCTGTTTGAATGGAATGTGCTCTAGGATTGGTGACAATGGCTTTTACCGTCAATGGAAACACTTGATTGACGTAGAGCTTACTTGGAAGCTCTTCATACGACAAAAAAAGTGATTCCGACGATACAAAGGCACTGCTTTCTTGTTGGGCTAGAAGATTAAGTGAAACAAATGCGTACACAACACAGAGAATAAAAAGTTTTTTCATGTGCTTAATGGATAAACCCCTGAAGCATTTTAACTCCATCATCTGAGCCTAAAATGCTTTCGATTGCACGTTCAGGATGTGGCATCAATCCAAAAACATTTTTAGCTTTGTTACAAATGCCTGCGATAGCATCAACAGATCCATTGGGGTTATCCACAGCGCCTTCATAATCACTGTATGTTAAAAGCACTTGTTCGTTGGCATACAGCTCTTTAAGCCCCGCATCATCAATGTAATAACTTCCTTCCCCATGTGCGATAGGGACATTGAGAATTTCACCCACGGTGCATTGTTTTAAAAAAGTATTATTGACATTGATAACTTTTAAGGGTTGAAATTTGGAGATAAAATGGACATTAGCATTGCGCTTCATCGCACCTGGTAGCAAATGTGCTTCAAGGAGCATCTGAAAACCGTTGCAAATACCTAAAACCTTACCACCGTTGTTAGCAAATTCAATGACCGCTTTCATAATAGGTGAGAATTTTGCAATCGCAGCGCTTCTGAGATAATCACCGTAACTAAAACCACCTGGAAGAACAACCAAATCTGTACCAGAGGGGAGTTTTTCTTCTTTGTGAAAGACTAAAACAACCTCTTGTCCTAGTTTTTCAAACGCATACTTTGTGTCAATTTCACAGTTGGTTCCTGGAAAAACAGCCACAGCAACTAGCATGCAGGAAACTCGATGGTATAGTCTTCGATGACGGTATTTGCCAACAATTCTTCACACATTTTGGTTACAGTTTCTTTTGCTTTATTCGTATCCGTTTCTGTAATCTCTAAAATAATTTGCTTCCCAATTCGCACATCATTGACGCCATTGAATTTTAGTGATGAGAGTGCATGATGCACCGCTTTTCCTTGAGGGTCTAACACACCATTTTTAAGTTGAACATTCACAATTACGCGCATTTTTAGTTTCCTTCTTAGTGATTTAAAATTCGTTTGAGGACTTCTTCGTAAGCCACTTTAACATTTCCAAGTCCTTGACGGAAACGGTCTTTGTCCAGTTTTTCATTGGTGTCCGCATCCCAGAAACGGCAGCTATCGGGGCTGATTTCATCGGAGAGTAAGATCGCACCTTCATGATCAACGCCAAACTCGACTTTAAAATCTACCAATTTGAGTTTGCGTTCAGCAAAAAAACCTTTCATGATGGCATTGATTTCACGACCCAAGCGTTTGAGCTCTTCAAGGTCTGATTCACTTTTGACAAGATTGAGAAGCAGACAATGTTCATCGTTAATGATAGGATCTCCCAAAGAATCATCTTTATAGTAAAACTCTACCAAGGCAAAGGGTAATACTGTTCCATCTGCAATAGCTAAGCGTTTAGATAAAGAACCAGTTGCAATGTTACGCACAACAACTTCAATAGGGATAATCTTTACTTTTTTAACTAACTGATGGGTGTCATCGAGGGTTTTAATCAAATGGGTTTTGATGCCATGCTTTTCAAGAAGGTTAAAGAGTTGGGTGCTGATTTTGCAATTGAGTGCTCCTTTGCCCGCTTCATTACCTTTTTTCTCTGCATTAAATGCGGTCAAATCATCTTTAAATTCTGAAATCAGAACATTTTCATCGTCTGTTAAAAAAAGCTTTTTCCCTTTGCCTTCGTACAGTAGTTCACCTTTGTTCATTTTTTCCCCTTTATTTTTTGATGGATAGTATTTTGATAGCATCGACAGCACTTTTGAGCTGCATATCTTTGAAAAGATTTTCTTGTGAAACGATGGTTTTATCCTCTTTCAAAGGCTCTTTGTCTTTAATCTTGGCTTTGTCTTTTCCTTTTTCATTGGTTGTTATGTTAGCATCGTCTGTTTTTTTGAGTTCACTTTCGAGATGTTTTTTTAAATCTTTTTCTTTGATGCCCTGTTCTGTCTCTTTTGTTGGCACATCACCTGGATAAACGATAATATCAGGAACGACACCCTCCGCTTGGATGGTACGACCGCTTGGGAGGTAATAACGCGCAATCGTTAAACGCATGGCTTCATTGTCCACAACGGGTAAAATGGCTTGAACGCTCCCTTTGCCAAAGGTTTTTTCACCAATGACTACCGCGCGTTTGTAGTCTTGCAACGCACCGCTCACGATTTCACTTGCACTTGCACTGCCACCATTGACGAGAACAACGAGAGGCATTTTAAGACCCACACCACCCTTGGTTGCTTTGTACTCAGAATTTTCAGACTCTACACGTCCTTTTTGGGAGACGATAACGCCCTCATCGACAAATAAATCCACCAAGCCTACCGCTTGATTCAGAAGTCCACCAGGATTGTTGCGAAGGTCAAGCACAATACCTTGAACATTTTTGTGTTTTTTTAACGCAGAATCAACATCGGCAACAATGTTTTTATCAAAACTGACCACACGTACATACAGAATATTTTCATTTTCAATCATACGTGAGTAAACAGATTCGATTTTGATGATGTCTCTTACGATAGGAACGATGAGAGGTTTACTTTGACCTTCACGTACCAAGGTGAGTTCGATTTTGGTTTTGGGTTTACCGCGCATCAAATTCACAGCTTCATCGATGGTCATATTGAGTGTGGATTGAAGGTTGATTTTTATGATGATATCACCCGCTTTCACACCAGCTTTATCCGCAGGTGTCCCTTCCATCGGGGCAATAACCGTTAAGGCTCCATCGCGTTGTCCTACGGTGATTCCGAGACCCCCGAATTCTCCTTCGGTTTGGACCTTGAGGTCTTTGAAGTGTTTTTCATCCAAGTAGCCTGAATGGGCATCCAAATTGGTCAAAAGACCTGAGATGGCTTTATTGACAATTTCATCGATGGTAATGTCATCGACATAATGTTTTTCAATGGTGGCTAGGACTCTGGTAAACTTTGCCAAAGAAGCCAAACGGCTTTTCTCACCCTCTGCATTGTCCGCAAAAAGCGTGGAAGAAAAAAAGGTTGTAACGCCCACAAACGTGGCTACAAAGCCAAGGGTCGCGAAGGGTAAGTGTTTCATAATTGTGGAGTACTCCCGTATGTGATTGGTATAACATAAAGCGCGATTATAGTGAAGTTTCCCTAAAAATTGTATGAAAGCAAAGAATCAAAAAAAGTTTTTTTATCTTTTAAAAAAGGAACCATACTGTTTTTGATTCAAAATAAGTAACACTTAATAGCTAAATAAACTTGACATCAAGGCACTCAAAGTTGTAAAATTATAGAAAAATACAAAGGAGATTAAATGAACTCACTTTTTGAACAACTTACCAACCAAATGCGAGAAGCAATAGAGAGTGGCATCAGCCTTGCGCTGCATTCTAAAAACAATGAATCAGGTCCTTTACATGTAACGTGGGGGCTTATCACCAATTCTGCTTCCATCCTCAATCAGGTCTTCAATAAAATGAATATTGATAAGAGTGCGATTGAACTTGAGATTAAAAGCGAAGTGCAAAAATTACCGAGTGTTTCGCATGTCAGTAAAGAGAATATTGTTGTCTCTCGTAGCCTTGTTGAAACCTTGCAAAAAGCAGAGGGGCTGATGAAGCAAAAGGGGGACAGCTATCTCTCCGTCGATACATGGTTACTTGCCAACATCGATAGCGATCCTTTGAAAAAAATATTGGGAAAATACCTTGATCTGTTACAGTTTAAGAAAAATCTTGAAGCATTGCGAGGCGGTAAAAAAATCGACAAACAAAGTGCTGATGAAACTTTAGAATCCCTTGACAAGTATGGGATTAACCTTACTAAATTAGCCAGTGAAGGTAAGCTGAGTCCCGTTATTGGGCGCGATGAAGAGATTCACCGTATGATGCAGATTCTCATTCGTAAGACTAAAAACAATCCTATCTTAATTGGTGAACCAGGAACGGGCAAAACGGCGATTGCGGAGGGGTTAGCCCTTAAAATTTCCCAGAATGATGTGCCGTTAAGTCTTCAAAATAAAAGCGTCATTGCTTTAGATATGAGCGCATTGATCGCAGGGGCGAAGTACCGTGGCGAGTTTGAAGACAGGCTCAAAGCAGTCATTGATGAAGTGAAAAAAAGTGGCAATATCATCCTCTTTATCGATGAGATTCACACCATCGTAGGAGCAGGTGCGAGCGAGGGCAGTATGGACGCTGCGAATATTTTAAAACCCGCCCTTGCGCGCGGTGAACTTCATACCATAGGGGCTACAACGCTTAAAGAGTATCGTAAATATTTTGAAAAAGATGCAGCACTGCAACGTCGTTTTCAGCCTGTCACGGTGAATGAGCCGACCATTAACGAGGCATTGCAAATTTTACGGGGTATCAAAGAGAGTTTAGAAGCGCACCACCATGTCACCATTATGGATTCTGCTTTGGTGGCGGCTGCGAAGCTGAGTTCTCGTTATATTAGTGATCGTTTTTTACCGGATAAAGCGATTGACCTTATCGATGAAGCAGCAGCCGAGCTTAAGATGCAAATCGAGAGTGAGCCTACGGAACTGAGCCGTATTAAACGCTTGATGAGCACGTTGATGGTTGAAAAAGAAGCACTTTTGATGGAAAAAAATAAGAAAAATGAAGAGCGCACCCAAATGATCGAAAAAGAGCTTGGGGATGCGAAAGAGAAACGCAATGCGCTTGAAATTCAATTTGAAACGGAAAAGAGCGTTTTTAACGATATTGCCGCGATTAAAACACAATCTGAAGCCTTGCGTCGTGAGGCGGAAAATGCCAAAAAGAACAGTGATTTTAACAAAGCTGCTGAAATTGAGTATGGAAAACTTCCTGAACTTCTAAGAAAAGAAGAAGAGCTAAAAGCCAAATGGGAGAAAATGGTGCAAAGTGGCACCTTACTTAAAAACAGTGTGGATGAAGAGATGATTGCAACCATTGTGAGTAAATGGACGGGCATTCCTGTGAACAAAATGCTTCAAGGCGAAAAAGCCAAAGTTTTAGCCGTTGAAGAACATCTTAAAAAAGAGGTTGTAGGGCAAGATGCCGCCATTCATGCCATAGGTCGAGCGATTAAGCGCAATAAAGCCGGACTTAGTGAGCAAAATAAACCCATCGGTAGTTTTCTCTTTTTGGGACCAACGGGTGTGGGTAAAACACAAAGTGCGAAAGCCCTTGCAAACTTTTTGTTCGATACTACCAAGGCACTCATTCGTTTTGATATGAGTGAATATATGGAAAAACACTCCGTAAGCCGTTTAGTAGGTGCCCCTCCAGGATACGTGGGTTATGATGAGGGTGGACAACTCACCGAAGCGGTGCGTCGAAAACCGTACAGTGTGGTGTTATTTGATGAAATTGAAAAAGCGCATCCTGATGTTTTTAATATCTTGCTTCAAGTCCTTGATGAAGGACGCTTGACAGACAACAAGGGTGTGACGATTGATTTTAAAAATACGATTATTATTTTAACGTCCAATATTGCGAGCGATAAGATTATGGCGTATGAAGGTGCTAGAAGAGAAGAAGAGGTAATGAAAGAGCTTCGTGCTTCCTTTAAGCCTGAGTTTTTAAACCGTTTAGATGACATCATCATTTTCAATCCACTTACCGAAGATGGTTTACGCGAAATCGTGAGCATTATGTTTGCAGATATTGAAAAGAAACTTGCCAACAAAGAGATTAAAGCGGAGTTAACGGTTGGAGCTAAAGCACTCATCGCTGAAGCCGGGTTTGACCCAGTTTATGGGGCTCGTCCTTTAAAGCGTGCTTTATATGAACTGGTGGAAGATAAACTTGCCGAACTTATTTTGGAAGAAAAATTACACGAGGGTCAGAGTATTGTGATTGACGCAAAAGAAGGAGAAATTGTGATTCGATAAGGGCTTACATGTAAGCCCTTATTTTAGTGCGCAATCATCATACTGTACAGAAAATTTAAAAAGAATGATATTGGTAAAATCATAAAAAACATAGGAAAATACAGCTCCTTTTTTGAGGAGTAAGAGAGTTTCTTCATCACTGCAAAGATAGTTTCGATTGTTTTCAAAGGTTGTTTTTACCAGTGCGCTTTTGTCTGCGTTTAAAAGCATTTTGACATGAGGATTGCTGGTGTTGATAAGGTTTTTGTATTCAATTAAATTTTGAAAACTTACAACGTCAAAAACAGTGGTGTAGTCATCAAGAACAATGGGTAAATTGTCTTTAGTTCCATCTTTGATGATGGCAAGAATTTTAGGAACATCATCTGTGGTTATCTCATCAAAATCTGTGTTTTCACTAGCAAATAAGAGTGAAATAAGTGCTAAAATGGTTAAGATTTTTTTCATACAATTCCTTTGGTGGAATTTTACACTAAAAAAAGTTATTTGCAATAGGAAAAATAAAAAAGATGAGTTATTTTGAATGGTTTGAAGAACATGCTCTTAAACACGCACGTGTGATTCAGAAATTAAATGCGCTTGGACTCACGGATAAAGAGATGGTTTCGTATTTTGTGTTTGAAAATATGCTTGAAAAAGAGCCTGAATTTTGCATTTTGTATGCTAACAAACACAAGTGTCATGATGTTACCTATTTGAATTGTTATCTCTGTGCGTGTCCGCATTTTCGATTTGACGATAATGGATTAAAAACGCAGAACGATAATGTTATTAAAAGTGCATGTGCAATTGAGTCTAACAAAAGTGCATTGTTTGTGCATGAGGGAATAGGGCATTTGGATTGTTCGAGATGTACTATTCCTCACACCAAAGCGTTTATTGAAAAACACTTTGATATGAATTGGAAAGTGTGTATGAAAGAGTGTGCTACATCTCTAACAAAGACTCACTGAGGATGATGCCATCACGGTCCGCATAAAGATAATCTCCTTCTTTACATGTAATGCCTGCAAAGCTAAGGCTTACATGTAACTCTCCCTCGTCAGGCTCTATTGTTTTGCAAGGACACGTTCCTAGCGCAAAAAGTCCTACGCCAATTTCTTTAGTGTTTTTGGTATCGCGCACGTAGCCATTAACGACCATTCCTGCCCAGTTGTTCTCAAGTGCAAATTTCATCATATTGTCCCCTACAACGGCCGTGTATTGTGCATCGACATCAATGACGACAATTTTGCCTTCACCGTTCGTTGTTTTTAAAAGCTCTGCCAAGCTTTTATTGTTACCTGGAAGTTTAAGTGTGACGATTTGCCCCATGATTTTTTTGGCTCCCCCGTAGGATTTGAAGAGGGGTTCAAGGACACGGACCTCGTTTGGATATTTGTCACATAAATCAGCGGTATAGAATTTCATTTTAACTCCTGTTAATCGTAACTTTAATATCGTTAAGATAGAATGCAAAAATTATACAAAAATTTTTAGGTAAACATGATGAAAGTAGTTACGGGTGTGGTCGGAAATGATATCCATGTCGTCGCAAACAGGCTGATAGATATATCATTGCAAGCAAGAGGGTTTGAGGTATTTAATTTGGGTGTAAACACTTCATTGGAAGAGTTTATTGACGCTGTGGTTGAAACAGATGCCGATATTTTGCTGATTTCTTCCCTTAACGGTGAAGCAGAGGGTTGGTGTCGTGATTTGCAGTTTTTACGCTCGGAGTATGAGCTTAAAGATGTCACCTTCGTGATAGGTGGCAATTTAGCTGTGGGTGAAGCCAAACAAAGCGATATCATCCCCAAGTACAAATCCTATGGTTTTGATTTGGTCTTTCATCAAATAGACCTCAATACGGGATTGGATGAAATGGAGCGTTATATGAGAGAAAAACAATGAGTTTATTGCAAAAAGAAAGAGACGTCATCACCCGCAACGAATATGCCGATAGTTTCGACTTTGATGAGATTGAACACTTCATCCAAAACGCACCCAAAGAGCTTTTTATCTCACACCATTTCAAAAAGCGAAACGGTGTTTTAGTGCAACCTCGAGGCGGTTTTCCGACCTATAAAAAAATGTTTGCACTGTACGATGAATTTATGAAAGCCGACATCGATGTTTTACCGCTCACCATTGATAGCAATACCCGCTTAAATGACTATGCGATGGCTAAGAAAATGTTAGCCTTGTCGGAAGAAAATGAGATGGATATGCTCAACGGCTATCCCTTGGTGAATCACGGCTACCGTACCACGAGAAAGATGATAACGCACTTTAATAAACCAGTGAGTCTTCGTCACGGAACACCCGATGCAAGGCTTTTGGTGGAGACAGCTTTGGCTTCTGGGATTTTTGAAATTGAGGGTGGACCTATCACTTACATGCTTCCGTATTCTAAAAATTTTCCTCTTGATAAAGCTTTTTTATATTGGAAATACGTCGATAAAGTGTGTGCCAAATACTCAACACTGAATGAGCCTATTAATCGTGAATCCTTTGGACCGCTTACTGCAACGCTGGTTCCTCCGTGTATCGTCATCGTCATTCAGCTTATCGAGATGCTCCTTTCCATTGAAGAGGGTGTGAAATCTTTTTCGGTGAGCTTTTCTCAAAATGGCTCGATGATGCAAGATATCGTCACGTCCAATGTGTTGAAAAAATTAGCCCGTGAGTACGCCAATATGTTTGGTGGAGAAGATGCGATTATTAACCTCGTTTACCATCAATGGATGGGCGCATTTCCAAGAAATAAAGAGCTTTCCGATTCATTGATTAATACCAACACCGTGATTGCGGCAATGGTGCGAGCCGATAAAATTATTATCAAAACCCGTGATGAAGCTTTTGGCATCCCCACCATGCAATGCAACGCCCAATCGGTTGCTAACACCAAATACACACTTCGCACCCTTAAAGGTTTACCTGCTATCAAAGATGAAGCCGAAGAAGAAAATTTAGAGTTGGAAGTACGTGCCATTATGGATGCCGTCTTTAACGACCCCGCCGATACGTTGTGGCGAAAAGTGTTTAATACGATTAAAAGTGGGCTTATTGATGTGCCTTTTTCTCCACACATCATCAATCACAATGCAGTCATTACCATTCGCGATGATGAGGGCAATATCCGCATCATTGACAAAGGCAATTTACCGCTTCCTGAGCGTTGTTTTGCGTATGAAAAATCCAAAGTTACTTTGCCTCCAACACAGACAGAAGTCATCAATAAAATTATCCACGATATAGGAGCGATGTTATGAGTAAACTCTTAATTGATGTGGGGAGTACCTATGTTAAAGTGTGTCAAAAAAGTGGAATCAGTCAATATTTTCGAGATTTTAAAAAAGATATTTATGATGATTTAATCACCAAATGTGGGGATATCTTTTCGCAGTACAAGAAAGAAGATATCTTTATCTGCTCTTCTGCCAATGGGGGTTTGAGTACGCTCATCATCGGGCTTACCAACTCCTTTAGCCTTAAATTTGCTAAAAATATCGCCTTTAATTCGGGTATTAACATCATCGATACCATTTTATACAGCAAAATTGAGGAATCAAAATCACCAGGAGAACTCGTAGATGTGGTCATTATCGTGGGTGGGATTGATGGCATTGGTAATGTGTTTGATGAAAAGCTTTTACGCTATCTTGAAAAAGTGCAGTACAGCAATATCGTTTATGTCGGGACAGCCCAAGATGCTAGCTTTTTAAAAGAGCATCTTCCAAATTTAACGGTGCTCTCCAACATCATCACCCATAAGTTACATGTAAACGGCAATGAGCTTAAAGAGTATCTGACCAATTTGTATCAAGCCGACATTGTGGGCAAAGAAGATATCAAGCACCTCTATGAAATCACCGCCAATCAAATCTACTCCACACCTTACATCGTGAATCGCTCACTGCCATTCATCGATGCCAATTTTGATGTGGTCAATCCGTTTATTGTCGTGGACATCGGGGGAGCAACAACGGATATTCACTACAGTCGCGATTTGGTGCGTGATAATATCGTGAGTGAAAGCGGGTATGACCGTTTGGTGTTTAAAAAATTAGGGGTTTTCAAATCACGCGAAACACTCATATATGCAGCAAAAAACAACGAGTTTGTGTATGAGTTGTTAGCGTATTTGAATGTAACAGAAAATATCTTAGAAGAAGAGAGTGAAAAAGCACTTCGCATTTTGATGCAACTCTCTATCTTTTTAGTGCTCTATAAAGTTTCACGTCTCAATCCTCTGTATGTCACCTTACAACTTGAGTTGTTAAAGACCATCGTATTAACGGGGGGAATTACTAAGGTGTTGAACTACGAAGAGGTGGAAGTTATCATCAGTTTCTTTTATAAAAAAGTTATGAACGTCCATGCTCTGCCCAATATCGTGATGGATTATGATTATGCGATTTGGACTTTAGGTATGGAAAATACACAAAAAGAGGAGAAATAATGTCAATCAATTGTATTCGAGCCCTCATTGAAAAAGCAAATCGCGTCTGTCCGGATAAAGTGGCCATTGTTGATGGGCAAAAAAGTCTCACGTATGCGGAGTTGTTTCGCAAAGTCAACCAAATCGCACGGTATTTTACGGAGTTAAAACTTGAAAGTGGTGCGCGTATTGGTATTTACTCGCATAAAAGCAGCGAACAAATTGTAGCCATTTTAGCGATGCTCTCAACGGAGTATATCTTTGTGCCTATCTCTCGTCTTTTAAAACCTGAGCAGGTAGAGCATATCATTAAAGATTGCGATATCGCGTGTATTATCACCGATAAGTCTAAAATTAAAAGTATTGATGAGATTGCGTATAGCGGTAAAATCGTCACGTATGAAGCCATAGAGCGTGACATTGTCTCGTTTGAAGAGATTTATAAATGTTGCAGTGATGAGTTTATATGTAATGTGATGGATTATAAAAATGCAGCGATTACTTACAGTTTTGGATTGACTGGATTTCCTCGTGGTATTGTGATGACACATCGCAATTTAATTGACAGTGCGCGTGTGGTTTCAAACTATCTTCACTTAAAAGAGAGTGATGTCATTTCAGGCATATTGCCGTTTATTTTGGACTATGGTTTGAACCAAATCTTTTGCTCCATTTACAATAATGCAACCTTGGCTCTTCATTCATTGGTGCTTCCAGCAGATTTTTTCAACCATGTGATTAACGATAACGTGACGATTATCCCTTGTATGCCTCCGCATATGACGCAGATGTTTGAAGGAGACAACAAACGCCTTCCCCATCCAAAATTATTACAAAATGTGCGTATTGTGACCTCTTCGGGTGGGAAGATAACGCCTAAGATGATTAGCGATATTGAAGAGCGTTTTTCAAGTGCAAAATTTTATTCGATGCACGGGCTTACCGAAGCGTTTCGCTCGACCTATTTAGACCCAGCTCAACTTAAAATCCGTCCTAATTCGATTGGAAAACCTATCCCTGGGGTTGAAATCCATGTCATCAATGAAAATGGTGATGAGTGTAAGCCTCGTGAAATTGGAGAGCTTATTCATCGGGGAGGCTACATCTACAAAGGTTTTTGGAAATCCAAAGAAGATACGGAAAAGCGCTTTAAAAGCATTCAGATTTTGAAAAATTGTGTCAATTTAGAAGGCGATTTGACCGATGAAATCGTCGTCGCTAGTGGTGATTTTGTCTACCGTGATGAAGAGGGGTATCTCTATTTTGTATGCAGAAGAGACGATATGATTAAAGTGGGAGGTTTTCGCATAAGTCCTGCGGAAATTGAAAAGGTGGTTCATGAACGCCTCACATCCGTCAAAGCATGTGCTGTTTTCTCCATTGAAAATGAAAAAAGTGAAGAAGAAATTGTGATGGTTTACAGTGCTCAAAAAGAGTTGTCTAAAAATGAGATTTTATTTGAACTCAAAGAACATTTACCAAACCATATGATTCCAAGTATCATTTTATATAAAGAGAAGCTTCCGTATCTTAGTGCCTCTGAGGGTAAAATCGATAAAGAAGCCTTAAAAAAAGCTGTTTTAGAGTTACGTTAAATGCTTACATGTAAAGAGGGACTTAAGTGAAGCTTATGCAAATTTAAGTAAAGTTAAGGTAAAATCCTTGCCTTAAATTATATTTTTCGAAGGAATTTTTAGATGAAAAGAACGTACCAACCCCACAGTACTCCTAAAAAGAGAACCCATGGTTTTAGACTTAGAATGAAGACAAAAGGTGGCCGTAAAGTCATTTCAGCACGTCGTGCTAAAGGAAGAAGCAGATTGGCTGTTTAAAGGCGTATGAAACTCTCAAGGAGACGCGAGAGTTTTCATCGGTTTACAATCACGCAAAAAAATGGCACACTGAGAGTGCTTTAGTTTTTTACCATCACGATACAACGAAAAAAGTAGGATTTACTGCCAGTAAAAAAGTCGGAAATGCCGTGAAACGCAATTTGGCAAAACGTAGACTTCGTGCAGTTTTTTTGGAGATTCAATCATCGTTGTGTGAAGGTGTGTATGTTTTTGTAGCGAAAGAGAAGATGAATCATATGTCGTATGACGTTCTTAAAAAAGGGATTGTCTGGTCGATGAAAAAATTAAATTGTGTTAAAGAATGAAAACTTTAGCACTTTTTTTGATAAAGCTTTATCAGAGGTTTTTTACACTGATTGGCTATGGAAGTTGTCGTTATTATCCGACGTGTTCACAGTATGCGAAAGAACAACTTCTACACAATGGTTTGATAAAAGCACTCTTTTACAGTATGGTTCGTATTTTAAAATGTAATCAGCTTTTTGACGGGGGAATTGACTATCCTGTCATAACAAAGTTGATACCCTCTTCTTTTTCTCTCTCTCCTAAACATGCATCCATGTGTATTCATTTTTGGTTGATACCCAAAAATAAGAAAAGTTTTTACGTTGTAAAAGCTTTTAAACCATTTGATATAAAGGGAAACTCGTGCTAGAAAAACTTACCCCGCAGGTGCGCATTATCATTGCCACAGTCTTATCTTTCGGATTTTTTGCTCTCTATGATCATTATTTTATTCCTAAAACACCTCTTGTTGAGACAAATACAACCACTTCTTCGCAAGCACTTCCAGCGAGTACAGCAAGTGCACCGCAGATTGCGACTTCATTATCTACTGATGTTGCCGACGCTCCTTTGGTGGCTACAAAAGAGGGTGATATCATTGCTACGATTAAAGCACCTTCGTATGAATTGCATATTGATAAACTTGGGAGAATTACAAAGTTTTATCTCTTAGAGGGTAAGTACAAAAACGATCAAGGCGAGCGTTTTCAGCTTGTTGATGCAACGCAGGGTTTATTGCCTTTAGAAATCAGATTTAGTGATAAAGCTTTGAATGCTGATGCGTTTGTGATCCCTTACAGTGCAGATAAGCACAGTGTTGATGTGAGTGAAGGTGGAAGCACTTTGGTTTTGAGTCAAACGCTTGGCAGTATGGTCGTGACCAAAACATTGACCTTTTATCCTGCTGGAAATTATGACGTACATGTAAAGCTGAGCGAGCCAAAAGAGTATTTTATTACAGCGGGTTTTCGTCCTAGTGTTGCATTAGATAGTTACACCTTTCATGGTGCTTTGATTAAAAAATCAGACGGTACGATAAAAACCATTGATGATGGTAGCGTAAAAGTAGATGAACGTTTTGATAAAGCACGTATTGTTGCAAATGCGGACAAATACTACACAACATTTATGTATGAACTTAGCCTTGGTCTTGATACGGTTGTAACTATTGGAAAAGAGAACAATCCTTTAGTGTTTATCAAAGGGAGTGATGATTTTAAAGCAAGTGGATATATCGGACCTAAAGATTTTCAACTCTTAAAATCTATTCATCCAGAGCTTACGGATGTGGTAGAATATGGGTTTTTTACATTCATTGCAAAACCACTCTTTACGTTGCTTTCTTACCTACATGGTATTTTTGGTAACTGGGGTTGGGCTATTGTTTTTATGACGATTATTGTTCGTTTGGTGCTCTATCCTTTGACGTACAAAGGTATGGTTTCTATGAACAAGCTCAAAGAGTTGGGACCTAAAGTGAAAGAGTTGCAAGCTAAATATGGCGATGATAAGCAAAAACTCAACACCCATATGATGGAGCTTTATAAAAAACACGGTGCCAATCCAATGGGTGGATGTTTACCTATTTTACTTCAAATTCCTGTCTTTTTTGCAGTCTATCGCGTGCTTCAAAATGCGATTGAATTAAAAGGTGCAGCGTGGATTTTATGGGTTCAAGATTTAGCCGTGATGGATCCTTATTTTATCCTTCCTGTGGCTATGGGAATTACGATGTTCTTGCATCAACGCATTACACCAACGACCTTTACTGACCCAATGCAAGAAAAAATTATGAAGTTTTTACCCCTTATCTTCACATTTTTCTTTGTGACATTCCCTGCGGGTTTGACCCTTTATTGGTTTACAAACAATTTAGCATCCATCGTTCAGCAGTTTTATGTTAACAGACTTTTTGCAAAAAAGAATGAAGAACAAAAGGCAGAAAAATGATCAAAGTCGAAGCACCAACACTTCAAGAAGCGTATTCTAAAGCTGCGGCACAGTTGTCGTGTTCGGTGATTGATTTAGAGATAAATATTCTTCAAAATGGCTCAAATGGTTTTTTGGGAATGTTTAAAAAAAGTGCCATCATTGAAGCGGTACGTAAAGGCACAAAACCTCTTCGTGAAGATAAAAAAGAGACTTTTATTAGCACGCCCAAGGAGAAAGAACCATCTTTGAACAATGTTCCTTTAGGTGAAGAAAAACAAAATGATCGTAGCAGACGCAATAAAAACAGACGTAATAAATTGAAAAACAAAGAGCTCAGTAAGCCTGAAGAGACACGTTTTCCTAAACCTGAATCCAGTATGGGCAAAGAGCTTAGAGAAGTGCAAAAGAGCGATATAAGCACTGAAATACCTAAAGTGCTTGTCAAAGAGGTACGCCTTAATACTGCGCCAAAGGTAATCGAAAATACGTTTGTTACTTCAAAGAGGCAGGTAGCTGAAGTCATCGATGATGTGCGTGCCTGTGTTCAAAATCTTTTTAAATACAGCTGTTTTACACTTGATGTTCCGACCATTTCTAAATACAATGATGATACGATTTTAATTGAATTTTCAGGTGAAGATGCTGCTTTGCTAATCGGCAAAGAAGGCTATCGCTACAAAGCGCTTTCGTATCTTTTATATAATTGGATAAATCTTAAGTATGGTCTTAATATTCGTCTTGAAATTGCGGAATTTTTAAAAAACCAAGAAGAGATGATTGAAAAGTATCTTCTTCCCGTAATGGAACGCATTCGCACGAGCGGAAGAGGGCAGACAAAAATTTTGGATGGTGTGTTGATAAAAATTGCACTGGAATCTTTGCGCAAAGAATTTCCAGAAAAGTACGTTGGTATAAAATCGGGTCGTGAAGGTGGTAAATTTATCGTTGTTAACGACTTTAATAGGAAAAATGCATAGATACTATCGCTGCTGTTGCGACAAGTTCAGGTGTTGGGTCCATTGCGATTGTTCGCTTAAGTGGACCTAATGCTCTTGTTTTAGCGCTTAAACTCACACACAAAGATGTATTAATTCCTCGTGTTGCCACACTTAGTTTTTTATACGATAGTTCCAATAATCCCATAGACCAAGCCATTGTACTTTATTTTAAGGCACCTAACAGTTTTACGGCTGAAGAGGTCGTTGAATTTCAATGCCATGGTGGAGCCATTGTCGCGAAAATCATTTTAAGCACTCTTTTAAGCTATGGCGTGCGCCTTGCTCATCCTGGAGAGTTTTCAAAACGTGCTTTTTTAAATGGTCGTATTGATTTGAGCGAAGCTGAAGCAATCGCTGCTTTGATTGAGACACAAAGTGTGGATGCTGCAAAAATGCTAGCGCGCCAACTTAAGGGAGAACTTAAAACATTTGTCTTACATGTAAGAAATCTTTTGGTTGAAATATTGGCTTTTGTGGAAGTCAATATTGACTATGCCGAAGAAGATCTTCCCCATGACATGATAGAGCAAATATACACTAAATTAATACATTTGTATGAAACACTCTTAAAAACATATGAAAGTAGCAAACGACGTGAAGGGATGATGCAAGGCTTTAAAGTGAGCATTGTGGGTAAGCCAAATGTAGGTAAAAGTTCACTGCTCAATACCCTTTTAAGCTATGATCGTGCCATCATTAGTGACATTGCAGGCACCACGCGTGATACCATTGAGGAATCTCTACGCATAGGGTCTCATTTGATTAAAATAATTGATACTGCAGGTATTCGTGAGGCATATGACCGCATCGAAAAAATAGGGATTGAGCGTTCTATCGCGGCTATTGAAGAGTCAGAAATTGTCATAGCAATGTTTGATAATAGTAGAGATTTTAATGAAGAAGACAGCGCTATAATCGAACTTTTAAATACATATGCGCATGAAAAGCATATTGTGAATGTCTTGAGCAAAGTTGATTTAGATAACCACTTTGATACAACGCTTTTAAAAGAGCACTATATTTCCCTCTCGCATCATCAAGGCGTGCCCCAATTACTTAAGTATTTGGAAACCATTTTAGATCAAAAATCCTATGAAGATACGACAATGCTAACCTCTTTGCGTCAAAGAGAAGCGGTCAAAAAAGCGTATGAAGCGATTGAATCGAGCCTAAAAAGAATGAATGAGGGAGAGTTGGAACTCTTTGCATTTCATGTAAACGAAGCTATAGATGCTATTTCTTCGATTACTGCTACGTTTGAGCGTGACGAAATTTTAGAAAAAATGTTTGGAAGTTTCTGCGTTGGAAAGTAATTGTTTAATTCTTTATGGTACCATATTTCTTTACATGTAAAGGAGAAAGATTATGTTAACTACATTAGAGGAATTTATTAAAAAAGAGTCTTCGAGTGGACTTTTACTGATTTTTGTGACGCTTTTAGCTCTTTTCTTGCAAAATAGCTTTTTTACCGATTTTTACACTAATTTTTTGCACACACCTGTGCAAGTTACTTTTGGAACCTTTGGCATTGCTAAACCTCTTTTGTTGTGGATTAATGATGGTTTGATGGCAGTCTTTTTCTTTTTGATAGGACTTGAGGTCAAGCGCGAGGTTTTAGAAGGCGAACTCTCTTCTAAAGAACAAATTGTTCTTCCTTTGATAGCCGCTTTGGGTGGCATGGTGGTTCCTGCACTTATTTTTGTGCTCTTTAACCAAGCCGACCCTTTTGCCATGAAAGGATGGGCAATCCCCACGGCAACGGATATTGCTTTTGCCCTAGGGATTCTTTCCTTATTGGGCAAACGTGTTCCTGTATCGTTGAAAATTTTTCTCATGGCTTTAGCGATTATTGACGATTTGGGTGCCATTGTGATCATCGCTTTGTTTTATACCAGTGATTTATCCACGCTCTCTATTATTATTGCATTGATAGCCATTTCAGGGTTAGTGCTTTTAAATAGATTTCATGTTATTAAAAAAGCTGCCTATATTTTGTTGGGGATGATTTTATGGATGAGTGTTTTAAAATCGGGCGTTCATGCGACGATTGCTGGGGTTGTGTTAGCGTTTACCATTCCTTTATATTCGTTTAGAGCCAATGGTGAGCGTTTTTCGATGTTAAAAGAGATGGAGCATGACTTGCACTATTGGGTTGCTTTTTTTATCTTGCCATTGTTCGCTTTTGCCAATGCGGGCGTGGATTTAAAAGATTTACAAGCATCCTCTATTCTTTCCAATATTTCATTGGGTATTGCTTTAGGTCTTTTTTTAGGCAAGCAGTTAGGTGTTTTTGGTTTTAGTTATATTGCTATTAAGTTAAAATGGGCTGTTTTACCCAAAGAAGCTTCCATGAAACAACTCTATGGAGTCTCCATTTTGACAGGCATTGGTTTTACTATGAGCCTTTTTGTCAATACCTTGGCGTTTAACGACAGTAACACATTTTACTATGCCGATAAACTGGCTATTTTATTGGGTTCATTTGCATCAGGTATTGTTGGTTACCTTGTGATCAAAGCCGTTTCAAAACCTACTGTCTAATTACGTCAAATCCTAAGGGGATGTCTGCTTGAAAAAGAGCATCCTCTAAAAAAAGATTGGTGGATTGGTTGGAAAAAAGAATTTCAACGCGGTTGTCCAGCTTATCGTTGTAGGTCACTTTGTCGATACTTGTGGGTGTTGCATAAATGGTATAGGTCGTATCCATAAACGAGGTTGTATAGGTATTTTGGGTAACTTCTTTCGCTTCCGTCATCAATTGTGCGATATTGGGTGTATTCTCAAGATTGGTAATGATGGCTTGTTCTAACTCTGGTTCGATAATCACAACTTTCGTGTCATTAAAATAAATTTTTTTAGCCACCGGTTTTTCATAGACCCATAGTGCTTTTTTATCGTGTGTTGCGTAAAATTTTCCTGTATAGGTGATTGTTTTATTTTGTTCGTTAGTTACCTTTTGAACAAAATCACTTTGAATGGTTTTAAAGGCTTTTAGATTGTTTCCCCAAAGTGTTGCCACACACACACACATCATCACAAAAAGTTTCATCGACATTTCCTTAAATCAGATGCGTAGTTTTATCAAATAGATAGTAAAAATATGATAAAATCTTATCTTTTAGTCAAAACAGAAGGTTAAAACATGCTATTCACCAGTATTATTCGTAAAATTTTTGGTACACAAAACGATCGTATCGTTAAAAACTACGCCAATCGTGTTAAAAAAATCAACGCTCTAGAGAGTGTGTATGAAGCGATGGACGATGAAGCACTCAAAGCCGTATTTGAGGGTTTCAAAACACAGGTACGGGCAGGTACACCACTCGATGATGTTCTTAATGATATTTTTGCCATTACACGAGAAGTGAGTAAACGAACCACAGGTATGCGCCATTTTGACGTTCAAATGATTGGTGGCTTGGTTTTGCATGAGGGAAACATCGCAGAGATGAAAACGGGCGAGGGAAAAACACTCGTTGCTACCCTTCCTGTGGTTTTGAATGCCATGAGTGGTGAAGGTGTGCATGTTGTCACCGTGAATGATTATTTGGCAAAGCGTGACGCGGAAGATATGGCGCGTATTTACACCTTTTTAGGCTTAAGCGTGGGTGTTGTTACCAACAGTTTGGAAAACGACGCAGTGCGTAAAGAGCAGTATCTGTCTGATATTACGTATGGTACGAACAATGAATTTGGCTTTGACTATTTGCGTGATAATATGCGCTACTCTTTGGATGAAAAAGTACAGCGTGAACACAACTTTGTTATCGTGGATGAAGTCGACTCGATTTTAATCGATGAAGCACGTACCCCTTTGATTATCTCTGGTCCATCGCATCGTACTTTGGATGGCTACACCAAAGCTAACGGGGTAGCAAAAGGCTTAAGCAAAGACGTGGATTTTACCGTCGATGAAAAAAATCGAACGGTCGTTTTGAGTGAAGTAGGTATTAGTCATGCAGAAGAGCTGTTTGGTGTGGATAACTTATACAGTCTTGAAAATGCTGTTTTTTCGCA
This sequence comes from Sulfurospirillum sp. UBA2217, assembly GCA_002328495.1. Lineage (GTDB taxonomy): Bacteria > Campylobacterota > Campylobacteria > Campylobacterales > Sulfurospirillaceae > Sulfurospirillum. The sequence continues at coordinate 46,198 of DCUJ01000013.1, forward strand.
TCATCTTGACCAAGCACTCAAAGCGCAACACCTTTTTGAAGCCGATGTAGACTATGTAGTGCGTGAAGGCGAAATCGTCATCGTCGATGAGTTTACCGGTCGTTTGAGTGAAGGACGCCGTTTTTCTGAGGGGCTTCACCAAGCGTTGGAAGCAAAAGAGGGTGTGATGATTAAAGAAGAGTCACAAACTTTGGCAGACATTACCTTCCAAAATTATTTTAGATTGTATAAAAAATTAGCAGGTATGACAGGAACAGCGCAAACCGAAGCAACAGAGTTTTCACAAATTTATAATCTCGACGTTGTCTCCATCCCTACCAACCTTCCGATGGTTCGTGACGATAAAAATGACCTCATTTACAAAACAGAGCGTGAGAAATTTGAAGCGGTGATTAAAGACATCAAAGTATGTCATGAAAAAGGTCAGCCTGTTTTGGTGGGTACGGCTTCGATTGAAAAAAGTGAGCTTTTACATACGATGCTCAAAAAAGAAAAAGTACCCCATTCGGTTTTAAATGCAAAAAACCATGAAAAAGAGGCGCAAATCATCAAAGATGCTGGTGCTCGTGGCGCTGTAACCATCGCAACCAACATGGCAGGACGTGGGGTTGATATAAAGCTTAGTGATGAAATTAAAGCCCTTGGAGGTCTTTATATCATAGGAACAGAGCGCCATGAAAGCCGTCGAATCGATAATCAGCTTCGTGGTCGTTCAGGGCGCCAAGGCGATAATGGAAAGAGCCGTTTTTATTTAAGTTTGGAAGATAATCTTTTACGCATTTTTGGAAGCGATCGTATTAAAGCGATTATGGAGCGTTTGGGAATCGAGGAGGGTGAACATATTGAGTCTAAAATGGTCACGCGTGCGGTTGAAAATGCCCAGAAAAAAGTGGAAGCCATGCATTTTGAGTCTCGAAAACACCTTTTAGAATACGATGATGTTGCCAACAAGCAACGTAAAACCATCTATAATTTTAGAAACGATTTACTCAATCCTGAATATGAAATTGATACAAAAATAAAAGACATTCGTTTTGAATTTATCACATCGATGCTTTTTAGGGCTGAAATTTATGAAGGCATGGATCAATCAAGCTATGATATAGAGCGTTTATGTGCCGTTTTAAAAGAAGAGCTTGGAGAAAGTTTGGATGAACATGAGCTGAAAGGGTTAGATTTTGAAGGCTTACGAGAAAAAATTATCCATCATTTAGAAGTAATTTTTGAAGCAAAAATGTCGGTGGTTGACCCCGTTCAACGTATGGAAATAGAACGCATTTTGTATCTTCAAGTCCTAGATAACGCTTGGAGAGCGCATTTGTACCAGATGGATATTTTAAAAACAGGTATTGGGCTTCGAGGGTATAATCAAAAAGACCCACTAACTGAGTATAAAAAAGAGAGCTACAATCTTTTCATTGAATTGGTAGAGCAGATTAAATTTGAAAGCTTCAAAACATTACATGTCGTACAATTAAGAGACAATAAAGAAGAAGAAGAAAAGCGTGCGATGGAAGCGATGATTCGTCGTATGGAAGAGGCGAATGCTGGGGCAACATTGCATCATGCTTCTAGCAGCGATGAAGAGGCAGACAAAGAGAAGAAGACCGCCCGTAATGAGCCATGTCCGTGTGGCAGTGGTAAAAAATTTAAACAATGTTGTGGCAAAAGTGGCCCTAAAAAAGGGATATTGGCGTAAGAATGACCGTACCAAACCTTAGCCTGTATTTGGTTAAAAAATACCTGCGTTTTGATAATTCGCAACCCTTCATCACCGTTATATCGCTCTTGGCTTTTTTAGGCGTTGCGATTGGTTTGATGGTGTTGATGGTTGCGATGGCGATTATGAATGGATTTGATAAAGAGTTTGAAAAGAAACTTTTCACGATGAACTATCCCCTTTCTATCTATTCACGCAGTTTTTCTCCCGTACAAAACAATGACCTTGAACACCTAAAAGCCAATTTCCCCAATCTTAAATTTAGCCCTTATATTTCCACGCAAGTTATCATCAAAACAGGCAATCGTCTAGAAGGGGGTATGCTGTTTGGGGTCAATTTTGAGCAAGAAGAAGCCATTAATTCCATTGTTAAAGAAGCCATTGGTGGCAAAACCTTGCAGAAATATGACCTCATTGTGGGGCATGAAATTGCAAAATCGCACCTCCTCTTCGAAGGAGAAAAAGCCACACTCATTTTCACCAAAAATGACCCAGGCGGGATGAGTCTGATTCCTAAAATGAAACGTTTTGATATGCAAGGCTCTTTTAAATCAGGGCTCATTGCCTACGATAAAAGTTACATGTACACCACCTTAGAAGGTTTAGCTCAAGTGTTACAGTATGAAGAGGGGCATTTTGATGGCATTCATATCTATTCAGATGACCCTTTTGGTGACCTTGAAAAAATACGTAAGGTATTACCTGATGATTTAGGTGTGGTGGGTTGGTGGCAAATGAACGGCAATTTTTTTGCCGCACTGGCTTTGGAAAAAAGAGCGCTCTTTATCGTGTTGATGCTCATTATTTTGATAGCATCGCTTAATATCATTAGTTCACTCTTGATGACGGTGATGAATAGGCGCAAAGAGATAGCCTTATTGCTCTCATTGGGAGCTTCTAAACGTGAGATTCGTAATACGTTTTTTTATTTAGGATTGGTGATTGGTGGAGGTGGTATGCTGTGTGGTATTGTTCTTGGATTTGGAGCACTCTTAGTATTAGGCTCATTTGATTTAATCGCTTTGCCAGCCGATGTTTATGGGACAGCGCGTCTACCACTGGACCTTTCCACACTTGATTTTGGATTGATTGTACTTGGAACATCACTTATTGTGGCACTTTCATCTTATTATCCTGCACATAAAGCAACTCAAATTAATGTGTTAGATACCTTGCGTAATGAATAGCGTTTAAAAAAACGCTATTTTAAGATTTCAGGTGAAACGTTACAATAATCTTCCACAGTTTCACGTAATTTTCGTATTAAAGTTTCAGAATTTTGTCCATCTTCAGGGTAACACACAATAGTATCTAATGGCTCTTGATCTAAAAACTGTTGAATGCCTGATAGCAATTCTGTTGCCCCATTCCAGTCTGTTCCTGCTAGCATTACGACGTAATCGCTCTCATGGTTAAATAAGGCATCAGTTTTACGTAAAATTCGTTGAAAGAGTTCTAAATTGTCAATTTCTTTAGCGTCGTTGAGGGAAAAAAAGATGAGTGAAAAAGGTGCTTCATCTTTGATGCCAAAACGCTCAAGTAGCGCAATATGGTGGTCAATTAAATTGGCGAGATTGATTTTTGAGAATGTAATACTTGACATAAGAAATCCTTTTTATGCATGAACTTTTCAGATATTCTACTCTAAATTTTCCAGTTTTTCAAAATTAAAATAGTTATAACTCTCTTTATGTTCATAAGTAAAGTTTAAACGATGAGCTTTGATGATGTTATGAACGATGTAGAGTCCCAAACCAAAGCTTTGATGGGAGTTTTTTTCTTGTACGAAAGGCTCAAGATAGTGAGAGAGTTCATACTGTAAGGGCTTTCCTTGGCTGATAAACGAGAGCTTTGTTTTAGTCCCAATAATACTCATTCTTTTATCTATGGAGTATTTAATGCCATTGTCAATCATGTTTTTCATAGCCGTTGTAAACAGTCTAAAGTCTACATGTAAAACAATTTCCCCTTCAATAGCAATATCAACGTGGTCAGGCGAAACCATAGCAAGGTCAATGGCTTCATCAAGCATATCGATGAGACGGTAAGGTTTGACATTTTTAATCCCTTCTCCTGAAGTGATTTGTTCTATCGAAGCAAATTCATTGATGAGTAATTCAAGTTTTTCAAATGTACCAATCAAACGCTCTTTGTGTTTTCCATCTTCTAACATTTCAGCACTGATACGCCCTTTGGTGATGGGCGTTTTAAGTTCATGCATAATGTTACGCAAAAAGAGTTGGCGTGATTGGTTGAGTTTTGTGATTTGTGTGACTGCGTTGTGAAATGCATTAGAAACTTGTGCAATTTCATCTTCTCCATCGGTTTGACAATTAATTTCTAAATCACCTTTTGCAAAGCGATCCATTTGGCGTTTTAAGGTTCGTAGTGGACGCAGTTTCCTCAACGTCAAGATATAGGCAGTGATAATAATTAAAAAGACGAATCCAAATATAGTTTTAATCAAATCATAACGATACGACTGGAAATCTTCATCTTTCAAAAGCAAGGAAGAGTATTTGGTTTCGATAAATAAATAGTGGTCATTGTTGTATTTTAAAATAGCACTGCTACCAATTTTATCGCCAATTTTTTGAATGACTTGTGAGTGTTTTAAAATCTCTTCACGCTCTTCTTTTTCAGTAATTTCGCGCATTTGATACCCTTTGACTTGCTTTTTAAGCTCCTCAGAGGTGATAAAATTGTTAAGATGAAAAAGTGTTGCTCGTGCAATAATAGAATATTTTGCATTGAGTTTATCGGTATATTGTTGTTTATCATACTCCAAAAGAAAAAGTAGGGCTAAAAAAATACTGATAATACTGATGGAAAAAATAAAGGTGATGCTGTAAAAAATAGAGGATTTTGTCATTGTAAAAATTTGTATCCAATGCCTCGAATCGCATGAATATACGTAGGCTCTTTTGGATTTTCTCCAAGCTTATGGCGAATACGTCCGATGATAACATCAATACTTTTGTTCGTTGTCTCTTCGCTAATGGCTTCAATGTTGTAAATGAGCTCTTCACGCGAAACAACGCCCCCCTCTTTTTTGATGAGGTAGGCAAGTATGCCATATTCGGCAGCGGTTAGATGCAAGGTTTTCCCTAAAAGCGTGATTTGCATCTGCTCTTCACTTAGAATAAAATCTTTAGGTTTTTCAATGCTTTGCGTGGTAGGAACAAACCCCTTTTGCCGTCTAAGCAGACTCATGATGCGCGCTTGAAGTTCACGGGGATTGTAAGGTTTTGGAAGATAATCATCCGCACCATTTTCCAAAGCGGTCACTTTATCGGTGATATCGGTACGTGCTGAGGAGATAATAATAGGTAAAGTATGGCGTTTTCGAATCTCTTTACACACATCCAAACCATCAAGACCAGGCAAAGTTAAATCCAATATAACAAGATCAAACGGTTGTGTATCAAGCGTTGAAAGCCCAATATAAGGCTCTTCCGCAATCGTGATGTGAATCTCAAACTGTTCAAGATATTCCATCAAAATTTCAGCCAATTCCAAATCATCTTCAATCATCAAAACACGTGTCATAATAGGTCATCTCCTTACATGTAAAGACATTATAACTTAATTTGGGAGGCTTTTACCTCCCAATGTTAAGGCATGACTAGAATGGCTCTAAAGTTTTGGCGATTGATGATGACTCTCTTTTTACTGTTTTTATAGGTTGTAAGTGCCGTCGTTAAGTCTTTGAGTGATGCGATACGTTTTTGTTCGATTTGAATGATGATGTCACCTTCTTTAAAACCAATTTTTTCAGCCATAGAGCCCTCTTTGACTTCAGAAACCAAGACACCTTCTGTGTCACGAGATAATTGGAATTGTTGTTTGACCTTAGGGTTAAGTTCCATCAAAGTCAATCCTTCAACGGGGTTGGCTTCATTTTTACTTTCTATCACACTTTTACTATCCATCTTTTCAAGTTTAACTTTGGTCGTTTTGACTTTTTTGTCCCGCTCATATGTGATGGTAACCATTTTTCCTGGGTTGATGCTTGCAATGGTATTTTTCAGTTCATTGGAATTTTTGATTTTGATGCCATCAACTTCTAAGATAAGATCCGAAATCTGCAAGCCTGCTTTTTCGGCAGGAGAATCTTTTTCAATCATCAAAATGAGTGCTCCGTTTTTACTCTCGTATAATTCTTTGAGATCATGGGTTAAATCGGAAATCGAGACACCCATAAAACCACGTTCAATTTTGCCACTCTCAATCAGCGAAGTGGCAATTTTTTGAACCATATTTGAAGGAATAGCAAAACCGATACCATGGTTTCCTCCACTGCGAGAAAGAATGGCACTATTGATACCAATAAGCGCCCCACGACTATCAACAAGGGCACCTCCAGAGTTTCCAGGGTTGATAGACGCGTCTGTTTGAATGAAGTTTTCATACTGATTTAATCCTACATTGTTTTTATTGAGGGCAGAAATAATACCTTGTGTGATGGTGCCACCCATGCCAAAAGGATTACCAATGGCAAATACCACATCACCTTCTTGAAGAGTAGAAGAGTCACCAAAAGAGGCTACATGTAACTCTTTTGCTTCGATTTTAATAACAGCAAGGTCAGTTTTTGAATCTTCCCCAATAATCTTTGCTTTATACTCTTTTTCATCATTGGCTAAGGTGATGATAATCTCATCTGCACCTTCAACCACATGGTTGTTGGTCACAATATAGCCATCACTAGAGACGATAACCCCTGAGCCTAAAGAGTGGCTTTTTCGCTCTTGCTGCTTTAAATCTGGCAATCTACCTCCAAAAAAATCTCTAAAGAATGGATTTTGCATAAGCTCGTTGAGTTGGTCATTTTGTTTCATTTTTTTTGTTGTAGAAATGTTGACAACGCTTTTTTTGGCCTCTTTAATGGAAGTGTTGTAAGAGAGAATAACATTATTGGGTGTCGCATCAACACGGGGTGAGTTTTTAGGCATGTGTGTTAAGTCAATAGATGCACCAAAAAGAGAGAGTGCTGTGAACAGAGATAAAATAATGGGCTTTTTCATTGAAAAACTCCTTCATAAATATAGTGGAATGAAATTATAAACAAGAGAGGTAAACATAAAGTAAATATTAAGAATAGTGGCATATAAGTTGATTGACTTAGGCTAAAGTTTTATAGTATAATCACTATAAATATTTACCTAAATGAGGATAATGGCATGAGCAAAAGTTTATACGACACACTCGACGTTTCGCAAGATGCAAGTGCGGAAGAAATCAAAAAAGCATACCGTCGTTTAGCGCGCAAATACCATCCTGATGTCAATAAAGATGTGGGGGCGGAAGAAAAATTTAAAGAGCTTAATGCGGCGTATGAAATTTTAAGTGACGAACAAAAACGACGTCAATACGACCAATATGGTGATAATATGTTTGGTGGTCAAAATTTTCACGATTTTGCACACTCTCAAGGTGGTGGTGCTAATTTAGACGATATCTTACGCAGTATTTTTGGCGGTGGTGGCAGTTTTGGGGGTGGGGGTTCACGAGGTGGTTTTGGAGGTTTTAGTGGTGGAGGATTTGGGGGCTTTAATGAACCAGATTTGGACATCAGTGCCAAAATTACGATACCCTTTAATGTCTCTATTCTAGGAGGAAAACATGCGCTCTCTTTTAGTGGGGAGAGTTTTGATGTGAAGATTCCTGCGGGCATTAAAACCGGTGAAAAGATGCGTGTTAAAGATAAAGGGAAATCCTATCAAGGACGCAAAGGTGATCTTATTTTAAGCGTTGAAGTAGCGAGTAGTCCAGAGTATGTAAGAGAAGGGGATGATTTGGTAAAAACCATTGATATTCCTCTGAAAACGGCTCTTTTTGGCGGAAAAGTTGTTGTGGAGACGCTCTATAAAGAAATCACCCTCAAAGTCAAAGAAGACACAAAAAATGGGCAAAAATTTAGAGTCAAAGAGTATGGTGCGTTAAACCGTAAAACACAAGTCAAAGGGGATTTGTATTTGGTGGCTAATGTACTTCTTCCTTCCGTTGAATCGCTTGAGCCTTCTTTAAAAGCGATGATGGAAACCCATTTACCTCTTTAAGGAGTTCTTATGCATCATGGATATGAAGAGCCAGTGTATCTTATTAGTGTGGTAGCAAAAGTACTGACTATCCATCCTCAAACACTCAGACAGTATGAGCGAGAAGGTCTTGTGCTCCCCTCACGCACAGACGGTAAGATGCGTTTGTATTCGCAACGTGATATCGATAAAATCAAGATGATTCAGCGTTTAACGCGTGATTTGGGTGTTAATTTAGCTGGGGTAGATATTATCATGCAACTCAAAGATAAAATCGATGAGTGTGAAGATATGATAGAAACTTTACGTGTTGAGTTAAGTGGAATGAACAAAAAAAATACACAAACTAAAAATCCCTTGGTCAAGCATAAAAACAGTTATGAAATTATTTTGTTTGGAGAATAGGGCGTGGACAATCTTTTAGCCCTCATTCTTAGTGCAACTGCTATTGCAACGGTGCTTAACATCATTTTAAAACGTTTTAATATCCCAACAATTATTGGTTATATTTTTACAGGATTTGCCATTGCTTCGTTGTATGATTTGGGTAAAAATAATGACTCCTTAAACCATGTAGCAGAGTTTGGTATTGTCTTTTTGATGTTTACCATTGGGCTTGAATTTTCACTCAAACACCTTTTAAGCATGAAAAAAGATGTATTTCTTAATGGCTTTTTTCAAGTCGCTTTGGTGGGTGGCATTATCTCTTTAAGTGCCGAGTATGTGTTTGATATGGACAAAAAAAGTGCCATTATTATAGGCTATGCTTTAGCACTCTCTTCCACTGCCATTGTCTTAAAAATTATGAACGATACAGGGACTATTCACACCGTTCATGGACGTAAAGTTTTGGGTATTTTACTCTTTCAGGACATTGCGGTTATTCCTATTTTGTTGATGATTAATATTTTTTCAAATGTGAACAGTTCTTTATCCGAGTTACTGTTAGAGACTGCGATTAGCGTGGTGATTATCTTAGGGTTGATGTATCTTATTGGTAAATATCTACTGGATCGTTTTCTCTCTTTGGTCGTATGGGCGGATACAGAAGAGATTTTTATCGCTGCGGTTCTCATGCTGGTGGTAGGAGCTTCTTTTTTAGCGCATTCTTTGGGTTTTTCATACTCTTTGGGGGCTTTTTTGGCGGGGATGATGATGGCTGAAACGAAATATAAGCATCAAATTGAAGCTGATTTGGTTCCTTTTAGGGACATCCTTTTGGGTCTTTTTTTCATCACGGTTGGTATGCAAATCGATATGTCGCTTATCATGCAGCAAACACTTATCATTGTGATGTTGGTGGTGGCATTAATGAGTATTAAAATAGCCGTTGTTTTTGCGATTTTGGTTTCGCCTTTGGGTAATCGTGTTGCTTTAAAAACGGCACTTGCCCTAGCCCAAGGTGGGGAGTTTTCTTTGGCGGTATTAGCTTTGGCGAGCTCATCAGCATTGATTGCACCTAGCGTCGCTCAAGCGCTCATTGTGACAGTTGTATTATCGATGATCGCCACACCGTTTATCTTGAAAAATATGAAAACAATTGTGGATTTGGTCACCAAAGAGCCAACGGTTGGAGATTTTCGCATTCATTCCTCTGGAATTAAAGATCATATCGTGGTATGTGGTTATGGAAAATTGGGACAAGAGATTGTCTATCGTTTGAAAAAAATGAATGTCAATTTTATTGTTTTAGAGCACGATATTAACTTGGTGAAATTGGGGCAAGAACGGGGTGAACCTGTTTATTTTGGAAATGCAGCGGAGAAAAGTATTTTGCAAAAAGCCTTTGTACAGGATGCCAAAGCGGTTATCATCGCTATTAATAATGAGAAAAAACTGATTTTATTGTGCGAGATTTTAAAATCGTTTGACGAAAAGATTAAAATTGTTGCCAAAGCCAGTGATTATGATGAGAAAAAATTGCTGAAAAGTTTACATGTAGAGCATATTATCAACGAAGGGCGTGAAGCAGCTAAAGCACTTTTGCACATGGCTATGGAAGAGAAAGATACAGCGCTATCTCATCACTGATAAAATAATTACGATTATAGACACGATTTTCTTTACATGTAAGCTTTTTCTCTTTTAAAAGAACGTTTACTTTTACCTGTTCTTTGGGGGTAAAATGCGAGAGCGCAATGCCTACACAACTGCGCAAACCTAGAAAAATCTTTTCAGCATGTAACTCTTCTTCACTAAGTGTTTCAGTGCTTTGGCTGAGTGGATTTTTTGTGTAGCTTTCAAGCTCTTTTGTAGGATAAAAACGTCTATTGTTTAAAAAGCCCACCGCACCACTGCCAATGCCCAAGTAGTTTTCTCCCTTCCAGTAGCCTTTGTTGTGTACACTTTCATAACTCCCAAAATTTGAGATTTCATACTGTGGAAAACCTGCTTGAATGATAGCTTGAACAAACTGCTTAGCCATTCTTTCTGAGTCATTGGTGAGGTTTGTACGATTGAAAAAAGGTGTTGACTCTTCTAGGGTGAGTGCATACGCACTTAAATGATTAATGGGTAACGAAGCGGCGATACTCAGGTCTTCCTTTAAACGTTTTAAGGTATCAAGCGATGTGCCATACATTAGGTCTAAGGAGAGATTCTTAAAGCCAATAGTAGAGGCTAAAGAGATGGCATTGATTGCTATTTCACGAGTATGATTGCGCCCGAGGAAGCGTAGTTTTTGTGCATCGAAACTTTGGACACCAAAACTGAGGCGATTAACACCTAGTGCGTACATTCCCTCTAGCCATTGTTTTGTAGCAGAATGAGGATTGGCTTCGGAAGTTATTTCGGCGTCTTTGCAAAGGTAGGGCATGAGGATTTCAAAAAAAGGTGCATAAAGGGACGCTTCAATGGTAGAGGGGGTTCCTCCTCCAATAAATAAAGAATGAATGCTCTGTTGGCTTACCTGAAAGTGTTCCAATTCAAAACGAAGCTGTTGCGTGATCGCGTACATGTAAGCTTTTTTTAGAGCGTGTTTATTTTCATAGGAGTTAAACGCACAATAAGGACATTTACTGTCACAAAAAGGGATGTGTAAGTAAGCGAGCACGGGTATCCTTATCCAAGTTTAATCACATTTTCGTTACCATTGTAACAAAAAATAGAGGTAAACCCTATTATGGAAGCACCAAAACGATACAGACCCAATGTTGCTGCTGTGGTTTTGTCTACCAAATATCCGTTTGTTTGTGAGCTTTTTATTGCAAGTAGAACCGATATTGAAGGGGCGTGGCAATTCCCTCAAGGAGGCATTGATGAGGGTGAAACGCCTCAAGAGGCATTGTTTCGTGAACTGGAAGAGGAGATAGGCACGCGTGATGTTGAAATCATTGGGGAATACCCTTCATGGTTACAATACGATTTTCCTCAAAAAATTGCCCAAAAGATGTATCCGTTCGATGGGCAAAGTCAGAAATATTTTTTAGTGAGGCTCAACCCTCATGCAACCATCAATCTAAAGACAAAAGAGCCAGAGTTTTCAGAGTATAAATTTGTCTCTTTAGGTGATGTATTTGAATTTATTACCTATTTTAAGCGTCCTGTGTATAAACAAGTGTTGGATTATTTCAAAAAAGAAGGGTATTTATAATGCTAATTGTTCAGAAGTATGGTGGAACAAGTGTGGGTAACGTCGAGCGTATCGAAGCCGTTGCCAATCGGGTCATTGAGAGCAAAAAAGCAGGGCATGACCTTGTGGTGGTTGTCTCTGCGATGAGTGGAGAGACCAACAAACTCTTAGAGTACGCAGATTACTTTAGTAAAAGTCCTAACCAAAGAGAAGTGGATATGCTCTTAAGCTCAGGAGAACGCGTTACCAGTGCTCTTTTGGCGATAGCACTCGAGGCAAAAGGGTATGAAGCGGTGTCGATGAGTGGAAGACGTGCGGGCATTGTGACGGACAATGTCCACACGAAAGCACGCATTGAGCATATTGATACCTCAGGGATGGAAGAAGAGCTTAAAAAAGGTCGAATTATTGTTGTTGCTGGCTTTCAAGGTGTCACTGAAAGTGGCGAAGTTTCAACCTTGGGACGTGGAGGCAGTGACCTCTCAGCCGTTGCGGTTGCTGGAGCATTAAAAGCAGATTTATGTGAAATTTACACCGATGTTGATGGTGTTTATACCACCGATCCACGCATCGAGCCCAAGGCCAAAAAACTGGATAAAATCAGTTATGATGAGATGCTAGAACTTGCAAGTTTGGGTGCAAAAGTACTTCAAAGCCGTTCGGTTGAAATGGCTAAAAAACTCAACGTCAATCTGGTCACCCGTAGCAGTTTTAACAACAACGAAGGTACATTAATTACAAAGGAAGATAACATTATGGAACAACCATTAGTAAGCGGAATCGCTCTTGATAAAAATCAAGCCAGAGTCACCCTAAGAGGTGTTACCGATAAGCCTGGTATCGCTGCTGAAATTTTTCAAAAATTAGCGGACAGCAATGTGAACGTGGATATGATTATTCAAAATGTGGGGCATGATGGTACGACCAATTTAGGCTTTACTGTACCTCAAAATGAACTTGAAATTACCAAACAAGCTATGGGTGAACTGAAAGCCAGTAGTGTGATGGAGTATGATAGTGAAATTGTCAAAGTTTCTGTTGTGGGTGTGGGTATGAAATCTCACAGCGGTGTGGCGTGCAAAGCGTTTGATACAATGGCAAAAGAGGGTATTAATATCGAGATGATCAGTACCAGTGAGATTAAAATTTCAATGGTTGTGCATGCAAAATACGGTGAGTTGGCTGTGCGAGCCTTGCACAGTGCGTATCAATTGGATAAATAAACGTGCAACAATTTTTAAAATGGACCTTGGAGCAGATTCGTAAAGAAGGCTCTATGATGAGTTGGATGGAAGAGAAGCGGTTTGAGTGGGTTCCTCTGTGCGCTTCCATGCTTAAAAGCCTTTTGGATGGTCATACGTTTATCGTGATTAGTGATGATGAGTGCGAATGGTTTTGTCACTACATGACTCGTTCCATCAATCACCAAAGCAAACATCGGCCACTCATTCCTTTTGTCTCATTGCAATCACTCTATCCGAATTTGGGACACATCAAAACTAAAGAGGATATTGAGCTTTTAGAAAACTTACTCTTACAGCTTTTCCCCGCTGGGTATACCTTCTTTTATGTAGGTAAAAACAGCGATGCAAAGATGCAAATAGCCAAGCGAAAAGACGATAGTTTTATATGGGTGATGGATGAACACCTTCAAAACAGTTTCTATTTACAAACGAGTGACGATACGCTTGATATCAAATTGATTCAACTTTTTAAACTTCTTGATAAAAGTATCGATGCGGTGCTTTTTGCTGAGGTTACGTTTGAAAATGAGTGAACAAGGTGCTTTTAGTCGTATTTTAGTCTGTAAAAATACGGAAAAAGCAAAGGAGTATCTCGAAGAGTGTTATAGTACAATGCGCCATCTTTGGTACGAAAAAGAAGATTTTTTACTCGATGATGCCAAAGAAATTATCAAAGAGGCGTACATCGCGGAAGTTTCACCCAAATATTTGATTGTTGTTTCACGAAGCTACCGCATGGAAGCACAAAACGCCTTGCTTAAAATTTTGGAAGAGCCACCGTCCAATATTGTTTTTATTCTCGTTGTACCTTCAAAAACGGCGTTGTTGCCGACCATTCGTTCCCGCTTGCCCCAAGAGGAAATAAAGAGTGTTTCCGAGAGAATACACAGTGGGTTAAACCTTAAAAAACTGGACATTAAGAGTATCTATACGTTTGTACAAACCCATCAAGCCATGGAAAAAAATAGCCTCAAAGAGATGGTGCAAGCCATTGTGTACGAGGCGATTCATGAGCATGGACTTCATTTTAGTGAAAGAGAGTTGGAATATTTCCAAAAACTTGTGCATTTGTGTGAATTAAATACGCGCGCTCAAACGGTTTTTATTGCTTTATTGCTGGATATTTTTCAAAGGAAATATTCATGAAACTTTATAGACTTAATCACAATACGCCCATAAAAGCCTTGTTTGAAACTTTGGATGTTACCGCTGAGGGAAGTGTTATTATGGCGCAAAAAGCGCATATGAATTTAATTTATATTCACGATTTAAAAACACCTGCGGCAAATATTTTAAAACAAGATGCCCTCTCATTGGGCGCTGATTTAGCAGTACCTAAAGAGACGATTACATGTAAAAAACCTTATGTGGATGCGGTGCTAATTGCAAACGACAAACAGCTAAAAGCGTTGGTACACAAAGAAAAAGCACAACCCTTTGGGCTTAAAGAAGTTGCTATAAAGCTTGGAGCACTAACCCTTACATGTAAAGATGATTTTACAGTGATGGGTGTGCTTAATGCCAATGAAGATAGCTTTTTTCAAGGAAGTCGTTTTCAAGGAGAAGCGGCACGGTATCGTATAGAGCAGATGATAGGCGAGGGTGCTGGCATCATCGATGTGGGAGGTGTGTCAAGTCGCCCAGGAAGCATGGGTGTTAGTGAAGCAGAAGAGTTGGCGCGCGTGAAACCTATCATTGAGCTGATTGATGCACACAAACTGTCTGAAAAAGCACGCTTTTCTTTAGATAGCTATTCGCCATTGTGCATTGAATATGCTCTCAAAAGGGGCTTTACGATGGTTAATGATATCACTGCCCTTGCCAATGATGATGTGGCTAAAATAATTGCACAATATGATGCTACTGTTGTTTTGATGCATATGCAAGGGGAGCCTCAAAGCATGCAAAATGAACCTGTATATGAGAATGTTATCTTAGATGTGGATGCATTTTTTCAAGAACGTATTGAAAAAGCAAAGCGTTTTGGTATTGAAAAAATAGTGCTTGATGTGGGTATTGGATTTGGAAAAAATTTGGAGCAAAACCTGACATTAATAAAACACCACGAACATTTTTTACATTTTGGATACCCTTTGCTTGTGGGTGCCAGTCGAAAATCGATGATCAATGCCATCGTTCCCACACCCATTGAAGAACGACTCTCTGGTACACTAGCATTGCATTTAAAAGCGTATGAACATGGTGCTAGCATTTTGCGTGTGCACGATGTTAAAGAGCATGTGCAAGCACTTCATGTGCTTCGAGCATTGAATTTAACACTTTAGGATATTTTTTGGAAACTTTTTTAGAAAAACTGATGGATTTACTCACACGAGTAAGCGAACTCTACGCCATTCCGCAATGGGCTGTGAATGCTGGAGCTGTCACCATTTTTTGTATTTTGGTGGCATTTCCATTTTTGGTTCGTCATCTTTTGCAACCCAAATATTACCGTTTTCGTGAACTTATTTTATTTAAAGTGTTGTGGCGTTGGAAGTATAAAAAAGATGATGTGGTTGGTCTTTGGTGTTATTGTCCCAAGTGTCAAGCGATGCTGATGGTTGATGATGAGAACTGTCGTTCAAATGAATCGTTGCAAAATAAAATTACCTATTTTATTTGCAATGAGTGCGGAGGCAATGAGTTAGGACGCGTTGTGGGAGGGGATAGACGTTATGCACTCAGCCTTGTTAAGCGCGAGATTTGGAGGCACATTAAAGAGGGTTCTTTCAATGAAATTTCCAGTGCAACCAAAGAGGCATTAAAAATTTATCAAGGCATTGAAGCCTCAAAAGAGGAAACCACAAACTCTACGACCTTACATGTAAAGATTGATGAACCTAAAACGAGCGAAGAAGAGGACGTCAAAAAAGATGGAATTTGAATTTTATTATTACGGACTTTTTCTTCTAACAGGGCTTGTGGCAGGGTTTATTGATGCGATTGCAGGAGGAGGGGGAATTATCACCATTCCTGTGCTTTTAGCTTCTGGTATGCCTCCACACATCGCCCTTGCGACCAATAAACTTCAAGGTACGTTTGGGAGTGGGATGGCTTCGATTAATTTTATCCGTAAAGGCTTTATCTCGTGGTCTGAGGTAATGATAGGGGTGTTGTATACGTTCATTGGCGCCGCCCTTGGAACGTATGCCATTTTACTGATGGATGCCACTATTTTGGCGAAGATTATCCCTGCGATGTTGGTGGGTATTTTTATCTACACGCTTTTATCCCCTAAAATGGGCGAAAACGACCGTCATGCCTATCTTGGCAATCATCTTTTTTTCTTGGTCTTTGGTATAGGACTTGGCTTTTACGATGGTTTTTTTGGACCAGGAACGGGCACGTTTTGGACGATAGCGCTCGTGAGTCTTTTAGGGCTTAACCTTAAAAAAGCCACCGCACAAACCAAAGTGATGAACTTTACCAGTAACATTGTCTCTTTGGCTGTTTTTTTATGGAGTGGCAATGTACTTTTTGCCGTGGGCTTGCTCATGGGTTTTGGGCAAATTATAGGGGCATACATCGGCTCTAATATGGTGATTAAAAAAGAGGTGAAGTTCATTCGTACCTTTTTCTTAATCATGGTGGGTTTAACCCTTTTAAAACTCATTTACAGCAGTTATTTCGCATGAACCATCAAGACTATATTGAAAAACTAGAGATTTTGAAAGTATGGGCAAAAGCCTATTATGTGGATGATGCGCCCATTGCCAGTGATGAAGAGTATGATAGGCTCTATCATGAAATCTTAAAGTATGAGCAGGAAAATCCACTTTTTGCGGATGAGAGTAGCCCCACAAAACGTGTGGGCGGTGTGGTCTTGGAAGGGTTTGAAAAAGCCTCGCATAAGGCACGTATGTGGAGCATGGAAGATGTCTTTGATGAGCACGATTTGGATGCGTGGATAGAGCGTGTTAAAAAAGTCAAAGAGCGTTTCACCTTTTACTGTGAACCAAAATTTGATGGGGCAAGTCTCAATCTCATTTATGAAAATGGAATGCTCAAACAAGCCATCACCAGAGGCGATGGGAGTATTGGTGAGGATGTCACGCAAAATGTTAAAACCATTGGCTCTATTCCTTTAGAGATTGCTTATGATGGTGAGATTGAAATTCGAGGTGAGGTGGTTATTAAAAAAGCGGATTTTGAGAGCCTCAATGACGAGCGTTTAAAAAACAATGAGCCACTCTTTGCCAATCCACGAAATGCCGCAGCAGGAAGCCTTAGGCAGTTAGATACGAGTGTGACAGCCAAACGTAAGCTTATGTTTTACCCGTGGGGCATTGGGGTCAATAGCCTAACACAGAGCTTTTTAAGTCAAAAAATGAGCTTTGTCTACAGCCTTGGTTTTTTACAACCCCCTCGTATTGTCGTCACGCAAAACGTGCAAGACGTTCATACGCTTTACCATGAGCTGATTGCCAATCGTGATGCCATCGAGATGATGATGGATGGCATGGTGGTTAAAGTTGATGATATAAGCTTGCAAGAAGAGTTAGGCTATACCGTGAAGTATCCTAAATGGATGGTGGCGTTTAAATTTCCTGCGATTGAAAAAGTGACAAAGCTTAAAGACATCACGCTTCAAGTGGGGCGTACAGGCGTGGTTACGCCTGTGGCAGAGGTTGAAGCGGTGAATATTGAGGGTGTGGTGGTGGAACGAGCCACGCTTCACAATTTTGATGAGATAGAGCGTAAAGATATTCGCATAGGAGATAGTGTTATTATCATCCGCAGTGGCGATGTTATTCCTAAGATTATTAAAGTCTTAGTGGAGCGAAGAGATGGCACGGAAAGTATTCCACAACGCCCGTTAAGCTGCCCCGTGTGTGGGAGCGAGCTTTTGGATGAGGGTGCGCTTATTAAGTGCCAAAATCTCTCGTGTGATGCGAGGGTTGTGGGGGCTATCATTCACTTTGCGTCTAAAAAAGCACTCAATATTGATGGGCTTGGCGATAAAATCGTAGAACAACTCTACGCACAAAAACTTGTTTTACATGTAAAAGATTTGTATGCATTAACGCGTGAACCGTTGCTTGTTTTAGAGGGCTTTAAAGCGAAAAAAGCAGAAAACCTTTTAGCAGCGATTGAACAGAGCAAAGGGGTGGCTTTAGAGAAGTTTATTCATGCTTTGGGGATTGAGCATATTGGAGAGGTGGCGGCTAAGAAGATTGCACGTGCATTTGGCTTAGAGTGGTTGGACGCGAGTTATGAGCAGATTATTGCCTTAGAGGGCTTTGGTGAAGAGATGGCTAAGAGTTTGGTGGAGTTTATTCATGTCAACAAGCACGAAACCTATGAGCTAATGGCAGTGATTGAACCTATTGCTTCCAAACTTGAAATAACGGAGTCTATTTTTACAGGTAAAACGGTTGTTTTAACGGGTTCTATGAGTCAATCACGTGATGAGATAAAAGGAATGCTTGAGAAATTGGGTGCAAAAGTGAGCGGAAGTGTCTCTAAAAAGACCGATTTTGTGATTTTCGGTGAAGAAGCAGGTAGCAAACTGGACAAGGCCATAGAGCTTGGTGTCAAAACACTCAGTGAGAGTGAACTAAATGGGATGATAGAATGAGACTCGATAGTTATCTGTTTGAAAAAGGCTTGGCTCAAAGTCGCAATAAAGCCTCAGAACTCATAAAAGAGGGCAGTGTTTGGCTCAATGGCAAAGTGGAGCGCAAAAGCTCTGTAGAAGTGAGTGAAAATGACGCTGTTGAAGTGGATAAAATTTCACAGTATGTGAGTCGTGCAGGGTTGAAACTACGTGGATTTATCAATGAGCTTTCTTTACATGTAAAAGGGGCAGATGTTCTTGATATTGGTAGCAGTACAGGGGGCTTTGTACAAGTTTGGTTGGAAGAAAATGCACAAAGTGTCACGGCTGTGGATGTGGGAAGTGAGCAACTTCACCCCTCATTAAGAGTTGATAATCGAATTATTTTACATGAAAATAGTGATATTCGACTTTTTAACCCCAATAAAACATACGATATGGTCAGTTGCGATGTTTCATTTATTGGTGTTGGTACGCTTTTAGAACATATTAATCGTTTGGCAAAACATGAGATTATTATCTTGTTTAAACCGCAATTTGAAGTGGGAAAAGATGTCAAACGCACCACTAAAGGTGTCGTTAAAGATGGCTCGGCTATTATGCGCGCACATCACCAGTTCGAAGCACAAACCGTAGGTTTGGGTTGGAGTTTAGTCGAGAAAAAAGAATCGCTTGTCAAAGGAAAAGAGGGGAATATTGAAACGTTCTATTATTTTAAACAAAGAGAGTGTTGATACTCTAGCTATCGGTAGTTTTGATGGCATTCACAGAGGGCATAGACAGCTTATTCGACGCCTTGGGACTCATGGCGCACTCTTTGTGATTGACAAAGACCAAGCAAACTTAACACCAGGGATAAAACGGAGTGAATACACAGGGTATCCGTGTATGTTTTATCATTTTCTTAAACTTAAAGATCTTTCAGGGGAAGAGTTTATCACCCTTTTAAAAAAAGAGTTTGAGAATCTTAAAAAAATTATTGTTGGTTATGATTTTTGTTTTGGGCAAAAACGTTCATGCTGTGCATCAGACATCCAACAGTGGTTTGATGGAGAAGTTGAAATCGTCTCCGCCGTAACCTATAAAGGGACGGCTATTCATTCAAGTACCATTCGAGCCTTTTTAAAAGAGGGAAAACTAAGTGACGCCAATCGTTTTTTAGGTCGTGAGTATGCCATTGTTGGAGATGCAATCAGTGGGCAAGGCTTAGGAAAAGAGAAACTTGTACCAACGCTTAATCTTAAAGTTATGGATTATTTGATTCCAAAAGAGGGCGTGTATGCTACCCGTACACGTATTGGCACGCAGGTATATGATTCGGTCTCCTTTGTGGGGAAACGCTTAAGTACGGATGGTGCATTTTCGATTGAAACGCATGTGATGGGTGAAGAAATTGAGGGAAAACCACAAAATGTTGGCATTATCTTTGTGGAGTATTTACGGGAGAATCAAACGTTTAATGACCTTGCCCTTTTAAAGCAGCAAATCCAAAAAGACATGACACGAGCAAAAAGTATTTTAGGAAGTTGCCAACTTTATTTGATGGATTTTTTGTAACCGTACATTTTTTGATCGGCTTCTTCTAGAACGCTCTTAAAAGATTGCCTTTTTTTAAAAGTAGTTACTCCAAATGCAAAGTCGACATGGAATGTTTTTTCATCATGTTTAAGGTGTGTCGCACGTAAGTTGTTGTTGACCGTATGTAAAATTTTCTCCAATTCACTTGTTGAGTGTTGGGAGGATAGGACGATAAATTCATCACCCGCAAAGCGGACAGCCTGTGTCTCTTCGATACGTTTCAGTACTTTTCCTAAGATATAAAGTACTTTATCGCCAATCAGATGGCCGTAGTTGTCATTGATGTGTTTAAAATTATTAATATCGATAAAAGCAAAAGATCCTTTTTCTGTGAAAGCATCATTTTCAAGATATTTTTCAAAAAGCCACCGACGATTGTACAAGTGTGTGAGTTCATCGATGTAAAGCTCTTGCTGAAGCAAAGAAATCTTTTTTTCCAAATCAATCATGTTTTCTTCAATAATTTGAAGTGCGGCATTGTCTTTATTGGCAATAGCAACTTGGGCATGAGAGACACTTTCTTTGAGGATAGAGGTTGATTTTTCAGTTTCACTTTTAAGTGTCTGAATTTTTTTGAGGGCATAAATAAGTGCTAGTTCTTTATCACTCTCTTCTATCACAATTTCTAGTTCAGCCGCTTTTGTGTAGAAGATATCCCTATAAATTTCAGGTAAAACAATTTCTAGTTTACGAATTTCTTTGATGGTGGCATCGGTAAGTTCTTGAAGTTGCTTGTTCATCGGCTTTCTCACTATGAAATTTGTTGAAGTATACGGGTACTTCGCTTAATTTTTGTTATAATCGTAAGAAATTTTTGCATTAGGATAGAGAATGGATAAAGTCTTTGCTAAGCCAATCGCAAAGCAGTTTGAATTTGATGAAGAGGTTGCCGTTGTATTTGATGATATGTTGGAGCGCTCTATTCCTTTTTATAAAGAGGTGATTGAGCTTACATGTAACGTTATTGCTTTACATGTAAAAGAGGGTGCGCATATTGTTGATTTGGGATGTTCTACGGCCAATACGTTGCTTGCCTTGCATAAAAAAAGCCCTAAAAAATACCATCTTTTGGGCGTTGATAACGCAAAAGCTATGCTACATCTCGCACAGCAAAAAATTCATGCGTACGGTGCAGATATTGTCTTAAGAGAAGCCGATATCACGCAAATAGCGTTCAATCATGATGTGATTATTGCGAATTACATGTTACAGTTTATAAGACCACTTCAACGAACTGCTTTTGTGCAAAAAATTTACGATGGAATGAGGGAAAATGGATTATTTATTTTCAGTGAAAAAATTGTTTTCGACGATAAAGTACTCAATAAAGAGATGATTGATTTATACTATGCATTTAAAAAAGAGCAAGGTTATAGCGATTTTGAGATTGCTCAAAAACGTGAAGCTTTGGAAAATGTTCTCATACCTTATACGGAAGAAGAAAATAGAGCTATGCTTAAAAGTGTTGGATTTCACACCATTGAAACACTCTTTAAATGGGGTAATTTTGCAACATTTATTGCTATAAAAAGAGGCTAAATTCAGATATTGAGTTCTGCCTCGTAAGAGGCAAGCTTTAGTGCCACAGCGGCAAGCGTAGGCATTTTGGCTTTGCCAGAATGCTGTGGTAGAAATGAAGTTCTGCCTCGTAAGAGGCAAGCTTTAGTGCCACAGCGGCAAGCGTAGGCATTTTGGCTTTGCCAGAATGCCAGTGGTAAAAGTTAATGACTAAATAATTTAGGGTGCTTTGATTTGAGGTACTCAATCACTTGTACGACCTCTTCAAACCCCATCTCAGAGTCTTCATCTTCGTCTTCAAAAACTTCATCGAGTCCTTTAAGGTAAAGGTCGACCGCTTTAGGAAGATCCTCTTTTTTAACACCCGCAAAGTAAAGTGCCGCACCTAGCATATCAGCCAGTTGCATTGCCATCTCTTCGATTTCAATTTCTGCCATCTCCAAATCTTTTTGAAGGGATTGTGTTGACATGGTTATCCTTTTTGGGCGATGATGCTCATCACCTGCATTTTAATCGTATCATAGATAAAAGCATCTTTGAAATTACTGAGAAGCCCTCCGCTGGCATTGTGATGACCTCCTCCGTTGGCAAGGTGTGCCGCCATTTGGCTCACGTCTACTTTGCCGTTGGAGCGTAGACTGATGGTCTTTTTAGAGGTGATATCCATGAAAAAATCGATATCAGGATTGGCGGTTAAAAAGTCATTGCCGATGACCGAGACATTGCCAATATTGTAGGTTAAAATGCCTTGATAGTGTTTGTAGTGAATCAGCATTTTATCTTTAGCATTCGTTAATAGCTTAACATTGTACGAAGAGACAAGATTGCTTAAGGTGTTGTTATCGGCTACTTTGAAAAACTTTTTTTTGATTTGGTGCAGGGCATCATCTAAGGCGATAGGGGCATCATTACATGTAAAGTAAGTTTGGGCATCGTGTAACAGTGAAAAGATGTAGGCACTATTTTCATTGGGGAACATCACTTTATTGACCTCTTTAGCCCCACTGACTAAGCCCATGCAGACTTTTCCTAGTTCAAAATTTGGGTCATTCTCAAGCCAAATATCTACAGCATTGACCACGTCGACAAACGCACTTAATGTTTTATCTTCACCGTACAAAGCTGCAAAAAAATCATAGGTAATTTTAGTCGCACAGCGTGAGGAATCTAGGTAGTACCATTCAAACGTTTCAAAACACTCTTGCCCTGTTTTGTGATGATCTAAAAGTAGGAGTAAAATCTCTTGTTGTGCCACAGAAACTTTAGCTTGAAACTCTTTGGCTTGTTCAAGGGTTAAATTAAGATCAGTGATTAAAATAAGGTGCTTTTCGACCGTACTATTTTGTATCGTATCTAAAATTTGATTGAAACATTCGTTGATCTCTTTACCATAATTGGAGTTGTAAAACAGTATAGAATCAAAATAACGTTTGGTGACCATCTGGCAACCGTATCCATCCAAATCGGTATGCGAAAGATGGTGTAGCGTATAATTCATAAAAATCCTTGTTCTTAGAGTTTGTCAATTTCGATGGAACCCATCACTTCAAATTTAGCATTTGAGTCAATTTCGGCATGCGAGAGCACGACGATGTCTAGCCCAAATTTTTCAAAAATATCGGAGAGTGATTTGCGTAACATAGGATCGACGATAATCACAACGGGTGCAATGCCTTTTTGCAGTAATTTTGCTGCTTCATCACTGGTGGCTTGTACGAGTGTATTGATTTGACCAATATTGAGGAGTAAATCTCGTACACCATCACGCTCCCGTAGTGCATCAAGCAATTTTTGCTCAGTTGAGGCATTAAAAGTTAGCAATTTTAAAATACCATTCTCATCTTTGTATAATTTGGTAATGACACGAGAGAGTTTGGCGCGTACTTGCTCTACAATAATTGACACATTGCGTGTGACTTCTGCCACATCACTGATGGTTTCTAAAATCGTTAGCAAATCTTTAATAGGAATTTTTTCATGCAAGAGGGCTTTGAGTACTTTTTGAATCAACCCAACATTGGCAACTTTTAGACAATCGGTGACAACCACTGGGTAATCTTTTTGCAATTTATCTACTAAGCTTTGTACCTCTTGGCGTGTAAGGAGTTCTTCAGCATATTTTTTAATCAGCTCACTCAAATGTGTAGAAATAACGGTGGCAGGATCAACGGTAGTATAGCCTTTAATGATAGCATCTTCTTTCATATTGGCATCAATCCAAATGGCATCAAGACCAAACGCAGGCTCTTTTGTAGGAATTCCGTTGACTTTTTCAATGGTCAAACCGCTGTCCATAGCTAAAAATTTATCGGCATAAATTTCACCATTGCCAATCTCTATTCCTTTGAGTAAAAGTTGATAACGATTGGGGGTGAGGTGCAAGTTATCTCGAATACGTACTTGTGGAATGAGATACCCAAAATCAGCGGCAATTTTGCGACGCATGCTTTTAACGCGATCGAGCAAATCGCCTCCTTGCGCAGGATCGGCAAGTTTGATGAGTTGATACCCAAGGTCAAGTTCTAAGATTTCAAGTTTTAAAATATCATTGAGCGTTGTCTCTTCCTCTTTGCGCAATTCCTCAGAGCTCTTTTTAGGGGCTTGTTCACTTTTTGTTTTTGCCTCAGCTTCTAGTTTGGCTTTTTGAAGGGTGGCTGGCGTGCTTGAAAAGAACTTTTCAAGTGAAAAATGACCATCTTTTGTTTGTTTCACGATATACCCAAGCCCCAAGAAAATAGCCCCAACAAACGAAAGAGAAAGTGTTGGAAGACCAGGAACAAGTGCAAATAAAACCAGAATAAAACCAACAATGAGCAAGGTTTTTGCATCACCGAAGAGTTGTTCTCCAGCTCCTTGCGAAAACGTTTCATCATTTTTATTGGCACGGGTAATAATAATACCCGTTGCTGTTGAGCTAATAAGAGCTGGAAGTTGCGAAACCAAACCATCTCCTATAGTCAAAATTGTGTAGGTTTGTGCACTCATGGAAAGTGGTAAATCGTGCTGAAAGGCACCGATTAAAAATCCACCAATAATATTGATAATGGTAATAATAAGTCCTGCAACAGCGTCACCTTTGACAAACTTACTCGAACCATCCATGGCTCCGTAAAAATTGGCTTCTTGAATGATTTCTTCACGTCGTTTACGTGCCGTTTTTTCATCAATAAGCCCAGCGTTAAGGTCTGCATCAATCGCCATTTGCTTTCCAGGCATCGCATCGAGGGTAAAACGCGCTGCTACTTCAGCAACCCTTCCAGAACCTTTGGTGATAACCATAAAGTTAATCAAAACTAAAATAGAAAAGACAATCACACCGATGACGTAATTGCCACCTACCACAAATTCACCAAAACTTGCGATGATGTCACTTACAAATTCGGGTCCTAGATGACCGTTGGTTAAAATCATACGCGTGGTGGAAATATTAAGGGCTAAACGGTATAACGTAATGATAAGAATAAGCGTTGGAAACGTTGTAAGATCCGTGGGTTTTGGGATATACAGTGATATTAAAAGAATTAAAACAGAAATAGCCAAAGAGATAACAAGGAAAAAATCGAGCACCGCACTGGGAAGCGGTACAATAATAATAGCCAATATAGCAATAAGAAAGAAAACAATGGTTAAATCTTTTGATTTAAGCAAAGGTTCTATGAAAGGAGCAATCTTAAGCAGAAGTCCGTTTTGATTTTTTGCCAAAAAATGCCTTTACACTTCGAGAATATCTTTAAGTGTCATGTTATCTAAAAATTGGTCAATTTTTGTTTGAAGTTTATTGAGAACAGGCCAAACACGACAAAAATTTCCTTTACCTCCAGGACATTTTTGGGTTGATGGAGAGCATTCAAAGACCATGGTTTGTTTTTTTTCAGCACACTCTACGATCATTTTTAAAGTGATATCTTCAGGTTTACGAGTAAGCATAAATCCACCATGTGCACCTTTGAAGGAGCTCAAAATATTTTCTTTGGCAAGTGCTTGAAGAATTTTAGCAAGAAAACTTTTAGAAATTCCAAGTTGATTGGACAGGGTATCCACATCTTGAGGGGTGTTTTTTTGCGAAATCATAATTAAAGAAAGAAGAGCATATTCGCTGGCTTTTGTTAAGAGCATGATTCATCCTTGGGTTAAATAAGATAAAGATTGTACTAAATAAATATTATAGATACCTTTAAATCTAAAAATAACTTTTTTCCTTGATTCTTTAAATGAGGCTATTTTATACATTTAATAAAATATTTTGGTTAATAAGGTATAATTCCAAGCTTTAAAAAAGCAACAATACCAACTAAGGAGGTCGTTATGGCTTTAGGTTCGGCGGAAAAAAAGGAAATTGTTTCCAAATTTGGAAGACAAGAGAGCGACACAGGTTCTCCAGAGGTTCAAATTGCACTTCTTTCTAAGAGAATTGGCGATTTGACAGGGCATTTGAAAAGCAATGCGAAAGATCACTCTTCACGTTTAGGTCTTTTAAAGCTTGTTGGACAGCGTAAACGTTTAATGAAATATCTTAAACGAACAGACTTTGTTAAATATAGCCAAGTTATTAAAGAACTTTCTATCAGAGATAAGTAGTTTTTTAAAACCTTTTGTGATGGCGAGAGTCTATAAGATGCTCACCATCACACTTTATACATCTTGTGAACTCTTTTAAAGGAGCAATCCATGAAAAAAATAGCAACCTTCATTCTTCTGTTTTTTATTTCACTTGTTTTTATGGCTTGTGAGCGTAACGACTACCAACACCCAGCTCACCGTAGCGCTAAATAAACGAATATTTTACTCCATCATTTTTATCATAGGGATTTTATTGTCCATAAAAATAGAAATTTTTTACCATTTTATACAGAAAAACGTATAAAATATATAAATATTGTATTGTTTATAATATTTTTTAAATAAAAATACATTTTTTTGATATTTTTATGGTAAAATAACGTTTGAAAATAGCCTATTTATGTATAATTAAAGCAGACTTTGTTAGAATCTTGGTTATGAAAACAAACGATATCTTTAACCTTCTTCATAATGCCGTTGAGTCGAAATTTTTAGGTAAAAAAATTTCACAACGCGAGATGGCAGATAGATTGGGTGTTTCTATGCGCACCTATCAAGATTGGAGAATAGGTAATTCTCAACCTCAAGCTGCTACAGCTATTTTTAAGATGCTGGGTGAATTGCAAGGGGATGATGTATTGCGTTTGGTTAAACGTATTGCCATTGAACTAAAGGAGCATGAATGAGTAGCCTGAGTCAAAATGAACGTCAAGCACTTAATGACGTCTTTAGTGTTATAGACACCTCCCAAACCCCACTCTCAAAAGTCAAAAACCAACTCTCACATTTGGTTTACTTTCTTAAATATTTTCTCAAAGAAAAAGCACGAACAGCCTTCTTAGCTCGTTAATGATGCTTTAATTCTTTTTCCCTTCTTTTTGTTAGTGTTCCACTGGAACGTACAAATATGCTATGCGTCATATGCTTTACTTTCCCCTGCCTTTTTGGCACCGACCTTTTATTTCTTGACAACATAACACTCAATGTTGTATAATTTTATCAGCAATTAAAACAGAAGAGTGCTAAAATGAAAAGAAACTCAAAACAAGAGTTAATTCTAGAGTCCATTATTCAAGAGTATTTAAAGTCAAGAATGCCCATTGGTTCTTCTGAACTTCAGATGAAGCTTAGAGTGGATATGTCACCTTCTACCATCCGTATTTACTTTAAAAAACTCTCTGATGAAGGATCTTTGGTACAGTTACATGTAAGCGGTGGACGTGTTCCAACTCTGAGTGCTCTTCAAACGTATTGGAGTGAACGTATTGATACGGGCAAGCCTTTAAGTATTAAAAGTGTTGATAAAGTACAGCGTGTGTCCAAAGAACACAATTTGTTTTGCATTGTTGAAAAGAGTTCGTATGCGTTGTTTAATGAGCTTATCAATGCGCAAAATCGTTTTTTAATTTTAGTCTTCGATGCGAATGAAGTCGTTTTGAAATATAACCCTAAAGTGGAGCAGTTTCTAGGACGTTTTGTGGGGTGTGAAATGCGTGTTTTAAAAGATGTCGCAGCACAGGTGGGTTTGTATGAACTTCATGAAAAGC
Source organism: Sulfurospirillum sp. UBA2217 (assembly GCA_002328495.1). Taxonomy (GTDB): domain Bacteria; phylum Campylobacterota; class Campylobacteria; order Campylobacterales; family Sulfurospirillaceae; genus Sulfurospirillum. Next base: position 73,534 of record DCUJ01000013.1, read on the forward strand.
TTTCTCAAATATTTTCACAAACCCCATTGCTAAAAGAGGGAGAAAAAGAGATTTATGCGATTGCCAAAGAGCTTCGTAACGATACTTTTATAGAACAGTTTCAAAAATTGCATTTTGTTGAGTCCATTACCAATGGAATTTATTTCGATGGTTTTGTCCCTCATGGTTGTATGGCGATTAAACAAAAAGCACACGTCAAAGATGACACTTCAGCATTGGAAATGTTTTGTTTTGGTCGAATAGAAAGTGATTTTGAGAGTTTTTTTAACAAGGTAAAGGAGTAATTATGAATCAAAAAGAAGAAGAAATTCTTCAAGATACCCAAGAAATGCCCGAGCAGACATCGGATTGTGAGGTATGTATGGAAGAGGAGATTTTAGAGACCGTAGATGTGGATGAAGTTTCTGTGTTGCAACTCAAAATTGCAGAGCTAGAAGATAAGTTTTTGCGTGCTAATGCAGATTTTGACAACATGCGTCGTCGTATGGATAAAGAAAAAACACAAGCCATAGCGTATGCACATGAAGTCTTCGCACGCGATTTATTGCCGGTGATTGATTCTTTGGAAATGGCTATTCTCTCAGGAAGTAATGCGGAAGTTGAAAGTGCTACATTGCTTGAAAAAGTGAAAGAAGGGCTCAATTTAACTGTGGAGCAGTTTCGAAAAGCGTTTGAGAAGCATGGTATTGAATTAGTGGATATTAATGGTGAATTTGATCCAACCATTCACGAAGCCGTGATGCAATTGGAGAGCGAAGAGAAAAATAAAGGTGAGATTTTGCAGGTTTTTCAAAAAGGCTACAAAATCAAAGATCGTATTTTAAGACCAGCAATGGTTAGTATTGTCAAGTAAAGTTTCTGCCGACATGTCGGCAAGCTTTAGTGCCCCAGTGGCTAACGTAGCCAAAAGAAGCTTTGCTTTGTTGGCGTATTGAAATAAAAAATTAAACTAAAAGGATAAAAAATGGGAAAAGTAATTGGAATAGATCTTGGAACAACAAACTCATGTGTGTGCGTTTACGAGCGAGGTGAGAGCAAAGTTATCCCTAATAAAGAGGGAAAAAACACAACTCCTTCAGTTGTAGCCTTTACGGATAAAGAAGAGGTTTTGGTAGGTGATACCGCAAAACGTCAAGCGGTAACCAATCCAAAGAGAACCATTTATTCCATCAAGCGTATTATGGGTTTGATGAGCAATGAAGATAAAGCCAATGAAGCCAAAAAACGTCTTCCGTATGCGGTTGTCGATAGAAACGGTGCGTGTGCAATTGAAATTGATGGTAAAGTTTATACACCACAAGAAATCAGTGCGAAAGTTTTGATGAAACTCAAAGAAGATGCAGAGAGTTTCTTAGGTGAAGAGGTAACGGACGCCGTTATTACAGTTCCTGCATACTTTAATGACAGCCAGCGAAAAGCAACCAAAGAAGCAGGTACGATTGCAGGCTTAAATGTCCTTCGTATCATCAACGAGCCGACCGCAGCAGCTCTTTCATACGGTTTAGATAAAAAAGAGGCTGAAAAAATCGTTGTCTATGACTTGGGTGGTGGAACATTTGACGTCACCGTGCTTGAAACAGGTGACAATGTCGTTGAAGTCCTTTCCACGGGTGGTGATGCCTTCTTAGGTGGCGATGACTTTGACAACCGTTTAATTGACTGGTTGGTTGCTGAGTTTAAAAGCGAAGCGGGTATTGATTTGAAATCAGATGTGATGGCGCTTCAACGTTTAAAAGAAGCGGCAGAAAATGCTAAAAAAGAGCTTTCATCTTCAAACGAAACAGAGATTAATTTACCATTTATTACGGCAGATGCAACAGGACCAAAGCACTTGGTGAAAAAATTAACCCGTGCAAAATTTGAATCCATGATTGAAGATTTGGTAGCACTGACCATCAAAAAAATCAAAGAAGTGGTCAATGATTCTGATTTGAAAAAAGCAGAAATTAAAGAAATTGTAATGGTTGGTGGATCGACACGTGTTCCGTTGGTTCAACAGAAAGTAAAAGAATTTTTTGAAAAAGAGCTAAACAAATCTGTAAACCCTGATGAAGTGGTAGCTATTGGCGCAGCCATTCAAGGTGCGGTTATTAAAGGCGATGTTAAAGATATCTTGTTGCTTGACGTTACCCCACTTAGCCTTGGTATCGAGACTTTGGGTGGTGTGATGACGAAGTTGATTGAAAAAGGGACGACGATTCCTGTGAAAAAATCTCAAGTGTTCTCAACCGCAGAAGACAATCAACCTGCCGTTACCATTCATGCGCTTCAAGGTGAGCGTGAGTTTGCACGAGATAACAAATCTTTAGGTCAGTTCAATCTTGACAACATTCCACCTGCCCCTCGTGGTGTACCACAAATCGAAGTCTCTTTTGACATCGATGCCAACGGTATATTAACGGTGTCTGCTAAAGATAAAGCAACAGGTAAAGTACAAGAAATTAAGATTTCTGGAAGTTCAGGGTTGGATGATGCTGAAATTGAAAGAATGGTCAAAGATGCAGAATTGCATAAGGAAGAAGATAAAAAACGTAAAGATGCCGTTGATGCTAGAAATCAAGCTGACGCATTAGCCCACCAAACCGAAAAATCTTTAGGCGAAATGGGTGAAGCTATTAGTGCGGAAGATAAGGCAAAAATCGAAGAAGAACTGAAAGGTCTTAAAGAAGTGCTTGCTAACGAAAGTGCAACAAAAGAGCAAATCGATGCAAAAGTAAAATCTTTAAGTGAGGCAAGTCATAAACTAGCAGAAGCAATGTATAAAAAAGATCAAGGTGACGCAGGTTCAGCAGGTGGCGAAAAACCAAAATCAAAAAAAGATGATGACGTTATTGATGCTGAAGTAGAATAACTATTAAACGTTACATGTAAGGAAAATCCTTACATGTAACACTTTTTTAACCGTTTAAATGAGCCAGATTGTCATTTTGAAGGCTTTGCTCCATAATTTCAATCTCTTCTTTCCCCGTACGTACAATTTCAGAATCCAATTCCAAGTGTTTACTTTTGATTTTATCTGGATAATCTACATTTTGTAAAATGTACTTAATGGTGTTAAGACGTGCTTTGCGTTTATCATTCGAGATGATAATGGCCCAAGGACAGCGTGGATTGTTTGAGGAAAGAAGCATTGAATATTTTGCAATGGTGTATTGATCCCACATTTCTTGCGATTTTTCATCCACGGGAGAGAGTTTAAATTGTTTGAGCGGGTCGGTTTTACGCTCACGGAATCGTCTGGCTTGTTCTTCTTTGCTGACAGAAAAATAAAATTTGAAAAAGAGAATTCCAGAGTTGGCGATCATCGTTTCAAATTTAGGAACTTCTCGTAGGAACTCTTTATGTTCTTGTTGGGTACAAAACCCCATTACAGGTTCAACGCCCGCGCGGTTATACCAAGACCTATCAAACAGAACAATTTCTCCAGAAGAGGGGAGGTGTTGTGCATAGCGCTGAAAGTACCACTGGGTACGTTCGGTGTCGGAAGGTTTCGATAAGGCAACGACCCTTGCGCCACGAGGGTTAAGATGTTCGGTAATGCGCTTGATGGTACCACCTTTTCCAGCAGCATCACGACCTTCTACGATAATAAGTACTTTGAGTCCTTGTTCTTTCACATGATTTTGGAATTTAATGAGTTCAACTTGCAGTTTTTTGAGTTCTTTTTCATAGGTAACTTCACATTTTTTCATCCAAACTTGGACTTTTCCGTGGTGTTCTTCCTTCAGTATCTCTTCGTCACTCTTTATCTCTTCTTTATGTTTTTTAAGAATGATTTTTTGCTCTTTCGTATCGAGGTTAATGGTTTTTACTTTCTTTTTTTTCTTCTTCTCTGTCTCTTTATTCTTTTCTTTCTCTTTATTTTTACCCACAAGGCACCTCCAAAGTTTATTTTCTATAGTTTACATCAATTCACGAAGTAAATCGTTGAAATTTACAAAACATTTAGGCTTCTTTGCTAAAATAAGAACGAATGAATAAAAAGGTCCATGAATGAAACATGCTATCAGCGTTTTTTCTCTTTTGTTTTTAGTTTACACTGCATTGTTTGCCATGCAAGCACCAAAAATTTTACCACCAGAAGAGGCTTTCAAGGTTTCAGCCTTCCAGGATGCACGTGGTATTACTGTCAGTATTGTTTTAGGGGAAGGAATTTATCTTTACGATGATAAATTAAAACTTGACATCGTAAAACCATCACAAGTAAATTTAGATGCGTTTGTGCCAAGACCTAAGCCTGAGTTGTTTCATGATTTTATTACACAACGCCACTCTTTTGAATTACAAGTAACGCAAACGCTTTTAGAAGAGCATATTAAAAGCGGTGATTTTACGCTGAAATTCTCCTACCAAGGGTGTTCGGAACTTGGATTGTGCTATCAGCCCATGGAAGAAGAATGGAGTTTTAACGTTGAAGGTAGTGGTAGTGTAAAGAGTGCTTCAGTTTCCGTAAGTGAACAAGATGCCATTGCACATTCCTTGGCTACGGGTAGTTTTTGGGTTGTACTTTTAAGCTTTTTTGGTTTTGGACTTTTGCTTGCATTAACGCCGTGTGTTTTTCCGATGATTCCCATCCTCTCTTCGATGATAGTCTCTCAATCTACTATGCAGATGAATGCTAAAAAAGGCTTTTTATTGGCATTGGTGTATGTGCTTGCGATGTCGTCCGCTTATGCGATTGCTGGTGTTTTAGCGGGGCTTTTTGGGGCAAACCTTCAAGCCTCTTTGCAAAATCCTTGGGTAATAACCCTGTTTAGTGCCATTTTTGTTTTTCTTGCCATGTCAATGTTTGGATTTTTTGAGATCCAAATGCCTTCTTTTATTCAAACAAAAATCAGCAAGACATCAGGTGAGGTTAATTCTCACAGTATTATCGGCATTGCTACGATGGGATTTTTATCAGCACTTATTGTAGGACCGTGTGTCGCTGCGCCTATGGCTGGAGCGTTGATTTATATAGGACAAAGTGGTGATGCATTTCTCGGGGGGAGTGCTTTGTTTGTCATGAGTTTAGGCATGGGTGTGCCCTTGCTTATTATCGGAACGACAGCAGGTAAATATATGCCGCGTCCTGGTGGATGGATGGAAAACATTACACGTATTTTTGGTGTGATGATGTTAGGCGTTGCGATTTGGATGCTTTCGCGTATCCTTCCAAGTGGTATTACCATGGGGCTGTGGAGTCTTTTAATCATCTCTTGCTCTGTTTATGGTGGTGCGTTAGAGCCATTGAAAGAGGGTGCCTCTGGTTGGCGCAAACTTGTAAAAAGCCTTATGGTTGCCCTGTTAATGTATGGTGCAACGCTAGGTGTTGGGGTTATTAGCGGGGGGAATGATCCTTTAAAACCACTTGAAAGATTGGTTTCAAAAGAGGGGAGTGTGAAAGCAAATTCCGTTCAATTTACCTATGTTAAAACAGTGGAAGAGCTCAATAGTGCCCTTAAAAATGCGGATAGGCTTGTGATGCTTGATTTTTATGCAGATTGGTGTGTGAATTGTGTTGAGTATGAAAAATTTACTTTTTCTGATGAGCGTGTGAAGGCAAAAATGGCGGAGTTAACATTGCTTAAAGCCGATGTTACTGAAAACAATGCCGCAAATAAAGCCATGCAAAAAGAGTTTGGTATTTTTGGACCACCTGCACTGTTATTTTTTAAAAATGGAAAAGAGCTGAAAGAACTACGGTTGGTAGGGTATAAAAATGCCGATGAATTTTTACTACATTTGACCAAATTAGGATTGTAAATGCAGGTTATTTTAGTGGTTGAAGTGGAGAATTTGAGCGATAAAGCTGTTTTTGAAAAACATCTTAAAAAAGAGGGATTTACACCAGTTGTTCATGAACCTTTTACCTATGAGGGCGATACCACAACCCATCTTTTTAGCACGCGCGCATTTATTTTGGAAGTCGTGGAAAAAGGTTTGAAAAAATCGGGATTTTTCACATGTAAACTCATTTTTCAAGTGGGTCAAAATCCTATGGAAGCGTATGTGTACGATACGCTTCAGGAGTGTTTTATCGAGGCTAAGATTTAAAAAAACGCAAAGCTCTTTCTAAGTCTTCAGGGGTATCAATGCCAAAGCTTTGGCTTGTGACTTCGACCATAGCAATCTGATAACCGTGATACAAAGCGCGAAGTTGTTCTAGTTTTTCGATGTGTTCTAAAGGCGCATAAGGCAGGTTACAAAACGTTTCCAATGATTTTTTTGAAAAGGCGTAAATACCCAAATGCCCAAAATAATCTTCAAATCCACCTTCTCGATCATAAGGAATAACACTTCTAGAAAAATAGATAGCATGCGCCTCGGCATTTAAAATGACCTTGACAAGATTGGGGTCTTTTACATGTAAAGAATCAATTCTTTTACAAGCGCTCGTTATCAGGGCATCAGTATTTTTCGCGCGCTCCATAACTTGTCTAACGACACTCTCTTCAATAAAAGGCTCATCCGATTGTACGTTGATGATTATTTCATTCTCAGATAAGTTTAGTTTTGAAGCAGCTTCATTGATGCGGTCGGTGCCACTTTGATGTTCTTTTGAAGTCAAAATCGCTTTAAATCCATAGTCGTTGGCAAGATGCACCACGTCTTGTGAGTCACAGGCAATGGTAACATCATCAAGATTTTGTACGCGTTTCGCAGTTGCTATAACCATAGGAACACCATGGATGTTAGCTAAGATTTTATTAGCAAAGCGTGTGGATGCAAGACGTGCGGGAATGATAATCACTGCGCATCCTTACATGTAAGGTTTAAAAAGTCAAAAATCGTAGCCTCAATATCTTCTTTAAAGACAACGTCATCGTGAATGATAGGTTCATCAAAAAGAGAGGCGATGGAAGCTGGAATGGTTACATGTAAGGTTTGATGAATTCCTTCAAGGGCTTCTTTGTCGGTGTAAGTGAGCGTATCATTTTTGATGGCATTGAGCATTGTAGGCGCAAATTTGGTCCATTCTGCGGTGGAGCACAACACACAAGGAAGGGGTTTTGCTTTTAATGTTTCGTAGGCTTTCAAACACGTGGCCGTGTGTGGGTCCATCACATAGCCTTCTTGTGCAAAGGTTTTAATGGTCTCTTTTGCAAAGGTATCGTCGCAAAAAACAGCATCAAAGTCTTCACGAAGCGTTGCTAGTTCCTCACGTGTTAGGGCATAGACTTTATCATTTTTGAGTGATTCCATAAGCTCTTTGGTGCGCGTGGTTCCAAATTTATCACATAAGACACGCTCGACATTGGATGAAATTAAAATATCCATGGCAGGTGAGGTGGTTTGAAGTAGTGTTCGATGGCGAACATCATATTTGCCAGTAGTGATAAGATCGGTTAAGATATTGTTGATATTGGAAGCAATGAGAATTTTTTCAATCGGTAAGCCCATTTTCTTAGCATAATACGCGCCCAAAGCATTTCCAAAGTTTCCACTGGGGACAATGGTGTAAAAAGGGTCTCCAAGGGTGATTTTTTTCTGTTTAAGCAGTGCAATGTAGGCGTACACATGGTAGACAATTTGAAAAATAATCCGTCCAAAATTGACAGAGTTTGCCGCACTGAGTTTGATGCCTTTACATGTAAGGGCTTCGTTAAAGCTGGAAGAGGCTAAAAGTGTTTTGAGTGCACTTTGTGCGTCATCAAAATTACCATGAATACCAAGAATTTTAAGGTTTTTACTTTTTTGTGTGGTCATTTGAAGGCGTTGGACATCACTCGTTCCTCCATCTGGGTACAAACAGACCACTTTGATGTTGGGCTTATTGGCAAAAGTATCGAGCGTTGCAGGACCCGTGTCACCACTTGTGGCTGCTAGAATGAGGTACTGCTGGTCAATGTTTTGCGCTAGATGAGAGAGAATATATCCAAAAGGTTGCAATGCCATATCTTTAAATGCACGTGTGGGTCCATGGTAAAGTTCATTGACATACAAGTCATTCTTGATGGGCACAAGAGGGGTAGGTTCATTGGCATCATCAAAGCCATCATACAAATCCACTGCTTTTTGTAATACGTCTTCTTCAATATCGATTTTGAAAAGTTTTAAAATATCAAGCGTTATTTCTTTATAGCTTTTATGAGAGGCTTGTTCTAAAAAAGTGCTATCAATGGTTGGAAGTTTTTCAGGTATATAAAGCCCTCCAAAACTGGCACTTGGATTTAAAATAGCAAATGAGAAGGGAACACGTTGTGGCTTAATGCCATCATTGCCTCGAGTTTCAATAAACATATTTTTTCCTTATTCTTGAATGATGGTACCAATGCCATCTTTAGTGAAGAGTTCAAGTAGCAAAGAGTGTTCAATGCGTCCATCAATAATATGTGCTTTCTCAACGCCTGCATGAATCGTTTCTAAACACGCATCCAACTTTGGAATCATGCCACCGCTAATCGTGCCATCTTTTTTAAGCGCTTTAATTTTTGCTTTATCGAGACTTGAAATAAGTTTGCCTTCTTTGTCCAAAACACCTAAGGTATCCGTGAGAAAGATAATTTTTTTGGCTTGCAATGCCACCGCAATTTTACTTGCGGCCAGATCGGCATTGATATTATATCCTGGGTGGTTGATATCATCTCCTGCGGCAATGGGAGCAATAACAGGGATAAATTTTTCACGAATCAGATTTTTAATCACTTTTTTATCAATTTTTGTAATCTCCCCCACGAGACCATATTTTCCATCATCCATGGGTTTTGCATGCATAAAATTGGCATCTTTCCCTGTAATTCCAATGGCTTTGGCACCATGATGATTTAGTAGTGTGGTAATTTCTTTGTTGATACTTCCACTTAAGACCATCTCAACTACTTCCATGACAGCATCATCCGTCACGCGCAAGCCATCCACAAAACTACTTTTGACATCTAACTTATCGAGGAGAGAATTTATTTTTTTCCCACCACCATGTACGATAACGGGTTTAATGCCCACAAGGTAGAGCAAAACGATATCTTGGGCAAATTTTTCTTTTAAAACGGGATTGATTTGTGCAGCACCACCGTATTTGATGACGATAGTTTTTTTATTGTAGCGTTTGATGTACGGCAATGCGTCCATAAGTATTTGTGCTTGCAAGATCTTTTGTTGCACGGTATATCCTTTAGGGCAGTAAAAATTGAAACTTATTTTAGCGTTTAGAGGCTAAAAGAGTGTTGATATTGGCCTTGGTGGTTGAAGAGATTTCAATATCGAGTTTAAGAATGGAAAGTGGAATATCGAATGTTGCCATCTTGACAGCATCTTTTTGCGTGGTTAAAATAGACGTAGCTTGATAAGCATGAAGGAGGGCTTCAAGCTCTTTTTCGCGGTACATGTAATGATCTTTAAAGCTTACTTTTCCCACGAGATTTTGGGGTAAATAAGGTTCAAGTCGGCTGGGTTTTGAAATGGCTGTGACAAGGAGCATACGTTCCGTTGGATATTGAATAGCCACATGACGTACAAAATCTTCACCCTCGCAAATTACCAAATCCGCACGCTCATACAAAGATTTTGGCTCCCGATACGGTCCACTGGGAAGACAAAAAGTATTGGTAGGTTCAGGGGTTGGTTTCACTAAAATATCAATTTTTTGGATAAAGCTTTTTGAAAATCCATCATCTAAAAAGATAATTTTTGTTCCCCTTTTTTTTGCAAGGAGGATGGCTTCTTCTCTGTCTTCGCTGACGATGACACTGGCGTGAGGAAGTGCTTTAGCATAAAGCATTGCTTCATCCCCACTGGCCATTGCATCACACATCACTTGACCACGTTCTGAGATAACAATCAAGCCCTCAGACTTGCGTCCATAGCCTCTTAAAATAATAGTAGCATCCGTATATTCTTGTGCCAAAGCAATGCAAAAAGGGGTTTTACCATTGCCTCCTACCGTGAGATTGCCAATGCTAATAATAGGAATCCCAAAAGAGCGTTTTTTGGACTCTCCTTTTTTACGTTTCCACCAAACAATAGCGCAATAAAGGAATGAAAATGGCAGAAGCAGATAGGATAAGATTTTTTGAAAAAAAGTAGGGTAGAAGAGATATTTTTCTACCCAAAGAACGAATGTTGAACTATTAAACACGATTTTTGGCAATTTCTTTAATGTGATCGCAGATGTACTGCACATCTTTGTCACTTAAATTGGCATAAATTGGAAGAGATAAAATTTGTTGGTAATTGCTCAGTGCCTTTGGAAAATCATTAACACGAAGGGCATACTTTTGTTTATAGTAGCTCAAAAGATGCATAGGAATGTAATGTAAAGAGGTATAAATACCACGTTCTTTAAGCTCTTTTGCAAAATTGTCTCTGTTCTTATCGATTTTGATAATATACTGAGAATAGATATGGTCACGTTTTTTGATGGGGGTACTGACATGGGGACATGAAGACAACTCTTTGTTATAGATGTCCGCGATTTCAGCGCGTCGTTCTATAAACGCATCATTTTTTTCAAGTTGTCCGATAGCAAAGGCTGCGTTGAGTTCATTTAAGTCGTATTTTAAGCCAATGTCCACAACATCGTACACATAGCCAAGGTTACCAAATTTATCCCAACCTTCTCCTACAATCGCGTGATTACGCAATAATCGTGCACGACGACTAAGCTCTTCATCTTTGGTTGCCATGATTCCAGCACTTGAGATAGAGTTATTGGATTGGGGATTAAAACGAAAAACGGTAATGTCGGCTTCCAAAGAACCTATTTTTTTCCCATCATACGTTCCACCCATTGCCCCCGTGGCATCTTCAATGATTTTGATATCATGAATTTTTGCCAATTCGTAGATACGTTTTAAATCAGCAGGTTGCCCTGCCACGTGAGAGATAAAAGCCCCTTTGAGTTTTTTGGCTTTATTGTTTTTTAAAATACTCTCAAGTTGATTGACATCAATATTGAAGTCATCTTTGTCGATATCAACAAAGATAGGTTCCGCATCAAAATGCCTCACAACCTCGGCGATAGAGGGGAAGGCATTGACTGAACAGATGATCTTATCACCACGTTTTAAATCCAGTGCACACATAGCAAGATGCATTGCAGCAGTACCATTGACCGTAGAAATGGCATCACCACATCCTGTGTATTTGATAAACTCTTTTTCAAGCGTTTCAACTTTGTTGGCTTTTTCGAGATCTAAAACTTCATTGATGAGGCTTCGTTCACGCCCATCAATCAATGGTTTGTAAAATGGAATCTCTTTCATTTGTATCCTTTTAAGTTTGCAATTGTAGGAAGCGTACCTTTAAATCGGTTGGTTTCTATGCGCTCCAAAACCATCTCAACTAAGGCTGAATCGAAGGTGTGTAGCAATGTCGTTTTATCCATTTGTTCTTCACTGTAAGCGTACAAGACTTTGTCGATTTGTGCATACGTAAAGCCAAATTCACCTTCATCGCTTTGACCTTCCCATAAGTCAGCACTAGGGGCTTTGGTCAGGATGGAGGATGGAACACCTAAATAGGCGGCAAATTCAAAAATTTCTGTTTTATAGAGTTCTCCGATAGGGTTAAGTGCACAGGCAAGATCACCGTAGAGTGTACCATAGCCTAAAAGAATTTCACTCTTATTGCCTGTTCCTAACACTAAGGCTTTTTCACGGGCTGAGATATCATATAAGACAGACATACGCATGCGTGCTGCAAAGTTTCCAATACGCAGTTTCGATGCCTCTTTGTCAGGCGTAAAATACCCATCGACTAAACCACCAATAGGAATTAACTCATGGCGAATTCCAAAGGTGTCACACAGAACTTTAGCATCATCAAGATTGATTTTTGAAGAGGTAGTAGAGGGAAGGAAGAGTGCTAAAAAGTTTTCACCAAAGGCTTTTTGAGCTAAAACTGCAACAACAGCAGAGTCGATCCCTCCACTGATGCCAAGAAGTACTTTTTTAAAACCTGCTTTATGAACTTCATGACGCAAAAAATCAATGAGAAACGTTTCAATGGCTTTGTATTTTTTCACACAGACCCTTCAAAGTTTAAATGAAAGGTATTATACAAAAGATAAAATTAATGCAATCTTTTAAGGTTTTTCATCATAAGGTGGAATGCGTTATAATAACAGTCTATCTTTATAAAAAGAGTGAGAGATGATATTAAAAAGTAAAGCGTGTGGAGCGTATGGTACCAATTGTTATATCGTAGAATGTGATGGAAAAGAGTTTATCATCGATCCAGGCATGGAAGCTGCTTCTTGGGTTAAAAAAGAGGTGGTACATCCAGTGGCTATCTTAAATACGCATGGGCATTTTGATCATGTGTGGAGTAATGCTGAACTCAAAAGAACATTTAATATTCCTATTTATGCGCCCAAAGGGGATTGTTTCATGTTAGAAAATGATCCTTTTTCACAAGGGACACCCTCAAGTGTTGCCGATGTTGTTGTGGAAGGTGATGAAACGCTTAATATCGAAGGCATTGAGGTGAAATTTTTTCATTTTCCAGGGCATACACCTGGATGCAGTGTTATTTTAATAGATAATAAGCTTTTTAGTGGTGATTTTATTTTTAATAATTCCATCGGAAGATATGATTTCCCCTACAGCAATGCTGAGCAGATGCGTGAAAGTTTAGAAAAATTTTTAACGTGGAATGAAGATTGGGAGGTTTACCCTGGACATGGAGGAGCCACAACGGTGTTCAAGGAGCAGCGAAATACTCCTTTTTGGTTGCGCCAATTTTAGAGTTCCTTGGTTGTAAAACTGGCTTGAAGTTCGTCAATTTTTGTTTTTAAAATGTGTTTTTCCAGTATGACCGCATGAAAGATACCTTCAAAAACTTTGACTTCGTTGATGCTACCAATGACCTTTATTTCACGTTTACGAGCTTCCTCATAGCGACTTTTAGCCTCAAACTCAATACTATCTCCCAATTTTGCGGGAGCAAAAAATTTGGAACGGCATCCAATAATCACCACATTTTCTTCATTAATAGCTGCAACGGCAGCATACTCAGCGGCACCAAAGACAAATCCACTGTGTATGAGTCCAAATTCATCCACAATCATTTCATGGGAGGTTTGTAGTAAGACTTTGGCATTGGATTTTTTAAGTTCTATAAGTGTTCCTACTAAAGTGCTTTTGATTTTAGCATGGGTTAAAAGATTTTCATTTAAAAAATTACTACCATCGGTTTCTATTTCGGAAGAGCTTTCAACCTCATCTTCGAAAAGTTCAATATCGTTGTTTAGACCTTCAAGTGCTTCTCTTGCAAGGGCTGCTTTACTCTTTGCCATTCGTTTCCTTAATATTGTGGTGCACTAAAATCGACCACATCAGCGTTTTGCTTTAATGTATACCCTCTTGGGTGCTGGAAAACCCTCGATGGTAAGTGCATTATTGTTTGGGTCAAGAAAATTATTGAGACTCTCTCCAAAAATCCATTCGGTTTTGCGTTGTTCCTCGGTATCGGTCTTTTTTATTTCCAAAAGTGTAATCTCTTTAAATTTTGCCCGCTCCAACCACCCAAACAGCGCAGGAATAGTAGGAACAAAATAGACATTAGGAATTTTGGAATAACTCTTTTGAGGTGAAAGTACCAGAGGCATATCGCCTTCAATCATAAACGTGTCTAAGATAAGCTCACCACCAGGGTTAAGACCTTGATAGAGGGATTTAAGTGTTTGAATAGGGTCACTTCGATGGTAAAGAACCCCTAAGCAAAAGAGGGTATCAAAACGGTGCTCGTATAGGGGGAGATGTTCAACACCTAAGAGTTCATACACAATATCGCTTTGAATGAAGTGGTTGATAAAATCAAATTGTGTTTTGTAAAGAGCAGAGGGATCAAATCCAACGAGCTTTTTTGGCTTTTGGGAGAGCATACGAAAAAGGTAATAGCCATTATTGCACCCAATATCGCCTACGACTTTACCCTCGAGGTTAAAATGAGGCTCCAAAAGATTGTATTTGATAAAACTTTGCCACTCAGTGTCAATAAAGGTTGAACCTATCTTAAAAGGACCTTTTCGCCACGGTTTGAGTGCTTTAGCACACGCTTCAACCACAGCTTCATCGCTTACATGTAAGCCATCAATACTAATTGTGTCTCCTAAAGAAATATCACCATTAAACTCTTTTGGAAGTGTTTTAAGTGCTTCTCTCATCGGCGCGATATCTTTCCATTCCAGCCATAAAAGGCGCTCTTTGCGTAGGGCTTCTAGCATTGATTATTCAAAAAGGCTTTTGGTTGTATCAACTGTGGCATTGACCCCTTTTTTAACACCATCGGTCACGGTTTGATAATCCACAATGTTTTCATCACACTCTTTATGGTAAACCCCCATAGAGTCATAATACTCTTTACAGCCATTGTAATAACGACCCGATACACCACGGTCATTAAAATAGAGACATCCTTGCAAAAGAAGGGCAGATAGTAAAATTAATATTGTTTTCATGGCGTGTATAATACCATTTCGATGATTAAATTTTCAAGGGGCATGATGAAAGCAATAGTGGAACATTTTAAGACGATTAGCGCAATTCCTCGGTGTAGTTTTGAAGCATCTTTAATGAAAGAGTATCTTGTTTCATTTGCTCAAAAATGTGGTTGCAAAGTGTATGTGGATGAGGTGGGAAATGTCTTATGCTCTAAAGGAAAACCCACAATTTGTTTGCAAGCCCATTACGATATGGTGTGCATTGGGGAGAGTAAAACTATTGAACTTGTGCAAGAAGGAACACTTTTAAGGGCTAAAAATTCGACACTCGGTGCTGATAATGGCATGGGTATGGCACTCATGTTTTGGGCGATGGAAACGTATGGAAATGTAGAATGCCTTTTTACTGCGGATGAAGAAGTGGGACTTATTGGAGCATCTTATTTTAAAGAGCCATTGCAGGCACGCTATGTGCTAAACCTTGATTCTGAAACGGAAGGTGAAATTTGTATAGGATGTGCAGGAGGCGTGGACGTGATCGCTTCATTGCCTTTTTCGAGTATTGCTATTCCTTCTGGGGCACAGCTTTATGCCGTGAACGCGGAGGGATTTTTAGGAGGACATTCAGGCATTGATATTGACAAACAGATTCCTTCAGCCATTAAGGTTTTGGCACATGAACTGTTAAAAACATCGTGTACGCTTATCCATTTTGAAGGAGGCGATAGACGCAATGCCATTGCTAAAAGTGCTAAAGCCATTGTAGCGACCCATGAGCCTTTGGATTTTGACGATAAACGCTTACATGTAACGCTATTGGAAGAGGGCAGTTACACGGAGGCACTTAAAGAATCAACGCATATCTTAAAGCTCTTAAGCGGTTTTGCACAAGGGGTACGCGCATGGGATAGATTCCTTGATATGCCTCTTTCTAGCATCAATATGGGGCTTGTACGCATTGAAAAAGGGCATGTACGTTTTGATTGTGCTGCGCGGGCGATGGACGATGAAAATTTAGCTATACTTGCAGACGAAACGCAGGCTTTTTTTGAAGCACTTGGGTGTGATGTGGGACAAGAGCATTGGCATGGGGCATGGAAACCTGATGCGGGCGATTTTGCACACAGGATTAAAGCCATTATGCAAACACTCTACCCCGATGTTTGTATGTATGCTGTGCATGCTGGGCTTGAATGTGGTGAGTTAATAGCAAAGCAAACCAAAAAGATTGAGGCTGTGTCGATTGGTCCAACGATTCGGTACCCACATTCGCTTAGAGAAGAGTGTGATTTGGACTCCGTAGCACGTATGCGTGTGATTCTTGAAAAAATTATGAATGAGGTACATTAAAATGGCACTGATTAAATCGCTAGATATCGCTTTAGGAACAGTATTAGAGCCTTTTTCACTGGAAGATCCATTGGGAAATGTTTTGCACAGTGAAGCACTCTTTGGAAAAGGAGGGTTTATTATTGCGGTGATGTGCAACCATTGTCCCTATTCCAATGCAATTTGGAAACGGTTGATTACGGTGGCAGATTTTGCTAAAAAGTTAGACATCACCACCGTTGCTATTAATCCTAACATTCATCCTAACTATCCAGAAGATTCACCTTCACACATGGTAGATAAAATAGAAGAGATGGGGATTGATTTTCCCTACCTTATCGATGAGCACCAACGCGTGGTTAAAAGTTTAGGTGCCGTATGCACACCCGATATTTTTCTCTTCGATGCAGAGCAAAAGCTCTATTATCATGGGCGTTTGGATGATAATTGGCAAGATGCTCGCAGTGTTAAAGATGAAGATTTAAGAGAAGCGGTCATGCATCTGTTTAGTAAGCAAGAAGCGCCTTCTTTGCAGTATCCCTCTCAAGGCTGTTCTATTAAATGGATAGAGACGGTTTTAGGTTAAACTTTAAACCCCTCTTTGCTCTTGCAATAAGGGGTTAAAAAACAGTTTTCGCACAAAGGCTTCATTGCCTTGCACGTATATCGACCAAAAAGTACCATTGCTTGGTGAAGTGTATCAAGCTCTGTTTTAAAAACTTTTGTCAGTTCTTCTTCTGTTTTTATCGCGCTCTTAGCACTGCTTAAACCCAATCGATGCGCTACTCTAAACACATGTGTATCAACCGCCATAAGATTAGCTTTGGTGTATTCTATCATCACTACATGGGCTGTTTTTTGTCCCACCCCTGCTAGTCCAACGAGGGCTTTTTCATCCAAGGGAATTTCACCGTTGTGTACTTCAACCACTTTTTGAGCCATTTTGATAAGATTGGTGGCTTTGTTATTGAAAAATGAACATGAGTTGATTAGCGATTTTATATCTTCAAGATTGGCGTTGGAAAGTGTAACAACATCTGGAAAACGTGCAAATAAAGCAGGGGTGATGAGGTTAACGCGTTTGTCTGTGCATTGCGCAGAGAGCATCACACATACGAGGAGTTCATAAAGATTTGTATAGTTTAATTCTGTGACAGCGTTATTAAAATGCTCTAAGAAAAGAGCCTTGATAGCGGCTATTTCTTTTTGAGTGGCTTTTTTCATGTTACCTCTTTGCAAATTTCAAAAAATTATAGCTAAATTGACTCTTTGTTTAAGAAATCATAATAAGATTTGGGATACAATACGCGAAATTATTATTTTGAAAAGGAAATGAGTGAAAAAAGTTATTTTAAGTGGCATCGCAGCGGCGGTTTTAGGTGTGAGTTTGAATGCAGCAGTTTACGCAACCGTAAATGGTGAAGATGTGGTTGACCAAGATATCGCAGTACTTATGAGAGCCATGCAGGGTGCAAAGTTTGAAGATTTACCCGCAGATGCAAAACAAAAGATTGTTGAACAAGCGGTTGAGCGTAAATTATTAACCTCTGAAGCCAATAAAAGTGGCATTGAAAAAGATAAAGAGTACCTTGAAGCCTTAAAACGTATCAAGGGTGATTTGGCACTTGAAATGTGGATGAAAAAAATCTATGATGGCGTGAAAGTCGATGCAAAAGATGTCAAGGATTATTACGATAAAAATGCCGATAAATTTATGCAACCCGCAACCATTAAAGCGCGCCACATACTCTTGAAAACAGAAGAAGAAGCCAAAGAGGTTATTAAACAACTTGATGGTTTAAGTGGACAAAAGCTGACCGATAAATTCACAGAACTTGCGAGTACTAAATCTATTGATCCAAGTGCTAAACAAAACAGTGGTGATTTAGGTTCGTTCTCCCCCAATCAAATGGTAAAACCTTTTGCAGATGCAGCAGTTGCTTTGAAAAAAGGTGAGTTTACAAAAGCACCTGTTCAAACACAATTTGGTTTTCATGTCATTTTAAAAGAAGATGCAAAAGAGTCACAAAAAGCGACGTTTGACATGGTTAAAGGTCAAATCGAAGGCGGTTTAAAAATGGAAAAATTCCGTGTTCAAGTGGCAGACAAAGCAAAAGGCTTACGTTCAAAAGCAAAAGTAACCATTAAGTAATTCCAAAACCAATATCAAAAGGTCTATCCATGGTAAATAGTAAGATTTTTGATTGTGTGAAACCAGGAGTTTTAAGTGGTGATGATGTGCAAAAAGTGTTTGCTATCGCTAAAGCAAACCATTTTGCACTACCCGCGGTAAACGTTGTGGGAACCAATTCTATCAATGCCGTAATGGAAGCGGCAAAAGTGGCTAATTCTCCTATTATTGTTCAGTTTTCTAACGGGGGAGCTGAATTTTACGCGGGAAAAGGTGTGAGTGGGCTTCAAGCAGGAGTATTAGGCGCCATTAGTGGCGCTTTACACGTCCACACGTTAGCAGAGGCGTATGGGATTGCGGTGATTCTTCATACTGACCATGCGGCACGTAAACTGTTACCATGGATTGATGCGCTTTTGGAAGCGAGTGAGTCCCATTTTGCAAAAGTGGGAAAACCACTGTATAGCTCACACATGCTGGACCTTTCCGAAGAGCCTTTAGAGCAAAACATTCAAACCTGTGTAGAGTACTTAAAGCGTATGTCTAAAATGGGGATGACTTTAGAAATCGAGCTTGGGTGTACGGGTGGCGAAGAAGATGGTGTAGATAACACCCATATGGACAACTCAGCCCTTTATACCCAGCCTCAAGATGTGGCGTATGCCTATGAAGCGTTGATGAAAATAAGTCCTAACTTTACCATTGCAGCTTCTTTTGGCAATGTGCATGGGGTGTATAAACCAGGAAATGTACATTTGACCCCTAAAATTTTGGACAATTCACAAAAATACATCGAAGAAAAATATAAAACAACATTTAAACCTGTCAATTTTGTTTTTCACGGAGGAAGTGGCAGTGAGTTAGCTGACATTCGTGAAGCAGTGAGTTACGGTGTGATTAAGATGAACATTGACACCGATACCCAGTGGGCATTTTGGGAAGGAACGAAGGGTTATGTTGAAAAATACGCACCTTACCTTCAAGGGCAAATCGGTAATCCTGAAGGGGAAGATAAACCCAATAAAAAATACTATGATCCACGCAAATGGCTTCGTTCAGGCGAAGAAGCGGTGAAAAATCGTTTGTTAAAAGCATACGAAGATCTCAATTGTCTCAACAGAAATTAAATCGTATGAAGCCTCTCTTTGAGGCTTCAGCTCTTTACATGTAATGTCCCTCTCCCCATCTCCCTTTCAAAAACATTGCTTGAATGGAACGACGTTTTATATTAAACGCGACGACCTTCTTGACCCTAACTTTTCAGGCAATAAAGCACGTAAGTTTTACCATTTTTTAGTGCACGATTTTCCTCATATCACGCGGGTGATAAGCTATGGCTCCAACCAATCCAATGCCATGTACTCCTTGTCTGTTTTAGCACAGATGAAGGGCTGGGAGTTTTTGTATTATTGTGATCATATCCCAAAAACATTAAAAGAGAATCCCTCTGGAAATTACAAATATGCATTACAAAATAATATGAAAATAATGGAATCCATACATAAATACGATGATTCACTAAAACAAATGGATTCAGTTTCTTTACATGTAGAAGAGGGAGGACGTCAAAAAGAAGCAGAGGAGGGTATTCGATTATTGGCAGATGAACTTCTTTTTGACATCGCGCACGTGGGGATTGAACAGCCTTATATTTTCCTCCCTTCTGGTACAGGTACAACCGCACTTTTTTTGCAAAAACATTTGCCTTACCCCGTCTTTACATGCAGCTGTGTGGGGGATAGCGTGTATTTGCAAAAGCAGTTTGAAATGTTGGCAGAGGGTCATTTTCCAACCATACTCACGTCTGAAAAAAAGTATCATTATGGTAAATTATATGTAGAATTATATGTATTATGGGAGACACTTAGGCGAGAAATGGGGATTGAGTTTGATTTGGTGTATGACCCTGTGGGATGGAAAGTACTTTTAGAGCATCTCCAATATTTAAGAGGAACACCTATTTATATTCATCAAGGTGGACTCTTGGGTAATGTTTCGATGGAAGAGCGCTATAAGCGAAAAATAACTATAATAAACGGTCAATGAAGGAGAAATAATGTTACTTTTAAAAACAGACACGCCTAACTTTAATGCTCACTTTGAAGAACTTTTACGCCGTGGGCATATGGATATGGACAATGTCTCTCAAATAGTCTCGACTATTCTTACGGAGATTAAAACGCAGGGCAATGGTGCTCTTAAAGTGCATGTTGAAAAATTTGATCAATGGCACGTTGAAAATGATACTGCACTAGAAGTGTGTACCACGCAGATGAAAAAAGCCTACGATGCTCTTGACGTGAAATTAAGAGATGCCTTAGAGCTTGCGTATAAACGCATTTATGCTTACCATGAAAAATTGATGCCAAAATCATGGCTTGATTTTGAAGATAATGGTACCGTATTAGGGCAAAAAGTCACACCCGTGGACAGAGCTGGGCTTTACATTCCTGGGGGTAAAGCTGCCTATCCAAGCTCACTCTTGATGAATGCTATTCCTGCATTGGTAGCAGGGGTTAAAGAAATCGTTGTTTGCACTCCCGCTCCTCACAATGAACTTAATCCACTCCTCTTAGCAGCCATGCATTTGTGTGGTATCAAAAGAGCATTTAAAGTAGGAGGAGCCAGTGCTATTGGTGCAATGGCGTATGGAACGCAGAGTATTCCGAAAGTTGATGTTATAACGGGTCCTGGAAATATCTTTGTGGCAACGGCAAAAAAGCTTGTGTTTGGTGACGTCAATATCGATATGATAGCAGGTCCTAGCGAAATTGGTATTTTGGCTGATGAGAGTGCCAATCCTCACTTTTTAGCGATTGATTTACTCTCCCAAGCCGAACACGATGAGATGGCCAGTTCTATTTTGATCACACCTTCTTTGGAACTTGCGCTCAAGACGCGAAAAGAAGTTTATGTATGGCTAGAAACGTTAGATAGAAAAGCGATTGCTGAAGTTTCTATTAAAGAGCGTGGAGCCATCATTGTCACACAAAGTATGGATGAAGCGGTTGATTTGATGAACCAAATTGCACCCGAGCATTTGGAAATTGTTACTGAACACCCGTTTGATTTACTCCCACGAATTCGCCATGCAGGAGCTATTTTTATGGGGACTTACACGCCTGAACCCATCGGCGATTATATTGCAGGGCCCAATCATACGCTCCCAACGGGTGGAACAGCGAAGTTTTATTCACCGTTGGGCGTTGAAAACTTCTTAAAACGCTCTTCCATCATCAGCATGAGTAAACAAGGTATGGATGAAATCGGTGAAGCGTGTGCGCTTTTAGCCCATACGGAGGGCTTAAGTGCGCATGAAGCCAGTGTTCGTGTACGCTTAGATAAGTAAAGATGACATTAGCGATTATTGGCGCAGGTGGGGTTGGAAGTTACTTCGGTGCAAAACTTTTAAGTGCGGGGCATGACGTTAGTTTTGTGGCACGTGGAGAACATTTACGTGCTATGCAAGAAAAAGGGTTACATGTAAGCCATCCTAGCCTTAAATTTGCGAGTAAGGTTGATGCGCTGGATATGCCTTCTTTAATGAAGCGCAATCCCTCATCTTTTGATGCGCTTATTGTGCTCACTAAGTCGATGGAAACCCCTACGATTGCAAAGCAATTTTTAGGTTGGTTTGCTTCTGCTTCATCGTTTCCTTATGTTCTCTCGTTGCAAAATGGGGTTGAAAATGAAGCTATTTTGAGTGATTTTTTACCCAAAGAGTGTGTGATTGGTGGATTGACACGCAAAATTGGTGCACATGTTATCAAACCAGGGGTTGTCGAAGCCGTGGGTATGGCTGAGACGATTTTGGGTGCTTTTGTGGAGAATGATAAAACGCATCTTTTTGTGCAAAAACTCTGTGATGTTTTGAATGAAGCCAACATCCCTACAACGGTAACGCCCGATATTGCTCAAGAACTTTGGAAAAAACTGATTATCAACAACGGTGTGAATGCACTATGCGCACTTTTAGGCGTTAAAACAGGTGTTTTGATGCATCATCCTAAGCTTTCTTCATTGGTTTTTGGACTGATGCAAGAAACCGCCAAAGCCGCACGCGTTTTACATGTAAATATCAGTGAGCAAGATGTAGGCGAGATGTTTGAGCTGATTAAGAGCTTTGATTCGATAAAACCCTCGATGTTGGTTGATTTGGAGTATGGACGTGCTTTAGAAATCGAAGAGATATGCGGTGTGGTGATACGCATTTTAAATGAAGCGGGGCAGGATGCTCCTTATACAAAAACGATTGCTTTTTTACTTGAATTTAACTTGGAGGAGAAACGATGAAGGCAAAAATAGGCATTTTAACCATGTCGGACCGTGCCAGTGCGGGCATTTACGAAGATTTGTCGGGTAAAGCTATTATTGAGACGCTGAATGCGTATTTGACTTCGGACTGGGAGAGTGTTTACCGAGTGATTCCTGATGTTCAACAAGGGATAGAAATTGCCCTCAAAGAGATGGCAGACCTTGAGGGCTGTTGCCTCATCGTCACCACAGGAGGTACGGGACCTGCACTGCGTGACGTGACTCCTGAAGCCACCGAAGCGGTGTGTGAGAAGATGATGCCCGGTTTTGGAGAGCTCATGCGCCAAGTGAGCCTCAAGTATGTACCAACGGCTATTTTGTCACGACAAACCGCAGGCATTCGTGGTAAAAGCTTGATTATCAATCTCCCGGGAAAACCCAAATCCATCCGCGAATGTTTAGACGCCGTTTTCCCTGCCGTACCGTATTGCATCGACCTTTTAGAAGGCCCTTTTTTGACATGTAACGAA
Organism: Sulfurospirillum sp. UBA2217; assembly: GCA_002328495.1. Classification (GTDB taxonomy): domain Bacteria; phylum Campylobacterota; class Campylobacteria; order Campylobacterales; family Sulfurospirillaceae; genus Sulfurospirillum. The sequence continues at coordinate 96,140 of DCUJ01000013.1, forward strand.
GAGGTCATCAAACCGTTTCGTCCTAAAAGCTAATCGTATAATGATGGTTAGAATGTGTTAAATAAAGGAAAGTTAAAGAGGATAGGCTACTTTTTTTACATGTAAAAGATTTATTGTCTAATTTCATTAAAGTAGCTTGTTCCCATTTTGCTCGTTTTTCACAAGCAAAAAGTTAAAAGTTTAACTGACCCCTTTTTATCTCTTGTAGAGATGGGACACAAGAATGGTACCCATTGTTTCTTTGTAGCAGAAGACAGTGAAGGACAAGGGATAGGTGGACTGATAGGTTGTGTAGAGAAACACTTTTTTTCCGACCAAGTTGTTGAGAGCATCGTTCATTATGATGTATTACCTGAAAAAAGAATGAGTGGTGCAGCACTAAGACTTCTTAAAGCTTTTCGTACGTGGGCAGAAAATAGAGGTGCGGTTGAACTCTCTGCTGGAGTTAATAGTGGAGATGAGTATGAAAAGATGGATAAATTCTTCAAACGATTAGGTTTTAGTCCTGTTGGTGGCAATTATGCGTTGAAGCTTTAGCTTTACATGTAAAGGATGAAAATTTGCGTAAGTTTGAAAAAGAGTAACAATAAGGAGGGGTGATGCGTGAGAATCAGTGGCTTCAACTGGAGCTAAAAGTTTTACATGTAAAGGAGAGAAAATGCGGTTAATGCAACAAAAATGGCTCATTATCATAGGCATGCTAATGATGCTTTGTGCTGGATGTGCAGTTGCACAACCAGGAGTCTTAACGTTTGATAAACATAATATCAAACTTGATTGCTATGATGCGAGCGATATGAAAATCAGTTATGGTAAGCATCAATCACATGGATTATATGAACGGGAGTATATCCCAGGACACGAGCGTAAAGTTGCCCGTGCCAAACAACCAAGTGATGACACTAAATTTATAAATGGCGGAATGCTATATTATCGTGCTTTTGAAGGTCCACTCTATGTGCAGTGGCACGCACTCGATGATAGTGTTATAAAAACATCTGTTGATTTGGATGAGCTATTTCCAAATAAAATTATCCCGCATAAAGAAGACACTAAAAGGATATATTGGCCGATTCCAACACCAAGGCTTCCATTTATAGTCATTGAAGTCAATAATCGTACCCTAAATATCTATAGTGATGTTGATATTCTTTTGTTGCCCGAGGATGGAAATGTTTCAAACAAAAAATCTCATCGCAATAGAGCCTTAGTCTTTTCAAAAACATATTAAATATTAAAAGGAGGAATTTATGTCTGACACGGTTTCAACGGTTCCCGTTTCCACGGGGATCAATACCTACACAGAAGCCATGAAGCTCGTAGAAAAAATGAATCTACCAAAGCTTTACGATGCTTCTAATCCTAATTCAAAAGAATAGGGGCGCTAAACTTTTAACTTTTAAAAGAATAGGGGTCGGAGCTAAACTTTTAACTTTTCACAATATTTTTCTTTACATGTAAAGAAAAATATCTACCTTAATAATCTTCGAACATTGCTCTTTAAACTTTGGCAAAATATGTCTTATAATCCACTCAATGATAGCAAGATTGACACCTTCGTAATCGTGAGCGATGTAGTTTCTCACATCATAAATACCTTTAATATCTTCTGCTTCAAAATGCTCAAGCAAGGTGTTGTTGGAAGATTTACGGATTTTATCAAATTGTTCAGCGATGGAAGTTAAGTGCATTAAAATAGCGGGACGATAAGTCGTTAAGTCATGCAAAGCGTTGGTAATAGTTCCAGCATTTGAAACAATCGCTTCAATGTATTCTATTTTTTCAAGAATAAGATAGACTTTACTGATAACTTCTTTAGACATAAATGGTTCTATCGATAATAAATTTTTGAGCTGTTTTTCCCATGCCTGTTTTGTCCGCTAAATCAACGGTAATCCCAAAAATAGAGCTCATCTCTTTTTTAATTTCTTCGATTCGCTCAATTGACTTGATGCCGTAGCGTTCGACAAAGGAGGGTTTTGCCTCGATGAGAATGTCGATGTCGCTTGTCTCGTCAGCTTCATCACGAGCGTATGAGCCAAATAAGCCCTCGATGACAAAGCCCTCAGGTAAGTAATGATTTTTTAAGCTTTTCAGCTGTTGAAGAATAGTTTCTTTTTTCATGGAAAAATTATAGCGAAGATTGGGAATTTTTTATAGCATGTTGGAAAAACAATGATGACTTTACGTGAAATATAGAGGTCGGAGCTAAACTATTAATTATGGACCTTTTCTTACATGTAATGAATAGGTCCATCAAACCGTTTCGCCAAAAGCGTAGAATCCTTACATGTAAGGATTCTAGGGTGTAACAACCCTTAGATAATCAAACTCACCCATCATACTCCAAGGTCTTATTTTCGCAATGTAAGTGCGTTGGGATTCTAAAAGCTCACGGTAAAGCGGGTCTTTGCGTGCTTGTTCTTCTTCCACTTCTTTTGCTGAGAGTTTTAGTGATGCCATGATTTCTTTAGGAAAATGATTGATCTTAATATGTGGATACTCTTTTTGCATCTGCGCCCATGTTTTGGCATTGGCGTCATTGGATTCATCGAGAAGCTCACGCGCTGTTATTTTGATAGCACTTTCTAAAATGACTTTTAGATCTTCAGGCAGTGTATCAAGTTTCTTTTTATTGACAAGGTACTGTCCTTCGCCACTGGGTTTACTCCATCCTGTATAATAATACGGAGCTACTTTATGAAAACCCATTGCCATGTCAAACGCAGGGGCTATCCATTCTACGGCATCTAAAACACCCGTTTCCATTGCCATATATAGCTCTCCTGGTGGTGTGCTCATCGCATTGACCCCAAGGCGTGCCATCACGTCACCCCCTTGACCCGAGATGCGAATCTTTAGCCCTTTTAAATCTTCTACGCTTTTAATCTCTTTTTTAAACCATCCGCCCATGGACATACCCACACTTCCCCCTGGATAGGAGCGTAGTCCATGAGGTGCATACACTTTTTGACTGAGTTCTTTTCCGCCACCGTGATAGTACCACGCATACTGTTCTGTCGTTGTCATACCAAAAGGTACCGTCATAAAAAAGACGAGTTTGTAGTCTTTGCCTTTATAGTACACTGGTGTTGTGTATCCGATGTCATATAGCCCTTCTTTGACTAAATCCATAATACCCAATGGCGCTTTATGTTTTTGGGGTAAGTCTATTTTGATGACAAGGCGACCGCCCGACATTTCGTTGGCTAGCTTGGCGACTTTATAAGGGGCTGAGCCTAAAATGGGTATTTGGTCTCCCCACGAAGAGGCGAGGGTAAGGGTATAGACTTTATGTTCTAACGAAAAAAGGCTTGTCATTAAAAAAAAAGATAGGAGTATATAACGCATCGTGTTCCTCTTTAATTAGTATAGAGGATAAATGAAAGAATAGAAAAAGAAGAAGCTTTCCTACGCTGGCATTATCCAGATCAGGTCAAGGATTCAAAGGTATAACCTTCATCTCAGCTGGCTTAACTCACCAGCACTCCTAGCACAAAAAGTGTTAGAGGAATTTCCTCTAACACACCGTTGATTTATTTTTCGAGTTGTTTTAAGTAGCCGTATTCACCAATGAGTGTCCAAGGACGTACTTTGGCTAAATAGGCACGCTGAGATTCTAAAATCTCTTTAAAGATAGGGTCTTTTGCTGCTTGTTCCTCTTCGATTTCACGTGCAGATTTTTTCAAAGCTGCCATAACGTCTGCTGGGAATTGTTGAACTTTAACATTAGGGAAGTCTTTAGCGATATTTTCCCAAGCATTCGCATTTGCATGCGTTGCTTGTGTCATGAGTTGTGTACCCACATGGTTGATGGCTACTTCTAAAATAGCTTTTAAATCTGCTGGTAAGGCATCGATTTTCTTTTTATTGGCAAGGAGTTGAATTTCACTTGCAGGCTCTTGCCAACCCGTATAGTAGTAATTTGCCAATTTATGAAAGCCCATCGCAAAGTCAAACACCGGAGAAATCCATTCAACAGCGTCAATCGTTCCTCTCTCAAGTGCTGTATAAAGCTCACCTGGAGGTGTACTCATAGCATTAACACCCAATTTTGCCATCACTTCGCCACCTTGACCAGGAATACGGAATTTTAAGCCTTTGAGGTCTTCGAGTGATTTAATCTCTTTTTTAAACCAGCCACCCATTTGTATACCCGTTGTTCCCATTGGGTATGAGGTTAAACCGTGTTCGCCATAGACTTTAGCCGCTAGCTCTTTACCGCCACCGTGGTTATACCAAGCGTATTGTTCGCTGACAAGCATACCAAAAGGAACCGTAGTAAAGAAAACAAGTTTATAATCTTTACCTTTATAGTAATACGAAGCAGTATACGCTAAATCGTATTGACCCGTTTTGACCATATCCATGACACCAAAAGGTGCTTTGTGTTTATTGGGTGAGTCAACCTTAATCTTGAGGCGTCCATTGGACATTTGGTCAACCGTTTGTGCCAATGTCGCAGGGGCTGATCCTAAAAAAGGAACTTGCTCTGCCCATGTTGTGGCAAGAGTCAGGGTGTACACTTTATCGTCCGTAGCATTTGCAAATGTTGCAAAGCTTAGACACAAAGCAATCAACGAAGAGAGTAAACGCATTCGAGTCTCCTTAAAGTAAATTTTTTTATTGTAATGTAAATAGCCTATAAAACAGATAAACTCTTAGTGCTATTGCCCCAAAGAGTTTAATTCCGCTTCGATTTTACCCATTTTAGCGCGTGCATCATCCAAACCTTTTTGATTTTCAGCGATGACCTCTTTGGGTGCATTGGCGACAAAGCGCTCATTGGAAAGCATTCCGCTCAATTTTTGAATCTCTTTTTCCAATTTTACTTTTTGATTGTTTAGACGCTCAATGATAGGACCTAAGTCGACACCGTTTAAAGGGATAAAGACTTCCACATTGTCGCTCACATCGGTCGCAGCATTAGCGATTTTACTTGTCGTAAAGTCGATATTTTCAACTTTAGCCAATAAACTAATGTATTTAATTGCATCTTTGAAGCTCTGGGCATCGGCAACTTTTATATATGCCTGTTCTATCTTTTTATTACCAAGGTCAATATTGGCTTTGGCTCTACGAATACTCACAATCGTTTCCATCACCAATTCAAAGGTTTTTTCAACCGCTTCATCACGTTTAAGTGCGTGAGGGTAACGCTTGACCATGATGGATTCACAGTTTTCAAGTGTTGCATCGGAAAGCTCTTGGTACAAAAATTCTGAAATAAATGGCATGAACGGATGGATGAGTTTCATGGCTTCTTTAAAGATGGCACCCAGTTCTACGACACTACTTTTATCAGCTTTACTAAGCTCTATACCCCAGTCACAAAACTCTCCCCACAAGAAACGGTATAAGGTCGTTGCGGCATCGTTAAAACGATAATCACTAAAATGCGCACGCACCTCTTCCATGGCGACTGCCAAACGGCTTTTCATGTAGGCACCCAAAGCCGTTTTAATTTCGATGGTTTCCAAATCTTCAAAGGAATTTGCATTCATCAGCAAAAAGCGTGAGGCATTGTAGAGTTTGTTGGTAAAGTTACGAATTTGCTCCAGTTTTTCACCACTCAGCTTGATATCTCGACCTTGAACGGCGAGAATGGCTAGCGTAAAGCGAAGCGTATCGGCACTGTATTCGTTAATGGTATCGAGTGGGTCGATGACGTTGCCTTTACTTTTGCTCATCTTTTGCCCGTTTTCATCTTTAACGAGGGCATGTAAGTAAATATCTTTAAAAGGAAGCGCCCCCAGTGTGTGTTCACCCGAGAACATCATACGTGCGACCCAGAAAAAGAGAATGTCAAAGCCGGTAATGAGAAGGGTATTGGGATAAAAGTCTTTCAAGTCACTTTCATTCCATTTTTCACCTTTGAACGCATCGCCATTTTCCCAACCCAACGTTGAAAACGGCCAAAGACCTGAGCTAAACCATGTGTCTAAAACATCGGGGTCTTGATGAATGTTTTGACTTTTACATTTTGGGCATTCGTGTTCCGATTCTGCTTCACTCGCCCATTCATGACCACACGCATCACAGTAAAACACAGGAATTTGATGGCCCCACCAGAGTTGTCTGGAGATACACCAATCGCGTAGCTCTTTCATCCATGCATTGTACGAGTTGAGCCAATGGCTTGGGTAAAATTCTGCTAGGTGTTCATTGACTTTAGCGATAGCTCCATCTGCGATCTCTTTTTTCACAAACCATTGTTTGGATATGTACGGCTCAACCACATTTTTACAGCGGTAACAATGCCCCACTTGGTTTTCGTAGTCTTCGATTTTATCGACAAAGCCAAGCGATTCAAGTTTGGAAACCACATCGGCTCTCACTTCCAAACGTTCACGTCCCTCAAATTCTCCACACTGTTCATTTAAAATACCACTAGGATCAAAAATGGTGATAAATTCCAAATCGTGACGCTTGCCCACTTCGTAGTCGTTGATGTCATGTGCTGGAGTGACTTTAACACAACCCGTTCCAAAACTCATGTCAACATGTTCATCGGCGATGATGGCGATTTCGCGGTTTATGAGTGGTAAAACCACTTTTTTGCCTAAAAGGTGCTTGTAACGCTCATCTTCAGGGTGTACCATGACAGCCGTGTCACCAAAATACGTTTCAGGGCGCGTGGTGGCGACGACTAAAAACTCCTTGGAGTCTTTGAGAAAATATTTGAGATGGTAGAGCTTGCCTTTGTTTTGCTCAAATTCCACTTCGATGTCACTAAGAGCGCCATCGTGGGTACACCAATTGACCATGTAATTGCCTCGAACGATCATGCCTTCGTTGTAGTACTTCACAAACGCTTTTTTAACCGAACGTTTAAGCCCTTCATCCATCGTGAAACGCTCTCTGCTCCACGCTGGGCTCACTCCAAGTTTTCGCATCTGATGGACGATTTGTCCACCGCTATAGGCTTTCCACTCCCACACTTTTTCTAAAAACTTCTCACGTCCCAGTTCTTCTTTTTTGATTCCTTGCGCTAAAAGCTGTTTTTCAACGACATTTTGTGTCGCAATGCCCGCATGGTCGGTTCCAGGTTGCCAGAGGGTTTTAAACCCATCCATACGCTTAAAACGGGTGATGATGTCTTGAAGGGTAAAGGTGAGGGCGTGGCCGATGTGAAGGCTTCCCGTGACGTTGGGAGGAGGCATCATGATACAGAAGTTTTTGCCACTTTCTTGAATGGCTTTATTGCCATCAATTTCAAAGTAACCTCGCTCTTCCCAAATCTTATAGTAACTCTCTTCAATTTCTTTTGGATTGTAAACCGTGCTTTTTTCACTCATTTTAGGGTTAACCTTACATGTAAATTTTTAAGATTGTACAAAAATGTGCGTAAAAGATGGATTAAAGAGCGATTTCAAAATAAGCACTATGGAAAAACCCACAATCCATAAATCTCTAAAAACGCTTACATGTAAAGGCTTTTTTGCTACCATTGTATTTATTTAACAAGGAAATGATAGATGTATCAAAATGTTGAACCCATCAATAGCGTTGTTCATAGTAAGTGCGGCATTAAAGAGCTAAGTTCATTTGCTTATGCGAAAGAGATGATTCATGCACCCATTACGGTTGCAGAGTTTTATGAGAGTTGTAAAGACTATCCCATCGTGTTTGCTAAAGATGCGAGTGCGTCGTGGAGTGCGTTAGCACTGATTGGGTATAAGGAGAAAGAAAATCTTTTTATCGATGAGAAAGGGGCATGGGAGAAAAACCGTTATGTTCCAGCGTTCATTCGTCGCTATCCTTTTATCTTTGTGGCACAACAGGGCAGTGATGAGTTAACCCTAGCGTTTGATGTTACATGTAAAGAAGAAAAATGCACCATCATGGAGAGACGATTCTTTGATGATGAGGCTAAAGCAACCCCGTTTTTACAAAATATCATGAGTTTTTTAACCCAGTTTCAAAACGATGCGAAGGCTACGGCTGAGTTTATCAAACAACTCGATGAGTGGGAACTTTTGGAAGCGAGAATGGCCAATATCGTGACGCCATCAGGTGAGACGTTTACCCTCAATGGTTTTTATGTCATCAATGAAGAAAAACTTCGCCACTTAGGCAAAAAGAAGAAAGAGGAGATATACGCTAAAAACGCTATTCCTCTCATTACCGCGCATCTTATCTCACTTTCCAATATCCAGCGAATGGGCAATCGATAAAATTTTTAGCGTATCAAGAGTCGATTAAGACTCTTGATACTCGTACAACCCAGCACTCAAATAGCGTTCACCCGTATCACACAAGATGGTGACAACGGTTTTCCCCTTATTTTCAGGGCGTGAGGCAACAGAAGTCGCTACATGGACGTTGGCTCCTGCTGAAATACCTACCAAAAGCCCTTCATTTTTTGCCAAAGCACGAGATGCGGTTATGGCATCTTCGTAGCTGACCGTGATGATTTCTTGGTAAATCTGTGTATCTAAAATAGCGGGTATAAATCCTGCTCCAATCCCTTGAATTTTATGGGGTCCTGCTTTTCCTCCTGAGAGAACGGGAGATGCGTCAGGTTCTGCTGCGATGATTTGAATGTTGGGATTGAGCTCTTTAAGGCGTTTTCCTGTTCCGCTAATGGTTCCTCCCGTTCCAACGGCTGCGACAAAGATATCGATTTTACCTTCCGTGTCTTTCCAAATCTCTTCCGCGGTGGTAGCGTAGTGGATGGCTGGGTTGTTGGCATTGGCAAATTGTTGAGGCACAAAAGAGTTTGGGATGCTTTGAGCGAGCTCTTGCGCTTTTTCAACCGCACCTCTCATTCCAAGAGGTGGTTCAGTTAACACCAATTCCGCACCCAATGCCGCAAGCAATTTACGACGCTCGATACTCATGGAACTGGGCATAGTAAGGATGAGTTTTAAACCCAAACTGGCACACACGGAGGCTAAACCAATGCCCGTATTGCCACTGGTGGGTTCGATAATGACAGAGTCTTGCGTGATTTGACCGTTTTCAAGGGCTGTTTTTATCATGTTAAGCCCGATGCGGTCTTTGACCGAATGGGTAGGGTTTAAAAATTCACATTTTCCAAGCACAAGGGCATGGGATGTTTCGCTGGCATGGCGGAGTTTCACAAGAGGTGTATTGCCGATAAGTTCTGTGACGTTGTGTGCATACATGGTATCTCCTTTATATGCTATAGTTTGGCTCAGCATAAAGCTGTTGGGCTAAAATTTCAAATTCTGAAAGAGGGTGCTCAAACAGTGCTTGAAGGGCACGATTGCTCTGTTCATAAAAAAGCCGTAATACGGGGTTACTGCTGTGCATTTCTGTGATGACCAACGTCCCCTCAAGTGCTATTAAAATCTCTTTAATGCTGATATCATGAGGATTCTTTGCCAACACATACCCACCATACGCCCCTCGAATACTCTTCACCAATCCTGCTTGACGCAAAAGAATCAACAGTTGTTCCAAATAATTTTTTGGAATGTGCGCATGTTCTGAAATCTCTTTGATGTGCATCGGGTGATCGTTTTTGGCTAAAAAGAGCTGGTACATCGCATTTAAGCCATAAACACCTTTGGTTGAAAGTAGTGCCATTGCGTTATCCTAACGCTACTTTTAAATCTTCGATCAAATCATCCGCATTTTCAAGTCCCACGCTTAGGCGAATCATTCCTTCTTTAATGCCAGAACGCTCGAGTTCATCTCGTGAGAGTTGTTGATGGGTTGTACTGGCTGGATGGGTAATGATGGATTTAGAATCGCCAATATTGACGACCACTGAAAAAAGCTTGGTGGTATTTAAAATATGCTTTGCAAATTCCAAGCCTTCCACTTCAAAACTAAGTAGTCCAGAGGTCATGCCATCTTTGAAGTACTGTTTGGCTCTACCATGTAATGCGTCGCTCTCTAAGGCTGGGTAAGAGACGTGTTTTACTTTTGGATGCGATTTTAAAAACGATGCTACTTTGTACGCGTTGCGTGAGTGCTCTTTGATGCGTAACGAGAGTGTTTCAAGCCCTTGAATGAGTAACCAAGAATTGTACGGTGAAATCGTAGCACCAATGTCACGAATCAGTGAAAGACGAATGCGAAGGCTAAAAATAGGAAAAGGCAGTTGTGCATACACCAGTCCATGGTAACTCTCATCGGGTTCATTAAAATGCGGATAGCGAGGATTGCCAATCAGTTTTGCATTGAGCCCTTTGGCTTCTACCACTAACCCACCAAGAGCACTTCCTTGACCGCAAATGTATTTACTAGCACTGTGAACACTGACATCAACGCCGTGGTTTAGGGGTTGAAACAAGATAGGCGTTGCTACGGTGTTGTCACACACCGAAATGATGTTGTATTTTTGGGCGATAGCGACAATTTTTTCAATGTTAGGAATAGCAATTTGAGGATTGGAAAGTGCTTCAAAGAAAATGGCTTTGGTGTTTTCATCAATCAAGGCTTCCAAATCATCCGCATGGTCACTTTCAAAGACCTTTGCTTTAATGCCAAAACGCTTAAGTGTGTGTGTGAGTAGGGTGGTAGAACCGCCATAGACTTTTTTAGCCACGATGATAGTGTCACCCACTGCGGCTAGGTTGGCAATGGCACAAAAGATGGCCGCTTGACCACTGGCTGTGGCAATCGCCGCTTCTCCATTTTCAAGTGCAGCAATTCTGGCTTCCAAGATATCGGTGGTTGGATTGTTCAGACGTGTGTAGATAGGTCCTAACTCTTTAAGGGCAAAAAGATTGGCAGCATGTTCAGCTGTTTCAAAATCATACGCCGTTGTTTGATAGATAGGAACAGACATGGTTCCAAAAGCTCGTTTGTCATATCCGTGGTGGAGGGCTAATGTTTCTTGTGTCATTTTTGTTTCCTTTTTGAAATGTTGAGAGAAGTATAAACTATTTCTGATTTAATGTCAAGTAAACTTATTAAAATAGTAATGATTAAAAAAATGGTGATAATTTTTGAAAGTAGGGGAGAGTGTTTTTGTGATGTAGCAGCCTTACATGTAAAGAGTAAAAAGAGTGAGTAATACTTTAATAGATTAATAAAGGAGTGAAGCTAACGCAGTTTTTAGTATGGATTATTATACATAAAATTATATGTAAACTGTGATATAACAGTCTATTTTACCGATGCTTCAATGAGTTATATTTTTGTGTTACTAACAAGCTGTTAGTTCTGAAAATGACTTGTAACGTTTGTTTTCTAGCACGCAGAAGCCATTTTTCAGATGAGTAAAGCTATAATCCACAAGATTTTAAAAGGGGTAAAGCTATGTTGTACGAAGATGAAGATGACATTTTTATGGGAAGTCCCAAAAGTAAATTTTTTGATATTCTCTTCAATGCCAATAAAGATTTAGTGAAAGAGAAACTTTTGCAGATTGTAGAGCGTTACAATGCTATGGAGCTTTTACTTGAAGAAACATTAGGTCAAGAGGTTCACCATGCGGTTCATTCTGTTTTGATGGAAAGAGCCGATGCCATCCACGAGAGGAATACAGATTTTTTTATTGCCACCGTTGGGGAAATATTAACACAAAATGAGTAAACTTCTTTGTGGTTTATGGCTACTCCTTTTGAGTTCAGGGCAGGTATTGGCTGAGATACAGTATGAATACCAACATCAATTTGTACTCAAAAAAGATGAATTGGGCTATGTCTATATCAACCGTAAAGAGGTGACAAAGAAAGCAAGCGCGGAAAATCCTACGAATGACTATCTTTTAAAACTGCGTTGGACCTTGTTTGCCAACGATCAGCTTTTTGTGTTGGTCAATTATCGAGGGCATCCGTATCAGTATATTTTGAAAAAAAACTATCCATTGGAGAGCATTACGTTACCCTTACTTCCTGAGGGTGAAAATAAAATGAATGCTAAAGTCTTGATTAAAATCGTTTTTAATGACTTTAGTCAAAGTAACCGTGAGGCAATTTTAGATATATTTATCGAAGATAATCAAGAACGTATTAATGTTGAATTTAAACCGAAGAAAAATTAAATAGGATACATAGGTGCTAGCAAAAGTCGAAACCTTAATGTTAGAGATGGTTGCATCGTTAAAAGATGCACGAAGTGTTGAACTGTTTCATAAAGTTCCTAAAGGCAAGCGTTTACGCGCAAAGCTTATTCTTAAAATCGCAGGACCATCACCTGAAGCGTTAAAATTAGCTGCCATTGTAGAACTCATCCATGCGGCGAGTTTACTTCATGATGACGTGATTGATGATGCGTTTACCAGACGAGGGGAAGCTTCTATTAATGCCCAGTTTGGAAACAAAACAGCTATTATGTTAGGGGATATTCTCTATTCTAAAGGCTTTAGCGAACTCACTGCTATGCCTCAAGACGTTGCTTTTAGCATCTCAAATGCGGTTGCTTTGCTCTCACTAGGAGAGCTTTTGGATGTTGAGCTTTCCCACACATTTAACGACAATCTTGAAGTTTACTTTGATATGATTTATAAAAAAACAGCCTCATTAATTGAGGCATCGGCACACGCTGCTGCCATACTTGCAAAAAAGCAGAGCCATAAATACGCTTTATATGGTAAAAATTTGGGGCTTGCCTTTCAAATCATCGATGATATTTTAGACATTACCCAATCCAGCGAAGTGTTGGGAAAACCCTCGCTCAATGACTTTAAAGAGGGTAAAACAACACTGCCGTATCTTTACATGTACGCAAAACTCTCGTCTTCGGATCAAAATAGACTGCTAGGTTTATTTCAAAAAGAGTTGAGTGTCGAAGAGTCGACATGGATTAAAGAAAAGATGAGTGAAACCAATGCCATTGGTGATGCAATGATGTACGCAAAACAGCTTGGATTTGAAGCATTGCGTGTAATTGAGGGCGAAGATGATGTTGGATTGGCATCTATCATTACTGATATGATTGAGAGGAATTTTTAATGCACTATCTTACGATGAGTTTTACCCATAAAAACACTGATATTTGCGTTCGCGAAAAATTGGCGTTCAACTCAGAAGAAAAAAGTCACCATTTTATGTCACAATTAAACCAATGCGAAGCGATCAATGAGGTAATACTTCTTTCTACATGTAATCGCGTGGAAATCATCGCCAGTGTGAGCGATTGTACGGTAGCACTTAATTATATTTTTGAATTACTCAGTTACGTCTCCGATGTCTCTAAAGATGAATTGGAGGGAAGGGCGGACACGTATGAAGACAATGGGGCAATTCACCACCTTTTTACCGTTTGTTCTTCTTTGGACAGTCTCGTTATTGGCGAAACACAAATCGCAGGTCAGCTGAAAGATGCCTTTAAATTTGCCTTTGAACATGGGTATTGCGGTCAGAAATTGGGTCGGGCGATGCACCATGCGTTTCGCTGTGCCGCAGAAGTACGTGCGCGTACCGATATCTCTAAAAGCCCTGTATCGGTTTCGAGTGTTGCTGTCTCTAAAGCCAAAGATTTATTGGGTGACATTGGTGGCTTAACTGCGCTGGTAGTGGGCGCAGGTGAGATGAGTCAACTGGCTGCCAAACACCTCATCGCCAGCGGGGTCAATATTATCATCATCAATCGAAATCTTGAACATGCTCAAGTGATGGCAAATGAATTAGGAGAGTTAGCGTCTGTGGTACCGTATGCCAAATTGACCGAATATATCAACCGCTATCGTTTAGTCTTCTCCGCCACGGGAGCACCACATAGTGTCATTAGCGATGATATGGTAGAAGAGCGTGATTTCTCACGTTACTGGTTTGACATCGCTGTTCCTCGTGACATTGATGTGAAAGAACATCACCATTTACATGTCTATGCTGTGGACGATTTGGAAGAGATTGTGGCGCGCAATATGTCGCTTCGTGAAGAACAAGCCAAAGTGGCGTATGGCATCGTAGGGCGCGCAACGATGGAGTTTTTCAAATGGTTGCAGAGCATGTGTGTTGAGCCTATCATCAAAGAGATACGTGATCACGCCAAATGTTGTTCTTTGCAAGAAATTGAAAAAGCCATCAAAAAAGGGTACATCCCCGAAGAGCTAAAAGAGCAGGTTGAAAAAGTACTCCACCATGCCTTTAACTCCTTTTTACACACCGCAACGAAAAATCTCAAAGATGTGGCCGAAAAACCTGAAGCTGACACCATTGTTCAAGCGGTTCAATACATTTTTAACATCAATGAAGACCAAACCAAACGCATGAATATGTACAAATGCGAATACCAAATGGGAGTGAAGTAATGAAGTTTTCCAAATTATATGCGCCAACCACAAAAGATGCACCCAAAGATGCCACCTTACCCAGTCATCAGTTTTTAGTAAGGGGTGGGTTTATCTCTCAGGTGGGCAGTGGGCTTTACAACTTTTTACCTATGGGCAAAATTGTTTTTGACAAAATCAAAGATGTGGTGAAGCAAGAGATGGACGAAACGGGTGCTCAAGAGATTCAAATGGATGTCGTCACACCTGCGGACTTATGGAAAGAGAGCGGGCGTTACGATGTTTTTGGTAAAGAGCTGTGTCGTTTTAAAGATAGAAAAGAGAACGAATTTGTACTAGGTCCTACCCATGAAGAAGTTGTGGTCGACATCGTACGCAATCGTATTAACAGCTATAAGCAACTCCCTTTGCATTTGTATCAAATCACCACGAAATTTCGTGATGAAGCACGCCCTCGTTTTGGGCTTTTGCGATGCCGTGAGTTTACGATGAAAGATGGGTATAGTTTTCATGAAGATGAAGTGTGTATGAAAAAAGAGTTTGATGTAATGGAAAAGACGTACACCAAAATCTTTACCAAACTAGGTCTTGACTTTCGTGCGGTTGATGCGGATAGTGGTGCTATTGGAGGCAGTGGGAGTAAAGAGTTTATGGTGTTGGCTCAAAACGGTGAAGATGACATCGTGGTGTGTCAAAGCTGTTCGTATGCTGCCAATGTGGAAGCAGCCAAACGCGCTCCCAAAACAACAAGTGTTGAAGCCCCTGTGGCGAGTTTTTCAAAATTTAAAACACCCGATATGAAAACCATTGCCGATGTGTGTCATTTTTTCAAGGCCGACGCGTTTTACAGCATCAAAGCGGTGGTGAAAAAAGCCATTTATGTTGACAAAGAAGAGGTCATTGTTTTTTTTGTAAGAGGCAATGATGAGCTTCAAGAAGTCAAAGCACTCAATGCGTGTGGCGCACTTGATTTGGCTGATGCGAGTGCGGAAGAGTTGGAAAAAGTAGGGCTTAAAGCAGGATTTATCGGACCTGTTGGGCTAGAATGTGTAAAATTTTACATAGATTTAGAGTTAAAAGAGGCTAAAAATCTTATCTGCGGTGCCAACGAAGTAGATTATCATTACGTGGGTGTTGAGATGTTTAACTTCAAAGAGGAGCGTTATGCAGATTTGGCGAGTGTTCAAGCAGGAGATTGCTGTGGATGTTGTGGTGCTTCGATGTATGTTACCAAAGGAATCGAAGTAGGTCATATTTTCCAACTGGGGCAAAAATATGCCAAGGCTATGGGCGCTACCTTTTTAGACAAAAATGGCAAAGCACAACCCTTTTATATGGGATGTTATGGTATAGGTGTCAGTCGTTTGGTTGCCGTGATGATAGAAGCCAGTCATGATGAAAAAGGGTGCGTTTGGAACAAGCAAACTGCTCCATATTTGCTGGATATTATAGTTTCTAACGTAAAAGATGAAGCGCAAAGTGCGTATGCAGAAGAAATTTACACTGCTTTGAAAAAGGAGCGTTTGAGCGTGCTTTTGGATGACCGAAATGAGCGTTTTGGCTTTAAAATGAAAGATTATGAACTCATTGGTCTTCCTTATGCGCTTATCGTTGGAAAGGAGCTTGAAGAGGGTTTTGTGGAGATTGTTGAGCGTAAAACTTTGGAAAAGAGCATCGTCAAAAAAGAAGACGCATTTTCAAAACTCAAAGAGTTGCTCTCTTGAAATATTTTTTAATCTATCTTTTTTTAGAGGTGATGGTGAGTGTAAACATCGCTTCTTACATAGGTGCCTTTGCAACGTTTGTGGAAATTGTACTCTCTGCTGTTCTTGGTATCGTGCTATTGGTCAATTTTCGTGTGACGCTCATGCAAAATCTCAATGCAATGATGCAACGTCAAATCAGCGTTAATGCTTTTCAAAGATTGAATTTATGGAGTGTTTTGGGTGCCTTGCTGTTGATTTTGCCAGGCTTTTTAGGAGATATCGTAGCACTGTGTTTGCAATTTGGTTTTATCACGACACTTTTTGCGAGTAAAGCGTTACATGTAAAGGAAGAAGAGGTGATCTCTTCTCATGTTGTAGGAGGAAAAAACAGTGAAATCATTGATGTTGAAGTTATTGACGAGCCTCGTCTTAAGTAGTACACTTCTTTTAAGTGCTGAGGGTAATTTGGATTTGGATAAAAAAGTTACGAACTTTTTAACCAAAGCGATTGGTCCTAATGATAGTTATAAACTTGAAAAGATGACCATTCTTAAAAAGGATTCACTCAAAGAGGTTTCAGGATGGTATGTCTATTTTGTACGTTTGGATTTGATTTTGACAAAACAAGAGGGTAAAAAAGTCACGGTTAATGATATCGTTTTTACCAATGGTAAAGTTTTAAGTAAAGACTTGTTGGATATTGGCAGTGGCAAGAGTTTAAAAAATGGACTTTCGTTGGATTTGGATGCTAAAGCATATACGAAAGAGCATTTGTTAGCAGGAAACTTTAATGCGCCCAATAAACTGGTGATTTTTAGTGACCCATTGTGCCCTTTTTGCATGGACTTTGTACCCGAAGTCATTCGTGATGTTGAAAAGAATCCTGAAACCTTTGCGTTGTTTTACTACCATTTACCTCTCTCTATTCACCCAGCGGCCCCTGGACTCATTCGCGCGATGTTGGTTGCGGAAGAGAAGGGTGAAAAAGATGTGGTAAAACGTGTGTACGATGAAGTATTTGACCTTAAAAAAGCGGATGATGCACAGATCTTAAAAGCATTTAATACGGCGTTTAAAACCTCCATAACCCCTTCTGAAATTGTACAAGACAACATTATTAAGCGTATGCAAGCTGATCATGAATATGCAACAAATTTGATGATTAACAGCACACCGACTGTATACCTTAATGGTAAAAAAGACGATGAAAAAACAAGTTATCGAAAATTGATTAAAGAGAAAAAATGAAGAAATTGATTATTGCGACACGTGGAAGCAAATTGGCTCTTTGGCAGTCAGAACATGTAAAAGCTGAACTTGAAAAAGCGCATTCAGGTCTTGAAGTAGAACTTTCTATTATGATGACCAAAGGCGATAAAATACTCGATGTTGCTTTGGCTAAAATCGGAGGGAAAGGGCTCTTTACGAAGGAATTGGAAGAAGCGATGCTTAGGGGTGAGGCGCATATTGCGGTGCATAGCCTTAAAGATGTTCCTATGGAGTTTCCAGAAGGTCTTAAACTCGGTGTCATTACCAAACGTGAAGATGTAAGAGATGCGATGTTGTCTGAAAAATATAGCTCTATTGAAACCTTGCCTGAGGGTGCGGTGGTAGGGACGACCAGTTTGCGCCGTCGAATGCAACTTTTGAAGCTTCGCCCTGATTTTGTTATTAAAAATTTACGTGGCAATGTCAATACACGTATTCGTAAACTGAAAGAGGGTGAATTTGATGCCATTATCTTGGCCAGTGCTGGAATCAAGCGTCTTGGGCTTGAGGGTGAAGTCAAATACTTTACGCCCATTTCAAAAGAGATTATGATACCTGCTTCTGGACAAGCAGCTTTGGGGATTGAAATCATCGATAACGCAGAGGTTGAGCATTTGGTCTCTATTTTAAATGATGAAAATGCCATTATCGAAACCACCGTTGAGCGTGATTTTATCCGTATTTTGCAAGGAGGTTGTCAAGTACCCATTGGTGTCAATGCCGAAATCGAAGGGGAAAGCTTACATGTAAAAGCCATTATCGGGTTGCCTGATGGCTCTGAACTTATCTGTGAAGAGACAACGACAAGCAAACAAAATTATGAAAATGTCGGTCAAGAATTAGCGCGTCGTGTGCTAGATCAAGGAGCAAAATCACTCTTAGAGCGTGCCGAGAAGATTGCATTAAGCGAAATATTTTAAAAGGAGTAGGGGTGGAGAGAATCATTGCACTGTTGCAAAAAAACGATAAGTTACGTATCATTGATGAAGAACTGGATATTGACCTTGAAATCCCGCATCTTGCTTACATTGAAGTGAAAAAAGAGGATTCAAAAGCGCTTTTATTTACTAAGCCTATTAGCAAGCGATTGGGAAAACGCTTTGATATTCCTGTGTTAATGAATGTTTTTGGCTCAGATAAAGCCACGGAACTTGTTTTTGGAAAAAATCCTAATGTCGTAGCACAGCAGATTCAATCCTTGATGCATATGAAGCCTCCTAGTTCTTTTATGGATAAAGTAGGGATGCTAGGAACACTTTTTGGACTCAAAAATGCCCTTCCAAAGCGACTTAAAGGCAAAGGTGTCTGCCAAAGTAAGGTTTCAAAAGAGCCCAATTTATACGATTTGCCGATTTTAACCACATGGAGTGAGGACGGTGGTCCTTTCATCACCATGGGGCAAGTCTATACGCAAAGTTTGGATGGTACAAAGCAAAATTTAGGCATGTATCGTTTACAAGTCTACAGTAAAAACCGTTTGGGTATGCACTGGCAAATTCACAAAGACAGCGCGCATTTTTTCCATGAATACAAAAAAGCAGGGCAAAAAATGCCTGTGAGTATTGGTATAGGAGGAGATCCACTTTACATCTGGTGTGGACAAGCACCGATGCCCATTGGTATGTTTGAACTTTTACTGTACGGTTTTGTGAAAGAAAAAAGTGCAAGGCTGGTGAAATCACTGACCAACCCTATTTATATCCCTGAAGATGTGGATTTTGTTATAGAAGGTTGGGTAGACCCAAGTCAGATGGAAATCGAAGGACCTTTTGGAGATCATACAGGCTATTACACACTCAAAGAGCCTTATCCAGTAATGGATGTAAGTTGCATTACATGTAAAGAAAAACCTATCTACCAAGCAACCGTTGTAGGTAAGCCTCCATTGGAAGATAAATACATGGGCTGGGCAACAGAGCGTATTTTCTTACCATTGCTTAAAACCACAGCCCCCGATTTGATAGACTATAAAATGCCAGAAAATGGGGTTTTTCACAATCTTATCTTGGCGAAGATGCACACGCTTTATCCTGGACACGCCAAGCAATTTATGCATGCTTTTTGGGGTGTTGGGCAGATGAGCTTTGTGAAACACGCTCTTTTTGTGGGAGAAGATGCTCCAGAACTTGGGGATTATCCTGCCATCACTGAGTATATCCTCAATCGCTTGAATGCAAAAAGTATCCTCATCAGTGAAGGTGTGTGCGACGCACTTGACCATGCTTCTCCCAATGCGCTCTTTGGTGGAAAATTGGGGGTGGATTGTACGGGTGAGATCATGGAGACTCCTTCTAAAAATATCATAAAAGATGATGTTTTATTTGAAAAGGTTTTGACTTTAGTGCCTGAAGCAAAGGCACTAAAGCAGTATATGACACATACCCAAACACCCATCACCATTTTAGCCATACAAAAGAGTAGGGCAGGTAAAGAACTCTATGAAGCGTTAAAACCTTTAAGAGAGCACCTGAAGCTTTTAGTGTTTGTGGATGAGAATGCCAATGATGTCAGTAATGCGTATATGCTCATCTGGCGCGTGGTCAATAATATTGATGCCCTTCGTGATCTTTTTATTGAAGAGGAGTATTTTGGTATTGATGCAACGAATAAAACGCTATTAGATGGCTACACCAGAGAGTGGCCCAAAGATACCGATTGTGATAAAAACGTCATCCAAAGCCTGATAGAACGGGGTTTGATAGACAATAATCCCAATTTTTTAAAATATTTTCAACTTTAAATGTATAACATAACTTTTTTAGAAAAAAGAATGGTATTTATAAGCTAATTCCTTAAGCTTTAAAAGACTCAGGTATTGTATAATTGTTAAAAATATAATATAATAATGAATATCGACTCAAGGAAATGTGATGAGTATCTCGTATAAGCCTTTGGTAGAGCGTTTTAATATCCCCAGACCCACGCTCATAGAGTGGCAAAAGAGGGCTGAAGTTGAGGGTGATAATTGGCGTGTGCGTCATTTAAGTTATCTGCGCACTCAATTATGGGTTGAAGAGGAAACACTCAAAGAAATTCGTCATTTTTCTCCTTGTTCCGAAGATTTTTTTATTCTCAGTGTCTATTTTTTCTTTCATAACATTACTTCATTTGTTTCTCCTCAATCTCTACGCACGGGTTTGCGTGAGTTTTCACTCCGTTTGCGCACAGGCGTTGAGTATCAGCACGAATTTGCACAGCGTATTTGGTCTTTACGTGTGGGTGATGACTCTAATCGGTGCATTGTCAATTATCATCGTGTTTTTGACCTTCTTGATAAACTTACCAGTGCACAGTATGCTTTAGTCATAGAAACAACACTTCTGTTTCTTAAAAATGTAAAAAAGCGTTATAGCATTGGGACTACAACATTTTTAGAGGGTAAAACGTGGCAAGAGCTTTATATGTACGATAAAGCATTTTCGTTAAAAGCTATTGAAGAATTTTTTCAGAAAAAGGGTATTTTAGAGCTAAAAACATAAAATAATATGTAAATTAATATGTATTTATTAATTAAATAATAATTTTTATCAATTAGTATTTAAGTTTAATTTTGTTAAACTTGAAAATAAAATTTTAGAAGGAGAAAGAATGAGACAGTACGAATCGTACAAATGCTCTAAATGTGGCAATGAGGTTGAAGTACAAAATGTAGGTGGCGGTAAGCTTATGTGTTGTGGTGAGGCTATGACCTGTGTGACAGAGGATTTAACGGCAGTTAATTTGATGAAAGCCTTTGCGGGTGAGTCCCAAGCACGTAATAAATACGACTTATTTGCCGACATCGCTCAAGAAGAGGGCTGGCATGCCGTTGCACGTCATTTTAGAGAAGCAGCAGAAAATGAAAAATGGCATGCACGTGCTGAGTTTAAAGCGTATCACAAACTGGTTGATGGTGCTGAAACAGAAATCACACTGAAAAACCTTGACAGTGCGATGGCGGGTGAAAACTATGAACATACGATTATGTACCCAAGCTTTGCAAAAATCGCGGAAGAAGAAGGGCATAAAGAACTCGCACGTCTTTTCAATGCCATCGGTAAAGTAGAAGTCGAACACGAACGTGAATACAAAGCCTTGCAAGATGCCCTCAAAGAAGACGGATTCTTCCAAGATGAAGAAGAAGAAATTTGGGTCTGTGAAGTGTGTGGACACATTCATAGAGGCAAAAAGGCTCCAAAAGCGTGTCCATTGTGTAAAGTAGGACAAGAGTACTTCAAGCGTCAAGATTTGGGTATCTGAGGTTTTACATGTAAAGAAGTCTAGTGATGGCTAGACTTCTTTCACTGATTCGCATTTCATCTTGCAATATTTTCAACCCCTTCCTCAAAATGCCCCTATAATCACTTTATAAATCTACCATAGGCTTGCCTTGTGATTATTCACTTAGACCTAGACTGCTTTTTTGTCTCAGCAGAGCGTACACGCATCCCTTCCCTTAAACACAAACCCGTTGTTGTCTGTAAAAGTGGCGATAGTAGAATCTTTTCTGTGGAAGATACGCAAAGTATGATGACAGACTCCGTGGGTGGCTTTAACGGCTTGATGCAGCATAAAAAACATTTCACGGAATTTGATAAAAATGAATGGAAAAAAGAGTTTGTGGACGATAAGGGAAGGGTTCACGGCATTGTCATTGCTAAAAGCTATGAAGCTAAAAAGTATGGTATAAAAACAGGAACGCATCTTCGAGATGCCCTGTTTATGTCTCCAAATCTCTTGGTTGTCGCAAGTGATCATCTTTTTTATCAACAACTTTCCACCAAGCTCAAAGCGTTTTTAATGACAAAAATTCCCATTTTAGAGCAATACAGTATTGATGAGTTTTGGGGAGATTTACGTGGATGGGTTAAAGATGAAGATACCTATGATTTTATATCTATGCTTCAAAAAGAAATTTTAGAAACATTTGATTTGCCCATGTCTATTGGTGCGTCTAGTTCCAAATGGATTGCAAAGTTGGCAACGGATTTTAATAAGCCCTATGGGTTAACGCTTGTTAAGAAAGAAGAGATTCACCACTTTGTGAATGCTATGCCCATAGAGAGTTTTCCAGGGATTGGAAAAGCCTTGCAGAAACGGTTTAAAAATTACGGTATTAAAACCCTTGGAGAAGTGTTAGGGGCTAAAAACTTAGTGTGTGGATGGGGAACGATAGGGAAAAACTTAATTGCACGCATTAGTGGTGAAGACAATGAGGCAGTTGTTCATCAACGAGATAGAAAATCCATCGGTATTTCTCGTAATTTTCATACTATTTCGGACAGAGAAGAAGTGCTAAGACGTGCCACGATTCTTTCACGTCATCTTTCTCATACGGTTGCAAAACTAAGCGTGCACCCTACGACCTATTATTTTATGATACGGTATGAAAATGGCTTAGCATCAAACGTATCGCATACGATTGATAGGTCTTTTAGTGAGAGTATGTACCGAGAACTCACGCTTCAAACCATACGTGCATTGGATATACATCCGCATTATGGCATACACCATTTAAGCCTTCATGTCTCAAATTTTGTGACGCCCACACAAACCAAAACGTTTTCGCTTTTGCACCAAGAAGAAGATGCAAAAGCCAAACGACTGAATGAAAAGCTGACTAAACTTAGGGATAAGTATGGGGTAGATATTGTGCGTTGTGGGGTGGAAAAGAAAATTTTAGTGTAAAACATGACCGATGATGTTCGCTAGCTCCAATACACTGTAAGCTTTTAGCATCAAACCTGTGCTAAGGCTCTCACAATAGGCTCTTTGGCATCTCGTTTGGCAAAATCAACCTGTGAGATCGTCCCCACTTTTCCTGATTCAAATAAAAAGAGACTGCTTTGTCTCAGTTTTCCTAAGGTTTCATTGTCATCATTTTTTAACAGGTAGGGGGAGGGTTGCGCGCCTAGGTATATGGCTCCAAGCCCCGCTTCTCCAAGCCCGATAAGTTCATCATTACACCAGATGCGTAAACCTTCAAAAATAGGGTCATTTTCATCTATCCAGTGATTTTTATCGGTATCGTAAGCACTTAAATCTTTAAAACCGTTGCCACTTTTCGTACCAAAAAGTTCGCTACCGTCATCTATGTGACCGTTTTGATTGGTGTCGAGTGCTAAAAAGCCATTATTGTTGGCTAAGGAAGAGATTTGATCACTTTTGCCATCACAATCAAGATCGAATGAAAATGTGGTATTGCAAAGCTCTGGCAAGTTGCCATCAAGGTTGATGACCAGTGGGTCTATGAAAACAGACTCACTCATGGCTGTTTTAGCGTAAAAAGAGCGTTGCATCGTTATTTCAAGGTTGATGTCAATACTTCTGCCATCCGTCGTCTTCACCGTACCTTGGGTTTGCGTCCTTAAACTCTCAGCCTCTTTGTAGGTCGATTCATAGTTCACTTCTACTGTTTCAAAAAGGCGAAATTGAGAAGAAGAGGGCTGCTTTACATGTAAAGCGTTGTCACTGCAGCCATTTTGAGGTTTGCTTGAAATCTCTTTGGATGCGCCAAACAAAAGTTGTAGTAATTGTTGAATAAGCGTAAATTTTATTTGTTCAACCAAATCAGTTTCACGCAATGCTTGAGGGGCATTTTTTTGTGCCGTCTCGTTTAATGAGAGCTTTGATAATTCTTGCTCAAACGTGTCTGTTCTTTCATAAGTAAACGAGTGTTCCATGTGATGGGTCAATGTCTGTGATTCGATTTTCATCTTACACCTCCTGTAAAGAGTTGAAAGCAAAATCTATTCTTATTTTAATTGTGAAAATTTGAGAAATGTATATAAACTTTTATCTAAAATTCCGAAAAATAGACACTTGTGTAAAATATAAAAAATAAAGAATTAAAATTGATGAAAAAATCATAAGATTTATAAAGTAGCAATATAAATTAATAAGAATAGCATTTGTATGAATTCTGCTTTCTCTGATTACGTGAATGATGTTAAATGAAATACAATTTTAACCATATAAGATTTTAAAAAGCTAAAAGAAAGAGCTTATTTTTAAAAACTATTTGCCTATTTCTAGGCTTCATCAAACATTATATGCTATAATGATGTTTATACATCACTACATCATTGAGGTTATCATGCACAGAATTAGTTTAACCATAGATAAAGAGCTCTATGAACAAGCAAGAGTTTTTAGTTTTGTGGAAAAAAAATCTATTTCTCAAATTTTAAGAGAGAGCTTAGAAATCCATTTCCAAAATTCTCATTCAAAAGAAAAAGCTGCGCTTATTTTAGATGCTAAAGACAAAGAAGAAATTTTACATATTATGAATACAGATACTTTTATAGACCAAAACGACTTTGCTAAAAAGTATAATGTGTGAAAATTTTTTTCTCAAAAACATTTGAAAAAAGCTTTTCAAAATATGATCATACTTTACAAAAGCGCATCTATGACGCGATTGTAAAATTACCAGAAGGTGATGTTAAACGATTGGCAGGTGATGACATACCACCCATTTTTAGATTGAGAGTTTCTAAATATCGCATTCTCTTTTATATGGACGACATTGAAATTAAAATTTTAAAAGTCGATAGTCGAGGTGATATTTACAAATAAGCGTTAAATGAAGTGTCATTAGTCAGATAAATTTTTTAAAAAGCCTAAACAGCTTATTTTAAAACTATTTGTTTATTTTTTATTTCGTCTGACATCTCAGAAGGAAGAATGATTAAGTTATATTATCTTAAAAATGACCGTTTAAAAAATTCAGATGCATTATATGGATTCCACGATATAACAAAAAAATTACCATTTAATTCTCCAAATGCATTCAAATGTCAAACGAACTGCTAAACTAGTCAGTATAAAATGTGATTTGAGAGTTGCATTTTGATTTAAAACCTTAAGAAACCAAGTTAAATTGGTTAAACTCCATTTTCAAATTTTTTGGAAGGAGTTTGGTGTTAAAAAAAGGTGAAATTAAAATGATAAAGAAGTTTTTAGCTGAGGGTTTGAGTAAGAGTGCGATTGCTAGAAAGTTAGGTATTTCAAGAGATACCGTAAGGCGTTATGCCAATCTTCCAGATGATTATATTCCCCCCCCATATCAATAGACCTCCTGTGATCAACAGTGTTGATCCCTATTTGCCTCATATTGCTAAAATGCTAGAAACAGCAGAACAACAGAAAAGTGAAATACCACTGACGGTGATTTATGAAGAGATTAAGAAGCTTGGATACGATGGAAGCTTGCGTTGGTTACAGCAAGTCATTGGGCGTTATGAGCTAAGAACTCGTGCCAAGAGTGATGAACCTATTATTCGCTTTGAAACCAAACCTGCCCAGCAGATGCAAGTCGATTGGATAGAGTTTCCTAAAGATAATCTCTCCGCGTTTGTTGCAACAATGGGATATTCTAGGGCTTCGTATGTGGAATATGTCAATAATGAGAAGATTGAAACACTCATAGGATGCCATATGAACGCCTTTAGCTACTTCGGAGGCGTTCCAAAGGAGTTGTTTGTATGACAATATGCGAACAGTGATTTTAGGGCGTAATAGCTATGGTAGAGGCAAACATAAACTCAACCCGCTCTTTGAGGACTTTTCCAAACACTGTGGCTTTAGTATCAAAGTATGCAAACCATATCGTGCTAAAACCAAAGGAAAAGTGGAGCGATTTAACCACTATCTGCGATATAACTTTCATAATGGACTGCGTGTACGACTTGCAATGAAACATTACGCATTAACACTGGATAATACGAATGCAGAAGTGCTCAAATGGTTGGATAATACCGCCAATAAACGTATTCATCAGACAACATTACAGATACCATTTGAGTTGTTAGCACAGGAGCAGTTACAGCTACTTCCTGTGCCTAAAGCCTATCAAGGAATCCACCCTAAAGCTTTGATTGAAAGTGTAGCTAAAAAATATTTTCCAATCAATTCTCACAAAGACTGGGAGAAACTATATATCCCTAATAGAGACATTCAATGTTATTGATTTTATACCCATGGTTGCCAATATCATCCTTCCTGTTGGATTTTATGGTGGTACATTATGGAGCTAGATACCGCTATCGAAGAGTTATGTAAAGAGCTTAAACTGCCTATTATTGGAGAAAAATATCATGATATTGCCAGTATCGCAGCCAAAGAGAATTGGCAGTACTCACAGTTCTTAGCAGAGGTATTGCAAATGGAAGTCGATAACAGACTAGGAAGGTCTAAAAATATGTTGACCAAACTTGCAGGATTTCCTGTTATTAAGACACTGGAGCAGTTTGATTACACTTTCTCAGTGGGAGTAAACAGAAAGCAGATTGAAGAACTCTCAAGCCTCATATTTGTTAAAAAGCGTGAGAATATCATTCTACTCGGTGAAAGTGGTGTGGGTAAAACACATCTTGCTATTGCTCTAGCACTTAAAGCAGTGCAGCATCGCTACAAGGTACGATTTACCACCATCAGTGAGCTTTTAAGTAATGCTAATAGAGCCAAAAAAGAGAAAAAATATGATAGCTTCTTGAAATCTATCGCTTCTCCATCGGTTCTTGTTATTGATGAAATCGGATACTTCAATATGAGCAAAGAAGAAGCTAATCACTTTTTTCAAATTATCTCTAAACGCTATGAAAAAAGCTCCACCATCTTTACATCCAATTTGGTCTTTAGTAAATGGGTTCAAGTCTTTGCAGGCGATAAAATCGTAACTACTGCCATACTAGATAGAGTGTTACATCATTCACATATTATCAATATACAAGGAGATAGCTACCGACTCAAAGAGAAGAAACAAACAGGAGTTTTACACTCAGAAATCTATAAGTTTGAAGCTAAATCTTCAAACCTAGAAGGTCAAAATCAAGAGGTGGTTTAAGTTTCAAATTGTGACTTTTTTACACTAAAATACTGACTAGTTCTGCGCTTCGCTTGACAACTAGAGCCTGGAATGAATGTAACAGCAGAAATCAAAGTAGGCAAACGTAAAATTATTGAGTTTTTCATCTATCCTATCATCCAATATTTGGATGGAGGATTGAGTGTGAGGTGATAGTGATATATACTATCACCTCACATTGGTGATTAAAATTAAACTTAAAAAAACAATTAACTTTGAAAATTTGAGTTTTCAATAATTAGAAAAGAAGAAGCTTTTTTAAAAAGCGTTTCCTTCTATGGGTGCGATTCTTATATCGATATACTCTTCATCTTTGTAACATACTGTTATTTCAATGGGTCTACAGCAAATGTAACAATCCTCAACATAAGTTTCACCAATTTCCAAACTGGGTTCAATGGCAATCAAAAAGCTTTCCCAACAGTATGGGCAGCAAATCGTTTTTTCAAAAAGTTCATTACGCATAAATGCTTACATGTAAAGACGCATTAACGCTATGGTTTCTTTATCCAATGGCGTTGCTCTTTTTTCAAGTTCTTCTATTAAGCTTTCTTTGCGCTCCTGTGTTAGGTTTTGAGCGACTTTAAGTTTAAAAGAGCGCGTATCGACTTTGAGGTAAAAAACGGCGGTTGATTCGAGCATTTTTGTGTATATAGGATTGTTAGGACTTAAAGGTTCATACGCTCCCTCGGGTTGTAGTTTTTGCATGATAGCATTCAAAGCATCTGCTTTTTGTTCTCTATTTTCAAGGATTGTGATGGTTCCATGCATCAAAACACTGCCAAAAAACTGTGTGGCAGGGCATGCGGAGCGTGTATGACTAAAGTAAGAGGGAATGAGCGCATAAGGTTTAACAACACTAAAACTAGCCTGTGGATTGTGGGCAATAAGCGTTACTTTTTTACCCTCCGATGCTCCATGAAAGACGATGCCCTCTTCCCAAGATGCAAAATTCAACGGTACCGAATACGGTTTTGCCTCACTATCAATAAGGCTTAGCGTACCGTATTCGCATGTATTTAAAAATTCTTCTATGGTTTCAGGGGTGTCAATGTTAAATTCACTTCTGCGCATGGCACGTTTCCAGTAGAGTGGTGTATTTTTCTTGGAGGGTACTGTATTTAACTAAAAGGGTTTGGTACTCCTTTTGGTAGTCTATCATGGAGGAATCAGCAGGTGTTTTGTGCGTCTCCTTTACGGCTATGGGAGTTGTGTCGTCAAGGACGAATTCTCGCTCTTCGCCCTCCACTGTTTTTCGAATGGTCTTGATTTTACCTTGATTAATGAGCTTCACCGTTGCAAAGGTGCTTAGTTTGTGTTTGATGGCATACTGTTGAATACTAATAAGGTTTTCAGACATTGTCTCCTCTTTACATGTAAGTATTTTGCGTAGTATACTTAAACCTTGCTTGCATCTATCTCGTCCAATGCTATCAAGGTATTGGTTTTAAATTTTCTATCTTTTTCAGGAAAATCAATTCGAAAGTGCGAACCTCTACTCTCTTCACGCAATAAGGCTGACTTGGCGGTTGCTTTGGCAACGAGAAGCGCATTTACAAGCTCTAGTAGGCTTTTGACATTGCATGATTTTTCGCTTTTGCCGTTCTTGATGGACTGCTCCATCGCCTTAAAGTTTTCAAGAGCTTCCATCAACTCAGATTCTGTGCGTATGATGCCGATTTTTTCAAACATAACCCGCCCTATTTCATTGCGTATTTCATTGACGTCAACGTGTTTGGCTAGCTCTTGCAAGTGGCTAATCCATTGGATATCTTTGGTGATATCGTAGTAGTCTACGCCATTATATTTTTTCATTTTATTGGCAAATTTTATGGCTTCATAGGCGGAGATTTTGCCGAAAACAGCTCCTTGACTTAAGGAGTTTCCTCCTAGCCTATTGGCACCATTGACGCCATTGTCCCCTGCTTCTCCCACGATGAAAAGTCCTTGAATGGTTGTTCGTCCAATGACATCGGTTGCAATGCCTCCCATCGTGTAGTGGGCAACGGGTGTTACAGGTATCAAATCACACGTAGGGTCTAGTTTTTTGAGGGTATAGACCCGCTTTTTAATGCCTATAAGCTTCGTGTTGATAACCTCTTGCGGAACATCACGCAAGTCAAGATAGACATGATTGCCTTTTTGTATCTCTTTAAAGATGGCACGCGTTACGAAATCACGGGTATTGAGTTCATCGACAAACGATTCGCCATTTTCATCTACGAGTCTTCCGCCCTCCGCACGCGCGGCTTCACTGAGTAAAAAGTTGGTACCTTCAAGCCCTGTGGGGTGAAATTGGACAAATTCTAGATTCATGGCTTTGAGACCTGCTCGAAGTCCCATTGCAATGGCATCTCCTGTGGCATCTTTGACATTGGATGTGTAGTTTTTATACAAAGATGCAAAGCCACCACTGGCTAAAATGACGCTTTTGCCTTCACATACCACTACTTTTTCACTCTCTTCGTCCAATAAGGTAACACCTGAGATAATGTTATTGCGCGAAAGAAGGTTGATGGCCATATGATTTTTAATCACATCAATTTCATAATTTTTAATGACATCGTACAAGGCCTTCATGATAGCAGGTCCCGTTTCATCGGCAGCATAGACGGTGCGCTTAAACTTTGAGCCACCAAAAGGACGCTGTGCAATGCGACCATCTTCAAGCGTGCTAAACTGAACGCCATAGCCTATAAGATCACGCACCGCTGCTGGGGCTTGTTCACAAAAGATACGGATAGACTCTTCATTGCCTATATCGACGGAGCTCTTGAAGGTCTCGGCGATGTGGTTAAAGATATTGTCTCCATCTTCCATATTGCCAAATGCGGCGTTAATTCCACCTTTTGCCATAAATGAATTATTAGCAGCAGGGGAAGATTTGGTGATGAGTACCACATTGGCACCCAACTCTTTTGCCTCAATGGCAGCTCGCATACCCGAAATTCCACTTCCAATGACAATGACATCGTATTTCATTTTTGAGCCTTTATGAGGGTAGAGTTTTACAAAACGTAACAATTATATCACACATGAAGGTGTAAAAAGTAGAACAATGGATAAACATTTCAATTATGAGTATTATCAAGTTACTTTATTACTCTTTTGTGTGCTATAATAATTCCGCATTTGAGTGTGATAAAAAAATAACATTAAGGGCGTATCATCATGGGAAAGAGTAAGAGAGTTGGCATTGTTGGTGTAGGACATGTAGGATCAACGGTAGGATACTCCATCGCCATGAGAGGATTGGCGCATGAGATTATTTTGAGCGATAATAAGGTTGAGCGTGCTAAAGGAATGGCGTTGGACATGAGTCAATCCGCACAAGCAGCAAGGATGAGTACTATTGTTAGTGTGGCAGAGAGCCCTGATCAGTTGGCAGATTGTGATTTGGTGGTCATTACGGCGGGGAGCCCAAGACTTCCTGGGATGAATCGTAACGATTTATTGATTAAAAATGCGCAAATTATGCGCGATGTGTGTGCGAATGTCAAAGTCTATTCTCCAAATGCCATTATTATCCCCGTCTCCAATCCTTTGGATGTTATGGTGTATGTTGCACTCAAGGAGACGGGATGGGATCGAAGTCGTATCGTTGGGATGTCTGGTATTTTGGATAGTGCACGTATGGCACATTACATTCAAGAAGCCATTTTCAAAAAGCATAAAATAGAATTTGGTGGACAAGTCAGAGCTCAAGTGATTGGTGGGCATGGTGATACCATGGTTCCACTACCGCGTTTTACCACCGTTGCAGGACTTCCTTTGACTGACTTTTTGGACTGGAATGAGATTAATGAAATTGTTGAAAAAACAAAAAATGGTGGTGCTGAAATTGTGCGTTATTTGCAAACAGGTTCCGCCTACTACGCCCCCGCAAAAGCGACATCTTTGATGGTTGAATCTATCTTACAAGATAAGAAGTTGGTCTATCCCTGTGCGGTGATGTTGGAAGGTGAGTATGCGTACAAAGATGTTGTCAGTGGCCTTCCAGTGATGCTAGGCGCGCGGGGGGTTGAGCAAGTATTTGCTCCAACGTTGGATGCTGAGCAAGACAGGCTTTTTGCCACATCGATTAAGTCTGTACGGGATTTGATTGACGTTTTGAATGAAAATAACTTTTTTACAAAATAAATGACATTACATGTAAGGAATTTTCCTTACATGTAATGCTCTGATTTAGACCACTTCACCTTTTTCGTACCATTTTCTAAGCCACGCATCGAGTGGATACATAAACTTATAAATAGCAGGAACAACCAAAAGCGTTAAAATTGTAGAGCTGACAAGCCCTCCGATGATGGCGATTGCCATGGGTGCATTACTTTCATGCCCTGCCCCTGTTCCAAATGCCAAAGGCATCATGGCACCTATCATGGCAAAGGTGGTCATAAGAATTGGGCGCAATCGTTTTTCTCCCGCTTCAAGCAATGCGCTATCGACATCTTTACCTTCTTTAATGGCTTGATTCGCAAAGTCAACAACCAAAATGGCATTTTTTCCAACCATTCCCAAAAGCAAGATAATACCAATCATAACGAAAATACTAAATGAATTTCCACTCAAATACAGTGCCACCATGACACCTGTAAATGACAGTGGCATAGAGACCATGATGATAAAAGGCTGTATGATGGACTCATACAAGGCTGCAAGAATCAAATAAATTAAGATAACCGCCAATGCAACCGCAGCACCAAAAGCTTTACTCGTATCTTCCATATTTTCAACATCGCCCGTAAAGCGGTAATGATACCCATCGGGTAAAATTTCTGCCATTTTTTCTTTGACTTTTCCAACCACATCATCGAGGGGAATTTGGTAGATATTAGCCGTGACTAACACTTTACGCTCTCTATCAAAACGATTAATCGACGCGGCACCTAAGCTTTCATCAAAAGAGAGTAAGCCTTCTAGTGCGACAAATTGACCGTTTGCATTGCGTACTTGGAGTTTTTTCAAATCTTCCAGTGAATTTCTAAAATTATCTCCATAGCGAAGTGTAATGTCAAATTGCTTTCCATTGTCCTCATAGTAAGAAACCGCACTATCGCTCGAATAAGCAGAACCTAAAATAGCCACAATATCTTGAACACTGACTCCCACACGCTGAGCATTTTCACGTAAAATCCCAATTTTTATTTCGGGTTTTCCATTTTCATAGTCTCTATCGATGTCCACAAGACCTTTGGTCTCTTTTAAAAATGCCATGAGTTTTGAAGAACTCTCCTCTAAAATTTCAAGTTTATCCCCCGTGATGACCACTTGGAGGGGTGCCGTTGTGCCTCCCGTATCAAAATCATCGACTTTTTCAACCGCGATACTTAAACCTTCAAGCGATGCTAATTTTTCACGATAATTTTGGATAATCTTCTCTTGGCTCACACCTCTTTCATTAACGGGCTTGAGTTTGGCATAAATACGTGCCTTATGAAGCTCTTTTGCTGAGTTATAGCCAACTGACACGATGGAATACTCGACGTTTTTATCTTCTTTTAACAGCGCATCAATGGGCATGACTTTGGATTTCATGCTCTCCAAGCTCACTCCCACGGGTCCTTTGATGGTGATTTGAAATTCGCTGTTGTCTTGC
This sequence comes from Sulfurospirillum sp. UBA2217, assembly GCA_002328495.1. GTDB lineage: Bacteria > Campylobacterota > Campylobacteria > Campylobacterales > Sulfurospirillaceae > Sulfurospirillum. The sequence continues at coordinate 128,716 of DCUJ01000013.1, forward strand.
ATCGGTAAAAAAGTCATTCCCACTTTTAGGGTTGTAGAGGCTATCAAAAGTCCAACCGTGACGATAAGCGTGATGGTTTTAAAACGAATCAGTGGTTTTAAAAGCCACACATAGGCCCTATCAATCGCTTTTAAAATAGGCTCTGTGGCGTAATAAAAACGGCTCTCTTTTGCACTCAAAACACGCGCACCCACCGTGGGAATAAACATAACCGCCACAAGATAGGAGATAACAATTCCCGCTGCAACCGTCATGGCAAAAGAGTTAAAGAACATGCCAACAATGCCGTCCATAAAGGCAACAGGCACAAAAACGGCTAACAAAACGGAAGAGATAGCTAAAATAGAGAATGCCACCTCTTTGATACCCTCGAACGAAGCACGAAATGGCTCCATGCCCTCTTCCATTTTTTTCATAATATTTTCAATCACAACAATGGCATCGTCAATAAAAATACCAATGGCTAAGGTAAGACCAATCAGTGTCAAACGGTTCAAATCGTACCCAAGGGCATCGATAATGGCAAATGTACCAATGACTGATGTTGGAATGGCAAGGGCTGATACAATCGTTGCGGTGACATTACGTAAAAAAGCAAAAACAATGATGATGGCTAAAATAGCTCCAAAAATAAGGTCAAATCGGACGTTGTTGATGTTGACCATGATTTTTTCAGACTGGTCTTGCAAAATTTTAACTTCATTGTCTTTTCCAGCCAAAAGTTGCAAATCAGGCATGATTTTTTTCACTTCTTTGATGATATTGATGACATTTTCACCAGCAATTTTTTTGATTTCCAAGGTTACACCTTGTTGTCCGTTGTAGGAAGAGTAACTTTTGGCATCGCTCAAACCATCTTCTACGGTTGCAACATCACGCAATCGTACCCCTGTTTTTACAATGATATTTTTAATTTCTTCAACACTTGAAGCATCACCTTGGGCTTTGATGATAATCTCTTGATTGGCATTGACAATTTTCCCCGCCCCTTGCTTGATATTTTGGCGTTGGATAATGCCATTTAAGTCTGAAGCACTGAGTGCGTATTTATTGAGCAAGAAAGGGTCTAAAAAGATACGAATTTCTCGGTCTTGATAGCCTAAAATATTCACCTCTCCAACGCCTTGGACTCTTTGAAGTTTGGGTTTGAGCTTTTCATCCGCGATGCGCATGAGTGCTCCAGTATCTTTACCACCACTGGCGACAAAAAGGCTAATAACTGCACCCGAAGCTCCCAATTTTTTGACGATGGGTTTATCCACTTCAGCGGGAAGATTGAGCGCGCCTATCTTGTCTCGTACGTCATTGGTCGCTTCATCGAGGTTTTTGGTTAGTTCAAACTGAATGGTCACAACACTAAAGCCCTCGTAGCTTGTGGACATCAATTTATCGATACCATCCACACCCGAAACGGCTTCTTCGATTTTATCGGTGACTTTGGACTCTACCGTTGAAGGGTCTGCGCCATTGTAGGTGGTTTGAATCGTAACAATGGGAAAATCAATGTTTGGGAAAAGGTTGATGGGCATAGAGTTATACGACATTAAACCAAATACAATAAACATAAGTACGCCCATTAAGGTAGTAATGGGACGATTAATGGCTAATTTGTACATACCCTACTCCACCGTGATGGTGCCATTGCCAAAAAGACCTGGAATAAGTCCTGTGGCTTTGACTTCGGCTTGCATTTCACGCGTTGCACTCAAAATGGTAGGGTAGATTTTGGTGATTTTACCCTCATAGGTTTTGTCACTTCCATCAACTTTATAGGTAAATTTTTGCCCTATTTTTACGTTTTGCCAGTATTTCTCATCAAACTTCAACACCAGCTTTACATCATCTTGTGCGACAACATTTAAGAGTTTGGTTTGAGAGCCAAGAACAATGTTCCCAAGTTCGGTATTTTTCGCCGTCACGACCAAATCATACGGTGCTCGAAGCTCAGTTTTTCGCACAATGATTTCTTTATTTTGTGCATTGAGAAGATTGATATCTCTATCATACGCATAGTTTTCCATCTTCTCTTTATCGATGACATCGGCGATTTTGGCGTAACGCTCATAGGTTCGTTTGGCATGTTCTGCATTTTTTTGAGCAATCTCGTACTCTTTTTTCTCCCCAGCATTGTTCAAAGCAAGAAGCAATTCTCCTTTTTTAACTTTATCGCCAACGTTTACATGTAAAGAGCCAACAACTCCTGAAATGGAAAGACCCAGTTCAGAATTTTTTTCAGCCACGACATCAAAGGTGGCATAAACATCTCCTGCAAGGAGTGCTTGGATTAAACACAGTGTACTGATTAATATTTTTTTCATTGAATAGCTCCTTTAATTTCTTGTCCCATTTCATATAAGATGATGGCCTTTTGGTATTCGATGTCATTGTGTGCGGTGCTTAAACTAGCGATTGCACTGTACTTTTCACTTAATGCATCCAAATAAGCAACATTGTCAACAATGCCGTTTTGAAACTTTTTCTTGACTAATTCATACGTTGCATCCGAAGCTTTGACTCGAAGCTTTGCAGATTCGATTTTGGCAAGAGATGTTTTGTAGCTATTGAGTGCATTTTTCAAACTGGCTGTTGCTTTTTGTTTGGTGTATGCCAGTTCACTACTTTTTGAGAGATAGTTTTTATAACTCGCCTCATATGAAGATGAAGTAGCACCAAAATCAAAGATTTTCCATTGGATATTTAAGGAGAGTGTATTTTGATTGTTGGTGCCTAAGATAGTTGCGTAGTCATTGTCATAACGCGAATAGGTATCTTCTAGTGTGATGGTAGGTCTATTGGGTGCTTTGGCACTTTGGGCATTGGCTTTTGCGGAGAGCACACTTTGTTCTTGGGCTAAGATATCATAACGTTTCGTCAAAGGTTTTTGATTTTCTTCCACAACAAGTGTTGAACCCTGCGTTGGAATAATGCTTTGTGTTGTCAAATATTCTAAGGTGTTTAGGTTTTTAGCAATCGCTTCTTGCGTTTGCAATAACTCTACTTTTGTTTGTTCAAGAGAGGCTTGGATACGTAAAAGAGCGTCTTGAGTAGTACTTCCCACCGATAAAAATCTCTCTAAACGGTAAAATTCTGCTTGAAGTTGTTCGATTTTTTGCTCTAAAGCTTCTTGGCTTGAAAGGAGCGAAAAATGGTAAAAATAAGCATAAGTGACTTGTAACGCCAAATCATTTGCGGTAGCATTGGTGAGGAAATGGGCACTTTTTAAATTGGCTTCATACGCGTCGTTTAGGGCTTCTCGTTTACCACCATCATAAAGTGTATACGAGAGTTTAGCAAAACCTGTGGTTGTTTTTTCAGGTGTTGTCATTGTTTCTTCTGTGTTGTATGCGTGTGAACCACCAAGGACGATGTTTGGTAGATAGCTTTCATGTAACGCCTCTTTTTGCAATACAGAAGCTTCAGCACTGTAGCGTGAGGCTTGCATCATTGGGTTTTGGTGTGTAAGTTCAACGAGTTGTTGTAAGTTTCCCGCTACTAAAGAAAACGGAAATAAGAGCCATAAAAGATTTTTTTTCATGCTGGTTTCCTTGTAAAATTTTCAAGTAAAAAAAGAATTTCCTCACTTAAAAGTGCTTGAGCATCGACAAAAGTCATATTGGTTGCTTTTGCTTTTATGAGGACACCTTTTAAAACTAAAACAATGCTTTGTGTTAAAAGATGCACATTGTGTTCTCTAAGTTCCCCCGATGCGATGCCTTCTTTCAAGCAAACCGATATAAAATCATAGTCTTGCTGAAAAAAGCTTTCAAAGTACGAAGTGTAAAGCCCCGTTTTGTCGATGAGCATGGCACTGACAAAATGTTGATACAGATGCAGTATCTTCTGTGTATCGAAGAGATTGCCACATTGTGCAAAGTCAAAAAAACTCATGATTTTCTCTTTAGCTCCCTTAAGCGAAGCCACCCTTTGTTCAAAAGCAAGTAAGTGTTGTTCAACGATGATGTTCCATATCGCGAAGATAATTTCTTCTTTATTTTTAAAATAAAGATAAACAGTTCCCTTCGCTACACCTGCACTTTTAGCTATTTCATCGATGCTGGTTTGCTGAATGCCTTTTTCACAAAAAAGGTTAATTGAAGCACGAGCGATATCACACCGCTTTTCTTCTTTGTCTATAATTCGTGCCATAGCTTTCCTTATAATGACTGACGGTCATTCATTTAATGGTGAAATTGTAGTTAAGAAATGTAAATTTGTCAAGAGAGCGCAAGGTGGGCTTAGTTGAGACATTTTGTCTATAAGTTTTTTAAATTGTTTTACGTTAAAAATTTTAAAAGATAGTATAATCGTCATATTTAAAATCATTCCATCGGCTTAAAGGATGATAAACAAATGGTACTTAAGATAGGATTTGTCTCATTGTGTCTGTTTTTTATAGGATGTGAACAGAAGCAAGAGACCAATATGTATGTTCCCAGTACCACAGATATAACGCATAAAGCTTACATCGTTGGTATTCATCCTTATTTGAATGCTCAAAAAATGTACCATTCGTATCGCCCTATTTTAAACTACCTTGAAGCGCGCATTCCTCATGTAACGTTTCAACTTGAAACATCTGAGGATTATGCACAGTATAATGAAAAGTTACGTCAACACGTTTTTGATTTTTCTCTTCCAAACCCTTATCAAACGATAACCAGTTTAGCCTATGACTATGGTGTTATCGCCAAGATGAAGCCCGATACTGAATTTCGAGGGATATTGGTAGCACGTAAAGATAAGCATATTACAAACATTATGCAACTTAAAAAGAATAAAGTAAGCTTTCCTGCCCCCACTGCTCTTGCTGCGGCTATGATGCCTTTGTATTATCTTCAGATGGAAGGTTTGGATATCGAAAACGATATTGAAAAACTTTATGTGGGGTCTCAGTTTTCATCTATTATGAATGCGTACAGTGGCGATACATTAGCTGGAGCGACATGGCCTACGGCATGGAAGGATTGGTGTGTCGAGAATCCTGACAAGATGCATGAAATGGAAGTGATTTGGGAAACACCCATGCTTGTCAATAATGGTTTTGTAGCCCATGCTCGTGTTCCTGTAGGAGTAAGACAACACATTGCGGTATTGCTTTCTTCATTAGATGAATGTGCGGAGGGAGAAGCTTTATTGAAACAAGCAGGATTTGCTGGATTTGAAATAGCCAGTGATGCAACTTATGATACGGTGGTTGATTTTCTCAATCAATACGACCAAACAATAGGACTTCCCCAATGACTTTTTTTCACACACTTACAGATCTTTTTTATGGAACGCTTAAAAAGAAACTTCTTACCAATGTCATTTTAATCCACGCAATTTTAATGGGCTTTGTTGTGTATGATTTGGTGGAACGCCAATCATTATTTATGCAAGAACAACTTGAAAATAAAGGTAAAGAGCTCTCATCCCTCCTCGCACTTAATGCTACAAATGCTTTGCTTAACAATGATTTGGTTGCCTTGGATGAACTCATTAATGGTTTTCAAACAACGAAAGATATCTACATGGCATTTTTGTTGGATGAGAATAGAAAAATCAAAGCCAGTACCGATAAAAAATATCTCAATAAGAATTTTAGTGATGAAATCAGTGCAACCTTGCTTAAAAAGTGTGAAGAATCATTGTGTGAGAGTTCTCAATTAACACATACTATTTTTATAGATTCTGTGCATAAAGTGAAAATTAAAGACGATACTATAGGCTATGCCCGTGTGATTTTAAATACGGAAAATTTAAATCATGAGCTCACTCTTATTACGACAAAAGGTTTATTTTATATCTTTTTGGCAATTTTTATTGGTGCTCTGTTTGCCTGGCTCTCCATTCGCAAAACAACGCAAAATCTTAATGAAATCGCTACCATCGCTTCTTTGGTGGCGGAACAAAAGTTTGATGTTACCTTTCCAAAAATTGAGGGCGAAGATGAGGTTGCGAAGGTTTCTCGTGCTTTTGAAGTGATGACACATTCCATTCAAGCGCATATTGCTGAGTTGATGAGTCGTGAGGAAAAGAGTGCATGGGAAGCCAATCATGACATGCTTACAGGCCTTTATAACCGTCGTGCGTTTGAAGGAGAGCTTGAAAAAGTCATTCATAAGAGTTGCGATGACAATGGCGCAAAACATGCCTTATTATTTTTAGACCTCGATAAATTTAAAGTTATCAACGACAGTGCGGGTCATTTGGCGGGGGACCATTGTTTAGAACAAATTGGGCTTTTGTTCAAATCTATTGTTGGATGCGATGATGTTTTGGCGCGTTTTGGTGGGGATGAATTTGGTATTATTGTTAAAGAGTGTCATACGGAGCACGCGCAAGAGAAGGCTAAAGAGATTATTTCCCATGTCGAAGCGTTTAATTTTATATGGAATGATAAAAAATTTAAAGTGGGTGTATCGATTGGGGTGGTTATGATTGATGGTTCCATCAAAACAGCCTTGGAAGTCCTGAGCCTTGCCGATACGGCGTGTTATATGGCAAAAGAAAATGGTGTCAATAGCTTACATGTCATGGATGAAAAAAGTGAATTGTTTAAAAAATTGCACCATGAGATGGACTGGATATCGAAAATTCATGATGCGTTAAGTCAAAATTTATTTACCTTATATGCACAAAAAATAGAGAGTCTTAAGGGTGCAAATGACCATTATGAGATTTTGATACGTATGCGAAGCCCACAAGGTGAACTGTTTTATCCTGATTCTTTTTTACCTTCGGCTGCGCGTTATTCATTGATGCCAAAGATTGATGTATGGGTGATTGAAACTTTGTTTAAGCTTATTGCTCAACATGAAATCTTTCAAAAAATGACGTTTGCTATCAATCTTTCGGGACAGTCTTTGATGAAAGACAACTTTGAAAATGAGGTAGAAGCACTTTTTGGAAAATACAAAATTGATGGGGCTATGATTATTTTTGAAATTACAGAAACCTCTGCTATGTCCAATTTTAAAAGAGTGACGCAGTTTATTGACCATTTTAAAGGGATTGGGTGCCAATTCTCGTTGGATGATTTTGGTACAGGTTTGTCTTCGTTTGCTTATTTGAAAAACTTTCAAGTGAATTATCTTAAAATTGATGGTAGCTTTGTTCGTAATATTGCACATGACCCTGTAGATGAGATTATCGTGGATTCTATTTCTCAAATTTCAACGCTTTTAGATCTTGAAACGGTGGCAGAATACGTTGAAAATGATGCTATTTTAACGGTAATCAAAAAAATTGGGATTGATTATGCGCAAGGATATGGCATCGAAAAGCCAGCCCCTTTAGAGATGCTGATTAAACCCTAAAAAATCGAGAGTTTTGTTTTCGTGGTGAAAAGTTCCAACGCCTTAGTCCCTGCCAAAGAATTGCCTTTTTGGCTTAACCCTGCTGACCACATGAACAGGCTAAATTTTTCAGGAAGTGTGGCTAAAATGTCTCCACCTACACCACTCTTGGCAGGCAATCCTAAATTATAAGCAAACTCCCCTACTGCTTAAAAGCGTTTAGTGTCTCCCCTATGTGTCTCTTAACGCTTTCCTTTTCTCTTCAAAAAGTTTCCATTAGAGCAAAATAGCTATTGGATGGGAGTTTCCAATTCTTTCCCAAGTGAGTCCAGATTCTCTTGTATATGTTTTGTAAATACATAAAAGCGTTCTGTTTGAACAAATGAACGCTGTAGCATCATGGCGACGATATCGGTTATGGTTGTTTGGATATCTTTGAGTGTTTCATAAGAGGGTTTCGTTTTAAGGATGGTAAGAAGAATTTCAAGCTGTTCGTTCATCCCTTTGATGTAAGCTGTAAAAATTGATTTTTTTGCTATCCAATCACGTGTTTCTTCAATAAGACGTATCATTTTTCCCTCTTCATGATCTTTGAGGGTTAATAAACCAAACTGCTTTGAGAGGTCCATGATTTCTACAATCATACGTATCTCGTTAATATTCAGTGCGTATTGATCTTGCATAAGACTATAGCTAAGTTTGATATTTTTTAAAGAATGCTTTGCTGTTTGAATTTTTGATTCAAACAAAGCCGTTGCCGTTTGAGTACGATTATCTTGTTTATAGAAATAGAAAAAATAGACTATAGCACCGATGAGTATGAGATTGATGAAGAGGCTTAGTGCCAAAAATAATTTTGACTTTGTTTGCATTATTTTTATCCTTGTTAAAGCTTTGAAGTCGAGATGGTAGTTAAAATAGATTACAACTTCATTGCAATGCTCCAATAAAGTCTAATGTAATAAAAGTTTAGCTCCCCTAAGTTTTCACTATGTTTTTTTAATCAATATCAGTGAAATAATTAAGAAAATGGCTTTACATGTAAAGCGTGTGTCACTTCCCTACTCTTTGGTAGGTACAAAAGGTTTAATCAAGGTTTGGCTAAAATTCTTGCCATGTAAAAGCGATGCAAATCGTTTGAGACGCAAGGGGAGCGTGAATGAATACGATAAACATAGCCGATAACCTAGACTGCTTTGCCGAGCGATTTGAAGGGGTTGATCTGCATGGGTTGCGTTTAAATAAAGCGGAATTTGAAGAGTGTACCTTTGTTGCGTGCGATTTTAGTCAGACCTTCTTTTATGCGTGTCGGTTTATAGACTGTCACTTTGAAAACTGCAACTTGAGCGTTATGAAACTCACCGATAGTAAAGTGAGTCATACGGAGTTTACCTCATGCAAGATGAACGGCATCGACTGGTGCATGTGCAACTGGAAAAGCCTACTCAACCCTTTACCACTTCGCTTTAAAGAGTGCATTTTAGATGACAGTAACTTTTTTGGACTCAGTATGCAAGGGCTTGTTATGAGTGAATGCCGTGCCAAAGAGGTCGACTTTCGCTCCGCCCTGCTTCACAACGCCAACTTCACCGCCACCGACTTCAAAGGTGCTCTTTTTGGAGGCACACATCTGGAAAATGCCAATTTTACCAACGCTTCCAACACCCAAATAGACCTACGCACCAACCACCTCAAAGGTGCGATATTTAGCCGATTTGAGGCACTGAGTTTGTTGGAAGGATTGGGGATTGTTTTGGTGGAGTGAGGGAAGAAAGGTATTTCATTTTTGCTATACTTATCAAAACAAAATGAACATTTAGGCATTAAGGAGGCAAACGATGAACAAAGATGCGATTTTGGCGTACTTGAAAAATCATAAAGATGAATTTGCTCAAAAATACCACATTGCAAACATCGCTCTTTTTGGCTCATTTGCACGAGATGAAAACCGCGATGACAGCGATATTGACATAGCCATTGACACACGTTTGAGTGATTATTTTTTGCTTTATGATTTTAAAGAGAGTTTAGAAAAAGCATTTGATACCAAAGTCGATGTCGTACGTTTAAGAGAAAACATGAACCCTGCTTTAAAAAAAAGAATCTTACGGGATGGCATCTATGTATGACAAAGAGCTTGTACACGATATTTTAGAGCAGATTATCGAAGCAATACTCATCGTACAAGAGCGATGTAGTTTTGCAAAGTGTCAAAATGACTTTATGGACACCAAAGAAGGTCAAGAAAAGCTAGATAGCATCTGCATGAAGCTCATTGCCATTGGTGAGAGTTTAAAAAATATCGACAAAATCACCGATAAAAAGCTTTTAGCGTCTTATCCTGAAATTGAGTGGAAAAAGATAAAAGGCATTCGAGATTTTATATCGCATCACTATTTTGATTTGGACGCTGAGGTGATATTTGGTATTTGTAAAAATCATATTGCTGATTTGCTGAGTGTGTTTAGGCAAATGCAAGGTGATTTAGAAAGTTAAAAGTTTAGCTCCGACCCCTATTGTCAATAAAAAGGGCTTTAATTTTAACTTTGCATCTTTACATGTAAAGATTTTAAGACATACATGTTTACCCTTCTCTTAGTGTTGTTTGATTGAGTATGGATTTTACAAAAGGGGATTTTAGCGCTCCATATGCCTCTTGTTCAGTGATGCCATTGGCTAAGATGTTTTGTTTTGTCTGTTCATATGCCTTACGAGCTTTTGGATTTGCTAGCATATACTCTTTGTAGAGCATTTGCTTTTGATGCTCCTCGCACTCCTTTTTTATCACATGAACATGCACAAAATACTTCTCACCCTCATAGAAAATAGTTCCATCTTTTCTCGGACGCTCAGGCGGAAAAGGTTTTGTGCTTATCTGGTCTTGAAATCCAAGCGCTTTTAAGTGATCCACCGCCAAATCCAAATCCCCATCTTCATACAAAACAGACAAATCTATAATGCCTTTTCCTCCTATTTTAGCGGAGGTCGAGCCTATATGAATCACATCAAGAGAGGGCGTGCGAATGAACGCTATAAGTGCTTGTGCCACACTGAGATAAACTTCACTCCACGGTAAAAACCTAGTTTTTATCTTTTCGTATTTTAAAATCTTCATTGAACTTTTCTCTTTCATTCTCTTGTATATAAATATTAATAGGGAGAGGCTACTTTTTAACGCTTTACATGTAAAAAATTTAACCTAGCCCCTCAGCATTTTAGCCAAGTGACTAGGCGTTACCCATCAAAGCATTTTAACTAAAGCGTTGCGATGTGTATCTCTGTGGTATGTGTTCCTGTATTTCGTTTTTTTATGGCAAATAATTCCCTAGAGTTCGTTATACCAAATGCAAAAGCGTGGTCTGTTTCGTGCAGGGCTGTGCCTGTTTGCAAGCTAAACTGTTGATAGTTGCTTGAAGCGGAGAGGACATGCACCTCGGTAGAAGATGACTCTGTGCCACTTTTCTTGATGGCAAAAAGATCACGATTTTGCGCTATAGCAAATTCAAAGGTGATGTCTGTTTCATGCAAGGCAGTTCCCGTTTGTAAGATGAATTGCTGATAATTACTTGCTGCGGACAAGACATGAATTTCTGTAGAATGTGTGCCCGTATTGCTCTTCTTCATTACAAACACATCACCATTGGGGGCTAATGCAAACGCAAAGGTGGCATCTGTCTCGTGCAAGGCGGTTGCCGTGTGTAAGCTAAACTTTTGATAATTGCTGGAAGCAGATAAGACATGAATTTCTGTGGTGTGAGAGCCTGTGTTGCTCTTTTTGATGACAAACAGGTCTTTATTTTGAGCTAAAAGAAACTCGAAGGTATCGTCTGTTTCATGCAACGCCGTTCCTGTTTGTAGGCTAAACTTTTGATAGTGACTTCCAGAGGAGAGCACATGCACTTCTGTTGTGTGCGTTCCTGTATGGGATTTTTTGATGACAAAGAGGTCATTGTTGGAAGCTAGGGCAAAGGTAACGGTATCGTCTGTTTCATGCAACGCTGTTCCTGTTTGGAATGCCATATGCGAGAGGTAGGCATTTTTACTGTGATGCTCATCAAAGAGTGTTAAAACTTTAGGCGATAAGGCACTGATTTGTTGAGACCAAGAGCCTTTATATCGGTAGAGATTTTGTTGCTCCAAATAGGATTTTACAAACCAAAAATGGTAATCCGCCGCAATTTGAAACAAGTACAAATCACTGTTAATCGTCACATAATTTGTACCATAGCGATCAAGATGCGTGGTTTTTTCAACCATGCCCTCTAACACAGCAGTTTTGTCAGGTTCTCTATCGACATCTATCATCGTTGAGGGAAGATCAGCAAAGACTTTTTGCCACGCATTGGCTGAAGCTTTTCTCCCCGTTGCTTTACCTTCGAGTTTGCAAGGACTTTTAATGGCACTGATGGCTTTATCGAGATCTTTTTGAAAGCTTGCATTCATTTTTAAGTGTCCAGCACCTTTGGCTTGGGTAAATAAACTTGCCAATTCCACCCATGCGTATTCGTATTCTTGCGGATTATTACGTAGCGTTACATTTTTGGGATTTGCCCAACAAGGTTTGTATTGGAATTTTGCAAAACTAAAGTCGGGAAAATGCCCCATCCAGCCATGCCCCGTATAAGAGATACCATTGGGAACAGCTTCAAGGTTTTCGCTTAAGAGACCAATACCTACTTTAACTTTACTGAGCACTTGCTTTTTCCAACCATTCGTTGTGCCATCGTCATACTCTATGGACTGCTCCAATCCCCAATCTCCCGTGTATTTGACATCCAATAAAGAATGACGGTTCGTATGAATCTCCACAGGAAGGCTCAAACCTCCTGTGTAATTGATATCCCAGTAGGTATTAAGAACGTTATTGAGACCACAAAAATCTTGATGCGCCCATGTATCCCCAATAACATGCGCTCTTACACCGAGTAATATCAGTCTAAACCGTCGAAGATTCTCTTCTTTGTTGTTTTGAAGAAGATGGTTTCCACCTATGGCATAGCTAAGAATGGCTTCCAATCGTGCATTGTCTGTGGCGCATTTGATGGCATCCATGATGATGTGACGGGAGAGGGCACTTTGTGGGCGATTGAGTAAATGGCCGTATTGAAGGTCATGTTTGTATTTGAGTGTTGTTACCCCGTAAAACAGAGGGTTTTCCAATATCTTCTTTCCGCCATTGGTATCTCGTGTTTGAAATTGAGGCAAATACCCTGCGACTTCGCTACCATGCACACGTTCTCGGCTATAGGTGTTGGCAGGGTCAGCATAATTACCAGGAGCAAAGTGGTAAGAACACCACAGCCCATCTTCTGGAGCAAAACCTGTACTCATCGTGCCTTGAAAGGTGTAGCGTGGAAAATCAAGGTTGGCTACAATGGTGTAATGACTACTTTTTTGTGTATCGCTCACCAACTTCCAATACGCCGCATACGATTCATTGGTGAAAAAATCAATAAAGTTGGCAGCCTTAGCGATAAGTGTAGCATCGTCTTTGCTAAACCCACCCTTTTTGGCAGCATAGTAAGTCCCATAATAATGAAAATCCTGATCCATCGCTTCCCTCCTTTAGGTGCAACAAATGAGTGTTATGACTAAATGTACATGTAAAAGCATTTTAGTAAAATCTCAAAAAATAGAAAGCTTTGTCTTTGTCGTAAAAAGTTCCAAGGCTTTTGTTCCTGCGTAGGAGTTTCCTTTGGAGTTTAGTCTTGGTGACCAGACACAGATGGTGAAGTGGTTGGGCAGTGTGGCTAGGATGCCTCCTCCTACGCCACTTTTGGCAGGTAATCCCACTCGATAAGCAAAATCCCCAACCGAGTCGTACGTGCCACAGGTCAGCATCAGTGCGTTGATGCGTTTGGCTTGACGTGGGGTGAGTACAGGCTCTTTGAGCCATGGTTGTATGCCTTGGTTGGCAAGGAAAAGTCCTGCACGGGCAAGTTCTTGGGTGTTCATCGCAATGGCGCAGTGGTGAAAGTAGGCATTGAGCACACGTGAGGGTTCATGTTCAAGGTTGCCAAAGCTTTTGAGAAAGTTTGCCATGGCTTGGTTTCGATACCCTGTGGCAGCTTCTGATTTGGCGACGTGAAAGTCAAAGTTGATGTCATCTTTTTGGGTGAGTGTACGCAAAAACTCCAATACGGTTGCATGAGCATCTTTAAGGTGCGTCAAAATGATGTCGGTAACGACCAATGCACCTGCGTTGATGAATGGATTGCGGGGGATACCATTTTCGTATTCGAGTTGAATGAGTGAGTTAAACGCCGAACCCGAAGGCTCTTTGCCGATGCGCTCCCAAAGGCTCTCATCAACGCGTTGCATCGCCATAGCCAGTGTAAAAAGCTTGGAGATACTCTGAATCGAAAAACGCTTCTCATAATCTCCCACATGAAAGCTTCTTCCATCAACGCACATCAAAGACATCGCAAAATGGGTTGGCATGACATTGGCAAGTTCAGGAATGTAGCTTGCTACGTTTCCTTCGTTTAAAAAAGGTTGTATCTCGTGCGCTATTTCTTCAAGAATCGCTTGATACTCTAACATAAGCAATGCCCTACTTTCTTAAAATAATATACCGTTGCAAAGGGTACAAAAAAATCTTTTACGTTTATGGAATTAATGATGGCATCTTGCTCGCCCACATACACTTCAATGCGCACCCCTCGCTTTGTAAGCATTTGCAAGCCGTTGGCATCCCATGTATGGTGTAATAGTGTTTCAAGCTCTTGAAGTGTTCCTTGGTGAAAATAATCAAAAATAGGCTTACATGTAAGGTTGTTTAAAAACGTTTCACAGTACGCATTGGGATTTTTAGCAAAAAAGAGTGTTTGCAACTTTTTAAACTTGGCATCACGGTCTTGAAAAAAAGCAGGTGAAAAGAGTTGTAAGGTGTCAATGCGTTCTTTACATGTAAGGGCATATTCAAACGCTTTGATAGCACCATAGCTAAAGCCTGCGACGGTAAAATCGCTTGGGAGGAGAAAAGGCTCAAACAAAACCTCTTCGCCCTTTAGGCAAAAGCCGTTAAAGTATCTCATCCATGATTTCTTTGATACGTAATTTGGTGATGCTCTCTTTTTCGATGAGTTCGTTCGCAATGACATCCAGTGCTTTTCCCATGCCTTCTAAAAAGTGCGCAATCTCTTTTTGTGCGTTTTCTAAAATGAGCATTACATCCCCTTCATTGGGAATCATCTTTTCCCCCATGCCATACGCTTCGACCATTGTTTTTGCAATTTCAATCGCACGACTCAAATCTTCTGTGGCATTGGAAAATTTTTCATGGTAGACCATCTTTGTGGCGGCACTGCCAGAGAGATAGACTTTGATTTTGGAGAGCATGTGCGTTTTTGACTCTATTTCTGCATCCATATCTTTGAGTCTGTCGTTCACGATAGTAATTTTGTCAAAATCGATTTCAAACCAATACGCACTGAGCGCCTTAGCGGCTTGGTAAAGGGCTTGGATTTTTTTCTCTTCATTGGAGAAGCTTAGCACCTTTTTTTTACCCATCAACACTTTTTGACGTACCGCCATAAAATCACTTTGTTCTATTGTCTGGGCACTTCTACGCAAGGCATTAATGGCGGCTTCATTGACCAGTGTGGCAAGTGCTGCACCGCTAAAGCCCACACTCATCGTAGCAAGCTCTTCAACATTGACATTTGTTGGTTTGCCTTGCAAATAGGCTTTTAGTATCTCTTGGCGGTCATTTTTATCGGGGAGTGAGATAAATACACGTCTATCAAAACGACCCGAACGAAGCAGTGCCTCATCGATAATTTCTATTTTATTGGTGGCGGCGATGACGATGACACCTGAACTCTCTTCAAATCCATCCATTTCGGTTAAGAGTTGGTTGAGCGTGGATTCTCGCTCATCGTTGCGCATTCCACCCCTTGCACGTCCCACAGCATCGATTTCATCGATAAAAATGATGGATGGGGCATTGGCTTTGGCTTGCGAAAAAAGCTCTTTGACTCGTTTTGCGCCCATCCCCACATAAATCTGTACAAACGTAGCACCACTTTGGTAGAAAAATGGCACACTCGCCTCCCCTGCTACCGCTTTGGCAATCATCGTTTTACCCACCCCTGGAGGACCTATGAGCAATACACCACGAGGCAATGTAATACCATAACGCTTGTATTTAAGAGGGTTTTTGAGAAAATCTACAATCTCTTCAAGCTCCTCTTTCACATCGTGAATGCCTGCCACATCTTTAAAGGTGATGCGTGAGCGAACGGGACGAATAATTGAGGCTCCAAAAGGGTCAAAGGCATACGCTTTTTGCTCTTTTTCACTCTCTTTTTGGAGTTCTTGTGCCCTCTTTTTACGTGCATAAAGCAACAGAAGTAGCATAGCACCTAAGAGAACGCCTATTAAAATCAGTTCTTGCAAAAGAGGATTTTGCGTTTTCACTTCAATGGGAACGTGTTTGAGCAAGGTGTGGATATCAATGCCATCTTTGATGATGATGTAGCGATCATTGGACGTGTACAAAACGACTTCATTCTCTTCAACCACCGCTTTTTGGATGCTCCCACTCTCTAAAAGTGCATGATAGGTGGGTAAATCAATAATTTTTGCTTCAATGCGCACATATCCAAAGAGCAGTAAGGTGACCAAAAATGTCAATGCCATAAGAGAGAGCATCAGTTTTTGAGATTTAAAAAGTGGCAACATTGGTTTCCTTTTGGACATTGTATAAAGGCAGTGTCACCCACTCTTTACTGATATCGCGCGTTGAGTGAATGTGTACAGGGTTGAAAAATTGGTCGTATCCTGAGAAGTAACCCTCTTTGGACTCTTCCACTAAAACGCTTAACGGTGTGTGTTGGTGGGCGAGTCTAAAGGCATGGTTTTTGGTGGCTATGAGCGCTTCGATGCTTTTAAGACGTTTTTTGGCAACATCACCTTTGATTTCTGGCTTCATTGTCGCTGAGGGCGTTCCATCGCGCTTTGAGTAGATAAACGCGTGCATGTGTGTGAGTGGAAATGCTTCTAACATGGTGTATGCCTCTTCCCAAATGGCATCACTCTCCCCTGGGTGCCCTGTGATAAAATCCGTTCCCAACGCAAAGCCACGGGAGCTAAGTTCTTGAAAAAGTTCTAAATCACGTTGCACATGGTTACGTCGTCGCATCAGCTCAAGCATTTTTTCAGAGGTGTGTTGAAGGGCTACATGTAAATGCCTCTCCAGCCACGGCTCACTCAAAATTTCACGAAAACTCTCATCAATTTGCACAGGCTCAATGCTTCCAAGTCGAATGCGCCTCACACCTTGAATGGCACCAAGCGTTTGGAGGAGTTTCCCAAGTGAGCTGTTTTTATCTTTGCCATAACTGCCGATGTTGGTTCCTGTTAAGACAAATTCGCCATACCCATTGCACGCTAAGGTACGGACTTGTTCGATGATTTTAGCTTCATCTTGACTTCTAGCATTGCCCCGAACAAAGGGAATAATGCAATAAGAACATCTAAAATTGCACCCTTCTTGGATTTTGATAAAGGCTTTGGTTTTCCCTTGGTACTCTTCCACAATCGTTTCATCTAAAGCGTTTAAATCGCCTATCTCAAAAAAAGGTGTTTCATGCTTTAAAAGCGTATTGATGTGCTCTTTCTCCGAGTGTCCCATAACGCCAAACACTTTTTTTTGACCAAATAAAGACTCACCCTTACTTATAGCACCACATCCTGCAACGATGACTTTTTTGCCACGTTTGGAGAGTGTGTTGATGTAACTTCGCACCC
Source organism: Sulfurospirillum sp. UBA2217 (assembly GCA_002328495.1). Classification (GTDB taxonomy): domain Bacteria; phylum Campylobacterota; class Campylobacteria; order Campylobacterales; family Sulfurospirillaceae; genus Sulfurospirillum. The sequence goes on from DCUJ01000013.1 coordinate 145,746, forward strand.
CTGTATCGGCACCGTTGGTTACGGTGCAAGAGTTCACCACGATGATATCCGCAGAGACTTCATCTTCGGCGATGGTAAAATCACGAAGGTTCGCCATCATGACGTTTGTATCATAGATATTCGTGCGACAGCCAAAGGTCTTAAAAAAGACTTTTTTCATCCGAACTCTCTGGAGGATTGGTTAAGAGTGTTTTGTCTTGACGCGCGATGTTGATGTTTTGCGTTGGGTAAGCAATGCGAATATCTTCTTCTTTGTTAAAAGCATCGATGATATCGGCACTAATGGTGCTGCGAAGCGTCAGGGTAGCATAGGCATTGGTCATATACCACGCACTCACACACATCCCTTGAGGCTCTATAAAGGTAAAAATGCGCGGTTCGACATTGGTATTTTTAAGGCTGTAGTGATTGCGCAGTAAATTGAGCTGTTTTCGTGCGATGTCGGTGTAGCCTTTGGAGTATTTTTTAACGATTTCACGCACCAAGTGGCTGGCTTTTTTATGGTTTGAATCAAAGGTGATAAAAATATCAATCCCATCCCAAACGGTACGAATGGTGTCATGCGTGTAATTGGAAATGAGGCTTGTAAAAATGAAATTGTTCGGGACAAAAACAATGCGACCCGCACGTCTGTTTTCCTTATACGTACTGATGGTAACATCTTCTAAAACCGTCATACGCAATAAAGAGATGTCGATGATGTCACCCACATACAATAAGCCATCTTTTTGAACTTTGATGCGATCACCCACATGGAAACTACCACCAAAGACGATAACTGTCCAGCCTAAGATACTCATAAACCAGTCTTTCATGGCAATGGCAATACCCGCAGACGCAAATCCTAAAACGGTCACAAGGTAAGAAACATTCTCCAAGTAGGAGAAAAGGAGGATAAACACGATAAGTGTAATGTTGGCAAAGTTGATAATTTTATTGGCAAGATAAAAGCGTTCATTGTCCTTGATGTAGCGTTTGGCTACCATTTTGAGCAAGAGTGCAATCGCAATGACAATCACCACAAAAATACCAATGTTAAAGGCGCGTTTGATTTGTAAAGTAATGTCCTGCGTTGAGCGGATACTCGCCTCTTCCACTTTCTTTGCATGCAAAGAGTAACTGGTTCGTGCGATTTCTTGGGTTGAGATGAAGGCATTGAGCTCTTTTTGCGTGTTGTAGATAAGATCATCGATATAAACACTGGATTCAATTTTTTGAACTTCCCCTAACAACGTGAGTTTTTCTTTGAGTTTGTCCACTAAAAAATCTAAACGCTCAAGTCTTACTTTATAATCATTACTATCTTGCTTAATTTGTTTAATGTATGAAAGCGCTGAAATAATGGCAAAAGGGTTAGTGATGCGTGGTCTGCTCTCAAGTTCAATGGGCTCTGCTAGTTTTGCAAATGGCGATGTTTTAAACTCTTGTAAGAGCAAAACTTGTTTTTCAAGCGATTCTTGTTTGGAGAGGAGTTTTTCATATTTTTCTATGGCTTGTTTATCTTTGGTGTTTTTAAATTTTTTGACCTCTTCATCCACGGTTGAGAGTTCTTCAACAAGCTTTTGATAGGTGAGATAGTTACCATAACGTTTCAGCCATAAATTGTCTTTGATGGATTCTTCAATGAGCCCAATTTTCTCAAATAATAGGTCGATTTTGGCACGCTCTTGGGGAGCAAGGGTTGCATTATTTTCAGCCAAAAGAAGGCTACATGCAAGTCCAAAAATAAGGATAAATTTACGAAGCATTGCATTCCTTTAACGCATCTAAGACACGCTCTTTTTCAATACCTTTAGCAATTGTGTAGCCACCGATTTCATGGGGAAGAATAAAGGTTATGGCATCATTAGCACTTTTTTTATCTAAGAAAAAATGTGTGTAAAACATATCGACATCGTCAATAATATAGCGTGTGGGTAGGAGGTATTTTTCCAAAAGTGTCTGGATACGATGACACTCTTCCTCACTTAAGAGTTCAAGATGTCGCGCAAGGGTATTGGCCATGACCATCCCGATAGCAACCGCTTCTCCGTGTAAATAAGTGGTGTACTGGGTTTGATTTTCGATGACGTGCGCAAAGGTGTGTCCGTAGTTAAGAACGGCACGAATACCTTGTTCTGTTTCATCCTGAGAGACGATATCGGCTTTGATAGCAATGCTGGAGTGGACGGCATGTCTTAAATGTTTTTCATCGTATAAGTCATGGGTTTCAAGCCACGCAAAAAAATCACTATCAAATGTGACGGCCATCTTGATAATTTCCGCGACACCCGCAGCGAATTCACGTTTAGGCAATGTTTTTAAAAACAGACTTTCGCAGTAAACAGCACGGGGTTGCCAAAATGAGCCGATGAGGTTTTTGCCATACGGGTTATTAATACCCGTTTTCCCACCCACGCTGGCATCCACTTGGGCTAAAAGTGTGGTAGGAATTTGAATAAACTCAATGCCTCTTTGAAAAATAGATGCCGCAAAGCCTGTCATATCACCGATGACTCCTCCTCCAAAAGCGATGAGAACCGATTTTCTATCTAAGCGATGTTCAAAGCAAGCGTTTAAAATGAGCTGAAGGCTTTCAAAATTTTTGTACATTTCACCATCAGGAAGGATGAGGGTGTGTAGTTCACGCGCTTGAATCATAGGCTTGAGGCTTTTAAGATGCAAAGCACTGACCGTAGTGTTGGTGACGATAAGGACTTTTACATCAAGACAAATACGGGAGAGCTCATCGATAAAGACTGTGTAGTTGCGTGAAGCAGATGGGTTGAGTGTGATGTTAACCTGCATAGGGTGTCCGTGGTTTTTTATTTATCATACAAAAAATCCTCTAAATTATTCATTGATAGGGATAAATAGCTGGTAATTATTAGCCAATTTAAAGTGTAACTTATCTAAGTCTGTTGAAAAAATCGACAAGAAATTGGATTCAATAATTTTACGATTGAAGGGTAAAAATTGCAAAATATTGTCTTTGTTTTTCAGTTTGAGCAGGGGATTTTTTTCACTTTGAATGACATCGATATCACGACCAAAGAGTTTGGAGAGGCTCTCAAAATGTTCGATGACACTGTTTTTATCTTTTTGAGCATCAGGGTCATAGGTGTAGAGTTTAATATCTAAAGAGAGCTGTTTTGCCACGTCAAAAATAACAGAGGACTCTTTTTCAATTTCTTCAGCGTCATTGCTTAAAACGATGGCTTCACTCAGGCTTGAAAAGCCTTTTTCCCCCATTTTGAAGATGGGAAGTTTCGTATTAAAGAGCATTTGGCGGTGGTTTTGAAAAAAGGTGTTCATCACCACAATCAAGCCAATATCAAAGTTTTGCGCATCGTCTCGCATGACTTTACGAGGATTGGTCTCAAAATAGTCTATCATCACATTGATATGGTTGTTGTGGTAGCTCTTTATCTTTTCAAAGGTTTTTGAATAGGTGGGATTGATAACCTTTACATGTAACTTCTTGCTGTTCAGTTTTGAGTGTAACAAGAGTGCGTCGTTTAAAAGTTCATCGATGGCACGATCTTTAAGGCGAAGCATATCAATAAGACAGTAAATGCTACTGCCAAAAGGTGAAGGAAATTGACCCAGTTCGCGTTTAACGCTTCTGAAAACACTTTGCAACACTTTAGGATCACCAATAATAATCAAAAGATCATTGGGTAACAACATGAGTGTGGGGCGAGGCAGTAAAAGGGTGTTGGTACGATAGACCGCTGCTATACGCCATTTGTCTTGCTCAATGGAAGCGAGATGACGATACGCGTAAGAGCTTCCGATGGGTACGGAGACTTCCATGATTTCACCAATCCCTAGACCAATATTTTGTGCAACGATGGGTGTGTTGGGGAGGTGATCGGTAAAACGTGAGGCGAGAATGTCTCTGGAATTGACCATCAAAAGGCGCTTATCGTCGATTTCTAAATTCCATCGGTCCATCAAAATAATGCGTACTTTACTATCCACTTTTCGGATGTTCTGATACGTTGCCATGACGTCGAGTTCGTTGGAGAGTATCAGCATCACTTGAAAAAATTGTTCGTTTAAAATGATGGCCAATTTTTCAAAACTGGTGGGGTCAAACTCGAAAAATTTAAAATTTTCAGGGCGTTTTTTAGGAAGGGTTTCTTCTTTGTAGGTGACGACCGTGTAGCTATTTTCCCCAGCTTCCGTATCCATAACTCTTTCTAAAAATTGTTTCGCTAAAATACCATCTGCAATGATTAAAATTTTTTTCATTCGAATATAACTCCTAAAATATGAGAGGATAGTATAGCTAAAATGGAATTTCAGATAGATAAAACCGATGGAAATGCTCGTGCATGTACGATAACAACAGCACACAGCACCATCCAAACCCCTGTGTTTATGCCAGTTGGGACGGCAGGAAGTGTTAAAAGTTTAGATGCCATTGATATGGATGAGATGTTAGGTGCTCAAATCATTTTAGGCAATACCTATCACCTTTATTTACGTCCAAACGATGAAGTCATCAAACACTTTGGAGGACTTCACGGATTTACGGGGTTTCCTAATAGTTTTTTAACGGACAGTGGTGGATTTCAAGCCTTTAGTTTGAGTGATATCTCTAAAGCCGATGCCAATGGCATTACGTTTAAAAGCCACATTGATGGCTCTATGCACTATTTTACACCTGAAAAAGTCTTAGACATTCAGTATAATTTGAACTCTGACATTATGATGATTTTAGATGACCTTGTTGCGCTTCCTGCCACAACGGAGCGCATTGCACTTTCTATCAAACGTACGACTGATTGGGCGGAACGTGCTATTGTTTACCACCAGAAAAAGAAGTCTGAGGGCGTGGGCGTGCATCAAAATATTTTTGCCATTATCCAAGGTGGAACCGATAAGGCATTTCGTCGCATCAGTGCGATGGAGTTGTGTGCCATGGAGGCATACGATGGCTTTGCTATCGGTGGGCTTAGCGTGGGTGAGAGTAATGCGTTGATGTATGAAACGGTTCAATTTGTAACCCCTTTGATGCCCAAAGATAAGCCACGTTATTTGATGGGAGTTGGAACACCCGAAGATTTAGTAGAAAACGTTGAACGCGGGGTCGATATGTTTGATTGTGTCATGCCAACACGTAATGCACGCAATGGTTCACTCTTTACCTCTTTTGGCAAAATTAGCATCAAAAATGCGAAGTTTCAAAGAGATGAAAGCCCATTAGATCCAACATGCGATTGCTTTACATGTAAGCACTATTCGCGGGGGTATTTGCATCATCTCTACCGTGCCAAAGAGTTGACCTATTTTAGGTTGGCGTCTTTGCATAATTTACATTACTATCTAAGCTTGATGAAGCAGATGCGCGAGGCAATTTTAGAGGGACGATTTGCCTCTTTTAAAACTGAGTTTTATGCGAAACGAGCCAAATAGTGCGTTTTTTGGTGGATGCAAAGCAATGTTTTGAGCAAAGCCTTTTGTTTTGGTTGGATAAATTTATGAAATCCAAACTCACCTCTTTGTCTAACCGCCACGTTGAAGAAAATGCAAAACTTTCGTCCATCATTGGCGCACTTAACCTTGGAACACACAGCATAGATGAACTCATCGTGCTTATGAAAGAAGCTCGTAATATAGGGCTTATTGGTATTAACCTCTATGTAAGCCCGCTTGAAAAATTTTACCATTATGTGGTGCCCATGGGGATGCAAGGTCTTAAAGAAATTGATGAAGAGATCATCAGTGAATTTTTAGCGTCTCAAACAGGCTCCCTCTCCGATGCGACGAAAAAAAACTATCGCATGGCAATTATTTCTTTGTTCAAATTTATTGATAAGCATAATGAAGACGATAAAGGCAGTGCGTATCAGTTTCGCATTGAACTTAAAAATTGGGGAGGACTGGGTGGTCGAAGGGGTGAAAAATTGCCAGCGCATATGCACACAGAAGAGCTAGGACGATTTTTTAAAGCCATCGAAGAAACTGAATTTAAAAGTTACGCCCAAGCCAAAAACAGGTTGTTGATTAAAACGATTATCTACAGTGGGATGCGTGTGAGTGAGGCATTAGGGTTACGGCTTAAAGACATTGTGAAAGATGGGGACTATTTTATCTTTCAAATCAGAGGTAAAGGCAACAAACCTCGCATCGCAATGATTAAGTGTGAGCATTTAGACAAAGATTTTGAAGCGTGGATGGGCATACGAAGTGCTAGTGCTCCCCTACTCTTTCAAAGCCGTACAGGCAAGCCTTTGAGTCAAGCGTACGTGAGCTACATCATGGACAAGATACTGCTTCACGCAGGCATTCGTAAAGAAAAAAATGGTGCACACATGTTACGACACACCTTTGCGACTTTGCTTTACCAGAAAAATCGGGATTTGATTTTAGTGCAAGAGGCATTAGGGCATGCGGATTTAAATACCTCTCGCATTTACACACATTTTGATAAAGAGCGTCTCAAAATAGCCGCCGATACTATGGATGGATTTTAATGCAACATTTATACGACCAAATTGACCGTTTTCACCTTTTGGATATTAAAAATTCTACGCACCCTTCGATGTTTACGCAAGAAGAGCGTTACGATATCTTAATCATTGCTCTCCCCTTTAAAGACAAAGAACTTAAAATTGACTCTTGTGCGTTTGTGTTTGATGCATCAACCTATTATTACTTTGATAAAACATCGCAGACTTTTGTTGATTTTAAAACGATGCAAACTGTTTATGAGTTGTTGAATGAAAAAACGAATACAACGATGAAAATGGTCGCTTCTCTTCATGAGAGCATTGATTGGATGGAAGAAAACTTGTATGAAAATACTCATCTCAACTCTTTTATGCGTCATTGGTTGGGGCATAAAAAAGATTTGGCGCGCATTCATCGATTACTCAGTATGGCGGAAGAGACTTTGGAACAATTTATTGAAAGCTATTTAAAAGAGGAAGATTTTTTAGCTATTCATTTTAAAGACATTCACGAACACTTAGAACGCACCAATCGTTCAGTTTTCCTTGCCATGGATAAACTAGGAAACCTCTATAACTTTTACACCAGTCGTAACAATGAGCGTATGAATAAAACCATTTATCTTTTAACCATTATGTCGGGTATTTTTTTACCACTCAATTTGATTGTGGGCTATTTTGGGATGAATACATCAGGTCTACCTTTTTCTGGGCTTTCCAATGCAAGCGTTTTAGTCAGTGGGATTATACTTGTGTGTGCCTTTGGTATGGCAGGTGCTATTTGGTCGTATCGAAGGCTTCTTTGAAGTGCTTTTTTGGGTAGTCAAAAAATAAAATATGCCCACTCTCTTCTTCGATGTCCTTAAAACTCTCCACCTCAAATGCAATGCAAACAATCGCACAAGTTGGAATATTGGTCAAAATTGCTCCACTCAAACGCTCTCCCACTTCCGTAATGGTAGGATTGTGTGCGACGATAAATAAAGAGCTATGTTTGTCTTTTGTCGTGCGAATCAGATCAAAATACGATGCAAACGAACTCTCATACAAATCCTGAACGCAGACAATATCTTCTTTATCATACCCTATCACTTTGGCAATTTCTTTGGCTGTTTTCAAAGCGCGTTTTGCAGGTGAGCTGTAGATGAGGCTAGGTTTTACATGAAATTGTTTAAGACGCTCTGCCATAAAAAGCACATCTCGTTTTCCTCGACCGTTTAGGGGACGCGAAAAATCATCCATCGTTGCATCATCCCAACTTGATTTTGCATGCCGTATCAAATAGATTTTCTTCATTCCTCATCCTTACATGTAAACGTATTCGCTCATTATAACGAGCTAACATGATATTAAAATAAAAAATTCTCAGCCACCCAGTTTAAAATGAGTCTTCGGTTAATGGCAAAGAAAGGTAAATCTTCGCGTAGCATCACTTCTAAGCGCTTCATAGAGTAATCATCGAGTTGAAGCTCTTTCGATAAACGGTTCATCATCAAAAGCATTTGTTTGGCGGAGCGTTTATCAAAAGGCTCACTCGCATCTTCTTCAAAAAAATGGCGCTCGTCGTAGATGCGATGGTCTTCGTCATAGTCAAATTGTAAAAAATCTTCGCTTACATGTAAACTCATTTTGCTTCCTTGATAAAAAATGTCAATCCTAGTGAAAGCACTCCAATGCCCGCTCCCACGAAAAAGACGGCACTGTGCGAGTGCATCCACAAAATGCCTAATGTAAAAGGTAAACTCACAGCGGCGATGTGATTGATGGCAAAGCCAACCCCTGAGGTGACGGCAATGTCTTTTGGGTCGGCTATCTTTTGAAAATAGGTTTTAAGGGCAATGGCAATGGTGAAGAAGAGATTGTCTAAGATGTAAAGGGCTACTGCCATCTCTTTGGTTTGGACAAAACCATACAGAATGAAAATGGTGATGATGCTGAGGTACTCAAAGCGCAAGGAGAGCCTTTCACCAAAACGCTCGATGAGTTTACCCGCATAAGGGGCTAAAAACATGTTAATGATGGTGTTTGCAATGAGAAGTAAAACGGTATTTTGCACACTAAAGCCAAACTGCTCGACCAATAAAAAACTAGCGAACACTACAACAATTTGGCGACGCGCTCCCGCTAAAAAGGTTAAAAGGTAGTAGAGCCAATACTTTTGGCGCAAAAAGAGTTTTTTCTCTTGCACCACGTCATCTTTGAAGTGTTCAAACCCTCTCCAAGCAACACATCCTAAAAAAATTGTGATGCCTCCAAAGAGAATGTAGAGCATTTCATAGCTTACATGGTAGAGTTCCATCAGTACATACACTGCACCCAAAGTGCCAAGACCGATGAAGGAGCGAAGGGAGGAAAGTTTACCCAAAAACGAAGGAGCTTTGTCTTTGGCAATCCATTGAAGGCTCAGTGAATTGTGTAGGGTTTCCATGTAATGAAAGCCAATGGACATAATGAGCGTTGTGGTATAAAGTCCCCATGTGGAGGGAAAAAATCCAGTGATAAGTGTGCCAAATCCCAGTAAAAAAAGTGAAAGATAAACCGCCGTTTGTTGACGAAAGATGAGCAAAACAAAGACAATACTAAAGGCGAAAAGTCCTGGAATTTCGCGAATACTTTGAAGCATTCCTATCTTTTCCCCATCGAAATGTGCCACTTCGACCACAAAATTATTAAGCAGTGCTGACCATGCGACAAAGGAAAAAGGAACGGCGGCTGCTAAAAGATAGAGTAAGTTTTCACGGGAGAAAAAAAAAGGTTTAAGGGACATAATGTAGCCTATACCCAATGCCACCTTGGTTTTCTATCGTCTCGTCGGGAAGTTTTTTTCGCAAGCGTTTGATAAGGGCTCGGATGTTTTCGGTGGTGGTGAGTTCACCCTCCCAAACATACTGTTCGATGCGCTCAAAGGAGATATTTTTACCCAAATTTTTTGCAAATAAATTGAGCAATAAAATCTCTTTTTTGGCAAGTTTGACCTCTTCTCCCTTAGCATCCAAAAGTGTTTCCACATCTAACGTATACGAAAAGCCTTGGGGGAGTTTTAAAATGCTCATTTTAGGTTTACACAGTTTTTCAATCTTTAGTTCTAATTCGTACATGTAAAATGGTTTTTTTAAGTATTCATCGCATCCTTTATGATACGCATCTTGGATGGTGTCAAGTTCAATGTTGGCACTAATGATGATAGCGGGGGTGTGTTCATCCATGGTACGGATTTCTTTGAGCAAGCTAATGCCATTCATTCCAGGGACATTGATATCTAAAATAAAACAATCAAATCCATTATCGATAGCTTTGAGGGCTTTTTTACCATCGTCAAATAGGGTGACATGGTATTTTTTTTGCTCCAATGCTTCTACAATGAGGTTTGCCAATCGAGCGTTATCTTCAAGAACTAAAATTTTCAAATACCTTCTCCTTTTGGGATGCAAATACGTAGCCTTGCACCACCGTTTTCAGTGTGCTGTGCGCTAAGGTGTCCTTGCATTTTATCTTCAATAATCAAACGAGCCATATAAAGTCCAAAGCCATCGCCTGTGGGTTTCGTGCTCATAAAGGGTTCAAAAATTGCTTCCAAATGTCCCTCCTCAATGCCTTGTCCATCATCATCAATGCTCAAACAAATAGTTTCTTGATTGCTTTCAAGCACCAATGTTATCGTCCCAGTATTAGGATTGGTTTCACGTTTTTTTAGGATACTATCTTTGGCATTGTTGATGATGTTTAAAACACATTGTTTAAATTCATTGGGGTACCCATACGCCATAAAGCTCTCATGAGACTTGACATCAATGTTAATGGTGATGTAATTATACTTTACACTGTGCTCTACAACCCTTAAAAGTGCTTGTGTGGCTTCGTAGACATCAAAAGGTACTTTAATGGCAGAGGGTTTGATGAAGGCACGAAATTCATCGATGGTACTTGACATGTAGGTGACTTGGGTCATGATATCGTCAACAAAAAGTTGAGTGTCTGTTTCATCCAATGCTTTTTTACGACGCTTGTAGATGAGTTCTTGTGCAATGGCTGAAATCTCGACCAAAGGCGTTTTCCACTGATGGGCAATGCTTGAGAGCATCTCCCCTACTTCGGATTGTTTGGAGCGTTGGATGACAAATTGTTCGTGACGTTTTCGCTCAGTATCGATGCGTTTTTTCTCAGTAATGTCAGTTAATATAGTCACAACACCCGCTTCTTTATTTTTTTCATCGGTAAAATAGGTACGCCTGACAGCAAAAATAGCTTTTTCGTGTGTCTGTGTTGTTAGCTCAATTTCTTCACTGCTAAGACAATTAAGCGGAATATGTTTGACTTGATCGCACACTTCAGGCATTACATCTTTGACACTACGCCCTATGATGTAGTGTTTCTCTTGTTGTGCCAGATGAGAGAGTAGATCGTTACATCCTAAGATAATATCGTCATTACTTTTCCAAAAAATAGCACTTTGAATGTTATTGAGTAAGACTTGGTCCAATCGACTTTGACGTAAAAGCTCTTTTTCTAAAGAGATACGTTTGATGATGTTAAGGACTAAAATGGTGCTCAAAAGAAGCAATAAAGGCATGAGTGCAAACGCATTTTCGACAAATTTACGATGCTCTTCATAAAAGCTATTGGGACCATTGATAACATCAGCTTGTTGCGGAATATCGCTTAGAGAAATATTGAATTTTCTTAAAATGGTATTGTCAAAAGAGTACTGACTGGGTGGTGTGTCTATTTTAAGTGTGTCTGCTTTTTTCCCATCAATAATTTGAAAAGCTTTTTGAGCCGCAATGCTTCCTTGCTCAAAAGGATTAACCATATATCCTCCAATAATCCCTTCCCCCAAATGAATATGGTTGAGCGCAAAGACAGGAAATTTAGAGCGTTGAAAAAAAGCACCCAACTTATGATAGGGCACATACGTTCCATAAATATCACGGTAAAAACTGGTAAATAAAATGGCGCTGTGTTTTGGGAGTTTGGCTATTTTTTCATCGATGGTGTCAAAGTCTATTTCATTGTCAAAAACGACACGAAATTTGTCTTTAAAGTGGTTTGACTCTTCAATAATTTGCTCTTTAATCGCCAAAGAGGAGTAGGCGTTGTCGCTGATGATATAGACCATTTTAAGGGCGGGAAACAATGTATGTATGAGTTCTAGATTTTTTCGAATATCTTTGTACTCGACAACACCTGTTACAAAGGGTTTAAGCTCTTTGGAAATGGTGTGTTGCTGAAAATTTTCAACACCACAAAAGATGATAGGGATATTGGTAAAAAGCTCAGAATGGTATTTTAAAGCAAATTCGTAGGCATAATTGTCTGCTGCAATAACCGCTTTGTATGTGCGATGAGCAAATTTTTTACGGTAGAGAACCAATAGTTCTTGCTCATAATGTTCAGATTCTACTTTTTTACTGTCCATGTATTCGGTAGTCAGTTCATAGCGTGGGTATTTTTTTAAAACCTCTTCGACACCCTCCGAAATACCATCGGTCCATTTAAGACCTTTGTTGTACGAATGGAGCAGTAAAATTTCATTCGCATTTAGAAATGTGTAAAAAATGCTTAAAATAATTACATATTTTAAGAAATTCATAAGTTAATATCCATTTTTTTTGACATTCTAGCAAAAAAGTCCCATTTAAATCTCTTTTATCGTTCTATAATTCCACCATATCGTTGAGTTAAAAAATTTATACGGAGGTTTGACTATGTCAAAACAAGCTATTTCAATGCTGATTCCAGTATTGGTTTTATTGGTTGTGTGGTTTATCCCTGCTCCTGCGGGATTAAGTGTAGAAGCATGGCGTTTTATGGCTATCTTCTTGGCAGTGGTTGTGGGTCTTGTTATTGAGCCTGTTCCTGCGGCACTGGTAGGTTTAGTGGGTGTTTCGATGGTGGCCTTGCTAGGCTTAGTAGGTAAAACACCTGCGGCTAATGTCAAATGGGCGCTTTCAGGGTTTTCAAACTCTATCATTTGGTTGATTTTTGCAGCATTTATGTTTGCGATGGGGTACCAAAAAACTGGCTTGGGCAAGCGTATATCACTGATTATGGTTAAATACATGGGTAAAAGCTCCCTCGGTCTTGGGTATGCTGTTGCTTTTGCAGACCTCGTTCTAGCACCGTTTATGCCTTCCAATACGGCAAGAAGTGGTGGTACCATCTTCCCTATCGCGATTAATATTCCCCAAATTTTCAACTCCTTACCTGACAATGAGCCACGAAAACTCGGTGCTTACATTTCTTGGGTTGCCATGGCAGCCACATGTGTAACCAGTTCGATGTTTTTAACAGCACTTGCTCCAAACTTGCTTGCGGTTGATTTAATCGGAAAAGGGGCCAATGTTGCGATTACATGGGGCGGATGGGCGACGATTATGGTTCCATTGATGTTACCACTTTTCTTGCTGACTCCATGGTTAGCGTATGTGTTGTATGCGCCTACACAAAAGCACTCTCCTGAAGCCCCTATTTGGGCAAAAGCCGAACTTCAAAAAATGGGTTCTATCTCTTTTAAAGAGATTTTGATGGGCTTATTTGCTGTCCTTGCGCTTGTTTTATGGATTTTTGGTAAAGAGTGGAAAGTGGACGCTACGATGGCAGCGATTTCTATCGTGGCTTTAATGGCATTGACTAAAGTTATCTCTTGGGATGACATCATCGGTAATAAAGGTGCGTGGAACGTTTTGGTATGGTTCTCAACCCTTGTTGCACTTGCTTCTGGATTAAAAGATGTAGGTATTTTGGCATGGATTGGTAAAATGGCAGAATCTTCACTTTCAGGACTAAGCCCTGTGATGTTGATGGTATCCATGTTGGTTATTTTCTTTATCCTTCACTACTTCTTTGCAAGTGTTACAGCGCACGTCACAGCACTTCTCCCTGTCTTTATCGTGATTGCGGTTAAATTTATTGCGCCTGAGCAATTACCATCCTTTATGATTTTGATGGCAGGAACACTGGGTATCATGGGAATTATCACGCCGTATGGTACAGGTCCTTCTCCTATTTGGTACGGTGCTGGATATATTTCACAAGCACGTTGGTGGGCACTGGGTGCTATCTTTGGTGGTATCTATTTAGCAGTTCTTTTAGTAGGTGCTTTTGTTCTTGTTTAATCTATAAAGTGACATCCCCTCTTTTGGGGATGTCCTTCTACACATCTTTACATGTAAAGATGTGTAGAGGTGCCCTCCTTTTAAATGTTAACTCAACATCGCACCTCTACCCTACCTTTTAAAATCAACTTTTTGGAGAAGCCATGCGAGAGATCGAATACAAAGATATCGTAAAAGGGGTTCGAGACGCTATTATTTATAGTGGAACAAACTTGCCCAAAGATGCGTATAAAGCACTAGAAGATGCGTACGCCAATGAGAAGAGTGAAGTGTGTAAAGAGGTGTTAAAACAACTCTTAGATAATGCTGATATTGCGGCGAATGAAGCACGTCCTTTGTGCCAAGATACAGGCTTAGCCGTCTTCTTCGTGAAAGTAGGTGAAGAGGTGAAGATTAAAGGTGGAAGCTTGAAGAAAGCCATCAATGAAGGAACGGAACAAGGATACAAAGAAGGGTATTTGAGAGCGTCAACCTGTCATTGGGATACGAGAGCAAACCTTAAAGATGAAATCGGCTATAACCTCCCCGCCATCATTCACTTTGACCTCGTAGAAGGCGATGGTTTGGAAGTTGAATACGCCGCTAAAGGAGGTGGGAGTGAGAATGTTTCCCGTGCCACCGTCTTTGCACCAGCAAAAGGGAGAAAAGGAATCGTAGAATACGTCAAACAAGTCATCTCTGATGCGGGTCCGAATCCTTGCCCACCGCTTACGGTAGGTGTCGGCATTGGTGGAACCTTTGAAAAAGCGGTCATCTCTTCTAAACATGCCCTCTTTCGAGAATTGGGCAGTAAAAATGAAGACCCTGTCTTAGAGTCCATGGAGCAAGAGTTGATGAGCGTCCTTAATAACTTAGGGATTGGTTCTATGGGGATGGGAGGTACACAAACCGTCTTGGGTGTTCATATTGAAAAGAACCCATGCCATATTGCCTCATTGCCCGTGAGTGTGAATGTGCAATGCCACAGCTCACGTCATATTAAGATCAAGTTCTAAGGAGAAGATGATGAGCCAAACCTACCACTTAACCACACCGCTAAATGAAACCGATGTTACCCAACTTAAAGTGGGAGATATTGTCTATCTCTCAGGTGTTATCTATACCGCACGTGACGCTGCGCATAAAAAACTGGTTGACTTGCTTGATGCAGGAGAGTCCCTCCCTTTTGAGATGAAAGGAGCTGTCATTTACTTCGTAGGACCTACCCCTCCCAAACCAGGAGACCCCATAGGGAGTGCAGGTCCGACCACGAGTTACCGAATGGACTCATACTCCCCGCAACTTATTAATGAACAAGGGCTAAAAGGGATGATAGGAAAAGGTAAACGTAATCAAGAGGTGATTGATGCCTGTGTAAAGTCTAAAGCGATTTACTTTGGAGCCACAGGAGGAGCAGGAGCACTCTTAGCCCGTCAAATTAAAAGCTCAGAAGTGGTTGCCTATCCAGAATTAGGACCAGAAGCGGTAAGAAGACTGGAAGTGGTTGATTTTCCACTTACCGTGATTAACGATACTTATGGGGATGATCTTTATACGATTGGTCGTGCCAAGTATGAGGTTTTTGGTTAAGCTTTACATGTAACGGGTAACAAGCATCTATGGATGCTTGTTACTTCTTTAAAAAACGTTCTATCTCTTCAATGGCTTGTTTGTTGGAGAGGCTAAATTTAATTTCAATTCTGCGTGATGCTTCTTTATCTTCTATCCCCTTTTTCAAAATACGATCACTGTACGAACGTCCTTGAGCACTCAGATACGTTTGCAACAAAGGATTTCGTTTTTCATCCCACGAGTAGATAAATGCCATTACAGAAAGAGCTCGTTTTTGAGAAAGTTCTAAATTATTCATATAGCTTCCATCAGAGTCCGTATGACCCTCAATGATGATTTTATCGATGGTGTGACGAATCTCTTCATTTTCCAGTAAAACACTAAAATAGGGGCTTAGTGTCTCTTTGAGATGTTTTTTAGCTTCGGGTTTAATTTCGTAGGAACCTACATCAAATAAGACAGAAGAGGGCAGACGAATCGCACCGCTGTTGGGATCAATGTTGATGGAGCGCCCCATTTTCGTTTTAAGCTCTTGAATGACTTTTAGCCGAATACCCGTTAAATTTTTAATGCGAGCTTTGGTGACATTCAAATCATCCACCAAGGTTTGATGCGCTTCACTCTTTTCGATTAAGCTTTGATTTAGTTGGTCTATCTGCGCCTCTTTGAGCTTTACAAGGGTATTATTGTCTTGAAGCAGTGTTTGCAGAAGGACCAATTCACCTTGACGTTCATCAAGAGTAAGCTGTGTGTCGGATAAAAGACGTTTCAATGCCTCTATCTCTTCAAGGGAAAATACTAGTTTTTCGTGTGTTGCATTATTTTCCATTTTTTCTTTTATAATGATATGACGCGCTTCTTCGAGTGAATGTGTCATCGTTACGATAGTCTGTTTTAGCATGGAAATTTCATCGCTCAGACTGCTCACATTATGATTTTTTTCTAGCAACTCTTTTTCTTTGTGGATTAACGTGTTTTTTTGAAGCTCCAAGTCGTTTTGGATAAATACATATTTAACAACAATAGCACCCAACACTAAAATAAAAACAAATAAAAGGCCTGCCATTAAGTCTGCATACGAGACCCAAAAATTTTGGTCTGAATCTTTTGAGTGATGAAAACGCATTATTTTAAAGCATCCATTTTCTGGATAATTTCTTCTGTTTCAGCATCTATGATTTTTAAACTCTCTTTAAGTGCTTCGACATCCTCACTTGGCGGATAGCTATGCTCTTTGAGTACATCTGCCATCTCTTTGGTTGCGTCGTGGAGTTGTTTTTGCTCTTCAAACATCTTTACATGTAACGATGTGGTGTTTTCATTGAAACGGTTAAGTTGCTCCAAAATTGCTTCATGAATGCTCACTAAATCACGTTGTTTTTCTCTGGATCGGGACAATACATCCATTCCTTCTTTGACATGTTCAGCTCCCATCTTGAGTGCTTTGCCCTCAAGGGAAAGCATTTCATCAAACAAACTAAATTTTTGTTCTATACTCTGACCCAATCGCTCAAAAAAGTCGTGCGCTGTTAATTTCTCAAACATGTGAGCTATTTTTTCAAAATGTTCTAAATTTTCTTTCAGATACGCTTGTTCTATCTCCTCTTTGGTCCAGAAAAAAGAGGTGGTTTCCTCTTTAATTCTCTCTATCTCTTTTTCAAAACGATTCATCCCTTTTTTTTCAAAAAATATCCACCACAAAGAGAGTAAAATACCATAAATTGATACATAAAATGCTGTACCAACCCCACTAAGGAGTAGTGTAATCTCTTGTTCAAAGGCACCAGCGTTTTGAGAAGAAAAGCTAGGTAGGGTAAATGCAATGGAAACAAAAGTCCCTAAAATTCCCATGGTTGGAAAAATACTCGCCCCTATGGAAGCATAATTGTCATTTCGAATGCGTTTGGAATAGTGGCGTATAAAATTTTCAAAGCTAGCATTTGATTTGGTGGTAGTGCCGATACGCATCATGTTTTTAGCTACATACGCTTCCAATTCACTTCTAAATTCTCGTAAGTAGCGTTTAAAATAACACGCACCAAATTCCGCATTATGCCGTGCAAACAACAACGAAACCACGAAAATAAAGCCGATAAGAATAACCGTATGTCCACCCATATGAATGGGCAATACACCAATAAAGCCAAGAATACAATAAAGATATGCTAGAAAAGGCAATGTCATAATTTTTAGGTAAACAAAAAAACAGTGTTTTGGCTGATGTTCTAAGGTATAAAGTGCCTCAAATGGTGTATCTGTCATATGCATTGCATCCCTTTTTCTTTTACATGTAATGTGTTATTATAACTTTATAAAGTTAACAGTGTGTTTGTTGGTAACACGTTATCATGTAAAAATATATTTTTCTAGGTATTGAGAGAAAGTTAAGAGAATCTGTTTTTACAATAGGATATAGGAGCAAAAATGCTAGAACAGCTTAAAACAAAACAGATGTTATTTCTTGAAGATGATGAAGAACTTTCACGGATGATGATTCCTATCTTTAATGTGTTCGTCAAAGAGGTTTTTTACGCACAACACAGTGCACAAGCACGCGACGTGATGCAAATACACGCCATTGATTTGATTTTTACAGACATTCACCTAAAGAATGAAAACGGTCTTGATTTTGTGAAGGAAGTGAGATGCCACAACGAAGAGATTCCTATTATCGTGCTCAGTGGCTACAAGGATGAGCCATTATTGCTTAAGGCTATTCCTTTGGGGTTAACCGATTATTTGATTAAGCCTATTAATTATACGCAACTTACCATTGCTTTTGAGAAATGCCTTTCTAAAATTATGAAAGTTACTCATTCTATAATAGTGCTTAGCAATGGATTTAGTTACGATATTGACCAAAAAAAGCTTTTCAAAGAAGGGGTTTCTTATGAGCTTAAAAAGAAAGAACTTTTATTTATGGAACTTTTGAGTAAAAATAAAAATCGCCTCATTACCAAAGAAATGATTCAAGAGAGTGTTTGGGAATATGAAGAGATGAGTGATGCAGCATTGTATAATTTTATCATGCGTATTCGTAACCGTTTTGGTAAAGACTTCATTCACATGATATCCAACTTAGGCTACCGACTTGGAGAGAGTTGAATGACAATATGCACACCATTTTCAATCGAATGGTAGGTGATTTCTCCCCCATGCTTTTTAACTAACTCCATACACATGTAAATGCCTAAACCCATCTCATTGTGATGGTCTATGTTGGCAGGCATACCACCAGCATTGTCGATAATATGAATGGTATATCCTTCAATGTGTATCTGAAAATAAGGATTTTCGATGCCATTTTTTTGTGAGGCGTTAATGGTGTTATCAATTAAATTGAGCCAAATATGCACCCATTGGTTTTTGATACCCATCATGTGTATATGGGTTTGACCTTCTATCTCAATGGTTAAATGACTTTTGTGTATTTTGGCCTCCAAAATACTTTTGGCTTCTTCTATGGTCTTCAGTAAAGCAAACGATTCTTGGTGTTTTGAGGGTTTGTAAAACTCTAAAAAATCTTGCATGGTGTTAGACATAAAATCAAGCAGCTTACCTATCTCTTCAGATTGTTTAAGGACAAACGTTTTTTCTAAAGGTTGATCATTTTTAAGCTGGACTAAGGTCAAAAGGTTGAGAGCACCAATTTTAGCTAAAGTTCCTCGCCACTGGTGTGAGATGTTGCCTATAATGCGGCCGATTTCCGCTTCTTTAGAAGCTTGAAACAGTTTGTTTTGTATCGCACTGTTTTTAGCCACCTCTTGAGCAACTTTTTCTCTCAAGAGAGCATTCCATAAGATAATGGCTATAAAAATAGTGGCTAATAGTATCAGCCCAAATGTCAGGTATTTTACCGATTCTTGATCCATTCCTTTTTCGATTTTAATGGCAATATGTTTGTTAACGCTGAGCTCTTTTTCTTCTGGACTCAGTGTTAAAATCGCTTTATTTAAAAGGGTTAAAAGCATGGGGTTATCGTTCATGACGGAGAGACGTATGATGTTGGCATAACCTTCAGGCTCACCAGCAATTTTTAAATTAAACAGCCCCTCTTTTTTTATGGTATACGCTGCGGCAATCATAGAGCGAATAGTCATATCGGCTTTTTGGGTTGAGACCATGTGTAATGCTTCTTCTTTGGTTGAGACAGGAATGACAATGAGATTTTCAAACGCTTGCGTTAATCGCGTGAACAAATCTGAAACAATCGGGATAGCGATGCTTTCTTGTAAAAGTTTTGAAGCATCCTCAATATAAGGATGCTCTTCTCGTGTAATCCATACGTTTGCATCAATAAACAAAGGTTCGGAAAAATACAACCATTTGTGCGTTTCCTCTGAGGGAACCATAAAGGTAAGAATATCACATTGTCCTAATTTCGCAAGCTTCAGGCTATCATCCCAGGTAAGTACTTGTTGTACTTCTACGACAATACCGAGACGACGTGCTACTTTCTCAACAAGATCAGCGATAATCCCTTTGTAAATACCCTCAGGTGTTAGCTCTTCAAAAGGTGAAGATTGAGGGTCAACGCACAGCGTGTAGACATCTTTTTGGTGAAGATAGTGAAGCTCTTCTTGTGTTAAATCAATAGGAGAAACATCTGCTTTTAGATGTAAACAAAAGAGTAAGAAGCAGAAAAAAAACTTGTGCATAGATAGCTATCCCAAAAAGAAGTTTTGGATTATAACATGTTCATCACTTTGCTAACGAATGTTACATTTTGAAAAACTCTTTTTTCTTTTGTTATCATTTTGGTTTAAAACAAGCAAGAGCATCTTATAATGGCTTATTAATGCGTGGAGAAAGATGTGATTTTGAGATTTTTAAGTCTATTTGTATTGCTCATAAGTTCTTTACATGCCTCCTTAAATCAAGAAAAATTTATTATTGCAACGGCAAGTACGGGAGGTACCTTTTATCCTGTTGGGGTGGGCATCGCGACTTTATTGTCACTAAAACTTGAGAAAAAAAAAGGTATTACATTTTCAGCGATGAGTAGTACAGGAAGTCTGGATAACCTTAAAATGTTAGAAAAAAAAGAGGCGCATTTTGCGATTATTCAAGGGTTGTTTGGCATGATGGCATGGGATGGTTCACATGTGTATCATCATAAGCCCCAAAAAGAGCTACGCTCCATCTCTATGTTATGGCAAAATGTTGAGCATTTTACCGTAAGTAAAGAAATCGCAACTACGGGCAACATTCTTGATCTTCAAAATCTTTACGCTCAAAGTTTTTCTATTTCAGAGAGCGACTCTGGTAGTCGGGTCTCTGCTGAAATTTTAATGGATATTTTGGGTATAGCATATTCTAAAATGAATTTACACTACTTTGGCTACAACCAGAGTGCTGTAGCCTTGCAACAGGGAAAAATTAAAGGGATGAATACCCCAGCAGGTGCTCCTGTTTCGGCTGTCTCTTCAGTGTTCACAACGATGGGTCCACTTAAAGCAACTTTGCTTGAATTTAGTGATGCGGATGTGGCTAAAATTCAAAAGTATTACCCTATTTGGAACCGTTACATTATCAAAGCAGGTACTTATCCTAGACAAACCAAAGACATTCACACCATCGCCCAACCCAATCTTCTGATTACCCACGCTGATACACCCGAAGATGTGGTCTATTTGTTGACTAAAACCATGTATGAAAATTTATCCTTTTTAAATTCTGTGAATAAAGGAACGATGTCAATTTCACTTCACAATGCCTTGGATGGCTTGAATATTCCCCTTCATAAGGGCGCTATTCGTTACTATGAAGAGATGGGAATAAAGATACCTTCCTATCTTTTACATGTAACACCTTAAGCCTCTTAACTTTCTACCAAACAAATCAAAAATTATCTTTTTTTCAAGAGATAGCTGATAGAGCTAAAGAGTAAAATTTCCTTTGAAAAATACTAAGGAGGTTTTACAATGGTTTTGCATCAAGCATGGAAAATGTGTGTTCCCATAGGTGTATGTGTTGTGTTTTGGGTTATGCCTACACCTGAAGGCTTAAGTGTGCAAGCGTGGCATTTTTTGGCGGTCTTTTTTGCTGTTTTAGTAGGACTCATCATCGAGCCTTTACCTGCGGCCCTCTTGGGACTCATAGGTATTAGTACGGCCTCTCTTTTAGGATTGGTGGGTAAAACACCTGCTGCTAATATCAAATGGGCACTTTCAGGTTTTTCAAATAACATTATTTGGCTTATTTTTGCTTCCATTATGTTTGCAATGGGATATAAAAAAACAGGTTTAGGTAAACGAATCTCTCTTCTCATGGTAAAGTATATGGGAAAAAGTACTTTAGGACTTGGTTATGCTATTGCTTTTGCAGATTTAGTGTTAGCACCTTTTATGCCCTCTAACACGGCACGCAGTGCGGGGACGATTTATCCTATTGCAATCAATATTCCTGTTTTATTTAACTCAACCCCTGAAAATGAGCCTCGAAAGATGGGTGCTTACATTGTTTGGGTTGGAATTGCAATATCCACAGTAACAAGTTCCATGTTTTATACAGGGCTCACAACCAATATGCTTGCAGCCGATTTGATTCAAAAAGGGGCAAATATCACTTTAGAATGGGGCACTTGGGCAAAAATTATGATTCCACTAATGGCACCTCTTTTTCTTATAACTCCTCTTTTAGCCTATGTGTTGTTTCCTCCCACCCAAAAACATTCACCAACAGCTTCTATTTGGGCTAAAGAAGAACTGCTTAAAATGGGATCTATCTCTTTTAAAGAGATTTTAATGGCTTCGTTTGCCACGTTAGCGCTGATCCTTTGGGTTTTTGGTAAAGAATTAGGCATTGATGCTACAACAGCAGCCATTAGCATTGTTGCGTTGATGGTTTTAAGCAATGTGGTCACGTGGGATGATGTCATCGGTAATAAAGGAGCATGGAATGTTTTAATATGGTTTGCAACACTTGTTGCACTCGCCGCGGGGCTTAAAGAGGTGGGAGTTCTTACATGGATAAGCCAAAAAGCAGAACTCTCTTTGGTGGGGCTTACACCGCTTGCGTTAATGCTTAGTATGATTGTGGCATCGTTTGTATTGCATTATTTTTTTGCAAGCTTAACCGCACATGCCGTGGCACTTTTCCCCATTTTTATTGCTTTTTCTGTCAAGTTTATTTCACCCGATCAGCTTGTAACATTTTTGATATTATTTAGTGGAACGCTAGGTATTATGGGAATAATAACACCTTATGGGACAGGACCATCGCCAATTTGGTATGGTTCGGGGTATATCTCTCAAGGACGTTGGTGGTTTTTAGGTGCTATTTTTGGATCACTGTATCTTGGAATGATTATATTAGGGGTTTTTATTTTCTTATAATTTTGCAAGATTTCTGAGAGATTTGAATGTTATATTTCAAACCTTAAAGCAGTAACAAAAAAAAGATATAGTTGATATTTTAATTGACTAGAGTGTTTACTTCGCACTACAGTCATAAGATTAAAAACGTAATATTGGAGGTTATATGAATATTCACGAGTATCAAGCAAAAGAGATTTTTCAAAAATACAATGTTCCAACACCTCGTGGCTATGTTGCTCACAGTGTCGAAGAGGCTGTCTCAAATGCAGAAAAACTTGGTGGTTCTATTTGGGTTGTTAAGGCTCAAATTCATGCCGGTGGACGCGGTCTTGGGGGAGGAGTTAAATTAGCACGTTCTCTTGAAGAGGTTAAAACACTCAGCAGTGAAATTCTGGGCATGACTTTGGTGACGCATCAGACGGGACCTGAGGGCAAATTGGTTCAAAAAATATACATTGAAGAGGGTGTGGATATCGCTGATGAGCTTTATTTGGGCGTTGTTTTAGATCGTGCTCAAGAGATGCCTGTGATTATGGCTTCTTTAGAAGGTGGTATGGAAATTGAAAACGTAGCCCATGATAGTCCTGAAAAAATTATCAAAGTAGCGGTTGACCCTTCCATTGGATTTCAGCCTTTTCATGGAAGAGCTTTAGCTTTTGGACTCGGACTTCAAAAAGAGGAAATTAATAATTTTATAAAATTTGCATCAGCCCTCTACACCGTTTATATGGAAAATGATGTTGAAATGATTGAAATCAATCCTTTGGTTAAAACTAAAAGTGGTAATTTCGTAGCACTTGATGGAAAAGTTGGTTTTGATGACAATGCTTTGTATCGCCATCCTGAAATTGAAGCAATGCGAGATTTGAGTGAAGAAAATCCAGCAGAGAGAGAAGCTTCTAACTTTGGTTTAAGTTATGTCAAACTCGATGGCAATGTAGGCTGTATGGTCAATGGTGCGGGTCTTGCTATGGGAACGATGGACACCATCAATTATATGGGTGGATTTCCAGCAAACTTTTTAGACGTGGGTGGTGGGGCTAACGCGCAAACTGTTGCAAAAGGATTTGAAATTATTTTGCGTGACCCCAATGTTAAATCCATTTTTGTCAATATCTTTGGGGGTATTGTGAGATGCGATCGCATTGCCAATGGTATTTTGGAAGCTACTAAGCTTGTGGATGTTCATGTTCCCGTTATTGTACGTTTAGATGGAACCAATGCGCCAGAAGCGGCTGAAATTTTACGTAACGCCAATATTAAAAACATCATTACCGCAACTGATTTGGGAGATGGCGCCAGAAAAGCTGTTGCTGCAGCAAAAGGAGAATTGGTATGAGTATTTTAGTTAACAAAGATACCAAAGTAATTGTTCAAGGATTTACCGGTAAAGAGGGCAGTTTTCATGCAGAACAGTGCATTGCGTACGGTACAAAAATTGTGGGTGGTGTAACCCCTGGAAAAGGTGGGACAACACATCTGGATAAACCTGTGTTTAACACAGTTAAAGATGCTGTTGTGACTACAGGGGCTACGGTTTCGATGATCTTTGTTCCACCTGCTTTTGTGGCAGATGCCGTGATGGAAGCAGCCGATGCGTGTATTGAGCTTGCTGTAATTATTACAGAAGGTGCACCGGTTAAAGATATGCAAAAAGCAAAAGCGTATGCTGTAAAGAAAAATATGAAAACGATTGGACCTAACTGCCCAGGCATTATCACCGCAGAAGAGTGTAAAATCGGCATTATGCCTGGTATGATTTTCAAAAAAGGAGAAGTAGGGCTTATTAGCAAATCAGGAACACTCACCTACGAAGGTGCCAATCAAGTCTGTAAAGAAGGTTTTGGTATCTCTACGGCTGTGGGCATCGGAGGTGATCCTATCATTGGACTCTCCTACAAACAACTTTTGCCTCTTTTTGAAGCAGACCCTGAAACCAAAGCCATTGTGATGATCGGTGAAATTGGAGGCGATTTGGAGATTCAAGCGGCTCATTTTATTAAAGAGCATATTAAAAAGCCAGTCGTTGCCTTTATTGCTGGACAAAGTGCTCCTAAAGGTAAACGTATGGGACACGCAGGGGCTATTATCAGTGGTAGTGCTGGAACAGCGGCAGAAAAGATGGAAGCGCTTGCGAAAGCAGGAGTCCATGTGGTACAATCACCCGCTGAAATTGGTAAAAAAGTAGCAGAGGTGCTCAAAAAGTGAAAAAAAGTTTCGAAGTGTATAATATTAAGTGCGGTGGATGCGCCGGTACGGTAAAATCAAAGCTTAAAGATAAATTTCCTGATATTGAAGTGAGTTTAGAGAGTGATCCACGTATCGTAAGTGCTACGATACAAACAGATGAAGAAGAAGTCTATCTTTTACAAACGTTGAAATCTTTGGGATATCCTTCCATTCATGAAGATGTGAGTGGGCTAGAAGGAGCACTCTTGAAGGGTAAAAGTTTTGTTTCGTGTGCTATAGGAAAAATGAGTTCGGAAAAGGAGAGTTAAGATGAGTTTAGTTCAAGCACCAGAAAATACCCCTGTTTGGGTGAATGTGTCTCGGTGTAAAGCATGTGATATTTGTGTTAGTATGTGTCCAGCAGGTGTTCTTTCGATGATAGCAGCCCCTAATTCAATTTTAGGCTCGATGATTGAAGTTTCCAATCCAGAAGCCTGTATTGGGTGTAAAGATTGTGAATTGCATTGCCCTGATTTTGCTATTTATGTGGCTGATCGAGGTGAGTTTAAATTTGCAAAATTAACTGATGCCGCTAAAGAGAGAGCAGAAGCCGTTAAAAACAATAAATTTAGAAAATTAAGTGCGTAAGGGACTCTAATGGCAAGAGAAGTAATATCAAGCGGAAACGCACTGGCTGCTAAAGCAGCGGTTGATTGTGGATGTAAGTTTTTTGGTGGGTATCCTATTACGCCTTCAAGTGAAGTCGCAGAAGATTTGAGTATTTTACTCCCCAAAAATGGTGGTAAATTTATTCAAATGGAAGATGAAATTGGTGGAATTTGTGTAGCGCTTGGTGCTTCCATGAGTGGCGTTAAGTCGATGACGGCAACATCAGGTCCTGGTATATCCTTAAAAGCAGAGCAAATTGGGTATAGCTTTATCACCGAAGTTCCTTTGGTTATTGTGAACGTTATGCGAGGCGGTCCTTCTACGGGTCTTCCAACGCGTGTTTCACAAGCAGACATTGGACAAGCTAAGTATCCAACACATGGTGACTTTGCATCTATTTCACTGTGCCCAGGCAGTTTGGAAGAGGCATATACCGAAACCATTCGTGCGTTTAATATTGCTGAAAAATATATGACTCCTGTGTTCGTTCTTTTGGATGAAACATTAGGACACATGCACGGAAAAGCAATTTTGCCTGATCTTGAAGAGGTTCAAAAAAGTGTTGTGAATCGCGCCGAATTTACAGGTGATCCAAAAGACTATAAGCCTTATGCAGCAGGACCAACTGAACCAGCGGTACTGAATCCTTTTTTTAAAGGATATTATTACCATGTAACCGGTCTTCATCACAATGAAATGGGCTTTCCAACCGAAGATGGTGCTGCTTGTGAGTACAACATCGAGCGTTTGATGAATAAAATTCGTGCGCATTCAGAGGATTTGGTTAAATACGAAGAGTTTATGTTAGAGGATGCCGAAGTGTGTATTATCGCCTATGGCAGTATTAGCCGAGGGGCAAAAGAAGCGGTTATGAAGCTTAGAAGTGAAGGCATTAAAGCAGGTCTCTTTAGACCCATTACCCTTTGGCCAAGTCCTATGAAAAAGTTTCAAGAAATTGGCAAGCGTTTTTCAAAAATCATGGTCACAGAACTTAACAAGGGTCAGTACCTTGAAGAAATCCAGCGTGTTATGAAACGTGATGATTTTGCGACATTGCACAAAGCCAATGGTCGACCAATTGCACCGCTTGAGATGGTTGCTAAAGTGAAGGAGATGTTCTAATGGCGTTTAATTATGATAAATACTTACGTGTAAATCGAATGCCAACCTTATGGTGTTGGGGCTGTGGAGATGGTGTTATCTTAAAATCCGTTATTCGTGCGATTGATACGATGGGTTGGGATATGAAAGATGTGTGTGTCGTTTCAGGTATTGGGTGTAGCGGGCGTTTTAGCTCGTACATCGATTGTAATACTGTTCATACAACACATGGTCGTGCCATTGCCTATGCAACGGGCATAAAACTTGCCAATCCAGACAAACATGTTATTGTTGTCACCGGTGATGGTGATGGTTTGGCAATTGGTGGAAATCATACCATCCATGGTTGTCGAAGAAATATTGACTTGAACCATATTTTGATCAATAACTTTATTTACGGCTTAACCAATTCACAAACCAGCCCAACAACACCACAAACCATGTGGACGTCTACGGCGCATTATGGAAATGTCGATCCAAGCTTTGATGCTGCTAAACTCGCAGATGCAGCAGGTGCTAGCTTTGTGGCACGTGAAAGTGTGTTAGATCCTCAAAAATTAGAAAAAGTGTTGGTTGCAGGCTTTAAGCATAAAGGTTACTCCTTTTTTGATATTTTTTCAAATTGCCATATCAACCTTGGTCGAAAAAATAAAATGGGTGAAGCCGTACAAAATCTTAAGTGGATTGAAGATCAAATTGTAGGTAAAAAGAAATTTGATCTTTTAAGCGATGAAGAAAAAATTGGTAAGTTTGCTACTGGTATCCTCAAGCAAGAGGAAGGTCGATTAGAGTATTGTGAAGCGTATGATAAAGTCATTGTCGCTGCACAAAATAAAACAACCGTGAAAATGTAAGGAGCCCTTGATGCGAAGACAATTACGATTTGTAGGTGTTGGTGGTCAGGGTGTTATCTTGGCAGGTGAAATTTTAGCCGTTGCAAAAATTAAAGAGGGCGGGTACGGTGTTAAGGCGTCAACCTATACCTCACAAGTGCGTGGAGGACCCACAAAAGTAGATATTTTGTTAGATGAAACAGAGATTTTATTTCCCTATGCCAATGAAGGTGAAATTGAGTTTATGATCGCTACGGCACAAGTGAGTTTTAATCACTTTAAACTGGGTGTAAAACCTGGCTCTATTATTGTAATTGAGCCTAATTTGGTAAAAGCTAGTGATGAAGATCGTGCAAAGTGGAGAATCATTGAAATTCCTTTGATTACCATTGCCAAAGAAGAAGTGGGTAATGTTATCACCCAATCGGTTGTTGCACTCTCGATTACTGTTGAGATGACACAAGTCTTGGCGCATGATTTGGTACGTGAAGTCATGCTTTCAAAAGTACCTGAAAAAGTTCATCCTGAAAATAAAAGAGCGTATGACCTTGGCATTAAATATGCCCAAGAAGCTCTCGCTAAGCTTTAAACCCTTAAGAGCACTTTGGAACAATACTAAAGTGCTCTTTTTTAGACTAGAAAATTCTTTATTCCTGTAAAAATGATTTGAGCGGAGAGTGCTGATAAAATCAGTCCTGTCACCTTACTCAAGACAATTAAACCACTCGTCCCAATTAGTTTTTCAATTTTACTAGAGAGATAGAGCATG
This sequence comes from Sulfurospirillum sp. UBA2217, assembly GCA_002328495.1. GTDB lineage: Bacteria > Campylobacterota > Campylobacteria > Campylobacterales > Sulfurospirillaceae > Sulfurospirillum. The sequence continues at coordinate 173,712 of DCUJ01000013.1, forward strand.
ACACCTACACTGACAATCGCACAGAGTAATGAAAGAGATCCTAAGCTCATATCCACTACGCCTTTCATCTCTGCCCCCATCACCATCAATGCTCCGACTGTTCCAGGACCTACTGTCACGGGAATAGCCAAAGGTACAACGGCATGTTTAGTAATATCAGCATTGCATGAAGGCTCTGCGTTGACATCTTTTTGAACCAAATCCACTGCAGTTAAAAAAAGTAATGCACCTGCACCAATGCGAAAGGCATCGAGTGTAATCCCAAAGAGATCAAAAATGTATTTTCCAAAATACAAAACAATCAAACACGCTATGGCAATAGCTAATGTCACTTTGAGTGCAAGACGTTTTTGGTCATTTTCACTGCTTCCTTTTGTCATCGACAAAAAAATCGTGGTAACAAAAAAAGGTGTCATAATAAAAAAGAATTTCACATAAATAGAAAAGAAAAAGGAAGCGTGTAACATCGTATTGACCTTTTAAAGTGGATATGTCATTGTAAACTCTTTTGCGTGAAAGAGAGATTAAATCGTAGAAGCGTTTTTTTAGCCTAACTTTGGCACAATCCACTCATGAAAAAAGAAATGATCTATTTACTCGAATATTTAAGCAAAAGCGTGCAAACAGACGTAGCGCAGGTTTACCGTGCTATTGTGGAAGAACTTGAGAGAACATTATTGTATGCACCATCACGTTATTCACAAACAAATATACAAACATTAATGTCTCGTAGTGGCTATCGTGTCCCAAGTCAAAGTGAAGAAGCGGTTATGATGCTTGATACTTTGCTGGAAATTGCTGTGCCCCAAACACTTAAAGAGTATCGAAAAACTATTTTTCATACACTTCTTATGGCAAATTTTCCTACAAAAAAAAGCTTTTTAGAGCACTCATTAGCACTGTTTGAATCTCAGCTTGAACCTGTCGAAAAAAGTATTTATCACACAATATTTACCTATATCGTTTGCCTCAATCGAGCACTGAGTCTTTTTTATATCTTAGGTAAAAAAAGTACCCCCGAATCACTTATCTCTTTTTCTCAGGCTTTACATGTAAGGCTCTTATCGCTTGTTTTTAATGAGGAAGAAAAGGCGTTTTTAACCAAAGGTTTGCAAGAACTTATGGGTGTTTATGTTGGATTATATGGCAAATATATCTACGAAGAGATACCATGCTAAAATCAAAATGTCTTTTTATTGTTTTTTTATACTTTTTCCCTTTATCTCTTTTTAGCGTTGAATTAACCGTGCAAGAAAGAGAGTACCTTAAAACATTAGAACCCATTAAAGCCTGTGTTGACCCCGATTGGGCTCCTTTTGAAACACTCAATGCCAAAGGGGTTTATGAAGGCATTGGAGCAGATCTTTTAAATTTGGTTGCCAAGAACTTGGACATTGTGATTGAAGTTTTGCCTACCAAAGACTGGGATGAAAGTCTCATTGCCTCTAAAGAGGGTCGATGCTTGATTATGAGCTTTTTAAATCAAACACCAGCACGAAGCGAATGGTTGATTTTTAGCGAACCACATTTTAGTGATATTAATGTTTTTATTACTCGAGAAGAGCACCCCTTTATTTCAAATCCTACGGATTTAGTCGATAAAACCATCGTGTTTCCTAAAGGAACGGCAATGGAAGAGTTGATACGAAAAGATTATCCGAATTTAAATATTATAACAACAGATACTGAGATAGAAGCATTTCAAATGGTTTCCGATAAAAAAGCAGATATGACCATGCGCTCGTTAATCGTGGCAGCCTATACTATCAAACAAAAAGGGTTTTTCAATCTCAAAATTTCTGGGCAGCTTCCCAATTACACCAATCAGTTACGGATAGGAGTTATAAAGGAACACCCTATGCTTCGTGATATTTTGAATAAAGCAGTTTTAGGCATTACCGCAAAAGAGCGAGAAGCCATCGTTAATCAGCACATTGTTATTCATGCACAAACCGTGATGGATAGAAGTATGACAATTAAAATGAGCATTATTTTTATTGTCATTATTTGTGCATTTATGTACCGTCAGTATGAACTAAAACGTTATAACGCTAAACTCCTTTTTCTCTCTCAAACCGATCTTCTCACTAATTTATACAATCGCACCAAAATTTCACAGCTTCTTGAAGATGAGATAGCGCGCTCCAAGCGTAGTGGTGAGCCTTTTTCCATACTGTTAATGGATATAGATTTGTTTAAAAAGATTAATGACACTTTTGGGCATCAGATGGGAGATTTGGTCTTAATCCAATTTTCAAAAAGTGCCAAAGAGAGTCTTAGACGTTACGATACCATTGGACGATGGGGTGGAGAAGAATTTTTAGTGGTCTGTCCTAATACCAATAAAGAAGAAGCCATAAAGGTGGCAGAACGATTGCGCATTTGTATTTATGAGACCGATTATCCCACGAATACGAAACATTCTGTGAGTATTGGTATTGCTTCACTGTGTCCTGAAGATACATCACACATGCTTGTTGCAAAAGCAGACGATGCACTCTATCACGCTAAAAACAAAGGACGAAACCAGGTCTATTTTAGTGAAAAAGAGTGCTTCCAAGACGGAGCATATTAGCGCCACATAAAACGGCTAGTTCATAATCATTGCTCATTCCCATAGAACAGTATTTAGCCCCTTTAGGTTGGAGTATTTCAAAAATACGGTGAGTAGTTTCAAAGCTTTTTTGAATGATGCTAGGATTATCACAATGCGCACCGATACTCATCACCCCTTGTAAATGAATATTTTTACATGTAAGGCTTATCTGCTCATAGAGCTCACATGCTCTCTCTGGTAACACGCCCGCTTTTTGTTCTTCATAAGCACTGTTGATCTGTAACAGTGCCGATAAGGTTTTTCCTTTTACATGTAAGCGTTTATCAAGCTCTTGTGCCATCTCTTGAGAGCTTAAGGAGTGAAGTAAAAAAGGATTTAAATCTATGAGATGATTTATTTTGTTGGTTTGAAGACGACCGATAAAGTGCCACTCCAGAGGGATATGATCCAGTGCATGCACTTTGTCACTCATATCTTGAATTTTATTTTCACCAAAAGCACGTTGACCAGCAGCGTAGAGTGCTTCGATCATCGTGGTATTGGCACTTTTGCTGGCAGCAACGATTTTGACGATTTGATACTGATTGACGCTTAATCTTGCTTTTTCGATACGCATAAGAATCGTATCCAATCGTTTTTCAAAATCCATCTTAATTTCCACCTGTAAGTCTGTAAATGTCATTAAAAATAGTAAAAACCATTAGTGTCAGCAAGATAGCCCAACCTCCCAATGTCATAACGTATAAAATACGCTCACTAGGTGCTTTACGGGTTAACATTTCATAGGCATTAAACATAATATGTCCCCCATCAAGGGCTGGGATGGGAAGAAGATTGAGAACACCTAAATTGACCGAAATGAGTGCGGTAAGCGCAAACAATGCAACAATGCCAGCATCACTGGCTTGCGAAGTCACTTGGACAATGGAGATGATACCCCCTAACTCTGTGGGTGAAACCACTCCAGCGAGGAGTTTTTGGAGGCTTGTTAAAATCATCGTGGTTGCTTTTAAGGTTTGATCCCATGCAAACTGAGGGAGTTCGTGCCAAGCATATGTTACATCAATCGTTGTACCATTGGGTGCTATACCTATCATTTTTTTTGTCAGCGTTTCGCCAAACATCGTTTGATATTCACTGACTTTTGGGTTTAATAAAAAGGTTTTAACACGTCCTTCTCTCTCAACTTTGATCTGTAAAGGTGCTTCAAATGTTTGTATCATGGAGCTGATATCATCCCATGCAATAACCAATTCACCATTGATCATCACAATACGGTCGTTGGCTTCAAGGCCTGATTGAAGGGCAGGGGAGTTTTCACTCATTTTTCCAATCACAGGAGCTAACTTCGTGACACCTAAACTACCGATAGAGCAGTAGAGTAAAAAAGCCAATAAAAAATTAGCAAAGGGTCCAGCAAATAAAATAATAATGCGTTGCCATGGCTTTTTAATGTTATAGCTATCGGTATCATTGCTTCGTTTAGTGGGGTCACTGTCATCTTGACCTTTCATTTGAACGTAGCCACCTAAAGGGATAAGACTCAAACAATACTCTGTTTTTCCAACCATTTTTGAATACACTTTTTTGCCAAAACCGATGCTGAACACTTCTACATGTACCCCAAAAAAACGAGCTGCAAGGTAGTGCCCTAATTCATGAAAAAAAATCAAAAAAGAGAGAACAAGTAGAGACGTTAAGGTACCCATTATAGATCTCCTTTTTTGGTATACCCAATAATGTATTCATACCCAGAATAAAGTGTTAATGCCACCGATGCCCACAAAAGAAGCTCTCCAAAGGGCCAATTCATCATCAAAAATCCAATCGCTATCATTTGTAAAACCGTTTTAATTTTTCCACTCATACTTGCAGCAATATCTCTACCTTCACTTACCGCTGCCACACGCAATCCTGTGATAAAAAATTCACGTGTGAGAATAAGATAAATAGCCCATGCATTAGCTCTATCAATTATCATTAAACCTAAAAAGGCTGCGAGGGTGAGCATTTTGTCCGCCAAGGGATCTAAAATTGCACCAAGGGTTGTCTTTTGATTCCAGTTGCGAGCGATATAACCATCGAAAAAATCAGTAGCACTGGCTATCACAAAAATCAATGCGGCAAAAAAGTCAATCCAACTTACATGTAAACCTTCAAATAGAGGCAAATCACGGTTGACTAAAAGTACAAACATCAACGGTGCAAGTGCTATTCTAGTAGAGGCTAAGAGATTGGGTAAGTTCATCATTTAAACGTTGTTCCACCATCAATGAGTAGGGTATGTCCTGTAATCCATGATGCTTTTTCAGAACATAAAAACAGACAAGCCCCCGCTAAATCTTGAGGTTTACCCATACGATTAAGTGGAGAGAGTTCTGCTGTTTTATCGCGTACTTCTTCGTAATTTGTAAACGCTCTCAAAGCATCCGTTTCAATAGGACCTCCGCTGACGGCATTAACACGAATGTTCATGCAACCAAGCTCTGCTGCACCGTAACGTACCATAGCTTCAACGGCAGCCTTAGCTGTTCCGTGTCCTGCATAGTTTTCGATATAAACAAGATTCCCTGTAGAAGATAATGAGATAATGCTCCCACCTCCCACTTTTTCCATTCTTTTAGCACTCTCTTGAGCACCCACAACAAAAGCATTGACCGTTGCGGTAAAAATATTGTTAATACCACGTGGTTTGAGTTTCATAAATTTGGTATATCCCCCAACCACGGCTCGACCAGAAATAATGGCGTTAGAGATGAAATAATCTACTCTGTCAAAATCTTTATCAATCTCCAAAAAGAGCTCTTTATATTTTTCTGGCTCTAAAATATTAAACGGATACGCTTTTGCTTTAATGCCATAATTGGCTTCTAAATCTTTGACTTGCTCAAGCGCAATTTCTTCATTGGAGTTATAGGTGAACGCAACATTGACCCCCTCACGTGCAAATTCATACACAATCGCCTGTCCAATCCCCCGTGTTCCACCACTAATAACCAGTGTTTTGCCCTTCATTAAAATCCTTTAATAGTATATTTTTTAAGTACGTTTTCGATACGTTTCATGTTTTCACTGCTTGGCGCACATAAAGGTAAGCGATATTCTAAAGTTTCGAGCAGTCCAGCTAAATACATCGCTGCTTTAATGGGAATGGGATTGCTCTCACAGAAAAGAATTTTATTCATTTCATACAATGAGTCATTAATCGCTTTTGCTCCATGATAATCACCTTCCAACGCTAGGTGTGTGAGGTGTGCAATTTGATCTGGTACGATGTTGGAGCTGACAGAAATCACTCCAGATCCACCATTAGATAAAATAGGATAGTTGATTGCATCTTCACCGCTAAGGACTGAAAGTTCTGGTCGATGGGCCAATAAATCAACACAACGATCAATAGAGCCTGTGGCCTCTTTGACTCCAAAGATATTAGAACATTCGTCGTAAAGTCTAAAAATTGTTTCAGGCAATAAATCACATCCTGTACGTCCAGGGACATTGTATAGCAGTACGGGAATATCGACAGAGTTTGCAATGGCTTTGTAGTGTTGATACAATCCCTCTTGTGTTGGTTTATTGTAATACGGTGTTACGGAAAGAATACCATGAGCCCCATGCGCTTGGGCAAATTTGGCTAACCCAATAGCTTCATGCGTTGCATTACTGCCAGCTCCAGCTAAGACTTTCACATTGCTTTTAGAACAAACATCAGCAGCAATTTCGATACAGCGACGATGCTCTTCGTGATCGAGTGTCGCACTTTCACCTGTGGTACCAACAGGGACCACGACATCAATGCCATTTTTAATTTGTCTCTCTATTAATTTAGCGTAGGCTACTTCGTCAAGTTTGCCATTTTTAAAAGGGGTAATGAGTGCTGTCATCGCTCCACGTAAAGTCTCTTTCATTCGTCTAATCCTTTCGTAAAATTACGGTTGTTGATGTTTGGGGTACTAAATACGTTTTAACAACATGGGAAATATCTGATTTTTTAAGTTTACCAATCGAATCTTCATAGGTGATGAGTGGTTTAATATCGCCTTTAGCATAGTAACTGCCATATAAACTTGCCAATTCGCTAGAACTCTCTAGTGAGTGAATAAAGTCTGCTTGTGTGTTAATCTTTATTTTTTCCAATTCACGATCACTGATCCCATCTTTACGAAGGGTGTCAATAATGGCTAAAATTTCAGCTTCCACACTTTCGGCTTTAATGCCAGGATTGCACACAGCTAAAAAAAGAAAAACAGAGGGATCACGTGATTGCATGGCATACCCATAAATTTGATTGACCATCTTTTTTTCATCTACCAGTACACGCTGCAATCGACTACTTTTACCGCTACTAAGCAGTTCACTTAACGCTGAGAGCGCCACTTGGTCTTTATGGGTGAAATCAGGAATTTTATAAGCAATAGCCACCATTTCCACTTCACTCTCTTTTTTCAGCATTACTCGTTTGGCACCATCTTGCGTGGGTTCTGTTTGATGATGACGTTTAGGGACATCGTGTGCATTTTTAAGTGCTCCAAAATGCGTTTCGACATTTCTAAAAACCTCTTCTGGTTTAATGTCTCCTGCTACCACAACAATGGCGTTATTGGGCTGATAATATTTTGAATGAAAACTGCGAATGTCTTCAATGCTCCAATGCTTAATATCTTCCTTAAATCCAATCGGCGTCCAATGGTACGGATGGTAGGTAAATGCGTTGTTAAAGAGTCTAAAATAGAGATACCCCACAGGATTGTTATCGGTTCGCCACAAACGCTCTTCTAACACAACATTGCGTTCAGGTTGAAATTCTTCATCACTCAGTCGCAAATTTTGCATCAGTTCGGCAAATAACTCCAAGGATTTTGCAAGATTTCCCGAAGAGCTTTTGATGTAATAATGCGTATAATCAAATCCCGTAGAGGCATTGTTAACACCACCAAAGCCTTTAACGATTTCATCAAATTCGCCCGCTTTTAGATTTTTTGTGGATTTAAAATTAAGGTGTTCTAGCATATGTGCAATACCACTTTTCCCCATAATTTCATTGCCGCTTCCCACGCGATAAAAAATATCGGTGGTAATCACATTGCTATGATTGGCCATAGGAATTACTACAATTTCCAGACCATTCTCGAGTGTTTTTGTAAACGATTTTGGCAGGGCACTAGCCATTAAAACTCCTGTAAATAGCGCGATAAGTAGTATCTTTTTTTTCATCTGTCATCTCCTGTCACTTCCTATCACTTCGTTGATATGTGTAAATCCATCTTTTTCCATAAGTGCTAAGATACCTCTGTTTATCTCTTGGCATAAACGAGGTCCTTGAAAAATAAAGGCACTGTAAATCTGAACCAAACTTGCACCCGCTTTCAATCTTCGATATGCTTCTTCTGCACTGTCGATACCACCCACTGAAATAAGGGTTGTTTTGCCATAAAAGGCTTTTGCTAGGGCAACGAAGAGTGTGAAACTTTTTTCTTTTAACACTTTTCCACTGATTCCGCCAAAATCTTTTGCTTGGCGTAAGAGTGAATAATCAATGGTCGTATTGGTGGCTACGATACCGCTAGCACCGTGTTTTAAAGCACATTCACATAAAGTGATAGCATCTTCTACTTCTAAATCAGGTGCAATTTTAAGTAAAATAGGTTTACATGTAAGCCCTTTAGCCATACTAAAGAGTGATTCAATAAATGCTTCATTTTGCAAGTCTCGAAGACCTGGTGTGTTTGGGGATGAGATGTTAATAACCAAATAATCACTCAAACACTCAAAGCGACGAATGAGTTTTGCATAATCACTCAAAGCATCTTCTGCTAAAGTGGTTTTGTTTTTTCCAATATTCGCACCCAAGGGTGTTGCATAAGGGTAGAGTGACTCTAAACGTTTAGAGACGATACGCATACCTTCGTTATTAAATCCCATAGCATTTTGAATACTCTCTTCTTCCACAAAACGAAAAAGTCTTGGTTTTGGATTTCCCCTTTGAGGCTCTGGGGTTATCGTTCCATACTCGGTATAGCCAAATCCCAAAGCACAAAGCATGGGAATCATCGTTGCATTTTTATCAAAACCTGCACCCATGCCAAGAGGATTTAAAAAGGTTGTTCCCAAGAGGTTTTGTTCTAAGCGTTTGTCCATAACAAAATAACGCTCTGCCAAATACGAAAGAACAAAAGGGGTAAATTTTGCTGTCAGTCGAAAGAAAAACTCAGCAATGTTGTGTGCATTTTCAGGGCTAAACTTAAAAAAAATCTTTTTCAAGGTTTCATAATCAACCATTCTTTTTCATCCTTTTTTAAAGTACGCGATTATACATCATCTAAGATAAAAAACGGTTGATTTAGGCTTGAAGATCTTTGAGTTTAAGGTACTCAGAACAGGCGTTACGAAGGCTCTCATCGGTGCCAATCGCCACAACCTTTCCTTGTTTTAAAAGAATGATTTTATCGGCTTTTTTAACCGTACTGAGACGATGAGCGATGACAAAAGTAATCTTGTCTTTCACTACATGCTCAATAGCATCCGTTATTTTTTGTTCACTTCCAGAATCTAGTGCCGATGTCGCTTCATCAAGAATAAGAATGTGAGGATCTGTGTACAAGGCGCGTGCAATAGCGATGCGTTGTCTTTGCCCACCTGAGAGATTGGTGCCAAATTCATCTAAGTGTGTATCAATTCCTCTTTCTAAATCTTGTACAAAGTCATACGCATTGGCACGCTTCAGTGCTTCAATGACCGAAGCTTTATCCATCTTTTTACCATACGCTACGTTGGCAGCAATGGTATCGTTAAAAATGTAGACACGTTGTGTGACCATGCCAATATTTTGACGCAGTACTTCGAGTGAAAAATCACACAAAGGTATGCCATTCAGTAAAATAGAACCCCCGTTTGGGTCATAAAAACGCATTAAAAGATTCATGAGCGAGCTTTTTCCTCCGCCACTATCTCCGATGAGTGCGATCATTTCACCTTTTTTTGCTTCAAAGGAAATCCCTTTTAGTGCGTGTTTTTCACCATACATTAATGAAACATTTTCGAAAGCTATATGATTTACATGTAAAGGGAAAGGAGTATTTCCACCTACAACACTGGGTTTTTTATCCAATAAAAAAAAGATGCGTTCACTGGCTACTACAGCATCTTGCATCTGATTGTAAAGGCTTGATATTTTTTTGATGGGAGTGTAGAGCATAAACAGTGCGGTTAAAAAAGAGAAAAAACTACCCACACTCATGCTCCCATCGATGACTTCACGTCCCCCAACGATGATAACCACTGCAACGCCTATGGCACCAAGTGTTTCCATAAGCGGACTCACGAGTTGTGAAATTTTGACTGATTTCATGGTGAGCTTAAAATAACGGTCGTTCTCTTTTTGAAAAAGAGCGTGTTCGTATGAGGAGGCGTTATTGGCTTGAATGACTTCGATATTGTTAAAAATTTCACTCAGTTTTGCGGTGATATCTGAAATTTTTTCTTGCGAAGAGCGTGAAATTTTCTTCATCTTTTTTGCCAAAGTACCTAGTGGATAGATGGCTAAAGGCATCACGATAAGCGCATAAAATGACAAAGAGGGATTTTGATAGATGACCACACACACCAACCCAACGATGGTAAGGCTTTCACGTATCAGTTCAGGTAAGAGGTTTGAAACAACGGTTCGAACACGTTCAACATCGTTAGTATTTCGGCTAATAAGCTCTCCTGTGCGATATTCATGGAAAAAAGAGATGTCTAAGCGTAGCATATTGGCTAAGATATTTTCACGAAACCGCCTAATAATATCTTGTCCAATGTAGGCGGTAAAATAACTCTGCAAGTAGCGCCCAAGCTCTTTAAAAAAGTAGACAGCAATGATGGCATAAGGGATGAGCATGAGCATTTCACGATCTTTTGCGATAAAAATTTCATCCAAAAGTGGTTTCACAAGATACGCAGAAGCTGCTGTTCCTCCACTGGTGAGTGTCATACCTAAAATGGCTAATGCAAAATAGGGAATATAATCTTTAAAAAAAGGAAAAAAGCGTGCGAGAATGGTGCGAAGTTGTTTCATTTTAGATCGTTTTCTCCCACTGTGTTCCATTGGCGGTGTCCATCAGTTGTATTTGCATGGATTCAAGTTCATGGCGTAGAGCGTCTGCTGTTGCAAAATCTTTTGCTTTTTTGGCCTCGGTTCGCTTTTCAATTAACGTTTCAATACGCTTTTTCTCTTCTTCACATACACCCATCTGAAAATAAGAGAGAGGTGTGTGAAGTCCAATTCCCAAAACTGCTTCGATCCACAAAAGGTTTCCAAAAATCAGTGCTTTGTGGATTTTATCTTTAGGCTCCGTATCGAAGTGTTCATTTGCAGAAGAAATCATATCATCAAGCACTGCTAAGGCTTTTGATATATTTAAATCATCGCTTAAAGCCTCTAGCATGAGTGCTTGAAAATTTTTATCCGCAGGTGTTGGAGTCGTCTCAAAAACACGTTTTTTGAGACGATAGAGCTTATCTAAACGCTTTTTACTCATCAATAAATCTTCTTCGGAAAAGTTAAAATTGGCGCGATAATGAGTTGAAAGCAGATAAAAACGTAACACTTCGCCATCATAATGTTTGAGTGCATCTTTTAAGAAAAAGCTATTGCCAAGCGATTTGCTCATCTTTTCGCCATTGATGGTGACAAAACCATTGTGCATCCAATATTTGGAGAGTTCTTGACGATGTCCTTTGCACCGTGTTTGTGCGGCTTCATTTTCATGGTGTGGAAAAAGTAAATCAGCTCCACCAGCGTGAATATCTATTTGATACGCGCCCTCATGTGTTGCAATATACTTTTCAATCATAGCAGAACATTCAATGTGCCATCCTGGGCGTCCTCGACCGAAGGGGGCAGGGTAACTAGGTTCATCTAGCTCTTTGGAAAATTTCCATAAGGCAAAATCTTTTTGGTCACGCTTCGACTCTTTTTGCTCAATACGTGCCATTGAGGCATCTTCTTCATTGACGCGACCGCAGAGTGATAAATAGTGTGCATCTTTTGAGGTATCAAAATAGATACCATCATCCCCCACATAACCCACATTTAAAGCCATCAATGCTTCTATAAACGAGACGATTTCTCCCACACATTCTGTCGCTTTGGGCTCAATGTCCGCATCGTTTACATGTAATGCGTGCATCTCCTCTTTATAGCGTTGAATATAAAACGTGGTAATGGCTTCTAGCGATTCACCGCTTTGCTTCATTTTAGCAATAATCTTATCGTCAATATCCGTAAAATTTTTGACAAATGTGACGTGATAACCCAGTGCGCTAAAAACGCGTCTAAGTAAATCAAATGCTATGGCACTGCGTGCATGTCCCAAATGGGCATCATCATACACTGTTGGGCCACAGACATATATGGAAATATGTCCTTCTTTGATAGGCTCAAAAAGGAGGCGTTTTTTTTGTACAGAATCATAAATAAACATGTAATATTTCCTTTAACCAAATCAGCACACCCGCTTCTAAGAGTAAAACGATGGCTAAAAAAATTAATTTTTGAGTCAAGAGTATAGCTAAAAAGCGCTTCATTCCAAAAGAGCGTAAGGTAAAGATAAAGAGTACCATGCCAGAAAGAGAGCCTGCAAGGGCTAAGCCAGCAGCACCCATGGGTTTAATGAGCGTAAATGAAAAAACAAGATTACATGTAAGGGCAATGATGGCAATTTTAGCGGCCTCTTTTTGGCGCATTTGGGCATACAGCCATAAAGAAAAGAGTTTTGAAAGTCCAAAAGGGAGTAAGCCTATCATGTACATAGAGAGGACAAAGCCCGTATTGAGAGTGTCTTCATGACTAAAAGCACCACGCTCAAATAAAAGTGCAATAATTTCATCACTTAAAAGGTACCCACCCAGCGTTGACGTACTCAGTAAAAAAGCCAATATCCAAAAACCTTTGTGCACTAAAGCTAAGGCATTGGTTTCGTCATTATTTTTTAAAAGGCGTGTGATACGTGGGAAAATACCCGTGGTGAGTGCTATGGCAAAAAGAGCTAGGGGAAGCTGAAAAATGCGGTTACCGTAATACAAATAACTAATGCTTCCGCTGATTAAAAAACTCGCCAATGTGGTATCGACAAAGGAGACGATTTGAGGGGTAGAATTACCAACGATGGAGTGAAAAAAGGAGCGATTAAACTGTTTGTTCGTTGCTTCAATGTGTTGCTCTTTTTTGCCATACGCATGATACCCTACAATAAAAAGTTTATACAAACGGTATTTGCCTATGGTGATAAGATGGGCGATAACTTGCAAGACACCACCTACTAAAACACCGTAACTCAGGGCATAAACAATCGTTCTTTTGTCCCAATTTTCAAATAAAAGCAAGGCGCCTATCATGCCAATATTGAGCAGTGCGGTTGAAAATGCTGTTGTGGCAAAATGGTGTTTATATTGAAGCAAGGAGCCTAAAAGGGTTACAATAAAAATGAGTGGTAAATAATAAAAATTGATAGCTACTAAAGGAGCTGCAAGAGCAATGGTCTGCTCATCAAACCCTAAAGCGATAATTTTGGCAAAAAAATCACTAAAAAGCGTTACCAGTAACGAAAATGCTATCAAGAATGATAGAAATTGTACCGTGACACGAAACGTAAATAAGCTTTTTAGCGGTGTTTTGATAAAGCTTGGGATAAAGCTTTGGGTAAAAGCACCCTCAGCAAAGATACGGCGAAAGAGATTAGGAAACTTAAAGGCAACAAAGAAAATATCACTGTAAATGTTTGCACCTAAAATGGATGCCGTGAGTAAATCCCGAATAAATCCAAAAATTCGTGAGACTAAGGTTCCCACACTGTTAGTAAAAAATGATCGTATTAGCATGTGAAAGTGTATCGAAAAATCATTTAAACAAAATTTTTATGAACTTTAGGGTAATATAATTTCACAATTTGCCGATATTAACGTATGAATATGACTTACATGTAAAGGTTAAACCATTGGGACTCTTTGATAAAATGACAAGCAGTGATACGGATAAATCCAGTGAAACACCTGAATTTAAGTCGATTATTGTTGAAACTACCAATGTCGTAAAAGAGCTTAAAAACGTCTCTATTGCCCATCATCTTAAACTCTCCGAGCTCTCCTTTAAACTCTTAAAAGTCACCACATTTTTTAGTGATGACAAAATTGAAAACAATCAAGCTGGCGAAGAAGAGATGAAGCTTTTTTTAGACGATGCGTTTATTCTTAATCCCAATCTTAAAATTACACAGCATTATCGTGTTGAAATTTATAAAATCATTGACTCAGACACAAGCACTTCTTTACCTGCCATAGCCCTCAGTGCCAATAAAAATCTTACTAAAATTGTTGCTATGGTTTCTAAAAGTAATGAGGTGAAATACAGTCCAAAACTTGAAGAAATGATGATCGAAGATATTCAAATCAAAAAAATTCGAGCAGGAATATTGATAGGAATTCGTGATCAAAACATGTATAAAGAGATCAAAAAACTCGTTGCCAATATACGCGTCAATGGCATTGTCGATCAAAATGTTAGTTTTGTTGTCTGCCAAGGCGTGGATGATGTACCTTCCATTAATGATGATCTCATTTACCATTATAAGAAAAAGACAACACTCAAAAATGCCGAAGGTAAAGTGGATTACTCCAAACGAGGGTATATCTCTGCGGTGGAAAAAGATGAATGTATCATTGAGTACATTAAACCGCAAATGGGAACTCCAGGACGTAATTGTAGAGGTGTTTTTATTCCTATTAAAGAACCACGAAAGACCAATGAAACTCCGATTGGTATCACTTCTAATATTATTAAAAAAGAGAGTGAAACCAGTATTAAATATGTCGCCAATCAGGGAGGGTATGTGAATGTCGATAAAGGCAATTACGACATCCAAGAACAGATGGAAATCAATGAAATCAGTTTTCGCTCTACTGGTTCAATTGATGCTAACGTAACTTCTAATATTAAAATTAACATTAAAGAAAAAGATGTCCTCAAAGATGCTATTGGTGCAGGGATGAGTGTTGAAACATCTGAACTAATCGTACAAGGTAATATCGGTAGTGGTGCTAAAATCAAGGCAAAAATCGTTGAAATCGGTGGTCAAACGCACCAAAGTGCCTATATAGAAGCAGATACAATGAGTATTGCAGTACACCGAGGCGAAGCGGTCGGTCGAGAAATAACGATTGACAGACTTGAGGGTGGAAAAGTAACAGGAGATGTTATTTCAATTAAACAAATGATTGGTGGTGAAGTCGTCGGGGGTACAGTTAAAGTGGATGTTTTGATGTCCAATGCACGTATTACTGCTTCTGAAATCATTGAGATAACAGAGCTGAAGGGCAATAATAATAAACTTCTAATAGATCCAAGTGTCACCAAAGAATTTAATCAACGTATTGAAGAGATAAAAATAAAACTTGAAAAACTTGAAGAAGAGCTCAAAGCCTATCCACGGCAACTCAGTGGTAGAAAAGAGTTGATTGATAAAAATAAACCGATGGCAGAAATGGTCAAAGCAAAAATTTTAGAACTCAAAGAAAGTAAGGTAGAGCCTCCTATGTCATTGTATGCCAAAATTAAAGATTTTCAAGAAAAAGTCATGGAATACAATGCTCTTTTACAAGAATTTAAAGATAAAAAAGAGACCTTGCATGAGTATCAAAATGAACTCTCCTCTGTTCAGATGAAAATATTTAAAGCAAAAGTCATCTCTCATTCGGCATGGAAAGAGTACAATGAAGTACGATTTCATCTCATTAATCCACCTAAAGATATCACATACAGTCCTAAAGAGCGAGAAACCATTCGTGAAATGATGCTCAAAGATATGGGAGATGGTGAATATCGTATTACCCGATCTAGTGAGTATAGTGGCACATGATTGTTGGCATTGAAGGGCAGATTGCCAGAAAAGAGATAGGATATGTGCATCTAAAATTGAGCAATGGCTTGGTCTATAAAGTGTTTGTCTCCTTGTTTACCTTTAGTAAAATAACCCAAGAAACACTCTTTTTACATGTAACACATATTATCCGCGAAGACCAACAGAGCTTGTATGGATTTTGGGATGAGAGAGAAAAAAAAGTGTTTGATACCTTAATTAAGCTTAGTGGTATTGGTCCTTCTACGGCATTAGCTGTCTGCTCAACCCTCTCTCCCGATGATTTTGCACAGGCCTTAGTAACTCAAAACATAGATGCTTTTAAGTCAGTTCCAGGCATTGGACCTAAAAGTGCAAAACGCATTTTAGTGGAGTTAGGTGAGTTTTCACTCCAGCTACAAAATGATGCCTTTCCTCAAGGACCACACCTAGAAGCCAGTATGGCACTTGAAACCTTAGGATTTAAAAAAGAGGCTATCAAAAAAGCACTCTCTTTGTGCCAAGGAAATGATACAAGTACGCTTATTAAAGAAGCGTTACAAAAATTACGATAAATGCGAAGGAAACGATAGTGATGAAATTAGCCATTGTGTTTGGTGCCCAAAGTTTTGAACATGAGATTAGCATTGTCAGTGCGATTGCTATGAAAAAAGTCTTGAAGTGTGAGATTGTCTATATTTTTTGCAATAATGACCGTCGTTTTTTTCTCATTCCAACCGATAAAATTACGTCAAAGCGTTTTAGCAGTGGGGAGTATTTAAAAGATAAAGAGCTCTTTATCAAGCAAGGTGGATTCTTTGCTAAAAAACTACTGGGTGAAGAGAAGATTCATTATGATTGTGTGCTCAATCTTATTCATGGTGCAGATGGGGAAGATGGTAAAATCAGTGCCTTATGTGATTTTTTCTCCATTCCTTACATTGGACCACGCTTAGAAGCATCGAGTATTAGCTATAACAAACTGTTTACAAAGTTGTTTGCAAAAGAGGTCGGGGTGAATGTTTTACCTTACCAACTTTTGCGTAAAGAGTCTCCAGAGGAGATACGCATTCCTTTCCCTATTATCCTAAAGCCTTTAAGACTAGGAAGCTCTATTGGTATTAGTATTGTTCAAGAGGCCAGTGAGCTTTCTTATGCTCTTGATGTTGCCTTTGAATTTGATACAGCTGTTTTAGTGGAGCCTTTTATTCACGGTATTAAAGAATACAATCTTGCAGGGGCGTATTTAAACGATGGGTTTCATTTTTCCATTATTGAAGAGCCTCAAAAAGAGGCATTTTTAGATTTTGATAAAAAATATCTTGATTTTTCACGTACCAAACGTGTCAACGAAGCGTCGCTCTCTTTAGTTGCACAAGAAGCACTTAAAAATGCCTTTGTTGCACTTTATCAGCCTCTTTTTCAAGGCGCACTGATTCGTTGTGACTTTTTTATTCACGAAGAAACGGTGTATCTCAATGAAATTAACCCTGTTCCTGGAAGTATGGCAAATTATCTGTTTGATGATTTTGAAACACTCCTTGAAGGTCTCTCAAACGCTTTACCCAAAGGCGTAGTGATGCCTCCCCAATCGTACCACTATATTCACTCCATTCAGTCAGCCAAAGGAAAGTAAAAGAGTAGTTTATGTAAAATTTTACATAAACTAGCCAAAAAGGTCGTACTCAATGACATTCAGTAACGATGAAATAATGACTGCTACGGATATGGTACGTAATTTTAGCTCTGTTCTTAGCAGCGTTAGTAGAGATAAAAAACGTGTGGTCGTGGTTAAAAATAACCGTTTTGAAGCGGTTATGATTTCGGTTGAAAGTTATGAAAAGATGAATGAAGCGGTTATGATTTTAGAAAAAATTTATGCAAGTACGAAAAAGAAGAGTGATGGCTAAGAAAGAGATTTTATACGAAGGGATGAGTTATCCTATTGCTTATGAAATGTTAAACCCCACTTCTCTTGATACTATTGTGTTTTTACATGGATGGGGAAGTAATAAAGAGATTATGAAACAAGCATTTGGTAAGTCGTTTCCAACATTTCGTCATCTCTATATTGATTTGCCAGGTTTTGGAGCAACTCCCTTAAAAGAAGTTCTTGATACAAATACGTACGCTTCTATTATCAATGCTTTTTTAGCAACCTTCGATGGTGTACCATATGCTATTTTTGGGCACTCTTTTGGTGGGAAAGTGGCAATATTGCTGAAACCACAACGTCTTGTTCTCCTCTCAACCGCAGGTATTGTCATCGAAAAATCAACCTCTATAAAACTAAAAATTGCTCTTTTTAAAGTCTGTAAATCCTTTCTTCCTCGCTCTTTTTACCGTTTTTTTGCAAGTAAAGATGTACAAGGTATGAATCAAACAATGTATGAGGTTCTTAAAAAAGTGGTTAACGAAGACTTTAGTGAGCATTTCAAGCATTGTAAGGCTCAAACATTTATTTTTTGGGGAAAAGAAGATACCGCTACACCACTTCAAAGTGGTCAAACAATAGCTTCATTGATTGTAGATAATCATTTTTTTGCTTTAGAAGGAGATCACTTTTTCTTTGTTAAAACAGGTAAGGAGATTGAGAAATTGCTTTTGGAGTCTGGATTTTGAAAACCTATGAATTAATAGTGAGTGGACGAGTACAAGGGGTTAGTTACCGAAAATTTGTCTTAGAAATGGCACAAACACTTGGGTATTTTGGGTATGTCAAGAATCTTCCCAATAAAAATGTACAAGTTGTTGTGAATGCAGAGTTTGAAGAAGATTTGGAATTTTTTATCAGTAAATTACATGAGGGCTCTTTTTTCTCGGATGTCCACTCTGTCACATGCTTAGTGATTACGTCTTCCCATTTTGATGGTTTTTCTATTAGGGAGTAGGGATGGATTTTGTAAGCCCAATACTTCACGCATTTTTTGTTCTCACTTTAGCGTATTATGTGATGAGCGCATTGCAATGGTACAGTTACAAAATTGAACGTGTGGTTTTTCATTACCATCGTTACGATTGGCATCTCATTTATCTACTCATTCCAATGATTGGGTTTTATCTTATTCCTACTCCTTGGGTATTTGGATGGTATGTTTTGTACGCTGTGATACTTTTTTTCTGGGCTCGAAAATTAGATAAAGCACTTATTTTTACCCCTCGGGTCAAGCGTTTTTTTCTCTTTTTGGTGTTGGCTCTGTTATTTCAAGCACTTTTATGCAGTGCTGTTTTTGTCTGTCAAAAGAGTGGGGTTATTATTCCTATCGTGTTGGCACATCTTTTTTCTCTTATATTTGAAAAAATTGCATTTGAAGGTTTTAAAAAAGAAGCTAAACGAAAACTCTTCCAATGTTCGCATACAAAAATAATCGCCATCACTGCAAGCTACGGTAAAACAAGTATCAAAAACTTTTTAGCACAAATTCTCTCCCACACCTACACTGTATATGCAACCCCTCGTAGTGTCAACACCTTAGGTGGTATTGTCAAAGATATCAATGAAAACCTTCCGCTAAAGAGCGATATATATATCGTTGAAGCAGGGGCTAGACAAAAAGGAGACATTGACGAAATTGCACGCTTCATCAATCCGCATGTGTGTATAGTTGGAAGTATTGGGGAACAACATATTGAGTACTTTAAAACACTTGAAACCATTCGCAATACCAAAATGGAACTTTTAAATTCTAAGCGTTTGGAAAAAGCATTTGTACATGTAAGTGCCTGTGTTAAGCCTAATGACACGCTACAGCTTTTTGGAGATGATATCGAAATGATTGAGGCAACACTCGATGGTACAGCATTTACGATGCGTATTAATGGTGTCAACGAGCGTTTTACATGTAAGCTTTTAGGCGATTTTAATACGATTAATATTGTTGCGTGTATTCACGTAGCACTCTATTTAGGGATTTCTTTGGAAGCTATCAAAAAAGCAGTCGAAACGCTTAAAGGAGTTCCTCATCGCTTGCAAAAAATAGAAGCGGGTGGAAAAGTCATTATTGATGATAGTTTTAACGGTAATTTAGAGGGAATGTTAAGCTCATATGCTTTAGTTGAGAGCTACAAGGGTCGCAAAGTCATTGTAACACCAGGAATTATTGAAAGCACACAAGAGGCCAATGAAACGCTAGCTTGTGCTATTAACGCTATTTTTGACTTGGTTATTTTAACAGGAAAAACCAATGTGTCACTTTTAGATAGCCTGATAAAACGTCCCGAAAAGCTTATCTTGCATGATAAAGCAGGGCTTCAAGCCCTTTTAGCAGAACATACACACAAAGGTGATGTGATACTTTTTTCAAACGATGCACCAAGTTTTGTTTAATAGCATCTAAAACTTTTTTTGTTATATGATTATTATACGGTTGTACTATCATTAAACAAAACTTTAGAGCTATCTAAAAAGGAAGCTTTTTAAGAAAAAGAGGGGATACGTAAGGATGAAAACAAAAAGTTTGTATATATCGTCGCTTGAGTCATCGGCAGGGAGTCTTATTGTTGCAATGGGCATCATGGAGTTACTCAAAGGACGCTTGGGGAAGGTTGCATTTTTTAGACCCGTCATCAATGATGGTAAAGAAGTTGATAAGGATATCGATTTCATGTCTGAACATTATGCTTTGGGCATGCAATACGAGCAGATGTATGGTTACACGGTTAATGAGGTAGAAAGCCTGATTGCTGAAAATAAGTACAATGAAGTATTAGAGCATTTGATTGAAAAATTTAAACAGCTTGAGAGTCAATATGACTTTGTTCTCATAGAGGGTCTCAATCAATCTAATTTTTCAAATACCCTTGATTTTGATATCAATCTCTCCTTTGCAAAAAATCTTAGTAGCCCTTTTATCAGTATCCTAAAAGGTAAAAGTAAGGGTGTAAAAGAGGTTATTGATGAGATTCATATCGAAGCAGAAGCTATTAAAGTCGCAGGTTGTCAGCATTTTGCAACTTTTGTCAACCGTTTGGGCGATTATGAGGCAGAAGAGTTAAAAGAGCTTCAAGCCAAAGAGGCACTTCAAACGGCACCTGTCTATTTTTTACCCGAAGTTCCTGAACTTGACACACCAACTGTGGCAGAAATCAAGAAAAAACTAGGCTGTATGCATATTTTTGGAGAAGAAAAAGATTTACGTCGTGTCGTCAAGCAAAGCAGAATTGCGGCGATGAAATTAGAAAACTTTTTAGAATACATCCATGATGGCGATCTTATTATCACCCCAGGAGATCGTTCTGACATTGTTGTAGGTTGTTTGAGTACAGTTTTTTCAAAAAACTACCCTAATATTTCAGGTATCTTGCTGACAGGTGGTATGCTGCCTCACAAATCCATTAACAAACTCTTTGCAGGATTTAGTGATTTTTCAGTTCCCATTTTAAGTGTCGATGCCGATACCTATACGACCGCGGTCAATGTCGCCAATGTTCCAGCGACCATTACGGCACAAAGCGTTCGAAAAATTGCGCTGGCAATGGGACTTTTTTCCTCGAATGTTAATATCAAAGAGATTGAACAACGCATCAATACCGAATCCTCTTCTTCTGCGGTAACGCCCATTATGTTCGAATACGCACTCTTTGAGCGTGCACGTAGCAATCGTAAAAAAATTGTCTTACCGGAGAGTAATGATGAACGCATCCTTCGTGCAACGGAGATTTTATTGCGTAGGGATGTTGCTGATATAATTTTACTCGGTGTTAAAGAAGAAGTGATGCATAAAAGTGCAACCTTGGGATTAGATATTGCTAAAGCAACCATAATTGATCCGATGAATTCATCTTTGATGGAAGAGTATGTGAATGCCTTTTATGAGATGCGTAAAGCCAAAGGGCTCTCTTTAGACGTAGCAAGAGATAGCATGATGATGAAAAACTATTTTGCTACAATGATGGTTCAACAAGGCTTTGCAGATGGTATGGTCTCAGGTGCTATTCATACCACACAAGAAACCATTCGTCCCGCTCTTCAAATTATCAAGACAAAACCTGGTATTTCAATCGTTTCAAGCCTTTTCTTTATGTGTTTAGACACCCGTGTTTTGGTTTATGGAGATTGTGCGGTTAACCAAGACCCTAATGCTGAAGAGCTTGCACAAATTGCCATCTCATCTGCGGATACCGCAATGATGTTTGGTATTGTTCCCAAAATTGCGATGTTGTCTTATTCAACGGGTGATTCTGGAAAAGGCGAAGAGGTTGAAAAAGTACGATTAGCAACAAAAATTGTTAAAGAACAACGTCCTGATCTTTTGGTTGAAGGACCCATTCAGTACGATGCTGCGATTGACCCCGATGTCGCTAAAACAAAACTACCTAACTCACATGTAGCAGGGCAAGCAACTATTTTCATTTTCCCAGATCTCAATACGGGTAATAATACCTATAAAGCAGTACAACGAAGCTCTGGTGCTGTAGCGATTGGCCCTGTTCTTCAAGGTCTTCGTAAACCAGTCAATGACTTAAGCAGAGGATGTTTAGTCCCAGATATTGTTAATACTGTAGCCATTACCGCAATTCAAGCACAAACCAACGATGGAGAAAAAAAGTGAAAATTTTAGTCCTAAATGCAGGAAGTTCTTCGGTAAAGTACCAATTATTTGAGATGAATGACAATCAGGTATTAGCCAGTGGCTTAATTGAAAAAATAGGCGAAATGGATTCACTTGCTAAAATTAAATATTGTGATGAAAGAGGCTGTGAAGCTAAAATAGAACGCGTGGGAAACATTAAAAACCATGACGACGCACTTGCCATCATTAGTGATTTGTTGATTGAAACAAAGGTTATTGCTAGTTTAGATGACCTAGATGGTGTTGGACACAGAGTAGTCCAAGGTGGTTCGTTGTTTAGCAAACCAGCACTTGTGGATGCACATGTTATTGAGGGTATTGAAAGACTAATTCCTCTTGCACCCCTTCATAATCCAGGCAATCTTGCAGGGATTAAAGTATCTCTTGAAAAAAGCCCAAGTGTTCCTCAGGTAGCCGTTTTTGATACGGCGTTCCATGCGACACTCCCACAGTATGCCTATTTGTATGCATTGCCTTATAAACTGTTTGAAGAAGCCAATGTGAGACGTTATGGTTTTCATGGAACTTCACACCACTTTATCGTGAAAGAAGCAGCAAAAACGCTCCAAAAACCGCTCAATGAACTCAATGCTATAACTTTGCATTTAGGAAATGGCGCAAGTATGTGTGCGGTTAAAAATGGAAAAAGTATTGATACAACAATGGGACTGACACCACTTGAAGGTCTCATTATGGGAACACGTAGTGGCGATATTGACCCAGCTATCCTCTTTTATTTAGCGCGAACGCAAGGTTACACCATCGATACATTAGATACCTTGCTCAACAAAGAGAGTGGCTTAAAAGGAATTTGTGGTAATAATGACATGCGCGAAATTGGTAAGATGGCGCAAGAGGGTGATGAAAAAGCTAAACTTGCACTAGAAATGTTTAACTACCGTATTAAAAAATACATTGGTGCTTACAGTGCTATTTTGGGTCGAGTAGATTGTATTATTTTCACTGGAGGAATTGGTGAAAATGATAGCGATGTGAGACGAGATAGTTGCCAAGGACTTTCTAATTTAGGGATAGAAATTGATGAAAGTGTTAATAATCAACGCTGTTCCTCAATCACGTACATCAGTACGACCTCAAGTCCTGTTAAAGTCTTGGTCATTCCTACAAACGAAGAGCTTGAAATTGCCCTTCAAACTAAAGAAGTGATAGAAGCACTCTAAAGATGAAGTCTTACATGTAAAGAGATTTCTTTACATGTAAGACGTATTGATTATTGTAATATCTCTTTTGCAATCGTATTAATACGTTTTCCATCAGCAACACCCACGCATTCTGCTAAAATCAAAGGCATTATTTTTCCTAATTCTTTTAAACTGCTTGCACCAAGGGCATCAATGTGTTTTTGAATAATCGCTTTCAATGCTTCATCACTTAACTGCTCAGGAAGGTAAACTTTTAAAAGGGTCGCTTCTGCTAACTCTTTTTCATATAGGTCTTCTCTCGCAGCGTCTTTAAAAGCTACCATTGAATCTTCACGTTGTTTCAATGATTTTTGGATAATTTTGATAATATCTGCGTCGCTTAATTCTTTGCGCTCATCGACTTCAATTTGTTTCAGTGCACTCATCAAAAAGCGAATAGCATCACGTTTAACGTTATCTTTTGATTTCATAGCCTCTTTTAAATCGTTTTGAAGCCTCTCTTTAAGCTGTGACATCTTTTTTCCTTGGAATCAATTTTGCTTTACATTTTATAGTATAATACTAAAAAAGCGAATTAAATGGAGAAAGATGAAAATCGTTACATGTAGTCTTGTTACAGCATTTTTTCTTGTGGGGTGTTCTACGCATCCTGCTGATCCTAAAATTACGATGAAACCGCCTGCTTATGTTGATGAAATGCCTACCCGTGTGAATGAAAATATTGCTTCCAATCCAGGCAGTCTTTTTGGTCAAGGTGATAATCCTCTGTTTGCTGACCTCAAAGCAATGCATGTCAACGATGTTGTGACCGTAACCATCACAGAAAAAACGGCACAGTCTTCTACTGCTAAAAAATCTACTGCTAAAGAAAGTTCAAGCAATCTAGGAGCAGGAATCACGACAGCAGGAGGAGGGGGTGTTTTAGGAAGTGCTGCAAATCAACTCAATAAAGTAGGTAATATAGGCTTTGAAGCTGGTTCAACAAGTTCTTTTGAGGGAAGCGGCACGAATAGTCGTAACGAAACGTTTACAACTACCATCTCTGCACGCATTATAAAAGTGATGAACAATGGTAATTATTTCATTGAAGGTAGCAGAGAATTATTGCTTAACGGTGAAAAACAAATCGTTCAAATCAGTGGGGTCATACGTCCGTATGATATAGACCAATACAACAATGTCGATTCAAAATACATCGCTGATGCTAAAATTCTCTATAAAACAGAAGGCGAAATCGACCAATCAACAACAAAACCGTGGGGTTCTAGAATGATGGAATCCATTTGGCCATTTTAAAGGAAAACAGTATGGAACCCATTTTACCAGAATACCTCTTACGTGATAAAATTTTTAAAGCTAAAGATGTTATTGTCGGTCTTAAATATTTTGGTGCCAGTTTTGATAAAATCAAAACAGGCACACCTATGCGTGCACGTGCACTCGTTATTGGGTATAAAGCATGGAAATTAGGGTTAAATGAAACCCAAATTCGTTCTCTCATTGATAGAAAAATAGATGATAAAGAGATTATTGAACTCTTAGAGTATAAAGAGAAAAAAAGTATTCGTAGTTGGAGTATTTCAACAAAGATAAAAGAAGAAGACTATGCCATTAAAATAGGTCGTATGTGGTCAAAAAAGCTTGGAGCACTCTGTTTGCTTGGTGGTTTGGAACAAAAAGAGCTTATCGAACTATCACGTGGAGTATTTAAAGAGAATTTGGATTGCACCATTCCCAAAGAGTTTTAAGAGTGGCTTCTTACATGTAAAGAAAACCCTTTACATGTAAGTTAATTTTTAACCGCTTTTGCCATATCCCACATAGGCATAAAAATACCCAAAGCCATCAATAAAACCATAGCAGCAATAAATCCGAGCAATATTGGTTCAATGTAACTTGCAATATTGTCAATAATTTGATTGAAGCGTGATTTGAAATAATTGGTCACTTTTTCAAGCATTTTATCTAACGTTCCACTTTGCTCTCCCGCTTGAATCATTTGCACCAACATTCCTTCAAAAAGACCAGTATCTCTAAAGGCTTCCGTCAGTGAAATACCACGCTGAACCGATATCTTAACCGCAGAGAGTTTACGCTTCAAATAGGTATTATCGAGTGTCAATAATGAGGTATCTAATGCGTCAGCAATAGGAATCCCCGCACGAATGAGTTCTGTGAAAACAAGGGTAAAACGACTCAGTGTGGCATAAAAAATAATATTTCCAATTAAATAGACTTTCAAGATGTATTGATCAAATCCTTTTTTAAAATCCTCATTGTTATTTAGAAGGTATTTGATTAAGATAATCGTGCCAATAATACCAGCCAAAAGATATAAACCATAATTATTGATGAGATTTTCCATAAACAATAAAATTTTCGTTGGCAGTGGCAAATCAGCTTTGAGTTTTGCGAAAATTTCTTTAAATTTAGGAACAACATAGACCATTAAAATAGTAAAAGCAATACCAATAGCAATAACTACCGTAGTTGGATAGCGCAAGGCTTTTTTAAATTTTTGGCGATTTTCTTCAATTTCTTCTAAGATTTCAGAGAGTTTTTCTAAAGATTCCGCCATGTTTCCAGTACTTTCGCCCAGTTCAACCATAGCAATCGTTACGTCTCCTACCTCATTACGGTATGCCATCATGGCTTGCGTGAGACTGAGTCCTGAGTTTAAATCATCATTAATACTTTGAAAAATGTCTTTTAGTGTTTTATCAACGGTAGCGGCTGAAACTTCTTTCACGCTATCGTGAATTGATATACCCGCATTGGTCATGACGCTCAGTTGCCTAATGGCCGCAATGAGATTTGGCATACTAATTTTTTTTCGTGTTAAAGCACCTAGAAATTTTGATTTAAATTCCGAAAACTGATCTTCAAGAGGCGCTGATGTCTCTTTGACATTTAAAATAACTCCAGGAACTTTAATTTTTGCGATGGCTATAGCATCATGTTTATTAGGTGATTTAATGACTGTTTTTTGTTTTTGTCCCTTAGAGAGGTAATTGACTTCATAATATTTCATCCTTTTGCCACCCTTATAATTTCATCCAAAGTTGTTATCCCATTTGCTGCACGTAAAATACCATCACGGTACATATCAATAAAATCTTCTTTAAGTGCTTGTTCACGAATTTCACTTTTACCTGCACCTTGGGCTATCATACTTGAAATTTTTTCACTAATGACTAAAATTTCAGAAATCATCTCTCGACCTAAATACCCTGTTTGAGAACATTTTTCACAACCATTGTGTTTATAGAACTGATACTGAGAAGGTAAATATTCGCTGATCTCATTATAGGCAGTTTTTGGAAGCGTATATTTTGTTTTACAATAAGGGCACAATTTTCTCACCAAACGTTGTGCTTCGATAGCAACAAGTGACCCACTAATCAGATAAGGTTCTATCCCCATATCTACAACACGCGTTACCGCACTGATAGCATCATTGGTATGCAATGTTGAGAAGACCAAGTGTCCTGTAAGAGCGGCTTGTACCGCTATACGCAAGGTTTCCGAATCACGAACCTCACCAATCATAATAATATCAGGGTCTTGTCGCAAAATGGAACGCAATGCCGATGAAAAAGTTAAATTTGCTTTTTCATTGACTTGTACTTGTTGTGTTAAGTTGAGTTGATACTCCACAGGATCCTCAACCGTAATAATTTTTGTTTGTACACTTTTAATAGCATTGAGTGCTGCATATAATGTTGTGGTTTTACCACTTCCTGTCGGTCCTGTAACGAAAATAATACCATATGGAGCTCGCATAGCACCGTAAAATTTTTCGTAATTTTTGGGGTGCATCCCCAAATCTTCAATCTTTATCATCACTTTTGACTTATCTAAAATACGAATAACAATCGATTCTCCATTAAGTGTAGGAAGTGACGAAATCCTAAAATCATATTCACGTCCAAGAATCGTAGCAGAAAAACGACCATCTTGTGGCTTGCGTTTTTCTGCAATGTCCATATTGGAGAGTAATTTCATGCGTGAACCAAGGGGAGGGTAGATGTCTTTATCAAAAATAAATGTTTCGGTTAGCATTCCATCAATTCGGCTACGTACAATACAGTTATTTTCGGTAGGTTCAATATGGATATCACTCGCTCGTGCTAAAATAGACGTTTTTAAAATAATTTCGATGAGTTTTAAAATACCCGAAGATTCTTGTGGATTTTCAGCTGCACTGGATGTGATTTCTTTGCGGATTTCACCGATCAGTCCTTTGATACTTTCACTAAGCTCCATCTTCACAAGGTATTTGTCAATTTGTGAAGGCTCCGCAATAATCACTTTCAGTAATTTTCGAGGAAAGATACGCTGAACGCCCTCTTGCGCATTAATATCTAAAGGATCTTTAAGGGCAACAAACACATTAATTTCATCTTCTTTAATTGGAAGTGCCTTAAACTTTTTGAGTTGAGCAAAAGGAAGCTTTGATGCCAATCGATAGTCTATGTCAATTGAGTCTAAATCCAAATAATCATAATTTAAATTTTTTGCTAAAATTTGTAGAAATTTTTCACTCTCAATAGCAAAATTACTATTCACGTCTTCTAATGTAAGATAACCTTTTTTGAAAAATTCCAACACTAAAATAAGTAAGTCTTCTTTAGTGAAAAATTGATTTTCTAATAAAATTTCACCAATAGCTTTATGAGTATTTGCTTTTGATTCTTCTTTGATTCTAAGAGCCGTATTTTCATCAATGATACGATTATGAATTAAATAGGTTAGGAGTGTTGTTGTAATATCGCTCATTATTGCCCAATAGTCTGAATTTTAGATATTTTAGCATTTCTTTGGGCAAAACAATAGAGAAAAAGAATCTTATTCATTCATTTCTCCCAAGTTTATTTTATTTAAAAGTGTTTGAGCTGCTTGTGATTTATTGGTTTTCAAAAAAGCTTTCAATGCAACAATAGCATCCTCTTTTTGCCCTAATTTTACTTTTGACTTTGCAAACCAAAGCCAACTTTTTTCATTGTCAGCATCAATGTGGTTGGCAATCAGTGCCCATTTATTACTTTCTGTATAATTTTTATTGGTATAGTACTCTTCTGCTAACATCAAAGCAAAAATAATATTGCTTGTTTTTTCAAACTTGTTTTTAAGATATTCAATTGAGTTCACTTCTTTAGATTCGATTTTAATCATACCTTTTGGTTTGATTTCATCCAAATGAGGAGGAGCCAATACACTTGTATCAATCCCTTCTTCTGTGTTACGATACAATAAATCCTCTTTTGGAGAAGGAGGTAGTAGCATGTCCTGAGTTGAGCGTATTGGCTCTTTTTGAGAAAAATCTTGTTTTACCAATTCAACGCTAGGTATTTCAATAGAAGAAGGATTTCTTTTAGGTTCATTACCAACAGGTACACTGGGAGATTTGAGTATCAATGTTTGTGGCTGTTCCTGTTGGACGCTAAGTGTTTGAATGGAATTTATTACGGGAAGTACTTCTTGTGTCTGTAATGAAAGGTGAGACGATGAAAGAGAGATGTTTTCTTCGTTCGCTGAAACGGTACTTAGCACCTCTGTTGTATTTTTTTCAAATGTAGTAGAAAAAAAATTATTTTTAAAGCTGACTATAGTGTGCGAATAAAAATAGAGAAAAAAGAGACCAGAAAGAAGTATGATAAATAATGCGATAAAAAAAATATAACGCAACTGCGATTTAAATCGATAGGTAGTTACTTTTTTTTCTAACTCGGCTATTTCATAGGCACTAAGCATAAATCATCCCTAAGCTAATACCTGCCATTTGAAGGTACTTTACATGTAAAGCATTGGATTTAATTAAAGAAGGTTTAGTCATATCATAATATTCTAAAATCTCAAATAACTTAAACATCAACTTATTGATCGTACGTAAATTTCCATGGGTCATTGATTCAATTAATCGATAATGCTTTTCTTTAAAAAGATTCAAATATTCAAAGCGATTATGAAAAAGAAGCTTTTTTTCAATGTATGTCTTAATTTCATGCAAGGATGCGTTGTCTATTTCTACCGTTTCCCAAATACGTGTTTGAAAATAATCTTTTGCAAGCAAATCTTCCTTTTCTGTTTTATGAACCGTAAAAAGGAATTTAAAAAGTCTAGAATCAGCCATCAAGCGTATTTTTTCAATCAGTTCATTCGGATAGAGTTGTGCCTCATCAATTAAAACAGTCACAGCATCCTCTTTGGAAAGGATGCGTTTTGAAACAACTGACAAGAATTCATCATAATGTTCAAAAGAAGGTGACACTTCATTAAATGTTTGTTCAAAAAGAGATTTTATAAAACTTTTTTCATCAAAAAAAGGTCTAGGGAAAAAAATAATCTTTTTCTTGGACCTCATATCATTATAAATTTTTTGAAGTAAAAAAGTTTTTCCAGTTCCTGGTCTGCCATAAAAAAGAATGAGTTTAAGTGGTTTCTCTAATGTTTGAACTAACTTATCATACGTAATGGCTGAACGGTCTAAATTGACATAATCAAATACTTCACCATCTACAAAAATGGTTTTTAAATGGCTATAGGGACTATTCATATATTTTTTGGCTAAACCCTAAATCTCTAAGCGTTGCTTTGTCAGACCCTTTTTCACCAATAATACGAGGTGTAATAACAAAAACAAGTTCACTGGTTGAAAGTGTGTCAGCAGAATGTTTAAAGGCATGTCCTAGCAGAGGAATATCACTCAATAAAGGAACGTTTGAATTTTCTTTTCCCTTAGAATTCGCAATAAGACCTCCCAAAATAATCGTACTGCCATCTTTAACTTTTACAACAGTCGAAAGTTTTTTTTCTGATGTGTCTGGAGCAATTTCTCTAGCATCACCATCTACTCTTCGTGCATCATCATCAGCATATTTAAAGTTACTAACAGAAGGGTTAATACGCAAAATGATTTCATTGCTTTCAGAAATTTCTGGAGTAATATTAAGAAGAACGCCAATAAAAATAGAATAATTTGTATAGGTTGTTGCAAGAGTCGTATCCGTTGTGGCAGAAGCTGTTGATTCTGGAACACGGTAATTAATATTGTCACCAATCGTAATCAAAGCTTGTTGATTGTTCATTGTCAATACTTTAGGACTTGAAACAACTTTTGTTTCTCCATTTGAGCCTAGAAAATCAATGAGACCCGTAATAGAAAAAATACCATCATTTACTACGGTTAAATTGTTGAGATTAGTGATGCCTGAAACACCTGTGTTAAAAGCTGTTTGCACACCCGTTGCATCAGTCACTTGTGTTAAATGTTGAAGTGCCCCTTGATTGCTATTATTGAAAATAGTACTACTTTTAAAGCCCAAGGAGAATTTACTCCAATCCACCCCTGTTTTATTATTACTCCCTAATGTTACAGAAATAATAGAGACATCTATCAAGACTTGTCGATGCAAACGTTCTTTAAGAATTTCAATATAATCCGCTACGCGATCAAGTTGTTTTTTAGTAGCTGTCACGGTAATCATGCCTGCATTTGGATTGATAATAGGTGCTTGCGTTTTATACGATTCTGCCCCAGTATTCATAATAGCGGTGAGTTCCGTTGACATTGTTTTCCAAAAATCAAATGTATCATTTGAAGTAATCATATTTTGAGCTTGGGTTGCAGCGTCTCGTTTACCACCTTCTTCGGTTGGATTAGCATCAACAGAAGCATTAATAACAGCCGTTCCCGTACGAACAGAAGTCACATAGTCTACTTTAAATGATTTGGTTGTCAGTGCTGAAACCTTCAAAAAATTTTTATCATAGGTATAAAAAAGATCATTATCAGCAATCACTGCTTGAAAGATTTCATCCAAAGAGAGATCTTTAATATTGATACCACTTAAATTTTTAGCCAGTGCTTTTTCGGCTTCCATATCTTTGAGTACAATACTAAAATCACACGTATCCGCTAATTCAGAGAGCAATTCACCTGCTGTTGCTTTATTATTAGTTTTGATATTAAATGTTCTATACTCACATGTTTTCTGTGGACTTTTAGGAGCAGCACTTAGAGGCACAAAAGCCAAAGCAACTATGGCAAGCAGTACGCTAAATTTATTTGTAAGAAATTTTAAAGTTGCTATCATCTTGAGTCCTTATGTAGAGTTCATTTTTTTCAAGTTCATTTTGTAGTATAACAAAGTTGCGATTTACTTTGACAAGTTTAAAATCACCAATAGTGTCTTTTTGTCGATACCAAATGCCATTTATTTTAGCTTTTTTATCAAACGTTGCTTCTAATACATAGACTATTTTTGATTCTGTAGTATTCCCATCACCAAGAATCTCACTACCTTTTGTGATAACAAATGGATTAGGTGTTTGCTCAATCATTTTACTATCTACACCAATACGCTTTTCACCAATTTTTGAAAAAATTTGGTCGTATCCTTTGACTTCACTCCCTAAAGATAAAATCTCTTTTGAAAAAAGAGACATAGACGCTATAGATACAATAATAAAACATTTGAGTAGAGTTTTCAATATTTCATCCCCCACACAGCAATATTAAGATGACCTTCAATATTTTTTTGACCTTCACATTTTAGTTCATAAATATCTACTACGAGTTCGCTCTCTTCAATGGCATTAATAAACTTCATTGTGTTGACAAAATTTCCACTAAAGTCAACTTTCAGATTTAGAATTTGTTCGATTTTTTGAATACTAGGTTCATTTATTTTATTTTCAATCACCTTAATTGAAACATGATGGCTTTGTGCCAATTGTGTAATCGAATGTAAAAAATTCGCCCAGTTTTCATCATTAAATAAAAGATACGATAATTCTTTTAATTTGTTGTCAATATAGGCATTTGCAAAGGTTGTTTTTTCTAGTGAAAGTTTTGCATCTTCAATATCTTTTTTTACTTTTTTAATAAAAAACCCTTCATCGCCATCTTTAGAAACAGATTTGAGATACGCATTTTCATCGTAAAGCTTTTTTTCCATTTCTTTTGAGAGTCGTGTTGTTTGCTTGAGCATTTTGTCCGTTATTGGAAAAATGTAACTGTAGGAAATAAACGCAATAAATACGAATACTATTAGAAATAGTAACGACACTTCACTGCTTTTTTTACCATGGAAAAATGCATCAATTTTATTAAAAAATGTATCAAAACTACTCATCGATTAATCCTATAGTGACTTTGCTGGTATAAAGTTTGAGTTCATCATTTTTAACAATTTTATCGGTATTAATTTTATACTTTCGAAGTCCAGTAAGCCCTTGAATAAATTCAGTAATTTTTTTGTCACTTTGGTTACGCAAAGAAAATTCTAAAGTATTGTTTGCAAAAAAGAGTGACTCAACTTTTGAGTGACTCTCATTTGAAAGTTGAAAAATTTCCATAAGCATACGTGCTTTCATTGGATAGGATATTTTTTTATTATAAATTTCATTCAAAAGTTTTTTTCTAAATTCAAATTTTGTTGTTTCTGCAGTTGCTAGCGCATCTACTTTTTCTTTCTCCGTCTTTAAGACAGCAAGTTGATTTCGAATGTCAGATGTCTTCTTAAATAATACATTATATTCACTAGTTTGCTGCGATAACACAATGCTCAAATAGGTATCGTGCCCCACTTGATAGAGGGGAAATGCCAATCCAATCATAATACTTAACCCTATGACGCCTAAAAGTTTTCCAGCCGGTCTTTGTTTTAAGGGAGGAGGTCTTTTATAAATTGAAAAATTTAGACTATCATCTTGATTCTCAAGGTATATTTGCGCACTAAGCATCATTAAAATATGAATTTGATCAATATACCATTCTCTAGAATTGATAGCAATGCTGAAATTAAACTCATACGATTCTAAACCCAAATAACTTTTTCCATATTCTTCAATGCCTGAAAAAGTACCTATTTCGGAACCAATATAAATTTTATCAATAGTGTCTACGTTGTAAGATCGTTTTGCAAAGACTAAGACATCGTTGACATACAAAAAGATTTCACCAAAAAGTTGCATCAAATTTTGTTGATAGCTTACTTTTGTTGTTTTCAGTCCTTCATTAGTCAATAGTTTATAGAAATCTTCTTCATCAATTCTTTCGCCAATAAGTTCACAAAATTTTTCATTAATTTCTTTAAGCGAATAATGCAATGATTTTGAATAGATGTATTCGCCACCTTTATAAATAGCTAAAAATGCATCTGATTTTTGGAAATAAACAAAACAATGCGTTCCCTCAGGCTCAATAAAATTTTTTTTATAAAGCGCTTTGATGAGAAAAGGTGCTGTCGTTACATAATCAATATAATGTGTTTTTTCTTTAATGGGTAAAAGTTTTGCATTAACAAGACTGACATCAATAATAAAAACATTGAATGTTCTGTTTTTTGAATCTTTTGAATCAGTTTCAAGGTAGCTTATGGCGTATTCAATAGATGAATCAAGCGCTAGTTCATCGTAAACTTTAATTTCAATAGCATCTTTTAGATCACTATCAGGAATATTTCGACTGATATCTATCGTTGAAGTCGTGATGTCACGGGTTTGAATATAAGAAACAAAAAAAGAATCTTTTGGAGTTTTATCAATATTAGTCAGTTTAATTTCATTTTTAGCATAAGAATAAGCATTAAGCGTATTAGGATCTATGGATACAATATCTAAAATTGTCCGCTTAGTTTCAGGTTGAATCATATGCATGCCCCTTGCCAAATATTTGTGAGACTTTACTATTGTAATTGGCGATTATACCATATTTTCTTTAATCTATGATGTAACCTATTTTTTTTAATTCATCTTTATCTTGACTCCACCCTTGCTTGACAATCACGATAAGCTTTAAAAAAACTTTCTTCCCAGAAAGAGATTCGATGAGTTTTCGAGCATTCAAGCCAATACGCTTGATAGTCTGCCCTTCTTTACCAATCAAAATTCCTTTTTGGCTTTTTTTATCAACAATAATGGTAGCATAAATATTATCAATTATGTCCAATTCTTCTACCTTTTCGATAATGACATCCGTAAAATAAGGAATTTCATCACTCGTATTTTCAAAAATTGCTTCACGGATTAATTCTTTATAAATATCTCGTGAGCGTTCTGTTGTTAGGATTTCAGGGTCATATAAATAAGGATGTTCAGGTATATGCTTAGAAATAGCTTCTAAAAGATAACTTTGTGACCCCCCTTTTTTGATAGAAACAGGGATAAGGGCAACAAATTTATCCTGAAAGGCTTGGTATTCTGTTATTTTATCAAATAATACGCTTTGTGATACGGTATCGGTTTTTGTAAGCACTACCATATGCGGAGTATTCTTTGTATTGAGTGCTAAAAAATTACGGTAATGCTCAATTTTATCACTTACGGGCGTTAAAAATAAAATCAAATCGCAATCACCCATTGCTTTCATGGCTTCTTCAAGCATAAACTGATTTAAAAGACGTTCTTGTTCATGAATACCTGGAGTATCGATGAAAATGATTTGCGCATTTTCGTGCATTGCAATGATATTAAGGCGCTTGCGTGTGGCATTGGCTTTATGCGAAACGAGGGCAAGCTTTTCACCAACAAGCCAATTTAAAAGTGAGCTTTTTCCAGCATTGGGTCGCCCGATAACTGCAACATAACCCGCCTTTGTTTTTTCATTCATCTGTATGCTTCTTTATAAAATATAACGGCTACTATCTTCATTCTCGACGATAGCATCCAATTTTTCATGGACAAGGGTTGCGCTTACATGTAAGCATTCGCCACTGTGTTCATCGGCTGTAAAACTAATATCTTCTAATACTTTTTCAATAATGGTATGCAATCTTCGTGCCCCAATATCTTCTGTTTTTTCATTGGTAATCTGTGCAATTTTTGCAATGGAGCGAATCGCTTCATCTTCAAACACAAGCTCAACGCCTTCGGTTTTCAGTAAAGCTTGATACTGACGTAAAAGAGAGTTTTTGGGTTGTGTTAAAATTTGATACAACACCTCTTCTGTTAAAGAACTCAGCTCCACACGAAGGGGAAAACGTCCTTGAAGTTCGGGTATTAAATCACTAGGTTTGCTTAAGTGAAAGGCACCAGCTGAAATAAACAAGATATGGTCGGTTTTAATACTTCCATATTTTGTATTGACATCACTGCCCTCCACGATGGGAAGTAAATCTCGCTGCACACCTTCTTTGCTTGGATCACTTCGGTGTGACATGGAAGAGCTGACTGCAATTTTATCAATTTCATCGATAAAGATAATTCCACCATTTTGCGCTCGCTCTCTAGCCTCACTCTTTACCGCTTCCATATCCAAAAGTTTTTCGCTAGCTTCGCTTTTGAGTGCCTCTTTGGCATCTTTGACTGTCATCTCTTTTTTAATAGGGGTTTGACCTGAACTTAAAATCTTAATAAAAGATTCTTGAACTTTTATCATCTCAGGAGGCAAGGAAGAATCTCCTAAATCTGAATTTCCTTGAGAGATTTCTATCTCAATTTTAAGCTCATCAAGCTCTCCATCTAAGAGTTTTTGACGCATCTTTTCAAAGCTTTTTTCATAATCACTTTTTTTCTCATCACTTACACCTTTGGGTAAAGGCGGGAGCAATTTTTCAATAATGGTTTTTTCTACATGTAAGGCAATGTCGGCTTGATTTTTCTCTTTATGTTCGGATTTAACAAGGTTGATAGATGCCATCATAAGATCACGCACCATAGATTCAACATCACGTCCGACAAAGCCAACTTCGGTGTATTTACTTGCTTCAACTTTTACAAAAGGGAGTGAAAGCATTTTTGCCATACGTCTTGCTATTTCTGTTTTACCCACCCCCGTTGAACCAATCATTAAAATATTTTTTGGCATCACTTCATCACGCATATCACCTTCAAGTTTGAGTCTGCGATAACGGTTCCGAAGGGCAATTGCGATGGCTTTTTTAGCATTAAATTGTCCAATAATGTATTCATCCAAATAGGAAACAGTTTGTTTAGGTGTTAAATTCATAGTAGGTGACTTTCTAGAACAAAGGTTTTAATGTGATCATTGGTATAAATACACAACTCACTGGCAATTTTTAGGCTCTCTTTGACCAAGGTTTCTTCATCCATTTTGGCGTGCCTATCAAGCGCACGAGCTGCTGAAATAGCGTAGTTTCCACCACTTCCAATGGCTGCAATTTTTCCATCTTCGGGTTCAACCACATCCCCATTCCCACTCAAGATAAAAATGTGCTCACAATTTAAAACAATCATCATCGCTTCTAAACGACGAAGCATTTTATCCTTGCGCCACTCCTTGGAAAACTCAATCACAGATTTGTACAAGTCACCTTTTTTTTGCTCTAAAATACTTTCAAACATATCAAAAAGATTGAAAGCATCGGCGGTACTCCCTGCAAAACCAGCTAAAATTTTGCCATTATAGAGTTTTCGAATTTTAGTCGCATTGTTTTTTAAAACGGTATTTCCAAAGGTTACTTGTCCATCACCGCCAATAACCGCTTTTTTCTCCCCACGACATGCAAGAATGGTGGTTGCTTCAAACATTGGTGTTACTCGCCTAAAATAATGAGCACTAACTTAGCATGAATGCCGTGTCCGAGCTTGATACTAATATCAAAATTACCTGTCGTTTTGATAGGATGTTCAATCTCAACGGTTTTTTTATCGATTTCAATACCATATTGATCTTTGAGTTCGTGTGCTATTTCTTCTTTAGTGACAGCACCAAATAAACTTCCATTGGCACCCAACTTTCGCTTGAGTGTCAATTTTAATTCTGCTAATTTTTGTTCAATGGCTTTTAAATTAGCAAGTTCTTCCGCTTCTGCAGCTACTTTTTTACGTTGGTCAGATTCGTATTTACGTAAGACTTCGTTGGTTGCTAAAAGTGCAAAGCCTTTTCCAATGAGAAAATTTTGACCGTAGCCATCCTTGACTTCTTTGAGTTCACCTTTTTTTCCTAAATCTTTAACGTCTTTAATCAATAATACTTTCATGATTTATCCTTTACATGTAATGTTGAGTGGCAATGGTGCATTTTTAAGTTTTTCACCCTTAAAATCCACAATACCTCTTCCTAAATGAGCTATTTTACTAAAACCCATACGTTTTAAAATGTGCAACATTTGCGCCGTACGGTTGCCAGTACGACAATAGAAAATTAAGAAATTACTTTTACGTTTTTGCAACGCTTCCATACAGGTATGAATCGTGGATGTTGGCAAAAGAAGGTCACATCCTTTAATACTTAATTGTGTGTACTCGAACATTTCACGAATATCAATGAGTGTAAAATCTATCGTTCCTTTATCGCGACATTCCAGTAGATATTTGAGTTCTGCTGCACTTATATCGCTATTTTGAAGAACGTTATGCACCAATTCCATCATCTCATTATCACCTTTGTTTTCCATCTCATTGCTTACTTGTATTCGTGTTTTTTTCTATTTTTACCGCTAATAATAAAGCGTAAGGCGTTCAGCTTAATAAAACCTTCCGCATCTTTTTGGTTGTACACTTCATCTTCTTCAAACGTACAGAATGCTTCATTGAAAAGATTATTGGTTTTAGAATCTCTTCCAATCACAGAAACATTACCTTTGTATAGTTTGAGTTTAACCGTACCGTTGACGCTTTCTTGCGATTTATCAATGGCTGCTTGCATCATTTCACGCTCTGGTGAGAACCAAAAACCGTTGTAAATTGTTTTGGCGTAGCGTGGCATAATCTCATCTTTAAAGTGTGCCGCTTCACGATCCAGTGTAATGCTCTCAATCGCACGGTGAGCACGAAGCATAATCGTACCACCTGGCGTTTCATAACAGCCTCTACTTTTCATACCCACAAAACGGTTTTCAACGATGTCCGTACGACCAATACCATGTTTACAACCCAGTTCATTGAGGTGTGTCAGCATAGTTGCTGGGCTTAATTTCACACCGTTTAGTGCTACAGGGTCACCTTTTTCATAGGTTATTTCAATGACTTCAGCTTGGTCAGGTGCATTTTCAGGGCTTACCGTCCAACGCCACATGTCGTCTTCTGGCTCTGCCGCTGGATTTTCAAGCACAAGTCCCTCGTAGGAAATATGAAGGAGGTTCGCATCCATAGAGTAGGGTGATTTACCTGGCTTTTTCTCGATGCTGATACCATTTTTCTCTGCATACGCAAGAAGCTTTTCACGAGAGTTCAAATCCCATTCACGCCACGGAGCGATAATCACCAAATCAGAATTCATGCTAAGGTAACCCATCTCAAAGCGTACTTGGTCATTGCCTTTACCCGTTGCACCATGACTCACGCCATCGGCTCCTACCATTGCAGCAATCTGGGCTTGACGTTTTGCAATTAACGGACGTGCAATAGAAGTTCCAAGCAAGTATTCACCCTCATAAATAGCATTGGCTCTAAACATAGGAAATACATAATCACGTACAAATTCTTCTTTTAAATCTTCAATAAAAATATTTTCTGGCTTTATGCCCAAAGAGATCGCTTTTTTGCGTGCAGGCTCTAGCTCTTCACCTTGACCGATGTCAGCTGTAAAGGTAACCACTTCACATTTATACTCATCTTGGAGCCATTTTAAAATGATACTTGTATCTAATCCGCCAGAATATGCTAAAACAACTTTTTTAACACTTTTTTTCATTGCTTTTTCCTCGTGTAAATGTATAAAATACCGTGATAGTAGCGAAACTTTGTAAAAACTTTGCTTATAGGTTAGGGACTCTTTACATGTAAAACTAAAAAAGCTAATTTAAATAATGTTTTGATAAAATGAAGCACAAATCATACCAAAGAGCATTTTTATGAGAGTGGATAAATTTTTAAACAGTGTTAATATCACCAAGCGTCGAGCGGTATCGGAAGATATGTGCAAAAATGGCGTTATCTCTGTTAATGGCAGTGTCGCCAAGCCTGCTAAAGATGTTAAAGTGGGTGATATAATTACGGTGACCTATTTGGAACGTGTGATTAAGTATGAAGTTTTGCAGATACCAGAGACAAAAACCATACCGAAAACAAAACAAGATGACTACATAAGGGAAGTAAAATGAATTACGCGCAGGCTTATGAGCGTTTTGACGCACTGTTTGATAACAAACTGAGTGAAGACGCGGCACGAGCACTTTTAATCGAATTGTATGAGCGTGGTGAAAATGATGAAGAGATAGCAGCCGCAGCCAAAGTGATGCGTGAACACAGTGTAAAACTTGATTTAAGTGAAACGTTGCGTGATGAAATTATCGATGTGGTAGGAACAGGTGGTGATAAGAGCGGTACGTTTAATATCTCCACCACCACGTCCATTGTTTTAGCAAGTTTAGGGTGTAAAGTTGCTAAACACGGCAGTGGTTCTGCTACTTCACTCTCAGGAAGTGCCGATGTTTTAAAAGCACTTGGACTCAATCTTAATCTAAGTGTTGAAAAGCAAATAAAAATGTTAGAAGCGTGCGGTTTTGTCTTTATGTTTGCGATGAATCACCATCCGTGCATGAAACACATTATGCCCATTCGTAAAAGCCTAAGCCATCGCACCATTTTTAATATGCTAGGACCTCTTGCCAATCCAGCCAATGCCCAAAAGCAAATGATAGGTGTTTTTCATGTGGATTACATCGAGCGATTTGCAAAAGCACTCCAAACCTTGGGTACGAAAAAAAGTATCGTTTTAAGTTCACGAGATGGTTTAGACGAAATCGGGCTTTCCACCACATCACACTACATCCAAATAGAAAACACTACAATGGTGGAGGGAGAAATTGACCCCAAAGCCTTAGGTTTCAAACTGGCTCCTCTTGAGGCAATAAAAGGAGGGGAGAGTACTCATAACGCAGATATCACCCGCTCTATTTTGCAAGGAAGTGAAAAAGGGGCAAAACGTGATGTTGTTCTTTTAAATGGCGCATGTGCTTTGATGGTTGATGGACGCGCGCGTGATATGCAAGAAGGTCTTGAGATGATGCGCTTTGGGCTGGAGAGTAAAAAAGCGTGGGACAAACTAGGCGAAATCATAAAGCTTTCTTATCTGATATGAGTAAAATCTATGAAAAAGTGTGCGATTTGGCACAATTAGAGAGCTTAGTCAAAGAGATTATAGATGATGTTGGGGATG
This sequence comes from Sulfurospirillum sp. UBA2217, assembly GCA_002328495.1. GTDB lineage: Bacteria > Campylobacterota > Campylobacteria > Campylobacterales > Sulfurospirillaceae > Sulfurospirillum. The sequence continues at coordinate 213,944 of DCUJ01000013.1, forward strand.
AAGGAATTATTTTACTGCGAGGTAACTTAGCCAGTGGAAAGACTGCTTTTGTGAAAGCTTTTGCAAAAGCCTTGGACATCAAAGAAGATATTTCTTCACCCACATTTTCTATTTTACATGAGTACGAAGAGAAGCTTTTTCATTACGATATTTATCAATGTGGCGTAGAAGGTTTTTTAAAAAGTGGTCTGGTTGAAAAACTAGAGTGTGAGGGGTATCATCTCATAGAATGGGGGGAAAGTACTTTTGAGACGCTTTTACGCCATTTTGGGATTGTTTATTCGACCATTGATATAACAACAGAATCATCAAAACGACGATACAAGGTGAACATTCATGCATACACTTAAAGTGGATAAATTAGAAAAAATCATTAAAAAAACACACATCATCAAAGGGGTTTCACTCGAAGTCAAAAGCGGTGAAGTAGTAGGGCTATTAGGACCTAATGGTGCTGGAAAAACAACGATGTTTTATATGATTTGCGGACTCATTGAACCCAGTTTGGGAGAAATCTATTTTGACAACCAAAACGTGACCAAAATGCCTTTACATGTAAGAGCAAAATTGGGTATTGGGTATTTACCGCAAGAGTCCAGTATTTTTAAAGATTTAAGTGTAGAAGATAACATTATGCTTGCGGCTGAGATTGTTTATCCTAAACAAGAAGATGCAATGAAACGTGTGGAAGAGCTCTTAAATCTTTTAAATATTGAACCTATTCGTAAACGAAATGGTGTGAGCCTCAGTGGTGGAGAGAGAAGACGCTGTGAAATCGCACGTTCTTTAGTGTTACAACCCAAATTTTTACTATTGGATGAGCCTTTTGCGGGTGTTGATCCTATTGCAGTTTCAGATATTCAAAACATTGTCAAAGAGCTAGCAAAACTTAACATTGGCGTTTTGATTACCGACCACAATGTCCGAGAAACGCTTGCTATTTGTGATAGAGCGTATGTTTTAAAAGATGGTAGTTTGCTGGCGAGTGGTAAAAGCTCAGAAGTTGCTGAAAATAAATTGGTCAAAACGTACTATCTTGGCGAAGATTTTAGGTTCTAGGGGAGTATAATTGAAACTTAGGGTTTCGAATACACAAACAACGAAACAAAAATTTTCATCCACGCTGCGTGGGTGGTTGCCCATTTTACAAGCCAATTTGGATGGTTTGGTTGAATCCTTGAAGCCTTTTGTGGAGGAAAATCCTTTTATTTGCGTCACACCTGGCAGTGAACGTGAAGATAAAAAATTTGAGAAAAAAAACTTCTTTTCAACCCTTTCAAAAAACTCTGTCACCAGTACCATAGAAGCACTTACGTTAGATAAAAAATCTCTCTTTCAAACACTGCATGAACAAGTCAATCCTCCTCTTTTTCCAACCATTAAATCACAAAATATTGCGTATGAAATTATCGAAAATATCAATTCTGAAGGGTATTTTGAAACTGAAGCATTACCTTTGATTGCAGGAAAATTAGGTGTAGAAGCCAATGAAGTAGAAAAGATACGCCAACGTTTTGCCTATTTAGAGCCCATCGGTGTGGGAGCCATTGATTTAAAGGAGGCTTTTTTATTTCAACTGGGTGATATGGATGTTGAAGAGAGTTTGTATCCGCTGGTTGAAAACTTAGTGCTTCATTTTGAGTCTATTGAGATGTACAATAAAGAACCTCGTTTTTTAGAAGCACTTGGGGTTATTAAAAAATTTCGCAATCCTCCAGCTGTTGATTTTTTAGAAGATAAAAAAGAAGTTATCCCTGATATTTTTGTTTATCAAAAAGAGGGTTCCATCGAAGTGCATCTCAATGATGAATACTATCCTGAGATTATTATAGATACAGAAGGGGTCGATGAAAGCCATGCGTTTGTTGCTCAAAAAATTAAAGATGCAAAAGATTTGGTGGATGCTTTGGAAATGCGAAAAGCAACACTGTATAAAATTGGATTGATGATTGTTGAGTACCAATATGACTTTTTTATGGGCAAATCCATTAAGCCTATGAAACTGAAAGATTTAGCGGATGATTTGGGGCGAAACCCTTCAACTATCTCACGAGCCATCGCTAATAAATACCTTTCATGCAGTCGTGGGGTCATAGCTTTAAAGCAGTTTTTTGCCGCAGCACTCGAAGAAGAAATATCCAACAGTGCCATAAAAGAGTATATGCTAGAACTGGTCAAAAAAGAGAATCGTTTAAAACCAATGAGTGATTTGAAACTCTTAGAATTAATTGAACAAAAGTTTGAGATTAAAATGGTGCGACGAACCATTACAAAATATCGCCAACAATTTAATATTGCAAGCTCATCTGAGCGTAAAAAACTTTACACGTTAAGCGCTTAAAACTTCTTTCTCACGAAAATGTGTTTTAAGCATTTCATAGGCATTTTGTATCTCTTGAAATTTTGCAAGATATTTTACATGTAAATCTCCGTCGTACAAACCACAACTATCGGGATGGTATTTTTTTACCAATCGTAAATAGTTTTGACGAATCACATCAAATGAATCTTCCACCCGACAACCCAACACCCCAAAATACTCTTCTAAAAGACAAAAGAGGGCAGTGTGATGACTACGCCTGATTTTACGAGAAACTAAGCTTTTGGTATAAGAAGATACGCTTTTTTCATCATATGTAAATTCAACAAAACAGCCAAAAAGCTCTTTTTGCAATAACAATTTCCTTAACAAATGCGCTGTTATATCTGCGTTGGGATAGAGCGTAAGAGTCCCATGTTTTGGGCGGATTCTAACCAAATGGTCTTTAAAATAGTTTTTAAGATACGTTGTAAACAGGGGCTGGTGCGTTCCTAGATGAAAAACAATGGCATAATTGTCTTCCACACTTACACCAATTGTCATTTTTTGCAACACTTGATTGGATTTGAACAAAGAAAGCTTGATACTTTTGTCGAGTGCCGCTTCTATGACAGATGCTTTTTGTATATCGCCTGTTTTACGTACATAAATTTTACTGAGTAACTTTAAAAAATAGCGTCTTTGAATGAGTTCTTTATCATCTTTAAAAATAATGACTTTATTTTTACGCCCTATCTTTTTTTGAAAATTTTTATCGGCTAAATTTTGCAAATAATAGAACGTTTTAGCATCTTCTTGAATTGAAATAGCCAACATATCGTGTGAAAGTGAAAGGTTCATCCACAATCCTTTAGAAAATTTACTTCTCTAAAGCAAAAAGAGTTCCAAGATTACACCCACATAGCATCTTCCTCTAATGAGGGATTGCCTTGCAAAATTTGATAAGGCGCATAGCGTGCTTTATAGGAGAGGCTTTGACACTCTTGTACCCAATATCCAAGATAAATCCACTCCAAATCATACTCTTTAGCCAATAATATTTGCTCATAAATTGAAAGTCGCCCCAAGGATAATTTTTGAAATGTGGGATCATAAAAAAAGTAGATGGATGATAAACCATTGTCTAAAAAATCGACTAAATCAACGCCTATAAGTTTTTCTCCTTGAAAATAGAGAATTTCTTTTCCAAAATTATGGGCGCCACATACATAAAGTTCATGATAACTTTGAGGCTTGAGTTCATGGTAGTTCCAACCTCTTTTTGCTTGCATAAATTGATGATAAGTGTCATACAATTCTAAGTGTTCTCTGCTAAGTGTTGGAGTTTGTATAACATAGCGAATCCCTTCTGCCTTTTTAAAAACACGCTTGGCTGAATGAGAAAATGTATAGTTTTTAACATCGATACGAAGATTTAAACACGCATTGCAGCCAAAGCATTGAGGACGTGAATAATAATTACCAAAACGTCGCCAGCCTCTTTCAACCAGTTGCTGATTCAATGCCATAGAAGCATTTTCAATATAACGATACGCCATACGTGTCGTTTGAGCGGAAAGATAAGAACACGGTGTATCAAGCGTTGAAAACTCAACGCTACGTGAGTAATGAAGCATGAATTACGAAAGCTTTTTTACACCAGAAGTTTGCATAAATTTTTCAAATTGCGCATGAAGTTTTAGTTCTTTTTCTCTTTTTTGAGTCACAATCTGCGCTTCTTGCTCTTTTTTTTCACTTTGACTTATCTTCTCTTTTAAAGATTTTAAATCATCAAATAAATTACTTTGCATTCGAACCCTTTATAACATGTAAAGATAAATTAGGTTTGGATTATAGCAAAATTTAGTAGGAGTGAGATAAAATAAGACCCATGCAATCATCGCAAGGACACAAAATGCTTTTACGATTTGGGCTTTATCTTTTTTTAGGGTATGTTTTTTCTTATGCACAAACTCTAACACCCATTACACTTCAGCTAGCATGGAAATACCAGTTTCAATTTGCTGGATACATCATGGCAAAAGAAAAAGGATTTTACGAACAAGCAGGGCTTGATGTTATGCTTAAAGAGTATGAATTGGATACAGAAGTAAACCGTGAAGTGCTGAGTGGAAAAGCACATTTTGGTATTGCACGTTCAGATTTGGTGTTAGATAGACTCAACGAAGGTATGAAGTTTGTTCAACTTTTAGCGTTATGTCAAGCCTCTCCTGTTATATTTCAAACACTCAAACGTGATGATATAACAAAACTAGAAGACTTAAAAGATAAACGCTTTGTTTTGACGGGAGATTCTTTATTACGAGATGGTGCTGAAGTTGTTAGTATGCTCCATTCTGTTGGGATAGATGAAAATAAAATTCATAAAGTCAATGGCACGACCTATGGACCAGAAGATATTATCAATGGAAATGGGGATGTTATCACTGCGTACAGTACCATTACACCGTATCATCTACAAAAATTAGGGTATGAATCTATCAGCTTTCATCCTAAGGATTATGGTTTTGACTTTTACAGCGATATCCTTTTTACGATGGAAGAGTTTATCGTTAAAAATCCTGAGATAGTTTCAAAATTTTACGAAGCATCCATGAAGGGATGGTTGTATGCTTTTTCGCATATCGATGAAACCATTGATACGATTAAAGCTAAATACGATTCACAAGAACTTCCCCGCGATTTATTAGAATTTGAAGCGCACGAATTTAAGAAGTTAGCATTTATGCCCAATATCCCTTTTGGAGACATCAATGTGGTAAAAATAGAAAAAATTGTCAACTCCTTTCGCTTTTTAGGTCTTACAAAAAATCCAAGTAATGCTTTTGAACCTTTTATTTACGACCATCCTTCCAAAAAAACCGTGACACTTCCTTTTGATTGGTCTTTGTTTTGGAAGATAGTTTGGGGAATCCTTTTTGTGATTATGGCACTTATCATCAATCAATGGGCGATTATGCTTTATAATCGTAAGTTAAAAAACAAAGAAGTCGTCCTGAAAAAAAAGCACGGTGAACTACAAGAACAAGTCAATAGAGATAGCCTAACGCTTCTTTATAACAGACGCTACATGATGGAATCAGCCAAACACCTTATAGCCCTTTCAAAACGACACAATGAACACCTCTCTATTATGATGATCGATATTGATAATTTTAAAATTATCAATGACACTTACGGACATGGAGCTGGGGATAGTGTTATCAAAGCAATCGCACGAGCAATAAAACTGTGTTCACGTAAAAGCGACATCGCATCACGCTTTGGTGGTGAGGAATTTTTACTCCTACTTCCAAACACATCTTTAGAAGGGGCAAAAGTCATTGCTGAGAAAATACGCCAAGAAATTGAAGAATTGAAAGTCCCTCTTGCGAACCACTATCTTATGGTAACGGTAAGCATTGGCTTATCCAACGTTGATATCGACTACCACGAAGTTCTTAATGAAAACTTCTGGCAATTATCCGATGAAGCACTTTACGAAGCAAAACGAACAGGAAAAAATAGAGTTGTTATAAAAGATAGATACAAAGAGGAAGTGGATCGTTAATCTTGACACTCTTGTGACACCAATAAGGTTACGAAGGTTTAAAAGCTCGTAGTTTAGGAAGAAGAGGTGGTACTGAGGCCGGACTCACTATTGTTTAAAAAATGCCTAAATTAAGGGATTTATTAAACGTAAATCATTCGATGGTACCGTAATCAGTACCGTTAAAATCCAAAGTACCCACAATAATTTATTTATTTCCTGAATTTATTATACTAAGAATAGTCTTAATTTTATTAATCATAATGTGCGTTGATATGCTTCTTCATAAACATTGAGTTTATCTCGCTCACCAATGGCTATAACATAGACTTCAATGAAAGCATTGTCATTGATTTTATAAACGATTCTGTATTTTTTATTAAAAACATAAATCTTTCTAAAGCCTTGAAGATCGATTCCTAAATCAGGTCTATTTTCTAACACTTGACCAAAGTAAGGATTTGATTCTAATGTACGAAGATAGCCTTTAACTTCTTCGTAAGCTTCATCTTCTATGATGCCTGTTAAATCTTGATAGACATTAGGATGTAATTTGACACGATAACCCATTTAATGAGCCACTTTTGCTTTTCGCTCAGTATCTGTCTTTGCTAGCATATCATCAAGGCTGATATATCTATCTGTAGGAGTGTCTTTGCGATTTTGTACGATATGATTGATTTCCATCAGTTCTGCTTGATCAGCAATAGATTTTAAACGCAAGTATTCATTCAAATCAATAATAGCGACTTCTGCTTCATTATTTTTTAGAACAATAATTTTTTCAAGTGTTTTGTTTTTGATTTGATCGATTAATTGTCCTAAACAACGTGAAACTTTTGTAAGAGATAGTAACTCATCGGTTGTAACAGTAAATTTATGAGAGAGCATTGTTACTCCTTTCAAATATTTAACGTTATGTTACAATAATTTTACATTAAATTCATTGACAAATAACTGTATTTATAAAAATAAAGTGTTTTTTATTAAGTTTATTTCTAAATAATTTAAGGAAAAAACTATTTTTTTTCTTTTCATCTTTAAGAATACACTTTATTTTTTACATATATATGTAAAAAATAAACTAATTTTTTTTAAGAAATGCCCTATATTTCGACTCAGGCAATGAATTTTGAAAGAAGATATAATTTTTCTGTTGTCTAAAAATGTCCAATACTATAAATCTAAATAAAAAGGAATTTATCGATGCATGATAGATTATTACGATTTTCTCAAGTTCAAGAAATGGTACCTTTTAGTAGGGCGAAAATATATAACTTGATTAAACAAAAACAATTTCCACGTCAAGTGAAAGTAGGGGGAAGTAGTCTATGGAAAATGGACGAAATTATTGAGTATATAAATAATTTACAAAACAAATAGCGTTTCCCTAAAAGTTTTCCCGACGATCAGGAAACGCTAGCACCGACAGAGTTTAGTTGAGGGTGATATTGGAAGTATACCGTGTCATCCTCTAATTATCAAATTATAAGGATGATTCATGTCGATAGAACTTATGAATAAAGCTTTTAAAGCTAATTTACCACCTGCTTCAAAGTTACTTCTCATTGCTTTATGTGACTATGCAAATGATGATGGAATTTGTTACCCATCACTTAAAACAATTCAATCAAAAGTTAACCTTGGCAAAACAAATATTACATATCTTTTGAAATCATTTGAGCTTTTAAATGTTATTGAAAGAAGTCAGAGAAAAAGAGAAAATGGAAGCTATACATCAACTATCTATACTATCAAAAATATTGACAATATTTCATACGATAAATTTCAAAAAGTATACCAAGATGTCAAAAAATATATAAAAAAATCACAAAGTGAACAATCACCTATAAAAGATGTAGTGAACATGGATGCATACAAAAGTGAACATCTTGAAACATCAACTTCTAATCATTATCTAAATCTCTCTTCTAAAAGAGAAGATTTTAATAGCTTTAGAAAAAGAATTATTGAGCAATTTAGTGGAAAGCCAATAGCACAAGGTGTACCTTCTTTTCTGAAAGAAACAGTTATATCTTTATCAAAAACAGGGTATTTACACAACGAGATTAGTCATCAGGATTTAGATAGATCTGATGCTATTATGGTGTGGAATTGGCTATATGAAAACCAACATATGTTGCTCAATAATGGTGTTCAAAACAACGTTTCATTAAGTTAATTTATTGGGTTATTAAGTAGGGCGAGCCTACTGTTTGTCTGACGACTTCTCAGCTCGTTAAGTTGGCTCTGCCCCTTAAAAACCCCGAAGAGAAAAAGGCACAAGATGGCTAAGATTGTCCGCAAAACCATCCGCTTCAGTGAAAATGAGTATGCACTTATCCAACAAGAATTGGATAAAGCACATATCTCATTTTCCACTCTAGCACGTTCAGCGATTTTGCGTAAAAAAATCAAATTACCTATTGAGCGTGAATTATTATCCGAACTTTCACGAATCGGCAATAATCTAAATCAAATAGCACGCTCAATCCATCAAGGGGAAAAGCGTTTAGTGCTCGCAGAGCTTGTAGCAATAGAGATTGAATTAAAAGAGCTTCGCAATGGTTGTTAAATTTTTTGCCAATAAACAAGGTGGATCAGAGCGAGCTATTGATTATCTTCTCAATGAACGTGAGATGCAAAGAACGGCACGTACTCTGCAAGGTAATCCTAGTGTAACACGCAAGATCATACAATCGATTGATCGTAAGCAAAAGGTCTGTGTAGGATGCTTGAGTTTTGAAGAAGCCAATATCGCAGAAGAAGACAAATACATTCTCATGGATGATTTTGAAAAAATGCTATTACCAACGATGCAAGGGCGTTATAACATCTTGTGGGTGGAACATACTGATAAAGGACGTTTAGAACTTAACTTTGTCATCCCAAAAATTGACTTGAACACAGGTAAAGCACTTAATCCTTATTACCATAAAGCAGATGTAACTCGTAAAGAACTCTTTGAAGATAAATGGAATTTAATCAAAGGCTATTCCAGTGCTAAAGATCCTAGTAAATCAAGAACACTCAATACATCCACGAAGCAACACTATCTTTCTAAAGATTATAATGAGCTTGATGCACTATTGCATCAACTTGTTGCAGACGGAATAATTAAAAACAGAGATCAACTTATTGAAACACTCAAAGGACAGGTGGAAGTAACACGCATTTCATACGAATCAATCAGTGTCAAACTTCCAGAACATAAAAAAGCCAAACGATATAAAGGAAGCATTTATGCCCAAGAATTTACAAGCCTTGGAAGCCTTAGCGCAATCAGCCAAGGAAAAAGAGAGGCAATTGAACACTACAATAATCGAGATACACAAGCAGAGCTTAGAGCAGTTGAACAAGAACTTAATAAACATATACATTACAAAGCTGAACAGCTTAGAAAAGAGTATCACGATAGAGTTGTCCAAGACCATAAACCAACGATTGAAGATCAAAAATACTCGGCTAATTATCTCATGCATGATAACCACGACAATCATCTGCATCGCTCCAATATGGTACTTCATGAGCCGAGAAATCAAAATACTTCAAACATGGCAAGTCCCACAAGAGATGCGTTACGAAGACAAAAATGGCAAGTTTACCGTGAATCAAAAAGATCCGTGGACATACAACAACAAGACAGTCGATCCAGACCAAAAAATTATCAAGATAGGAAATTAAATAATGACGGCATTGGAGAGAGAACTATTAGAAGAGTTAGAGAGGAGCGAGAAGCACAGCAAAGAGCTTTACAACTCCTTGAAGCACAAAGAGAAACTGTATACCGAAAAGCTGGAGATTGTTACCTCGAAGTTCAAGGAAGAAACAGAAAGGATGAGGCTGATGTACGAAGCTTCACTCAACGCATCACAAACGGATATGCAAGAATTAAAGCAACTCTTAGAGAGGTTTATGGCAAAATAAAAGACTTAAATAAAACAATACAACATAAGATAAAAAAATACAAACATAACTAAATATGACATTTAGGAGATAAGCAATTAAATTTTAATTAACTAAAAGATACAATTTACTTTCGTTTAAAATATCCCACTAAATACTCTTGGAAAGTACGTAATTATGAATAAAAAGATATTGACAGAAAGAGATATTTGTACTAAATTTATAACTCCAGCCTTAGAAGATGCAGGATGGGATATACACACTCAAATCATGGAAGAATTTCCTCTTACAAAAGGTCGAGTTATAGTTCGTGGTAAAGTACACACAAGAGCTCAACACAAAAGAGCCGATTATGTACTTTTTTACAAACCGAATATTCCAATAGCAGTTATCGAAGCAAAAGATAATACTCACTCCATGAGTGATGGAATGCAACAAGGTCTTGGGTATGCTGAACTTCTGCAAGTTCCTTTTGCATTTAGCTCAAACGGTGATGGATTTTTTTTTCACAACAAAATATCACAGGATGGCATTTTAGAAAAAGAACTAGGGCTAGATGAGTTTCCCTCTCCTGAAACACTATGGAATATGTGGACAAATAACCAAGGTTTAAATGAAAAACAAAACACTTTAATCACTCAAGATTACTATAGCGATGGAAGTAAAAAAACACCAAAATATTATCAACTTTTAGCTATCAATAAAACGATAGAAGCTATCGCAAAAGGTCAAAATAGAATTCTTTTAGTAATGGCAACAGGTACTGGAAAAACTTTTACAGCTTTTCAGATTATCTGGAGGCTATGGAAATCAAGAGCCAAAAAAAGAATTTTATTTTTAGCAGATAGAAATATTTTGGTTGATCAAACTATGACCAATGATTTTAAACCGTTTGGTTCAGCGATGACAAAAATTCAAAAGAGACAGGCAAATAAATCTTATGAAATATATCTTTCGCTATATCAAGCAGTGACGGGAAATGAAGAAGAAAGAAATATTTATAAACAATTCAGCCCTGATTTTTTTGATTTGATTGTTATAGACGAGTGTCATCGAGGAAGTGCCGCAGAAGATTCAGCATGGCATGAGATTTTGAGTTACTTTTCATCTTCAACACAGATAGGTCTTACCGCTACACCAAAAGAGACAAAAGAGGTTTCAAATATTGATTATTTTGGCGATCCAATCTACACTTATTCACTCAAACAAGGTATTGAAGATGGATTTTTAGCACCTTATAAAGTGGTTAGAATTGACATTGACAGAGACCTTGAAGGATGGCGCCCAGACAAAGGTATGGTCGATAAATATGGTAATGAGATAGAAGATAGAATCTACAATCAAAAAGATTTTGATAAAACATTAGTTATAGAAAAAAGAACGGAGCTTGTAGCCAAAAAAGTAAGTGATTTTTTAAGGCAAACAAATCGTTTTGACAAAACAATCATTTTTTGTGACAATATAGACCATGCAGAGCGAATGAGACAAGCACTTGTAAATGAAAACAGTGACCTTGTGGCTCAAAACCACAAATATGTCATGAGAATCACAGGAGATAATGAAGAAGGAAAAGCAGAGCTTGACAATTTCATATTTCCAGAGAGTAAATACCCAGTTATTGCCGTTACCTCTAAACTTATGACCACTGGAGTTGATGCACAAACATGTAAGCTTATAGTACTTGACCAGAGAATACAATCAATGACAGAGTTCAAACAAATCATAGGTCGTGGAACTCGTATAAATGAAGATTTTAACAAATACTATTTTACGATTATAGACTTCAAAAAAGCTACAGAACTGTTTGCAGACCCAGATTTTGATGGTGAACCAGTACAAATTTATACCCCTAAAAATCCTGATGACTCACCAGTGCCACCAGATGATGAAACAGAAGAGACTTCAGAAAATCAAAATACCACTGATGAACAAAATCCACAAAACGATGATTTTACATTTGATGATAGTAACAATAATGAAGAAGGCTCTAAAGTACGAAAATATGTAGTTTCAAATGTCGAAGTAAAAGTAGCAGCGGAGAGAGTGCAATACTTTGACGCAAATGGAAAACTCATCACAGAATCTCTAAAAGACTACACCAAAAAAACACTCTCAAAAGAGTTTGCATCTTTGGATGATTTTTTGACAAAATGGACAAAATCAGAGAAAAAACAAGCCATCATTGAAGAGCTATCAAACCAAGGTGTATTTTTTGAAGCACTTGCCGATGAAGTGGGCAAAGATTGTGACCCTTTTGATCTATTGTGTCATGTGGCTTGGGATATGCCACCACTTACGAGAAAAGAGCGAGCCGAGCAAGTGAAAAAACAAAACTACTTTACAAAATATGGAGAAAAAGCAAGAATAGTTCTTGAAGCACTTCTTGATAAATATGCCGATGAGGGAATAGTGCAAATCGAACAAACTCAGATCTTGACCGTTTCACCTTTTACAAACATAGGTACTCCTATAGAAATCATCAAAGCTTTTGGTGGGCTAGACCTTTACAATCAAGCGATACACGACTTAGAACAAGCACTTTACTGTGCATAAAATTAAATTATTAGGATATTAAATGGCTATTGGAACTTTGATAAAAATCATACAAGATATTATGAGAAAAGATGTGGGTGTTGATGGAGATGCTCAAAGAATCAGCCAAATAGTGTGGTTACTTTTTCTTAAAATATTTGATGACAAAGAACAAGAGTGGGAGCTAACAGTACCAAACTACAAATCACCTCTTCAAAATCGCTTCCGTTGGTCAAACTGGGCAAAAAATCCAGAGGGTATCACAGGTGATGAGCTGATAGATTTTGTAAACAACAACCTTTTCCCATCGCTTAAAAGATTAGCAACAACTGCTGGAGTATCAGAGTATGGAAGAGTTATAGGTACAGTGTTTGAAGATGCTTACAACTATATGAAATCAGGAACACTTCTAAGACAAGTTATCAACACTATCGAAGAAGATGTGGACTTTAACTCATCAACCGATAGACATCTTTTCAATGACATTTACGAAAAGATTTTGGCAGACCTTCAATCAGCTGGGAATGCTGGAGAATACTACACCCCAAGAGCCGTGACACAGTTCATCGTAGATATGATAGACCCACAACTTGGACAGTCAGTAATGGACCCAGCTTGCGGTACAGGTGGATTTTTGACATGTGCGATAGACCATCTCAAAAAACAAGTAAAAACTCCAGATGATACAAAAACATTGTCAAACTCTATCCATGGAATAGAGAAAAAACCACTTCCACATATGCTTGCTATGACAAATATGATGCTTCACGGTATCGATGTGCCTACAAATATCAGACACACAAACACACTAGGCGATAGACCATACATAGATTATAAATCAAAAGATAGAGTAGATATTATCATTACAAATCCGCCATTTGGCGGTATGGAAGAAAATGGTATAGAGTCAAACTTCCTAAAAAAACATCAAACAAGAGAAACAGCAGACCTCTTTATGGCTCTTATCATGCACTTGCTCAAGCTCGACAAAGGACGAGCTGCAGTGGTGCTACCTGATGGTTTTTTATTTGGTGAAGGTGTTAAAACGACTCTAAAAAGAGAGCTTTTGAAAGAGTTCAATCTTCACACGATAGTAAGACTTCCAAAAGGTGTATTTAGCCCATATACAAGCATCAATACAAATATCTTATTTTTTGAAAAAGGTGGAGAAACAGAAGAAGTTTGGTTTTTTGAACACCCATATCCAGATGGGTACAAATCATACTCAAGATCAAATCCACTCACTATAGAAGAGTTTGACTTAGAAAAAGAGTGGTGGGGTGGAAGTAGCCGAAAAGAGAGAAAAGTTACAAAAAATGCTTGGAAAGTAAGTGTAAAAAATCTTGAAGAGAGAAACTATAACTTTGACTGTAAAAATCCTCACTTTGAAGAGATAATCCACCAAGATCCAGTGGAACTCATGAATGAATATGAAAATATGCAATTAGTGCTTGAAAAGGTACAAAGTCAGCTGAAATCAGAAATAATGCAAGCTTTTGAAAATACAGATAAAGCAACGGAAATTATTTCAAAGAATTTTAATGATTTTTTCTCCAGTAAGCAAAATATTACTAAATTAAAACAATTAACTTTACAACTTGCGATGCAAGGCAAGCTTGTAGCACAAGAGCCAAATGAGCAACCTGCAAGTGAGTTGTTAAAAGAGATTGAAAAAGAGAAAAGAGCAAATAAAGTAAAATCGTTAGAGCCTATTAAACCAGAATCAATTCCTTATAACTTGCCAAATGGATGGCAATGGGTTTATCTAAATGATTTTGGTGTTTGGAAGTCTGGTTCTACACCAAGCCGTACTAATAGTGCCTATTATGATGGAGATATTCCATGGGTGAAATCTGGAGAAGTAAAACAAGGACTTATCAAAAATACCGAAGAAACCATCACTCAAAAGGCATTAGATGAGTGTTCGCTAGGTCTGAATCCTATTGGTTCTGTATTGGTAGCTATGTACGGAGCAAATATAGGAGAGGTTGGAATATTGGAAGTTGAAGCTACAACAAATCAAGCAATTTGTGCATGTCAAACATTTAGTAAAATTAATAACCAATTTTTGAAATTTTTAATAGATTCACTCAAAGGATATTTTATCTCTCAAGGAGCTGGTGCGGCACAACCAAATATTTCAAGAGTTAAAATTATTAATTCGATAGTTCCTTTGCCACCATTCAACGAACAACAAAGAATCGTAGAAAAAATCATTCAGCTTATGGCTTTATGTGATGACCTTGAAAAACAGATAGAAAATAGCTCATCAAAAAAAACACAACTATTAAATGCCATTATGTCGAATTTAGGAAAATAAGATGCGATTAAAATATGTTTTTATCAAAGAGTACAAAAATCTAAAAGAGTTTAAAATAACCTTTGATGGAAGCAGTTTTATCGATGTTTTTGTAGGCAAAAATGGCTCTGGTAAATCGAACTTCTTTGAGGCTTTGATAAAGATTTTTCATCATTTGCATAAAGATGCAGAGATTTCATTTGACTATGTCATTAAATATGAGATGAATGGGCATGAAATTGAAATCAGATGGGAAAATAACCAAAGATATGTGGGTGGAAGAGCTCAAGCTACTTTGGGTCAAACTCCATTTCCAAATAACATCATAGTCTATTATTCAGGGCATAATAAGCAAATTGCACACTTACTTAATCAGTATGAGTCTTCTTTTGGAAAGAGAATTAAAAATTCTACTGTTGATGATAGTAGATTTTTTATTGGGATTGGTCCAGAATATAAAGAAATTTTATTGTCTGTTTTATTACTGCAAAATGAAAGCAACAAAGCTAGAGAGTTTTTGGTTAATCAATTAGGGATTCATCGTTTAGGTATGCAAAAGCCTGGGCAGAGTGATTTAACAGAGCCAATATTAAAATTAGTTTTAAAGCGTCCAAAATATGCAAAAACTGATTCATTTAATATAGAGCATAATGATGAAAGTGATCAATATTGGAAAGCTGATGGCTTAGTGAAAGATTTTTTAACCAAACTATCTTTATGCAAAACCAGTACACCAGGTGGTGTGACTGTAACTGAAGGTTATTTGAGTTCAGATGATAAATATATTTTATATTTTGAAATCGAAAAAATACAAAATGAATTTAGTGGTTATTCATTGAAACAACTGTTTAATCAATTTGATAATCTCAAAACTCTTGGCATGTTAGAAAGTATGTCAATTCCATTAGAATTAAACAATGGCTTGAGTGGAAATATTTTTGATTTTAGTGATGGTCAGTTCCAGTCAATTTATATTTATACGATTATGGAAATTTTTAAAGATTTAGAGTGTGTTACTTTACTAGATGAACCTGATGCTTTTTTACATCCAGAATGGCAATTTAAATTTTTAGAACAAGTATATGAGATAACAAATACCACATCAAAAAACAATCATGTTTTGATGAGTAGTCATAGTGCAATTACTTTGGTAAATTATAATAATCGAAAAATTAGAATGTTTGTTTTTGATAATGACAAGATTAAAAATATGAATGTTAATAAAGATTATGCAATAAAACAGCTTTCTTCAAATTTAATAATTTACAAAGAAAATGAGCAAATTTTAAATATTCTTAGAAATATTAATGTTGAAAGATTACCGATTCTTTTTACTGAAGGCAGTACTGATCCAGATATTATAAAATTAGCCTGGAATAATCTGTATCATGAACCTATACCATTTATTCCAATTTATGCTTTTAACTGCGATTATTTAAGACGATTAATCTTAGATGAACGAATTGAGAATGAGTCGAATGGGAAACCGATTTTTGGGATATTTGATTTTGATTTGGCATACAACCAATGGAAATCAATAAAAGACAAAGGATCTTGGATAGATGTTGAAACAGATCCATATAAAGGACTCTGCACTAAAAACTCTGCAAAAGAACAGTATGCTTTTATTCTACCCGTTCCGAATATTCAAGAAATAGAGAACCAAGTAATTATTGATAAAGATGAAAAAACTCATTATGAGCATGACTCTGTAATGTGTATAGAACACCTTTTTTATAAGGCACCAAACACAGATACATACTTTGAAGTTATTCGTAAGCCAGGTGGTGCCCAAATTGTTCAATTTAAAGGTGATAAAACACAATTCGCGAAAGATGTAGTGCCGACTATTGATGTGGCATATTTTGAAGTATTTAGACCAATGTTTGATTTTATAAAATCAAAATGCGTATAAACAGGAAAAAATCAGATGACACAAGAAGAAGTTTATGACTTTATGGGCCATTTGGCCATTGCACTATACACAAGTAAAATACAAATTAATTTGAGTGCTCAAAACGCTATTTTGGCCGATAAAGAAGCCGAATATGCAAGTAATCGTGGACTCGCAAAAGGTGTAGCAACCGCCTATAAGAGATGGAAAGAAAAAGATCCGGGTTATCCATCACGCCATAGCATTCACTTACGTGGATAGAAATGGGGAATTGCCCTGGCAATAAAAGATTTTTTAGATTTGTATTGATTTTCTCCCATTAAATTATGAAGGACTCAAATTATGAATATTCCTATAAAACATTTATCCGTTAGAGTTCCTTGGCATGATGCTGGATGGAATGGAAAAATATGTTGTAACCCAAGAGAAAATGGGTCATGTATGTTTTTGCCAAGAATAAATGAATCGAAGGACGTCGATCTAGAAGAAAAGAATAAAGACAAATGGATACATGAACTAGATACAAAAGATTATCCTCCATGTGTGGGTGAAAAAGTACATTTTATGTCACCTCATGCTATCTATAAAAAAGTCAAACATCCATATAGCGAAAACGCAAATAATCAACAATTCTATGGTCACTATAGAGAAACAACTTATTGCTTTTCTGGATATAGTTTTTCTGTCATTCCCTATAACTGGATGCTGAAAGATTCCAAAACAAATACCTCGCAAAAAGCATTAGATTTACAAATTTTTTATGAAGCTCAGAAAGAGCCAAAACTTGGATTTGCAAATACTTGGGTTCAGCAACTGGACAATCAAAAAGCTCTTCTTGATACGTTTATACAGCCGATAGAAGTGAATAAATCTCTTGTGTTTATTTACGCTAAAAATATCCCATTTGTAGATTCCACCGAAAGAATCCTGATCGGGGTAGGGCACGTTGAAAAAATTGGGGAATTGACAGAATACGAGTATGAGCCAAATCTTCCAAAAACATTTCAAAGTACATTGTGGGAAAGACCAGTCTTCCATACGATTCGAGAAGGTTTTGAAAATGGCTTCTTATTGCCATATCAAGAGTTTTTCAAATTGGCAGAAAAAGACGAATCAATTCATATTACAGATTATATTGCTTTCGCTCCAACATTTGAAGAGTTCTCTTATGGTACAGAATGGGTCTCGAACGATTCAGCTATTGAGTCGCTGTTGATCCTACAAGAAAAACTAAAAAAATTTCAATCGTATCTTCCAAATGTAAACTATGAAAAGCAACTCAGATGGATAGATAATGAGGTATCTAAACTATGGAAAATGCGGGGTCCTTTTCCAGGTTTAGGTGCTGTTTTATCTGGGTTGAACGTCAATGAAGGTAATTTAATCGCTTGGGAATTAGACAAACTAATTCGTGATGAAGATACCAGTGAAGTCGTCAAAAATCCATGGGATTATGTTGAGTTGATTTTCGCTGGTGATATTTCATTCTTACCAAAAAATTTACATATCTCTATCAGTAATACGCATAAAGCAACTTGGCAAAGATTCAGTATAGAAGAAAAAGAATTTCTGCATTTACTAAGTAGGATGAATGTCTCTAATGACCAAGTAAAAATCGTCATTGATCTAAAGGAAAAAGATCAAGTTGAAAATTTAAAGAATCCGTACTTATTGTACGAAAGAACCAGATTAGCTGATATTCAATTTTCATTATCCATGATAGATAAGGCTATTTTTGCATCTGCAACTATTCTGCAAAAATTTCCTTTATCGAGTCAAACAGATATTTCAGATTCTTTAGATGAAAGAAGAATCAGAGCATTTGGCGTATATTTATTAGAACAAGCTGCTAATCTTGGTAATACAATTCTAACTGCTGAACAATTGGTTACGAAATTTGATGAAATGCCAATTCAACCATTATGCAATCCATCTATCAAAAATTTGATAGCAATCGATAATTTTTTACAAGAAGAAATTATTCGCAATGGTTTGAACAGCGAAGATGAGACTTATTATTTTAAATTGAAGCGATTTGAATTAATCAAGAAGAAAATAGAAAACTTTGTTACAAAACGTCTTAAAAGAGAATTGGATGTAAAAAATATACCTAATTGGCAAAAAGTTTTTGAAAGCCGATTTGAAAGTATCGATCAATCTAAACCATTATGGTATCAAAAACGGGATCAAGAAGCACGAACAGAGAAAGTCAATGCATTGGATATTCTTTCTAAAAATAGAATTTCTGTATTAATTGGTCCAGCTGGAACTGGAAAAACGACATTACTCGATCTATTTTGCGAACAAGACTTTATTCATAATGGGACGATTTTGAAGCTTGCTCCAACTGGTAAAGCTAGAGTGAAATTAGGAAAAGATGCACAAACGCTTGCACAATTTTTGATTGGTGTAAAAAGATATGATCCAAGTACGGGTCAATATTTTATGAATGATAATGCATCTCCAGTATCCTATAACACAGTCATAATAGATGAAGCTTCAATGATAACAGAAGAGCAACTAGCAGCACTAGTGGATAGTCTCACTAGTGTAGATCGATTTATTTTGGTTGGAGATTATAGACAACTACCTCCTATAGGCGCTGGACGTCCATTTGTTGATATCATTGAATATATGAAGCAAGAACAGAAGGGGATGGCGGAATTAAAAATATTGTTTCGGCAGTATTCGCCTGAACATTTATCAGAAGAAGAACCTGATCGTCTTGATGTGCGTTTAGGACAATGGTTTAGTGATGATGAAATTAAAAAAAATGAGATTGATATTTTTAAAGAGATTGAAGAGAATACGACAAAAGAGTGGGAACACATTAAATTTATTGAATGGGATAATGTAAAACATTTAGAAGAAATTCTCGTTGATATTACGAATGCTGAGATTGAAGTGCTACTGAAATCTGAAAAAAATACATTGCGTGATGCTCAAGCAAACTTTGATGCTTCTTTGGGTGCTAAATATATAGAACAATATAAATGGTCTGCATTCGATATTGATTCAGCAAAAAAAATAGAAAGCTGGCAAATCTTATCTCCAACACGTACTGCAGGATATGGGACTAAAGTTTTAAATCAACAAATTCAAAAGGTTTTTAGAGGAAAAACAAAGCAAAAAGCTATATTTCCAGGTGAGTATCAAAAGCGTAAAATGAATAGACCAGTTGGCGATGATAGTATAGTTTTTGGTGACAAAGTCATTAATACAAACAATCTCAGATGGGATAAACCTTGGAACAAAATCTTCAATCCAAATAATGAAAATGTGAGTTCAATTTTAAAATACATCGCAAATGGTGAAATAGGCATACATATCGGTAAATATGGGGAATGGAATGGTCCACGTCCTATCCAGATTGCTTTCTCTTCTCAATCAAAATATGCTTATGAATTTTCTGAATCTGATTTTAAAGAAGATGGTAATGTTCAAATGGAATTGGCTTATTCCATCACTGTTCATAAATCTCAAGGAAGCGGGTTTAAAACGGTCATGTTTATCTTGCCAAATCCATGTGGTATTCTTTCAAGAGAATTATTTTACACTGCACTTACACGACAAGAAGACCGGATTGTTATTCTTCATCAAGGTAGTTTTAAAGATTTTAGAAAATATTCTACAGGTGAGTATTCAGATACAGCTAAAAGACTGACGGATTTATTTGGGACACCAACACTCAAACAAATTAATCATAAATTTTATGATTCAAAATACATTCAAATCTCTGAAAATGGTGAATTTATGATTTCAAAATCTGAAGTCATAATTGCTGACAAATTGCTTCACTATCGTATCCGGTATGCATACGAGGCACCATTAACTGATGTCAAAGGGATCACTATTCACCCAGATTTTACAATTGAAGATAATAATACTGGGATTATCTATTATTGGGAGCATTTAGGAATGCTTATTGATGATGGTTACCGAAGTAAATGGAAGAGAAAACAAGAATGGTATGATCGAAACGGAATTCAAGAATATACAAAAAATCCTAATGCTGATAAGCAACTGATTCTTACACGTGATAAACCGGATGGGGGTATTGATTCTTTAGAAATTAAAAATATTATTGAGGAACTTTTTACTATATAAGTAGTTCGATGTACTAAATTTTACATCGAAGAAAGTCCTATTGCATTAATCGAGGTAAAATTTAGTACATCAACCAATATATTTTTGAGTAAAAACTCTTTTCGATGGATATTCCAATGCACTTAATGAGCCACAATACACACATCCTGTGTCGATACCACAGAAATGATCCGTTATCCAAGGCTCGCTAAAATGCTCATGTCCGAACACGTTAAATACAGGGTACTGGAGATAATTTTTTTCATAAGGGTAAAGAGGTTTTTGCACGCCGTATAGGATTGATTTTGAGATACGGTTATTACGCAAATAGATAGGATTTTTTGATTGATAAAACGGTAAACCAAATCCATGTGTTACAAAAAGAGTTTTATTGTTTTCATCTTTGATGTCATATTCTAAATAATCAGGTAAGCTTTTCATCCATGTTAAATGCTCTTCTAAATCAACGTTGGATAAGTTAGTGTAACTTAACTTAGTTTGCTCTCCACCGTTACCACTACTTAACCAATCACGCATATCCTTTGTTTCATAAGCTTCGACCATTACGGCTTCATGGTTGCCTTTGATACAATCGTATCCACCGTTTTTAACATACTCAATAACACGAGCAGAATCCTTGCCTCTATCAATCAAGTCACCTACAAAAATAAGATGTGATTTTTCCTTGTTAGGTAGTTGTTCGATAAGTTGCATTAGGGTAGTGTAACATCCGTGAACATCACCGATGATATAGGCTGAATCATCTTGTATCATAGTACTTCTTTCATCTTATTAAGTTTTAATTGCTTCCCGTTATTTTATATTGGTTAAATCGTTGCATATCAACACCGCTCAATAGCCCATAAAGCCGTGCAAGTCCATCACCTGCATCTTGATTTCTTTCATGGTATAAACCTGCTCTTTGCTTAAGCGTGAAAGATAGTTTTAATGGCTTATTGGTTAGAAATGAATAAAGATACGCACTTCTAGCTCTTGCTTCTTTTGAGAGATTAACATTCTTAGCCATTTGCTTTAAAATATCTGCACTTTCACCCGATGTAAGGTATTTAAAAAGTTCTTCTTCAAAATCCCTATACGAGGTAAAATGTTCTTGATTTTCAAGTAAGACTATGAGATGTTGATTATCTTTTTGCATAAGCAGGTTTTGCGCTACATGATAGTCTAATCGTTCCAACAGCACATAAAGATTTTCTCTATTTTTCTTATGTTTCCAAGCTTGGAGTGTTCGTATAGAGATACCCAATAATTGTGACATTTGCGCTTGTGTCATGGATCACTCCTTCTGCTGTTCTCTAAGGCTTTTTAAATCTTTTTTAATGCGTTCTTTTATAGTTTTGATACCTTTTTCATAGGTAACTTCGCCTTTAGCTTGTTTTACCATCAGTTCAATATCAAAGCGATCACAATATTGATGTCCTATGGCTTGACCTCGGATAGTGCTTTCAATCGAAGCATATTGATCGTTAGGCAATGTATCTTTGTACTCGTTGAGTATTGCCAAACTTTCACTCAAGCTTTTAGGATGATAGGGCATCTTATAGCTTTGTTGCATAAACGCATCTAAGCTGTGGTTGTATTCATAGTCTGTTTGAAATTTTGCATCGTTGTCGTACATTAACTTACCTCTTTTTACTTTAGATTTCACATATATATGTCAAAAATAAACTAAACAATTTCTCGTGTAACGATCTTGCCTTTATAGTGTTCACTTTTATAACCTAAGGCACTGGTAACAAATTTTTTATTGTGCCAAATATACATCTTACGCTCATGAGTATGTCCGTAGATCCATACTTTAGCGGTTGTTTTAATGGCTAAAGCTTCACCATCAAAGCAGAAAAAAGACGTTGTTTCATCTCTTTCAAATCCTTTGGTTTGAAATTCCATTTTTGTACTTGGATTGTAATGTGACACCATGACATCACATTGTTGATGCACAGCTTCTAATTTGGCATACTCTTCTTGGTAGAGTTCATCAAAATTGGCAATATTCATATATTTTTTATCATTTAAAGAATTACCCCAAAGCTCTTGTAAAAAAGCTTCTATATCGCCACTGTAAGATTGTAACATCTTAAGAGAGTGCTTGTTTTTTTGAACATAAGCACTGTTGTACCACCCCATAGCACCACCAAATTTAATACCCTCAAACTCTACAACATCACCGTCTAAAACAATAATGTCGTTTTGCCTATAGAGTTTCTTTGACTTCTTGGCTTTAGCATGTGCTGTTTGTAACAGATTAAAACCGATAAGGTAATAGTCATGGTTGCCCAATACTATGATAATCTCTTTATAATAGACTTCTTTGAGTATTTTTAAGACAGAGACATTTTGTAGGATATTATGTCCGATATCGCCTGCAACAATTAAATAATTTCCTTTTGGTTTCAAACTACGCCAAAAACCTACAACCATGTCCCTACTAGGAATTGTGTTATAGCCAAACCAACTATCTAAATGTAGATCACTGATGATATCAACCAACATGAGTACTTCTTTCATATATTTTTTACATGTGTAAGCATAATACAGTCTCCTTTAACCTTGTATTATATATAATATTATTAATAAGCATTATGGAGTAAGTTATGATAGATTCAAACAACCTAAATTTAGGCAAATTAACATCGGATATTGACTTCTTATCACGAACATTAAAAGAGGTAAAAACGCTTATTAAAGATAAAGAAGAAAAATTTCAAGTTGTTGCTAAACGTGATAGAAAAAGACGTGAAAGTCTTAAAAAGGCTCAAAAGAGGTTTGTTAATGTATCAACGAATATTAAAGCCGAGGAGTATGTTAAGTTAGAATCGAAACTCAAAGAGCTTAAGATGAGCAAGTCGGCTTATTTGAAAATGTTGATTGAAAAGGATATTAATATAGCTTAAAAAGTGTAAAAATAGCCATTTTAAATAAAATTTTATGTATTAAAGTATGTAAATTGGCTATTTTTTTAATTTTCCAACCAATCTGCCCACCATTGAACGAGCTTTTTTTTCTCATCAAAATATTTCATAACGTCAGTTCTATCGTAAGCTGCTCGAACTTTATTGCTCTCAGCATGTGCCAAAGAAGCTTCAATAACATCAGGATCAAAGCCATATTTTGTTTTATAGCGATTTGCTGTTGTTGAAAACATTGACCTAAAGCCATGAGAGGTCATAGTGTTTTTATAACCAAGTTTCATTAAGGCATGATTTAATGTATTTTCACTAATAGGCTTTAGATTACTTGTAGGACTTGGGAATACAAATTTACTTTGTCCAAAAGAGTAGGGCTTTATTTTATTAATAATTTCTAATGCTTGTTTAGAAAGAGGAAGAATAAAAGATTGATTCATTTTCATTTTTTCTGCATCAATTTCAATATATGACTCTTTAAAATTTATTTCCAACCATTCTAAATTCCTAAGATTAAAAGGGCGTAAAAAAACAAATGGTGCAAGCCTTAAAGCATATATTGTGGAAATATCAGCATTATAAGTCTCTCCATAGCTATAAATATCTTTGATTAGCTCTTTGATTTCATCTTCTTTTGTTAAAGCTGGCACATGTACAACTTCTTTTCTTTTTAAAGCACTTCGTTTATCAATATCTGCAATAATATTATGTTCAACAAGACCATACGTAACTGCATATTTGTAAATGCGTTCTATATTATTAAGAACACGAGATGTCAATTCGAAAATATTTTGCTTTTGCATATGATCAATGATTTTTAAAATATCTAAACGAGTAATATCTTGTATATTCATGTGCCCAATAAAAGGATATGCATGCTGTTCTAATCTTACTTTAGCTTTTTTATAAGTAACTGGTTCCCATTCACTTTGCATCTTAACAAGCCAATTTGCAGCGATTGTTTGAAAAGTTGATGATAGGGTAGGGATGTTATTATTTTTATACTCTATAGGATCAATACCATCAAGAAGAAGCTTTTTTGTTTCATCTCTTTTAATCCGTGCATCTTTGAGAGAAATATCGGGATATGTTCCAAACGACATAGATTTGCGTTTATTTTGAAAGGTATAGTCATACCTAAAGAATTTTGTACCGTTTTCTTTCACAACAAGGTAAAGCCCTTGTCCATCACTTAACTTATAGGTTTTGTCTTTGATTTTAGATTTTTTAATCTCTGTATCGCTCAGTGGCGTCGTGCTTCGTGGCATTTTTAACGGTACTCACTTTCATGAAAATCATATAAATGGGTTCAGTACCGTATAGAGTACCGTAAAAAAATTTAGATTTGTATAAATCAATATAGACAGCTCTGGACAAAATATTCGATAAAAGCTCGATTTTTAGGGGTTTTTAAGACGATATAAGACGGGGAAAGAAAAAGAAATGGTACCTGAGGCCGGACTCGAACCGGCACATATCTCTATACTAGATTTTGAGTCTAGCGCGTCTACCAATTTCACCACTCAGGCACATTATTTAAGAGTTGGAATTATACAAAAAAAAGCTTAAACATCAGTAAAATCTCAATGTTTAAGCTTTCAAAGTGTAGAAATTAATTATTTTGCAACAGCATCTTTAAGTTTTTTACCAACTTTAAACTTAACAGCAGTTGTTTTAGCAACATCTACTACTTTATCTGTTCCAGGAACTCTAGCTTTTCTAGCAGCACGAACTGCTGTACTAAATGTACCAAAACCGATAAAGCTTACATCTTTACCAGAAACTAATGCTTCCGTGATTGACTCTAATGCAGCATCAATTGCTTTTTGGCTATCTTTCTTAGAAAGACCTGTTTTGTCAGAGACCGCTTGGATAAATTCCGCTTTTTTCATTGCCCATTCCTTATGAGAGTGTTGTGATGCGTGGATTGTACAATTTTTTTAAGAAAAAGACAATATTTTTTTGAAGAAAGTTAAAGATTAGCCCCAAAAAGTCGATATTTTGTGTGAGGAATCAAATTTGCTTTTACTGTTGAATAGATTTATTGGAGAAAAATATGCGAATTACCAACACACTCTTTTACACAAACTCTGTGGCTGAACATCAAAGTGCTATGAAAAAAATGTATGACGTTGATAAGCAGATATCTTCTGGGCTAAAAATTCAAAATAGTTATGAAAATAGTGGTGTTTACGTAGATACCATGAGACTTAATTATGAAATAGCCACGTTGGAGCAAACTAAAGAGACAAGTTCAAAAGCACAAACATTTGCTCAAAATACAGACTCCACAATGAATCAATTTGAAGAAGCATTGGAACAATTTAAAACTAAACTTATTCAAGCAAATAGTAGTGTTCACTCATCCACAAGCCTAAATACTATTGCCGATGAACTGATAGGAATCAAAACGCATCTTGTAACGTTAGGAAATACCTCTATTAATGGTCAATTTCTCTTTTCAGGTACTTCCTTATTGCAAAAACCTCTTACTAACGATGGAACTTATGTTGGAAATGGTGAAAATTTAACAGCAATTATTGGTTCTGGTGTTGAACTTCCTTATAACATAACTGGGCAATCGCTCTTTTTAGGGAGAGATAATGACTATAACAAGATTGTTTCAACGAATATAGAAATGTTAAATCAGTCTAAACTAAATCCCAATGTAATGGTAGAGCAAGATGGAAATTTAACATCCTCTAAAGTTTACCTTACGGAAAAAGATACGATTAGAGATTTGGTTGGCGATAACAATGCTATAGTAGTAGATGACCCAAAGGCAGTTTTTTATCTATCGGGTCGCAAAAGTGATGGTATATCCTTTGCTCAGCCTATTCAAATTGACACTTCGTCAAAAATTTCTGATTTGCTGGAAAGCATAGGTATCGCTTATGGTAATACGACTGAAAATAAGGTCGTTGATGTGGCAATGAATGTTAGAGGACAAATTGAAGTCAAAGATTTAAATCTTGGCAATCAAATATTGGAAATGAACCTATTTGGAGCCATAGATAGAAATGCAATTTCTGGAACTACAGGTGATGCTTTACAAATATCAAATAGTGATAATTTGTTACTTTATGACAATGTAGATATTATTGCTTTTAACAAAAGTAATTTTTTATCAACAAAATCTTCTCCTGATTTAACGATGCAATCTATTTCAATTGGCGGTGGTCTTTACGGCATTAATTTTCCAAATGAAAGTATCAATGTTACTTTAACAACTTCTTTAGATAGTATATTTCCTTCAGATGTACATCATTTTGATTTTACTCCGCAGTTTGACGTCTCGGGTAAAAGTGTTCAAGATTTTATGACTGCTATAGAAAATGAATATAGTTTAGCCCCAGGAAGTGCAACACTCAATAATAACCAAATTGTGACCAATAGTGCAGCTATTGTTTTGGTTCCAAAAAATTCTGTGAATACATTGGCGCGCGGAGATGTTTTACCTGATGCTATGAATTATGCACGCAGGGGATTTGAAAAAGAAGGAAATGAACTCATAGGTAATATCTCACAAATTATTAAATCCAATAATGAATTTGCAACAGCATCAACAAAATTAGTAGATGTTGCAGGAGTTAATAGCCTTAATGGTAAACAACTTGTATTGGAGTTTACTGATAAAAATGGTGTTAGTAGAACGGGTACTCTTAATTTAGATTCGATAGATACAACATTTTCAATTGATTTAGATGGTGATGGTATTATCAATGCCAGTGAACCTAATGAAATTATATCTATTTACAATGGCAAAGGTGACCCTCTTAATACGAAAACAAAAGCCGATGAGATGACCTACCAACAACTCATGGATGTTATCAATATGGTCACATCTGGAAATATTCCAAAACAAGGCGTTACAACAACGGCTCAAACTGCTATTAACGATGCTATCGCATTTGGTGTTGCAGGCGATGCTGTCAATCTTGCGACACAAACAGCGCTTGCAAAAACAGGAGTCTCTACAGAAACCGCTACATACATTCAAGAAGCCATCGATGCTGGTATATTAAGAGATGACCCCGCCTCAACTCCTGATGTTGTAGCACAAGCAACATTAGATTATAACGACGCTATTGCCAATGCAAATCTTACAGAATACAACTATGCATTAAGCAATGCCAAGAACAGTGTAGATGTTAGCTTGAATCATAAAGGGCAAATCAATATTTTAGATCAAAAAGTATCAGAATCAAAAATAGAATTTGCAATGTATGATAAAAGTGCAACCGATTTTACAGGCATAAGCAGTACAGCTCTTTCTTTTATGGCCAACGATTCCGTAACTATTTCTAGCCCTACCATTGATTTTTTCATGAATTTAGATACCATCATTGATTCGGTAAGAACTGGCACATATAGAATGGATAGTAATTCAAAAGATCCAAGAAATGTTGGTATGCAAAACGCATTAAGCCAACTCGATCACATTCTGGATCACGTTACGAAGGAGCATACAAAAATTGGGACATTTTCAAATGCACTCAGTGATGCCAATGAAAGAGCTGAGTATTTGAGCCTCAATGTAAAGACGGTTCGTTCACAAGTTATTGATGTAGACATAGCTGAAGCCTATTTACAGTTTAATCAAATCAGTAACTCGTATCAAGCGATGTTGTCAACCATTGCAAAGATAAATTCAATGTCCCTTTTAAATTACATGTAATCTGTTATAATACAGTTTTGATTTACATGTAAAGGATACGTTATACTCAAAGAGACTTTATTTATTATTTTTATAGTGCTTTTTTTGTTTTTAGGCATTTCAACCATTCTGCCTGAACCTTCGATTGTTGGGAAGTTTGGTGCGCAAATGGGTCTTTGGAATCAACAATGGTTTGGTTATTTTTCCTTTGCATATCCTTTTGCATTACTTCTACCTGCCTTCTTCTTCTATAAAGAGAGTGCTTTTACGGAACGACGCATTGGGGTTATACTCTCATCCCTTATCCTTTTTATAGCACTTTTGATGTCACAATCCATTTTAATTGCCAATGCCTACAAAGGAAAATTAGGTCATTTTATCGTTGCATCATTAATTGATTCTATTGGAATTATGGGTGTTTGGCTATTTATTTTTGCTATTTTTACCCTTTCTATCGTTCTTTTGGTTGAATCCAGCGTAGGCGATTTTCTAGCTTTCGTAAAACCTACTTTTAAAAAAACAAGCATCAATGAGTATACTGCTGAAAGAGAGACGCTATCATACGATGAGACCATTACTCTTAAAGAGCGTCTTAAGCTCGAAACTATAGCTGAACCTTTTTTAATTGAAGAAAACGAAGAACATCAAGAAGAGCATGATACAGAAGCAAATACACCAAAGAGCAAAACAAAAACCAGTAAAAAAGTAGAAATTTTAAGCGTTGTAGAAGAAAACAAACAACTTCTCTCTCAAATAGAAAGAGGGGAGCGCGATAAACCAAAAGATTTCAAACTTCCACCACTCTCATTTTTGGCAAATCCTCCCAGCAAAGCTATACATGTAAACGAAAGTGAAATTGACCAAAAGATCCAAGATTTATTGGAAAAATTGCGTCGTTTTAAAATTGAAGGGGATGTCGTTCGCACCTATTCAGGTCCCGTGGTAACAACCTTTGAGTTTAAGCCCGCTCCGCATGTAAAAGTTTCACGTATTTTAACACTTCAAGATGACCTAGCTATGGCACTTCGTGCAAAAACTATTCGTATCCAAGCACCGATTCCAGGAAAAGATGTTGTGGGTATTGAAGTACCTAACCAAAAAATCGAGACGATTTATTTAAAAGAAATTTTGGAGAGTGAAATTTTCCAAAAATCCTCTTCACCTCTGACCATCGCCCTTGGAAAAGATATCGTAGGTAATGCGTTTGTAACAGATTTGAAAAAATTACCGCACTTACTGATTGCAGGGACAACAGGAAGTGGTAAAAGTGTGGGTATTAATGCGATGCTACTTTCATTGCTTTACCGAAACTCTCCCGATACCCTACGGTTTTTGATGATAGACCCAAAAATGCTTGAATTTTCAATTTACAACGATATACCACATCTCTTAACCCCAGTCATTACGAAACCAAAACAGGCGATTATTGCACTTGCAAATATGGTCACTGAAATGGAAAGACGCTATCAAGTAATGAGTCATTCAAAGACCAAAAACATCGAAAATTATAATGAAAAAGCTAAAAGTATTGGGATGGATACTTTACCTTATATTGTTATTATCATTGATGAATTGGCGGATTTAATGATGACCAGCGGTAAAGATGTTGAATTTTACATTGCACGTCTTGCTCAAATGGCACGAGCAAGTGGTATTCACATTATTGTCGCAACCCAACGCCCTTCTGTTGATGTTGTCACAGGACTTATTAAAGCCAATTTACCTTCGCGTATCAGCTTTAAGGTTGGACAAAAAATAGATTCAAAAGTCATTATTGACACCAGCGGGGCTGATTCACTTTTAGGCAATGGCGATATGCTTTTCACGCCTCCTGGAACCTCTGGGCTTATTCGTTTGCACGCTCCTTACACTAACGAAGAAGAAATTGATAAAGTAGTAGAATATCTTAAAAAACAACGC
Source organism: Sulfurospirillum sp. UBA2217 (assembly GCA_002328495.1). Taxonomy (GTDB): domain Bacteria; phylum Campylobacterota; class Campylobacteria; order Campylobacterales; family Sulfurospirillaceae; genus Sulfurospirillum. The sequence continues at coordinate 244,011 of DCUJ01000013.1, forward strand.
CCTGTTCAGTACGATGAGAGTTTTTTACGTGAAAGCGAAGAAGGTTCTTTTTCAGGCTCTGGTTCCAAAGAGAGTGGTGAGTTGGATGAGCTCTTTGATGAAGCCAAAGCTATTGTTGTCAATGAACGCAAAAGTTCAATCAGCTACATTCAAAGACGTTTAAATATTGGTTATAATAGAGCTGCTACCATTGTTGAACAACTTGAGGCTATGGGTATTTTATCTGCTCAAAATAGCAAGGGTCAACGTGAAATCTTATAAATACATCATTCCAAGGAGTTAGAAGCATGAGTTTTTTTCAAACCTACGCAATAGAAGTACAAGAACGAGTCAAACTAGGTGTTCCGCCATTGCCATTGGATGCAAAAAAAACAGCAGAGGTTGTTGAGCTGTTGAAAAAAGAGGAGGGTGACCAAACCTTTTTAGTCGATTTGCTAGCCAATCGTGTACCCCCTGGAGTGGATGAAGCCGCGTATGTTAAAGCAGCTTTTTTGAATGATATTGCTGCTAAAAAGCTTACATGTAAAGCCATTTCTGCGGTGCATGCCATAGAACTTTTGGGAACAATGTTTGGAGGATATAACGTCCAGCCCCTCATCGATGCATTAAGCTCAAACGATGATTTGGTTGCACAAGCCGCGTGTAAGGCCCTTAAACATACTGTCTTGGTGTATGGCTCATTTAATGATGTTGAAACCTTAGCAAAGACAAATCCTTATGCCAAAGAAGTGATGCTCTCTTGGGCAAATGCAGAGTGGTTTACGACCAAAGCTCCTTTGGCAGAAAAAATCACCGTAGCAGTTCTAAAAGTTCCAGGGGAGACCAACACCGATGATTTAAGTCCAGCCAGTGAAGCATTCACCCGAAGTGACATTCCTCTTCACGCCAATGCCATGTTGGTTAAACGACTTCCAGGTTCGATTGAAAAAATTAAAGAACTCATTGCATCTGGTCATGAAGTAGCTTATGTGGGTGATGTGGTAGGAACTGGAAGTAGCCGTAAATCAGGGATTAACTCTATCCAATGGTTTATGGGGAGAGAGATTCCTTTTGTGCCTAACAAAAAAACAGGTGGCTTGGTTCTAGGTTCAACCATTGCGCCTATTTTCTTTAATACCGCCGAAGATAGCGGAGCACTTCCGATTGAAGTCAATGTAGAAGGATTAGAGACGGGCGATATCATCGATGTTTATCCGCTTGAGGGTAAAATTGAAAAAGAGGGTCAAGTGCTTTCTCATTTTAAACTCTCACCCAATACTCTAGCCGATGAATACCGTGCAGGAGGACGTATTCCTCTCATCATCGGTCGAGGTTTAACCGCAAAAGCACGGGCAAGTTTAGGCATGGGAGTAGAGAGTATTTTTGAAAAACCAGAGCAGCCAGAAGCTCAAAAAGGAGCAGGGTTTACCCTTGCCCAAAAAATGGTAGGAAAAGCCTGTGGCGTGGAAGGTGTTATGCCCAATATGTACGTTGAACCTTTAACCCTCACCGTCGGAAGTCAAGATACTACGGGACCAATGACCAGAGATGAAATTGTTGAACTTGCTGCCCTTGGCTTTAGTGCAGACCTTGTCATGCAAAGCTTCTGCCATACAGCCGCGTATCCAAAACCTAGCGATGTAAAGCTACACCATACCTTGCCAAAATTTATCACTTCACGTAGTGGAGTGAGTTTAAAAGTAGGCGATGGTGTTATTCATTCCTGGCTAAATCGTATGGTGCTTCCCGATACGGTAGGCACAGGTGGAGACAGTCATACCCGTTTCCCTATTGGTATCTCTTTCCCCGCAGGTTCTGGCCTTGTAGCCTTTGCAGGGGTTACAGGCAGTATGCCTCTTAATATGCCAGAATCTGTTCTTGTACGATTCAAAGGCGAATTGCAACCAGGAATCACTTTGCGTGATTTGGTCAATGCCATTCCTTACTATGCCATCAAAAAAGGACTACTTACCGTTCCTAAAAAAAATAAAAAGAATATTTTTGCAGGACGCATCTTAGAAATCGAAGGACTTCCCAAACTCAAAGTTGAACAAGCTTTTGAACTCAGTGATGCTTCAGCAGAACGTAGTGCAGCAGCGTGCGCCATTGCCTTAGATACAGAACCTGTTGTTGAATACCTCAAATCAAACATTACGCTTTTAGAGTCGATGGTACAAGCTGGCTATCAAGACGCGGTGACATTACAACGAAGAGCCGATAAAATGAAAGCGTGGATAGCCAATCCAAAACTCCTTAAAGCAGATGCCAATGCTCAGTATGCTGAAGTCATTGAGATTGACTTAAATGAGATTAAAGAGCCAATTCTTGCCTGCCCAAATGATCCAGATGATGTAGCCACCTTAAGTGAAGTACTGGCTGATGCAAATCGTCCTAAGAAAATCGATGAAGTATTTGTGGGAAGTTGTATGACAAATATCGGACACTACAGAGCTTTAGGCGAAGTACTCAAAGGTGAGGGAAAAGTTCCCACAACACTTTGGATAGCACCTCCTACAAAGATGGATAAAGCCCAACTCATTGAAGAGGGTTACTACGCACTCTTTGGCGCAGCAGGGGCAAGGATAGAGCTTCCAGGTTGTTCATTGTGTATGGGTAATCAAGCCAGTGTGCGAGAAGGGGCTGTTGTTTTTTCAACCTCCACACGTAACTTCGACAATCGTATGGGACCTAATTCAAAAGTCTATTTAGGAAGTGCTGAACTAGCAGCTCTTTGCGCACTTTTAGGACGACTCCCCAGTGTGGAAGAATATATGAGTTTAGTACCTCGTAAACTTGAAGGCAAAACAGACAAAGTTTATCAATACCTCAATTTCAATCTTATCAAAGACTATCAACTCGATAATTAAATTTCTCAAAAGCCACTTATTTTACGGGTGGCTTTATTCTTTACATGTAAGGATTCTTTTGCTAATTAAAAAAAATTGTGTTGTAACCTTAGATTACACCGTCTTTGATACCAATGAAACGCTGTTAGATAGTGGCGCAACACCTCTCACCTACCTTCATGGTGGCTATGGTGAGCTTTTCGAAAAAATAGAAGAAGTTCTTGATGGTAAAAGTGTAGGAGAGAGTATTCATCTTCAACTCTTGCCAAAAGACGCCTTCGGTGAGTACAAGGAAGCACTGGTTTTGATAGATAATCGTGACGCTTTTGAAGAAGATATCGAAGTAGGGCAAAACGTTGAAATGGTTTTTGATGAAGAAGATTCAAATGAAATGATGATAACCTACACCATCACTGATATCCATAAAGATAGAGTCGTGCTTGATGCTAACCATCCTTTAGCGGGGCTAACCATCATTTTTGATGCCACGGTGATTGGCATACGCGAAGCAACACACGAAGAAATTGAAGCTAAATTATAAAACTCATTTAAAGGTCTTTACCTATGTCAAAAAATACTCTTTTACTCAAACAATTTCGTTCATTTTATTATCAAAACGCTTTCTCTGACCTCGAAAAGGCGATTGAGTATTTTTCTATTTTTGGAGGAACGAGTTGGAATGTCGATACCACAAAAACTTTGGATGAACTCATTGTGACCAAAGTCTTAAATAACTATACCTATATTCATTCCGATATCACAAAACTTACGCATAGTAACAAGCTAAGCCACGCGCTCCTTAGTGCGTGTTCTATGGGGGATAGGCGTGTCTATTCATCGTTCAAAAGAGCACGTTTGAGCCGAGAAGAGGGCAATGAAGCCTTGCATTCACTTTTACGAAGTGGGCTTGTTGAGCTTGAATGTTCACTGGAGCGTCCTTTAAGTGAAGAAGATGACAACTCCGATAAACTCAGCTTCCAATCCCCTTTTATGCGTTTTTGGTTTGCTTTTGTTTCACCTTTTTATAAAAGCATCAAAGAAGGTGACTATACAGAGTTTGAAAAAGCATTTTCAAATCGTGAACAAGGTTTTTGTGATTTTATCTTTGAAAAACTCTCTCATGCGTTTCTTCAAAACACATTGACACAAGACCCTATTGTAGACATTGGGAGTTATTGGGATAAAAATAGCGAAATAGACATTCTTGCTAAAACGCTATCAGGTAAACTCATCGCAGGCTCATGCCGATACACCCAAAATAAAGTCAAAAAAACAGAACTCTCACGTCTTAAAACGCAATGTGAATTAGCACAACTTGAACCTGATATGTATGTTATTTTCGCAAAAAGTGGGTTTAGTTCTGAGCTCAGATCACTCAAAAGTGAAACATTAAAACTCTTTACACTTAAAAGTTTAAAACCACTGATTGAAGATGTTAGCGAAAAAGATTTGATACCCTGTGAGGGAAAGAAGTATTAACACTAAATGGTCGGAGTGACGTGATTCGAACACGCGACCTCTACCACCCCAAGGTAGCGCGCTAGCCAGGCTGCGCTACACCCCGATCCATTTAAGAGTGCGATTTTAACAAAACTTACCAAAAAGTTTTATTATAATGTCTGTTACAAAAATAAAAGAACGGTATGGATGAAAGATATTATTTTAACGACATTTAACGCGCGCTATACGCACACTTCTATTGCGTTGCGCTATCTTTTTGCAAATCTTAAAGAGTTACAACCCACAGCGCACATCTTAGAATTTGTTATCAATGCCAGTGTGGCAGATGCTATGGAGACGATTTTGGCATATGAACCTAAAATAGTAGGTATCGGTGCTTATATTTGGAATGCGCTTGAAGTACATGAGCTTATCTCTTTGATTAAAAAAGTATCGCCTCAAACCATCATTGTTTTAGGCGGACCTGAGGCGAGTTACATTCCCCATCGCGTAGATTTTTCTAAGGCTGATTTTATCATTCAAGGGGAAGGTGATATTGCTTTTTATGAACTGTGCACTATGATTTTATCCAGCAATGCGCCTAAAGAACAATTCATTAAAGCCAAAGTGGTTGATATCAATACAATTGCCCTTCCCTATGCGTATTACAGTGAACATGACATTAAGAACCGTTATTGCTATGTGGAAGCAAGTCGAGGTTGTCCTTTTACCTGCGAATTTTGCCTCTCATCCATCGACAAGAAAGTACGTGATATCCATATAGAGCAATTTTTAAATGAGATGGAAATACTTTGGAGTAAAGGGGTACGTAATTTCAAGTTTATAGACCGTACATTTAACTTAAGTATTGAAAATGCAACAAAGCTATTAGATTTTTTTCTCTTAAAAACAGAAGACTATTTTGTTCATTTTGAAGTTATTCCAGACCATTTCCCAAAAGTCTTGCGTGAAAAAATTGCACGTTTTCCACCTGCTGCTTTACAACTTGAAGTAGGTATTCAGACACTAGACCCTGAGATTTCAAAAAATATTCACAGGCGCCTCAATCTTCCTAAAATCGAGGAAAACCTTGCTTTTTTACAACAAGAAACACAGGCGCATTTACATGTAGATTTGATTATTGGACTTCCAGGAGAGAGTTTAGAGGGTTTTGGACGTAATTTGGATAAGCTCTATTCATTGACAAAATGTGAAATTCAAATAGGTATTCTCAAAAAGCTCTCAGGAACAACCCTCTCACGTCATGATGAAATCTATGGTATGGTCTATTCGGATAAGCCTCCGTATGACATCTTACAAAACAATCTCATCTCTTTTGGACAAATGCAAACGATGAAGCGGTTTGCACGTTTTTGGGATATGGTGTACAACAGTGGCAATTTTAAAAAATCAGCGATACTCCTTTGGAGTGAAGACCATGTTTATGATGGATTTTATGCTTTCAGCCAATGGCTTTATACACAAACAGAATCAACTTGGCAAATATCACTTGATCGTTTAGCAGAGTTGATTTTTCGCTACTTATGCGATGTCATGCACCATCCTGAAGAGGCGATAAAAGCACTACTTATTGAGGATATCATGACCGTTCGAGGTCGAAAAATGCCTTCCTTCTTACGTGAAAACTATGTACCAAATGCTGAAAAAAGAGAATCAATACTAAAACTCAATAAACGTCAGTTAAAACATACTTCTGTATAATCACATCTTTTTAAGGAGATACTATGAAAATTGATAAAAGTTGGATGACCGATAGTGTAAGCATAGGAGTGGTTGCCGTTGCTTTTCTGTTGCCCGAACCTTTTAAACATGCAACGCTTTTAACAGGACTTTTTGCGCTCTCAGGTGCGTTAACCAATCAAATAGCCATTCACATGCTGTTTGAAAAAGTACCATTTTTGTATGGAAGCGGTGTAGTTTTACTTCAATTTGAGGCATTTAAAACGTCTATCAAAAATCTTATGATGGAACAATTTTTCACGCAAGAACAATTAAATAGTTTTTTTGAAAAAGAGGAGAAAAAGCTTGATTTGACACCTATCGTTCAAGAAATGGATATTAATCCTGCATTTGATGCACTCACTAAAACCGTTATGGAGTCATCATTTGGTGGGATGCTCTCCATGTTTGGCGGAGTGGGTGCGTTAGAGGGGCTTCGTGCTCCATTTGTCGAAAAGCTAAAAATCTCCATCATTGAAATTACAAAAAGTGATGAATTTCAACAAAAAATGACAGAAAATTTAAAAAAATCATCACTTAGCTCCGATATGCTTATAACCATTGAACAAATGATTGATACCCGTTTGAATGCTTTGACACCGCATATGGTAAAAGAAATTGTACAAAATTTCATAAAAGAGCACTTAGGCTGGTTAGTCGTCTGGGGTGGATTTTTTGGTGGTTTGATAGGTCTACTGTCAACACTCGTACTTTAAATACATAAAATTTTACATATAAAAGAGACTAGATGGTTTGTGATTATTTCGGAAAATGCGGGAGTTGTACGCTTTATGCCCTTGATTATGAGGCACAATGTACGTATAAAAAAAAATTAATTACTTCCTTATTTGAATCTTTACATGTCAATACATTTAATTTTTTCCCATCACCTTCTTCTCATTACCGAAGCCGCGCAGAGTTTCGTATTTGGCACAGTGATACCTCACTTTCTTATGCCATGGGATCTATGGATAAAAAAGGAGCTATTTGTATCGAAAGATGTCCAAAGGTCAATGAAAGAATAGATACATTGATGCCAAAACTCATTAAGTCCATTGAAGCTGATGCGCTGTTAAGAGAGAGACTTTTTGCAGTTGAATTTCTCTCTTCTTCCAAACATCTTTTGGTGACACTTATCTATCATAAACCTTTGAATGAGGAGTGGGAACAAAAAGCACAAGCACTTGAAAAAGAGTTTACTATTTTTATTATTGGTAGAAGTCGTGGTGTTAAAAAAGTCATCTGTCAAGATTTTGTAGAAGAGTCTTTGATGATAGAAGAGAAAACCTATCGATACGATATCATGGAAGGTGGTTTTTCTCAACCTAATCGTACCATGAATGAAAGAATGATTTCATGGGTTTTATCGCACACGAATACGTGTGAGGACTTACTCGAACTTTACTGCGGGTATGGAAATTTTACCATTCCTTTAAGCCAAAAATTCAACAAAGTTCTTGCCACTGAAATTTCAAAAACATCGATTGCCTCTGCTTTAAAAAACTGTGAACTCAATGATGTATCCAATATTACATTTGTACGTCTCAGTGCAGAAGAATTGACCTGCGCACTCAAAAAAGAGCGTGCATTCAATCGTCTTTTGGGTATAGACTTAGATGCGTACCGCTTTAGCCACGTTTTTGTTGACCCTCCACGTTCAGGGATGGATGAGCAAAGTTTAACTTTTATCAGCCAATTTGAAAATATTATCTACATCTCATGCAATCCTCATACCCTTAAACGTGATCTTGAAATCCTTACATGTAACTACACTATTGAACACTTTGCTTTGTTTGACCAATTTCCAAATACCGAACATATTGAATCGGGTGTGATTCTTAAACGTAAATAAAAGAAACGCTATGGTATACTCAAAGCTTAATTTTTTAGAGGAGAAAACATGGAATGCCCAATGCCAACAATCAATATTCACGATGATGCTATTATTAAAGAAATTTTTACACACTACAAGCGTATTGCCATTATTGGTCTCTCTCCTGATCCTACGAAAGATAGCCATAAAGTTGCATGCTATTTACAAGAGCACGGATATAAAATTTACCCTATCTACCCTAAAGAAGAGATGATTTTAGGCGAAAAAGTCTACCGAAGTCTCAGTGAAATATTAGAGCCTGTGGATATTGTCGATATGTTTCGAAAACCTGAAATTGCCGATACGCTTCTTGAAGAAGTTCTCAAACGGGGTGATGTTAAAGTCTTTTGGTTGCAACTGGGCATTATCAACAATGAAGCATGTGAAAAAGCAAAAGCTCACGGCTTACTTGCGGTGCAAAACAAATGCACTAAAATAGAACACAAAAAGGTGATGGGATGATAGCACTCAGTGAAATCGTCAAAGCCAAACGACAAATCAGCACAACCGCTATCAAAACACCATGCGCTTTGGCACCACTTCTTAGCCTAGAAGTTGGGGCAGAAGTCTATTTGAAAAAAGAAAATCTTCAAATTACAGGTGCTTATAAGCTTAGAGGTGCCTATAATAAAATTGCTTCATTGAGCGAAGAAGAGCGCATGCGTGGTGTCATCGCAGCCAGTGCTGGCAACCATGCACAAGGTGTCGCATATTCTGCTCGAAGTTTTGGCATTAAGGCGACTATTATTATGCCTGAAGCCACACCCCTATTAAAAGTAACGGGGACGAAAGATTTGGGTGCAGAAGTGATTTTACATGGGGACAATTACGATGAAGCTTATGCGTATGCACTCTCTTATGCGAAAGACCATGGACTTACCTTTATTCATCCTTTTGAAGACCCAAGCGTCATTGCAGGGCAGGGAACTGTAGCACTGGAAATGTTTGATGAAATGAATGACCTAGATGTCATCGTCATTCCTATAGGTGGAGGAGGGCTTATTAGTGGTATGAGTTCAGCCATCAAGCAAATCGACCCAAAAGTGCGTGTTATTGGTGTGTGTGCAACGGGAGCTCCTGCTATGTACGAGTCTTTTCAGGCTAAAAAAGCGATGAATTCCAAAAGTGTACGTACCATTGCCGATGGTATTGCTGTGCGTGATGTGAGTGAATCCAATTTAGCACACATCTTGGAGTGTGTCGATGAGATTGTTTTAGTGGATGATGAAGAGATAGCCGCGGCAATTCTTTTTCTGCTTGAGCGTCAAAAGCTTGTTGTTGAAGGCGGTGGTGCCGCTGGGGTTGCCGCTATCATGCATCAAAAATTCCATTTTGAAAAAAATACAAAAATTGGAACGGTTTTAAGTGGTGGCAATATTGACGTACAGATGCTCTCCATCATCATTGAAAAAGGGTTGATTAAGTCCCATCGAAAGATGAAGTTGGTCATCACACTTATCGATAAACCTGGTTCACTGATGCGTCTGACCGACTTGTTTAAAAATGCCAATGCAAACATTATCCAAATCGACTACGACCGTTTTTCAACCAAACTCTCTTATGGGGATGCACAAATCACCATTATGTTAGAGACCAAAGGGGTTGAACATCAAGCCCAAATAAGAGCTTTGCTAAAAAATGCGGGGTATCCTTTTAAAGAAGAGCTTTAATTAAGCTCTTCGTATGCATTAAGTAGCCTTTCCCTCAACGCTTCAGAGAGAGTTTCTCCATCCACGCAAAACTCTTTGAGAAACGTTTCTATTCCAGTTAAGACTTCAAAAAGTTCAGTTTCTATCTCTTTTGCACTTTTTTGCTTTGCCATCATGGTTTCAAAAAAGACCAGTTTTCGGATAAAATCAGAGAGTTTTTCAAGTGCTTGATTTTCGTTTCTTCCTTCTTGCAGTTTAAAAGGGCTCTCTTCTTCTTTTGTTTTTGTACTATCGAGTGCATTTTTAATCTCACGAACATGCTCTTGAATGATACTTGAAAATTTTGAATAACGCTCAAAAGCATTGTTTGTATCTGCTTTGGAATCAAGCCTTGATGTTACTTTACCAATTTGGCGCACCATAATAAACACTACGATGCCAACGATCATTAAAACGGGGACGAGTTGGTCCATTGTTATCCTTACATGTAACGAAATGTTAGTGCGATAAAATTTGCTCTAAAAAGAGTTTTAAACGGTCTGACTCTGGGTTTTTGAAGAAATTTTCAGGCGTGTTTTCTTCAACAATCTGTCCTGCATCCATAAAGATAATTCTATCGGCTACTTTTTTAGCAAATCCCATCTCATGCGTAACGCATACCATCGTTCGACCATCTTTTGCAAGTTCTATCATAACATCCAAAACCTCTGCAACCATCTCAGGATCTAGTGCAGAAGTGGGTTCATCAAAGAGCATGATTTTAGGACTTTTGCACAAACTTCGCGCAATGGCAACACGTTGCTGTTGCCCACCTGAGAGTTGGTTAGGGTATTTGTTAGCTTGTTCTGCGATATTGACACGTGTGAGGTATTTCATAGCAAGTTCATTGGCTTGCTTTTTAGGCATTTTTTTAACCCAAGTAGGTGCTAATGTCAAGTTATCTAAAATAGTGAGATGAGGGAAAAGATTAAAGTGCTGAAAGACCATAGCCACTTCTTCACGAATTGCTTTGATTTTTTTGACATCATCGACAAGTTCAATCCCATCAACAACAATGCTTCCTTCTTGAAACTCCTCAAGTCGGTTGATACAACGAATCAAGGTTGATTTTCCAGAACCAGAGGGTCCACACACAACAATAATTTCACCTTTTTTAACGTTTAAATTAATATCTTTAAGTACATGGAAATCACCGTACCATTTATTGAGTTTTTTAATTTCTATGATATTATCGCTCATCCTAAAGTCCTATCGTAAATTTGTATTAAAACGTTTTTCAAGTTTTTGGCTGAAATTTGACATGGAGTAACAGAAAAACCAAAAAATAAAGGTAACAAAAACATAGCCTTCCGTTTCATAACCCAACCAATATGAATCTGCCGCACTCAAACGCACCATCGCCAATAAGTCAAAAAGCCCGATAATCATAACTAACGTCGTATCTTGAAAGAGGGCAATCGAAACGCCCACAAGATTAGGAATTGCCACTTTTAAGGCTTGTGGTAAAATGACTAAGCCCATTTTTTGCCAATAGGAAAGCCCAATAGCATCGGCTGCTTCATACTGTCCTTTAGGAATAGACTGCAACCCACCACGAATGTTCTCCGCAATGTATGCTGCTTCAAACATAGCAATACCAATTAAAGCACGCAAAAGTTTGTCAAACGTGACGCCCTCAGGAAAAAAGAGCGGCAAAATAATCGAAGACATAAACAAAATTGTAATGAGCGGAACACCACGGATAAACTCAATATACGTTACACTAATACTTCGAATAATAGGCAAGTGAGAAGCACGTCCGAGGGCTAAAATAACACCCAAAGGAAATGCCGCTACGATACCAACCGCTGCTACTACGATGGTGAGCATCAGTCCTCCCCATTTGTCTGTGGGGACATGTTCTAAGCCAAAAAAACCACCGCTGACTAGAAAATATCCTACGATAAAATAGACATGTGCCAGTAGTATTTTTAAAGAAGCACTTTTGAGGTATTTGAAAAGCACCATCATAATAAAAAAGAAACCATATACCGTGTTAATACGCCATCTCTCAGCGGAGGGGTAAAAACCATACATAAACATGTCGATTTTCATACGAACAAATACCCAACACGCACCGCCACCACTACAATCTTCACGTGTACTTCCTGCAAAATTGGCATCCGTATACGCCCACTTTACAAAAGGAGGAATGACCCAAAAAAGAATGGCAATGCCAAGAGCCGTTAAGGCAACATTTAAAGGTGTGGAAAAAAGATTGTCACGAAGCCAGTGAAGAATGCCTTTGGTATTAGAAGGAGCACGTCGTTGTTCGACTTTTGAATATACGGCCATCCTAGCGCTCCTTAATTTTCATTTTATGATTAAACCAATTTAAGAGTGCCGAAACTGCCAAACTGATAAACAAATAAACGAGCATGGTCATCATAATAATTTCAATGGCTTGACCCACTTGATTTAGGGATGTCCCTGCAAAAACCGTGACGATCTCAGGATAACCCACCGCAGTTGCTAACGAGGAGTTTTTTGTCAAATTGAGATACTGGTTGATGATAGGAGGAATGGCAATACGAATGGCTTGAGGAAGCACAACAAGTTTTAAAGACTGATAATTGGAAAGTCCAAGCGATGTGGCTGCCTCTTTTTGACCATGACTCACCGCTTCAATGCCTGAACGTACTGCTTCAGCAATAAACGTTGCGGTATAAATAGTAAGAGCAAAGGTTAAGGCTAAAAACTCAGGAGAGAGTGTTTTTCCACCCTTAAAGTTAAATCCCATAAGTGCTGGAAAGCTAAATACCAAATTCGCACCCCCTAGAAAATAAGCAAGGATAGGAAACAGAATAAACATCCCTAAAGCCCAAGGTAAAACAGCAAAATCTTGTCCCGTATTTTCTTTACGCTTGTTAGACCATCGGTTTAGAGCAAGCGAAGCCATAAGTGCAACGACAAAACTGCCCAGTATCATAAAAAATGTCGTATTGTAATCGGGGAGGGGGAAATACAAGCCTCGATTGTTGATAAAAAACATATCAAAAAAGGCATAACTTTGTTTGGGACTTGGCATGGCACGTAACACCACGTTGTACCAAAATAAAAGCTGCAATAAAAGGGGGATATTTCTAAAAAAATCAACATATGTTCGTGCAAGTTTTGCAATAAGCCAATTTTTTGAAAGCCTTAAAATACCGATAACTAATCCCAATAGCGTCGCTAAAACGATACCCACAAACGCAATGATAAGGGTGTTAAGCAATCCAACCCAAAAAACACGTCCGTGCGTGTCCTCTTCTGTATACGAAATGGGAGATTGATCAATCCCAAATCCAGCTGTACCACTTAAAAAGTCAAATCCTGTTTGGATGCCTCTTTGTTCTATATTTGCGACCGTATTGTTACCAATATACCACAAAAAAGCAACCAGTCCTACTACTGTTAAAAACTGAAACAGTATGCCTCTGACCTTTTGATTTCTCAAAAGTGCTAACATCGCAATCCTTTAAAACTAAAATACGGGTAAGCCCAAAAGCTTACCCGCTTTTTACATGTAACGCAACGATTATCTAAATGGAGGAGCGTATTGGATACCACCTTTGTTCCAAAGCGCATTATATCCACGTGCGATTTTTAAAGGAGATCCTACGCCGACAGTCGCTTCAAACGACTCACCGTAGTTACCGACTTGTTTAAGAACAGGAACCATAAAGTCTTTTTTAAGACCCAGTTGCTCACCCAACTGTCCCTCAACACCTAAAAGGCGTTTGATGTCTGGATTGTCTGTTTTAAGCATCGCATCCACATTGGCTGTGGTAACCCCTGCCTCTTCTGCATTAAGCATACCATAAAGTGTCCATTTTACGATATCAAACCATTTGTCATCACCTTGACGAACCACAGGTCCTAAAGGCTCTTTAGAGATAACTTCAGGTAAAACGATAGATTCATCAGGTTTTGCAAGTTTGATTCTCAAACCGTAAAGTTGTGACTGGTCTGACGTTAAAACATCACAACGACCTGTTTCATAACCTTTTAAAACTTGGTCATTGGTATCGTAAGAGACCAATTTATATTTCATTTTATTGCTTCTAAAGTAGTCTGCGACATTTAACTCTGTGGTGGTTCCTGTTTGAAGACAAATAGAAGCACCATCTAGCTCTTTTGCACTCTTAACGCCTAATTTTTTGTTAACCATAAAACCTTGACCATCGTAGTAGTTAACCCCTGCGAAGTTAAGTCCAAGCGATGCATCACGGGTAAATGTCCATGTTGTGTTGCGTGAGAGCATATCAATTTCGCCTGATTGCAACGCGGTTAAACGCTCTTTTGCGTTGAGGGCAACATATTTTACTTTTTTGGCATCACCAAAAACAGCCGCAGCAACAGCACGACATAAATCAACATCGATACCTTTGTAAACACCATCACTCCCTACCTCTGAAAAGCCTGGTAGTCCACCATCAACACCACACTTTACAAAGCCATTTTTCTGGACGTCTGAAAGTGTGTCTGCGCTTAGGGTTGTTGAGCCAAAGCTCAAAACAGCAACGGTTGCTAAAGACATTTTAACGATTGTAGAACGTAACATCATACATCTTCCTTTCTAAGTTGATATGGCGATAATTCTATCATTAAATTTTCTTTTTTTAGAAAAAAAATGGTTAGAAAATAGGCATTTATGTTACTTTTGTGTTTCTTTGGGTAAAAATCGCTCTTTTTTCCACGCACGATATGCATCGGCACTAAAAATAAAAAGTGCTAACCAAATCATCATGAAAGTGATGAGTTTTTCTCTGCCGAAAGGCTCATCGTAAACAAATATTGCCAATGAAAATGCAATCGTAGGACCAATATATTGGAAAAAACCTATATGAATCAGTGAAATTTTGGTGGCTGCGGAGTTAAACCATAATAAAGGTACCACCGTAATAACGCCTGCAAGTAAAAGCAAATACGAAATGGAATCCAATGGTAAGGTAAACGCATTGGTGTGTGTTAAAACCAAATAGGCAAAATAGAACAGAGCCAAAGGAAAGAGTATAAGCGTTTCAATGTAAAGACCTGTCACAGAGGGAATATTCACTTTTTTACGCACTAAGCCGTAAAATGCAAAGCTAAAGGCAAGGATTAAAGAAACAATCGGGAGTGAGCCTATTGTGATGACTTGATAGACAATCGCCAATAACGCCAATGCAATGGCAATCATTTGCGCGTAATTAGGTCGCTCTTTAAAAAAAATCACTCCCAATGCAAAATTAACCAAAGGGTTGATGTAATAGCCTAGACTGGCTTCTGTTAACATAGTGTTGCTGACGGCCCAAATAAACACAAGCCAATTTGTTGAGACCAATAAGGAAGAGAGAATCAAATATTTGATTTTATGGATATCTTTGGTTAAAACCCTTAATGCACCAAACTGACGACTCATGAGAATCACACCAAACAATAAAACAACTGACCAAATGATGCGGTGGGCTAATACTTCTCCTGGAGATACAGAACTTAGAGCTTTAAAATAGATGGGAACCAATCCCCAAAAACTAAACGCAAGGATAGCGTAGATAAACCCTTGTGCTTGTTGTGATAAATTTTTCAATAGATTCCCACTTTTTTAGGACATTGTAATGAGAAATATGTTAAAACCCTCTTATTATTACTTAACAAAGGGTTATTATGAGTTCTTGGACGCGTTCATCATGGAGAGAAAAAAAGATTCGGCAACAGCCAACCTACACCAATCAAGAGAGTTTAAAAAACGTTGAAGAGGAACTGAAAAAATATCCTCCACTAGTGTTTGCGGGTGAAGTGCGTCTTTTAAAAAATGCCTTAGCCGATGTCGTCAATGGCAAAGCCTTTTTACTTCAAGGAGGCGATTGTGCGGAGAGTTTTAGCGAATTTAATGCGGTCAATATCCGTGACATGTTTAAAGTCATGCTTCAAATGGCCGTGGTCTTAACCTTCGCAGGAGGCTGTCCTATCGTCAAAGTCGGACGTCTTGCAGGACAATTTGCGAAACCTCGCTCCTCCGATTTAGAAGAGTTTAATGGTGTCAAATTGCCAAGCTACAGAGGCGACATCATCAACGACATTGAATTCACCGAAGATGCGCGTGTACCCAATCCCAAACGAATGCTCAAAGCCTACAACCAATCCGCAGCGACCATGAACTTACTTCGTGCCTTCTCACGTGGTGGTTTGGCGGATTTGCATCAGGTGCACAAATGGACCTTAGGCTTTGTGTCTGAGAGCCCTTTGGGTGAGCGCTACCAGCATTTATGTAATCGTATCTCTGAAACGTTAGCCTTTATGGAAGCCTGTGGCATCACGTCGGCTAACACACCAAGCATTAATGAAACCGTTTTGTACACCTCCCATGAAGCCTTATTGCTCAACTACGAAGAAGCTTTGACCCGCCAAGACAGTTTAACGGGTGATTGGTACGATTGTTCCGCGCATATGCTCTGGATTGGAGACAGAACCCGTGAAGTCGATGAAGCGCACGTTGAGTTTTTAAGTGGGGTAAAAAACCCTATCGGCATCAAAGCAGGACCTACGATGAGTGCTGAGGGTCTCATGAGCCTTATCAACAAGCTCAACCCAGAAAATGAAGCAGGACGTTTAAATATCATCGTGAGAATGGGTGCTGATAAAATTGAGAGTGAATTTCCCAAGTTAGTACGTGCCGTGAAAGCTGCTGGGGCTAATGTGCTTTGGAGTATCGACCCGATGCACGGCAACACCATCAAAACCTCCAATAACTACAAAACACGCTCATTTGATGAAGTGCTTCGTGAAGTCAAAGGCTTTTTCAAAGTCCATGAAGAAGAGGGCACCTACCCAGGGGGCGTTCACCTTGAAATGACTGGACAAGATGTTACAGAGTGTATCGGTGGCGCACAAGACATCACCGAAGAGCGATTGGCTCATCGTTATGAAACCCAGTGTGACCCACGCCTCAATGCCAACCAAGCCTTAGAGCTTGCATTTCTCATCGCAGACTCCCTCAAAGCAGCACGTCAACGACGTTTTAGTGCTTAGATAGCCTTGCCTTACATGTAAAGATTTTTTCTTTACATGTAAGCTTACTTAACCTTTTTTTCACTCTAAAAATTTTTTAAGTGAAATGTGGTAATCCCCAGAATCACTATGGTTTAACAAAAAAAAGACACTTTAAAGATACTTTTGTGTTAGAATAATTTTTATGAACACACAAACACTAATAAAATTACATAAAAAATGTTATTGGAATCCTCTAACGCATACGGTAATACAAGATAATTGTAATTTAGTACTCACCTCTAGCATGACTAAATTACTAGCTATATTGATTGATCACCATGATAAACCCGTTAGTAGCGTAGATATCTTTTTTCATATCTGGGATGATTACGATAAAGAGTTTAATCCTAAAAATATTCGTAACCTTATTAGTGCTCTTCGCAAAAGAATTCCTTCTTTAATGATTAATAACTATTATGGGGGACGATATGTTCTTAAAAAATATCGTGATAATATCCCTGATATCACCGATTATGTCCTTGAAATTCTCGATCAAGCTAAAAATGGCATTACGATTTCAGATCCTAATTTACCAGACAATCCTATCATCTTTGTCAATGAAGCGTTTACGGAACTCTTTGGCTATACCTCTGAAGAGGCTCTTGGTCGTAATTGTCGTTTTTTACATGGTGAAGATCGTGACCAACTCTCCCTCAAAGAGATTAAAAAAGCGCTCAAAGAAGAAAGAGACATTACAGCAACACTTCGCAACTACACTAAAAATGGTGAACTGATTTACAATGAACTCACGATTAGTCCTATTTTTGATAAAAAAACAGAAAAATTAAAATATTTTCTAGGTGTTCAAAAAAACATGACTGCCGTACAAAAGCTGATTCAACAAATCAAAAGGATGTTATAGGCAATGGCGAAAAAAAAGGTAATTAATGACTATGCACATTTAACGATCGTGGGTTTGGGTGCGAGTGCTGGAGGATTTGAGGCACTTCAAAAATTTATTCAAAATATCGAACCCTCAAGTCGAATTGCTTATGTTATTGTTCAGCATCTCGACCCCAAACAACCAACGCTTCTAGGGACCCTTTTAGAGCGCTTTTCAAAAATTCCTATTATCGCCGTGAGCGATGATCTTGAGCCTTTGGCAAATCATATTTATTATTGTCCTCCCAACTCGGATATTGTGATTGAAGAGGGTCGTTTTAAACTCGTTGCTCCCTCTCTTAAGCCTTATCCCAAACCCTCTGTCAATCGGTTTTTAAAATCCTTAGCCCTTGAAAAAAAAGAAAAAGCGATTGGGATAATTCTGAGTGGTACGGGAAGTGATGGGGCTGAGGGCATTGTTGCCATCAAACAAGGGGGTGGAATTGCGCTAGCAGAAAATGAAGATGCCAAATACTTTTCAATGCCAAAAGCAGCTATCGATACCCATGCCGTTGATGCAGTACTTCCCTCTGAGTTGTTAGCACAAGGGATTCCTCATGCGATTGATGATCCCAAATATTTTGATCGCCACTTTGACCTTTTAGATAACATCGATAAAGTGCTTCGTCTGCTTAATCAAAAAAGTGAAGTCGATTTTAGTGACTACAAAGAAAATACGATCCACCGTCGTTTAGAACGACGCATTATCGATACAAAATCGGAAAGTGTGAGCGATTACATCGATTTGTTGCAACGCTCTCATGCTGAAATTATGAACCTCAAAAAAGAGCTTTTGATTATCGTCACCTCGTTGTTTCGTGATAAGGAGGCATTTCGGGCATTATCTAAAGAACTTGAGCCTCTTTTAAAGAATAAACTGGATAATCACTTCCGTATCTGGGTTGCTGCTTGTGCTACAGGGGATGAAGCATACTCGTTGGCGATTGTTATGAGTGAACTGTTACAGAAAATGGAAATCACCAAAAAAGTCACTATTTTTGCGACCGATGTGAGTGAAGAAGCCATCGATGAGGCACGCAGTCGAAGTTTTGCAGAAGAAGAGATCAGTGAGGTTGACCCTAAGATTCTTGAAACCTATTTTGTTGAAAAAAATCACAGGTTTACCCCGATCAAAGCCATACGGGATATGATTGTATTTTCAAAGCACGATGTGATTAAAGATCCGCCATTTCTCAATCTTGATTTGGTGAGTTGCCGCAATCTTTTGATCTATTTTAATGCTGACTTGCAACAAAGAGTCCTCAGCATTTTTTCGTATGCCCTGCGCTATCAGGGGTTGATGTTTTTAGGACTCTCTGAGACCATCGGAAATCTTACTTCCATCTTTGCGATTATCGATAACAAATATAAGATATACCGTAAATCAAACGATATGGGTAACATTGACATCGAAGCGCTGGCGTATTTTCAAAAAAAAGATTTTCAGCGCGGTTCTCGAAAATTACGAGATGAAGTCAATGCCCTCGATATTAACGGTTCTATCAATAATGCTGTAGCAGGATTTTTTGCTCAAAATGGTCTTGTTGTTGATGCGGGTGGAGGTATATTATTTTTCAAAGGAGAAAATAAATACATCTCTCATCCCAGCGGTTTAGCGACCAATGATGTGTATAAACAAGTTTCCGATTTTCTCAGACTTGATTTACGGGCAACGCTTAACGAAGCGGTCAAAAACGAACATGTGACGGTCTCAAAAAAAATCCGCCTTTTGCCTCTCACGGATGATCGCGTCTATGTTACCATCAGCGTTTTTCCCCTTCCTAAAAACAAACTTGCGGAAAATAGCTATTTTATTATTTTCGATGAAATCAATGAAACTGATCGATCGGTCCTGCTTTCACATCAAATGCAAATACACGACATTAACGATGTTAACATTCTTGAAAATGAATTATCCGCCCTCAAAGAGCGTTTGCAAATTACCATCGAAGAGCTTGAAACGTCCAATGAGGAACTTCAATCCACCAACGAAGAACTCCAAAGTACTAACGAAGAGCTTCAATCCACCAATGAAGAGCTTGAAACGTCCAACGAGGAGCTTCAAAGTACCAATGAAGAGCTTCATACCGTCAATGATGAGCTTGAACATAAAAACAAAGAGTTAGCATTTGTCAATGAAGCACTTAACAAAGTGGTCGAAGTCATCAATACCGATGTCTTGATTTTGGACAAAAACCTCGACCTTTTCCTTCACACCAAAGGGATGGAGCGTTTCTTTAAAATCAACTATACGCATAAAATCAATCTCAGTGAAATTATTATCAATGCGTTGGTTTCCATTCCTGATTTGTTTGAGAATGTCAAAAATGTGGTACAGCATAAAACGGAAGTAGAATACGATTTGATCATCGACAATCGCATCTATTGGTTTCAAATCAAGTCAATTAATTTCTCCAGTGATGATTTTGGTGTCATTATCGGCTTTACCGATAAAACGGACATTATCCGTAACCAAGAGCTGATGTTTCAGCAATCCAAACTGGCTAGTATGGGGGAAATGATCGGCAATATCGCTCATCAGTGGAGACAACCGCTGAACTCTCTTGCCCTCAATCTCTTTGCCATCGAGAAAAAAGTACATACCGATGCGGTCAATAAAGAGCTCTTTCATACTTTTGTAGAAGAATCTCAAAAAACCATTCAGCATATGTCCACAACGATTGATGATTTTCGAGATTTTTTCAATCCCAATAAAGCCAAAAAGCTCTTCAAACTCTCATTTGTCATCGACAAAACAATCTCATTTGTTCAAGACTCTTTTAAAAATCATGGAATCACTATCTACTACGATGATAAGAGTGATCTTGAAATTTTTGGGTATGAGAATGAGTTTGCTCAAGTGCTTATTAATATTTTCAATAACTCAAAAGATGCCATCTTGAAAAAGAAAAGGGAGGATGGGTTTATCCGTGTTGCAGTAACACACGATGGCAAAAATAGTGCGCTTATCACCATTATGGATAACGGCGGTGGTGCATCTGATGAGATTATTAACCGTTCTTTTGAGCCTTACTTCACTACAAAAGAAAAAAAAGATGGAACGGGTATCGGTCTTTATATGTCTAAAATGATTATTGAAAACAGTATGGGTGGTTCAATCAAAATGGAAGCAATCCATCATGGCATGAAAACAGAAATTTCACTACAGGTAAGCCCTAATGATTAAATCACTCATTCTTTTATACGTTGAAGATGATGCATCAACCGTGCGTTCTTTCATAAATGCGTTTGGGGATTATTTTAAAGAGGTTATCATCGCGCGAACGGCCGAAGAGGGATTGGAACTTTTTGAAAAACACTCGCCCCATATTATGATTACCGATTTACAACTTCCTAAAATGAGCGGTTTGGAGATGATTGAACGCATTCGTCAAACGCATCCCTCTTTTCCTATCATTGTTAACTCTGCTTTTAGCGACACCCATCTTTTGTTGCGAAGTATTGCCTTACATGTAGACAATTATATTTTAAAACCAACCGATCCTTATCGGCTATTGCATGTCTTAGAAAAAGTGGCTCGAATTATCACGCTGGAGAAAAAGCTCCATACAACACGTGAGATGATGCAGACGATGATCGATGGAATTCCTGATTCGATTATTTATATTGAGCCTGATTATACGATTTCGATGATGAATGAAGCTGCAAAAGAGAAAATAGAAGACTCATGTTTTGCGAACAAATGCTTTAATCTATCACAAAAAACCGTTCCTGCTTGTTCAGAAGATGGCTCTGCTTGCCCTATGGAAAGTGTCAGAAAAACCAAACAGCCTGTTACCCTTCGCCATATTCGTAAAGACAAAAAGGGAAATAAACAACATGTTGAAGTCCACATGCGCCCTGTTTTAGATGCCCAAGGTGAAATCATTGCTTATTTGGAAATTGTACATGATGTTACCGAGTATCTGACGATTCAAGATCGTCTTATAGAAGAAACCGAAAAACTTTCCCATATTTCCATGCACGATGCGTTAACCCATTTACCCAATAGGCGTCTTTTGATGGATAGAATTGAGCAAGCCATTCAGCGCAAAAGCCGTTCAAAAGAGATGTTTGGTCTGTTTTTTATTGATTTGGATCATTTTAAAGATGTGAACGATTCTCTTGGGCATTCGGGTGGCGACACATTACTGATAGATGTGGCAAAAAGGATGCAAAACGTTATCCGCAAAGGAGATACCCTTTCTCGTTTGGGCGGAGATGAATTTGTTTTAATCATCGAAAATGGTACGGAGAGTACCTATTTTTCTCAAATTGCAAACAAGATTCAAGAGCTTTTTGAAGAGCCTTTTATCATTAATGAGCAAAAGATTATGAGTACATGTAGTATTGGTATTAGTCTATTTCCTCAAAACGGTGAAGATGCGGAACTTCTCCTTCGTAATGCCGATGCCGCGATGTATGCCGCGAAAAGTGGCGGACGAAACCAGTTTCAATTTTTTAGTTTTGGGATGATGCAATAAACAATTTTATACTCATTCATTGCCATTACTTCCCTTTTTCTTCTGTAGCACAATGTAAATAACGACCGCAAAGGCTATGAATCCTAAAACCACAACGGTAACGGTATGTAAATTCTCTTTTAAAAGTGCTTCATTTTGCCCAAAATAATACCCAAGTAGGGCTAAAATACTCACCCAAATGCCCGCACCCAAAGCTGTATAGAGTGAAAAAAGTCCAAGATTCATACGTGCTAGACCTGCGGGGAGTGAAACGTATTGACGTACCACTGGGATTAGGCGACCGCTGAGTGTCGAAAAAGGACCGTGTTTTTTAAAAAATAGTTCTACTTTATCCAAGGTTTCTGGTGTGAAAAAAATATAGTGTCCGTACTTTAAAAGCAGTTTTCGTCCCAATTTGACAGCTAAATAGTAATTAAACAGTGCGCCCGCCAAACTTCCTGCGATTCCCATTAAAATAGCTATCCATAGATTCATCTCACCTTTAAAAGCCAAATAACCAGCAGGTATCATGACAACTTCAGAGGGAAATGGAAAAAAACTACTCTCTAAAAACATCATAACAAAAATACCAACATAGCCTAAAGCCCCAACCGTTTGAACAATCCAATCAATCATTGCAACCATTGTAGTCCTAATGTTTTAATTCTATCATTCTATCGCTACACCACGACGCCAAATGAGTATCGTGGGTAATTATCAAAATACCAAACTCATCTAAAAATTGCATTAATAATTGCATAACATGAAGGCTGGTAATGTTATCCAAAGCAGACGTCGGCTCATCAGCCAAAAGCAACATTGGTTTCATCAATAAAGCTCTTAAAATAGAAGCTCTTTGCAGTTCTCCACCGCTCAGTTCATGAGGCTTTCTCTCCAAAAGCGCTATATCCAAATCCAATGCCTTACAGTAACGTTCACATTCGTCTAAAGAAGCAACATCGCTTATTTGATTGCGTATCGTATATGTGGGGTGAAACGAGGTGTAGGGGTCTTGAAAAACTTGGGAGTATGAAGTGGTATAAATACTCCCTTTTTGCGCCTTTAAATGACCCGTTATAAGTTCAAACAACGTACTCTTGCCACTTCCACTCTCTCCCACAATGGCAACCACTTCGCCACGCCTTACATGTAAAGAAAAGTCTTCGTACAATGGCTTTGAAAAGGGATATGCAAAGAAGAGCTGTTTTACCTCTAAAACGGTTTCATTCATGCGCGAATTTGCCCTGTTCCATAAATTTTAAATTTATAGGTCGTCAAATCATTGATGCCCATGGGACCGCGTGCATGGAGTTTATTGGTACTTATGCCCACTTCCGCACCAAAGCCAAACTCACCACCATCGGTGAAACGTGTCGACGCATTGATGTAAACACATGCGGCATCTACTTCGTTTAAAAAACGCTCCGCAATCGTATAATTCTCGCTTATAATGGCTTCAGAATGGCCAGAGCCATACCGTGCAATATGTGCAATCGCCTCATCCACGTTGTATACGATTTTGATATTCATGGCATTGCTCAAATGTTCGGTGTGAAAATCTTCATCCTCTGCTAAACTTACATGTAAAAGTGCTGACACCTTTTCGCATCCTTTGATCAGCGTGCCTTGAGCATCTAGCACTTCTTTTAACGCGGGTAAAAAAAGTTCTGCCACTGACCAGTGAACCAACAAGGTTTCAAGAGCATTGCACGCACTCGGGCGTTGACACTTGGCGTTGATAACGATGGGAAGGGCTTGTTCGACATTAGCATCTTCGTCCACGAAAATATGACACACCCCTTTATCGTGTTTGACCACAGGCACCGTCGCATGTTCACTCACATAACGAATGAGTGATTCCCCACCACGAGGAATAATCAAATCCACATACTTATCCATCTTAATCAGCTTAGCAATGCCCTCACGTGTATGGTCAGGAAGCAGTGAAATAATCTCTTTTGGAAGCGCATGGCGCTCTAAAACGTCTTGCAATACAGAAGCGATGATGGCATTGCTGTAATGAGCTTCTTTACCACCTTTTAACACACACACATTGCCACTTTTAAAACACAAGGCTGCGGTATCGCTTGTTACATTAGGGCGACTTTCATAAATAATGCCAATAACACCGATGGGAATGCTTACTTTTTCAATTTTCAACCCACTAGGAACCACCCATCCATCCAATACACGCCCTATAGGTTCACGTAAAGCGGCTATTTCACGAATAGCGATTGCCATCTCTTGTACACGTTTTTCATTGAGCATCAGTCTATCTAGCATAGAAGAGGGAAGAGCATTTTGTTTGGCTGCTTCTAAATCTTTAGCATTTTCTTCACAAATTTTAAGACTATTACGTTCAAGGGCTTCCGCCATTTCGTTTAAAAGTGATACTTTAATATGAGGTTTTAATGTCGCAATAATACGACTGGCATTTTTGGCTTTTTCTAAAA
>DCUJ01000001.1 GCA_002328495.1 Sulfurospirillum sp. UBA2217
GAAGATGATTTAAAAGAGTTTTAGTGATTTTTTGGGGCGTCAAAGCCCCACTTTTTTCAAAAAAGGGTAGGCTATGTGTATTGATGGCGATGTTTTAGAACTGGATATTGAGATGGATTTGGAAGAGGTTAAGGCATTAAAAGAGTTTGTGAAAGATCGATTGGATTACATTGAAGAGATAAGCCTTTTGCACTCAAAAGATGGCGTTCCTCTCACGTCATCCCTTTTTTCACTGCTGTTTTGCATGAAAAAAGCAAAACCTAGCTTGAAAATTCCGTGCATTGATGCGATGTCGTATGACTTAGAATCTTTTGGTCTGGTGCATTGGAGAGCGCATGAGTAAAGAAAAATTAAAACAGATATTTATTGAAGAGGCAACTGAGATTATTGAAAAAATGGATATTGATATCCTCAATTTTGAAGAATCTCCCAGTGATAAAGCGCTTTTGAATGAAATTTTTAGAGGGGTGCATACGCTTAAAGGAAGTGCCAATGCTTTTAACTTTTCACGCTTGGGTGAATTTGTCCACCATTTTGAAGATGCCCTTGATTTTTTTAGAAGTTCTGAGGAAGCACCCAATTCTTCTCATGTGGATGTTTTTTTAGAAGGGGTGACGGTTATCAAAGCCACGTTGGTGTATGAAGTCGAAGAAAAAGTGGGTGTGCCTGAGGGGTATGCGACATGCCTTGAAAATATACGTCAAATTCTTTTACATGTAGATGGCAAAGCGGAGACTTCGGAACATGAGGTAAAAGATTTGGCAGAAGAGTTTGATAACGAGAGTTTTGATGCGCCCCTGTCTTCGCCCCTAGATGAAGAGGCTTTTTTTCAAGACCTTCGTGGCAATGAAGTGCTGTACAAAATAGTCTTAACGCTTGATACTGACATCTACTTACGTGGCTTTGACCACTTTTTATTTTTCAAAAATCTTTTACATGTAAGCCGAATCTTAAGTTCTTCGTGGACGATGATGGTGTGTGAAAATTTAGAAGATTTTGAGGTTGATCGCAATGTGATTAAAGAGGTGTGCATCTACTGTGCGAGTGAAAAAATGGTTGAAGACATTGCTGATGTTTTTGCTTTTTTAGAGGAAGAAGAGTTTGCAATCAACCTTATAAGTCCTCCTCAAAAAAAGGAGGTCATCCCAGAGCATGTGGTTCAAAAAACACTTGAATATGAAGAGAAACCTGTGGTGCGAGAAGTACTCAAAGAGGAAAAAGCCAAACCAGTGATGAGCCAGCAAAAGAGCTTTTTGAAGATTGATTCCATGAAGCTTGATGAGCTTTTTGATTCGATTGGTGAATTGGTGATTGCCCAGAATTATTTGGGTGAAAATGGCAAAATCAAAGCCATTCGTGATGCGGAAGTGACCAAAACCATTGAAAACCTTTCCAAAATTACGAAGCTCATTCAAAACAGAGTGATGTCTCTTCGGATGATTCCTATTCGAGATACTTTTGAGAAGATGAAGCGCGTGGCGCGGGATTCGTCTAAAAAAGTCAATAAACCGATTCGTTTGGTGCTTGAGGGTGAAGATACCGAAATCGACAAAACCATGGTCGAAGCACTGTCCGACCCACTCATTCACATCATTCGAAATTCGATTGACCATGGCATTGAAAGCAGTCCAAGTGATCGCATCAAAGCTGGCAAAGAAGAAGAGGGTGTGGTCACACTCAGTGCGTATCACAGAGGCGGAAATATTATCATCGAAGTGCGGGATGATGGACGGGGTATTAACAAGCAAAAAGTGTATCAAAAAGCGTTGGAGCGAGGCATTATAAAGCCAGAAGATGAGCTAAGTGATGCACAAACTTATGGGCTCATTATGCAACCAGGGTTTTCAACTGCGGACGTTATCAGTGATATTTCAGGACGTGGGGTTGGGCTTGATGTTGTGCGCAATGCCATTGAAGGGGTGCGTGGTAAAGTTGATGTGGTTTCATCTGAAGGGGTGGGAAGTACGTTTTCGATTGTGCTTCCATTGACGCTCGCGATTATTGATGGGATGATTGTGCGTTTGGGAGATAAAATTTTTATCATTCCAACCCTTTCCATTCTTGAGTCCTTTAGACCTTCACAAGAAAATGTTCATATCGCAGGTGGTAAAGAGGAGTTTGTGCAATTACGCACCGAATTACTTCCGATTATCAGGCTCAATAAAACCCTTGATCTTGGTGGTGAAATGCCACATCCTTGGGAGTCCACTTTAGTGTGCATCGAAAATCAAAAAGGCAAATTTGCCCTTTTGGTCGATGAACTGGTCGGTCGTCAGCAAGTGGTCATTAAAACTTTGGGTGAATTTTTTGCACAAACTGAGGGTGTGAGTGGTGGAGCGGTTATGGGAAATGGTGAAGTTGCACTCATCTTAAATGTGGAAGAATTGTATTAATGGATAAAATGGAGCTCACAAAAAAAGAGTTTACCCTTTTTAAAGAGTACATTTATGAGCACATCGGTATTTCTTTGAGTGAGCAAAAGATTTATCTCGTGCAAGCCCGCTTAGCCAAGCGTGTGAAACAGTTAGGGTTAGAGGGGTTTAGTGCGTATTATCACACGTTGGTGAACGATGCAAGTGGAAAAGAGTTTGAGTACTTGTGCTCACTCATCTCCACCAATGTCACCTCTTTTTTCAGGGAAGCTAAACAGTGGGAATTTTGGAAAACCCATTTAAGTTCCATGATAGCGGGTAAAAACAACCGCCTTCGTATCTGGTCGGCGGCATGTTCGACGGGGGAGGAACCTTACAGTATTGCGATGTTTTTGGATGAAAATTTACCCAATAACAGCCATTTTGACATTAAAATTTTAGCAACTGATGTGTCACCTCGCGTCTTGAAAGAGGCGATGAATGGGGTGTATGGTCCCAAAGCCATTGCCAATTTACCTCAAAAGTATCTCTCAAACTACTTTGAGCGCAAAGATGGGGTCGGAAATTACGGGATTAAAGAGAGTATGAAACGCTCTATTTCGTTTCGAGCATTTAATTTGGTGACGGGAAATTACGGGGTATTTAAGGGCAAACAGTTTGACATTATTTTTTGTCGTAATGTGATGATTTATTTTGATAAACCCACACAACAAACGCTTGTAGATAAGTTTTATGAGATGCTTTGCCCTGGAGGGTATCTTTTTATCGGTAGTTCGGAAGCATTAACGGATGCACGCAAGGGACTTAAATCCCGAAGTGCATCAATTTATCAGAAGGTTTAAAACATGATAGCAACACTCAGCGATACAGACCTCTTAGAAGAGGTAAAACGACGGTTTGAGCAAAAAAATAGTTCACTTGAAGAGTTGGAGTTTTTAACGAAAAAGCTCTACGAACTCAATGAAAAACTCAAAGAAAACGATAAAGTCAAAGGTGAGTTTCTCTCACTCATCAAAAATGTGTTTAACAATCCCATGAGCTCACTTCTGAATTTAAGCTCTATGATGCAACGCAACGAAGACAGCCCTAAGACCCAAAAGGTTAAAGCGTTTATGGAGACGGAGTTGATGAAGCTCAACTTTCAACTGACCAATATCTTCACCGCCGCTGAAATTGAAGCAGGTCAGATTGCCAGTTATTTTAGTGAGGTTGATGTGGGCGCACTCTTTGATGAAGCTAGAGGGGGATTTGATTATTTGATTGAGGAAAAATTTTTGCAGGTGGAAAAGCACATTGATATAGATGGAACTATCATCAGTGATGCCAAGAAGTTACACTGCATCATCTCCAATATCTTATCTAATGCGTGTGAATACTCATTTCGTGGAAATAAAGTCATTTTTAACGCCAAGATTTTGGATAAAAAGCTGGTGATGTCTATCTCTAATGTGGGAGATGTTATCGCGAAAGAGTATAAGAAAGAGGTTTTTAACCGCTTTAAAAAAGTGGACAAAAACAGCAAAGCACGCGAATCAGTTGAGGGTTTAGGTTTGGGCTTAAGTGTTGTCAATGCCTTGGTTGAATCAATGGATGGTGAAATTGATTATGACTCATCGGAAGCTTTGACCACCTTTACCATTGTCCTTGCACTTCGGGATAAAGAAGGCTCTGAGGGAATGGCGGGAGATAGTGGTAATGAATTTATGTTTGATGATTTTGATGACATGAAAGAATTTTAATGCTGCCTCGAAAATTCATCCATGTGGGAGAAATTTTTGTGGCGATACAACCCTCTGAAATCGTCACAGTCCTTGGTTCCTGCGTTTCGGTGTGTTTGTACGACAAAGCACAGATGTTAGGAGGGATGAATCACTATCTCTTACCGCTGTGGAACGGAAATGGACTAGAAAGCCCAAAATATGGCAATATCTCCATCCCCAAAATGATAGAAAATATGGAAAACATCGGTTGTTCGGTGCGCAATATGGAAGCGAAGATTTTTGGCGGTGCTAATATCCACAAAACCAACACCGAAGGGCAGATGATTGGGCAAAAAAATGTGCTTATCGCCAAAGAGATTTTGAAAAAATATGCCATTCCTATCAAAGCCGAAGATACGGGTGGGAACAATGGTCGGCGCATTATGATGGTGAGTGATGCCAATCGCATCATTTTAAAATACGTTCAAAATGAGATGATGAGCAATGATTAGAGTTTTAATTGTGGATGATAGTGCCACAGCACGGCACATCCTTAAAGAAATTTTAGAGAGTGACAGACGCATTGAGGTCGTTGGACTTGCTGCGGATGCGTTTATCGCACGCGATATGATCATCGAGCTTAAACCTGATGTCATTTGTTTGGATGTTGAGATGCCTCGTATGGATGGGGTGACTTTTTTGCAAAAACTGATGAGCCATTTTCCCACACCCGTGGTGATGGTCTCTTCATTGACGCGCAAAAGTGCTCAGGTTACACTCGACGCGCTTGAAGCGGGAGCGGTGGATTATGTGGCAAAACCGCATTCTAATATTTACGATGGCAAAGATGAGATAAGAGACGAACTTATTCAAAAAGTCATTGATGCTTCGTATGCGCGTGTTCAAAAAGTGATTCCTAAAAGTCGTGTTGGGGTCAATCGTTTAAGTATTGCCGAGACGACCAAAAAAGTAATTGCCATAGGCTCAAGTACGGGTGGAACCGAAGCTTTAAAGGTGGTATTGCAGGGGATGCCTAAGAATTCGCCTGCTATTATCATTGTGCAACACATGCCAGATTCTTTTATTACCCCGTTTGCCGCACGTTTGGATGCTTTGTGCGATATCGATGTTAAAGTGGCTAAAAATGGTGATTTTTTAGAAATTGGAACGGCTTACATTGCACAAGGTGGGCTTCATATGGTGCTGCGTCGATCGGGTGCTCGGTATTATATCGAGATTGGAGAAGGCAAAAAAGTGAGTGGGCATTGTCCGAGTGTCGATGTTTTATTTAATTCTGTCTCTAAAGTAGCCGGGGCCAATGCTTTGGGTGTCATCTTAACTGGTATGGGGGCAGATGGAGCAAAGGGAATGTTTAACATGCATCAAGCTGGTGCCAAAACCATCGCACAATCAGAAGAGACGTGTGTGGTCTTTGGAATGCCAAAAGAAGCCATAAAACTTGGAGGTGTCGATAAAATCGTACCTTTGGGAGATATTTCTCAAAGTATTGTAACCATACTCTCAACATTAAGTTAGAATTTTAAGTTAAAAAGGCTCACAATGGAAGAGCGCATTTTTTTTGAAAAGAAGAGTGTTTCAGTACTGCTAATGGGGCATATGGCAGAGAATGAAGCTTTTGTTCATGCCGCAAAAGCCTTGTGTAAAACTTTACATGTAGCCACGAGCAATGAGATGATTGTGCGGGTCTTGATGGAAAATAAGATTGATCTTATCTTCGGTACTTTATCCTTAGGTTCCATCTCCTACTTCAAATCACTCAGAGACATTCGTTCCTTATCCCCGCATATTGAACTCATTGTGTTTATGCAGGCGTTTGATATCGCCACCATTGACGATGCTTTAGCCCTGAAGTGCAATCGCTACTTTTGTATGAAAGCAGAAGAAGCCCATGCTCTGAAGCATTTGCGCGATGGCATAGATGCTATCTCTCATAAAAATGTTTATTTGAAAGACAAGCAGTATTTTAATGTCCTGCTTGAATCATCGGTGGTGTCGCAAACCGATATTGAAGGTAATATCACCTATATCAATAAAAATTTTACCACGGTTACGGGCTACACACAAGCCGAGGTCATAGGAAAAAATCACCGCATATTACGTCACCCCTCAAATCCTGTATCGGTGTATGAGAGCATGTGGAAGACCATTAAAATGGGTGAAATTTGGCGCGAGAGGGTTTTAAATCGGAACAAAGATGGGAGCGATTTTTGGGCAGATACGATTATCATTCCGTTTAAAGATGAACTAAGTGGTGCGATTGTTCAATACATCGCTATTCGAAGAGACATTACACAAATGTTGGAAGAAAAACGTGCCATCATGCTGAAAGAGCAACAAGCGCATGAACAGATGAAGCTCTCCGAAGCCAAAGATTCGTTTTTGATTCTCTTTACCCATGAGCTCAAAACTCCTTTAAATGCCATTATCAATTTTTCACAGTACTTACTTAAAAATATGCACCGTATTGAGGAAATTCCCAAGGAAAAACGCATGCATTTGTTGGAGCAAATCCACAAAAGTGCGACATCTATGCTTCAAAATGTGACCAATATCTTGGATTTAAGCCGTTTACGCAACCATAAAATCAACTTTAACTACACACTTTTCAACCTCAAAGAGAGTATCAAAGAGGTGATGGAACGTCACCATGCCCTAGCCTTAGAAAATCAATGCGATGTGAGCTTTATGGACGATGGCAGTGAGCCTTTTATCACGAGTGATGAGCATCGTTTTGGACAAATTATGGCCAATATTCTCTCTAATGCTATCAAATATGGAAAATCAAAAGTAGAAATTTTTCTCTTGAGTGATGCGCAAAAGATAGAAATTATCGTTCAAGACGATGGCAGAGGTATTGTTGATAAACAGGCGGTTTTTGAGCTCTACGAACAAGATGCCAAGGGGATAACCAGTATGGAGAAAAAAGGAACGGGTATTGGGCTTAATTTTGTTAAACTGCTGTGCGAAGGATTGCACTTTGAGTATGGTATTGAAGATTCAAAAGAGTTAGGCGGTGCAAAATTTGTGCTGACCAAAAAGATAAGGGAGACCAAGTAATGGTACGTGTTTTAATCGTAGATGATAATGAAAATAACAGACTGACCCTCAACTTACTGCTTGAAACGGAAGAGGGTTTAGAAGTTCACGAAGCCGAAGATGGTCAAATCGCCGTTGAGAAGTGTGTGAAGCAAAACTTTGATCTGATTTTTATGGACATTATGATGCCCAATATGGATGGGTTTGAGGCGACAAAGTTCATTAAGCAACTGCATAAAAACAGTATGATTATTGCGCTAAGTGCGTTAGATGATGAAGATTCTAAACACAAGATGCTCGCTCTTGGAGCAGAAGATTATCTGACTAAGCCTTTAAGTTCAGAGTTATTTGAAAGCCGTATTAAGCAGTATATTAAAATTGTCACTTTACGTTCACATGCCAAAACAGAGTCTTCCAATGTCCTTAACCCCTTTAGTAACTCCATTTACAGTCGAACGCTTACCTTTAGGGTAGAAGATGAGGGGGCACTTGTAGAGTATTGGGATTATTGGTTGAATGCGGAAAAAAATGTCCTCGATTTAAGCGACGCGGTACGCTTAATTTACGGCTTTGGTTTGTGGTTACTTAAAAATGAGATGCCCTTTAGCATTGTGGTGGAAGAGGGACCTGATAAACTCTACATGATGCTTTTACATGTAGGGGCGATTAAAAACAGTGTCATTCGAAACCTCTTGCTCAAACACTTTCCTCAAGCCAAATACATTCTCAATAAAGAGATGTTAGCATTTGCGCTGGATAAAGAGCAAAAAGTCGAAGTCTCCAAACTTGAAATCAGTGACGATGTGAAAAAAGTATTGACCAAGACACACAACACGGTTTTGAGTGCAACGGAGTATGTTGAGAGTACGGCTATCGCCTTTTTACCTAAAATAGATAGTTTAGAAGCCATTAATGACGAAACGGATACCGCCATCGTTGCGTTTGAAAAAGAGCCAACTAAACGTTCTATTGGAATCGTATGCGATAACTTTCAAGAGTATGCCGATGTGTTGGAGCAGTTGGTTGATTTCCAACATTTAGGCTTTGGCATTCAAACCTTGATAAACTTCCTCTCAACCCTCACCGAAGAGCAATTTGAGGGCGATAAAGTCAAAAAACTCTCCTCCATGCTCATCAATCTTTTGCACGATTTGAGCAGCTGGAGAGACAATGTTTTCATTTCTCAAGTCGCACGTGACATTCACTACCTTGATGCTTCACTGCTCTCTTCGTGCATCCAAATCGAAGCCATTTTTGAAGAAAAAAGTGTGGATGCGGGTGTGGATGATGAGATAGAGTTTTTCTAGTGAGTTTTTTAAACTCTCGCTTTAAACAGGGCACACAATTACCAAGCTACACGCATTTAATGGCGTGGATTTTACCCGTGCTGTTTGGGCTTTTTGTCTTCTTGGAAGTGCTGTTAATCCACCATTTTGATGCGCATGTTATCAAGGATTCAAAGAATGATTTTGTGGAGTTTATTGCGACCACTCTTGGCATTGGTTTGCTTTTATTGGGGTTGCTTTCAGGTTTTATCTACTTGCTTTTACGCCAAACCGACAGGCAACTCCACGCACAGCAAATGGTGATTTTGGAGAGTGAGCGAAGGGTGAAAGAGCTCGCAAAACAGAGCCGTACCATTTTTTGGGAAGTGGATAAAGAAGGAATATTTACCTATGTGAGTGATGAAGAAGAGTCGTTAACAGGATATGCTCTTCAAGATGTGATTGGAAAGATGCATTTTCACGATTTTTATAACAAAGACAAAGACCAAGGGTATGAAGAGAGGGTTCGTCTCGTATTTGAAGAACACGCACCTGTGGTCAATCAAGAAGATAAACTGCTTGCGAAAGATGGTTCGGCGTTGTGGGTGCTCATTAATGCGATTCCCCTTTTGGATGCGGCAGGTGTTTTTTTGGGGTATCGGGGTATTTTAACCGATATTACGACGCGAAAACGAGCAGAAGAGGCACAAAAAGAGGCAATGGGTCGTTTGCAAAAAATAGCCAGTCGTATTCCAGGAGTTATCTATCAGTACCGTCTTAATCCTGATGGCACTTCGTGCTTCCCTTTTGCCAGTGCTGCGATTTACTCTATTTATCGTGTGACCCCTGAACAAGTACGTTATGATGCACAAAAGGTTTTAAACGTGCTTCATCCTGATGACTATGAGGGTGTGATTGCTTCCATTATGTCATCGGCTCAAAATCTTACTCCATGGCGACACGAATACCGTGTGAAATTTGATGATGGTGAGGTGCGGTGGCTCTTTGGCAATGCCTTGCCTCAAAAAGAAGAAGATGGAGCTATCCTCTGGCATGGCTTCATTGATGACATTACCGAACGCAAAACCATGGAAAAAGAGCTTTTAAGTCTCAATGAAATGCTTGATAAACGGGTCGATACAGAGATAAAAGCACGCCTTAAAGTGGAAAAAGAGCAAGAGATACAGCGACAATTTTTAGTGCAAAAATCCAAACTCTCTTCGATGGGAGAGATGATGGGTGCCATCGCACATCAATGGAGACAGCCACTTAATGTGCTGAGTCTCAACATTCAAAGCTTGGAAGATGATTTTGCTGAGGGGCTTATCACAAAGTCTTTTATCAAAACCTTTATCAATAAAAATCGTGAAACGATTCTTTTTATGAGTAAAACTATCGATGATTTTAGAAATTTTTTCAAAATAGATAAGGCCAAACAGCACTTTAGTGTTAAAGAGGCACTCATGCAAACGCTCTCCCTTCACAGTGCTCAGTTTAAAAATTACCATATTGGTGTGGAAATTGAGGGAGAAGATGTAGAAATCGAAGGTTTTAAAGGGGAATTTCAACAAGTTTTACTCAATATCTTAAGCAATGCAAAAGATGCCATTGTGGGAAAAAGTATCGATGAGGGTCACATTGCTATCACACTATACCCAACACACATGGTCATTGAAGACAATGCAGGTGGCATCGAAGAGACGATTTTAGAGCGTATTTTTGAGCCTTACTTTACCACCAAAGGACAAGGAGATGGCACGGGTATTGGGTTGTATATGTCAAAGATGATTATCGAAAAGAATATGGGCGGGAGCTTGAGTGTTCAAAATGGTACAAAGGGTGCTCGATTTACCATTGTCTATTCGCGTTAAGGAATTTCCAAGTCATCCCCGAGTGAACTCTTAGGCTCATTGAGTTCAGCACTTACATGTAAACATGCCGCGGTAATAGTCTGCTTAAAAGTGTCGATGCTAACATCACGTTTCATCCCCATCAGTGCCGTGTACCACTCAAAGAGCTCCTCTGAGAGGCTTTGAAGTGCTAGGGCAACGCGTGGGTGTTGTTCGGTGCTAATGGGCGTGTGTATCAAGAGCTTTGAAAGATTTTTGAGCGCTTCACCTGCTGCTTCAAAATCGCTTAGTTTGTGAAGCATTGTGCCATAGGCACTGTAAATTTCAGCCAGTTTCGCACGCAGGGCATCGTTAGGTTTTCGCCCATAATCAAACGCAAAGGTGAGCACAAATTCATTCAATTCGCGTATCTCTTCGAGGGATTGAAGTACCTCTTTGCTTAGGCTTTGTAGCAAAGTATCTCCATGAAAAGAAGGGTTTGAGGGTTGGGTACGTTTTGTGGAAGTGGGTAAAGCGTGGGCACCCAGCCGTAATTTTTGGTATTCCATAAGGGTGATATCGACGAAAATATATGCTTGCACCAAGCACAAATCAAGCCCCACGAACAAGGCATTTGGATAGAGCCAGTAGATGCGATTTAAGCCACTGGTGGTGGGAATTTTTAGTTTTTGTTTTTTGTCTTTTAGGATGTTAAAGCGACTCACAAATTGTGTTTCTTGCTGGATGCTCTCGATGCTTAGGTGTTCAAAGGTACGTTGGGCTTGGGTATTGAGAAAGATGAGGGCATTGTCTTTGTAAAAAAGGGCAGGGAAAGGTAAGAGATTGGCAAGATTTTGGATGGACTCTTCAGAGGCATGATTGATTTCGTGTAGTTTTTTAAGGGCTTCGAGTTCTTTGGATTTGGCTTGATAGGCGAGTAAACTAACACTTTTTTGGAGCGTTTGAAACAGTTTAGTGCGATCAATGGGTTTAAATAAAAACGCATCAATGCCACGCTCAATCGCTTCTAAAAAGTAGCGCTCTTCATTAAAAGCGGTGGTAATAACCACGGGGGTATTGGGTGCGTGTGTTTTGATAGCATGCGCCATCTCTAAGCCATTTTTTTTAGGCATTTGAATGTCAGTGATGACGATGTCTGGGTGATACTGTTCAAACAAAGAAAGTCCCATAGCCCCATCATCGGCAACGTAAACTTCTTTAAAAATGCGCCTTAAGACCGTTGCCATTACTTCTTGGGTTTGGGCATCATCCTCTGCATATAAAACAGTATAAGTACCACACATGGCTTGTAATTCCAAAAGTTCTTCATTCATGTGAATACTCCACTAAAAAAATGAACCATAATCTTAGCAAAAAATAGGTAAAACGTTCACATTTCCTATACTTCAAAAATCTATTCAAGGCGATTAAAGTTACATTTTAGTGTTAAAATAATAAAATATAAACATAAAATTTAACATAAGAGATTCCCCTCAATGATGAAATCTTCGCATCTGCTTTTTTTTCTGTTTATGACGGTTTTTATACACGCAACAGAGCCTCAAAAAGTAGTTTTTGCTCCCTTGCCCGCACTTGGACAAGAGAGTATTTTTAAAACCTTTGCTCCAATGGTGCATTATCTTGAAAAAACTTTACATGTAAGCATTCACTTTCATTTTACCGATTCGTATGAGGCGTTATTGGAAGATATTAAAAGCGGTGTGGTGGATATCGCGTATCTAGGTCCTTTGCCTTATGTGAAGCTCAAAGAGTCTTTTTCATTTGCGCAGCCTTTGGTGTTTTTCAATGAAGCCGATGGAAAGCCACATTATCGTTGTGTTTTGGTGGCTTGGGGAGACGCATTTGAGCCTCTTTCAAGGCTCAATCCGTATCACTCCTTCGCACTCACCGATCCTCTTTCGACCTGTGGGTATCTTGCAGTTTCAGGTGTGTTACGTGATGCAGGATACGCGTTGGAGGAGCAACCGTTTTCTTATCTTGGGAAGCACGATGCCGTTGCACTCTCTGTGGTAAAAGGTCGCTTTGATTATGGCGGTGTTAAAGAGGACGTGGCGAGAACTTACGCGCATTTAGGTTTGAGTGTTGTGGCGCAAACGGAGTTTATTCCCTCCTTCGCATTGGTCGCGAACACCCAAAAACTTTCATCCACCCTTCAAAAAGAGATGACCGAAGCTTTGCTAAACGCTCCACCATCAGAGTTTCACACATGGGGTAAAGAGATTCGTGCAGGGGTGAGTGTGGCACACGATGACGCGTATACGCCTGTGCGTATTATGCGTCTTGAAAACATCGTCTCCTCACAAGGAGCCATTCGATGAAATTAGCACGTTCAAAAACGACATTAGTGATGTATGTGCTGTGGATGATAGTGTTAAGCATCGGTGCTATTGTGTGGTTCAATGCCAACCGTTTGAGTAAAGAGCGCATGGCACTTGTTAAGCATCAAGAAAACTTTCATATCGCCTACCATGCCGCGACCATTTCGTATGAGCTTGCCAACAAAGAGGCGTTTGATTTGGTTATCAATACACATCGTACTTTAGAGCTTTTGTATGAAGCCGTTACCACTACAGGAAGAGCACAAGATATTGCAAGAGGGCGATTGTACCGTGAGCTCTCTCCTTTGTATGAGAGTATGAGTGAGAAACATTTACGGCAGTTGCACTTTCATCTGCCCGATGGCAAAAGTTTTTTGCGTTTTCACAAGCCCGATCGTTATGGGGATGATCTTTTTGATGCACGCCCTTCTGTAAAGCGTGCCAATGAAGAGCGCAAAGCGGTGCACGGATTTGAGGCGGGTAGAGTCATCTCAGGGCATCGTTATGTCTATCCGCTGAGCCATCGAGGTATTTTTTTAGGAACGGTGGAGACTAGCGTTCCTGTTAAAGCCATTTTAAACACGCTCTATACGATTAATCCCGCCAAAGAGTATGCCTATGTTATCAATCAAACTCTTACGGGCGCCTTGTTATTTGAAGAGCAAAAGCATCTTTATACACGTTCGTCTATCAGTAAAGACTTTGTTGTAGAGGATGCCAACAATGAACTTCAAGACTCCCCCAAGCCGCTCTCGAACGAGGCAAAAGCCATCAATGCCCTTTTATATGACAATCCTTCTTTGCAAAAAGCTTTAGAGAAAGCAGAGCCTTTTGCCATGTTTGTTGCCCTTGGAAGTGAGACTTATTGCGTGAGTGTGGAGCCTATGCAAGGTTTTGGGCGAGGGGCGGAGGGGTATTTGATTGCTTATGAAAAAGATGCCACCCCGCAACAGTTAAACTACGATTTTACAGTTGTGGTGGGTATGTATGCCGTGTTTGCGTTTATCATCGTAGTCCTTTTGTGGCTGGCTTTCAAGCGAGCTCAGGAGAATCACGAACAAAAAGAGGAGCTACGCACGATCAGTGATACCTTGGCTGAGGGTGTGTATGTCATCGATGCGCGTGGCATTATCAGGGAGTTAAACTCAACTGCGTGCGATATATTGGGCTATTCGAAAGAAGAAATGATGGGGAAAGAGGCGCATGGTCTGTTTCATACCCACGCACTCAATCAATTTGTTTCTATGAGTAAATGTCCGATTTATGAGGCATTGGTGAAGCAAAAAGCCTATTACAGCGAAGAAGAATTCTTTACATGTAAGGATGGTACCGTCATTCCCGTCATCGTCAAAGCGCGTCCTTTGGTAAGAGAGGGGAGAGAGACGCTTTTGGTGACCGCATTTTACAACAATGCTGAAGCCTATAAACATCAAGGAACCATGAAACTGTTGCAACAAGCTTTGGAAGCCAGTATGAACGCGGTGGTGATTACCAACAAAGAAGCCGTCATTGAGTGGGCAAATCCCGCGTTTGAAACCCTTACGGGCTATTCAGTGGGCGAAGCGTTGGGGCGAAGACCTAAAGAGTTGATTGGTTCAGGGCTGCAAGACGATAGTTTTTATGCGGTGATGTGGCAAACCATACTTTTGGGTAAACCATGGCATGGGGAGCTTGTGAATCGAAGAAAAGATGGCTCATTGTATGATGAAGAATTGAGCATCACACCCGTAGAGGGACGATCGGGAGAGATAGAGCATTTTGTTGCCATTAAACAAGATGTGAGTGCACGTAAATTAGCCTATGAAGAGCTCAAAATTGCCAAGATGCAAGCTGAGGTAGCGATGGAGGCAAAAACACAGTTTTTAGCCAACATGAGTCATGAAATTAGAACCCCGCTTAATGCCATTATCGGGTTTAGTGATATGATGAAAGACACCGCTTTAAATGAGAAGCAAAACCTTGTTCTTTCCAAAATTTGCAATGCTTCGGAAATTTTACTGCGTATTTTGAATGATATTTTGGATTATTCGAAGATTGAGGCGGGAAAACTAGATCTTGAAATCAAGGAAGTCTCCTTGCGTGAGACCTTTGTGCAACTAGAAGAGATGTTTAGCCAAAGTGCTGCTCAAAAAGGGTTGAGTTTACAT
Source organism: Sulfurospirillum sp. UBA2217 (assembly GCA_002328495.1). Lineage (GTDB taxonomy): Bacteria > Campylobacterota > Campylobacteria > Campylobacterales > Sulfurospirillaceae > Sulfurospirillum. The sequence continues at coordinate 14,710 of DCUJ01000001.1, forward strand.
GTAAGCGTGGATGAGAGGGTTCCTGAGTATGTGTATGCGGATGGCTTGAGGATCATGCAAATTTTACTCAACCTTATAAGCAATGCCTTAAAATTTACCCATGAAGGCAGCGTGGGTGTGAATGTTTCGCTGGTGAAAAAAGAAAAAGCACACGTAAATTTACGCTTTAGTGTTAAAGATACAGGTATCGGGGTGAGTACAATGAAGCTGAAAGCCCTTTTTCAGCCCTTTATGCAAGCCGATATTTCAACCACGCGTAAATACGGAGGCTCAGGTTTAGGCTTAAGCATCGTCGCGCGACTGGTTGAAGCCATGGACTCACATATCGAGGTGCACAGTGTTGAGGGCGAGGGTTCTAGCTTTGCTTTTATCCTGCGTCTGCCCATCGCTAAATCCTCTTCCAAAACGGCAAATAAGAAGCAAAGTAGCGAGCTAGAGGTTCCAAATTTACGGGGAAATACCATTTTGGTCGTGGAGGACAATCCTATCAATCAAGAGGTTGTCAAAGCCATCATCGAGCGTACAGGTGCGCGTGTGGTGCTTGCTAACAATGGCAAAGAGGGTGTGGATGCTTTTATGGCAAACCCTAAAGGTTTTGCGTGTATCTTGATGGATATTCAAATGCCGGTGATGACAGGCTATGAGGCGGCAGCCAAGATTCGTAAAGTGGACAGCACGATTGCGATTATTGCACTTACGGCTGCTGCCACGATTGAAGATAAGGCAAAAGTGTTGGAAGCGGGCATGAGTGAGCATCTCTCAAAACCGATTCATATCCAAACGTTATACACATTTCTCTCCCAATCTGTAACGCCTTGTGTGCCTTCTGCTTTGATACATCCTGCTTTGGTCTCAACAGACACGTTGCCTGTCATCTTAATTGTAGATGACAATGCTTCTAATATTCATGCCCTCTCGACCATCTTAAAAGCAGACTATCACATTAAAATTGCCAAAGATGGTTCTAGTGCACTTAAATTGGTTAAAGAGTTTAAAGAGATAGATCTTATCTTGCTGGATGTGGTGATGCCCCAAATGGATGGGTATGAGGTGTGTAAAGCACTGAAAGAGAGTAGTTTGACGCACAAAATCCCTGTCGTGTTTGTCACCTCCAAAGACACACCTGAGGATGAGGCGTATGGCTTTAGTTTAGGGGCAGCGGATTACATCGTCAAACCCTTTAACCCAGCAACCGTTCGGGTACGCGTTAAACACCAAATTGAGCTTAAAGCACAAAACGATGCACTGGAAAAACTCTCGATGAACGATAGTCTGACCAAGATACGTAACCGAGGCTATTTTGATGACTATTACGATGCAACCTTTAAAGAAGTTGAGCGTGATGGTGGTGTATTGTGTGTCATCATGATCGACATCGATTACTTTAAACTTTACAACGACCACTACGGGCATGGTGAAGGCGATGTCTGTTTAGTGCGTGTTGCCAATGCTCTTAAAAATACGCTCCAACGCCCAAGCGATAGGGTGGCACGTTATGGGGGTGAAGAGTTTGTCGTGGTACTTAAAAACATCGGTTTTGAGGGTGCTTTAAGTGTCGCAGAGACGTTACGTCAAAGCGTTGAAGCCTTGAATATTCGCCATGAATACTCTAGCGTTGCTCCCTATGTGAGCATCTCTCTTGGGCTTGCTTTCAAAAAACTAGACTCACCGCTCTCGTCAAAAGAGCTTCTCAAACGCGCCGATGATGCGTTGTATGAAGCCAAAGCCAAAGGGCGTAATTGTGTTGTTTCGTATGAAGTTTAAGGGTTACATGTAAGGAAAATACCGTGATGAAATGGGTACAGACGATTTTATTTTTTAGTCTTTTATGCGTTTTGGCTCATGCCCAAACGCCGATTCGAGTGGGTATTGCGCCGCACTCTTCCCCTCGAATACTGTTTGAATCCCATCTTCATGTCAAATTGTTTTTAGAGGGCTATTTTCACAGAGATGTTGAATTAGTAACGGCAAAAAGTTTTTATGAATTTTCGAAATTAGTCCATGAGGGTAAGACCTACGATATGGTGATTACTTCGTCGCATCTAGCGCTTTTAGCACACAATCTTGCCTCTTATTATCCTTTTATGAGCTACACACAAGGGATAGAAATCGTTATGTTAGCGCGCACAAAAGAGGTTTTAAAAACCTCGAAGCGACCTTTGCGTGTCTATGCCCAAGGAAAAATCTCTTTAGCAACGCTCTTGGCAGAAGAATGGATGGCAACGCAAGGATTGGAAAAAGAAGAGATACAGTACCATTATGACATCAGTGCCTCCGACACCTTGGCACTTTTATTGACGAGTGCACAAGCAGATATGGTCATTATGTCTTTGCCAAATTATCTGAAACTTTCCGATAATTTGAAGCAAACCATGGAGCTTGTGTATCAAAGTGCTTCTTTTCCTTACAATCGTACTTATGCCGCCAAAGAGGGCAATGGAATTAGCCTTGGGGAATGGGAAGATGCGTTGAAGGCATTTAGCCTGAGCACACAAGGCAAAGAGCATTTGGACGTGGTTGAATTAGGGCATTTTAAAATGCTTTCGTTAGAGGATTTACAGGGCTTAGCTCCCATCGCAGAAAAATCACTTCAACGTCTTCTTGGAACGCATCCATGAAACTCTCACTCATCTGGAAATGGCTCATTGTCAGCTTATTGGTTGAAAGCATCATGCTTAGCATACTTGTTTTTCGAAATGTAGGGCAACTGAGTGAAAACTTGGAAACGCAAACGAGTAGGTACATCAAAGAACAAGCGACGTTATTGCAAAGTGCGCTGGTAGCACCGTGGCTTCAGATGGACTATGCGACCATTCAGACCATTTTAGAAGAGACAAGTGCCATGGCAAGTGTCGAGTACCTTGTTGCCACAGGAAATCAATCGCAGATGGTAGCATCGGTGGGTTGGGAGCCACATACCCCTTTACCCCCTTTGGAACACGATGCTTTTACACGAAATGCTTTAAAAGACCATCGCTTCGATACCCAAGTGGATGTTCTTTTCTCTGGGCAAAAACTAGGTTCCGTACGCATTGGGATTTCAACACGCTTTTATGCACAAGCGCGAGAAGCGATGATTGCTAAAAGTGTTTTAATTGCTCTGATAGAGATTTTTCTCTCTGCTTTTTTGTTGTTCTCGTTTGGGCGTTGGACGCAAAAGCATATTCGCGAGCTCACACAAGGTGCCAATGCAATCGCACGGGGCGAATACGCCAAACGCTTAGAACAGGGCAATGACCGTGAAACACAAGAACTTGCCCATGCGTTTAATGCGATGGCACAGACCATTGAAGAGCGTGTCATTGCTCTTCAAGCGGCAAACGATGCGGAGAAAACACTTTTAGAAGAGGTCGGACATCAAGCTGCGCTGATTGGTTCTTTGCTTGATTCCATTCCCGATATTATCTTCTTTAAAGATACTAAAGGCGTCTATCTTGGGTGCAATCCGCCTTTTGCAACGCTTGTTTCACATACAAAAGAGGAGATTGTGGGTAAAACGGATTACGATATTTTTGATGCTGAAATGGCAGACTTTTTTCGTGAAAATGACCGCAAAATGATGGAGCAATGCCTTGCCCGCCATAATGAAGAGTGGGTTACGTATCCCGATGGGCGTAAAGTCCTTTTGGATACCTTAAAAGCACCCTATATGAACAACGAGGGTGTGTTAGAGGGGATTATAGGAATTAGTCGCGATATTACGGAGCGAAAACGTGCGGAAGAGGCCGTGGTAGAAGCACGCAAAAGTGCCGAGGCTGCCAATCGCGCTAAAAGTGAATTTTTAGCCAATATGAGCCATGAAATTCGCACACCCATGAATGCTATTTTGGGCTTAAGTGAAATGGCACTAAGCGATGTTCCCAGTGGAATTGGGCACGATAAATTAGAAAAAATTTACCAATCGGGTCGCTTGTTGCTTGGTATCTTAAATGATATTCTTGATTTTTCTAAAATTGAAGCAGGAGAGCTTAGCCTTAATCCTCAGCCGTTTTATTTTAATAAACTCTTAGACCAACTTAAAAGTCTTTTTGCACAAACTGCACAGAATAAAGGAATTTCCCTCCTTTTTGAAGCACCAAAATCCTTTGAAGTGGTCTATAGGGGCGATGATATGCGCTTACGCCAAGTTTTAACCAATCTCATCGGCAATGCGCTCAAATTTACCCAAAAAGGTGAAGTGCGTATCCGTGTGCGTGAAGTGAGTACGAAAGAGGGTGTGTGTTGGTTGTCGTTTGCGATTAGCGATACGGGCATTGGGATAGAGCCTGAAAATCAACAACGTCTTTTTCATGCCTTTGCTCAGGCCAATACCTCGATTACACGAGATTATGGCGGAACAGGATTGGGACTGATCATCTCTCAACGTTTGGTGTGGGCGATGGGAGGCAGTAATATTACTATCAAAAGTACGTGTGGTGAAGGTTCTACGTTTAGTTTTGGGCTGCCTTTATCCATCTGCTCACTGGAAGAAATTGAAGCCTTGTTTGAGAGTCGAACCGAAGTGGAGTTACAAACGAGTGATACACTGGTAGGACACATTCTTGTGGTGGAGGACAATCCTATCAATCAAGAGGTTGTGTGCGAGCAGTTGCGTCGAATGGGCATTAGTTCCAAAGTTGCTCACAATGGTGCTCAAGCGGTCGCACTGGTCAAAGAAGGTGCCTATGATGCGGTCTTGATGGATATACAAATGCCAGTAATGGATGGCTATGAAGCAACAAAGCGCATTCGTGTTTCGCATCCCCATTTGCCTATTATTGCTCTAACTGCGGCTGCGATGATTGAGGATCAACATAAAGCATTGAATGTAGGTATGAATGAGCATTTGAGTAAGCCCATCAATGCTAAAGCACTGCGCGATATGCTCAGCATATACTTACGGCATGAGCGCGTTTGTGAAGTCCCTTCTTCGAGTACATCAACGCAACGACCTGAAATAACAGCTCTCCTTGATATAAAAGAGGGTTTAGAGAGGATGGGAGGCGATAAGCGTCTGTATATAAAACTTTTAAAGACCTTTCTTGAGCAATTACATGCGCAAATTGTACCCGCATTGGAGGTTAAAAAACCTCTCAAAAGGGGTAAAAATGCTCAAGCGTGGGAGCCATTTCGCCAAGAAGTCCACTCCCTTAAAGGCTTGGCAGCTAACCTTTCCTTGCCCTTACTCTTGGAGGTGACAACGCAACTTGACGCACAGATAAAACAAGCCAAAAGTGCTCCTAAGAAAATGATAGACGCGTTACATGTAAGTCTCACGAAGAGTCAAGTTGCTATTGAAGTATGGATTGAAAAAGAGGCAAAGGTATGAAAAAAATAGAAGATGCCCTTAAGGTGTTTGAAGCAGGATGCAATAGTGCTTTTTTTGATGCGATTGATGAAATGATTTTTATCAAAGATGACGCTTTACGCTATGTGTTTGCCAATCAAGCGTTATTGGATTTTTTTAAATGCGACAAAGAGGACTTTTTAGGTAAAAAAGACCGTGATTTGATGGATGCTGTGCATGCCAAAGGATGCGAAAATAGCGATAAAATAGCGCTTCAAGAGCAACGCACTGTGGTGCACTATGAGACAATCGGTGAGCGTATCTACCAAACCCGTAAATTTCCTTTTCGATTTAAAGAGGGGCAAAAAGGATTAGGAGGCATCATCTTTGATGTGACCCGTCAGCATAAAACCTTAGAGAGTCTCCAAATTGAAAAAGAACGCATAGACGTTATTTTAGAAGCCAGTGAAATTGGTCTTTGGGATTGGAATATCGAACATGATGTGGTGTTATGGGATGCTAAATGTTTCTCAATGCTAGGCTACGCCCCTAATGCGTTTTCACTCAATTATGATACATGGGTGAGTTTGATACATGAAGAGAATGCCAAGGATGCACAAGAGGAGGTCCATCGTCAGATGGAATTGGGTGAAACTTTTGCTGTACAGTTTTGGTTGCGCAAATACGATGGCTCATACGCATGGATAGAGGGACGTGGACGGGTTGTTGAGCGATATGATGATGGAACACCTAAGCGTATGGTGGGGACACATACCAACAAAACCGTGGAAAAAGAGAACGCTGAGGCACTTAAACGAAGTGAAGCACAGTTTAAGTCCCTCGTAGACAATATCCCAGGGGTTACCTACCGTTGTTTAAACGATGAGCATTGGACGATGATTTATATGAGCCATGATATCGACATGCTCAGCGGCTATCCTGTCAGTGATTTTTTACACAATGCTGTACGAAGTTATGAGAGTGTGATACACCCAGAAGACGCTTCGCGTGTTCATGATGAGATCGCAGTGGCGATTTCACAGAAGTGTGATTGGCACACTGAGTACCGCATCATCGCACGCGATGGTAGTGTGAAATGGGCGTATGAAAAAGCAAAAGCAATTTTCAATGAAGCGGGTGAGGTACTTTTTATTGATGGATTTATTTTAGATGTAACGGAGCAAAAAAAGGCGAACGATAAGTTGCTTCAAGCTTATGAAGAGTTAGAACTGGCTTCCATCGTAGCCAATGATTTTGCGGCACAAGCGCAGATGGCAAGTCTAGCGAAGTCAAATTTCTTGGCAAATATGAGCCATGAAATTCGCACACCGATGAATGCCATTATGGGTTTGAGTGAGCTTTTAAGTGACACACCTCTGGTTCCTAAACAATCCGAATACCTGGAAAAAATCATCAGCTCTTCTTCCTTATTGTTAGGGATTATCAATGATATTTTGGATTTTTCTAAAATCGAAGCAGGCAAAATAGAGGTTGAAAAAACTTCGGTGTATCTCAAAAATGTTTTAATCCACCTTCAAAATTTGTTTGAAGAGAGTGCATCGAAAAAAGGAGTGCAGTTTCATCTTCACATTCACGATGCGATTCCCAATGTTATTTTGGCAGATGAGCTGAAACTCACACAAATACTTACCAATTTTTTAAGCAATGCGCTCAAATTTACCCTAAAAGGCTCTGTTACGTTGAGTGTCGAGCTTGTGGGTAAAAGCGTTGAGAAGGCAACTTTACGCTTTAGTATCGATGATACTGGCATTGGGATGAGTGAAGAGCAGTTAGAAAAGTTGTTTGTTCCATTTAATCAAGCCGATGTTTCCATCACACGAAAGTATGGCGGAACGGGATTGGGTCTTAGCATTGCAAAACGTTTAGGTGAGGCCATGGGTGGTCGTGTGAGTGTGAGGAGCCAACCAAACAGTGGCTCTTGCTTCTCTTTTGAGCTTGAGGTTGAGGTATTGGAGTGGGAACAAATCTTTTTACAAAGTGAACGTTCCCCTCAAAACAGTAAAGAAGGTTTAGCAGGATTGCAGGTATTGGTTGTCGAGGATAACAGCATCAATCAAGAAGTGGTCAAAACGATGCTTGAGCGTGTTGGGATGCACGTTGAGGTGGCTCACAACGGTAAAGAGGGGGTTGAAGCGTTCTTAAATGGGCATTTTGATGCGATTTTGATGGACATTCAGATGCCTGTGATGGGTGGGTATGAGGCGTCAAGGCAGATAAGAGCCTATGATAAAAACATTCCTATTATCGCACTCACCGCCGCAGCGATGGCAGAAGATAAGAAAAAAGCATTGGATGCAGGGATGAATGAGCATTTGTCCAAACCACTGCATTCAAAACGGCTCTATAGCATGCTAGAAAACGTGTGCAAGCGTTCTTTGTGTGTTGAGCCTAAAACTAAAAACATAGAGACACGTATGATGCCCTCCTCCGTCATTGACCCGAACCATGTCCATGTCATGTTTAATGGGGATGTCGCGTTATTTCACAAGCTTTTATTGCAATTTGGACAACAGCTTTCAGGGGAATTTAGCACCATTGTAGACGCCCTGCGTCAGAAACATGCCGATGCTTCGGTAGATATTCACACTCTCAAAGGAGTAAGTGGCAATTTGGGAGCTTCTGATTTAAAAGAGGCGTGTACGCGCATTGATACATGTTACAAAGAGCATCGCATTGTTCCCAACGAGGCTATTGATGCGCTAGAGCAGAGCATTGAAGTGTTTAAAACAGCCTTGTTAACACTTGAGAGAGGCGATGTTGTTCCTGTATGCGAGGATGCGATTGAGCGTGAATTGATGGCATTGAAACAGCGTTTAGAGGCGGCTGATTTGATAGAGCCCTTTGAGCAAGCTGCGTTGGTAAAGGCACTGGATGGCAAGGTCAATCATGAGGCGTTAACTCAGTGGAATGCAGCGATAGAGGCTTTGGATTATACGAAAGCGTTGGATGTAATGCGCACATGGGAGAGGCTTTAAATAGAGCGCGTTTGAGTTGTTAAGGGTATTTATTCTTGAAAGAGTTTGTAGACATTACGCCCTGCAGCTTTTGCTTCATACAATGCCGTATCGGCATTTTTAATCAGTTCATTGTAGGTGGAGCCATGTTCTGGAAAGAGGCTGATGCCAATACTGGTGGTTACATGTAAAGGGATGTCGTTGATGTTTAAAGGCAAAGAGATGGCATCAATGATTTTTTGTGCCACACGTATGAGCGTCTCTTCTGCTTGTATATCGTCGATTAAGAGGACAAATTCATCTCCACCAAGTCGTGCGACTGTGTCACTTTTACGTGTAGCACTCAGGAGTATTTTACTGATTTTAACCAACAAGGCATCTCCGATATCGTGGCCGAGCGTGTCATTGACCTTTTTAAAATGGTCTAAATCGAGAAATAAAACACCAAATTTTTTGCTGTTTTCAAACCCTTCTTCAATGAGGAGTTGTAAGCGTTGATGCAATAGTGTTCGATTTGCCAAAGAGGTAAGGCTGTCATAATGGGCTTGCTTGTAGATAATTTCTTGTTGCTTGACCAGTTTAGTTTTAGCATTTTCAAGTTTTTTAATGGTTTCGTTGGCAAGCTTCATAGCCCGTACAAGCTCAGCACTCTCTTTGTGGCATTTGTTTTTTTCTTCCATCAAAACAGTTTGGTCATACACCAAAAGGGTCACTTTTTTTTGGGCGACATCGTAAGGAACGACGGTGATATCTTGTTGCATATGCTCAAAGGCTGATTGGGTGGTGATGGCGTGTTTTAGAGGAAAGAGATAGCCGTTGGAATCTGCCGTATAAAACGAGGGTGTTTGTAGGGTAAGCGATGTTTTAATATGGCGTTTAAGTGAAGAGATTTGTTCAGTCGTTAATAAAAAGAGTTCGGTTAAACGCTTTCCCTCACTTTCAAGGGCATTGACATCTGAATGTAGGGCAAACCATGTGTTCATGTAGCACAGGGTTAAGTGCTCATCAATGATAAGAATACCCACATTAATCGAATCAATGATGCGTTCAGGGTTAATCATCGCTTAAAGCTCCTCCATGATGTTTTGAAGATGTTCAAGCATGCGATTATTGAGAAGAATAAACATGTGTCCTAAGATATTTTTGTCTTCCACATCAAGGGCTGTTTTGATGACAATAACATTTTCATACCCAATAATTTTTTCATACCTCTCAAGCTGTGTGGTATCTCGCCTTTCAATGGAAGGGACTTGAAAAACGGTTTTGCCATTGATGAGTTCACACAACTGAGAGATACATGCAGAAGTGATGATGTTGGTCAATTCGAGTACAGAGCTTTTGGTTTCCATTTCGCTGAGTGCTTCTTCATCACGGAGAAGGAGTTGGCAAAAAGCATTGGCACAACGGGGTGAAAAGATAAAAATAACTTCGCCATTGAATGAGCCAATGAAACGCTGTTTGGTGAGGTAAAACTCTGTTTCATCGCCTAAAAGCTCACACGTTTTGGCATCAAAATCGCGGATAGCAATGGTTGAAATTTCGGGAATGTGAAGTTTGACATGGCTCTCTAGCAAATCCCCGATTAAAGAGGCGGCAACCCCAAAAGAGACATTGATAAGCTCTTTGAGGGTATCTTCTTGCGTCGGATTAAAAAGGATTTCTGCCATCTTATGCAACCAAACTTAATAAGGTTGTACGAAAGACATTGCCATCCACAGGTTTTGAAAGAACACTGTGTGCCCCTAAAGAGATAACGTGCTCTTGTGTACTTTTTTGCCTATCCGCAGAGACCATGACTACGACTGCTTCAGCGTGAAAGGCTTTAATCTCCTTTAGTGCCGCAATGCCATCGATAACAGGCATGGTAATGTCTAAAAATACAATATCAGGTTGGTGCTCTTTATACAGAGCAATCGCCTCTTCACCGTTGGTTCCTTCAATGACGATGGTGTGTTCTAAAATCTTAGGCGGAATCATTTCAATGAGCCATTTACGAGAGATTTTTGAGTCATCTACTACTAAAAAGACCAATTTTTCTCGTTTTTCCATGCGCTCATCCTTATGTGTCAAATTAAAACCAAAGTGTAACCAAAGAAAATTTAAAACTAAATCAAATACGCTCGTATCGGTGCTTGTTCATCGAGTGCGTGTGTTCGAATAAAGCGCTCTCCCACACGGACATCAAAGAGGGTTTGGGTGTCTGCTTTGGTGAAGGAGAGCAAAATACGACACGCATGTAATGCCTCTTCTTCGCTGGCACTTTTGCTTAAAAGTCCTGAGGGGGCATTGAAATCGCTTACATGTAAGCGGAGGTATTTTGAATTTTCGACGATTTCCAAAAAGTCATTTTCCTTTTGATTGCGCCCAAGAACAAGTTTTGAGCCCTCAGGAAGTCTAAAATGTCGCCCATGTTTGAGAATCAGTGTATCGCTAGACTCAAAGGGCTCATGGGCTAAAAGATCGCGTAAACGTTGGGTGAATTGAATGTCTGCGAGCAAACAACCTCCCGCAGGTGTTGGATAGTCTTTCCACCCAAATGCCTTTGCAAGAGCTAATTGATGGCTTCTGCCTCTTCCGTTTAAGGCTAAAAGGCGTGTTCTATCCACCCACCCCTCTTTTTCGGGGAGACTCTCTTCCATAAGTTTTGCACTTAAGGGACGAAGGATGAGATTCTCTTCCAAGTCATTGGCAAGGCGTTTCACGTTGCGTAATGCCTCTTTGGTTTGGCTCATGGGGCGTTGTCCCACCACTTCACCCGTGACAATAAATGAAGCACCAAAACGCTCCAACATTCCTTTTGCCACACGAAACATGTAACCGTGACAATCAATACAGGGGTTGAACTGTTTACCGTATCCGTATCGTGGGTTGAAAAGAACCTCTTGCACGTAAGCATCGTGGACATCGATGATTTCTAAATGCGCCCCTGCCATAGTGGCGCGCTCTTGCAATGCGGACAGGTTCTCTTTTTTAGAGTTAAAACCGATGTCAATGTATAAGGCAATCACTTCAATGCCTTGGTCTACGAGCAGTTTGACAGCCAACATACTGTCCAAACCGCCACTAAAAAGTGCTAATGCTTTCATAGGGGACGAGTTCACCTTTTTTTAATGTGTGGAGTTTTTCTTGGATTTTACGAATCAAAAACTGTTTTTTTTCATAGCTAAGATGTTTGGCGGATTTGATGGTCTGAAAGGCTTCAAAATAGTAACTGTGCAAAAAGCCTATCATGGAAGCGATAAGTTCACTTTCGGTGTAGACTTTAATGTCATCCCACATCACAATGCGTCTGAGCTTAGGATGTTCAAACTGATTGTGCAACAGTAGACTAAACTCTTCGCCGTGGGTTTTAAACATCGCAATATCAATAGTGTCGAGCACCGTATCGATGAGACTAGGCTCATTTAAAATGGTTTTGATAATGGTGAGTTCCAACATGTCCTCAAAACTGCGCTCTTTTTTGTCGAGGCGTTTTTGTGTGTGTGTCTTCACTTTGATGAGGTTTTGGTTGATATTGAGGGTACTTGAGAGAAGCCCTGTGTAACTCTCTTGCAAGGCTTGAGGGAGTGTTTTAAGATAAAGCATCGCTTCATTTAGCGCACTTTGTTTAGCTAGTGGGTCATGGAGTGGATACTTTTTAACGATACGCTCAATGGCAAATTCGATAAAAGGTTGTGGGGTATGGAAAAGGCGTTCAAGCTCCACACTCATACCGTTTTGAACCATGTCGGCAGGGTCCATTCCTCCGCCAAATAAAACAACACCGCCTTTAATGCCGTGTTGAGACAGAAGCATCGAGGCTTTCAGCGCGGCATTGACTCCTGCCATGTCGCCATCATAAGCGACAATAACCTCAGGGTCTCCTCGTGTGATGAGGGGAACGTGTTCTTGTGTAAGAGCCGTGCCAAGGGTGGCTACGGCATGGGAGAATCCTGCTTGATGGAGCATGATGACATCCAAATAGCCCTCAGTGATGATAATGGAATGGCGTTTAAAAATATGCTCTTTGGCAAGGTGGTAGCCATAAAGTAGCTGGGATTTGTTAAAGTATTTGGTTTGAGGCGAGTTCACATACTTGGCAGGATGGTTAGAGAGGGTTCGACCGCCAAAGCCTACCAGTTTGCCACTGGGTGAATAGATAGGAAAGCTCAAGCGCTCGATAAACCGTGCATACGCCCCACCACTCTCTCCCAGTCCTGCTACCCCGTATTCAATGGCTTCACTCATCATGTAGCCGTGTGAGCGTAAGAAATCAAGCGTCATTTGGGAGGAGGGTGCGTAACCTAATTCAAACTTTTCACGCGATGCTTCTGAAATGCCTCTTTGATGAAGGTACTCGTTTACATGTAAATGGGTATCGAGGTGTTTGATATAAAAAAGATTGAGGGTTTCCATGAGCTTGCTCTCTTCTTTTTTAACCCCATCGTTTGTGGTGTAGGAAAGTGAAAAATTGCTCATGCGGGCGAGTTTTTCGATGGTTTCTGGGTAGCTCAGTTTCTCATACTCCATCACAAACTTGATGCTGTCCCCTCCCGCACCACAGGCAAAACAGTGGTAAATTTGCTTGGAGGGGCTCACCACGAGGCTAGGGGTCGTGTCGTTGTGAAAGGGGCAGATGCACTTGTAATTGGCACCGTTTTTTTTCAACTCCACGTAAGAGCCGACCACTTCCACGATATCGAGGCGTTGTTTGAGTGTTTCTATGGAGGATTTTTCTATCATGAGCAAATTATAGCAAGTTTGGTATAATAAGGCACTTTATGAAAAACACAAAGGTGAAGTCTGTGGATAACTTTTTTATAGCCTACCGTGACCCTCTTTTTGGAATTATTATTTTATGTGCGATTGTCTTTGTCATCTCGTTTGCCAACTATTGGTGGGGTGTTTTTAAAAACAAAGATGAGAAGCAGAGTATCGAAAAATTTGTCAAAAAATTTGAAATTGTCACGGATGAGCGTGAATACAAAAAACTCTTAGAAGATGCTTCTATTCCTCTTGAATCTTTAGCCCTTTTAGCCCATGCGTATGGTAAAAGTGGAGATTATGAAAAGGCGATTAACATTTACCTTGTTGCCCTCAAACGGGTTAAGGGGCGCGATGAGAAGCAGTACCTTCTTTCTACTCTGGGAAAAATCTACTTTAAGGCTGGGTTCTTGCGTCGAAGTGCTGAAGTCTTTTTGGAATCCTTGCGTCTGCATCCACGAAATGAAGAGTCTTTAAAATACTTAACCGTGGCGTATGAACAACTTCAAGAGTTTTCTAACGCCGAAGAGGTTTTGGATTCTTTGGAAGAGTTAGGTGCGAAAGTAGCTGTCCAACGCCATTTTTTACAATTTTTGGCCATCACGAAAGATGAAACATTGGGGGTGACTCAAAAAGTGGAAAAACTAGCTCTTTTATGCGAGAAAGAACCTTTTTTAAAGCGTCGATTGTTTGAGCTGATGCGAGAATATGGGATGGAAATAGACCCAAAATTTATCACGTCACTACCGTTTGAACAGATGGTAGACACACTCTGGTATAACGACGTAGAACTTACATGTAAGCATGCTGTGGTACAGCAAATCGCCATGGCTAAAGGGTTTCTTGCTTATGAGCCTGTTGAGGATGGGATATTTGCTCTGGATGTTTTGGCAAAACTTCGTGCGTGTGGTTACACCCAAGCGACCCTTCGTTTTGAGTATTTGTGTACAGAGTGCAAAAACGTCTTTCCGATTCATTTTTACCGCTGTCCACATTGCCAAAGCATCAACACCGTCGCCATCCAAAGTGCGATAACGAAAGAGAGTGATGAAGAAAATAACTCTTTTCTGTGATGGCTCGTCACTTGGAAATCCAGGATTGGGTGGGTATTGTGCCATTTTAAGATACGCAGATACTGAGAAAATTATCAGCGGGAATCAACGAGATGCTACCAACAATCAAATGGAACTCCTAGCGGTTATCAAAGGGCTAGAAGCACTCAAAGAACCTTGTGATGTGACTGTGGTGAGTGATTCGAGCTATGTGGTCAAAGGCATTAACGAATGGCTTGTGGGATGGGTCAAAAAAGGATTTGCAAAGGTGAAAAATCCAGAATTGTGGGCAGAATACCTTCGTGTTTCTCAATCCCACAAAGTCAAAGGTGTATGGGTACGTGGGCATGATGGGCATCCTGAAAATGAACGATGCGATGCGATAGCTAAAGAAGAAGCGATGAAACTGAAATAAATAAGGAGAGGTGATGTACAAAGAATTAGACAAACTACAAAAGCGCTTGGGTTATCAGTTTAAAGACCAAAACCTGATAATCGAGGCACTGACACACAAGAGTTCCAAACAACCCTATAACAATGAACGTTTAGAGTTTTTGGGTGACGCGGTGTTGGATTTAATCGTGGGAGAGTATTTATACCACGAGTTTAAAGATGTTGCAGAGGGCGAACTTTCAAAGCTTCGCGCTTCACTTGTCAATGAAAAAAGTTTTGAAAAACTGGCACGCTTGCTCCATTTGGGTGAACATATCTACATCTCTTTGGCGGAGGAAAACAACAGTGGACGTGAAAAATCTTCCCTGCTCTCCAACGCCTTTGAGGCTATCATCGGGGCACTGTACCTTGAAGCAGGATTAGAGCAGGCACGCTCTCTTGCCATCATGCTCATGGAAGAAGCCTACCCAAAAATCAATATGGACGCCATCTTTCGAGACCATAAAACTACGTTGCAAGAGCTTACCCAAGCCCATTTTGGGATGACGCCTGAGTACCGCCTTGTACGCTCTTTCGGACCTGACCATAAAAAAGAGTTTGAAATCGCTGTAAGTGTAAGAGGCAATGATTTGGCCGTTGCCAGCGGAAAAAGCAAAAAAGAGGCCCAACAAAAAGCAGCCATGATTGCTTTGGATATTTTAAAAAAGGAGTTTAAGTGAACACCTTTGGTAAAAAATTTTGTTTTACTACATTTGGAGAATCGCATGGGCGTGCTATTGGGTGTGTGGTCGATGGCGTTCCCGCAGGACTTTCAATTAATGAAGCGTTTATTCAAGCGGAATTAGACAGGCGCAAACCAGGGCTTAATAAATTCGCCACCGCGCGTAAAGAGAGCGATAAGGTTGAGATTTTAAGTGGGGTTTTTGAAGGTCTTAGTACGGGTACACCCATTGCGATGGTGATTTTCAATGAAAACCAAAAAAGCGGTGATTATGAAAATGTTAAAGACTTGTTCCGCCCTGGACATGCGGATTTTACCTACTTTCACAAGTACGGCTTTCGTGATTACAGGGGTGGAGGTCGCTCAAGTGCACGAGAAACAGCGGCACGTGTGGCAGCGGGGGCGATTGCAAAGTTGCTTTTGGCGTCTTTACATGTAAAGGTACAAAGTGGTATTTGTGCTATTGGTGGGATTGAAGCCACCGAGTACGATTTTTCACGTGTTGCTAACAGTGAGATTTATGCTTTAGATGCGGGTGTGGAAGAGGCGCAAAAAGCCAAAATTTTAGAAGCTAAAAACGCGCATGACTCCGTGGGTGGCGTAGCGCTTGTGCACGTTTTGGGTGCACCCAAAGGTTTGGGCGAGCCTTTGTACTATAAGCTTGATGCTCTTTTGGGTGAGGCGATGATGGGCATTAACGGCGTTAAAGGTTTTGAGATAGGCGAAGGGTTTCACGCCGCAACCCTTAAAGGTTCTCAAAATAACGATGCCATGACGCCTGAAGGCTTTAAGAGCAACAAAAGTGGGGGAATTTTAGGCGGAATTAGCAACGGCGATACAATTACATGTAAAGTCTATTTTAAACCAACCCCTTCTATTTTTCTCGCACAAGAGACGATTGATAAAGACGCCAATGTGCTTACATGTAACCTCAAAGGCAGGCACGACCCGTGTATCGCGGTGCGTGGAAGCGTGGTGGCTGAAGCGATGGCTGCTTTAGTTATCGCGGATTTACTGCTTTTAAATATGGGTTCCCGCATGGAACACTTTCATGCGATTTACGGCTAACTTAGTGACCTTGTGTTGGGTTAATGATGGTTTCAAGGGTTTGCATCGAGTCAATGCGCAGTAACTTGATGTCAAAACAGCGCACAGAGTAGTTGAGGTGGATGCCCAAAAGGGTGTCCATTTGGACTTTAAATTGGGGCGCTTCTTCAAACGGTGTGGTTTCTAGGACAATAAAATCATTGGCATGAATGCGAAATAGCGGCGATTTTGGGTAAAACGATGCCAAAAGGGTCGCTACAGAACGCAACAGTGCATCGCCTTTGTCCCATCCCATGTAATGGTTGTATGCGGTAAAATTGTGCAGAGAAAAGATATAAATATATGCGTATTCATACTGAAAGCTGTTTTTTAGAAGCATGATACTGAGGTATTTTTGATTGTAAATATCGGTTAAATTGTCGCGATAAAAGTAGACAAAACGCTCCTCTTCAAGTGCGGATGTTGGTAGTTGTGATGTTTGAGTATCGATGGAGATATCTTTAAAAACCTTAAGCGCATAAGGGACAACTTTGGGTGAAAACTGTTGACCCATCAGGTCTCGAAGCTCCTTGAGCGCATCATCCAATGATTTTTTATGGCGGTAAATTCGGCTTGTGGTCATAGCATCAAAAGCATCGGCTACTATCATAATATGTGCGAGTGGATCGATGGCTTCACCTTGAAGACCATTGGGATAGCCGGTGCCATCGAAGCGTTCGTGGTGGTTGGCGATGATGGAAATTAAGGAGGTGAACATTGGGACATCTTGAAGGATGCTGACTCCTACGTTAACATGTTCTTTAATCAAATTGTACTCAACGGCGTTGAGGCGTTCGGGTTTTAGTAAAATAGCATCAGGTGTTGCCACTTTGCCAATGTCATGCAAAATGCCCGCTTGATAAAGTGTTTGACACGTTACATCATCGTAGCCCATAGCCTTTGCCAACATTGAAGAGTAGGTGGCAACGCGTTGAGAATGCCCCGCCGTGTAAGAGTCACGTTGTTCTATCATCTTCACAAGAGCCAGTAACACTTTTTCATAATCTTCAACCCTCGCACTCTCCAAACGTTTATACGCAGCAACTTTTGCACTGATGGTCTCTTCGAGATGGTGGTGGTAAAGGGAGAGTTCTTTTTCTTGAAAAATTGCGTGGACGGTGGTATAAAGCACCTCATTCATTTGTGCATAATCAATCGGCTTGATAATATACGCACTGACATTTAGTTTGATGGCATCCATAAAAAAGTGACTCTCTGTGTAGGCAGACGTGATAATACAACGCTGTTCAGGATGGAGTGCTTTGATGGCTTTTAGCATCTCTATACCATTCATTAACGGCATAGCAATATCACTGATGACAATATCGGCTCTTTTCTCCTGATAGTATGCCAAGCCTTCTTGACCATTAGAGGCAACACGCACCTCTTCAAAAATCTTACGCAAATACAGAGCAACACTCTCTCGTAGTTGAGGCTCATCCTCCACGTATAAAAGAGAGATACCTTGTGCACATTTTTTAAGGTCATTAAGATTCATTAGGCTTACCTTTGTGTGGAAATTGAATGGTAAATTTTGTTTTTCCCTTGCTACATGTAAAGAAAAGTACACCGTTAAAATGGGTTTCAATGATGGCTTTGCTCATATAAAGCCCCAATCCTGTTCCATTCAGGTTCCCTTTGGTTGTGAAATAAGGCTCAAAAATGTGACCTTGAATCTCCTCTTTGATACCGCCTGCATCGTCTTCGATTTCAACGACAATGGTTTCATCGCGCAAAAAAGTTGCGATGTGAATATGCCGCTGCGCTTGCGTGCTTTGGTCAAAAGCATCTTTAGCATTTTTGAGAAGATTGAGGATGATTTGCATGAGTTCATTACGATGGAGAAGCACATTTTCAATTTTCCCCAAAGAGAGTGAAACCTCAATATGGTTGTTTTCAAGAGAGGGGGCCACAAGACTAAGGGCATTTTGAATGACTTCATTGAAATCTTTAAGGTGTTGTTTCTCTTTTTGTGGCTTAAAAAAGTTCCGAAAATCGTCAATGGTTTGGGAGAGATAAACAATCTGATAGGAAATTTTCTCATGGAAAATGAGCGCATTTTCAGGTGTGAAAAGTCCTAGTTCTATGTCCGCTTTGATGTTGTTGGAGAGCATGGAAAGAATGGCTAGGGGCTGTTTCCATTGGTGGGCTATCATGCTAATCATCTCTCCCATAGCCGCATGGCGTGACTGGACGATGAGTAGTTTTTCATTTTCACGCAACTCTTTGATTTTGAGGTTTAAGAGGTATCTGAAAAAAGCAACCAATCCTCCAAGAAGTACAACAAGAAGCGTAATAGCAAGCAGAGCATACGCAAGCCAAGAAGGCAGTGTGCTGTGTGTGTATTGTTGTTCAAGCCATTTTTTTTTGGCGATGTAATACGGGGAAGAGGTTTGCACTTTATATGTTTTAAGGTGCGTATCAAGGTTTTGCTTGATGTATGGGTCGAGTGTTTTTGAAAAAGCAAATTTAAGGATGACGGGGTTCAAAAACACATTGGTTCGCTCAATGGACAATCCACGGGTATCAAAAAAATTGTTGATAATGGCAGCGTCCACTTTGTTCGCCTGAAGCAAGCCTATCGAATCACTAAAAATTTCAGTTTCAATGAAACGGGGTTTGATGTCAAATAAAAGGGCTTGTTCTTTTAAAAAAGTAAATTGAATACTGTTCTTGAGTACGGCAACACGCTTTTTATCCAAATCTAAAATGGATAAAATCGTATTGTTTTTACGCCCATACACCATAGACCAGCTTGAAATGACCACTTCCCGCCCAAAATCAAATCGCTTTTCTCGCTCTTTAGAATGGGCAACATCGGGCATGATGTCAATTTCACCTTTTTCGAGTTTTGCAAGGCATTCTTCCCAATCGCATGCAACATAGTTAAGATTCCACGAAGCTTCTTTGGCAATCGCGTCTAAAAGCTCGACAAAAAAACCAGAGGGTTTATCGTATTCGTCTAAAAATAGTTTGGGGGCATTGTTGTAAATACCTACGGTTAAGGTGGGATTTTCTGCTCCTAAAAGAGAGGATAAGAGGAGTAAAAAAAGGTAAAAAAACCGTCGGATTACTGTTTTCATAGTGCATACTTTTTAGGTAAATGTAGCTAATAATAGCCAAATAATTCTAAAATAAAGAGGGTTGATGCAAGGCTTTGATGCGAAAGCTTGTTCGGTGTAACGCACAGTATCCATGCGCTTTAATTGCCTTTACATGGTAAGCACTGCCATAGCCTTTGTGACCCTCAAATCCATACAGTGGATATATTTTTGCCATCTCTTTCATGTACCGATCGCGGCTCACTTTCGCTAAAATACTCGCCGCACTCACTTCAGGGACTTTAGCATCGGCCTTGACCATGGTGGTGATACCTTCAACACCAAAGGTACAGTTGCCGTCCATCAAAATATCGCACCCATTAAAATGGGTTTTGATAGTTTCTATGGCGTATTTAAGGCAAGCACTCAAGCCCTTTTTATCGACCATACTATTATCGCAAAAGACAATTTTGTGCTCACTCGTAGTTTGAAGTATTTCAAAAAGGCGTTCACGCTCTTTTTCGCTCAGCAACTTGGAGTCGTTCAGTCCAAAAATTGGCTCTTTTAAAACAGCGCCTGCTACGACCAAAGGACCTGCTAAACAGCCTCGTCCTGCTTCATCAATACCACACAACATCCATACTCCTTGTTACATGTAAATAATTTTAATCTATCTTTGCTAAAATTACTCCAAAGCGGGGAACACACATGAGCAACAGCAAAGAAGAGCTTGAAAAGGCGTTTAATAAAGAGCTTTTTCTTATTAAAAATGATTTGTATTACCAGCAGTATGAACTGAACCGCAATGGCGATATCTCTTTTTTGCGCGTAGATATTTCGTACCAACCCTATGATGTGCTCAGCGGTGATACCTATTCATTGCGGAAAACGAAAGATGGACGTTTGGTGGGGTTTATTGCCGATGCTATGGGAAAAGGTATTTCTGCGGCAATGAGTGGTATGGCAATCACACGGTTTTTAAACTATTTTTTTGATGATTTTGAAGAAGAAGGGACGTTTAATTTTGAGCGCTGGATTGCAAAAATGGTTCGTTTTATTCAGCGCAATTTACACGATGAAGAGATCATGTGTATCATGCTCTTAGAAATTGACATTAAACACGCTTTGGTGCATTATGCTTCGTGCGGGATGCCCTCTTTTTTGATTCATACCCAAGATGATGCTATCCTCAGCATTAAAAGCAACAATCCGCCCCTTGGAAGCTATACCGACAGTGTGGATATCAAATCCCTTATTTCCACACCAATAAAAAAAATGCTCTGCTATACGGATGGCTTGAGTGAGAGTTTTACCGCAGAAAACGTACCGTATGGATTTTCAATGGCAGATGATTTTAGGCGCGCGATTTCTGTTGCCCACTTTCGTAATAGTGTAAAGAATATTTTGGGGAAAGGCGACGATGATTTAACCTATGTCTACATCGAAGAAGTCCCTAAAAACAGAGCGTTTAAAACGCTTTTTATTCCCAGTACGTATGAAGCAGTGGATGAGGCGTTGCTTAGTCTTTCAAACTATTTTAAAGAAAATGCACTGAGCGCAAAGTGCTCGAGTGAGCTTGTTTTGACGTTTTCAGAACTCTTGCTCAACGCTCTAGAACATGGTAGTTTTGGGGTCGACAAGCTTCGCAAAAATTATTTGATAGAAAATGACCTTTTTGATGAAGAGATGCTTCGCTTGGAAGGGATGCATCAAGACAAGATGATATGTATAGAGTATGGCATCTTGGCAGATGAGGGCACACCGTTGTTTGAAGCCGTCATCAGGGATGAAGGGGAGGGTTTTGATACCAAAGTGCTTAAAAACTTAGTGATTAACCCTAAAAGTGTCAATGGACGAGGTTTTATGATTATTAAAAAATTGCTAGACCATTTTTATTTCAATGAAAAAGGCAATTCAATTACCATACAGAAATTTTTACATTAACCTTGGAGTGCCCATTCCCAAAACGGTGAAATTGAAAAGCTCATGCCCTCAATGGAGAGGGCACTTTCACTACTCAGTGTGACCACTTCAATATGTTTTACATGTAAGGCCCAAAGCGAGGGTAAAAGTTTTTGGATTCTTCGTTCTATCACCTCTTGTGGAGCAAAGCCAACACAAATAATAGCGAGTGCTTCATCTGGAATGTAAAAATCAATCCCCTCTTCATAATAGACGCTCTTTCCCCGTTTTATTAGTTCCAAAAAGACCATGTTTTCAAAACGCTTGAGAAAGTCTTTTTTAAATGTTAAGGCATTTTTGAGGGCAAAATCAATCTGATAGGCTTTTTTAGGAGCATTGGGTTGGGTAAATTTTTCGACTAAAAAGAGGAGTTTTTGGTCGATGAGGTTGTTGGTTATGGCGTAGAGCTTGTCTTTGGAAATTTTAGTAAAGGTTTTGAGATGGTTGTAAATTTGAAAGAGCGATACTTTCGTGCTTTGTAGTTCACAAAAACGCGCATAAATACTCAAAGCAGTGGGCTCAAGAATGAGGTGCAACAGGGATTGCATCTGGCGGTGATGGTCTTGTTCTACCGATTGAACGATGTGAGCAAAGGTTCCATAATTAGCGTAGAGGTTAAAAATTTGTTCAATATTGGAATGTTTTTTATCAAACGCGATAAACTCCTCAAAATCCAGTGGATAGAGGGTAAGCTTTGAAAAGCCCTCAAGTTCTTTACATGTAAAAGGGGTTGAAAGAATGATTTCGGGTAAATGAGGTAGCACAAACGAGAAGTCAAAATGCTCGATGACGAGAAGAATTATAGGATGTTGCTTTAGAAAAAGTGGTAGATGTTCTGCGACCAAAGAGGGGTTTATCCGTACATCGGAAAAGTCAATATAGAGGTAGCTCCCTTTCTCGTAATGACTGAGATGGTCGATAATCAAATGCGTTTTGCCACTTTTCCTTGGACCATAGAGAATGGTCTTTTGATCGGTAATACTCACTTTTCGATCAAAAAAAAGAGCATTTTTGTAAGTTGATTCGTAAAGTATTTGTAAGGTTTGCATGTTTTTCCTTTGCGGAAATAATATTATCTTCCTTATTAAAAGGAAATAAATTTAGATTTGAAGCCATAAAAAGCCCCAGTTTTCTTGACTTTGACATAGAATTTGAGTAAAATCACGTTCCTTAATTAGGTCATCCACCGTGATGACAAGTTCTTTAAAGGGGACCCGTATGGAAAAAATTAGACTTAAACTCAAGGCGTATGACCACAGAGTTTTAGACCGATCAGTTGCAGCTATCGTCGAAGCTGTTAAACGAACTGGCGCCGAAATTGTCGGACCAATTCCTATGCCTACTAAGATCAAGCGCTATACAGTGCTTAGATCACCGCACGTCAACAAATCTTCACGAGAACAATTTGAGATGAGAATTCATTCGCGTATGATTGATATTGTTTCTGCAACCACAGACACAGTAGATTCACTCATGAAACTTGACCTCGCTCCTGAAGTGAACGTTGAAGTTAGAGCTATGGGTAAATAAGGGGTAATGATGGAATATATAATTGAAAAAATCGGCATGAGCCGAACAATTGCCGTGCCAAGCGTTCCGGTTACGTTACTCAAAGTGTTAGAAGCAAAAGTATGTACCGTTGATGAAAACAAACGTGCTTTAGTCTCTTATGTTAGTGGCAAAAAGATGAACAAAGCGATTGCTGGTCAGCAAAAAAAATACGACCTCTCCGCTGAATTCAACCGTTTTGTAACACTAGATGTTGCGAACGCTGAAGCGGGTGTGTTAGATACTGCGCCATTAGGCGAAGCAAAAACATTGAAAGTTTCTTTAAATACAAAAGGTCGTGGATTTTCAGGTGTTATCAAACGTCACAATTTTGGTGGCGGTCCTGGTGCACATGGACACCGTTTCCATAGAACGACTGGATCAATCGGTAACCGCGAATGGCCAGGTCGTGTTCAAAGAGGCAAAAAAATGCCAGGTCACTATGGTAACACCCAAGTCACCGTTAAAAATGAAGTGGTTTCATTTGATGCCGTTAGTGGCATCTTGGTCGTTAAGGGTTCTGTCCCTGGCGCAAATGGAGCATTAGGTAAAGCGAGGATTGTTAAATGAGTAGTGCAATCGTACTAAACACAAAATTTGAAAACGTAGGTTCATTGGCTCTTCCTGAGTCTTATGAAGAGATTCACTCTCATAACCTATACCTTTATGTCAAATCATACCAAGCAGCTTTGCGTTCAAATACAGCGCGCACCAAAGGTAAGGGTGATGTAAGAGGTGGTGGAAAAAAACCATGGGCTCAAAAAGGTCGTGGTGGTGCTCGTGCTGGTAGTAGAAGAAGCCCAGTATGGGTTGGCGGTGGTTCTGCATTTGGCCCAAAAATGGCTAAAAACTACGACCAAAAAGTCAACAAAAAACAAAAAAGATTGGCACTAGAATTTGCTTTGAATGAAAAAGCAGTGAACAATGCGCTTTATGTTGTCGATTCCATTGAAATTGAATCGGGCAAAACAAAAGACGCAGCAGCGATTATCAAGACACTCGGTGCACGTGATGCATTGATTGTTAAAGAGATCATTGATGAGCAAACCATGTTAGCGTTTAGAAACCTTCAAAACTGCTACCTAGTGGAAGCAAACGAGCTAAATGCTTACTTAGCAACTGCGTTCTATACTGTCGTGATAGAAAAATCAGTGCTAGAATCAATTACAAAAGAGGGCTAAGAATGGCTGATATAACTGATATTAAAGCAATCCTTTATACGGAAAAGAGCTTGAGCCTTCAAGAGAATGGTACGGTAGTGATTCAAACATCGCTTCGTATGACTAAAAATGGGTTAAGAGAAGTGCTTAAACAGTACTTTGGTTTTACACCTGTTAAAGTCAATTCTTTGAGAGTTATGGGAAAAGTGAAGAAGTTTAAAGGCATTGAAGGTAAGCGTAATGATTTTAAAAAGTTTTATGTTCAGTTGCCTGAAGGCGCTAAACTTGAAAATGTGGAGGTGTAATCATGGCAATAAAATCCTTTAAACCCTATACCCCGAGCCGTAGATTTTTAACCAGTCTCGATTCTGGGGATATTACAGCAAAAGCAAGCGTTCCTTCACTTTTAGTGAAAATTGCTGCAACTGCGGGTAGAAATAACAATGGTCGCATCACCTCACGTCATAAAGAAGCGGGAGCTAAAAAGCTTTACCGTATTATTGATTTTAAACGCACAAAGTTTAACATTGAAGGTACTGTAGCTGCTGTTGAGTATGACCCAAACAGAAATTGTCGTATTGCACTCATCAATTACGTTGATGGTGATAAGCGTTATATCCTTCAACCAAAAGGTTTGAACGTTGGTGATAAAATTCAATCGGCTGAAGCTGGCTTGGATATTAAACCTGGTAACGCTATGAAACTTAAAAATATTCCTGTGGGAACGATTTTACACAACGTTGAACTCAAACCGGGTAAGGGCGGTCAAATGGCACGTAGTGCTGGTGGCTACGCGCAACTTATGGGTAAAGAAGAGCAATACGTAATGGTAAGACTCCCGAGCGGTGAAATGCGTAAAATTCTTGGCGAATGTATGGCAACGGTGGGTGTTGTTGGCAATGAAGATTGGGCAAACGTGGTTATCGGTAAAGCGGGTCGTAACCGACACCGTGGTATCCGTCCTCAAACACGTGGTTCTGCGATGAACCCAGTGGATCACCCACACGGTGGTGGTGAGGGTAAAACCAACTCAGGACGTCACCCAGTAACACCATGGGGACAACCAACTAAAGGTAGAAAAACTCGTAAGAAAAAAGCGAGCGACAAACTGATTATCTCTCGAAGAAAAGGAAAATAGATGGCTAGATCGCTAAAAAAAGGTCCTTTTGTTGACGCTCACGTTATGAAAAAAGTCGTTGAAGCAAAAGAGACAAAATCAAACAAGCCGATTAAAACATGGTCACGTAGAAGTACTATTATTCCTGATATGATCGGTCTTACATTCAATGTTCACAATGGTAGAAACTTTGTTCCTGTTTATGTTACGGAAAACCACATTGGTTATAAGATGGGTGAATTTGCACCTACCCGTACATTTAAGGGTCACAAGGGCTCTGTTCAGAAAAAAATTGGTAAGTAGGTAGAAGATGAGTACAGCAATATTAAAATTTATCCGTTTATCACCTACTAAAGCTCGTTTAATTGCACGTGAAGTTCAAGGTTTAAATGCTGAATTTGCTATGGCAAGTCTAGAGTTTATGCCAAACAAGGGTGCAAAAATTATCTCCAAAGTCATCGCTTCTGCGGTTTCTAATGGTGGATTTGAGCCAAATGAAGTCGTTGTTGCTTCATGCCGTGTGGATGCTGGTCCTGTGCTTAAGCGTTTCTTGCCAAGAGCAAGAGGTAGTGCGAGTGGCATTCGAAAACCAACTTCTCATGTATTTGTTGAAGTAGCAAAACCTGCAAAGAAGGAAGACTAAGATGGGTCAAAAAGTAAATCCGATTGGTTTAAGACTTGGAATTAATAGAAACTGGGATTCACGTTGGTTCCCAGGTAAGCAAACCTTAGCAACAAGTATTGGCGAAGATTACAAAATTAGAACATTTTTGAAAAAAGAGCTCTATTATGCAGGTGTAAGCCAAATCTTAATCGAAAGAACGGCTAAGAAATTACGCGTTACTGTTGTTGCGGCACGTCCTGGTATCATTATTGGTAAAAAGGGCTCAGATATTGAGAAACTTCGTTTAAAATTGACAAAGTTAATCGATAAAGATGTTAACGTTAACATCAAAGAAGAGAGACGTCCACAAGCATCTGCTCAGCTTTGTGCTGAAAACGTTGCGATGCAATTAGAGCGTCGTGTAGCATTCCGTCGTGCGATGAAAAAAGTGATCCAAGGTGCCCAAAAATCTGGTGCAAAAGGGATTAAAATTTGTGTTGCTGGTCGTTTGGGTGGTGCAGAGATGGCAAGAACTGAATGGTACTTAGAGGGACGTGTTCCTCTTCATACACTCAGAGCAAAAATTGATTACGGTTTTGCAGAAGCACATACAACATACGGTGTTATCGGTGTTAAAGTATGGATTTTTAAAGGTGAAGTTTTAGTAAAAGGGATTGCTCCTGAAAAGGAAGAAGCACCTGAGAAAGACAATTCACGCAAGCCAAGAGCGCGTAGAGAGAGAGGTAAAAACTAATGTTAATGCCTAAAAGAACAAAATATAAAAAGCAGATGAAAGGCCGCAATCGCGGTGAAGCTGGAAGCGGCGCATCCATCTCTTTTGGTGAAATTGGTCTTAAAGCTGTTGAAGCGGGTCGTATTGATTCACGTCAAATTGAAGCAGCAAGGATTGCCTATACACGTCATGTAAAGCGTCAAGCTAAAACATGGATTCGTGTATTTCCAGATAAGCCTTTAACCGCTAAGCCTTTAGAGACAAGGATGGGTAAAGGTAAAGGTTCTGTTGATAAATGGGTTATGAATATTAAGCCTGGCAGAATTATTTTTGAAATGGCAGGTGTTCCTGAAGAGTTAGCGCGTGAAGCTTTAACCCTTGCAATGCACAAATTGCCTTTTAAAACCAAGATTGTAACGCGAGAGAGCGAAAATGAAGTATATTGATTTAAACACCAAAAGCGCATCTGAGCTTGCAGAACTGTTAAAAGAGAAAAAGGTTCTTTTGTTTACATTGAAACAAAAGCTAAAAACAATGCAACTGACTAATCCTAATGAGATTAAAGAAGTTAGAAGAGATATCGCACGTATTAATACGGCTATTTCTGCTCAAGTAAGGAGTAACTAATGGCTTTAAAACGAGAGATTCAAGGCGTCGTTGTTCAAAAAGCGGGCGATAAAACAATCACTGTTTTAGTAGAAAGACGCGTTATGCACCCACGATATCGTAAGTTCGTTAAGCGTTTTAAAAAATACTTAGTCCATGATGAGAGCAACCAAGTCAAAGCGGGTGATACCGTAAGTGCTATCGAGTGCAGACCACTTTCAAAGAGAAAGTCTTTTAGACTCAGTGCGATTGTTAAAGTGGGAGTTGAATAATGATACAGAGTTTTACACGATTAGCCGTAGCTGACAACAGTGGTGCTAAAGAAATTATGTGTATTAAGGTTCTAGGCGGCAGCAAACGTCGTTATGCAACCGTAGGTGACGTCATCATCGCTTCTGTCAAAAAAGCATTACCAAGTGGTAAAGTGAAAAAAGGACAGGTCGTCAAAGCGGTTATCGTTCGAACAAAAAAAGAGATTCAAAGAGAAAATGGCTCACTTATCCGATTTGATGAGAATGCAGCAGTTATTCTTGATAATAAAAGAGAGCCAATCGGTACAAGGATTTTCGGACCAGTGGGTCGTGAAGTACGTTATGCGAACTTTATGAAAATCGTATCTTTGGCACCGGAGGTACTCTAATGGCAACCAAGATGAAAATTAAAAAAGGCGACATGGTAAAAGTGATCGCAGGTGATGATAAGGGTAAAGAGGCAAAAGTAGTTCTTGTTTTACCAAAAACATCTCAAGTGGTTGTTGAGGGATGCAAGGCTGTTAAAAAAGCTATTAAGCCAAGCGAAAGCAATCCTAAGGGCGGATTTAAAAGCATTGAAAAACCGATTCATGTCTCTAACGTGGCAAAAGTTGAGGGTAAATAATGAACAGATTGCAAGAAAAATTGAATACTGAAATCAAACCAGTATTGGTCAAAGAGTTTAATATTGCTAATCCTATGCTAACACCTGCCATCGAAAAAATCGTTATCAGCGTAGGTGCTGGTGAAGAGGGTAAAGATACGAAGTTGATGCAAAATGTTGCAGATACCATCTCTTTAATTGCAGGACAAAAAGCGGT
Organism: Sulfurospirillum sp. UBA2217; assembly: GCA_002328495.1. GTDB lineage: Bacteria > Campylobacterota > Campylobacteria > Campylobacterales > Sulfurospirillaceae > Sulfurospirillum. Next base: position 42,789 of record DCUJ01000001.1, read on the forward strand.
TATCACCATGGCAAAGAAATCGGTTGCGGGCTTTAAAGTTCGTGCAGGTTACCCTGTCGGTGTCAAAGTGACATTACGTAATGAAAACATGTATGCGTTTTTAGACAAGCTTATCTCAGTAGCACTTCCAAGAGTAAAAGACTTTAGAGGTGTTCCACGAAGCGGCTTTGATGGACGTGCTAACTACAACTTTGGTTTAAATGAGCAGTTAATGTTCCCAGAAGTTGAGTACGATAACATCATGAAAACACACGGTATGAATATCACAATCGTAACCACTGCTAGCAATGATAAAGAAGCCTTCAGACTTCTTGAGCTCATTGGCTTGCCGTTTGCTAAAGGTAAATAAGATGGCTAAAAAATCAATGATTGCAAAGGCTAAAAGAGAGCCTAAGTTTAAAGTAAGAGCATACACCAGATGCCAAATTTGTGGACGACCACATGCGGTGTACAAAGATTTTGGTATCTGCAGAATTTGCCTTCGTAAAATGGCAAATGAAGGTCTTATTCCAGGCCTCAAAAAAGCAAGCTGGTAAGGAAATAGACTATGATTAATGATCTAGTAGCAGATTCTTTAACAAGAATTAGAAATGCATCAATGCGTAAGCTTGATGTGACAAAGTTGATGCACTCCAAATTGGTTGAAGCCATTTTGGTCATTTTCCAAAACAAGGGCTACATTGAGAGCTTTAATGTTGTGGAAGAGGGTCCTAAAAAATTCATCAATGTGGTATTGAAGTATGATGCAAGAGGCCAACAAGTCATCAATGAAGTGAAAAAAATCTCAAAACCAGGACGTCGTGTCTATAAGGGTTGTGATGAAATTAAGCGCTTTAAAAATGGCTATGGTACTATTGTTGTTAGTACATCAAAAGGTGTTCTTAGTAACGACGACGCACACAAAGCAGGTCTTGGTGGCGAAGTTGTGTGTAGTATTTGGTAATTAGCCCTTCTTTTATGGTATTCGATACTATTTCTAAGATGTAAGCTTATCGTAGACAAGTAAAAGGAAAAAATATGTCTCGTATTGGAAAAAAGCCTATTACTATCCCCGCTGGTATTAATGTATCAGTGGAGGGAGATGTAATAGCATTTCAAAAAGGAAGTGTTCAAAAAACATTGGACACTAAGGGAAATGTTGACGTAACCGTTCAAAATGGAGAACTCGTATTTGCTGCCAAAGGTGCTGATCGTCAAAGCAGTGCATTTTGGGGAACCTATCGTGCACTTGGACAAAATATCATTACAGGTCTAACTGAGGGTTTTAAAAAGACACTTGAGATCAATGGTGTGGGTTACAGAGCTGCCGTTAATGGCAATGTATTAGAACTTCAACTTGGTTTTTCACATCCTATTAATTATGAATTTCCACAAGATATTCGAATTACGGTTGAAAAGAACGTTGTGTCTATCGTAGGTGATGACAAGCAAGTTGTGGGGCAAATCGCTGCTGAAATTAGAAGTTTTAGAGCTCCTGAGCCTTACAAAGGTAAAGGTGTTAAATATTCTGATGAAACGATTATCCGTAAAGCCGGAAAAACTTCTAAGAAGTAAGGATAAGAGATGAAAGCAAATATACTAAAACGAAAATTAGCACTCAGAATCAAGCGTAAAAAGCGTGTAAGAGCCGATATCTCTGGTACGGTTGAGCGACCAAGGGTTTCTTTCTTTAAATCAAACCGATATGTCTATGCACAAGCTATTGATGATGTGAATGGTGTTACATTAGCAGCTGTTGATGGAAAAAAGTTAGGATTTAATGCTAGCAAGCAAGGTGCAACGGAAGTTGCAAAGGTTTTTGCCGAAACACTCAAAGCGAACAATGTGACCAAAGTAGTTTACGATAGAAATGGTTATTTGTACCATGGTGTCGTAGCAGCTTTCGCAGATGGCCTTAGAGCTAACGGCATTGTGCTGTAAATTAAGAAGAGGATAACGATTCAATGGAAAAATATAACAAAGAAGAGTTTGAAGAAGTCATCGTTAACATTGGCCGCGTAACAAAAGTTGTTAAGGGCGGTAGACGTTTTAGATTTACAGCACTGGTCGTTGTAGGCAATAAAAAAGGTCTTGTTGGCTATGGTTTTGGTAAAGCAAAAGAGGTTCCTGATGCGATTCGTAAAGCCGTTGATGATGCGTTTAAAAACATTGTTAAGGTGAATGTTAAAGGCTCAACCATCGCACATGATGTTGAAGTAAAGTTTAATGCAAGTCGTATTATTTTAAAACCAGCCAGTGATGGTACGGGTGTCATTGCGGGTGGTGCAACACGTCCTGTTGTTGAACTTGCAGGCATTAAAGATATTTTGACGAAGTCATTAGGTTCTAACAATGCTTCCAACGTGGTAAGAGCAACCATTAAAGCTCTTAGCATGATTAAGAGCTAAGGAGTAATTATGGCATTAGATAATCTTACACCAGCAGAAAATTCCACAAAAGAGATCAAGCGCGTAGGGCGAGGTCAAGGTAGTGGAATGGGTAAAACAGCAAGCCGTGGTGCGAATGGTCAAAAGTCACGTACAGGCTACAAGCGTAAAAGAGGTTTTGAAGGTGGTCAACAGCCCCTCCAACGACGTCTACCAAAAGTAGGTTTTACATCCAGAGTGATTAAGCCTTACATCATCAATGTTGAAAAAATTAAAGCCATTTCTGAGCTTTCTGAAATTACAATGGACGCTATTCGCACCGTACATAAAATGTCAAGTGCGATTACCAAAGTAAAACTTATCGGAGCCAATGCAAAAGAGTTAGCTTCTAAGATCAAAGATGAAAATGTTGTTTTCACTGGGTCGCAGATATGAGTCAAGATCTTATCCGAAAGATTTTGATTACACTGGGTTTTATATTTGCATACAGGATTCTGGCCTACGTGCCAGTTCCTGGTGTTAATATAGATGTTATTAAGGAGTTTTTTGACTCTAATAGCTCCAATGCCCTTGGGATGTTCAATATGTTTAGTGGCAATGCTGCTGAGCGTCTTAGTATCATCTCTCTTGGAATTATGCCTTACATTACTGCTTCTATCGTTATGGAACTTCTCGCCGCAACTTTCCCAGCCCTCGGTAAAATGAAAAAAGAGCGTGATGGAATGGTGAAATACATGCAAATCATTCGTTACGCAACCATTGGTATTACTATTGTTCAAGCCATTGGTGTTTCTGTGGGTCTTGGTGGTATGACGGGACGTTCGGGTGAGAGTGCTGTTATGCTTGATATGACAACGTTTTCAGCCGTAGCTGCTGCTAGTATGCTTGCTGGGACCATGTTGCTTATGTGGATTGGCGAGCAGATTACCCAACGTGGTATTGGCAATGGTATCAGTTTAATTATTTTTGCAGGTATCGTTTCAGGCATTCCAAGTGCTATCGGAGGCACCATTAATCTTGTGAATACAGGTGAGTTAAACTTTTTAGTTGTCATTGGTATTTTACTCGTTATTCTAGCAACCGTTGGATCCATTATTTACGTAGAAATGGGTGAGCGACGTATACCGATTTCTTATTCACGTAAAGTTGTTTTGCAAAATCAGCACAAGCGTATTATGAATTATGTTCCGATCAAGATGAACTTGAGCGGTGTTATTCCTCCTATTTTTGCCAGTGCCATTTTGATGTTTCCTTCCACCATCATGCAAGCAAGTACCAATCCTGTTGTACAAGCCATTAACGACTTTTTGAATCCAAACAGCTATGTTTTTAATGTCTTAACGTTTATTTTTGTGATTTTCTTTGCCTATTTTTACGCATCGATTGTATTTAATGCTAAAGATATCTCTGAAAATCTTAAAAAGCAAGGTGGCTTTATTCCTGGTATTCGACCGGGGGAAGGTACGGCACTCTTCTTAAACGAAGTTGCAGGAAGATTGACGTTGTGGGGTTCTATCTATTTAGGTCTGATTTCTACACTTCCTTGGGTATTGGTGAAAGTGATGGGTGTACCGTTTTACTTCGGTGGAACGGCAGTTTTAATTGTGGTACAAGTAGCGCTTGATACCATGCGAAAAATTGAAGCTCAGATGTATATGAACAAATACGAAACCTTGAGTGCAGTAGGTCTTTAGTCTTCATGGCTATTACCATTAAAAAAAGTGGCGAGATTGAAAAGCTTCGCGTCGCCAATCGTATTGTTGCCCAAACCTTGGAATATCTTACCTCAAAGGTTCACCCTGGCATTAGCCTTAAAGAGCTCAATGCCTTGGGTGAGTCATATATTCACAGTTTAGGGGCCAAACCTGCTTTTAAAGGTCTTTATGGGTTTCCCTCTGGTGTGTGCACCTCTGTTAACGAAGTGATTATCCATGGTATCCCTAATGAATATTGTCTTAAAGAAGGTGATATTATTGGGCTTGATATTGGAACACAGATTGATGGTTGGTATGGCGATTCAGCCGTTACGCTACCGGTGGGTGTAATTTCAAAAGAGGATGAGAGGCTGATTGCCTGTGCAAAAGATGCTCTTGACTACGCGATAGATATTATTAAGCCTGAGATGCGTTTTAAAGAGTTATCGTATGCCATCGAGCAGTTTATTGTAGGTCGAGGATACGTTCCTTTGCGAGGATTTTGTGGGCATGGAATTGGGCGAAAACCCCATGAAGAGCCTGAAATTCCAAACTATTTAGAAGGAAACAATCCAAAAAGCGGTCCAAAGATTAAAAACGGTATGGTGTTTTGTTTGGAACCCATGATCTGCCAAAGAGAGTCAACCCCTAAAGTCTTAGAAGACAAATGGTCGGTTGTTTCAATTGATGGCATGAAAGGGAGTCACTATGAACACACAATCGCTGTGATTGATGGGTGTGTTGAGATTTTATCAAGAGTGTAGGAGGTAAAATGGCAAAAGATGATGTTATTGAAATTGATGGGAAAGTGATAGAAGCACTTCCTAATGCAACGTTCAAAGTTGAAGTACAAAACAGCCATGTGATATTATGTCACATTGCGGGTAAGATGAGAATGCATTATATTAAAATAATGCCTGGAGATACCGTTAAGGTGGAATTAACCCCTTATAGTTTGGACAAAGGTCGCATTACATACCGCTATAAGTAAAGTATTAGCTTATTTTGTGTATAATTTGCCCCTTTTGTAAAGCTGTGTGAAGAATAATCGAAAAAAAGACCACTGTTTTTTCGATTGTTGGTTTGACAAACGTCGTCAAACCTGTGACAGTTTCACTCAAAATTAAGTGGAAAAAACGTTCAGGAGTCACAATGAAAGTACGACCTTCTGTAAAGAAGATGTGCGATAAGTGCAAGGTGATTAAGCGAAAAGGTATCGTGAGAGTCATTTGCGTAAATCCAAAACATAAACAGAGACAAGGATAAGCATGGCAAGGATTGCAGGTGTAGACCTTCCAATGAAGAAGAGAGTAGAGTACGGTTTAACGTACATCTACGGCATAGGTTTGACAAGTTCACGTTTGATTTTAGATGCAACGGGAATTTCATACAATAAAAGAGTTCATGAACTCAGCGAAGATGAAGTAGCAGCGATTCGTAAAGAGATTCAAGCAGGCTTCCAAGTTGAGGGTGATCTTCGTAAAAAAGTAGCTATGGACATTAAAGCACTCATGGATATGGGAAGCTATCGTGGCCTTAGACACAGAAAAGGCTTGCCAGTTCGAGGTCAAAAAACTAAAACGAATGCGCGTACCCGTAAAGGTAAAAAACGTACCGTTGGCGCAAAAGCTAAATAACGCAGTCTCAAAGGGAATCAGATGGCAAAAAGAAAAGTAGTACGTAAGAAAGTCGTTAGAAAAAATATTGCTAAGGGAATTATTCATATTTCTGCAACATTTAATAACACTGTCGTAACTGTAACTGATGAGATGGGAAATGTGATTGCATGGAGTAGTGCAGGAAGCTTGGGCTTTAAAGGTAGTAAAAAATCTACTCCTTATGCCGCACAACAAGCAGTTGAAGACGCACTTAACAAAGCAAAAGAGCATGGTCTCAAAGAGATCGGTATTAAGGTTCAAGGACCTGGTAGCGGTCGTGAAACAGCAGTTAAAAGTGCAGGCACAACAGAGGGTGTTAAGGTCTCTTTTCTAAAAGACGTAACGCCATTACCACACAACGGTTGTAGACCTCCAAAACGTAGAAGAGTTTAATTTAAATATTAGACGAAACGTTTTTGGTAAGGTAACATAATAATTTTTTCGTTTACGCAATAGATTAGGAGAAAAAATGGCAAGATATAGAGGACCAGTCGAGAAGCTCGAGAGAAGACTTGGTGTCAGCTTAGCCCTTAAAGGTGAGCGCAGACTTGCTGGTAAAAGCGCATTGGACAAGCGTCCTTACGCCCCAGGTCAGCACGGACAAAGAAGAGCAAAAATTAGTGAGTACGGACTTCAATTAAGAGAAAAACAAAAAGCGAAGTTTATGTATGGAGTTTCTGAAAAACAATTCAGACGAATATTTGATGAAGCAGCACGTAGAGATGGAAATACGGGTATTAATCTCGTTCAATTAATCGAAAGACGATTGGATAATGTTGTATATCGTATGGGCTTTGCAACGACACGTCGTTTTGCACGTCAATTGGTCACTCACGGACATATTTTAGTGAACGGAAGTCGTGTAGATATTCCTTCGTATGTCGTACGTGCTGGTGAGAAGATTGAAGTATGCGAAAAATCAAAAAACAATCCACAAATCAAACGTGCCTTAGAGCTCACACAACAAACGGGCATTGCCCCATGGGTTGATGTGGAAAGAGATAAAGCGATGGGTATTTTTACCCGAATTCCTGAGAGAGATGAAGTGGTTATTCCGGTTGAAGAAAGATTAATCGTTGAGCTATACTCTAAATAACAAAGTAGGTAGCATATGAAAAAAATCAATACATCAGCTTACATGCCAACAGAAATTGAAGTTGAAAATTTAGCTGCGAATAAAGTTCAAATTAACGCATACCCTTTTGAATCAGGGTTTGCTGTTACTTTAGCGCATCCGCTTCGTAGATTGCTTCTTAGCAGTACTGTAGGTTCTGCTCCAACGGCAGTAAAGATTGAGGGTGTGACTCATGAGTTTGACAGCATGCGAGGTATGCTTGAAGATGTGGCACTTTTTATCATAAACCTCAAAAATATTCGTTTTAAAATTAAGGGTGATGAAAAACGTGTGGAAGTTAACTACACGTTTTCAGGCTCTAAAGAAATTAAGGGAAGCGATCTTTGCAATGCCTTAGTTGATATTGTAACGCCAGAAGCCTACTTGGCAACAATTAATGAAGATGCTGAACTCAGCTTCTCATTGATTATTGAAAAAGGTATCGGATATGTTCCAAGTGAGAATATCCGTGGATTAGTAGGGGACGATTATATAGCACTGGATGCTTTTTTTACACCGGTAAAAAGAGCGGTTTATGATATTGAAAATGTTTTGGTTGAAGATAATCCAAATTATGAAAAAATCGTTTTCACTATTGAAACCGATGGTTTGGTTTCTCCCATCGAAGCATTCAAAAATGCTTTGGAGGCAATGTATGCACAAATGTCAGTCTTTAATGGCATTTTGGATATCGCTGTTGCCCCTAAGAGTGAACACTCTAGTGACAATGTAGAGTTTGGGAAATTGCTTCAAAGTATTGAAGAATTGGGTTTAAGTGCGCGCAGTTACAACTGCTTAGATCGTGCTGAGGTAAAATACATTGCTGAGCTCTCTTTAATGAGTGAGTTGGAGCTTAAAAACCTTAAAAACCTAGGTAAAAAATCGTTAGAAGAGATTAGACAAGTGATGGAAGAGAGTGGGTATCCTGTAGGGTTTAACTTTTCTGAAGAGACTGCCACTTTGCTTGCTAAAAAAATTCAAGATTTAAAATCTGAAGCCAATGAGGGTTAATTTATGAGACATAAGCACGGATACAGAAAGCTTGGTCGTAGTTCATCTCACAGAGCAGCGCTCTTGAAGAATATGGCTATTGCTGTCATTAAATATGAAAAAATCGAAACAACGGTTCCAAAAGCCAAAGAGCTTAGAGGATTTGTTGAAAAGTTGATCACAAAAGCCGGAGAGGGTGGTGATCATGCACACAAGTTTGTGTTTGCGGCACTTCAAGATAAAGAGTGTACTAAAAAACTTGTGAATGAAATTGCGCCAAAGTACCTTGAGCGTAATGGCGGGTATACTCGTATTGTCAAAACACGCATCCGCAAGGGTGATGCTGCACCAATGGCATTTTTAGAACTCGTATAATTCTCCATATGGAGGTTTGAAAATAAGCTTTTTCAAACCTCTTTCTTTGTTTTAAGCCCCCAAAATTAAGTCACTTTTAACGCAAACTATTGTTTAATAGAACTCTTCTAAACCCTAAGAAAGAGGAGTATGAATGATACCGTTTAGTGATGAAGAACTCTTGCCTGTTGTTGAAAAATCATTGGAAAAAATTAAACCTATGTTGGCACTTGATGGTGGTGGATTAACACTACTGTGCATAAAATCTGGCCGTGTTTTTGTTCAATTACAAGGTGCATGCCAAGGTTGTGCTTCTAGTGGACAAACTCTGAAATATGGTATCGAAAGACAGCTTCGTATTGATATTCATCCTGAGATTGAAGTGGTGAATATTGCCCCTGGTCAAGAACATGAAATTGAGGCACTAGTATAGCGATGAATGAACGTATTCATAAAGCGATTGAGCTTTTTTATGCCAAACAATTTACACACGCTTTAGCCCTTTTTGCTTTGGAACTTAGTGAAAATGTCTCTGCTAAAGAGGCACGCATTGGCGCATTGCTCTGTGATATGGCACTTGAAAATGAAGCACAAGCAAGGTCTTTATTTGAATACTATCTTTTAACTAAAGACAATGGGGTGGAAGAGTGTGAGGCTGTGATGGAAACCATTATTCATTCGGTGGATGAAAACAGGGATAAAATCGCACGCTTACTTGGACAGAACAATGATTTTGAAGGACGAATCAATGCAGAAAATGGCATTCGGTATGAAGATTTCAGAGATTTGATTGATGCTCGAGGAAGTTTTAAAGAGGCATTTGAAGATATTATGTTTTCAACCAAAGTCATTATTTCGCGTAAAGAAGATTTTGTTGATTTTCTCTCAAAGCTCATGGAAAATGGGTTTGTTGATATTTCACTTAATTACCTTGAGAGTGCCGTGACACTCTTTCCTAATGATGAGCAACTGTTAACACTCATTAAAAAAGTCCAACACTAAGAGTCTTTCTTGAAGATAAATCTTTTTAACCATGCACCTTTTTTACATGTAAGCGATGATTCAACACAGTGTGATGCAACAACACTTTTTTTAAAAACTGATCAAAATAGTGTTTACGAAGCAGATGCTTTGAAGCATGGATGCACACGCATTATTAATGCAAAAGAGTGTTTAACGCTTTTAGGTTTAAATGATGCCATTAAAATTATTGGTATTACAGGAACCAATGGTAAAACCACTACTGCTGCGGCAATTTATTCTATTTTACTTGATTTGGGTAAAAAAGTGGGTTTACAAGGAACGCGTGGGTGTTTTATTAATGATAAACGTGTAGACGAAAAAAGTTTGACTACACCGCCTATTTTACAGACTATTTTGCATCTTCAATTAGCCGTCCAAGAGGGGTGTGAGTACTTTGTTATGGAAGTAAGTTCTCACGCCATTGCTCAAAATCGTATTGATGGTCTCTCTTTTGCGCTTAAAATTTTGACCAATGTCACCCAAGATCATTTGGATTTTCACAAAACCTTGGATGCGTATATTGCGGTTAAGAGTCAATTTTTTGATGATGAGGGCTTAAAGCTTATTAATAAAGATGAACGCAATATTCGATTCAATCGCACCAACGCGATGAGTTATGGTATAGAAAATCCTTCAACGTATAAAATTCTTGCCTATTCACTAAAAGACGGCATCAGTGCAGCGGTGGCTAAAATTGAAAAAGTGTACGAATTTGAATCCCCGATGCACGGATTTTTTAACTTGTACAATCTTTTAGCTGCTATCAGTGCGGTTGATATGCTTTGTGTTGCTCCTATGGAGGCCATCTGTGAGGTTGTTGGCAATTTTGGAGGGGTAGAGGGGCGTATGGAAGTGGTGAGTTCCGAGCCCTTGGTGATTGTTGATTTTGCCCATACGCCTGATGGCATGGAAAAAGTACTTGAAAGTGTGAAAGAAAAAGATCTTATTGTAGTGTTTGGGGCTGGAGGTGATAGAGACAGAACAAAGCGTCCCAAAATGGGTGCTATGGCAGCACGCTATGCGAAAACAATTATTGTCACCAGTGATAATCCTCGTAGTGAAAACCCTCAAAGCATCATCAAAGAGATTCTTCAAGGCATACACCCTACCAGTGCTTTACATGTAGAGGTGGATCGTGCCAAAGCGATTGAAAAGGCTTTGCACTTGCAGGGCGAGAATGAGGTTGTTTTGATTTTAGGTAAAGGCGATGAGACATATCAGGAGATCAAAGGGGTAAAATATCCGTTTGACGATCGGGTTTTGGTTAGGGAACTCTTAGCAAAAATAGTGTAAAATAGAGAAATTTGTGAAAGAGGAAGAGCGATGACGCTTGAAATGTTATACAGTAAAATTCATAGAGCTACCGTAACGGATGCAAACCTCAATTATGTAGGCTCTATCACTATTGACAAAGAGTTAATTGATGCTTCTAACCTCAAAGTGGGGCAAAAAGTTGAGGTTGTTAATATCAATAATGGCGAACGTTTTACGACCTATGTGATTGAAGGAAAAGCGGGACAACGAGATATTTGCCTCAATGGTGCAGCCGCTAGAAAAGCGCATGTGGGTGATAAAATCATCATTATTGCCTATGCTCATATGAGTGAGATTGAATTGCTCAATTTTAAACCAACAGTTCTTTTGGTGGATGAGTGCAATGCGATTGTGGAAGTGAGGGATTACATCTGATGTTTGAAAATTTTGATCTCTCCAAAATGGGTGCAATGCTCGAAATTGCGCAAAAGCAAGCCGAAAAAATGCAAGAAGATGCATCGAGTAAAACTTTCCGTGCCAAAAGCGGTGGAGGATTGGTAGTCGTGGAGATGAATGGTCATGGCGAGGTGATCGATATCAGCATTGATGGCACGTTGATGGAGGACAAAGAGTCCTTACAAATACTCTTAATGAGTGCTATGAATGATGTTACAAAAATGGTTGAAGAGGATAAAAAACATGCCACGGCACAAATGCTCTCAAGCATGGGAAGCTTTGGTATTAAAAGCTAAGGAGAGCACGGTGAAACGATTTGGATTTTTAGTATGTGTGCTAAGTTTGAGCCTTTTTGCAGCAGACACTCCTGCCCTTGTTGCGGTAAACAAAGCTGAATTTGTCTATCCTGATTTTACACAGTGTTATGAAAAAAACAAGGGATCTATTGTCTATTTTGGTAACACACGTGCCATTGCGGTGGATGAAAAACATGCGATTGCATATAGTGAAACCGCACCCAATGTTCCTTTTATCAAACACGATTACCTCTCAAATCTCTACCTGTTTGAATCTGCAAAACCGTTAACTCCCATGAAACTAAAAGCAACGAGTGAGCTGAAACTAGGAGAGTGGCTAGTGAGCATGAATGAAAATGCCCTGAACGTTGTCAATGCCTCGAAAATTGGAAAAGATGTTCACAGTTTTTTTGAGTTTGGAGGTCAAGGTGAAGCCAACAATATCGTGGGAGGATTGTGCTGCGAAATGTATGGTCTTGGCGTTGGCGATAAATACTACATCAGTTCTGAAGCATTAAAAGATTTCATGGATGGCAAAACAGCTTCGTATCATGATTTAGGTGCACGTTTTGTCGAAGGCAATGAGAGCATCTTTGTGGATAAGATTGATAATAATACGAGCAAAACAAAGCTGAAAGTGGGCGATAAAATTACAGCGCTTAATGGAAGAAAAGTAAGAACATTGCCCGAATTTCATGAAGCTTTTATGTTGGCAAAAACCACATCGAAGCTCAGTGCAACGATGGAGCGCAACAATGCTTGGGTTGAAGAAAATATTTTGGTTATGCCTCCAAAGCCCGAACCAAAACCAAAACCTAAAAAAGTAGCACCTCCTAAAGTCAGTTACTTTGAAACCAAAGGTTTTGCCTTCTCTCCTCAGTTGGTCTTAAATGAGCCAAAGCGTGCTTCAGCAGCGGAACACAGTGGTTTAAAAGCAGGGGATCGTTTGCTTCAGATTAATGGTATGAAAGTAGAGAGTAAAGCAGAAGCAGAGGCGCATATGGATAAGAGTAGGGAAAAAGAGTTTAATCTTCTCTTTGATCGCAATGATTTTCAGTTTTTTGTAACGTTAAAGCGCTAAAAGGACGTTTTTGAATTCTTATAGTTTGATTGAGCGGTTTGAACATTTTTTAAGTGAGAGCCTCCCGCGTGTGCAGAGTTTTCATCCTCACTTTGATAAAGCGTTACGTGAAATGGTGGATGTGGGTGGAAAACGGTTTCGTCCGCTTCTTTTACTCAGTGTTGTGGAAGTAGAGGCACCTCTTTTAGTGGATAATGCCTTACATGTAGCACTTGGCTTAGAGATTATGCACACCTATTCGCTGATTCATGATGATTTGCCCTGTATGGATGATGCCCCTTTAAGACGAGGACATCCCACTTTACATGTAAGCTATGATGAGACAACAGCCGTGCTGATAGGCGATGCACTCAATACACACGCTTTTCATCTTATTGCCCATGCTCCTTTGGACGCGTCAGTACGCATTGAACTTGTTTCTATCCTTGCCCGTGATGCGGGTGTGTACGGAATGGTTTTAGGTCAGGCGATTGATTGTTTTTTTGAAGATAAAAAGCTCGATTTAGAACAGTTGCGTTTTTTACATGTACACAAAACAGCCAAATTGATTGCCGCTTCTTTAGCGATGGGCGCAGTTATTGCAGGCTTAGATAAAACGATTCGAGAGCATTTGTACGCCTTTGGGATTACCTTAGGACTTTTGTTTCAAGTCCAAGACGATATCATTGATGCAACCCTCTCTAGTGAAGAAGCAGGAAAGCCAACCATGAATGATGGTCATAAAAACTCCTTTGTAACTCTTTTAGGATTGGAAGGGGCAATACAGCAAAAAACAGCTCTTTTAGATACGCTTGATGCTGCCTTAGAGCAATTGGATGCCTCATTGGCTTTTAGACTTGGGCACATTATTGAGACTTACTTTAAACGATAATATTGATGAGGAAAAAAAATGGAAGATAAAAAAATGCTTCAAAAACAAGCTGACACCATACGTTTTTTATGTGCCGATATGGTGCAACGTGCCAACAGTGGACACCCTGGTGCCCCCATGGGGTTAGCCGATATCGTGACCATCTTAACGAGACATCTACGCCACAACCCTAAAAACCCTCACTGGCTTAACCGTGACCGTTTGGTTTTTAGTGGAGGGCATGCTTCGGCACTGATTTACTCCTTTTTGCACCTTAGCGGGTATGATATTAGTTTAGAAGATTTGAAAAATTTTCGACAAATGGGCAGTAAAACCCCCGGACATCCTGAGTACCACGATGTTCCAGGGGTTGAAGTGACCACGGGTCCTTTGGGTCAGGGCATTACTAATGCGGTTGGCTTTGCTATGGCAGCCAAATACGCAGGCAATGTCTTGAATGCACCAGAAGTTTGCGTGATTGACCATAAGGTCTATTGTTTGTGCGGTGATGGGGATTTGCAAGAAGGCATTAGCTACGAAGCGTGCTCTTTGGCTGGACATTTAAGCTTGGATAACTTGGTCGTTATTTACGATAGTAATGCTATTACTATTGAAGGAGACACTTCTATCGCGTGGAGCGAGGATGTCAAGCACCGTTTTGAAGCCCAAGGTTGGGAAGTTTCACGCATCGATGGGCATAATTTTGATGAAATCAATGCGGTTTTAGAGCATGCAAAAGAGCAAACCAAACCTTACTTAATCATTGCAACCACGACCATTGCAAAAGGTGCGTGTAAAATGGAAGGTAGCCACCATGCGCATGGTGCTCCTTTAGGTGCAGAAGAGATTGGCAATGCCAAAACCAAAGCAGGGTTTGATCCAGAGCTCTCTTTTTGTGTGCCCGAAGATGTCAAAGCACGTTTTTCATGTGCGCTAGAAAAAGGTGATTTGGCAGAAGCACAGTGGAACAAGCTCGTCTCCACAAAACTAAGCAGTGAGCAAAAATCACTGTTAGATGCCCTTCAAAATCCTAAAGTGTCCGCCATTGAATGGCCTGTATTTGAAAGCGATGTTGCTACACGCGATAGCAATGGCAAAATTCTCAACGCCATTGCCAAATCTTTACCAGGCTTTTTGGGAGGCAGTGCCGATTTAGGACCCTCTAACAAAAGTGAATTAAACGGCATGGGTGATTTCCCCTACGGGCGTAATATCCACTTTGGGATTCGTGAACATGCGATGGGTGCTATCACCAATGCTTTTGCTTTGTACGGTCTGTTTATTCCGTTTAGTGCAACGTTTTTTATCTTCAGTGACTATATGAAACCTTCCGTTCGTTTAGCGGCATTGATGGGGCTTAAAAATTTTTACGTTTGGACGCACGATAGTATTGGGGTGGGAGAAGATGGTCCTACGCATCAGCCTATTGAGCAGTTGAGCCAATTTAGAGCACTTCCAAACTTTTACGTTTACCGTCCATGTGATGGTACTGAGAATGTTAAAGCGTGGAAAAAAGCTCTGAGTATGAATGCTCCTGCCTCGTTTGTGCTCTCCCGTCAAAAGCTCAAAGCACTTAAAGATGATAGGGCATGTGGGGATGTTGAAAACGGTGGGTATTTGCTCAAAAAACGTGATAATGCGATGATGACGTTGATGGCAAGCGGGAGTGAAGTCTTTCTCGCACTTCAAGCAGGGTGTCGTTTGGCAAAGCTTGGAATCCAGGCAAACGTTGTGAGTGTGCCGTGTTTTGATCTCTTTGTGGAGCAAGATAAAAACTATATCAACACGGTAGTAGAGCCTCAAACGAAAGTCTTAGCCATCGAAGCAGGAGCAGGTCTTGAATGGTATAGATTTGCCGATGAGGTCATTGGAATGAAGCGTTTTGGTGCCAGTGCCCCAGCTGAATTATTGTTTGAAAAATTTGGTTTTAGTGTTGAAAATGTAACGCAAAAAGCGTGTGAAATGTCTGGCATTGCGTACGTTGATGCTGGGGTAGATTGTAAGCTCTAACATGCCAAAAGCCATTATTTTTGATTTGGATGGAACACTATTAGATACCCTAGAAGATATTGCTATCAGTGCGAACCATGCTTTGGAAACCTTGGGATTTTCAGCCCATGAAAGTTCAAAGTATCGCTATTTTGTGGGCGAAGGGGTGGTAAAGTTGTTTGAAAATATCTTTACATGTAAGCCTCAAAGTGCTGAGGTAGTGGCTCAAGCCGTGTCTTTGTTTGAAGCACATTATGCCAAGCAGTTTAACCAAAACACACGGCTGTATGAGGGAGTTAGTAAAATGCTCACCTTCATACAAAAACGTGGCTTTAAAATGGCGGTTCTTTCCAACAAACCTGATAGTTTTACCAAAATGTGTGTGTTCAAATACCTTCGTCAATGGCACTTTGAAGCCGTGTATGGTGCCCGTGAAGGTATTCCTCGAAAGCCTCATCCTCAGGGGGCACACGATGTTGCCCAAGCCTTACATGTAACACCTCAGGAATGTTATTATGTGGGGGATACTATGATTGATATGATAACCGCCAATGAAGCTGGGATGATTCCTGTTGGTGCATTGTGGGGCTTTAGGGATGAAGAGGAGTTGAGAAAATATGGCGCGCGTTATCTTGCAAAAGATCCAAGCGAGGTGATTAAACTCCTCGCTTGAGAGAAGAGTTAGGACTTAAATTTTTCCAGTTCGTTATTGAGATTTTCAGTCATGCTATGTAAATGTTCTGACGCTTTTGAAACATTATCGATACTGACTACATTTTCTCTTGAAATTGCATTGATTTTTTCGATTTCACTCACAATGTAACTCACTTTTTTAGACGTCTCGATAAAGCTTTCAACACTCTCATAGGTATCTTTCATCGTGGTATGAATCGTATCGCTGATGCCATTCATACCACGTTGAAGTTCGATGGAGATGGATGCAAGTTCATGCACATCGTGTGCATTTTGGGTAATGTCTGTGTTAGCATCCATGATGGATTGAACGACAACATTGATGGTAGCATCGATTTCGACCAAGCTTTTTTGGGTACGTTCGGCCAGTTTTCGTACTTCATCTGCTACAACAGCAAATCCTCTTCCGTGTTCACCCGCGCGCGCGGCTTCAATGGCAGCATTGAGTGCGAGCAAGTTGGTTTGGTCGGCAATATCTTTGATGATGTTTAAAACATCCTTGACTTCATTGGCATTTTGGCTGACGTGATTGAGACGTTCTGCCAAACTTTGCTCTTTGCTAGCCGTGATTTGCATTGTATTTTCCAAAAGTTCCACTTTTTGCTTGACCACTTCAATGTCGCTTTGCGTTTGTTGAAGTACTTTTTGAGATGCTTTAGCCTTTTCAACGGAACTTTCAATGGATTGGGTGAGAGTTATGCCCTCATCTTTGGCTTTAGTAACAATGATAGACTCTTTTTCAACATTACGTACGACCTCTGAAGCGGTGCGTGAAAGTTCTTCTGAAATGGACGCATTTTCCCCACTGATCTCTTTTGCACGCTTGACAATGTCGTGAAGTTTTGCGATGAATTGATTGATATTGGTTGAAACGTGCCCAAACTCATCGTTTTGTGTCGCATTTAAGCGCTGGCGCAAGTCACCTTCACTGCTCGATAAGGCTTGTACCACCGTATTAAGTGCTTCAAGGGGGCGAATAAGGGCTTTGACCAAGGCCAATACAACTAAAATAGAGAGGAGAAGCATAACCACACCCAAGACGATGAGCTCTTTCATTTGTGCATCTAAAAACGTGTAAGCGGCTGCTTTATCGAAAGCAATCCCTGGTCTCCAACCACTTTGGGTGGAGAGTTTAAAGGTGTAAATTTTATCAGCCCCTTGAAAGGTATAGTTGAACAGACCTTCTTGTTTGTCGCCAAATTGTGAGGTTAGCTCGGGAAGAATCGTTGCTAAATCTTTACCATACAGTTCTTTATTTGGGTGTGCAATAATAATGCCTTTGGTATCTTGCAACACACCGTAACCTCCATTAAAATTGATGTTACTAATCGATTTAGTCAAATCATCTAAGCCAATATCGATACCAAAAACACCGATAAATGTACTGCCTTGAAAAACGGGTGCCATAATGGTCACGATAGGGCTTTGGGTTGTGGCATCTATGTAAACATCGGTGATGCCAAGCGTACGTGTCTCTTTGGCTTTCACATACCAAGGTCGTTTTCGAGGGTCATATCCTTCTGGTAGTTTACTTTGACTTCCAAGGTACATCGTTCCATCCTCTAAGCCGACATAGGCATCACGTGCACCCAATGTTTTAGTGACTTCTTGGAGCTTTTCGATAATATCACTGAGTGCTGTAACATCAATATCTTGAAATGTCTTAGAGGTACTTTCCACACCACTTTTTTTGTTCAAAAGCCACAAATCAATGTAGTCGCTCAACGCGTGCGATGCCATTTTAAGGCTCGATTCAATTTGTATCACACTGTTTTTCTTTGTATCCATATAGCTAAAAAATCCAAAGGTACTCAAGCTTAGAAAAAGCAGTGTTGAAATCGCGAGGATGATTTTTAATTTAAAGGACATGTGAGCTCCTGAGTGTATTTTGAGGGTAGTTTACATTTTACATGTAACAAACTGATTACCATTATTGTACATTAATGCTAAAGAAAGAACAAGCTATATTTTGCTAAAATCATTACCATAACCTATTTACATGTAAGGATTTTTATGTTACTTTTGACCCCTGGACCTACCCCTGTGCCTGAAGCCATTCGTGTTGCCATGAGCACGCCGACCATCCACCATCGTACGCCTGAATTTGAAGCTATTTTTGGAACTGCGCGTTCTTTATTAAAGAGATTGTTTGGGATGGAAGAGGTTTTGATGCTTGCATCGAGTGGTACGGGAGCCATGGAAGCGTGTGTGCTCAATTTGTGTCATTCCAAAGCTTTGGTGGTCAATTCGGGTAAATTTGGTGAGCGTTTTGGCAAAATTTGTGCAGCGTATGGTAAAGAATATGTTGAGATTAAAAATGAGTGGGACACGCCTGTTGATGTTGAAACACTCCTTGAAATCATAGAAGAAGACAGTCGTATTGATGCTATTTTTATTCAAATTTGTGAAAGTGCTGGGGGTGTACGCCATCCTGTTGAAGAGATTGCGCGTAAAGTAAAAGCTATCCGAAATGATGTGATGATTGTTGCCGATGGTATTACGGCGGTTGGGGTTGAAAAGATTGACACTACGCATATTGATGCACTCATTTCAGGAAGCCAAAAAGCGTTGATGTTACCTCCAGGGCTTGCTCTCTTGGGGCTCAATACTGATGCCATTGCAAAAGTTGAAAACAAAGGGGTTGGTTATTATTTTAACCTCAAGACGGAACTTAAAAATCAACGTAAAAATACAACAGCATGGACAGCAGCAACCACATTGGTCATAGGGCTTAAAGCTATGCTGGAGCTCATTGAGGAGCAAGGGGGGCTTGAAAAACTCTACACCGATACAGAAAAACGTGCCCATGCCTGTAATGAAGCGTTAAAAGCCTTAGGGTTTCACATTTATCCAAAAGCACCCGCACGTGCGATGAGTTCCGTTTTAGATGAAGACGCATTAAAAATTCGAAAGCTCTTAAAAACGACCTACGGCGTCAATATCGCTGGTGGGCAGGACCATATCAAAGACACCCTTTTTCGCATCAACCATATGGGGCTTGTCGCTGTGTATGAAACGGCGTGGGCTCTCAATGCGATAGAGTTGGTTTTAGCGAGCTTAGGGCGAAGAGCCTACGATGGAACTGCCAATCGCGTGTTTAGCGAACGATTTTATCAGTAAGGCACAAGATGATTTATGAACACGAAATTCCCACAGGTAGTAAGCTCTATTTTGGCCGCAGTGCTAAGCTAAAGCGTGATTTGGAGCAGGTGGCGAGTGAGCTTTTGTATGAAGCGGGATTTGAAGAGATTGTAACCCCATTTTTTTCTTATCATCAGCACCAAAATATTGATGAAAAAGAGTTGTTGCGTTTTTCCGATGAAAAAAATAACATTGTTTCTTTGCGTGCTGACAGTACGATGGATGCGGTAAGACTTATCACCAAACGGATGGGGCGAAGTACCAATCACACCAAATGGTTTTACATTCAACCTGTTTTCCGTTATCCAAGCCATGAGGTCCATCAAATTGGGGCCGAGATGATTGGTGAAGAGGATTTGGGTTTGAGCATTGCCATGAGTGCGGCATTGTTTGAACGTTTAGAGATAGCGCCACTTTTACATGTAAGCAATATTCGGATTCCAAAGCTTCTCTCAGAAATGCTGGGACTTGATTTGCAACTGTTTGAAAAAGGAGAGTTGCAAAAACTTTTAGCTTTGGATATTCCTTGGCTCACAAAATTGACCTGTTTACAAACGTTAGAAGAGATAGAAGACCTTTTAGAAGAGGTCCCTCTTCCTTTAAAAGAGGAGCTTTTGGTGCTTAAAAATCTTGCAAAAACTTTACGCTATACCAAGCATGTATTTTCACCGCTGTATTATGTGAAAATGCGCTATTATAATGCTGTATTTTTTCGATTTGTTGACCAAAATTTCACCTTAGGTGTTGGGGGAAGTTATGATTGTGAGGGCATAGGATCGAGCGGTTTTGGTCTTTACAGTGATGACATTATTGAAATATTAATTAAAAGAGATGGACAAAAATGAAAGCAAATATGATCGTAGGCATTCAATGGGGTGATGAAGGCAAAGGAAAAATTGTTGACTTGATGGCACAAAATTATGATGCCGTATGTCGCTACCAAGGCGGACACAATGCAGGGCATACGATTTGGGTTGATGGGGTACGTTACGCACTTCATCTCATCCCCTCAGGCATATTAAATCCTAAAGCGATTAATATCATTGGAAACGGCGTGGTAGTCTCTCCTGAAGCGTTGATTGAGGAGATGAAACAGTTTGAAAACCTCCAAGAAAGATTGTTTGTGAGCGATAAAGCGCATATGATTTTAAAACATCATATCTTGATTGACCAAGCTAAGGAAAAATTACGAGGTGCTAAGGCGATTGGAACAACAGGGCGAGGTATAGGACCAAGTTACGGAAGCAAAATTGAACGCAGTGGACACCGTTTGGGTGAGCTTCGTGATACGCAAAAACTAGCGCAAAATTTAAGTGAATTTTACGAAGAAAACAGAGCTCTTTTTGGCGCACTTGGTATTGTAACTCCTGATTTTGAAAGTTTAAAAATAGAACTCGATGGCTATGCACAGGCATTACTCCCTTTTTTAGCGGACACCACACAGATGGTGTGGGACTTATTGGATGCCAATAAACGTGTTTTACTGGAGGGAGCGCAAGGTACATTGCTTGATATTGACCATGGAACCTATCCTTTTGTAACCAGTTCAAACACGATTAGTGCTGGTGCCTGTGTGGGACTGGGGTTAAGCCCAAAA
Organism: Sulfurospirillum sp. UBA2217; assembly: GCA_002328495.1. GTDB lineage: Bacteria > Campylobacterota > Campylobacteria > Campylobacterales > Sulfurospirillaceae > Sulfurospirillum. Next base: position 63,345 of record DCUJ01000001.1, read on the forward strand.
GATATTGGTAAAGTTACAGGCATTGTGAAAGCGTATTGTACGCGTGTGGGCAATGGTCCTTTTCCGACAGAAGATCGGGGGGAAGATGGCGAAATGCTTCGCGTTAAGGGTAAGGAAGTGGGTACCTCAACAGGTCGTGCGCGTCGTTGTGGTTGGTTTGATGCGGTTGCGTGTCGTTATGCCAGTCGTATTAATGGATGTGATGAGCTTGCAATTATGAAACTGGATGTCCTTGATGGATTTGAGCGTATCAAAGTGTGTGTTGCGTATGAGGTAGATGGAAAACGTGTTGAAACACTGCCACAAGATTTGGACAATGTAACACCGATTTATGAAGAGCTTCCAGGCTGGGAGAGTGTAGTAGGGTGTCGTAAATTTGATGATTTGCCTCCTTCTGCGAAAGCGTACATTGCTCGTTTAGAAGAGATTACACAGACAAAAGTGGGGATTATCTCAACCAGTCCAGATCGTAACGATACCATTGTGTTGTAAGCCTTACATGTAAAGGTTTTGAGATGAAAAGTCAGTTTTCTAAAATAGCAAAAATTCGAAAACAAAAGCGTGAAGTCATTGAAAAAGACCTTTTAAAAAGTAAAAATAAAGAGAAGATGTTGGTGCATAAACTTTCTGCTTTGTACGAACACATTCATTCGATAAACCTTCCAAAAGAGGGTAAAGTTTCGATGCTTTCGTTGATTGCAGAACAAAAAAGAATATTAGGGCGTGATAAAAAAACATGCGAAGAAGAGCTCTTGAGCGTTCGTAATCAGACACAGACGCTTCAAGAAGCCTACAAAAAAGCACATATTGAGTATGAAAAAATACATTATTTAGAAGAGCAGGAGCTTCAAGCAATGATCGCCACACTGAAGCGACAAGAACAGCTTGATTTGGATGAGGTTTCAACACAGCTCTTTGCCAATCAGATTACTAAAAGGGTGCCTTCATGAAACAACTTTTCATTTTACTTTTTGGAACGCTTTTGTATGCGCAAAGCATTGATTGTACGAAAGTATTTGAAGAGAGAAAAAGTGAATTGTTGCGTGAAATTGAAAAAATAGACGAAGCACGGCAGTCTTTTGAAGCCTTGCAAGCCGCAACCAATGCTCTGTTTGAAAAGCAAAAAATGGCACTAGAAGAGAAGCAAAAGGGGTTAGATACTACAAAACAAGCCATAGAAACAAAAGAAAAACAGATTGCTTCTATGCTCGAAGAGAATAAAAAACTTCTTGAACTTGTGGAGGCTCGCAAAAATGAGAAGATTGACGAAACCTATGTCAAAATGAAAGATGGAGCGGCAGCTGCCATTGTTGAAAAGCTCCCTACCCATGAAGCTGCAGCGATTCTCTTTGGCTTGCCAGCTAAAAAAATATCGCAAGTGCTTGCCAAGATGAATCCTCAAATTGCTTCAGAAGTGACGCAACGTCTTAAAATCGGCCCCCCCTTTAACGAAAACAATCAAACAAAAGAGTGACACACTCTTTGCTCTAAACAGAGTTTTACCTTACTTTAGATAGAATGCGTGAAAATTCAGAAGTAAGGTTTATGGATGAAAATCAGATTACCTCATGCCCCTTATATAGCCAATAAAATCGCCATTGATCTTTTAAATTGTGGATTTGTCACCATGCTCAAAGGTTTAGAACCTGTGACAAAAATTGCAGAGGATTTGATTGTCGCAGATATTAAAAGTGAAATGTCCCTTGAAGAGAGAGTAACCGAAATCTTGGAACAAAACGAAGATGAAATGGAGTTTCAGCGTATCGATAGGCGCAGTATGTTTTGGCTGATTAAGAAAAAATTAGCGAAAGAGTTTGATGTTATCTTGTCGTATGAAGACAGATACAATGAATTGGCGCATAAAATTTTAGAAACAAGTTGGAAAAACAATCTTATAGAGTATGCGGTTTCTGAAAATCGTGTCAAAAACATCGTTTACACTTCGATTGAGGATTATGTGTCGTGTTTCCAAGCTATCGAAGATGATGTGGCTGAAAAAATTTCACATTACAAGCGCAAACTTATTCCTGGTTCTGAGGAGTATGACTTGATTTTTGAAAAGCTTTATGAAGAGGAGCTTAGGCGAAAAGGAATGTTATCATGATGTTAAAGCCTGTTTGGATCTATTTGGAAAATGGTGTTTTTTTAGAAGCAAAAAGTTTTGGCTTTGAGGGAACAAAAACGGGAGAAATCGTTTTTAATACCTCCATGAGTGGTTACCAAGAGATCATGAGTGATCCAAGTTATGCAGGACAATTTGTAGTGTTTACCATGCCTGAAATTGGCATTGTGGGAACGAATGACAATGATATGGAAAGTGCCACCGTGCATGCCAGTGGAATGTTGGTACGAAGCCTCAATGTCACACCTTCCAATTTTCGCTCCACACAAGATTTGCCTTCATTGCTTGTAGCCCATGAAAGTATGGGTATTTGCGATATTGATACGCGCTTCCTTACCAAAATGATTCGTGATTCTGGTCCTAAAATGATGATCGCCTCGACGAAGCTTAGCAGTAAAGAAGAACTCAAGGCTATGCTTGAAAAAAGCCCCCGTATTGAAGATGTCAATTATATTGAAAAAGTGGGAACACGAAAATCGTTCTTACATGTAGACGGTGTGTGGGATGCTGAGGCAGGTGTTTATAAGCCCGCAAACCATCGCTTAGGTAAAAAAATTGTTGCGGTTGATTTTGGTATTAAGCGTAATATTTTAAATGAACTGTGTGAAACAGGGCTAGAGGTAGAAGTTATCCCCCATGATTTTAGTGCGGATGAGATTATTGAGCGCTATAAAAAAGGCGAAATTCAAGGGCTCTTTTTATCTAATGGTCCAGGAGATCCTCTGATTTTGAAAAAGGAAGCGGCACAAATTGCCAAACTTATTGAGGCAAAGATGCCAATGTTTGGGATTTGTTTAGGGCATCAGCTCCTCTCTATCGCTCACGGGCATCCAACGTATAAACTTAAATTTGGTCAGCATGGCGGAAATCATCCAGTTAAAAATATGCGAACTAATACCGTTGAAATTACAGCTCAAAACCATAATTATAACGTTCCAGAATCGGTGTGTGCTATTGCAACAATAACACATATGAATCTTTTTGACCAAACCATTGAAGGTTTAGAGTACAACGATGCTCCTATTTTCTCTGTGCAACACCACCCAGAAGCCAGTCCTGGTCCACACGAGAGTAAATACATCTTCCAAGAGTTTGCAAATAAAATTTAGGGAGTAGGTCATCAATACCATCGACATAACCGCCATTGTAAGTGTTGCTTTTTTGGGCAGCTTAGGACATTGCATTGGAATGTGTGGTGGATTTGTGATGGCTTACACCAGTGCAAAAATTGCCCCTTCCACCTCTTCGTCTCGACAATTTTTTTACCATCTGATTTATAATCTTGGACGCATTAGTGCTTATGCAATGTTAGGTATTTTATTTGGATGGCTTGGAAGCATTATTCCGTTTTCACCCAAAGGCAGTGGCTATTTTTATTTTGCTACAGGACTTATCATGGTTTTGATGGGACTCTCACTTATGGGCAAAATAAAATTTCTCACTTCTCTTGAATCATCCATCGCATTCAATCCTGCCATTAAAAAACTTTTTTCTATCCTAATTCATTCTAAAAATTTGGGTAGTTTTTATGGTCTTGGAATGCTCAATGGTTTTTTGCCCTGTGGGTTGGTCTACTTTTTCTTAGCTTCCGCAGCACTCTCAGGTTCGCCTCTTTGGGGTATGATAACGATGCTTATTTTTGGATTTTCTACCATCCCTGCTCTTTTGGGATTTGGCTTTATTATAGGCTTTTTACATGGAAGTGGTTTACGTGAAATGATGATAAAACTTGCCTCCATTATCATTATGGTTTATGGTATTTATATGGCGTATATTGGATATCGTGCGGCAATAGGATGAAGTTAGAGCAGTATCAATCTGCGGTTGAAAGCAGTAATATCATCTCTAAAACAGACATCAATGGCATTATTACGTTTGTTAATGAAGAGTTTTGTGCTATTTCTGGATATAAGCATGAAGAGCTTATTGGTCAAAATCACAATATTGTTCGTCATCCGGATGTGGCAGCATCTGTTTTTAGAGAGTTGTGGCAAACCATCTTACAGAAAAAAACTTATAAATCAACGGTCAAAAATCGTGCCAAAGATGGGAGTACCTTTTATGTCAACACTACGGTTTTCCCTATTTTGGATGAAAAGGGGGAGATTGAAGAGTTTATAGCCATTCGTTATGATGTTACACAAAGTGTTCTTTTAAGTGAAGCACTCATCGCCAAAGATAAAGAACTTGAATATCTCAATGCAACACTCGAATACCGCGTTAACGAACAGACTAAAGCTCTTTTGGAACTCAATGCAACATTGGAAGATAGGGTACGTGAAGAGGTTGAAAAAAATCGTGAAAAAGACCGTTTTTTATTTCAACAATCGCGTCTTGCATCCATGGGTGAAATGATTGCCAATATTGCCCATCAATGGAGGCAACCTCTTTCTGAGCTTAATATCACGTTGTATAAAATGAACAAACTTTTTCATAAGCATGGGGATGAACGTGATGTGCATTTTGAAGAGAGTTATCTTCATGCAAAAAAAATTATCACCAAAATGTCTGATACTATTGAGGATTTTCGTAGCTTTTTCAGCCCTGATCGTCAAAGTGAACCGTTTAAACTCTCACGTGTTGCCAGTGAAGCGGTTGATATCATGCAAGGGACCTTAGAACGCAATGAAATCAATGTGGTCATTGATATTAAAAATGATGCTATGGTTGAGGGCTATTTTAATGAATTTTCACAAGTTTTAATCAATCTTATCAACAATTCGATGGATGCATTTAGTACCAAAAATATAAAAAATAGATTAATTTATATTGAAATTGACACAACTGTTGCAAGAGATGCTATAATGAAGCTCAGTGATAATGCTGGCGGTATTGATGCGTCTATTATGCATCGTATCTTTGAGCCCTATTTTACGACGAAACACGCCAGTGCTGGTACGGGACTTGGGCTGTATATGAGTGAGATGATTATTAAAAACAGTATGAAAGGCTCTATCGTCGCTCAAAGCAATGCTTTTGGTGTTTGCTTTACGTTGACAATGCCTATTGCAAAGGAAGAAACATGAGTGATTTATCAAAATTAGTCATCTTGTTTGTAGAAGATGAAGATGATTTGCGTGATGCACTGGAGAGTGCTATTGGTGATGAGTTTGCCAAATTCATTATGGCACGTGATGGGGATGATGGTCTTAAAAAGTTTAAAAAGTATAAACCAGATATCGTTGTTACGGATATCATGATGCCTGTGATGGATGGGTTGAACATGGCAAAAGAGATTAAGAAACTCTCTAAGCAAACTCCCGTAGTTATTTTGAGTGCCTTTAGTGAAAAAGAGCGTCTTTTGGGTGCTATTGACGCAGGAATTGATAAATACCTTATTAAGCCTATTGATCCAGATGAGTTATTAAGAGTCCTTAAAGTCTTAGCAAAAGAACTTTTAACGCACAATGACAGCGTAGAATTAGGCTTTGGGTATCAATTTGATAAAAATAGGCGCGTCCTTATTAAAGAGGGTGTAACTATTTTTCTCACCAAGAAAGAGTTGTTGTTTATTTCTGTTTTGGTAAAAAATCTTGGGGTGTTTGTATTGCACGATGAAATCAAGAAGTCTGTATGGACCAATAAAAAAGTGACGGATTCAGCAATTCGTACATTTATTAAGCGTGTGCGTGAAAAAACAGATAAAGAATTTATCAAAAATATCCCTGGACTTGGCTATAAAATCAACACGCAAGAGTAGCCTAGCGCGACTCTTGCATCTCTGCTTAACCTCTGCTTAACTTTTTTTATTTAACACAAATTTAATCTTATTAAGCTTCGTTGTAGATAATCTGGACTATAATTCTCACATTATGTGATATTTCTGTGACATAAAAACACAAGCAGGAGGAATTGATGCAGGCAAACAATGCATTGAACTATGACTATTCAGTGGCCAAATGTTTTACGTACGCAACGATTCTATTTGGAATCATTGGTATGTTGATAGGCGTCGTTATCGCTTATCAGTTGGCGTTCCCTGAGTTGAATTACTTGGCGGGTGAGTATGGTACGTACAGTCGTTTACGTCCGTTACACACTTCAGGAGTAATTTTTGGATTCTTACTAAGCGGAATCTTCGCAACATGGTATTACGTTGGGCAACGTGTACTCAAAGTTTCGATGGCAGAATCACCATTTTTGATGATTCTAGGTCGCGTTCACTTTTGGCTTTACATGATTCTCATGATTATCGCTGTTGTGACACTCTTTTTAGGTATTGGTACCTCTAAGGAGTACGCAGAGTTGGAATGGCCACTGGATATTGCTGTGGTTGTTGTATGGGTTATCTGGGGTCTTAGTATCTTTGGTCTCATTGGTATCCGACGTGAAAAAACACTTTACATCTCTATGTGGTACTACATTGCAACCTTTTTAGGTGTGGCAATGCTCTATCTTTTCAATAACATGGAAGTTCCAACGTATTTTGTTTCAGGCTATGGTAAGTGGTACCACTCTGTTTCGATGTATGCAGGAACGAACGATGCGATGGTTCAATGGTGGTATGGACACAATGCGGTTGCTTTTGTTTTCACCGTGCCTATCATTGCGATGATTTACTACTTTTTACCGAAAGAGTCTGGGCAGCCAGTGTTTTCTTATAAATTATCATTGCTTTCATTTTGGGGCTTGATGTTTGTTTACCTCTGGGCAGGCGGACACCACTTACTCTACTCTACTGTACCTGATTGGGTTCAGACTATGGGTTCAATTTTTTCCATTATCTTGATTCTTCCATCATGGGGTAGTGCGATTAATATGCTTTTGACCATGAAGGGTCAGTGGGGACAACTTAAGTCTAATCCTTTGGTTAAATTTATGGTATTAGCATCAACATTCTACATGCTAAGTACACTTGAAGGGCCTATTCAAGCGATCAAATCGGTTAATGCATTGGCGCACTTTACAGACTGGATTCCAGGTCACGTGCATGATGGTACTCTTGGTTGGGTAGGCTTTATGACGATGGCAGCATTGTTCCATATGGCGCCACGTATGTATAAGCGTGAGCTTTACAGCAAAAAATTGATGGAGTCACAATTCTGGATTCAAACAACCGGTATTGTTATGTACTTCTCTAGTATGTGGATTGCAGGTATTACCCAAGGTATGATGTGGAGAGCAACAGACCAGTATGGTAACTTAGCTTATTCATTTATCGATACCGTAACGGTACTGATTCCTTACTATGCACTGCGTGCAACAGGAGGTCTTTTGTATCTTATCGGTTTCTTCATGTTTACGTATAATATGTACAAAACTATGACTGCAAGTAAAGCAATTGCGAGCGAGCCTCAAAATGCTTCACCTATGGCAGCGTAAGGGAGGGCAGGATTATGTTTCATTGGTTAGAAAGAAACCCATTCTTTTTCGCGGTAGGTGTATTTTTAGTAGTTGCGTATGCAGGTGTTGTGACCATTCTTCCAGATTTTATGGAGAGTGCGCGTCCCGTTACAGGTACAAAACCGTATACGGTACTTGAACTTGCAGGTCGCCAAATTTATATTAAAGATAGCTGTAATGCGTGCCATTCACAGCTTGTTCGCCCGTTTAAATCTGAAACGGATCGTTACGGTAAGTACTCACTCAGTGGTGAGTATGCGTATGATAGACCCTTCCTTTGGGGAAGTCGTCGTGCGGGACCGGATTTGATGAGGGTTGGAAACTACCGAACAACGGATTGGCATGAATACCATATGTTGGATCCAAAAAGTGTAGTCCCAGGCTCAATTATGCCAGCATATAAACACATGTTTCAAAACGTAGCGGATATTGATACGGCGTACGCAGAAGCCTATACAGTTAAAACAGTGTTTAGTGTTCCTTATGATCAACCCGATATGCCAACCCTTGGAACCTATGATGAGGCTAAAAAGCAAGTTATGGCGGAAGCCAGTGCTATTGTAGCTGACATGAAAAGTCCTGAGATTAAAGAGGCATTTCAACGCGGTGAGATTAAAGAGATTGTAGCGTTAATCGCCTATCTCAATAGATTAAAATAAGGTGTTAACGGTGGATATGGAAACAATACGAGAGCTTCAAGCGTACGGGTATATCTTTTTTACAATTTTTCTAGCGGTAATTTTATACAGTTACCTCTATCATCTTTACCGATCTGAAAAGAGTGGTGAGCGAAACTTTGAAAAGTATGCCGACATGGCGTTACGTGATGACGTCACAGATGCTCCCATTGAGCCAATGTCACCGTTAAATAAAGCAAAAGATTAAAGAGGAGCAATACATGGATTGGATGAATGACAATGTAAATGCGTTAGGACTGCTTGGTGCAGCAGCGATTATCATTCTAACTGTTGGTGTTTCTTGGAAATATATCCAACAAATGAAAACAGATAAGAGTACCGGTGAATTAACGAAAGATAACTGGGATGGTATTGGTGAGTATAAAAACCCATTACCAATTGGTTGGGCACTTTCGTTTATTGGAACCATTATTTGGGGTTTGTGGTATTTTCTTGCAGGATACCCCCTCAATTCTTACTCTCAAATTGGCGAGTACAATGAAGAAGTTCAAAGTTACAACGTAAAATTTGAAAGTAAGTTTAAAAACCCTGATAAAGCAACCCTTATGGGTATGGGCGAGGGTGTTTTCCTTGTTCAATGTGCGCCATGTCATGGTGTTACGGGTGATGGGATGAACGGCAAAGCCGCTAACCTTGTCAAATGGGGTAATGAAGAAGCCATTGTTGCTTCTATTGTTCATGGCGTTAAGGGTTCTAATTACCCATTAGGTGAAATGCCTGCAGGTTTACTGGACGAGAAGAGTGCAAAAGCGGTTGCGGCATTTATGGCGCAAGAGATTTCAGCACTTAAAAAGACTAAAAATCCAGCTTTAGTGGAAGAAGGTCGTGCTCTTTGGGCAACGTGTTCAGCATGCCATGGTGAAGATGGCAAGGGTATGGAAGGGCAAGCCGCAAACTTGAGTGAGTACGGTAGTGCTAAATTTGTAGCCAACGTGCTAAATATGGGCAAAAAAGGCGACATTGGAAATATGCCGAAGTTTAACGATGGACGTTTAACGAATGTTCAAAAAATAGCTGTTGGCACTTACGTCAGCTCTTTAGCGAAATAAGGATTGGTCAATGGAAAATACAAATAAAAGAAGCGTCTTTGCACTGGATGGCATTACAGGTATGCTAATTGCGACAGTTCTTTTGCTTACAATTTTAGCAGGACTAACAGTGTGGGGATTGGGTGCGCAACAAGCGGTTGCTAACAAGCCTTACAAAATTACAGATCCGCAAGTGCTCAAAATGAGAGATACTGCCAATGCGAATCAAAAAGTCATAGCGAAGTAAGGGGTTGATGACATGGATAAAATCATAACAATTGGTTTAATTATCATTGGGTTAGTCAGTGCTTGGGCTGTGATTACTGCAAATCACCTTTTTATTGGATGATGAAGCATCTTCTTGTAAAGGCACGAGAGATATTTCTCTTGTGCCTTTTTCTATTTTTACCTACGTTCTTGGGTGCGAATGAATTTGTGATGCACGATGGCATAGTAGATGAGCGTGCCGTTGCAAAAATCGAAGAGATGGGTGAGGAGTTATATAGAAAAAGTGGTGTAAAAGTTTTTTTAACTGCTAAAAAGAGTGCCGAGGGTGAAGATATCTTTGCGTATGAAAAACGACTCTCTGCAACATTAAATTCGCCGCATGTACTGTTGACACTTTTTTTGGAAGAGAAAAAGGTTGATATTTACGCTTCAGAAGGTCTAGAAAAAGAGTTTGATAAAGAGGGAATGCTCTCGCCCCTTCCTTGGCGTGGTACCATCATACCCCTTTTGACGGAAAAGAAAAAAGTACTCGATGTGACACCTGCATTGCTTAACGGTTATGCCGACATCATAGATCAAATAGCGCAGTATCGTAAGATATCACTAGAAAGCTCTATCGGAAGTGCCAATAAAAATACTCTTAATATCGTGAAGTTTTTGGTGTATGGCTTTGTGGCTGTATTGGTATTTTTAATGTTAATACGAAGGATGAAAGAACGTGCAAACTCAAAAAATTGAACGAAACTATTGGCCGCATACTATTGTGGGCATGATTATTGCGTGTATCGTGGCATGCGGTTGGACCATTAAAATAGCCTTAGATAATCCTGTTGAAATGGACACGTTTTACATGGAAAAGTATCAAAAAGTCGATCAAACTATCAATGAAATCATTGAATTGCAAACCAAATTTGATGCGGCATTCAATCTTACATACTCAACAGAGCAATTTGCCATAGGGCAAAATAGTATCACCTTGAAGCTCAGCGATAAAAGTGGTAAAACTATTAATGATGCAAGCATTACCATGATGCTCTCTCGTCCAGAGACCAATAAAGACAACAAACAAATGAAACCCAGTAAGGTTGAAAATGGACTTTATACTTTTGGTCCTTTTGACATTCAAAAGCCAGGGCGTTGGCAGATATTGAGCAAAATCGAAATGGGTGATTTTAAAGGGTACCATAAAAATGAAGCGTACGCCGTTAAATAAGCCGTAAAAAGTCTCACACGTACTTTATTGGTTATAATATTGCCATTCAATAAAGGGGTGTGAGTGTTAGAAGTTTTTGCGACCAGTCGCGCGGTACGTTCATTTTACGATACTTTTTTAGATGCCAATATCCTGCTTCCTAAAGCCATCACCATTGCAGAACTTGAGCAAAAAGCCGTCCTTGTGCCACGCCACGCTTTGGTTGATGAAGATATGCGTGTGCTTTTGATGCAAGAAGCCTCGCGTTTTACCAAGTTTGAACTGTTGTACATTGAGCGTGAATTTTTTACCTTTTTGAAAAACTCCACATACCTTTTTCGTTTTTTTGAAGAGCTTAGCCATGAAAAAGTGGCACTTGATGCGTTGCGTAGTGCTGATACGTACGAACACTACGCAGAGCACTTAGAGGTGCTTCAAACCTTGCTTAAACACTATAAAGCGCTTTTATCAAAGCATGCCTTGTATGATCGCATCACACTTCCTGAATGCTACGAGCTTAATGTTGAATACATTCGCTCCCTTGATGCTGTTCGCATTCATTTAGAGGGTTTTTTGAGCCGTTTTGAGGTAGAACTTCTGAGCCAAATAGCCACGCTGATTCCTTTACATGTAACTGTTACCATCAGTGCGTACAATCAAAAAATGGCGTTGTTGTTTGCTGAGTTTGGAATAGCACTAGAGCAAAACAATACGTACGAGATCAATCTCTCGACCAAAGAGATTTTACATGTAACGCCAAAAAGTACACTCAACCAAGATATTCAAGTGTATGGCTTTTCCTCTCGTCTCGCGCAAATGGGCTATGCGCAAAGTGTGATTGCTCAATTTGTAGAGAATGGTTTAAGCCCCGAAGAGATCGTGGTGATCCTTCCTGATGAGCGTTTTTCCGAAGTGTTACGCCCGTTTGATACCTTGCATAATCTCAACTTTGCGATGGGCATCAGCTTGAAGCAGAGCCAGCTTTACCAAAAACTAAGTGCCCTTGAAAAAGCGATGCGCAATGATGAGATTGAAGACCATCTTCGCCTTGCTCGCTTAAAAATAGAACCTGAAATCATGGTTACATGTAAAGAGATTTGGCACCAAAAAGTCTCCAGTGAAACGGCGATGAGTTTTTTTGAAAAGCTCCTCGCATATGATGTTAAAGAGCAGAAAAATTCTCTCTTTCAAGAAGCTTTTTTTGCCTTCACCCATTTTTTGAAACATGCTCCAGCACTTCGTTTTGAGCAAGTCACGAAACTGTTTTTAAACCGCCTTGCAGTCCTTACGCAAGATGATGTTAGGGGTGGAAAAGTGACGGTTTTAGGCGTGCTAGAAACCAGAGGTGTGAGTTACAAAGGTGTTATCGTTTTAGACTTCAACGATGAGTTTGTACCCAAGCGGAGCCAAAAAGACCTTTTTCTCTCCTCAGCTGTTCGCGCGCACGCAGGGCTTCCGACGAAGCGAGATCGAGAGAATTTACAACGCTACTACTACCATCAGCTTTTCTCTCGTGCGCAAAAGATCGCCATTGCTTATGTGAAAAATGAGACAAGTATGCCTTCACGCTTTTTAGATGAGCTTGGTTTCAACACCACTGTTATGGCGGATGAAAAAGCACTACAACCGCTTTTGTTTGAAGTCAATGCTTCCAAAAGCCTTTACGATCAGCCGTTTATCGATTCGCCATACGATCTTAAAGCATTTCCACTTTCGGCGACAAAGCTTAAGACACTGCTTACATGTAAACGTCAGTTTTATTTTCGTTACCTTGTAAGGCTTAAAGAGGCGAAGATGCCAAGCAGTCAAATTGATGAACAAACGATAGGCATTGCCCTTCATAAAGTGCTTGAAAATGCGATATGCGATGAAGCACTTAGGGATGAAAAAAGCCTGTATGCCAAACTTGAAACGCTTTTAAAAGAGAACAATCACCATGAAGTGTGGGGTTATTTTGTCGATGTGTGGCTTCAAAAGTTGAAACCTTTTATGCAGAATGAAGTGATACGCTTTGATGAGGGCTTTCGCGTTTTCAAAAAAGAGTTTTCGCATAATGTGCCCTACGATGGTTTTATATTGGAAGGGCAGATTGACCGTATCGATCAAAAAAGGGATGAGCTGTTTGTCATCGACTACAAAAGCGGAAAAGTGCCAACGACGAGCGAGCGAACACTAGAAAGTACTACCGATTTTCAGCTGGTCTTTTACGCGTACATTGCAAGCTCATTAGGCAGGGTTGGAGGCGTTTATTATTACGATCTCAAAGAGGGTGTTTTAGTGAGTGAAAACTTCCTTGAAGAGAAGAAAGCGCTTTTACATGTAAAACTACAAGAGTTATCCAAACCGATCAATGGCTACGAGCTGTGCGACGAGATTAAGCATTGCAGGCTTTGCCCTTACGTTTCTTTGTGCGGAAGAGAGGAGCAGATATGAATCTCAGTCCTTATTTAGCGCTTGAAGCCAGCGCAGGCAGTGGCAAAACGTTTGCGCTGAGCGTTCGTTATCTCTCACTTCTTTTTATGGGTGCCAATCCGCAAAAGATCGTCGCACTCACCTTTACCAATAAATCAGCAGCGGAGATGAAAACGCGCATCTTTGAGACGCTCAAACACTTAGAAAGTAAAGATGAGTTAGAAGCGATTGCTGTGCAGACAGGCAAGTCCAAAGAAACACTACTAAGAGAAAAAGAGCGTGTCATGCAGATCTTGCTTCAGGCCGACATCAAAATCTCAACGCTGGACTCTTTTTTCTCCCTAATTTTACGCCATTTCGCGTTACATGTAGGCTTGCAACCTGACTTCAAAGTAGGGCAAAATGGACTCGATGAAGAGCTGGTGGAGCGTTTTATCAAAGGGTGCAAAAGCAAAAATCTCTACAATGCGCTCATCTCTTTTAGCATCAACGAAGACAAAAAGCTAAACGACTTATTTAGCCTGCTGGATATGCTTTATCAAAAAAAATCAGAGCTTGATATTAGCACGTTGGATGAGGGAAGTTATCCATCCTTAAAAGCATGCTTGGATATTTTAGAGCGCATCAGAGATTACTTTGAGCAAAGCGGACTTTCAGCACGTGGGCTGGCGACACTTAAAGCGCAAACACTGGTTGATCTGCTTTCTAAGAAGTATTTGGAGCGTGAAGATTTTGGTTATTGGGACTATAAAAAGTATGCCAATGAGACAACCGATGCGCTTTTGCGTGAGCTCAAACAGACTTTAAATCTTCATGTCAATGCCAAAGAGGCGTACTTTTTAGGGCAACTGGGCAAACTCTTTGCGATTTACGATGAGAGTTTGCGAAGTCTGATGGGAGAGTTTGGCGAACTTGCATTTGACGATGTGACCAATCTGCTCTACACTCTTTTGCGTCAAGAGATTAGCAAAGATTTTCTCTATTTTCGCCTTGATGGGGTGATAGAGCATCTTTTGATCGATGAGTTTCAGGATACAAGCATTGTGCAGTACCAAATTCTTCTACCACTCATTGAAGAGATACGCGCAGGGCAGGGCGTGAAAGATTTTAAAACACTCTTTTTTGTAGGTGATGTGAAGCAGTCAATCTATCGCTTTCGTGGGGGTGCCAAAGAGCTGTTTGGGTATGCCAAAAAGAGTTTGCATTTAGACGTGAATGCGCTTGATACCAACTATCGAAGTACAGAGCAAGTTGTTAATTTTGTCAATGAAATCTTTACATGTAAAATCAAAGGCTATGAGCCACAAAAAGTTGCCAAAGCCTCGGGGGAAGGGTACATTAATGTGCGCATGGAAGAAGCCATCGAGCCTTCTGTTTTAGAGGCGATTGGGATGCTTCTAAAAGAGGGAGTCAAGCCCAAAGACATTGCGCTTTTGGTGCATACGAACAAAGATGCCAAAGTCTTTAAAGCGTTGGTACAAGAGCAGTTTCCCGCTTTACATGTAAGGCTTGAAGCGACCTTGAAACTCATCGAAGTGTGCTCCATTAAAGCCATCATTGCACTGCTCAAATACTTCTATTTTGGCGATGAACTCTATAAAGCAGCGTTTCTTGTGTTGTGCGGTAGAACGTGGGATACACCGCTTTCCAAAAGTGGATGGGATTTAGATGCAACGCCTTTGGTTTTGGTGGAAAAAATTGTTAAAACCTATGGGCTGTTTGATGGTAGTGCGGATCTGCTGAGTTTCCTTGAAGTTGCCAGTCGCTACGAAGAGATTGAGAGTTTTTTATTTGCCATGGATGAACTGAGCGATGAAGCCAAAAGCGAAGATGTGGATGGGTTGCGTGTTTTGACCGTTCACAAATCCAAAGGCTTGGAGTTTGAGCATGTCATCGTGTGCGATCGCCTAAGTCGCGACAATAACCGAAGCGATACGCTTTTATTTAGCTACGATGAGGTGGACATCAAAGGGCTTTACCTCACGATGGGTGGAAGAGAAGCAGTCGATGCGGTCTATGCCAAAGCCAAAGAGCAAGAGAACGTCTTGATGGTTGAAGACAGGCTCAATGCCCTTTATGTCGCTTTTACCAGAGCGAAACGTTCACTCCTTGTGTGTGCCAAAGCGCAAAACAGTGCGTTTGAGATGTTGGAGTTAAGCACAACAGAGCGAGGCGTTATTGGCGTTTCAACCAAAGAGACACCGCTTATTTCAAGTACGATGCGTGTTTATCAGCCTAAACGCTACGGCGCGCAAGAGGTGGCAAATACGCCAGAAGTTGAGGAGGAAAGTGCTGAAATCGCTTCTATTACCTTTGGAATTGCACAGCATTATTTGTTGGAGATGCTGGATAGTTTTGATGAACCTTCGCTGAAGCGTGCTTACATTGCACTGCAAAACCGTTTTGCGCCTTTACTTGAAGTGCATACTTTGCAAGCGATTTATCAAAGAGCCCAAAAGCTCATTACATGTAAAGATTTTTTAGATCTGATAAAAGATGCAAAAATCTTTAAAGAACAACCGCTTATGTATCAAAAAGAGCGTAAACAAATCGATCTTTTGCTAGAACTCTCCGATAAAATCATTGTGATTGATTATAAAAGCTCGAAAAAGCAGAGTGGCAAACATCACGCACAGCTTAGACTGTACCAAGACGCACTTTCTGCGATTTATACGCTTCCCATTGAAGCGTATATTTGCTACTTGCACGAAGAGGGCATCGAACTTGTAAAAAGCTTATAGTACACTTAATTTAAGCAGTATATAAGATTTATTTGACTACACTTTCACTTCGTTAAATAAACAGTCAAAGGTTATGACACATGAAAGCAACACTTGCGATAAAGCCTAGCGAAGTTAAACGCGACTGGATCGTTGTTGATGCAGCAGGTAAGCGATTTGGAAAAGTGCTTACTGAGGTAGCAACACTTCTTAGAGGCAAACATAAACCTTACTTTACACCAAATGTTGATTGTGGTGACTTTGTTATCATCATCAATGCGGAAAAAGTAGAGTTTAGTGGAAATAAATTAGAGGCAAAAATGTATCACAGACACACTGGATTTTTTGGTGGTGTTAAAAGTGAAAAATTGGGCGATCTTTTAACAAACAACCCAGCAAAATTGTACAGACTTGCAGTAAGAGGAATGTTACCAAAAACCAATCTTGCTAAAGAGATGATCAAAAAGCTGAAAGTGTATGCTGGTAGTGAGCACCCTCACACAGCACAAGTTAGCAAGGTAGAGGGAAAGTAACATGGCAAAAGTATACGCAACGGGTAAAAGAAAAACAGCTATCGCTAAAGTATGGGTAAGTGCACCTGGTAAAGGTTCAATTACTGTCAATGGTATTGATTTTGAAGCATGGTTGGGTGGTCATGAGACTATCAAAATGCGTGTTCGTCAACCATTAGTTTTGACAAAGCAAGAGTCAAGTTTTGACATCGTAGCAAACACTCTTGGTGGTGGCTATTCTGCTCAAGCAGACGCACTTCGTCATGGTATTTCTAAAGCGCTTTCAGCAATGGACGCAGACTTTAGAGCTATCCTTAAACCATTTGGTTTATTGACACGTGACTCTAGAATTGTTGAGCGTAAAAAATACGGTCGCAAAAAAGCAAGAAGAAGTCCACAGTTCTCAAAACGTTAATGATTTCCTCAAGGGAATCATTAAAAGTTTCCTTGAAAACGTTAATCGTTATTATGCAAGGGATTTTCCCTTGCATATTTCCTCTTTTTAATACCTATACATGTAAAGAAGTTTGGCACCTTTGATGTAGAAAGTATACACTAACAGAGTCTTTAATAAATCATCATTAATTCTTAAGCTAACATAAAAAATAATCCATACAATGTGCAATGTCACGAAAATTAAAAGACGGTGCGCTATTTTCATGCTATGCATTTAAGATAAAATTTCTGCGATCAAATGTTTTAAAACAAGATATCTTGATAAAAAGGTGCCAGTTAAAACTGGTTAGCATAAATCATTCGTTTAGTTTTAAAGTGAATTAAACTTTTTGCCAACACAAATTTTAAAAAAGGAGAAGTTATGGCAGTAAAAATTACTGATATTTGTATTTCATGTGGAGCCTGTATTGATGAATGTCCTGTAGAGGCGATTGTCGATGATAGTGATAACCCAACAGGTGCAGATATTTATTATGTCTATGCAGACAAATGTGTTGAGTGTGTAGGTCATCATGCATCCCCTGCATGTATTGAAGCCTGTCCAACAGAGGGCTGTATTGTTTTTGATGTTTAATTGAATCTCTTAAATTTAACTTTCAAATACAAGTGGTGAGTAGAGGTGAATTTTATCCTACCTACTCACCCCACAAGGTCAAATAAAAGCAAATAAAAGGGGTCCGAGCTAAACTTTTAACCTTTAATAAGTTGCAAACTCGTGAATCAACATTTTGACTTCGTCCTTATCAAAAAAGAGATTGAACTCTAACTCTTTGGCAAATACCTTCAATAAAGCAATTTTTCTCTTTTGTCGTTCATCCACATTTGTGATAGACTCAAGTTCTGTTTGGAGTTTTTGGTGGTAGTGCAAGCGTATCTCTTCTTGTTTTTGCTCTTTGGATTTTGCTTGTTTTCGAGGTTGCATAAGAAGCCACAAAAAACCAAGAAGTACGACGATAGCAAGGATGCTTCCAAAAAATTCCACGTAAAACCTTTACATGTAAGATAGTGACAGTATATCCAACCAAGTGCTATAAAATTTTAAAACGCTTTCATTTCTTAAACCACTTTTGTGTAAAATTGCTTAAACCAACACAAAGAGGACATCATGCACTTTACAACTCCCCTTAAAAGTAACAGTACCAAAATCATGCTCATCGGAAGCGGAGAGCTTGGCAAAGAAGTGGTCATCGAAGCCACACGTTTAGGCATTGAAACCGTAGCGGTGGATTCGTATCCGCAGGCACCTGCGCATTTGGTTGCCAATAAAAGCTATGTCATCAACATGAAAAACAAAGAGGAGCTTTTAGAGGTGATTCGCCGTGAAAAACCGACGTTCATCTTGCCTGAAGTTGAAGCACTCAGCATCGAAGCACTTATCGAGGCGGAAAAAGAAGGTTTTTGTGTGATTCCTAATGCGGACGCGGTCAAAAAGACGATGAACCGTAAAAACATTCGTGAATTTGCCGCTGAAAAATTGGGGCTTAAAACGAGTGGATATGTCTTTGTTAAAACGCTTGAAGAGTTGCAAGAAGCGACGAAAAAGCTAGGCATTCCTTGCGTGGTTAAGCCCGTAATGAGCTCATCGGGACATGGTCAAAGTGTTATCAGAAGCCAGACGGACATCCAAAAATCGTGGGAAATCGCCAAAGAAGCCAGAGGCGATGCGAGTGAGCTTATTGTCGAAGAGTTTGTGCGATTTGATTATGAAATCACACTTCTAACCGTTCGTAATGGCAAAGAGACAGTCTTTTGTGAGCCGATTGGGCATATTCAAGAAAATGGGGATTATGTGCTTAGTTGGCAACCTGTGCCTATGAAGCCAGAAGTGTTAGCCAAAGCGCAAGCCATGGCAAAAACAGTGACCGATGGTTTGGGTGGTCGAGGACTTTTTGGTGTGGAATTTTTTGTCAAAGATGATGAGGTTTACTTTAGTGAACTAAGCCCCCGTCCGCATGACACAGGCATGGTCACGATGATAACCCAAAGTCAGAGCGAATTTGCCTTACATGTAAGAGCCGTTCTTGGTTTGCCACTGGACTTTACCTTTTACGGAGCGGGGGCGAGTGGGGCGTTTAAAAGCTTGAGCGAAGAGCATTTGCCAACGCTTGAAATTCCTGAAAGTGCCTTTTCAAAAAACTCCTTTGTGCGTGTTTTTGGAAAACCTGTCAGTCATGTGGGGCGCAGAATGGCGGTTGCTCTGGTGCTTGATGAGGTGGAAGCGGCGAAGAAGAGAGCCAAAGAAATTGTTACAGCAATCATCGGGTAATGAAACGTAAAATCCTCATCAGTGCGTGTTTGATAGGTGAAAATGTCAAATACGACGGCGGCAATAATGCTTTACATGTAACGATTTTGGAGCAGTGGAAGCAAGAGGGGCTTTTGGTTCCACTTTGCCCTGAAGTCCTCGGTGGTCTTAGCGTGCCACGGTTTCCTTGTGAGGTGGTTGTTGGTGAAAATCGTGTGGTCAATACAATAGGCACAGATGTCACTGACGCCTTTGTAAAAGGAGCGAAGGAGAGTCTAAGGATTGCAAAAGAAGAGGGCATTTGCATGGCGATTTTAAAAGCCAGAAGCCCCTCGTGCGGTAAAGACATCATTTACGATGGCACGTTTACCAGCACACGAGTCAATGATTCTGGGATGACATGTAAGCTTTTACAAAGAAGTGGCATTGCGGTGTTTAGTGAAGAAGAGTTAGAAGATGCTCAACACTTTTGGAGTAAGTGAAGTCTTACTTTTTGCGTAAGGCTTGCCAAAACCAATTCATACGACTCATCAATCCACGCATACAGCAAAGATACATCAACATCATCATTACATGTAATGGTATTCCAATGCTTTTTGTTCATATGATACCCTCCGCTAACATTTTTAGGGTACATCCCTCGTAATTCAAGTGCGTAGAAAGGGTCGCATTTGAGGTTGATGCGAGGAGGGTTGCTGGTTTCATCGATGAGTGCGAACATTTTATTGCCCACTTTAAAAACAGCGGTGGTTTCATCAAAAGGGTACTCTTTATGTGCGCCATGTTTATGCAAACAGTATGTTTGGAGTCCTTCGTATGTCATGTTATTTTGCATCCCAAGCCCTTTAAAAAAAGAGTAAAACACTCTTATTAACTTTTTATTTACACTTGATTAATTTAGCATTTAAAGACTTTGTCTATACTTTCATTACCAAGACAAAACCTCCTTTTTGTGTAGAACCTAACTTTTTTTAAGACAGCTTCCAGATTGCCCGGTCTGGAAGCTTTTTTTTTACCTCAAAAATGACTATAATCTCACCCATGAAAACATTTTTTTTAATCTTCCTCTTTTTTACATGTAATCTTGTGGCAAGCACTTTGCATTTAGCAATGTCCTCAAACCCCAGTCGTATTAACCCTATTTTATCGACCGATGCTGCAAGTTCGCAAATCACGAAGTGGATATTTAATGCACTGATTACGTATGATAAAGATGCTAACATTATTCCTGAACTTGCCCAAAGTTATCACTTTGTAGACGATACGACGCTTATTTTTGAGCTTAGGCGTGATGTAACATGGAGTGATGGTGTACCTTTTTCGGCTCACGATGTGGTATTTACGTATGAGACCATTACGTCTCCTAAGATTTTTACGCCCTATGCTTCAGGCTTTATGCACATTTTACATGTAAAGATGTTGGACGAGTTTAGGGTGGAAGTGAAATACAAGTACCCCTATTTTAAAGCACTTGAAGTGTGGATGATGGAGATACTACCATACCATAAACTTAAAGATGAAAAAGAGTTGATGACAAGTAGTTTTAACCAAGCACCACTAGGTACGGGGCCTTATACGCTTCGTCAATTTGCTATCTCTAAAGATATTATTTTAGAAGCCAATAACAACTATTTTGTCCATAAACCTACCTTGGAAAAAATTATTTTCCATTATTTGCCTGACAAATCGGCTGAATTTTTAATGCTCAAATCGGGAAAACTCGATGTGGGTTCCCTCACTCCTTTACAATTAGAACGCCAAATCAACGAGGATTTTAAGCAAAAATATGCCATTTATGAAGATATTGCGCACAATTATTCGTACGTGGGTTTGAATTTAGAAGACGAGAAATTTAAAAATCCAAAAGTGCGAGAGGCGCTCTCTTTGGCGATTGATAGGCAAGAGTTGGTGGATATTTTATATTTTGGACATGGGAAGGTTTGTTCTGGACCTTTTTTACCTGGAACAGGAGCATTTAATGAAGATGTGCATGTCCCTAAGCAAGACATTCGTAAAGCCAAAGCGCTTTTAAAAGAAGCGGGATTTGATGAAACACATCCTTTTGAATTTGAACTCTCAACCAGTGCCAGTGGTAGCGGGAGCTATTCGGCACAAATCCTTCAATACCAACTCGCAAAAGCGGGTATTGTCATGAAGCTTCGGGTGATGGAGTGGCAAGCTTTTTTAAACACGGTTGTACTTCCTCGTAAGTTTGAAGCGGTGATGATGGGTTGGTCACTTGGGTTAAAACCTGATGCTTACAGCATTTGGCACAGTGAGTCGCGCAGAAAAGGGGGATTTAATTTTGTAGGGTACAAAAACGAAAGAGTCGATACACTCATAAAACAAGCAGAAAAAACAGTCAATCAAGAAGCATTTGACGCACTCTATCGAGAAATATTTGCTTTAATTGTTGCAGATAATCCTTACTTGTTTTTGGTCATCCCTAATTCAATTACTGTTGTCAATAAAAACATCACCCCTGTATCTACTTCTATCATAGGGGTGATGCATAATACGATTGATTGGATAAAGCCAGAGTAGATTCTGCCTCGCAAGAGGCAAGCTTTAGTGCCATAGCGGCGAGCGTAGCCTCTTGAGCTTTGCCCAAGAGGCGTTGTTAATAAATTAGGTTATTTTCCAAAGATATCGCTAATGATTTTACTACCACTTCCTAGTGGGTTAGAGCGCAAGGCTCTCTCTTTTTCACCAATCATAAAGAAAAGACCATCGAGGGTTTTGCGCGCGATGTAGCTTTCGATGTCTTCGTCTTGATTGGGAAGGGTATCACCAAGTCCTAAGCTTTTGGCTGCACCTGAGGCTTGTCCTAAAAGTCCTCCAACACCGCTGTTTCCACTGGTGACTCCACTGCTTCCAGCCATGCCTGTTAAGGTTTTGTACGAAGACATGACCTTACTCTCATTAGCACTCTCCTTAATGATGGGCATGATGGCACTTAAGAGTTTATCGCCTGATTTTGTTTTAAAATAATCCGTGGCAGCCGTCTGCTTGCCAGCGATAATGCCTTTCGCATCTTCCACACTCATAGATGTTACTGCGTCTCCTAAAATAGAGGCTGTTTTAGGTACGGCCTTGGAGGCGGCAGTGTTCATGGTTTTGACAAAATCATCCACATACGCTTTCCCGCCCGCTTTTTCTGCTACCGATGCGACGGTTTTAAGCGATGAAGGAAGAGGAATTTTAACAGCAGAGTTATTTAAAAAGCCATCGCTTTTACCCAAAAGCGATACGGCTTGATTGACACCCATGCCCAGAGCTTCTTTGAGTCCTTTTGAGGCATAATCTTGGCTGATACCATTGTTTGTGGTTGCACTTTGATGTGTTGACGTCCCTTGTGTGGCGTTTGTGACGCTGTTGAGTGTATTTTGCCAGTTGGCACACAGCAACAAGGGGGTTAAAAGTAGTAGTGATTTTTTGAGCATGTATCTCCTTTTAATTGAGGTAAAGTCAGTTATAATACACGCTTACATGTAAAAGGTTTATTAATGAAAACAATTTTATTTGACTTAGATGGCACGTTGATTGATTCGACAGAAGCTATTTTGGAGAGTTTTGGTGTGGCGTACGATACGTTTGGACGAGCAATACCTGAAGATGAGACTATAAAAAAGCTTATAGGGCATCCGTTGGATATTATGTTTATGATGCTAGGCATTTCACAATCACAAGCCAATGACTATGTTAATGCGTATAAAGAGCATTATCGATTGATTTCACGTCAAAAAACGACTTTACTTCCTCTTGCTAAAGAAGCCGTGAAATTAGCTGCGACCATTGGAACGCTTGGCATTGTAACGACGAAGACTGCGAGCTATTCGGAAGAGCTTTTGGAACATTTAGGCATTATGCACTACTTTAGTGTTTTAATAGGTAGAGAGTCCGTCACCCATCCAAAGCCTCACCCAGAGCCTATTTTAAAAGCGCTCTCTCACCTTAACGCGGATGCCGCGCATGCGTGGATGATAGGTGATACCCCTTTGGATTTAATGGCTGCCAATGAAGCAGGAGTGAGAGGCATTGGTGTTTTGTGTGGGTATGGTACAAAGTATGATTTACAAAAACATACAGAGTGTGTACTCCATGACACCTTGGATGCTGTAAAACATATCAATCGTTTATAAGTTGTTATGTGATTATCATTTTTTTCCACTATGATTTCCCTCGACACTTGGTTAATTTTTCATTAAATAACTTTGTCTAAAGTTTCGTTTATGAGTTATTAAGACAATCCCAAGTAGAATAAATCCTTTACCAAAACAGATTACGAAAACTATTAAACATAAGGGGAAATGAATGGCTAAAGTCATGAAAACTATGGATGGTAACGAAGCTGCAGCGTATGCATCGTATGCGTTTACCGAAGTTGCTGGTATCTACCCAATTACCCCGTCATCACCAATGGCGGATTTTACGGATATTTGGGCAAGTCAAGGGAAGAAAAACCTTTTTGGTATGCCTGTAAAAGTGGTTGAAATGCAAAGTGAAGGTGGTGCTGCTGGAACGGTTCACGGCTCATTGCAAGCAGGTGCTTTAACAACGACATATACCGCTTCACAAGGTTTGTTACTTAAAATCCCAAATATGTATAAAATTGCGGGACAGTTATTGCCTGGTGTTATTCATGTCAGTGCTAGAACATTAGCGACCCATGCCCTCTCTATCTTTGGTGACCATCAAGACGTCTATGCCGCACGCCAAACAGGCTTTGCGATGCTTTCTTCTGGTTCTGTGCAAGAAGTTATGGACTTGGCGGGTGTTGCGCATTTATCTGCTATTAGAGGGCGTGTTCCTTTTATGCACTTCTTTGATGGCTTTAGAACTTCACATGAAATTCAAAAAATTGAATTAATGGACTATGCGGAGTTTGACAGACTTCTTGATAAAGAAGCCCTTCAAAAATTTAGAGATGAAGCGTTAAATCCAGAATCTCCAAAAACACGTGGTACAGCTCAAAATGACGACATTTACTTCCAAGGAAGAGAAGCTCAAAATAAATTCTACGACGCCTTACCTGATATCGTAGCCGACTATATGAAAGAGATTTCAAAAATTACAGGACGTGATTATAAGCCATTTACCTATTATGGTGCAAGTGATGCGGATAGAATCGTTGTAGCGATGGGTTCTGTGACTGAGTGTTTGAAAGAGACGATTGATTATTTGATGAGTAAAGGTGAAAAAGTAGGTCTTGTAACGCCACATCTTTACCGTCCGTTTAGTATCAAATATCTTATGGATGTTATGCCAGATTCTGTGAAAAAGATTGCTGTTTTAGACAGAACCAAAGAAGCAGGCTCTATTGGTGAACCATTGTATCTTGACATGCGAGCAGCGTTTTACGGTCATGCCAATGCTCCTATCATCGTAGGTGGACGTTTTGGTCTTTCATCAAAAGATGTTGATCCAGCACAAATGTTGGCAGTCTTTGAAAATCTCAAAGCTGACGAACCACGCAATGACTTTACTGTAGGTATCGTTGATGACGTTACATTTAAATCATTAGAAGTAAAAGAAAAAATGAGTTTGGGTGATGCAGCAACGAAAGAGTGTTTGTTTTATGGACTAGGAGCTGATGGTACGGTTGGTGCAAACAAGAGCTCCATCAAAATTATCGGTGATGAAACTGACATGTACGCACAAGCTTATTTTGCGTATGACTCCAAAAAATCAGGTGGATTTACACGTTCACACCTTCGTTTTGGTAAAAAACCAATTCGCTCAACCTACCTTGTTTCCAATCCACACTTTGTTGCCTGTTCTGTGGCTGCGTACCTTGAGTTGTATGATGTCATCGATGGTATTCGCGAAAATGGTACTTTCTTACTGAACTCTATTTGGGATGCTGATGAGACTATTAAACGTATTCCTAACAGAGTGAAAAAAATCTTAGCGACAAAAAAAGTTAACTTTTACATCATCAATGCAACAAAATTGGCACGTGATATTGGTTTGGGTAACCGAAGCAACACGATTATGCAATCTGCCTTCTTTAAATTAGCCGAAATTATTGACTTTGAAGAAGCGCAAGCGTTTATGAAAAAACAAGCGTATAAATCGTACCACAAAAAGGGCGAACAAATCGTTGAGCTCAACTACAAAGCCATTGATGTCGGTGCTAACGGTCTTGTAAAAGTTGATGTTGATCCATCATGGGTAACACTTCCTGCTGATGTTAAAACAGAAGAGATTGCGTACGAAGGTACTGCATTTGTTGAGAGAATTGCAAAGCCTATCAATGCGGCTCGTGGTGATACCTTACCTGTTTCTGTTTTCAAAGGTTACGAAGATGGTACGTTTGAGCACGGTACCACAGAATATGAAAAACGTGGAGTGGGTGTTACGGTTCCAAAATGGATTGAAGAAAATTGTATTCAATGTAACCAATGTGCATTTGCATGTCCACATGCGGTTATTCGTCCGTTCTTAATTAACGATGCTGAATTTGCGCTCGCACCTGAGGGTGTAAAAACCCATGCGATTGAAGCTAAAGGTAAAGAACTTAAAGGACTAAAATATAAAATTCAAGTTTCATCACTCGATTGTACGGGATGTGATTTGTGTGTTGAAGCATGTCCAACCAAAGAAAAATCACTCGTGATGGTTCCATTGCAAGAAAGCCTTGAAGCGGGAGAACAAGTTAATGCCGATTACCTCTTCAAAAAAGTAACCTATAAAGATGATATTTTAGGTAAAGGCAATGTGAAAAACGCACAATTTGCTAAACCACTTTTCGAATTCCACGCAGCATGTCCAGGATGTGGTGAGACTCCATACATCACCCTTGCCACACGTTTGTTTGGTGAAAGCATGATGATTGCCAATGCCACAGGATGTTCGTCTATTTATGGTGGCTCTGCCCCTTCAACGCCATATCGCAAAAACGATGCAGGTCATGGACCAGCATGGGCAAACTCATTGTTTGAAGACAATGCTGAGTTTGGTTTGGGTATGCACGTTGCCAATGAAACTATGCGTCATAGAATTCAATCGGTTATGGAAGCGTCTTTAGAAAAAGCACCCAATGCGATAGCGGCACTTTACAAAGACTGGATTGAGTTTAGAGACGATAGAGTAAAGAGTGCTGAGATTAGAGACCTTTTAGTTCCACAACTCGAAGCCAATCCAAGTGCTGCGGGTGCTGAAGTTATTCTAAGCTTGAAACAGTACATTGCTAAAAAATCACAATGGATTTTTGGAGGCGATGGTTGGGCGTATGACATTGGTTACGGTGGACTTGACCATGTCATCGCTAGTGGTCAAGATGTTAATATCTTGGTGCTTGATACAGAAGTGTACTCTAACACCGGTGGACAAAGCTCTAAGTCTTCTCGTTCAGGCTCAGTTGCTCAGTTTACTGCTGCTGGAAAACCTGTTCAGAAAAAAGATTTGGGATACATTGCAATGACATACGGTAACGTGTTTGTCGCACAAATCAACTCTAACGCTTCTGCGGCACAAACGCTTAAAGCATTCCAAGAAGCTGAGGCGTATCCAGGGGTTTCACTCATTATTGCTTACTCTCCATGTATTGCACATGGAATCAAAGGTGGTATGGCAAAATCTGGAAATCAAGGTGAGCTTGCAACGAAGTGTGGTTACTGGCCAATTTACAGCTATGACCCACGTTTAGAGGCTGAGGGTAAAAACCCCATTAAGATTACAGGAAAAGAGCCTGATTGGTCATTGTACGATGAGTTCTTAATGAACGAAGTGCGTTACGTGTCACTCAAAAAATCAAATCCTGAGCATGCAAAAGAGTTATTTGAGCACAATAAAAAAGATGCACAAAGAAGATGGAGACAACTCAACCGTCTTGCACAAGCAGACTTTTCAAATGAGATAACAGAGTAAAAAGAAGAGATACCCGAGGGTGAAAGCCCTCGGTATTTTTATGAAAATTATTGTTTAAATTCCGCTTCGACTAGAGCATTTGACTTCACCACATCTCCACTACCATGAATGATATGAGGAATACAACCCGTACAGACATGAATCGCTTCACCATTCTTTGTTGCCGTGATAAAAACTGCCCCAGCACTCTCATCGCTTGAGCGCATACAGACATTGCAGATTTGAATATTATTGATTTCCATTTGGTTCTCCTTAAAAGTTTTGTGGGGTATTATAGTTAAAAGAAAGTCTAAAAAGCTTGAGCTATATCAAGGCTTATAAAAAGAGGACAATGCTTTTCATGGCTTCAATACCGACATCAATGGGTTCATCTCCAACGATACGGGCACTGTTCTTAGCATGAGCTATAATGTGGTTGAAGAGCGTTTCAAAGTTGGTATTGGAAGCGTCTAGGAGGGTCTCTCTTCCACTTTTGAGGGAGGGTAGCCCCATGAGCATCTCCCAAGAGGGTTTAGTCTCTTTTTTAAGTTTTTGCTCAAGCTCTATTTGCCAGTTGTTTTGCCAAGTGATAAACAGATAATTTCCATTCGTATCTTTAGCGGTTTTAATTTTCCACTTAATCACTTCTAGGTAATAATAGAGCTTTTTAAAGGCATCTTGTTGGTAGGAGAGCGTGGTGATGCGATGTCCTTTTTCGATTTGATAGGTCTCAAACAATAGTTTGTGCAAGCCCAAAATTAAAAAGTCATTGCGGTCTGTGATGCTTGGATTTTTATCAAAAGCAACTTTGAGGTAATCATCGTAGGTCATAAGTTTGCGCTCATTGTACGTAATGCGTAAGGTGTTTTGAGACGTTTTGATATCGTGCACAATGGCATAATTGGCTTTAGGACTAAAGGCTTTTGGGTTGCGAAGGTCAAGCTTTTCTTTGTACATGTAAAGGTATTCGCTTGCTTTTTTAAAATCTCGATTGAGCAGTGTTGCGCCATGAGATTGAAGGGATTCGCTTATTTTTTCATGACTCGTTGCGCAACCACTTAAGAAAAGAGCGCACACGAGACACTTTAAACCATTAGTCATCTAAGATATCTTTTCCTTTTTTAATCTGCTTTTTGAGAATTTTTATGCTGTCTTTCAAGGCTTCTCGTTTAGGAATATCGCACTCTTCTTTTAACGCTTCTTTGAGTTCAATGCGTTTGAGTTTGAGTTTTTTTACCAACTCTTTAACCGCCTTTTTTTTTGACTCCTCACTTTGGGGGGCTATGCCAAAAAGTTCTTCTATCTTAGCGATAAACTTTGATCCACTCATCTCTTTCTCCTTATGATATTAGTTATGGTTTGTCAAATCCTGCACTTCGAGGTCATTTAAAAGAAGAGCCTCGCGCTCCTCTTTACCCTCTTTTTCATGGTGAATAAAGAGGATGTTAGCAACTTCTGCAAGTTCTGAAGCGATGGTGTAAGCGTAGGTGGTATCATTCATGAGCGATGTTGCCATGGTGTAATTAATTTTATTAGAGCGAATAAGATCGTCTAAAGATTTGCTCGCTGCAATATCATACTTCTTGGCATCAAGTTTAATTTTACTCAACAACAAAACGGCGACATCTTCTTCAGTTGTATTGAAAATAAGCTGCATATTGCGCAGTTGTTTGATGAGATTTTTTCGAATATGGTTGTATTCTTTTTTAATATGCTCATTGTTTGATGAGAGGTAAAAGAGCATATTTTTTTGCATATGTTTGGCGGCCTTAAAGGCTTCTGCGATGCTAATATTGGCCATTTTTAAAGGCACAATGTCGCGAATGGTCTCTTCACCAAATTTTCCCTGAGCCATAATCGCAAAGTTAATAATCTTCCCGTAAATATCTTTAATACGGTTTTCATAGTACTCATCCATGTTGACAGGTAAAGGCTGATTGCGAAGTTTTATAATATCATCAATCTCCATTCCAGAGGTAATATCTTCAGGAGCGATACTCATCCCTTTTGTAATAATATCAAAGGTATTGCTGTAAAGATGCTTGGTCTCTTTGATCAAAACGCTGTGGGCGGTTGCTGGAAAATCAAGCGCAGAATCGGTGATAAAATAGACATCATCTCGTTCGTTCTCACCCTTTGCTTTTTTCGCAAGCAAGATTTTGTCTAAAAAGCGTACCAACTGATCGGTAAATGGATAAAGAAGTGAAACCCCTAAAACGTTAAAGTAAGTATGAAAGAGTGCCAACTTCATGGTATAGTCTTCGGCACCAACGCCTAAAAAAGCGGCTGAAATATCAACAATTCGAATAAATGGATAGATGAAGGTAATAGCAACGAGACCGGTAAGTACATTGAATATAACGTGCGCCGCGGCCAGTTTTTTTCCTTCAAGCCCTGCGGTTAAAGAGCCTAAAACGGCGGTAATGGTCGTCCCGACATTGGAGCCAATGGCTAAGGCTAACGCGTTTTCATAGGTAATTTGTCCCGCACCTAAGGCGGTAATAATCAACACCAGTGTCGCATGAGAGGATTGCATAATGACCGTTGCTACGATACCAATGAGGGTAAAGACCAATAATCCCTTAATGCCATCAATGGAAAATTGCGTCAGATCAATCGTCTCTTTAAACGCATCAAATCCGTCTTTCATGTACGCAATACCTAAAAACAAAAAGCCAAGACCTGCTAAAATATAACCAACACCTTTGGCCTTTTTATCGCTTTGAAACATCAAAATGGTTCCAAAAACGAGCATAGGCATGGCATAGGTGGCAATGTCAACTTTAAGTCCAAGCCCAGCGATAAGCCAAGCCCCCGTCGTTGTTCCGATATTGGCACCAAAGATAATACCAATCCCTTGCGCCAAACCAATCAGCCCTGCACTGATAAACGAGATAGAGATGATCGAAATGAGCGAGCTTGATTGCATGATGCTTGTGGTAATCGCACCAAAAAGTACACTTTTGTATCGCTTGTCTGTAAACTTTTTTAAAACTTTTTCTAAAAGTCCACCCGCAAAGGAGCGGAATCCTTCTTCAAGGGAAAACATACCGAACAAAAAGATAGCAACACCCGCAGAGATGTTGAGAATATTTTTACTCTGAATAAAGGTGTAGGAAAGGCCTATCATAATGAGAAGCAGTAGCACTTTTTTCATAGACACTCTTTGTGTGCAAAATGGTGACAACGGAAAATATTGTAGCACTTTTTTGCTATAATCAAGAAAAAAAAGGAACTCCATGCCATTATTAGACAGTTTTTGTGTCGATCACGTCAAAATGCCCGCTCCTGCGGTGCGTGTAGCCAAAACCATGCATACACCTAGTGGAGATGCTATTACCGTGTTTGACCTTCGTTTTTGCAAGCCAAATCACGCTATTTTATCGGAAAAAGGGATTCACACGCTTGAACATCTTTTTGCGGGCTTTATGAGGGAGCATCTCAATGGGCAGGGTGTTGAAATCATTGACATTTCGCCGATGGGGTGTCGTACGGGTTTTTACATGAGTTTGATAGGAACCCCACAAGAAGAGCGCGTGGTCAACGCATGGAAAGCTTCGATGAGTGATATCTTACATGTAAAGAGTGAAGCCGACATTCCTGAGCTCAATATCTATCAATGCGGTACATGTAAAATGCACTCTTTGGACGATGCGCATGACATAGCGCGTACCATTTTAGACAGTGGCATTGGAGTTATGGACAATGAAGCTTTAAGGCTCGATACGTCGAAACTCTAGTTTTGTTCCAAAGCCTAGCGTGTTGTCTGTAAATTTGAGGGTATCAATTCGAATACTCCACAAGCTAGGCGACATCGCTAGGGCATAGGGAAAACGTTTAAAATAAGTCTTTTCATCCTCTTTATCGGCTTTTTCATACGTTCCGCAAAATTGAACCCCTTGGATTTTCCCTATAATGTTTGTTTCTAATGCAATGGTGCCTGAAACATGAACATTAAGCAGTGCTTCGCTTCCATGGCGGGTTGTGGCATCGGTTGCGATAATCAAACGAGCCTCTTCTTCTTTGAACGCATAAAAACAGTTGGCACAGTAAGGAGTATTGTCTTTACATGTACATAGGCTTAAGAGGTGATGCTTCTTTAAAAACCTCACGATGGATGACTCTAGCATGGCAAATCCTTTGAAAAAAAGTATAACATATTTTTTTTCGTTCTTTTAAATTTAAAGAGGACTAGTATTATCTTATTATCTAGGGAGGTCAATCATGCGCGCAATATACCTATCTTTTCTAAGCATTCTTTTCGTGTGGGCAAATCCTTTAACCTTAGAATTAACAGGTGTAAAAGCGAAGCATCCAAAGAGTGATGGCACTTTTGAAGAGGTGATGATAGAGCGTGAAATTCCCAAAGTGTGTTTGGATGTTGGCATTGATACACAGAGCATTTTTGGCGGGGATTATGCGGGAAGTGCTGTGCCAAAAGAATGCATTAAACATTTTGTCACCGTTGTGGGTAAAGCCCAACCCATGAACATTGCTTCTGGGGTGCAAACGGTTGGGGAAGTGGAAGTGTTGGATTTTATAGCGCATAAACTCTCTGTTGCACCCGAGAAATACATCTTAGTAGACTCACGTAAACGCGATTGGTTTGAGCAGATGAGTATAGCAGGTGCCATCAACATTCCCTACAATGAGATTGAGTTTGACCCCGATTTTCCAGAAGATTTTAAAGCACTGATGTACCATTTGAATTTTTCAAAAACAGCGCATGGGTATGACTTTACCCAGGCTAAAACAGCCCTCTTTTTTTGCAATGGCTCATGGTGTGCCCAATCTCGTTATGCGATTGAGAAGCTCATAATGTTAGGATACCCTAAAGAGAAATTGATGTGGTACAGAGGAGGGCTTCAAGACTGGTTGCTGTTTGGCTTTAGCGTCGTGAAACCTCTTCGGCGTTAAGAGAGGCTATGGTGATCCGCACCCGTAACGGTATTGCCCAAGCGCCATTTTTCTATCTTTAAGTCATTGTTTAAGATGTGTTCTACCAGCCATTTATGCGAAGCATCTTTCATAGCCCTTTGGAGTTCATCAACACTCTTTTTCTCTTTTAAAACCCTAGAAATCGTATCGATGATGTCATCGTGCAGTTTGCGGTGTTGCTCTAACAATGGGTACCCAATATCTTCCATGTAGGTTTCTTCAGCAATAAAATGATCGCGCATGTAGTCAAAAAATTCTTTGAAAAGGTTGGCAAGCTCAATTTTGGTGATGCTTCGTGAATCAATACTTTCCACAAAATTCGCCAAACGAAACAGCTCTTTATGCTGCGCATCAATCATCTCATGGTGTAAACTAAACGTCTCTTTCCATTGGGTTGCCATCGTGTTCCCTTTTACCTATAAAGTTTTTTTATTGTAGCATCATTTTAGTACCATGCTCAATAAAATATCAAACATTTTTTTTAAATCCTAAATCGATAAGGTATAAAAGAGGCCCCGTCATAAACGTAGTCACAAGAGCCATAATAACAAACATTGTAAATAAAATAGGCGATAAAATGCCTAGTTCGTAACCGATGTTTAAAACAACCAATTCCATCAAACCTCTGGTGTTCATGAGTGCACCAATGGCTAAAGAATCTTTCCATGAGATTCCCATAAAGCGACTCGCAACGGCACTTCCAACCAGCTTTCCAATAACTGCAAAAGCGATGATACTAAGACAAATAATCCAGTGTTGTGACTCCAGCAAGTTAATCTGTGTGCGAAGTCCTGTAAGGGCAAAAAAGAGCGGTAAAAGAACAAGCAGACTCACATATTCCAATCGTGGAGCAATGCGTTCTTTGAGCCCACTCTCACTAGAAGAGGGCATCATAACGCCTGCCATAAATGCTCCAAAAAGGGCGTGGATACCCAAAAGCTCTGTAATCAATGAACTCGTAAGTAACACAACCAAAACAATCGTGGTGATTTTCATATCGAGTGTTGTATCATCAATTTTTTGACCGAGATTGCGTAAAAAAGGCTTCACTACAAAAAGCATCACCGTAACATACACGACTATGGGAATAAGCATCAATACAGACATGAGTAAATTGGTTGAAGTTGAAACGGCAATAACAATTGCCAAGATATACCACGCCGTTGCATCATCTGCAGCAGCACAGGTGAGTGCCATTGCGCCATACGATGTTTTGGTAAGATTATGGTCTTTGAGGATGCGTGCGAGAACTGGAAAGGCGGTAATACTCATCGCGATACCTATAAAAAGGGCAAAAGCCGTAAATGTAACCGTGGTAGAAGCAAAAGAAGGGTAGATGACATAGGCAAGGATTGTGCCTAAGAAAAATGGGAAGATAATACTAATATGGCTAATGACAATTGAAGCTTTACTTTGTTGTTTGAGTTTGTCAAAATCAAGCTCCATTCCTACCACAAACATAAAGAGTAAAAGACCAATTTGGCTTAAAAAATGTAAGTTTTGAAATGAACTTTTAGGAAAAAGTAGTGCAAAAAATTCCGGGAAAAACAACCCTAGTAAAGAAGGGCCAAGTAAAACCCCCGCAACAATCTCTCCAATGACAGGTGGCTGTGAAAACTTGGAAACAAAGATACCAAAAGTACGAGCTGCTGCCATAATGACAATAATTTGAACCAATAAAAGTGCGAGTGGATGGGAGAGTTGTTTCGTGAATGTTGTTTGCAAATTATCCCAAAAACTTCCAACAGAAACAGCTTGTGAAATGAACTGAGTACTTGCATAAAGAGCATTACCATAATGCAACACGAGCAAGATACCACCACCAAAAAGGAGCAGTGAAAGCAAATAAATTTTAGTAGAACGATTCATAATTGGCCTCCTTATTAAGATTCAATTATACCATAGCGGTTTTTACTGCATTCTTAAGGAGTCTGAAATTTTACATGAAGGAAAAATGCTCACTAAAAGCTCGAATATTTTGTTACCAAGTTGATATAATGTTTTATTACAATACCTGTTATAAAAGGGAGTCAGATGTCAGTTCATAAAGTGTATGTGCTCGATACCAACATTATCTTGCACAACAGTAATTTTATTAAAGAGTTGTGTGATGGTGGAAACAATATCATTGTCATCCCCGAAACGGTGCTCATTGAGCTGGAAGATTTTAAGAAAAACTTTACAGAACTAGGCTACCAAGCACGGAGTTTTGCACGGATGTTAGCCAGTTGTAAGGTGGAAGAGGTCGATACGCAAGAGCCTTACCGTGTGGTGAAGATGCGCCACGGGGACGATGTTATCATCCATCTTTTTTCCAAAACACTCTATACCTCCGACATTGACTCTCAATTTATCAACGAATCCAACGACAAACGTATCATCGAAGTAGCCTCAGGGGCCCAGGAGTATTACCCTGAGTACAAAGTGATTTTTCTCTCTTTGGATGTGTACGCACGTATGTTTGGACTCTTTTACAATGTCACGGTGGAGTCTTTAAGAGAAGATAGAAGCGATGTGCCTGAGTTTGAGTTTGTGAAGCAACTTACCATTGATTCATCGTTGTTTAACTCTTTAGAAAAAAAAGTGATTACCGAGATAGACCCAGAGTACACCAGTGATAATTACAGTTATGAGTTTGTAAGTGAGGATGGCAACTCCGCCCATGCGATTATCTCTCCAGGAGGGCTCATTCATATGCTCAATGAAGAGCTTGATTTTAGAGGCTTGGAAGTTAAACCCATTAACCTCAAACAGAAATTTTTTATGAAAGCACTTTTATCCAATATGTACGACATTCACGTCATTGATGCAAGGGCGGGAAGTGGAAAAACCTTGATGGCATTTGTCGCGGCGATGCGGTTGGTGAGTAAAGGCAGTTACGAAAAAATCGTTTATGTGCGCAACTCCATCGAGAGTGTCGATAAGGGGGCGGATATCGGGTATCTTTCAGGCAACGATGAGAAGTTTCGCATCTACAATATGGCACTGTATGATACCTTGGAATTTATCGCTAAAAAGAAGATGAAAAAACGTGAAAATCCACAAGAACCTCAAATAGCCATTGAGAAAAAAGTAGCGGATTTAATCACCAAATACAACATCGAAAAACTCTGGCCAGGCGAAGCCCGTGGGCGCACGTTATCCAATGCGATTGTCATTATGGACGAGTGGCAAAACAGCTCCAACAACACCACGCAACTCATCTTATCGCGCCTTGATAACAACTGTAAGGCCATCATCATCGGCTCAAACCGCCAAATTGATAATATGTACCTGAACCGTTTCAACAATGGCTTGACCTCTTTGTTAAAGCAGACGAAAAAAGAGCAATCGCATATTTCCATGTTTGCCATTGAACTTGATAAATCGGTACGCGGTAAATTCTCACACTTTGCCGATGAAATTTTTGGAGATGTGCAACAATCAAAATGACAAAAAACCAGTTTGCCCCAGAGGATGACCCGATACATTTTCGCTCTATTTTTATCTCAGACATTCACTTGGGTACACGCTTTTCGCAAGCCGAAGAGTTGTTGGAATTTTTTAAATTTACCCGTTGTGAGAACCTCTATTTGGTAGGCGACATTATCGATGGTTGGGCGATGAAGCGCAAACTCAAATGGGCGCAATCGCACTCTGATGTCATCCAAAAAATCTTACGAAAAGCCCGAAAAGGCACCAATGTCTATTATATTACAGGCAATCACGATGATTTTTTACGCTCTTTTTTGCCTCTGGGGCTCGGAGATCATGTCAAGGTAATGGATGAATGTGAGTATATTAGCCTTAATCATGAGCGTTTTTACATCACGCATGGGGATTTTTTTGACTCTGTGACGATGACCAAACGCTGGCTTGCTGTTTTGGGTGATGTGGGGTATGACGTGCTATTGCATGTCAATCAAATATTGGCGTGGTGTCGTAAACAACTGCGTTATCAAAGGCATTGGTCGCTCTCACAATACGTTAAAGACCATGTGAAACGCTCCGTCTCTTTTATCACCGATTTTGAATCCATTTTGAGTGAACATGCCAAACGTCATCATTACGATGGGGTGATTTGTGGGCATATTCATAAGGCGGAGATGCGTGAGATTGAAGGTATT
Organism: Sulfurospirillum sp. UBA2217; assembly: GCA_002328495.1. Classification (GTDB taxonomy): domain Bacteria; phylum Campylobacterota; class Campylobacteria; order Campylobacterales; family Sulfurospirillaceae; genus Sulfurospirillum. The sequence goes on from DCUJ01000001.1 coordinate 99,196, forward strand.
AAGTACCTAAATTGTGGGGATTGGGTGGAGTCATGCACCGCCATCGTCGAGACTTATGAGGGTGAGTTTAAAATCATTCGCTGGTTGGGGCATTCGTGAAAATCGCCTTAGCCCTTTCAGGGGGTGCTGGACGTGGTGCTTTTCACTTAGGGGTCATTGCTGCATGTGAGCAAAACGGTGTTGAAATTGCGGCGGTATCGGGGACAAGCATTGGAGCGGTGATTGCTGTGGGTGTAGGTTCTGGGGTGAGTGCGTTTGATTTGATTCGTTTGTTTCAAAGTCAAGCATTTCGCAAGATTTTCTGTTTTAATTGGTTTCATAGAGGGCTTTTTCGCATTGATGAAGCGACTTCGATTTTAAAGGAGATAGCACCAATTTCACGGCTTGAAGCGATGGAAATTCCCACGTTTGTCACCTGTGTGGATCTTTACAGTGGAAGCATCCTACGTTTTTCGCAAGGGGATACCATTCCTCTAGCTATCGCAAGCTCTGCGCTCATTCCTCTGTTTCGCCCCATTGCGTATGAAAACTATCTGCTAGTAGATGGTGGATTTATGGATAATCTGCCCGTTGCGCCACTTCTAGACTTTGAGTATCCTCTCGTCAGTGTCAACCTTTTTCCTTTACATGTAAAGCATTCTAAAAAAGGCTCCCTCTTGGAGCGGGCGATTTCACTCTCTTTGCTCAGTTCGTCTGAGAGCCAAATCGAACAAAGTGACCTGTGTATCACCGATGCTTCTTTGGGGGATGTGGGATTGTTTACCTTTGGTGAAATCATGCGCTGTTTTGAACTAGGGTATCGGGTGGGAAGTGAGAAAATTTTGACATTTATGGGACAAAAAAGTATAATGAAACCCTTTTTAACGAGTGAAGGAATGAGATGATACCTAAAAATTATTTAGAAGAGATGTTTGCGCTTCAACAAAAACTCAATGACGACACCAACGGAGTGGGTTGGGAAAATGGATACACTAAAAACAATAAGATGATTAACTGGAAGCGTTGTATTTACATGGAGTGTGCGGAACTTATCGATAGCTTTAGTTGGAAGCATTGGAAAAACATCGATAAGCCTACCGATTGGGATAATGTTACGGTTGAAATCGTGGATATTTGGCATTTTGTCATGAGTGCGCTGTTGGAAGAGTATCAGGCAAATGGTCGAGGAGATAGGGAAAAACTTATTTTAGATGTACTTGATGTTCAAGGGTTTGAAGCGTTCACCAAAGAGCCTATCACAAACCATTCGACCGATCCTATGGAGCTTATTAACGATATTGAGAGTATTATCCACGGTACGACAGGATTTGAGATAGACCTTTTTGATGGGCTTTTGCGTGAGTATTTTGCATTGGCACGAAAATGTGGGGTCAATTTGAAAGTGTTGTATAAATTTTATGTGGCCAAAAACGTTTTAAACCAATTTCGTCAAGACCATGGGTACAAAGAAGGTACATATAAAAAAGTTTGGAATGGTCATGAAGACAATGTGGTCATGCTCTCCTTTTTAGAAGGCGAAGAGGCTCCAACCATTAACGCTTTGTATAAAAACTTAGAAAAGGCGTATGCTAAAGCATAGCCTACGTGTTATAAACAATACTTCTGCTTTTGGGTGTTTCTAAAAACTCTACGTGTGAGACACGAACACCCAATCGGCTCATCTTCTTTTCAATAATCCCCATCAGCCATGTTGAGATATTTTCACTCGTCGGTACAAAATCCACAATAATATACCCCTCATACATCTCTACAATATGACTAGGCTCGTTTACCAACATGCTTAAATCGGGTGTTTGGTAGCCCGCTTCGTGGCTTATGAGGTGTTGTTTGTTTTTAAAATGAGGGAGCAATGTTTCAAACAGCGGGTCATGGCTATCGATGATAAATTTATGATCAAGCGTGGCATCTAAAAAGAGTTTAAACCAGTTAAGATGGTGAAAATCCGTCACCATGCCATTGTTAAGGACATCGCTTTGTAAAAAGACAATCACCTTGCCTTGATGCCCGTGCAAATGCCGACACGCCAAACAGCCACTTAAAGAAAATTCACTGTCAAGTTGTTGTGACCAAACACGGTGCCCGTAACAAAAATCAAACTCTTTACTTATTTGCCATACCATTTACGTGTAACCTTTTAGATAGTTTATAGACAACATCATAGCAAAAAACAAATCTACTTATAATGAAGTTCATACTATAATTGCTCCTTATTTTAATACAAAGAGAATCATGTTAAACGTCGTCGAAATTTTTTATTCCATTCAAGGGGAAGGCTCACAAGTGGGGATTCCTTGTATTTTTATTCGTCTGCACGGCTGCAATCTTTCGTGTACATTTTGCGATGAAAGCTTGCATAAGGGCGCATATAAGCCACTGGGTTTTGAGGATATTTTGGCACAGATCAAAGCCTATCCTTCGCATAACATCGTGATTACAGGGGGCGAACCAACCTTGTATGACCTTAACGGTTTCATCGAGTTTTTGCAAGCGCACATGTATTTGGTTGCGGTAGAGACCAATGGGTATAACTTTTCCAATATTGCAAGTGCTAATTGGGTCACGTACAGTCCAAAAGATTGGAATCATATTGAAAAATATGGTTTTGATGAGGTCAAATTCATCGTAAGCGTACACTCAAAACTTGAGAAAGTTTTGGCATTTCAAAGCTATAAACCTATTTTTATTCAACCTCAAAATGAGAAAGACAGACCCAATTTTGAAAATGTGGCGTTTTGTATCGATTTTGTGAAAAAGCATCCACGTTTTATTTTAAGTGTTCAGTTGCATAAGTTTTTAGGAGTGGAGTGATGCGTAAAGCTCTTGTTGTTTTCAGTGGTGGACAAGACAGTACCACTTGTCTTGGTTGGGCAAAAAATCGGTTTGATGAGGTGGAGACCATCACGTTTGATTATGGGCAAAAGCACTCTGTTGAGATTGAACAGGCAAGAAAAATAGCGCAAGCTTTACATGTAAAAAACACCTTGCTCAGTCTGGATGCTTTTTCTCAGCTCAACGATTCGGCGTTAATCGATGGTACGCAAGACATCGGGGCGCACCACACCACGCACACCAATTTGCCCGCTTCGTTTGTCCCCAACCGCAATGCCATCTTTTTTACCCTAGCACACGCTTTTGCGCAAAAACAAGGCATAGAGCACATCATCATAGGCGTCAATCAGACTGATTATTCGGGGTATCCTGATTGTAGAGAGCCGTTTGTCAAAGCCCTTGAATTGGCGCTCAATCTTGGCAGTGAAGCCAACATCACCTTTCACTATCCGCTCATGCACCTCACCAAAGCGCAAACGTTTGAACTCTCACGGGTTGAGGGTGTTTTGGACTTGGTCATTGATGAGTCGCATACGTGTTACAACGGTGTGCATACGCACAAACACGCTTGGGGTTATGGCTGTGGTACATGTCCTGCGTGCGTGCTACGAAAACAGGGTTTTGAGGCGTTTTGCACAGGTTCATAATTCTTTACATGTAAGCGTTAAAAAAGTACAATCAGTAAAAAATAAAGGCAAAGCTATGAGCGATACTCTTTTGCGTTTTAGGCAACGATTGACCAATTATGAGAAGTCTTTGAGGCATCTTAAAATGACCGTGGAAAAAGAGAACCTCAACGAGATCGAAAAAGCAGGGCTGATCCAGTTTTTTGAAGTCGGCTTTGAGCTAGCATGGAAAGTGATGAAAGACTATCTTGTGGCTGAGGGCTATGAGGTCAAAAGCCCACGAGAGAGCATCAAACAAGCCTTTCAATACGGGCTCATTGACGATGGAACACTATGGCTAGAAGCTCTCGAAAAACGCAATCTCAGTGCGCACACGTATGATGAATCCATCTTAGATGAACTTGAAAAGCTCATCGTGCATACCTACTACCCGATGATGGAAAAGCTTAAAGATGTATTGGCAAAAAAGACATGCTAGGGTTGAGTGACAAAGAACTCTCAACCTTGCGTGAAGTTTTTGCCAAGTTTGATGCCATCGAAGAAGTCATACTTTTTGGCTCTCGTGCATATGGCACGCATCAAAAAGCTTCCGATATTGACCTTGCCATTAAGGGCAAAAATATCGACCTTAATACACTTGCAAAACTCAAATATACCCTTGAAGAAGAGACCAATCAGCCGTACTTTTTTGATGTCGTGATTTACGATAAAATCAAAGACGATGCGTTGAAAAAGGCGATAGATGAGGGTGGAGTAGAAATATATGCAGGAATCTAAATATGCTTGAAGCCTTGGGCATAATTGCAACTATTTTAGGAATCATCACTGTATTGATTATGTGTATGGAAAGGTTATTGATTATAGAAAGAGACGAAATGAAAAGCAAAAGAAAATTATCGATACTTCAAATGTTGAAACACAAGAAGCTAAAAGAGATGTATTTGATATTAGTAATTTGAAATTTATAGAGAGTTTACCTGAAGAAAGAGATTTAGCTTATAAAAATGCTCATAAAAAATGGGATACAGGCGTTACCTCGTTAATGAGAGAAGGTAATTATGATGTCATAGAATTTTTGAAAGTGGAATGGCTTAAGCTATCTGAATTTTACACATCTCACAACTTTGAAGGTAAATCTTCGGAAGAATATATTGATGATTATATAAAAAAACGATTTGCTTTTCATTGGGCAAAGCATATGCCAAATGGCAAATTTCAAAGCGGAACCATTGTTTATGTTACGGTTGGATCAGATGTTATCGCAGATATGGAAATACTTATAGATGAGATGGTAGGAACATTATCTTTTTATAATGACGACTTTAATTATTTAGAATGGAAAAAAAGATGGATAGTTAATAATCCATCTTAAAAGGATTTATTAATGCAAATGAGTCACATCCCTTTTGAAACAACCGATTGGGAAAATATCAAAAAAGTAGAGTACAAAGGCAAAAGTGGTAGTGCGTTTTGGCGTACCAAACAGTGTGGTACGATTCGTGTGCGTATGGTGGAGTACACCGCAGGCTACAAAGCCGATCATTGGTGTCAAAAAGGGCATATTCTTTTGTGTTTAGAGGGTGAGCTTTATACCGAACTTGAAAATGGCGAAGTGCATCTTTTAAAAGCGGGCATGAGTTACGAAGTAGCGGATGATACGATGGCACACCGCTCTTATACACGATGTGGAGCAAAGCTTTTTATTGTGGATTGATTTACATGTAAAGCTTGAACACCTTGCGTTTAAAGCGCAAGGTGTTAGGGTGTTAGGGTGTTAGAGAAAATATTTCCAGTAAAGCATCGCCGTTAGTGTAATAAGACCAATGCCCGTGATATTAAGGATAAATCCAAATTTTGCCATGGTTGATACGCCTACTTCTCCCGTACTCATAGCAATGGCGTTTGGTGGCGTGGCGATAGGGAGCATAAAGGCGTAGCTTGCACAAATGGTGGCAGCCATCATGAGAAGTTGCGTATCGGCTCCAACGGCTTGTGCTAAAGAGTAGATGATAGGAAGCGTGATGGAAATCAGTGCTGTGTTACTGGTAACCTCCGTGGTAAAGGTCATCAACGTCGCGACAATCAGCAAAATAAGCCACGGTGAAAAATCTGCGATGAGCATCAATTTTGTAGCCACTTCATTTGCCAACCCTGTTTTAGAAAATGCTGCTGCGATGGCAAACCCTGCCCCAAATAAAAACATAATGTCATAGGGCACTTTTTTGCTATCAGCCCATGTTAAAACACCGATTTTTGGAACAAACATCAACAGACCATACGAGAGGAGGATGATTTTTTCATCGAGTCCTAACCCTTGATAATACGGCTCTATAGGAGAGTTGACAAATAACAAAACGATTAAAGAGCCTAGTATCCATAAAAGGTGTTTTTGGTCAGGAGTAAGGGCGTGTTTTTCTTCGATTTCACCAATGTTGCCCACATTATGAAGCCCATAAGAGAGTAGAAGCGACATCAAAATGAGCATCACAAAGGCTAAAGGTGCGACAAGTGCTACCCATTTTACAAAAGGAATCATCGCCATGCCTTTACTTTCCATGAAGCCTAGCATGAGCATATTTGGCGGTGTTCCAATCGGAGTAATAATCCCTCCAATACTTGCTCCATACGCAATAGCTAAAATAAAACGAATTTTTAGCACTTTATGTGACGTTAAAAAGGAGGCGATAGGAATGAGTAAGAGTGCCGTGGTTGTGTTAGAGAGAATAGAGCTTAAGATGCCTGATGTGAAAGCAAGTGAGAGGATAATCCCTCGTGGCGTGCTTGGAAAAAGGGTTAAAATCTTTGATGCGATGACTTTATGCAAATCAATCTTTTCCGTTGCAATGGCTAATAAAAAGCCACCGAGAAAAAGATAAATGATGGGATTGGAATAATTGGTAGTGGTTGCACTGGTGGAGAGCAGTCCAAAAGAGGGGAATAAAATAATGGGAAGTAATGAAACAACGCCCAGAGGCAAGCCATCATTGGTCCAAAGAGTGACTAAAAACACCAAGACACCAATGAGTGTCGCATGAATGGGCGCAAAACCTAAACGTCCAATACCAAAGCCAATAATTCCCAAAAGAAGGGCTAAGCCGATCTTTTTATAGCATGATTGTTCCATTAAATGATCCATAAAAGTAAATTTTAGACTATTCTAACGGAGCACTAAGACATAAAAAGGACTTTTTGAGAAACAGAAGCCACAGAAGCCATACTCTCACTTCTGTGTGTAAAATCGTAACATAATCATTACATGTAAAGGTTAATAACTCATAGACCCTGCATTGAGTAAGCCAATGGCGATGGATAAAGATGCCATTAAAACACCGACAGCTACATTGCCATCTTGGATATGTTTATCAACCGAATATTTTCCTCCAAAACGGGTCATAATGCTTGCAAAAAGAAGCTGTACGACGATGGCAACTCCTGCCCAAATCACAAAATCAATGTACGAAATGGAGTGAACCAGTGCGCTGTGAAGGGGAATACAAAGCCCAACTATCGCGCCACCAAAGCCAAGGGCAGAAGCAGTGTTGTTTTCTGCAAAAATCATTTGGTAGTCATCGTAAGGGGTTACTTTGGCATAGAGTACCAAAAAGAGAAGTACTAGGGCTACGGTGGTTATGAAGAAGAGTGAAAAAGAGAGAAGAAAGTCGATGAGCATGAGAACACCTTTTTATTGGAAGTATATCCTACTTCTGTAAATCTTTGAGAAAGAGCGATAACCAAAAAGCGATTGAGAGTAAAATAATACTGAGACTATAGAGACCAACGTAGCCTATTAAGGAGAGTAAAAAGCCTCCAGGAATGGAAAAAAAGATGCCAATCGAGGAGAGATTGGACTGGATAGCAATGTACACAGGGCGTTTATCTTCAGGGGCAATGATGGCAATGAGGTTTCCAAAACCAAGACGCACCCCATCCATGCTTCCTCCAATGATGAAAAAGAGCAGGGCATAGCCCGCAGCTGAATTTGCTATAAATGCACCCAAAATGCTTATGATGCTAAGCATGATAGCACTGCTTACCGTGGTACGATTGTTGCCTTTAGAAGAGAGTTTTCCCCATAAAATATTACTCACCATTGCTCCTGACATTTGTGCGGAGATAAAAAGCCCAAGAGTGTGTGCATCAAGGTTTATTTTTGTTTTAGCGTCTAAAACGATGAACGGTAGTGAAAGCAAATAGGCGTAAGAGAGAAAATAGGTCACAATTTGGTGTGAGAGATAACGGTCTTGCTTTAAAAGTGCTCTTCCATTGCGCAAAAAGGTACGAAAGTTTTTCTCTTTTTGAGAGACGTTTGCTTTGATGGGTTCATGTACGGTTGAAAAGGCGATGAGTCCAATGCCCATCAAGAGTGCACTAAAGATGAAAAGGTAGCCATAACTCTGAGGTGCGGGGAACGCTTTTAAAATCCATGCCGCAATGCCTCCGCTTAAAATAGAGCCAAGCCCTGCAAAAAATTGTTTCCATGCCATGGTTTTACCGCGAAACTGATGGGTAAAAACTTTAGAGACAATTTCTTGAAAATAGACAGCCCCGAAGCCTGCCGAAAAAGAGAAGGCAAAAAGACCACATCCAAGCACGTACAAAGAGAGGGTGTGATGCTCATCACCCAAGAGTAATATCAAAAATCCGATGCCAAACCATGTCACAAATCGTGCTAAAAAAATACGCCGCAAATAGGGAAGCATCACAGGGTAGCTTTGGGCATTAAATGCAGCCAAAAGTTGTACTACCACCGCACCCCCTCTCAATAAAGAGGCAAAAAAACCGACTAATGCAGGGCTTCCTCCAAAATGGGTGACCATCAAAGGCAAAATCGTAGCAGGCTCCGCAATCGCCGTTGCAATGCCTAAGAAAAAACCATGGGCAATATTTTTAATGTGGTTGGATGTTGAGTTGATGCCCTGCTTCACGCAAAATTCCTTTTAAAAAAAGGAGATTTTACCACTTTTAGCATCAAAAAAGGCTTCGTAATCGTCTTGAGATTTTTTGGAGGTAGGATGTGGCTAAAAATTGATGGAGGTAGGATGATGAAACGCGGTGTGCAAGGGGTCATTTGTGATTGGGCGGGGACGATGGTTGATTTTGGGTCACTCTCTCCTGTTGCAGCCTTTAAAGAAGCGTTTGGGCGTCATGGATTTGAGGTTAGTTTTGAAGAGATTCGTGCGCACATGGGAATGTTGAAGCTTGATCACACACGGGCTATTTTAGAAGCAACCAAAGAGCGTTTTTTTGAGAAATTTGGATTTTATCCAACAGAGCGTGATGCTAAGGCTATCTACCATCATTTTGAACCTGCCTTGTTTTCCGCGTTAAAAGAGCACAGCAAACCCATTCGAGGGGCGGTAGAATTTGCAGAAGCTTTGAAAGAAAAAGGAATCAAACTAGGTTCTACCACGGGCTACACCTGTTCCATGATGGAGGTTGTGTTAAATGAAGCGGGCAAGGAAGGGTATCGACCAGAGTGTTATGTGTGTCCGTCTACCTATTTGCCAGGACGTCCTAATCCGTTTATGATTTACAAAAATGCGATTGAGCTTGAAATCTTTCCACTAAGTTCCATTGTTAAAATAGGCGATACACTGAGTGATATACGTGAGGGATTAAATGCGGGATGTTGGAGTATTGGGGTTGCCATGAGTGGGAATGAAATGGGACTCTCTCTTGCTCAAATGGAGCATTTACCCAAAAATGAGGTGGATGAAAAGTTGGCTCATGCACGAGCGAGACTTCAAGATGCGGGCGCGCACTGTGTAATCGATGGTATTTGGGATGCGTTACCGCTTTTAGAGCTTATTAATACCAAAATTATCAATGGAGAAACGCCATGTGTGATCGACTTTATGAAACAATAGATATCGATACCATTCCCAATAATCCCTACCTTCTGCTAACCCCAGGACCTTTAAGCACCACCAAAGCGGTGAGGGCTGCCATGCTAAAGGATTGGTGTACGTGGGATAACGAGTACAATGAGATGATTCAAGCGGTTCGCGCAGAAGTGGTAGCCTTAGGATCCCGAAGCGATGCGTATACGGCGGTATTGATGCAAGGTAGCGGTACGTTTAGCGTTGAAGCTGCTCTTGGGACACTTATGCCCAGAAATGAGGGTACCCTTTTGGTGTTAGCCAATGGCGCGTATGGAGAGAGAATGGCAAGCATCGCACAGTATGCGGGTATTTCGTGTGTCACACAAAGAGCTTTAGAGACGCAAACGTTTGATGGTGAGGCACTAGAAACAAGGCTTAAAACAGACGCATCTATCACCGCAGTGGCTGTGGTGCATTGTGAAACCACCACGGGAATTTTAAATCCTATTGAAGAGATAGGTAAAATTGTTAAAAAATACAACAAGCTTTTTCTTGTTGATGCCATGAGTAGTTTTGGGGGGATCCCTATTGATTTGGATGCTTTAGAGATTGATGTGTTGATCTCCAGTGCCAATAAATGCATCCAAGGTGTACCTGGTTTTGGATTTATGCTCTTTAAAAAAGACGTACTTGCACGCTGTAAAGGTAACGCACGCTCTTTGAGTCTTGATGTGTATGACCAATGGGATGTCATGGAAAAAGGGCATGGTAAATGGCGTTTTACATCGCCAACCCATGTTGTGCATGCTTTTAGTGAAGCATTGGTGGAACTACGTCTTGAGGGTGGCGTTGAAAAAAGAAATGCTAGGTATCGTGCCAATCAGCTTCTTTTGGTGGAGGGCATGGAGGCATTGGGCTTTACGTGTGTGGTTGAAAAATCGCTTCAAAGCCCTATTATTACCAGTTTTTACAGCCCTGAATCTCAGAGTTATGACTTTGCGGAGTTTTATAAGCGTCTTAAGTGTGCAGGGTTTGTGATTTATCCAGGAAAGGTCTCCAATATCGATAGTTTCCGTATTGGTACCATCGGTGATGTTTTTCCTGAAGATATCGTGTGTCTGCTTCATGCCATTGATGAGGCAAAGTTTTGGTAATACCGTTTGCGCTTGAGAGTGGCTTTTGTCTCGTTTTTTTGGCTTACGTCTTTCAACTCATTAAAACATACTCAACGAAAAGAGGTGATGGGATAGCGCTTAATGGCTATCTGGTCACCTTTATCACGCTTTCAAGTTACATTCTTTGGAGTAAGGGAAGCTTGGGAAATATCAAGATTTTAGAACTTGTGGTTCACACGTTAACGTTTGTGGTGATTGTGATGCACTCTTCTAAAATACGTTTTTCAAAAAAAGATACGATGATTTTTTTGGTGGCACTCTTTGGCTCTTTCAATCTCATCGGTGGCATTGCCCAAGCGCATAAAAGTTTTCAAAATCTCCATGCACATGATGTGAGTGTTATGCACTATTTTCTTATTTTTATTGCCAATCTTCTTTTTTTACATGTAGCCTTTTTGGAGGATGAACGTAGCAATATCATTGTGGGCTTAATCATCACCAACATCATTTACATGTACATTTTATTTCAAACGGTGCGTTCTATTACCAAACGGTTACCGTAATCAATTTGTGCCCAAGAGCTGATAGCATTGAGCCATCAAATCTTTTAAAGGGGTGTTTTATGTTGACAAAAGGATTAAGTCTTATCACAGGTGTTTTACTGTTAGGTGGCACGGTGTTTGCCAAAGAGAGTTTGACGGTTTATACGGCATTAGAGACCGATCAGGTTAAGCCCTATTTGGAATCGTTTAAAAAAGTAGAGCCTGATATTGAGGTTAAAATTGTCCGTGATTCAACAGGGATTGTGACTGCAAAACTTTTGGCTGAAAAAGCCAATCCACAAGCTGATGTGGTTTGGGGAACTGCCGCTACGAGTTTAGTTTTATTGGAGCAAAATGGTATGCTTGAAGCCTACGCGCCTAAGAGTTTGGACAAAATCGATGCCAAATACCGTGATAGTAAAAATCCTCCAGCATGGGTAGGTAATGATATTTGGGGCAGTGCCATCTGTTTTAACGAAGTCGAAGCTAAAAAACAAAACCTTCCGTTGCCCACCAGTTGGGAAGACCTAACTAAGCCTATCTACAAAGGTAAAATCGTTATGCCAAATCCTGCCAGCTCAGGCACAGGGTTTTTAGATGTGACTGCATGGCTGAAGATTTTTGGGGAGAAAAAAGGGTGGGAATACATGGACAAGCTCCATGAAAACATCGGTCAGTACACCCATTCTGGCTCAAAGCCGTGCAAAATGGCAGCGGCGGGTGAATTTCCAATAGGCATTAGTTTTGAGTACCGTGCGGCAAAGTCTAAAAAAGAGGGCGCACCTATTGCCATTGTGTATCCTAAAGAGGGACTTGGATGGGATTTGGAAGCTACGGCGATTGTGAAGGGAACCAAAAATTTAGAAACCGCTAAAAAGTTTGTCAACTGGGCAACAGGTGAAGAAGCAAGTAAATTGTATGCGCAAAATTTTGCGGTGGTTGCGTACAAAGGACTTTCACAAAAAATTGAGCACATTCCAGCCAATTATGAGTCCATGCTGGTTGAAAATGATTTTGCATGGTCGGCTAAAAACAGAGAAGCTATCTTAAAAGAGTGGTCAAAACGCTACGAATCTAAATCTGAACCTAAAAAATAACGCTTACAGCGGGATTTCCCGCTGTAGTTTTAAGGAAAATGTGTGTCTCAAAATGCCATTACCATTAACAATGTTGAAAAACGCTTCGATGATTTTATAGCCCTTCGTGATATTAACTTAGAGGTTAAAAAAGGGGAGTTGGTCTGTTTTTTGGGTCCATCAGGATGTGGGAAGACGACGTTACTTCGTATCATCGCAGGGCTTGAAGAGTGTGATGGTGGTGAGGTGATTCAAAATGGTCATGTCATTACCCATCTGCCTCCTTCCAAGCGCGATTATGGCATCGTTTTTCAAAGTTATGCCCTCTTTCCTAACCTAAGCGTGGCTAAAAATATTGCGTATGGTCTCAAAAAGAAAGACATTGAAAAAAAAGAGGCGAAAAAGCGGGTTAAAGAACTGTTAGCACTTGTGGGTTTGAGTGGAAGCGAAGAAAAATACCCCAGTGAGCTTAGCGGTGGGCAACAACAACGTGTGGCGTTTGCCCGTGCCATTGCCACAAATCCCTCTTTGTTACTGTTAGACGAACCACTCTCTGCCCTTGATGCTAGAGTCAGAGAGCATCTGCGTCAAGAGATCAGGGAGTTGCAAAAAAACCTTGGCATTACGACGATTATGGTTACCCATGACCAAGAAGAAGCCCTTAGTATTGCCGATAAAATCGTGGTGATGAACCATGGTGTGATTGAACAAATCGGCACCCCTCTTGAAATTTACCATCACCCCCAAAGCCTTTTTGTAGCTGATTTTGTGGGTAAAATCAATCTTTTAAGTGCCCTATATAAAGGTAATGGTTTTTTTCAAGCGGGGCAACTTGTACTTACGATTGACATTGAAGCAACACCTGAACCACTGCTTGGCTCAAAGATGAAGCTCTTGGTACGCCCTGAAGATGTGAAACTTTATGTTGACACGTACGAAGAGATGAATATCTTAGAGGGTGATGTTCTTAAAGTGACATTTTTAGGAAGTTTTTGTAGGGTGCTCATGAGCATTAAAGGGTTATTGGAAGACAGATTGTTGGTGGATATGTCTCATAAAATGCTCTCCCAATATCATGTAAAAGAGGGTAGTTTGTTAAAGCTTAGTATTTCTCCTAACGATATTTGTTATTTTGTGGACGAGGATCATGCGTAGTTTTTGGAGTGATTCTAATAAAATAGTGATGGCTTTTTTGATGGTCTGTTTGTTTTTGCTTCTAAGCGGAATGATTTTTTTACCCTTACTGGAAATCTTACAAAAAAGTTTTTACACATCTTTAGGAGATTTTGTAGGACTGGACAATTTTATACGTTATCTTGGCGAAGAAAAGTCACTTCGTTTGATTCAAAATTCACTCTTTGTCTCCATCGTCTCAACCCTCATCGTGATTCCGATTGCTTTTGTGTTTGCGTATGCGCTTTTGCGCTCTTGTATGCCTTTTAAACCTCTCTTTCGCTACCTTGCCCTTATTCCTCTGCTCTCACCTTCTTTATTGCCTGCCATTTCGTTTGTCTATCTTTTTGGCAATCAAGGCTTTTTGAAAAGTTGGATGGGGGATGGCTCGATTTACGGGCCTTGGGGTATTATTATGGGAGAGTGCTTTTATGTGTTTCCGCATGTGTTGATGATATTACTCAGTGCACTCTCCTTGTCCGATGCACGACTGTACGAAGTGGCAGAAAGTATGGGAGCAGGGAGCATTAAGCGGTTTTTGACCATTACTCTGCCAAGTGCTAAATACGGTTTGATTTCAGCCATTTTGGTGAGTTTTACGCTGGTTATTACTGATTTTGGTGTGCCTAAAGTCATCGGAGGTGATTTTGGTGTGTTAGCTACAGAGATTTACAAGCAAGTGATTGGCCAGCAAAATTTCTCTTTAGGAGCAACCATTGGGGTGCTGTTGTTGATTCCATCTATCATCACTTTTGGTATCGATAGAGTTGTACAACGCAAACAAAAAGCAACACTAGGATCTAAATTTGTCCTCTACCGTCCTAAAAAATCACCACTTTTTGATGCCATCATGGGCGTATTTAGCTCTGGGGTGGTTCTGCTTTTGCTCATTATTTTAGGCGTTTCTGTTTTTGCCTCTTTTGCGAAATTTTGGCCGTATGATTTAAGCCTTGTGCTGAAGCATTATGATTTTGACAGTATGGATGGAGGCGGTTGGAACTCTTATTTTAACTCCTTACAACTGGCGTTTTGGACGGCCTTGTATGGGACGATATTGGTCTTTATTTGCGCGTACATTGTGGAGAGAACTAAAGTGTTTTCTTGGCTCAAAGGTGCGCTTAAATTTTTAGCCCTGCTTCCGATGGCGGTTCCAGGAATGGTGCTAGGTCTTGGGTATATCTTCTTTTTCAACAATCCACACAGCCCTTTTAACGGTCTGTATCAAAGCATGGCGATATTGGTGATGTGTACCATTGCTCATTTTTTTACCACAAGTTACATTACCGCCGTTACAACCATCAAGCAAATTGACAGTGAATTTGAAGATGTCTCAGACTCTATGGGCGTTGCCTTTTACCACACCTTTTTAAGGGTGACCGTTCCCATTGCCATTCCTTCTATCTTGGAGATAGCACGCTACTTTTTTGTCAATGCCATGACGACCGTTTCAGCCGTTGTCTTTTTATACTCGCCTCACACGACATTAGCGTCTTTAGCGGTCTTAAATATGGACGACGCAGGTGACATTAGCTCTGCTGCTGCGATGGCGTCTTTGATTGTCGTAACCTCTATTGGGGTGACACTTTGTTTTAATGGGATTTCGCATTCTATCGTGAAAAAAACACAGAAGTGGCGCAAAGGGTAAAAAACAAAACCCCCTAAAACTAGGGGGTTTCAAAAACCAAAGGATATTTTAAAAGTGGCATATATTCGCCATCATACAAGGTGTCTTTTTCGTCAATCAGCGTCTTTATCACACCGACACCTTGCGTAAGTGTCGCCTCTGTTTCAATGGGTCTATCGGTAATGATATCCCCTTGTGCATACGCTTTGCCATCTATGTGTGTGTACGTACTGTTTGTATCTCTAAAATAGCGAAAGGTAAAAGGGGTTTGCGTGAAAACATCTTTTCCAAGTGTAAATCGCTGTGTGGCAACTACTTTTCGATACCCAATAGCCCCTTGTAAAGCTTCTTCTGATGTAGGGTATAAAAGCCTTGGATGGATAAAACCTTCTTTGTTTAGGTACTCTTTTTTTAGTACAAATTCTTCCATGAGTTTTACATGTAATTGATGCTGTACATGTAATGTGGAGGAATTTTTAAAGTCCAAAACCTTCCAGTCGGCACTGTATCCTCTTGATGTACGAATAGTCTGTATTAAAAAATCTTCCATGCTATGAGGCATCACACCGTATAAATTAGCACCTACGACGTGTGTGAGGAAGTAGCCAAACTCCCCTTGGTTGGTTTTACGATTGAGAGGATCCCCTCGGTTAGAATGCGCTTTTCCTTCTTTCATGCTATACGCCAGATAGTCCATCTCCGCCCATCCCAGTTGAGCGGGAAATTTGCGTGGAAATGCCCATGTTGAATCAATCGTATTGCCACTACCAGAAGTAAAAGAGGAGGGTTCAAAGCCATAGTTATCGCTGTGACAGCCCACACATTGCATCAGCTCTTCACCCTTTTGAGGGCGCAAATGCCCTTTGGCATCTTCGATAAATCCCGCTAAAATCCACCCCGCACCATTGTCAATCCAGCCTTGTTTTTTATTTAGATACAGTGGCGCATTTTCCTCTTTTTCAGCGGCTTCTCCTGGATAAAACATTTTGGTTTTCACCATATAACGTATCTCTTTCACCCGTGAGGCGCGTGTACCTTTGGCTCTTAAATCAACATAGTGTAAGGGATGGGCAAACTCTGTAAAAAGAGGGTAAAGCCCACGAAGGACATCTATATTTTTGGCATTGCCATAGTATGTTTTGGGGTCGTTCGGCTCTAGCCTATCGGTGATGGCTTTTTCCAATAAATCAAGATTTTGGCTATAAATCGCCTCACTCCAAATCCCTTGTTCATCTTGCATAAAGCGATGAGGCAAGCGAATGTAAATGCCTGAGACACTTCCGCTCATCGGCGTAAAAATGCCATAAGGCATAAAATTGATGGCTCTCCAGCCTGTATTATCTTCAAAAATAGCCCGCTGTGTTGCTTTGGTGCGCACAAAACCGTCTTCTTTAGCCGGTAAATCTGAGGGGCTTAGATCGGGGAAAAGTCTCCACGGTGAATCATCTTGCCCATTTTCCCAGCCCATTTTTCCGCTGCGTTTAGCATACGCTTTTGCCCAGTTGTTCTCTGTAAGATAGCTTTGCATCTTTGTTTCATCAAAACGATAGGGGCTTTTTTGATACGCGGCTTCTAGTTTTTCGGGGAAGAGGGTGTTTTCCCATGGATTGATGCTAGGGGAGAGGGTTTGTTGGGTGGCAGGGGTGAAACTATACACCGTTTGAAGATTGCCTGTGACAGCAGAAAGTCCTGCTTGGGGGTTATTGTTGCCAAGGCGTGCACGAGCTGGGGCATTGGTGTGGCAAAATAGACACGCGTTTTGCTTTCCTCCACTTGTTTCGATGTAGCACTGCGCAGGAATGTTGGCATAAGGGTTGGCAAAAGTGGTTCGGCTGACAAATTCACCCACTAAAGAGCTGCCAAAGCCCACAACGGGGCTAAGGCAGAGGGTAAAAATGAGGCGATTAAAGCCCTGGGATACCATGAATGTAACCAATAGGCGCTTGGAATTTATCGATTTTTGGAGCAACTTTTTCTTGAAGCTCTTTTGGCATGGTCTTAATGAAATCGGCTTGATGTTGGGCGTTGCTCATAATGTACGCATGACCGTTCATGTTTTCAACCACTTGAAGTCCTGTCGATTCGGCACCTGCTGGAACAGAGAGGATGCGAGAGAGCTTTTTGGTGTCGATGTTGTATGCCCAAACGAAATTGTTCACATGGGTTCCACTGTCTTCACCGATGAAAAGGGTGCGAGACTTAGAGGAATAAAAGACATTGTCAGTATTGGCGATTTTATCCACCGCACAGGTGTTGCCAAGGGCATCTGTGGCGATTTCTTCACCCAAAAGTGGGGCAGGTACGTACATTCTTACTGGTACAAAATCACTCTGAATCAGTGCGCCACTTGTGTCTTTGACATTGCTATGCATGACAACTTCGTACGTTCCGCCACAACGATTTTTAGCCACTTTGATGTGATCTTTTTCAAAGCTTGTATCTTTTGCCATCCCTTTTTCGATGTATGACATGGCGATGTAGAGTTTTTTGTCTTCTGGGTTAAATGCAACGCCTTCCATTTTGTTAAACTCTGTTGTGGCTCCCATATACGCGGCATAGCGTCTGGTTTCTAAAAAGGCAGCAGCTTTTTCCATCCCTGGTTTTAATTTGAGGTACTCAATGTCTGAATGACCGGCTTTGACTGCTTTAAAGCCTTCATGTTTTTTTGCATCAAATTCTGCGGGCGCGTAGGCTTCAAAGATATCACTAAAGGTCAGTTTGTTTTTCCACTCTGCCACTTCTTTAGAGTTTGCATGCCCTAATTTAACCCAGCTTAAGCCCGCTTGCCCACCATCTTTGGCACCATCTTCATTGAATTGTTTCCAAATAGCCGCATAGAGTGTTCCACTGTCAAGATTTTTTTCACTGTCTCCCACGTACATGTAAAGACCTACTTGCGCGCCATCATCCCCAAAAAAAGCGGTTTTGCTGTCACTCATCACTTTAGCCATCTCCCATGTGCCTCGACCCATTGCATAGTGCTTGGCGACCTTTGTTTTACCTTTGGCATCCACACTCACTTCAGTGATGTATCCATAGTCATAAGCATTAGCCTCTTTTTTGCCTTCAAAATAGAGCTCACTCATCGCTTTTAGCCCTTTGAGTGCGGCTTTGTGATTTTTCCCACTTGAAGCGGTGAAGTACAAATCATAATCCTCTTCGCTGCCTAAGTGTGTATTCCAAGGGGTTTGCGAACCAAAACATGGAATCCAAATTCCCCCAACGCTTGAAAAGTCGATGGGGTATTGCTCAGTTGCTTTGAGTTTGCCACTTTTGGCATCTTGTGAGATGGAAGTGAGTGTCATGCTCATGGGAGCGCGGTTGTGCCATGTGGTTGATTTTTCAACGGATGAGCCATCGCTTAAAATCCAGTCGTATTCGTAATGCGTGACCAAATAGAGTGAACCATCTACATTTAACAAAGAGTTACTATCAGGTGTTTCAGCGATAAGGGGTTTACCAAAAGGGTCCATCAAAGGCTTCATGGATGCACTGTAAAGCTGACCAGCTGGGTTTTTGTTCGTGCCTACTTTATCTTTAACACCAAAAAGTGTTTCATACGAGAGCGCTCTTTCTATCTTCCCGCCACTTGGGGTATGAATGATAACCTTAGCTTCAGAGTACGCTTTTGCCATTTGCTCAGGCGTACTCGGAGCGTTCATTCCGATAAATTCGACGGAACTTGCTGCGCATAGGCTTGATGCCACCAAAGAAAGAGACAGACAGAGTGTTGATAAACGTTTCACACAAAACCTCCAAAATAAAATGATTAAGTGTGCGAATGATAGTTAAGAAGCGTTACAAAAGTGTTACATGTAATAGTGATTTTAGTCGCTTTACAGACTGCACACATCAAAATAGCGTTGCCTAATCTGTTGATAAGAGGCATCGTTTTTGAAACGTCTGATTTCTTGATTGATGGTATCCATATGTTTTGCAAAAGGGGATTGTTTTGTGATGGCTATTTTCAGGTCGATTTTTTTCAACGAAGGGGAGATAATGGTGTAGTTTTTATCTTTATAAAGCTCTTTATGCGCGCTACAAAAGGCTATCTTTGAAGCAATCATCACATCAATGCGTTTGCTCATGAGCTTTTTAATATTGGTTTGGATTTCATCGGCAGGTTCGATGTGAATTTGTTGATTGAGAATGGCTTCTTGAAATTCATCACTGTATTTTGAGCCATTGACGGTGCCTATCTTTAATCCTTGCAAAGAGTGCAACCCTTTGTAGGGAAGTATCGTATCGGCGCGTGTGATAAAGACAATTTCATCGTAAAAAAGAGGCGCACTGAAGATAAAATCTTCTTGGCGCTCTTTGGTCTCAATGGTTAGCATCAGTCCATCGACTTTGCCTTCTTTGGCAAGAAGGAGGGCTCGTTTCCATGGGTGTAGGGTGAGTTTGAGTTCCACTGTGTGAAAAATGTGTTGTAGCACCTCCACAACAGCTCCTTTGGTAGGTTCAAATGAGGGTTCACCATAAGTGTAGGGGGGCCAAGGGTCTTCAACGAGATGGATACGCTTAGGGAGGTCACACCATCCATA
This sequence comes from Sulfurospirillum sp. UBA2217, assembly GCA_002328495.1. GTDB lineage: Bacteria > Campylobacterota > Campylobacteria > Campylobacterales > Sulfurospirillaceae > Sulfurospirillum. Next base: position 118,547 of record DCUJ01000001.1, read on the forward strand.
CAGGGTTACGATACAGGTTAAAATGAAGATGCAACGCTTCATGGAAGCTCCCTTTGTGTCTTTGGATGAGGCTTTCCGATGTAATAACCTTGTGAGTAGTCAATACCAATGGCCTGAATATATTGAAAAATTTCCTCAGAAGAGACGTATTCTGCAACGGTTTTAATATGAAGGGATTGTGCAAAATGCACAATGGTTTTAACGATGAGTTGTGCATTTTTATCTGTAACGATATTTTGAATCAAAGAGCCATCAATTTTAAGGTAATTCACATCTAAATGGATGAGGTGCTCAAAGTTAGAATAGCCACTCCCAAAATCATCAATAGCAATTTCAACCCCAATGCGCTTAGCTTCGGCTATGAATTCTTTAACCACATCAAAGTTCTCAATCCCCTCTTGTTCGGTGATTTCAAACGTCATTCGATGACCTATGCCATTTTGTTCAATGACATTCAAAAGCCACGCACAAAAATCTTTACGTATCATATCGTTGGCGGTAATGTTAATCGCGATAGAATCATGTGGATGTGTTTTAAGGTGCGCAATCACCTTCATCGCCATGTGTGCCGATAAATGATGATACGTATTGGATTTTTTGGAGACCTCTAAAAAATCCAACGGTGGGATAATAGTCCCTTTGTACTGAATGCGCATTAAGGCTTCATGTTTTGTAATCGCACCTTCTTTATGCGAGAATATGGGTTGGAAGTAAGGGATAACTGTGTTTTCTTTGATAGCGTGTTTGATAAGATTGAGGGTATAAATATTTTTTTCATACGCCTTAATGATGGGAAGCTCATCGGAGTAATGAACAAGAGGCTCTTTAGAATTTTTGGCATGCTTTAGAGCAACCAAAGCGCATGTCATAGATTTGCTAGGGGTTTCTTGGATGGGGGCAATACCAATAGAAATGCCAAAGCTTAGTAAGGTTCCATCATTGTTGAATTCTTCATTTGAAAATTCACTGGCAAAGCATTGGAGTTTGTCTACAAATTCTTCAAAGGTGTTGTGCTGAGTTGCTACGATAGCAAATTCATCACCATGGAGGCGGTAGAGTCTAAAACAAGGTTCGCTAAAGGAGTGAACAAGGTACGTTGCTGTGTAGCGTAAAATAGCATCACCCACATCGACACCAAAAAAATTATTGGCTTCTTTAAAATTCTCTAAATCTAAAATAGCCAATGTGTGATGGTTACTATTTTTTAAATCATCCAGAAGCTTTTGTTTTGAATAGAGTTGGGTGAGGGCATCGTAGTTGGCTCTTAGGTGGAGTTGTGCGATGAGTTTAGCGATGTGCTTGTGAAAGTACTCTGAAAGTTGACCTATTTCTGTTTGGCTAAAGGCTAAAGTTTTTTCAGATGAGAACGTGGGTTCGTTCACATCCATGATCTCCATATGATGCAATAATACGCCAATAGGTTTAACAACGGTTCGATCAATTTGATACCATACAATGGTGAGCATTCCTAAGGTCATCAGAAAAAAAACAACCGCTTGAAGGTAAAAGTAGTTTAAAAAAGATTCATCCACACTCTCTTGCAGTAGCATGGACTGAGCTCTTAAGTAGTCATTTTCTCGTTTGATTTTGGCATCGATATGCTCAAGTGAATACCCAACGTTAAGTGTAGCAATGAGCTCATGACGAAAAAAAATGGGTATCTCTTTGTGTAAAATAGTAGGTGTCATGCAGTTTCGCATTGCAGTTGCAATATTTTTTTGCGATACGGTGTCTGTAATTTCAAGAGTACAAAGCCCCTCGTGGTTTAAAAAATTTGAAATTTTTGATTGGATAGCATCGTAGTCAAGATTGTAAGCATCAAGGGCAATGACTTGGGCAACGAGTTTAAAATACTCTTCCAAATGCGACTCACTGGCTTTTTTTTGGACGGTTTCATTTTCTTGGGTAGACCTTTTGACGATGAGTGCATTGGAAGTGGCTATTTGCATCTTGATGTGATGCGTGTTGCGTACCCAAAAGAGGAAAAAGATAGCAATAAATGAGACGATGACCATTGTCACGATGGTAAAAAGTTTAAATTTTATAGAGTGTCGATTGAACATGGTTTTTCCTTTACAGCAGCGATCATTTGTTTTCACTGACCTGTAGTGTTGATAAACGATCATAGACCTCAACAGGTTTGGCTTCGAATCCTACAATACCACCTTCAAGCGAGGAGTTGGATTTAAAGTCCATGAGGGCTTTTTTAATTTTTTCAGCAAGGGCAACAGGAAGATGAGGTGCACCTACGATAGCATCGTAAGGAATCTCTTCTGTCGTTGCAAGAATCTTTAACGAATCACCAATTTCTTCTTTCATGACCTCATACGTTCCTTCATAAACCGCCCCTGCATCAATAGAGTTCTCCAAGAGAGCACGAATAATTTTTGGATGTTTTTTGAGCATAAAAACATGTGAAAAATCTTTTTCAGAATCAATCCCCACCTCTTTCAAAAGCATGTGTGGATAAAAGTACCCCGAAGTAGACTCTTTATCGGTAAACCCAAAACGTTTACCTCTCAGATCACTCAGCTCATGTATTGTGCCATCATTGCGTGCAACAATAAGCCCTCGATAGGTACATGTAGGCATATTTTTTTCATTCCTAATTTGAATCGTTGCTAGGTATTGGGTGGCATGGATACGTTGACGAATGGTAGCAAAAAGTTTGGGTGATATGGATGCAACATCGACTTTTTGAGACTCCATCAAGGTTGCCAAATGGGTGTAATCATTGGAAACGACAAAAACAATTTCTACTCCAAGTTCTTTTTCCAAATAGGCTAAGAGTTCGCTGTAAACCTTGTGAAGTTCGGTAGCTTCTTTGTAAGGATTGACACCAAAAAAAAGCTTTGGGTCTGCACAGCTAGATGAGAGTAACAAGAAGATAGCACAAAGAGCGTGTTTAAGCCGTTTCATTTTCGATCCTGTTTCTACCAAGATGTTTGGCACGGTATAAAGCATCGTCTGCACGTTTGCATAAACTGCGTTCAGTATCATGTGTTTTGTACGTTGCGATACCAAAGCTTGCCGTTAGGTGAATGTCAAGAATAAACCGAAAAGCGTCAATTTTTTCTTGCACGACGTTGGCAAGTTCAATCGCTCCTTTATTGTTGGTCATAGGTAAAATCATTAAAAATTCTTCACCACCCCATCGTCCTACACTGTCTGTTTGGCGAATACTATTTTTTAAAATAAGGGCAAATTCTTGTAAGATGGCATCACCTGTATCATGCCCGTAGGTATCATTGATTTTTTTAAACATATCGATATCGATGAGGATAATGGACAAGGAAACTCCTCTTGAGGCTTCTTTTAGCTTCATTTCGAGCACATCATCGAGTCTCCGCCTATTGGCTATGGTGGTGAGCGCATCGGTGTGACTCAATTCTAAAAAATGCGCTTGTGTTTCACTCATTTTTTGAACAATTTTTAAAAAAAGAGCACTGATTTTTTTAACTTCTGAAGAGGTGTTCCCTGCCATCATTTTTTTAACAGTATTGGTAAATGATTCTACGGATATTTTGGTTTCATTAAAATCAAACAAAAGTTCCATAAAGGTGTTGTAGTGTTTTAAATACCTAAAGATGATGCTATGAGTTAAAATCCCAAAAGGAATAAAGAGAATTATAAAACCCATCAGGAGATTTGTTCGTGTCTTTGCAATCGCATCAAGTTCATCGTGAGATTTAAGTTGCACATACACATTGATATCGTCCATGCTTCCATTGTCCAATGCTGTATGCAAAGGGATTGCGTCGTGTGCAATCTCTTTTTGGGCGTCTGTTGCTTTTGAATGAAAATCTATCCCATAATGTGTGCCTATAACCAAGTTGTTAAGAAATTCATCGTTGAGCTCAATGGCGACGGCGATGACACCTTGGGGTGCACTCGTGTTGCTTTTGATGTGTCTTGCAACGATAAGCATTGGTACATTATCTACCATGTCTATCCCAATAAACGTATGATGATAAAACGCTTTTTGAAAATAAACCGCATGTTTTATATTGTCTCCAAAACGAAATTCCGCTTCTCCTCTAGCGATAACAACCCCTTTTGCGTTGATGAACTGAATGGTATCGGCATATTTTGGGATAAACAATTTTGCCCATCCATGGAGTAAATCTACATCGTGGCTTAGCATTCCTGTTGAAACTTCTTGCGCATTTTGGAGGATGTCAACTGTTTTTCTCAAAGTATCTAACGCCGTTTCAAAGCGACGTTGCACAATGGTAGATTCGATAAAAAGGCGTTCTTTAAACGCGCTTTCTTGCGATTCATAGAGGGCTTGGATTTGGTAGATCCCCACCCCTAAAATAGCAAGACCATGAACCATGAAAAGGAGAAGAATTTTAGAATAAAATTTCATTTCATTACATGTACCGACTCAATAAATGCAAAAATAGCATGTTTGATGTCATACATGACAGCTTTGGTTTGTTCTAGTTTTTCTTCATGGCTTCCCGTAAACATACTGGGGTCTTTAAAGCTCCAATGCAATCGCTCCGCCTGCCCTGGGAAAATAGGACAACGCTCAGAACTGCTCTCATCACATACCGTCACAACATAATGAAACAATTTGCCTTCTTTAAACAAATCAAAAACAGAGCTTGTCTCATGATCTGATATATCGAGCCCTTCTTCTTTTAAAGCTTCTACGGCAAGGGGATTGAGAGTGCCTGGTTCAAACCCTGCACTAAAAGCAGCGAAAGATTCTCCACCGTATTTGCGCAACAATGCTTCTGCCATTTGACTTCTAGCACTGTTATGAATGCACACAAAAAGGACTTTATACATAAGAGACTCCTAAGGTTTGATAGGAGTACATCATAGTGAAAATGGGATACAAATTAATTACAACGTGTGGTAGATGAAAAAAGAAGAAGGTTTTGGTGTCAGTTTGCTAGGAAATCTTTGTTTCTATTCCTAAAGCTAAGAGTTCATTGGAGGTGTAAGGGATGAAGACTTTGTTACCTTCGCTATCGACATTCACATACGTGACTGTGGCACTGGTTACATGTAAACATCTTCGATTGCCATCGTATGAGCGTTCGGCGTTGACTTCGATTTGGGTGGTGATAGATGTTTTGCCAACTTTGATGATTTTAGCGTAGCAGCTTAAAACATCCCCTACTTTGACAGCTTCTTTAAATTCAAGAGAGTTTACGGCTACGGTAACCACGCGTCCGACATTAAGGTCCCTTGCGGCAAGGCTTCCTGCGATGTCAATTTGCGACATAATCCAGCCTCCAAAGATATTACCTGAGGGGTTGGTGTCTTTAGGCATGGCGACGATTTTAATGCGGGGTTCTCCCATATTACACATGGTAAGCCTTTGTATGTCTATTTAGGAGAGAATCATACCACTAATTGGTTTGAAGGTAATTGAAATGAAAAATCAGATCCCACGCCTAAGGTGCTTTGTATTTCTAGGCTTGTGTTGTGGAGTTTGAGGATGTAGCTCACAAGGGCTAAGCCCAGTCCCATGGAGTTATCCCATGAGTGGGTGTTGGTACGGTAAAATTTTTGGGTGACACGTTCGATTTCATAAGGCTTGATGCCAATGCCAAAATCTTTTACATGTAAGGTATTGTTGTCTAAAAAAACTTCAACGGTGTCGTCGGAATATTTGAGCGCATTGTCAATGAGATTGGAGATGACAATGTCCATCATGGTACGATCAGCGGTAATGATATGTTCACTCATTTTCAGGCTAATGGTGCGTTGTGGGTATTTTTCGCGAAAGCTCTGAACACTCTCAGCAACCGTTTTGGCGACATCAAAGGTGCTGTTTTGTGTGTTAAAATCCCCATTTTCAAATTTGGTTGCTAAGGTTAGGCGGTCTATCATGGCAGAGATTTTTTGACCATTTTGAACGATTTTCCCCAAAAAACGCTCTTTGATTTGAGGGGCAGCATTGGGGTCATCGATTAGGGTTTGGGCATACCCCATGATGGATGCAATAGGGTTTTTAAATTCATGGCTAATCGCAGAGATGACATCAGAGCGTTGTTTGCTGATGAGCTTGATTTTGGCGGTATATTTGCGTTTTTGCTTCTCACGTTTTTCGAGCTTTGTTGCCAGCTTTTTAAGGTAATTGGCAATTTCAAAAAATTCAAAACTAAAGTGAGAAGCGATACCTATTTTATACTCTTTATCGGCAATCATTTGTAAATTTGCGATAATAGTATCGATCTCTTTGCGGATTTTTTGGCTGAACAGATAGGCACCATATAAACCCACTAAAATGGAGAGGGCAAAGATAAGTGCACTTTTAATCCACAAATCATAAAAGTTGTGCATAATGCCATCCAAGCTAGAAGCAATGCGCACGAAAAATACATCTTCTGCTGATGTGAAGCGATGGGCAACGTATAAAAAGTTTGTTTTAAGGGTATCAGAATAGCGAATGGCAAAACCATAGGTCTCTTTTTGCGCTTTGATGATCTCTTCTCTATGGAGGTGATTGTCCATTTTTCCTTCATCAAAATCACTCTCTGCTAAGACATTTCCAAGGCTATCTATGAGGGTAAAGCGTTTGTCCGTTTTGGCTTTAAGCTCTTTAGCAAAATGGTTTTTATCTTCAATGTAGGGCAGTTGCAATTTGATGATTTCGATGTCGGATTGAAGTTCTTGTGTATATTTTTCAAGGTTACTCCCTTTAATGGCAAAGTAACTCACAAGGCTTGAGAGGACAAGTGCCGATAGGAAAAGAGTTAAAAGGGCGCGTACAAAGTGTTGATGGAGTTTTAGCATAAGGTATAACCTACACCCCAGATGGATTTGATGTACTCTTTGCTTTTGTCAGGGTCGATTTTGGCTTTGAGGCGATTGATGGCGACATTGACCGTTTTGTCTTGAAAAAACTCTTCATTTTTCCAAACCGTCTCTAGCAAAAATTCACGGCTCATCACCGAATTTTTATTTTCAATCATGGTGCGCAAAAGGTCAAATTCCAATTTGGTCAGTTCGACCTCTTTGGTGTTGACATGTAAGCGGTGCGCATCCAAATCAAGGCAGAGATCGCGAAATGAAAGGATTTTTTGAGCTAAGGGAGAGGTGCGTTTTAAAATGGCTTTGATACGCAAAAGAAGCTCTTTCATATTGTAAGGCTTGGTGATATAATCATCTGCCCCACGTATAAAACCCTCTTCAATATGCGCTTCGCTATTTTTAGCGGTCACAAAAATGACTGCTTGGGAAAAGCCTTTTTCTTTCAAAGCTTTTACAAATTCGCTTCCCTCCACCCCAGGGAGATTTCTATCCACAATGAGAAGGTCGATAGGCTCTTCTTGAAGGCATTTTTCGACATTTTTGGTGTTTAAAAAGCCTAAGGTTTCATAGCCCTCTTTTTGGAGATGGTACTCCAAAAGTTCTAACAAATCCTCTTCATCTTCGATAATTAAAATGGTCTGTTTTTGCATTGTTATCCTTAACACGCTTCGAAGGCAAAGCCTCCAAAGCTACACTAACTGCTTAGGTACGAAAGCTAGCCACCTAAGGTGGCAGAAAAATCTCAATAGGTTTTCATCTCTCCACCCACACGCGCAAAAATCATGAGTTGAACGATGTTAACACTTCTATCTGCCATGCGTTCTAGCTTTCGCATCGTGCTTAGAATCTGGATAAAATCAGCCGATTGGTCGATTTTTTGGACCATATCTGTGAGAACATTTTTTTCCAAAATAGCATAAAGATCATCGGTTTTACTCTCTTCTACTTTCACCCTGCGATAAATGTCTTCAAGGGCATCTTTTTCTGCTACATCAATGGTGCTGATGGCAAGAGTGACGGCTTTGATGGAGGTGCGACACAAGTGCATGGAGTACTCATGCAAGGAACTCATCGGCGTGTCACCTTGGAGGTGAAGCACCATACGTTTGGCAAAACTGCGCACGTTTTCAGCAATTTTGACGACTTCATTTGTGATTTTAAGGTAAGCGACCATTTTGCGTAAATCTCTGGCTTCTGGACCAAAAAGAGCCAGTGTAACCACAATTTCATTGTCAATAGCATTGGCTTGCGTTTCGATGTTTTTGAGCAACATTTTTGTGGATTCAAACCGTGAGACGTCTAAATTCTCGATGCCACTTAAAGCACGCTCACTTGCCATTGTTACTTCAGCACCCAGTTCCACAAGCATCTTTTTAACATCAATCAATCTCTCTTCGTACTTTTGAAGCATTGCATTTCCTTCTATAAATTGGTGCTATTGTAACACCAAATCATTACGATATGATAACATAAAAAGCTTCTTGTCGTTACCAGCTTGTAATCACCACTCCTTATAATAGACGAAAAAAAAAGAGGAGAGAAGCACAATGGTTGACGTTGAAAAAACATTGAGTTTAAAATACCCAAGCATTTTAAATTATCCCTTGATAGTTCGAAATTTTGTTGTCTATGTGTTGAAGAAAATTTTACATCAAGATGAAATCAACCATTTTTTGATGCACGGTGAAGCCTATAGAGGTTTTGACTTTGTGGAAGCGGTGTTGGAGTATTTTAATTTTGGCTACACCCTCTCCAATAAAGATAAAGCCAATATCCCAAGTTCAGGTCGTGTGATTATTATCGCTAACCATCCTTTGGGGGCGTTGGATGCGTTAGCACTTATTGCCCTTGTCAAAGAGGTGCGAAGCGACATCAAAGTGCTTGCAAATGATGTCTTGATGCAGATAGAACCTTTAAAAAATTTGCTCATCCCTATTGACAACTTAGGCGGAACAACCGCGAAAGAATCATTGAAAAAAATTTACAGTGCTTTAGAACATGATGAAGCCTTGATTGTCTTTCCCTCGGGTGAAGTCTCCCGCGCTCAGCCAACAGGCATCAAAGACAGCAAATGGAAAAAAGGGTTTTTAAAATTTGCACACAAGAGCAACTCGCCTATTTTACCAGTCTTTATCGATGCTAAAAACTCCCCGACATTTTACACCTTATCGCTAATCAATAAAAAAATATCGACCTTTTTACTCGCCTCTGAGATGTTTAAAAAACGTTCAAAAGTCATCCACTTTAAGGTGGGAGAGATGATTGCGTATAAAACCTTACAAAACTCTGGTTTCAACGATAATGTGCTCATTACCCTTTTGAAAAAGCATCTGTACAAAATCAGTAAAGGCAAAAAAGGACTGTTTGCCACCCAAACCTCCATTGCGCACCCAGAGGAGCGTAAAACCATTCGAGCAGAACTTAAAAAATCCACTCTTTTGGGTCAAACGAGTGATGGCAAAAAGATTTACCTCTATGAGCACGAATGGGGATCTGCTCTGATGCGGGAAATTGGGCGTTTGAGAGAGCTCACCTTTCGAAAAGTGGAAGAAGGAACTGGAACGAAGCGTGACACTGATGCCTTTGATAGGCATTATAAGCACATTGTTTTATGGGATGATGAAGAGCTTGAAGTGGTAGGAGCTTACCGTATTGGTGAGTCTAATTTTATCAATGAGTATTTTGGAAAAGAGGGTTTTTACTCACAAACCTTGTTTGAATTTGAAAAAGGCTTTGAGCCTTACATGAACAATGCCATTGAGCTTGGGCGCTCTTTTGTGCAACCGCGCTATTGGGGAAGCAGAGCGTTGGACTATTTGTGGCAAGGCATTGGAGCGTATTTGCACACAAACTCGCATATTCGTTACATGTACGGACCTGTAAGCTTGAGCGATGTCTATCCTAAGGTTGCAAAAAATCTTATTATTAGTTTTTATAGCCTCTATTTTTCAAGTAAAGAAACGCTTGTCAGTGCACGCAATGGCTATTTTATGAGTAAGCTAGAGCGTGAAGAGGCGCTGAGCTTTTTCAAAGGGAATGATTATAAAGAGGATTTCACCGTCTTAAAAGAGCAACTCTCTTTGATGGATTTGAGCGTTCCTACCTTATACAAACAGTACACCGAATTGTGCGATGAGGGAGGAATACTCTTTTTAGACTTTAATATCGACAAAGCATTTGGTAATTGTGTGGATAGCTTCATTTTAGTGGATATCACCAAAATCAAAGAGGCAAAGCGAGCACGTTATATCAAAGGAGCCTAAGTTATGCCTTATTTTTTAAAGCACATTTTTAAACAATTTTCCATTGCGAAGCGCTTTTATTTAGGTTTTGCCACGATGTTTCTAGCCCTTGCTGTTATGGGTGTTTTATATGTCAAAGGTTTTTTATACACCGCACATTTTTTTGATGAGAATGTGGAAAAAAGTCATCTCTTACAGACTAATATTCATGCCATCTCTGCGTCGAATCAAAAAAGTATTGGTACCTTTGAAGCCTTACAAAAAGACTCCTTGGGCGTAGGACAACTCTATGAAGATTTGTCCCAGCTTCGAACATTGCGTAATGAGATTGCAACACTCAATTTTAAACCTTCCCAACAAAGAAAATTAGAGCGTTTGGTGGATGAGCTTCAAAAATGGCAACAAACGCGCGCAGGGAAGCACCCTTTTATCGAGCCTTATGCGCAACAATTTACTATTTTAGGCAATCTATTAAAAAATGACCCCAGTGAAGATGTGGTACGCGATATCGGGCTTGTCATAGAAGATATCACGGGGAAAATCACAGAAGAAGCCTTACTTTTTAACGAGCGTACACAAAAGAGTATGGATGATTTAAAGGGGACATTTGCAAAGCTTAATGCAAATTTGTCCACAGAAGAGGCAAATCTTAACCAAACGGTTCAAGCCTTAGAATCGTTAAAACGTGCTCAAAAAAACCAAGCACTCTATTTAATGATAGCGACAGGAGTGTTTGTGTTAACACTGCTTGTGATGGCATTGATGGTGAAATTGATGGTGTGGGATACCCATCGTTTGCGTGGCTTTTTTCAAGCGGTGATTCACGACCCTATCCATATAGACTTGCGCCAAAAAATAACCTACACACAGCCAAGCCGTGATGAAATGGATTGTATTTCTCGTGTGATAGCAACGGTGTTTCATAGCATGGAGCACACCCTTTCTCGCGTGGCTAGCATGACACAAGGCACGCACCAATCGGCACAAACCTTACAAGCAACATCCAAGGTACTTATAGAAAACACACACGCACAAGAGCATGGCATCGAGGAGATGCGCCAGCCCATTGCTCATTTAAAAGAGACCCTATTTCAAGCGCAAGAGATGAGTGAGCAAACGCACAATGCTTTGCATAAAAATATTGAAGTGATGGAGCTGTTTATCGATGGATTTGAGGGCTTATACCACACGGTACATCAAAGTCAAAGTGAACAACAAGACGTAGGGCTTAAGATGAAGGCATTGACCGTACATGTAGATGAGATGAAAACGGTTTTAAATCTTATCGATGAAATCGCCGACCAAACCAATCTTTTAGCCCTCAATGCTGCCATTGAAGCAGCACGTGCGGGTGAACATGGGCGAGGATTTGCTGTGGTGGCGGATGAGGTGCGAAAACTAGCCGAACGTACTCAAGAGAGTTTGGCTCAAATCGATGGCATTGTACGCATCATCGTTGATGGCGTCTCTGTTAACAGTACTAAACTAGGCGATGTTTCGAAGCTGATGGAAACCACCACCCATGAAATGCACACCTTACGTGATGTTGCCACTACGACTAAAAAAGACATTTCCTACTCTTTACATGTAGCCAACAGTGCGCTTGGTCTCTCAAAACATGTCGCGCAAAACGTGAATGTACTCATTGAGCAGATGCATGACTCTTTGGCACTAAGTACGACAAATAAGGAGAACTCAGAGGCTATCTCACGGGTTTCACATGAACTGTTTGAATTTTCAAACACGCTGACGCAGGTGATCTCAAAGTTCAAGTTGTAACCAAGTTGTAATCAAGTTTCTTTAAAATACCCCTGTTACAAAATCTTAAATGGAGCAAACCATGACTATGAAAATGAGTGCTATCGCACTTTTAAGTATCGCAGCGTTTAGCGTGTCTGCAAGTGCAAGAGACCAAATCAAAATTGTTGGATCATCTACAGTGTATCCTTTTACAAGTTACGTGGCTGAAGAGTTTAAATCCGTAACTAAAAACCCAACACCGGTTGTCGAATCAACAGGAACGGGTGGCGGTATGAAGCTTTTTTGTTCTGGTGTTGGACTCGATACTCCCGATTTTACCAATGCATCACGCCCTATTAAAGCAGAAGAATTTGCAACATGTATTAAAAATGGCGTCACCGACATCACAGGGATGATGGTAGGATTTGACGGTATTGCTGTGGCTCAATCTAAAACAAACGGTGAAGTGGCTTTGACAAAACAACAACTCTTCTTAGCGCTTGCGGATGAAGTTCCAAGTGCTGATGGTAAAACATTGATCAAAAACCCATACAAAACATGGAATGAAATCGATGCAAAATTACCAAACAGAAAAATCACCGTATACGGTCCTCCAACCACATCAGGAACACGTGACTCATTTGATGAGATGGTCATGGAATCTGCCTCTAAAAAATTTGAAGCCTATGGCGATAAAAAAGGTAAATACAAAGCAATTCGTCAAGACGGTGGATTTGTTCCAGCGGGCGAAAATGACAACTTAATCGTTCAAAAATTGACAAAAGATACCGCAGCATTTGGAATTTTTGGTTATAGTTTCTTGGAAGAAAATGGCGATAAAATCAATGGCGCAACAGTTGATGGAATTGCTCCAACATCTGAGAATATCTCTAGCGGCAAATACCCCATTTCAAGAAGTCTTTTTATCTACGCTAAAAATGCGCACCGTGCAGAAGTTAAAGGCATGGATGAGTTCTTTAAACTCTATGTGGATGATAAAATGATTGGTCAAAAGGGTGTTCTTAAAACCATTGGTTTGGTACCTATGACAAGTGAAGAGCTTAAAAAAGTTCAAACAGCAGTTTTAGCTAAAACAAAATTAACCGAAGAAATGGTTAAAAAACATACCATTCTTCCTTAATCAATACGCTTACATGTAAGAACCAAAAGGGAGGATGCGAAAGCATTCTCCCTATTTTTTTCAAAGGACTTTAGTGAGTACGCAAACGCTCTATCTTATCTTTTTTGGTGGACTTTTCCCCTTGGTGTTTATAGGCTACATCATCGGAAGAGCACGTGCTACAGGCATACGTTCACAAGGTATTAAAATGCATTCTCAGCCCGACCAATACGGTTGGTTTGTAGCCCTTTATACAGGACTTCCTATCATTACCATTGGTGTTGTAGGGGTATTTTTATATCTTTTTGGCATTAACGCCATTCCTCCTTTTATGCTGGTGGGTGGAGCGCTTAGTGTCGGAGCCATTACCCTTTTACTGCTGTTTCGACGCATTGATCCCAAAACCAGAGCACGCGATTTGGTGGAAAACTTTATCAAGGGTATGTTGTTTTTAGCTTCACTTATTTCAGTGATGACCACCTTTGGTATCTTGCTCTCTATCATTTTTGAAGCCTTGCATTTCTTTCAAACCCAAAGTGTGAGTTACTTCCTTTTTGGTACCGAGTGGGCACCTGATACGGCGTTCTTAGAAGGGGCAGGAAGAGCAGATGCGGGAAGTGCGCAAGCCAAGTTTGGCGCAGTGCCTATCTTTGCTGGAACGTTTTACATCACCATTATGGCGATGATTTTAGCCGTACCTGTAGGGCTTTTGTCGGCTATTTTCATGTCAGAGTATGCGACGCCAAAATTACGCTCACAGCTTAAACCCTTTTTGGAGATTTTAGCAGGCATTCCTACTGTTGTTTACGGATTTTTTGCAGCCCTCACCATCGCACCCGCTATCGTAAAGTTTTTTGCGCTCTTTGGCATCGAAGCCCAGTTTCAAAATGCGCTTTCAAGTGGAATTATTATGGGGGTTATGATTATCCCGTTTATCTCGTCCTTGTCCGATGACGTTATCAGTTCTGTGCCTCAAAGTATGCGAAACGGTGCGTATGCACTGGGGATGAACAAGGCAGAGACGATTCGCTTTGTTGTCCTTCCCTCTGCGATGCCAGGGATCATTGCGTCCATTCTTTTGGCAGTTTCACGAGCTTTGGGTGAAACGATGATCGTTGTTATGGCAGCAGGGCTTCGACCAAACTTAACATGGAATCCTCTGGAAGATATGACGACCGTTACGGTTAAAATCGTGGAGTCTTTGACGGGCGATCAAGAGTTTAACAACCCCTTAACCCTCTCCGCGTTTGCGTTAGGGTTTGTGCTTTTTGTGGTCACGTTGGTGATTAACATTATTTCGGTGAGCACCATTCGAAGTTTCCACCGCAAATACAAAATCTCAACACTTTAAGGCAAGAAGATGCAAGAGAGCAACAAAGATTATTTTTACATTCCACAAATCAAGCGTCGTAATCAAAAAGCAGCTATTTTTAAATCTATGACCATTTTGGCGATTATCTTTTCCATCTCATTTTTAATTTTCTTTTTGGTTGATTTGGTACGTGCGGGGTACCCTGCATTTGCACAAACCTACGTTCAAATCGAAGTCAACATCAATCAAGAGGTTGTTGAAAATCCCTATGGTGCCATCGATAGAAAAAAATTAAAAATTATTAGCCGTGCATGGCTACGTGATTTGCCAGGTGAAATTGAAAAAAATCCTGCTTGGATGAATACAACACAAACCTTTTGGGCTTTGGCACATTCTGAGGTTGACCAGTACATCAAAGGGAAAGAGTCACGTACCTCTGAGCGAGACAGAGAGATTGTCGATGAACTAAAAGCGGCTGGCAAGGTGGAACTGAAATTTAACACCATTTTTATGACCACAGGAGATTCTAAAATCCCTGAAAATTCTGGGATTTATTCTGCCATCATTGGTAGTATTTTAACCATGCTTGTGACCATCGCCATAGCGTTTCCTATTGGGGTGATGACGGCGATTTACCTTGAAGAGTTTGCCACGGAAAATCGTATGACCAATATTATTGAAGTCAATATCAACAATCTAGCCGCGATTCCGTCCATTCTTTTTGGACTCTTGGGGTTGGCGATATTTATTAACTTCTTTGGCGTGCCACGAAGTTCCCCGTTGGTGGGAGGTATGACCTTGGCACTCATGAGTTTACCGGTTATCATCGTAAGCTCTAAAGCCGCGCTTAAATCTGTTCCAGCCAGTATCCGTCAAGCGGGCTTTGGTTTAGGTCTTACCAAATGGCAAATCGTACGTGACCACGTCTTGCCTGTGGCGATGCCAGGGATTTTAACAGGTTCTATCATCTCCATCGCCCGTGCGATTGGTGAGACAGCCCCTTTGATTATCGTAGGGATGATAGCCTTTGTTCCTGATGCGGCGACCAGTTTTACAGACGCTGCAACCGTACTTCCTGCGCAAGTCTTTACGTGGGCGGGGATGCCTGAGAAGGCCTATTTGGAGCGAACTGCTGCTGCGATTGTGGTGTTGTTGGTTCTTTTATTGTCTCTTAATGGTGTGGCAATTTATCTACGCAAAAAATTTGAACGAAAGTGGTAATGACAATGGAAAATAATTTTATTCAATCCTCCATGAGTGATCGTAAACATGAGAGCAATGCACAAGAAACAATTAAAGTAGAAGTCAAAAATCTCAATCTTTTTTACGGCGACAAACAAGCCCTTAATGGCATCAATATGGACATCTACAACAAAAAAATCACTGCTCTTATTGGGCCCAGTGGCTGTGGAAAATCGACGTTTTTACGCTGTATCAACCGTATGAATGACTTGGTACAAAGCTGTCGTGTGGAAGGCTACATCGGTGTGGATGGACATGATATTTATGATAAATCCATCGACGTGGTTGCGGTTCGAAAACGTGTGGGTATGGTGTTTCAACAACCCAATCCTTTTCCTACCATGAGCATCTACGATAATGTGCTGGCAGGCTATTCGCTCAATGGCATCCGGCTGCACAAAACAGAAAAAGACGAGATTGTGGAGCAGAGCCTGATGAGTGTGGCCCTGTGGGACGAGGTGAAAGATGTGATGAATAAGCGTGGATCGTTCCTCTCGGGGGGACAGCAACAGCGGCTCTGCATCGCCCGCACGCTCGCCCTGAAACCGGAGGTATTGCTGATGGATGAACCCACCTCGGCACTCGACCCTATATCGACGAACAAAATTGAGGAATTGTTGTTGGAATTAAAGAAGAATTTCACGATTATTATTGTGACCCATAACATGTCGCAGGCAGCCCGCATCTCCGATAATTCCATGTTCATGTACCTGGGCGAGTTGGTGGAACACGGAAACACCACACAGATGTTCACCAAGCCGCAACAGAAACGCACCGAAGAATATCTGACAGGAGTATTTGGATGATAGTCAGCACTCAGCAGTCAGCTTTATTTGTATGGAAATTACCAATCTGAACCAATCTAAATTCATCTGAATTATGAACATACAGGACGAAAACAGGGATTCAAATCCCACCATAGGGATCAAAGATAAGTATCTGGAACAGTTGCAGAGCGATTTTCAACTACTCTCCGAGATTGTACTGACCCAGATCTCGCTGACTTCAACGTTATTACAAGATAATCTCAGGGAGGATATTTTTCATGAATTATCTCGCAATGAAAAGATTATCAATTCGTTGGATATAACCATTAAGGAGAAGGTCATCAACGCAATTATGTTCTTTACACCCCGTGCATCCGACTTGCGCCGGTTGATGGCCTATCATGATATGACGATCTCAATGGAACGTGTGGGTGATCTCATTGAGAACATCAGCGGTTTGTTGCAGGAGATAGACTTCTCACTGAACGGATTCGAACACTACAAAAAGCTGCTGGATAAGATGTTTGTGCAGACCGACAAGATGCTCAAACATGCGGTGTTCTCCTTCGCCGGCCAGGATAACGAGATGGCGTATGAAACCATCCAAATGGATGATAAAGTAGACAAGCTGGACAGAAAGATAGGACGTAAACTGGCTGAGG
>DCUJ01000005.1 GCA_002328495.1 Sulfurospirillum sp. UBA2217
AGCGGTAACGTCCCTTCTTGCTAAATTAAGCTAATTCAATGGGGGCAATTTTAATTATTTTGCCTTCATTGAAAGATAAAAGTAAAATAAAATTAACTACAAAAACTCCTAAAATTCAGCAAATAAAAGACTTTTTATAAAAAAGTAAAAAAAAACTAAATATTATATTTCATTATTTTCTACCTTTCCCTTATGTTTAAATTAAAATTTATTTTACTTTTGTTATGATGCGTTTACATTTATAATTTCAAAGGAGAAATGTATGAAAAAAGTAATTGCATTACTGGTTTCGGCGTTTTTTATGGTAGGACTTATGAGTACAAATGCGTTTGCAGATGCTGCAAAAGGGCAGAAGTACTATTTGAAATACATGAAGAATGATTCAGGGTTGAATGGCGCAAAATTTGCGACACAGCATACCCAAGCAGAGTGGAAAGCTCTTTTTGATGGAAAAGGCGAGAAATTTATCGCTGAATACTCTAAAAAGTATCCAGGTTTGGAAGGATTTCTAAAAGGCGATAAATTTGAGAAATTTATGCCAGACATTAGAGATTTTGCTATTGAGTTTGCAAGCGACAGCGGTAACGTCCCTTCTTGCTAAAAGTGTAAGTTAAGTCTTAAATTAAATAAAGGAAATAGATGAAAAAATTCATCGCACCTCTGCTCGTAGGAGCAGCGTTAACATCAGCTTTTGCAGCTGACGATTTAGCAAAAGAAGTTGCGGCGCTCAAAGCCCAAATGGCAGAGCTTAAGAATGCGCAGACAAAAATGAACATTGATGCTCTTCGTCAACAAGTCAGTGAAATCAAAGCACACGATGCTGGCGATAATATCAAGTGGAATGTTGACTTTAGAACGGCGTATGATATTGTTGATTATAAAATGAGCCAGGGTTATGGGGCAACTGGTCTAATTAATTTGGCTGATCCAACAGGTGGTATGGGCATGTTCGGACCTACATCAGTTGCTGGTTCTAAAATTGATAACGGTATTTGGACAAATAAGCTTATACTCGGGATGGCTGCACAACCAGCAGATAATTTAGTTTTTAAGGGTTCTTTGGGTGTATATAAAACATATGGGCAAACAAGTGTTCAAAGTGGAATGTTTCAAGACTTTGATTGGTATGGCACTCAAAAGCCAAATGATTCAACAATTCGTTTAAGAGAAGCTTATTTCTTGTATTTTGGAGACATGGGTGATGTTCATTATAGCGCATCATTTGGTAGACGTCCGTCCGTTGATGGTTTTATGACAAATCTAAGAGCAGATAATGCAGATCCTGCTTCTCCTGTAGGACATAACATCAATATGGAATTTGATGGAGCAAGCTTTAAATTTGATCTTGACAAATTGACAGGTATTTCTGGAATGTATGTCAAACTTTGTTTAGGGAGAGGATTCTCAGATACTACAGGAAGTTATTCACAGAGTATAACAGGAGGATTTAATCCAGGATACATTTCAGCGGAAGCCAATGGTAATATGGATTTAGCAGGCTTACTCGTTCAGTTTTATGATGATGGACAATATAAAATTATGGCTAATGTCTTCAAAGGCTGGAACATGATGGATATTGGCAATGACATTACTATGACAGTAGATGCTTTTGGCGTTGGTACATATTCAATGGTATCAAATGGCTTTCATGATGTTGGCGATTTAACAGGAGCCTCTTTATCATTACAAGTGAATGGTCTTGGTGATGGTATCAGTGATTTCTTAGATGATAGTGTTTTCTTCATCTCTTATGCTGTTAGCAAAACTGATCCAAATAATGTAGCCACAAATAATATTATTCCTGGTGATGCCAATACTTATAACAACTTAGTGACCTTAATGGGTGCGGCAAACGTTGCAGCTATGATGGAACAGTTTGCGGGCAAAGGTATGCTAGGTAGTACAGATAGTGAGACAGGTGATTCAGTTTATCTTGGATTCCAATTCCCAGGATTTATGGAAGGACAAAGATTTGGTATTGAATATAACCATGGTAGTGAATACTGGAGAAGCTTTACCTATGGTGAAGATACTTTAGCAGGTTCAAAACTAGCTACACGTGGTGATGCGTATGAAATTTACTATACGTTACCTCTTGTCGGAAAAAATCTTACTGCTCAATTAAGTTATGTTTATATGGATTATGATTATGCAGGCAGTGATACTTTCTTTGGTCAGACAGGCAATCCAGCAGGGATGATGGGTGTTATGCCATATGTTGATAAGGCATACAACATTCGCGCTTCATTGCGTTATAGATATTAATATCTAAACACTTGTAGAGAGGTCATTTGACCTCTCTACTGCTTCACTATTTTCTTAACAATTTTTTGATAACTCTTTTGAATAGTCTCTTCACTTAATGCTATTGCTATTTTCCCCTCATCACATGCTTCAATAATTTCACGTTGAAGTGGAATTTGACCCAATAGTGTTAGACCATAAGTATCGCATAATAATTGCGCTCCGCCACTTCCGAAAATATCATAACGTGTTCTTGTGTCTGGAGCGATAAAATAGCTCATATTTTCGACAATACCCAAAATAGGAACCTTGATATCTTGAAACATGCAAATAGCACGTGCAACATCATCGGTAGCAACTTTTTGAGGGGTGGTGACAAGGATAACACCGTTTAAAGTGAGCTCTTGCGCCATCGTGAGTTGCACGTCTCCTGTTCCTGGGGGCATATCGATGATGAGATAGTCTAGCTCTCCCCATGCGACATCTTCTAAAAACTGTATGAGAGCTGAGATAGCAACGGAACTTCGCCACACCAAAGGGGTGTCGTTGCGCGGGGTGGTGAGACCAACACTCATGACTTTCACACCAAAATTTTCACTGGGAACCATTTTGTTCTGTTCATCCCACGAAATGCGCTCGTTTTCAACTCCAAAAAGGCGCGGAATGCTAGGACCATAGATATCAGCATCTAGTAATCCTACTTGGTAGCCTTGTTGTGCTAAACCCACGGCAATGTTGGCAGCAACAGTACTTTTCCCGACACCTCCCTTACCACTACTAATAGCAATCACTTTTTTAGCATAGGGGGCTCGATTGTTAGGGTTAAGGGTGCTTCCGTAGGTAATGGATTTTTTAGGTGTCATGGTTAGATTCCTTTACATGTAAAGCATATTCGCGACCAAGCAACATTTTCGTTGCTTGAATTTTGAGTAACTGAGTATTCATATGGGTGTGTGCATGAGGGTAGGTAATTATGAGGGCTTTTATCTCATGGGCTTTAGATTCTAAAAGAGCCAATAACAGATTAAACAATTTTTGAGTTATCTGCTTTTCGCGTGCATAGAGCAAGAGTGTTTGAAGAAGAGAAGCACGTTTCTTGAAGGCAAGTTCAAGCTCTAGTTGGTCTGCGAGTGCAACGATATCGTGGGTACTAATGTAGCATCCGCATTCAAAAAGGCTCAAAAGATGTTTTTCGATGTGTAAAGGGTCGTTATGCGAGTTCATTTTTTAGCCTTTGGTAGGTAATCTTGGCGGCTTGTGCAACATTTGGGGCTTCATCGTTTAAAAGACGCTCACACAAACTAAGCGTGCAAGAGGGATTTTCAAGGACTCGTAGACGCACCATAGCATCTGCATCATCACACAATATAAGGAGATATTTGAGTGGGGTTGAGGGATTTCCAGACAACCCATCTCGTACAATTTTCTCGTCATTAAAGAGTTCTTGAAGGATAGGTTTAGGTGTTGTTTTATTCGTCGCGACAAGGGCACGAACAAGGTTAATGGGGTCATGGGAGAGGTGTACCAAAACCGCCTCTGGTGTATGTGGATTTTTAGCAACAGCCCACCTGACGCTCATATCTTCTGAAGTAGAGAGTTTCTCGAGAAGAAGGGACATTGTCGGACTTTTTTCAAGTGATGTATTGTGAACAGATGTGCGAAGAGAGAGGTTCATCGCTATCGTTGCCTCGACACCACTATCACCTTTAAAATGCTCAAAAATAGTGTAAACTTCTTCAATGCATAAGTGTTTGTTTAAGAGGGCTTTTAGTGCATTTTCACGTAACATTTTATCCTCATTACGTTACAAATATGTAACAAATTAATCGTATTTTGAGTATTTTACATTCTGTTAAGTAAAAGGGTACTAAAATCTAAGAAATAACACCAAATCCACAAGCTCTTTACATGTAAAGACGTGCGGAATTGGATCAAAGGAGTCTTCATGCAATGGTTAAAGGCGTGTGTTGCAGGTGCCATGATGGTTAGTTCGCTTTACGCAGTGACGAAGGATATTCTGATTTCTGCTGAAGATGCGGCAAAACTGATTGGAAAAGAAAAGGTAATGTTTGTCACCGGAGACGATGAAGATATCTTTAAAACAGGGCACATTAAAGGCTCTGTGGAGATGTATGCGCATCATTTGCACCATTCGAGTATCACAGGACAGATGCAATGTTCACCGTTGTTTATGTGTATTGAAGAAGCAGAGCAGTACATCGGAAGCAAAGGTATAGGCAATGAGACCTTGGTTATCGCGTACGATGACTTTAAAGGTCCTAATGCCACAGGCGTGTATGCGTTTTTCAAAAGTTTTGGGCATGAGAATATCAAAATCTTAAATGGCGGACGTGCCGCGATGATGGCAGCTGATCCAGAGCAGAAGATTTACGATGAAATGAAAGCGCAGATTAAAGAGGCCAAAGAGGATAAAGAACGTGTAGCAAAGCTAAATGCTGAGCTTAAAGTCCAAGAGAAAAAATTGTTGGTGCAAAAAGGTGATGGCGAGAAAATTACACCTAAGCGCTATACCATAGACTCTAAAAAAATCAATTATGAATACATCGCAGGCAAAGAAGAGTTGTTAAAAGCGGTGCAAGACATCATGAAAAATGGGGTTAAATCCAATTTTGCCATTATTGATTCACGCAGTATTGAAGAGATTATTGGTGAGCGAAAACTGGACAATGTGGCACGCGGTGGACATATGCCAGGGGCTAAGTTTATCGAATGGAAAAATGTCACCGACTTTGATAAAAAACTCTCTTTTCAAGAGCTCGAGAAGATGCAAAAAGTGTTTGAACAAAATGGCATCACTAAAGATAAAACGGTGTATGCGTATTGTCACGTGGGCACGGGGCGCAGTTCTCACATCATCACGGCGTTAGAACTTTTGGGATACAAAAATGTGAAAGTGTACACGGGAAGTTGGGATGAGTGGGCGAATGATATGAATTTACCAATACGAAGATAGGGGTGAGGGATGACAAATACAAAACGAAGAGATTTTCTCAAAATCTCCAGTGCAACAGCCGCGATGATCGCGAGTGAAGGGTATGCGTTTGCAAAAACGGGTGTGAGTAAAATTGAAAATGCTAAAGAAAATTACCCCAATTCAAGCTACACAGAAGCGATGTACCGCAATGAATTTGGATTTACGTACGGTAAAAAAGAGGAGCATGGATTTGCGTATCACTGTGTTAATTGCCAAGGAAACTGTTCGTGGGAAATCTGGTCGAACAATGGTGTGGTAACGCGTGAAAATCAATCTTCGCGTTACCCTATTATTAACGCAAAAATACCTGATTTTAATCCTCGTGGATGCAATAAGGGTGTGCAACACTCCCAAATTATGTACGAAAAAGACCGTTTGCTCTATCCGATGAAGCGTATCGGTAAACGAGGCGAGGGAAAATGGAAACGTGTTTCATGGGATGAAGCGGCAGGTGAAGTGGCACAAAACATTTGGAACGTCATGACAGACCCACAAAAAGGGCCTGGGAAATTGATGGTACACGCAGGAACAGGACTTTTAACAGAGGGTCGAAGAGGTGGGCCGTTACGTCTTTCAACGCAGTTGGGCGCTGTAAGGATCTATCCAGCTTCATACCTTGGTGATATGTTTAGTGGTGCGGCTATTGCGTATGGTGAGGGAAATCTTGGCTGTACGTATGATTTTATGTACACGGTCAATACTTCAGTTTTTTGGGGCGGCAATCCTTCCGTTTCACGTATTCCTGATGCGCACTTTGTGTGGGAAGGCAAGTATAATGGCGCTAAGGTCATTGTCATTACCCCTGAGTTTAATGCCTCTGCTCGTGCGGCAGATTTATGGATACCTATTAAAGCGGGAAGCGATAATATCTTGGCGATGAGCGTGATGCATGAAATTATAGAAAAGAAGATGTTTAAACCCGGATTCATGAAAATCTTTACCGACTTGACCTTCTTGGTGCGTACCGACACGAAAAAAATGCTCCGACGTTCGGAGATGGAAAAAGCCAAAGATGATAAAGAGCACCATGCGTTTGAAGAACAATTTTACGCATGGAATGCTAAAACCAATAAACCTGCCGTTATGCCTGGCACCGAGGGCAGTGAGCATAAAACCTTACGCTTAAATGATTTTGGTATTGAGCCTCTTTTGGAGGGGATGTTTGAGGTGACATTACTGAGCGGAGAAAAGGTTAAAGTAACCACAGTTTTTGAGATGTTAAAGCTCTCTATCGCTCGTTTTAGCCCAGAAGTGACTCAAAAAGAGACTGGTGTACATCCTGATACGGTACGACAACTGGCACGCGATATCGCGTTGCCAAAGGTTGTTGAAATCACCACCGGTTTTAGCTTGAACAAATACTTTAACGGCATGATGTCCATTTGGAATATCGCTTCCATCTGTGGTTTGACAGGTCGCATGGGACCGTATGGCGGGCTCAATACCGAAAATGAGTTTCAACTCAGTGGCCTTGAAGCCTTGAGCGGGTTTTCGGGCAAATACACTGCACGTTTTGGCTCAGGCTTTGTGGGTGAGTTCATCTTGGGCGATGGGATGAAAACGTTTGATAAATACTTCAACGATGCCGATGTGAGACGTGCCCAAAATGGCATGAGCAAAGAAGAGTACAAAAAAGTGGTCTCGATGTTGCTCGAAAAAGGCAAAGATGGCAAAGAAAAAGGGGTGAAACCACACTGGACACCTGAAGTCGCACTCATCGTAGCCGACTCTAAATTTAGACGCAACAAAGGCAACGACTACAAAGAAGCCTTCTTGAAAAAGACCAAATACTTTGCTTATGTGGATACACGAATGAGTGAAGCGGCAGTCTTTGCCGATATCTTGCTTCCAGCAAAAAGCCACTACGAGGTATGGGATATCCGTTCAAGCCCAGGGTATCACCGCTTTACAAACCTTGCCCAACCGGCAAAAGGACTAAAGCCTATTGGTGAAGCGATGGATGAGTGGAGCATGTTTAGCCTCATTACCAAAAAGCTTGAAGAGATTGCCAATAAGCCTGAAAATAAAGAAAAAGCCAAAGTCAAAGATGATATCCGCTACGCCAAAGAGGGTTTCCATGACCTCAGTATCGTTCACAAAGAGTTTACGAATACCGATGAAGAGAGCCGTTCAGAGGTTGAGCCGATTTTGGGAACGGATAAGCAAGCGGTTGAAGCCGCACTTGCCAACTGTGAGCAGTATGAGCCTTGGACGATTGAAAAGATGTACAAAAGCGGAGGCTTTTTGCAGCTCAATGAAAAAGCGGCCAAAACCTCACCGCTTTATGCCGATAGACCGTTTAACTCGAACGAAGACCATCTCTATAAATTTATGCGATTAGAGACTATGAGTGGGCGTCAAACGTTTTACGTCGACCATGACATGTATATCCAAATGGGAGCGCAGACCAATACGGGGATGAAGGGCATTCGCCCCGATACCAAGTCGCATCCATTTGCCATGTTAACACCACATGCAAGGTGGAGTATTCACTCAAATTATAAAGCAAGTCGCACATTACTTCGTTTACAGCGCGGTGTTCCAGCCATCCAAGTCAATCGTGAGGTTGCAAAAATTAAGGGCATTAACGATGGCGATTCTATTCGTATCTTTAATCAAATTGGTGAGTTTTATGCGATGGCAAAACTGAGCTCTTCATGCCCTCCTGATGGTATTGTTTTAGAAGATGGGTGGGAGCCTTACATGTACAAGATGAAAAAAGGGCACAACGAAGTCGTTCCAACATCGCTCAACTTGTTAGAGATGGCCGATGGCTGGGGACACTTGAAGTTTGGTGGTCTTTGGGATGGAAACCAATATGCCTACGATGGGGCAGTGAATTTTGAAAAGGCAAGGGGGTAGGTTATGTCACAACGTCAATTAGCCATGGTCATGGATTTAAACAAATGTATCGGCTGTCAGACCTGTACCGTAGCCTGTAAAACGCAGTGGACGAATCGCAATGGTCGTGAGTATATGTACTGGAACAATGTTGAAACCTATCCTGGAGCTGGGTATCCTAAAAAATGGATGGAACTTGGGGGTGGTTTTGATGCCGCGGGCGATTTGCAAGCGGGCGTGGTGCCAAGCATTCAAAGCGAGTACGGTGTGCCTTGGGATTACAATTTTGAGGGGCTTGCTAAGGGAGAACAACTTAAACCCGATGTCAATCCCACATGGGGACCTAACTGGGATGAAGATGAAGGGGCTGGAAATTTTCCCAGCGATAACTACTTCTTTTACATTCCCCGTATCTGTAATCACTGTACCAATCCTGGATGTTTAAGTGCGTGTCCAAGAGACGCTATCTTTAAGCGTGACCAAGATGGGGTTGTTTTGGTGGATTTGGATCGTTGTCAAGGGTATCGTTACTGCATCGCAGGGTGTCCGTACAAAAAAATCTACTTTAACCCTAGAATTTCAAAAAGTGAGAAGTGTATCCTCTGTTTCCCTCGTGTGGAAAAAGGCTTGCCACCCGCGTGTGCGCAACAATGTGTTGGGCGTATCCGATTTGTTGGCTTTTTGGATGATGAAGAGGGACAAGTGTATAAATTGGTTACCAAGTATAAAGTAGCCCTGCCTTTGCGCGCGGATTACGGTACGGTACCTAATGTTTATTACGTTCCACCCACCGAAGCACCGCCAAAATTTGATGCCAATGGCAAAATCATCGAAGGAAGTGAACGCGTACCGATGGCAGAGCTTGAAAAACTCTTTGGAAAAGAGGTGCATGCCGCAGCCAAGACACTCAAAGCGGAGATGAAAAAGCGTAAGGAGACAGGGGAGAGTGAACTCATGGATCTACTCATTGCGTATAAGCATGATGATATGTTTAGGTTGGATAACCAGTATTATGCCGATTTTGCTAAAGCTAAGGGACTGAGCCCGTCTGCTCCAGTGGATGAGCGTTACCTCAAGGGTAAATTTACCAAAGGCATGACATTTTTTGCAAAGGCGGTGCACTCATGAAAGCATGGAAATCCTTAAGCCTAGCATTGGCATTTTTAGGCAGTAGCTCGTTAATGGCGCAAAGTTTAAATGTCTTACATGTAAAAGAAGATATCTCAACGATTGGTTTTAAATCCGCGTTGTGGGAAAAAGCAAAAATGGGAAGTGTTGAGGCCTATCCGCAAACAACCATTGAGATGAATGACGCAACCTTGATGAAAGAGAATGCGAACAACAAAGCCAAAAAAATAGGCGTAAAAGTCGTTCAAAGTGGGGAGTATGTGGCACTGTTGCTTCAGTGGAGTGATAAAACGAAAAACGTTCAGCAAGGGCTTACCTCCAATGTGTATGGGGATGGCTTTGCGGTTCAGTTTTCAACCGTATCGGATAAACTCCCTTATATTGGGATGGGAAGTGATGGTAGAGCGGTTATCGTACATCTTCAAAAGGCAACGGGTAAAACCTATGAGCCAAATAATGGAGGCAATGTTTATCATCAAGTGGGTGCTGGCAATCAAAATGCCTTCAGCAAAGAGCTAGAACAGTATAAAAATGAGGTTGCAAAACAAGGTAGTAGTGACTACCAGCGGGTCTTTATCGCGGAGGGATTCCGTTCTACGACACAAATTCGTGACAATTCAGAGCCAGCCGTGATGGAGATGAAACATGAAAATGGCGTGTGGTCTGGTCTTTTGGTGCGAAAGCTCAAAAGTGAGCATCTGGACTTAACAAAAGATAGTTTCCCTGTCGCCTTTGCGATTTGGGATGGGGGAAAGAAAAATCGTGATGGCTCCAAACTGCTTACACCTTGGGTTGGCGTTGGGGCTAAAACCTTGGTTGCCTTGGATGAGCTCAAAGGTGGCGATGTTGCCAACGGCGAAAAAGTAATGATGGAAAACTGCTCGGCATGCCATCAGTATAAAGGTGTTAAGAGTGCGCCAAATTATATGGCACCTGAGCTCTCTAACATAGGCGGCTATGCGAATGCGAGTTACTTGCTCGAATCCATCGTAGAGCCTAGTGCCGTTGTCGTCCCTGGATACAACACAACAGCACATCCTAACTTTCAGTGGTATACGGTTGAAAAAGGCGTTCGCACTTCAACGATGCCCTCATTTTCGCATTTGGATGAAAAGAGCTTGAAAGATGTGGTGGTGTATCTAAAAACGCTTAAAGTAGGAGTTGAAAAATGAAACGTACTTTGATGGCATTGGCTGTGTTGATCAGTTTTTCCTACGCAGCAGATATTCAAAAACAGGGATTTTTAACCAGTAAGTGGTGTGCGCAAAACGGTTATTTTTCGGATTGCCGTTTGGAGAGTATGGTGTGTGGCAGTGGAGAGTGTTTTAAAGAGTGGGAGTATGACCAAACGATAAAAGATGAGCTGGTGTTGTTTGTGCATGCTGAAAACAAAGCCTACGACATTGATTATACCGCCATTCCTCGTTATACATTGGATGAGCCGATGAACCGCAATGGTGTGAGTATCACCGGTGAGCTTAAAGGCGATGTGTTGGTCGTGAAATCCTTTAAAGCACCTCCTCCTCCAACCAAGAGCTTTTTCAAGGGTTGCTTATAGTGGACGTGTTGCAAAGGGCTAGAGTGTATGCTTTTGTATCGAGGATGTTTGGAACACTCCTCGATACATTGCTCATTGAAGAGCTAAAATCGGATCGTGATATTGTGGAGATGGTGTTGCAAGATGAGGTAGCATGGTTTTATGAAACTCCGCAAGAGAGCCTTGAAGAAGCGCTCAATGTCGATTTTACATCGCTTTTTTTGATGCACTCAATGCCCATAGAATCGTCCATTTTGGATGATAAAGAAGAGGTGCTGGTAGGGTTGCAAAATCCTGTGATGCAGTTTTATTTTGAACATGGCTATGAGCTCAATCTCTCCGCTTCAAAACAACATGCTCCTGATCATCTAAGCCTAGAGTTGGCATTTATGCAAAATTTGGTGCTAAAGCATGAGGAGGGGGCGCAAAGAGCTTTTTTGGAAAAACATCTTTTACAATGGGTACCTGCTTACCTTTTGGGCATTGCTCCCATGGCGCAAACACCTTTTTATAAAGGCTTATGTGCGTTATGTGCTGAATTTTTAGTAGCAGATTATGAGGGGTTGATGGAGTCCTATGAACATTGATAGAACGCTTTACATTGACCGCGTGGGTGCTTTTTCGTTTGATCGGTTGTCGTGTTTGCGCAATGAGTATGCAAACAATGAGTGCTCTTTGTGTTTGGAACAGTGTGCCCAAAGGGCGTTTGTTTTTCAAGAAGGAAAGTTGCGCTTAGACGCTGGAGCGTGTACGCAGTGTGGCGCATGTATTGGGGTATGTCCTACTGGCGCACTGAGTTTGTATGGTTTTTCCTATGATGTGGTGTTGGAAAAACTCAAGCGAGGGGAAACACACCTTACATGTAAACACACATTGCCCTGTTTGGGAGCACTTAGCGTGCCAACGTTAAGTGCGTTGTTGATAGACTCAGCCAAGCCGTTTACCTGCCATCTTTTGGAGTGTGAAACCTGTCCCATCAATGCGCAAAACGTTGTGAAAGAGACGATGATCAAACGCTTTGAAGAGGCAAATACTTTTGTTTCTTCTTTGGGATATGCCAGTCAAATAGCTGTAAGCTACGCGCCTATCATCCAAAGCTCAAGACGTGCTTTTTTTGAACGTTTCAAGGCTTCACGTGAGCCTCGCAATGAGGCGCCAAGTGAGCCTTTGGGTGTACTGAAACGTGCACTTAAAGCTTCTTTACAAAACACTATCACGCTCGATAAACCTTTTTCGTTTATCCATCCTCATACGATAGACCAGGCGTGTGATAATTGCAAAGAGTGTGTACAATTTTGCCCAAGTCATGCGCTGAGTTACAACGGTGATCAAACAAAAATTTTATTTCAATTAGGAAAATGTGTTGGGTGTGGTATTTGCGAAGCTATTTGTAAAAAAGAGGCGATTCATACCTCAAAGAACTCTTTTGATATCGTCATGTTTGCTTACGATAGAGCAGAAGTGCTTATTGAACATCGTTTGGAAGTGTGTCTTACATGTAAATGTGCTTTTTCCTACAAAGGGGGAAAAAAGGTGTGTGAACGCTGTGCCTCGTTTGAAAAAGAACACAGCGATTTGTTTACCCTGGCGAGTGATATTTAATGCCTTACATGTAAAGCCTATTTATCCTCTTTTTTCATAGCATCTTTGGCACCTTTTACCGCACCATCCATCACCGATTTGGCGACTTCCCATGCACGAAAGCCTAGCTTTTTAGCATCATGTGCCATTTGTTTGGCTTTGTCCGTTTCAAATTCAAATTGTTTGAGTGATTCCATGGTAGATGATGCTTTTCTCTCAAGTTCTTCAACATCTTTTTTGAGTCCAACGAGCTTCTTTTCCGCTTCTGATTTAAGGGTTTCAATGCGCTCAGCAATGACCTCTTTAGCCTCATTAGCCGCACGTTTGAGTTTTGCACTTGAACGGTTCATGTCGGAGGTAATGTCACGAAGGATGGTGCTAGAAATGCCCTCTGTTTGATGCGCCAATGTTTTAAGTTGGTCGATAAACTGCTCATCAATTTTAAGTAATGCTTTACGTAATTGCGATAAATCGCTTTCCAGAAGCTCTTCCATGGTTTGCGTGGGAGAATATTTGAGTTCATTCTTGAATTTTTCAATGCTTTTAGTAGCACCATCGTGAACACCGTTGATAGAGCCTTTTAGGATGGCCTTAGCATGACCCAAATCCTCATCGGCTATTTCGATGGCGGATGCGATGATGGTGTGGGAAATGTCTAAAATGCGTTGTGTTGTGAGACTCTCTTCGTTGATGCTGTGAAAGGCAAGATTTTTTGTGATTTCATAAGCAGTATCTTCAATGTCACTTCCTTTTTCAAGTGTCGTAAGCAGTGCTTCTTGAGCGGTTTCCCTCAAGATGCCGAGCATTTCAACCCCTTTGAGCTTAGCATCGTTTAACGCAATGAGCGAAGCTTCTTGAGTAT
The DNA here is from genome assembly GCA_002328495.1 of Sulfurospirillum sp. UBA2217. Lineage (GTDB taxonomy): Bacteria > Campylobacterota > Campylobacteria > Campylobacterales > Sulfurospirillaceae > Sulfurospirillum. Next base: position 13,189 of record DCUJ01000005.1, read on the forward strand.
CTGCGGGGAGTTTTGCGATGTGGTATTCAAGAAGCTCAAATGAGCTTGCAATGGTGGTTCGAATATGTTGCTTTTGTGCAAAGATACTTTTTTCTAATTGCTCTTTTTCGTAGATAGTTTTATATAAAAATGCTTCTTTATCGTGGTTGGCTGCTTTTAGAAGTCCATCGACGACATGGCCAATAGCACGTGATGATGTGAGCCCTTCGTCGTGTAACGCTTTGCAGTAGAGCTCAAAAAGTTCTCCCAACCGTTGCTGAATATTTTTTTCATCTTTCAGTTTTTGAATCTTTTTGCGTGAGAGTTCAAAACTGAGTTCACGGATAAAATCCAAAAGATGGGGGTGCTCTTTGTTCTCTCTGAGCGTAGCTAAAAAAATGGTGTAGGTTGATTCCATGGGTTTTTCTCCTAAATTCTTAGAGTACAAATTTGATATGCTGGTGTGATTTAAAGGCGTGAAAGAGTGCGATTCGTTCTTCATCGTTGTGTATCAACAAGCAAAGAGCATAACTAGTATACGTTCCTTTTTGACTAGCATTGGATGTTTCGAGACGATGCACCCTCTGCTGTAAAATTTCCTTAACAATACTGTGCGCACAATGCTCTGAATGGATAAAAAGTTTATATTCCCATTCGCAAGGGTAGTCTAATTTAAGCTCTTGTGTAATCTCCACTTTTCCCTCCACTTTTTGATTCTAAACGAATGTTGTTGATAATCATTCCTTTATCAATCGCTTTTGCCATGTCGTAAATGGTCAATAGCCCGATGCTAACCCCCATAAGGGCTTCCATCTCTACACCCGTTTGACCTTTAAGTTTTGCGGTCACAAAGAGTTTAAAACCAGGAAGTTCAGGGTGCTCTTCAACATCACAATTCACCGATGTGAGCATCAAAGGGTGACACATAGGGATGAGATCGCTGGTGCGCTTTGTACCTAAAATAGCGGCAATAACCGCCGTTTGAAGCACAGGACCTTTTTTAGTTTTTTCACCGACAATCATCGCATAAGCTTCAGCACTCATGGTAATGGTTCCACTAGCAATGGCCACGCGAAAACTCTCGATTTTATCACTCACATCGACCATCTTTGGTCGATCTTTTTCATCTAAGTGGGTTAGTTGCATGTACGCCTCTTTGTTTTTACCTATTATAACACCATTTCTCTTAAGCATTTGTGTGTCAAAACTTCTCATTTCACCTCAAAGAGAGGAGGTATTAGTGTGAAATGAATTTTATTATGCTACAATATTTCACCAAAAAAGCTTTCCTTGGGCTATGTTGACGGGCAGTGTTTTGAAACGTAGTATAGGGTGGCTTTTAAAAATTAGGAGTGTAGCGCAGATGAATATTTACGTGGGAAATGTGAAGTATGAGATGACAGAGAGTCTACTCAAAGAGATGTTTTCAGCATACGGTGAAGTGGCCAGTGCAAGAATCATTACAGATAAAGAGACAGGTCGTTCAAAAGGTTTTGGCTTTGTAGAAATGCCAAATGATTCAGAAGCACTTGCTGCTATCGAAGCAACCAACGAAAAAGAAATCGGTGGAAGAACACTGAAAGTAAACGAAGCTAGACCTCGTGAAGAGCGTCCGCGAAGAGCACCACGTTACTAAAAAAAGGGGTGCTTGGCATCCCCTTTTTCTTCTAAGTACTTTTAGCGCGAAAGTGCAAATCCAAGACCAATACGATCACTTCGTTTATTATAATCAATCAAACTTTCTCCATATCCGCTAAAGAGTTGAATGTAGCCAAAAAGATTCTCTTCCCACAGAGGGAATGTCCAATCAAGGGTAACAGCACCACGACTTTCATCATTAAAGCGCATGTTATGACGTCCTAAAATTCTAAACGTATGCGCTCCCCAAGGGTAGACAAGCTCCAAATCTCCATAGCCTAAGTATTCTTCGATATCGGGATTGTCATCCCCTTTTTCATCTTCTGGCAAACGATACCATAGGCGTGGCGCAATAATGAGACTGCCTAATTGTGTATATGCTTTAGCATAGATACGGTTCCATGAACGAGATTTTGGAACGTCTTGACCGTTTGATTCGTGAATCAGACCAAATTGATAGGCTTTAAGGAAACTCTCTTTGTCAAAATGGGGCATGACCATAAAGAGTTCTGGTTGATAATTGGTTTCGCGAAAGGGTGCAGAATCTTGCATGGTTTGCCACCATGATGTTTGGGTGTATGCCAATGCAAAGGTTTCGTGAAGACCTAAGAGATTATGGCTCAAGTTTTTTTGGAAACTAAGTTGAAACTTCGTTTCCACACTTTTACGCTCATCGGTATGATGGATTGTGTCATAAGTCGCGGGAAGTAGATAATTGCTTTTATAAGGAGAGATATCAAACACTTTGCTAATCATACGCTCCACAGACTCAAGTGTTTTTGGGTCGTTTTCGTAAGGCGTTAAAATACTGCCATACACGACTTTTGTACGTTCAATCGTGGCAGCCTTATTTTTCAATAAAGAGTGCTCAAGTGGCTGGTTGACATGTTTTTTGAGTGATAAACTCGAAGCTTTTTTGTACCAATACAGTGCTTCTTTTGGATTGTCTAGCGCCTCATAGTGTTCCGCTAAAGTATGCGCACTTTGAGCGTCTCCTTGTAGGGCTTTTTCTTCCAAAAGAGCCATATCTCCTGCCCAAACACACAGGAAACATTGTGCTATAATGCCACATTTTAACACTAATCTCATCTTTAACCTTTTTACATGTAAGGTTTATTATAGCAAAAAAGGAGCGTTATGTTATCGGTTCAGAAGGGAAATTTTGCAGGACTTTTTGCAATTCTTCTGTGGTCTACACTCGCACTGTTTACGGTTTCAACAGGGGCAATTCCTCCATTTCAACTGACATTTATGGCATTTTTTGTTGCGTTTATCTTAGGCGCGATATGGTGGTTTAAGCGCGGTGCGGACATACGAATCTATACAAAACTGCCGATAAAGGTGTGGTTTGTAGGGATTTATGGTCTGTTTGGATACCACTTTTTTTATTTTCTTGCTCTAAAAACTGCCCCCTCTTTGGAAGCCAATTTGATTAACTATTTGTGGCCTTTACTGATTGTACTTTTCAGTGCCCTTTTGCCCCAAGAAAAACTTCGCTGGTATCATACTCTAGGAGCAATGCTTGGTTTTATGGGGGCATTCGTATTGCTAGGTTCTAAGGGAGTTTCGTTTTCAAGTGAATACCTTCAAGGCTATGGTTATGCTTTTTTATGTGCGTTAATTTGGAGCAGTTATTCGGTGTTATCGCGCTATTTTGCAGAAGTTCCTACGGAAGCAGTTGGAGGGTTTTGTGGGGTGAGTGCTTTGTGCTCTTTGGTGGCACATATGGTATTTGAAGAGACCTATATTCCCACTTCTTCAGAGATGTTGTTTATTGTGGGCTTAGGTCTTGGCCCAGTAGGACTTGCTTTTTTTGTCTGGGACTATGGGATGAAAAAAGGCGATATTAAACTCATAGGAGCTCTTTCGTATGCCACACCGTTGCTCTCAACTGTGCTACTGGTACTGTTTCAAGACGCACATCTGAGCCTTTGGATTGGGGTTGCCTGCGCTTTAATTGTGGGAGGCTCAGTCATTTCTGCATGGCCTTTTTTTAAAGCGCTGGCACAAAAATACGCAAGTTCTTAATATTCGTAATCTACCACTTTTGTAACGGTATTGATAGATTTTAAATACGTCACTATCTCTACATGTACGGGATGGGTAGCGTAAAATAAAAGCCCATCTTTATTGTTAAAATCACACGATAGTGCCATATCAAAGGCGCGCTCTTCGGTTGAAAAGTTGATGCCCACCTCAAGGTTTTGCATCCCTTCGATTTTTCCTTCCATGCGCATAAAACGCTCTTTAATCTGTGCCGTATTAGCAGGCGAATTATCTTCGAATTTAAAAAACACAATGTGTCTGACCATTGTTTACTCCTTAAAATTTTGAAGATTATAGCGTGTTTCATACGATAAAAAGATGATTAAATTGAACCTTTACCCGCCAAATAAAGCCCCACTTGCTGAAACTCTTTGCCTTGTAAGTTTCCACAAACACCACTTTCCATCAAATAGACTTTGGCTTCAGCGGCAGTTTCGAAACGTTTAGGTTCTGCTTTGCACACTTTTTGGTAGATTTTTTCTCCCATCTTCGCCGCTTTAGCTTGATTTTGTTTGGTGAGTTCGATATCTTTGGCTAAGCCAGCACTAACGACTTCTGAAACTTTGGCATAGCGCATCATCTCACCACCAAACTCTTTGGCAAAAGTAGCAGCGCTTTGTTCACTTCCAAAAGCGTATTTGCTTAGCGTTGTCATCGTGCCTGGTTTGGCAGAGCCTACTACATAGTATGCCTCTTCACTTTTGATGAATTTCAAGGTGTCATTGTCCACAACTTGAGGGTTTTTTGGACGTGTATTACCCAGCATTGCTTCTTCAAACATACAATGAATAGAACAGTATTGGTGCGTACTGTTTTTAAACGTTGCCGCATGGTTCGTTCGATAATACATCGGCAGCGTCATGCCGCATACGGGACAGAACATCTTTGCTTTGCCTTCTTGTAGGATTTGAGCCAATGTGGCATCGACCACTCTAAAATCTTCTGTTGCCCATAGCGCATTGGGGCTTAAGGCATTGATGGAACCTGCGATAACCATCATTTTTGAGATAACACCTAAGGCTTCTCGACGTTTCATGGTGACTCCTTTTGAGATTAATTTAAATTCTATTCTACAAAAGCAGTGTTAAATAGGTGTTAATTAATGTAAAATTAACACTTCTTCGCTAGACTAATTCTATGAAAACATTTTTAATACTCTGCCTCAGCACCCTTGTTCTTTACGCTTCTTCGTGGGATCCTTACACAGGAACCTCTATTGATACCTACAAAGAGAGTTCATTTCGTGCTTTCTTTAAGACCAATGGAACACAAAGGCATTATAGTAGCCTCTATTCGTTGCTTAAAGATGAGCATAATTATGGCACACAGGGATTTGAGGCGTATGCTTATGACACCCAGCACTACGAAAAAGCTCCTTCTCTCTTTTTTGTCTATCCATTGAGAGACGTGCGTGCATTTGGGGTGCACACGTCCAAGGCGTTTATTTCACGTGAGCGTGCATTAGCGTATGCAAAGGAGCATAAAGCAGAGGTTATGGATTTTGAAACACTCTTACATGTAACACGTGAGAGGATGGCAAAAGATGAAGTCTTGATGCACACACGTTTTAAAAAAAGAGCCTATCCTATGGGAAAAAGAATCTATGAAAAGCGGTGTAGTGCCATTGAGCCCATGGATTTCATGGAACTGGGTGACCTCAAAGAGGCGTTGGACACAGAGTTACTGTGTGGTATTTTGGATGAGGAGAGGATGCACGCCCTTGCGCTTTATCTGTGGCATGTAAAACGTAAAGGTGATTTAGGTGAGGTTGAGGGAAAAGTCGAAGTGAGCGAAGATGAAAAATGTCCTGTGTGTGGGATGTTTGTTTACAAGTATCCCAAATGGGCTGCCCAAATCACCTTTAAACATGAAGCGCATGAGCATCGTTTGTCGTTTGATGGAGTGAAAGATATGATGAAGTTTTATTTCAATCCTTCAAAATGGGGAAATTATCCGTATGCAACACCCCAAAATATCGTGAAAATCTTAGTCAGTGATTATTATTCGGGCAAAGGCATTGATGGAAGAACGGCTTTTTACGTGATTCGAAGTGACATTTACGGTCCGATGGGGCATGAGTTAATCCCTTTTGAGAGCGAAGAGGAGGCAAAAACCTTTCTCAAAGAGCATCGTGGCACACAAATACTCTCTTTTGACAAGATAGACGAATCTTTGCCCTATGCGCTTGATGTCAATTAGGGGAGTAAATTCTTTTTAATTTTAGGGTTTGCCATGGTCTCACCCCGTAGCATACGAAGTTGCATCTCTTCAAAAGTGATAAACCCCTCTTTTGAGCTTTCATAGGCTGCGAATCCATACTCCATAGGTGTTATCTCTTTGATATCATAATAGGCTTTTTTCATATCAATCCATGTCTGCGAATCCATCGCAAAGACCCAAAGCGTGAGGGTTTTAAGCTCTTTTTTTTGGTCACGCGCCCACAGGATAAGACACCCTGGGTCGTCAAAAAAATGGGTTTTATGGGCTTCGTCAATGGCTTGTGCAGTATGTTTTTTCCCCACCAAATACATGTAGCACTGCGGGCATTGGACGGTGTTGTCCTTAAATTCAAGCGGTTTTTGTTCATGGTTGTTTATCTGCGTGATGTCCCGTGTTGTTTGGTATTTTATGTAGGCAAGAAGCCCAAGGGCTAAAAGTGGAAAGAGAATGAGGATGAGTTTACGCATCATAGCCAAACACCATTTCGGTAAAAATAAAGGAGTGGGTAAGCGCTTACAATCGCTACAAATAGAGCGGTTAAGTAAAAAGAGTAGCGATAAAACGAAGCGTATGTTTTGCGTTGATCTGCTAGCGACATAATGCTTGCACTGATGCCAAAAAATGTTCCTCCAAATAAGGTGATGTAAATGAGATAGCCTACATAATGATACTCTTTTTGCAAAAAACAAAAAGGGCAATGGTGGGTGGGAAGTTCGTAAATGTAGGTTCCAAAAAAGAGAATTAAGGCGAGAATAGACAAAGGAATAAAAAAGAGATTGACCAATAAAAAGCCCAAAGCATCTTTTCGAAAAAAAAGCATTACATGTAAGGCAAATGTTCCATAGAACATAGAGAGCAAAATGGGATGTGGTAGTTCAAAAATAAAACGGATAGATGAGGTGGACGTGGCGGAAAATAAAGTGCCACAACAACTGACAATTTTGTCAATGTTTAGTGCGTTAAAAAAGTAAAAATCGCAGAAAATTTCGGCGACCAAAAAGAAAAAGAAGAGCACAAAGAGTGAAAATTTTGCCCTTGTGTATGGAAGGGTTTCATTTTTCAAATCGAGGGTATGAAGTACCAGCCAAAAGCCAAATAGATAGAGATTGATAATCTTAAAAGCAAAAAGTAAAAGCCCAAAATCAACCGAATTGACCACTCCTGCGGCACACATGGCACCAGTGATAAGGTTTGAGATGGTGTCGGAGGTGAAGATAAAAAATAAAAAGAGGGGGAGTTTGAGGTAAAAAATGTATTGGATGATGGTCGCGACCAAGAGTGCTTTTTTTTCCAAGGCGTATTGACGCTCATGAAAGGAGTGAGCATCAAAATGTCGTGCAATTCCAAGGCTAAGAACAAAGGCAAAGGTTCCAAAGAGTAAAAAAAGAGCGTCAAGCACTAAAATGGCAATGACGTCAGGGCTTAGCATCATATCTGTTTCCCTTTGCTCAACTCGATGGAGCGGTCGATGAGGGGAAGATCAAAAAAGAGGCTATCGTGCGTGGCAATTACGATGGTTTTTCCTTCCGTTTTGAGGGTTTGCATCATCTGCACAAACTCATAGCTCAAGGTGGCATCCAAATTTGCTGTTGGTTCATCACACAAGAGGATACGGGGGTTATTGATGAGGGCGCGACAAATAACCACACGTTGTTGTTCACCGCCAGAGAGATGCTTGATAAGCGTCTCTCTTTTCTCTGCAATACCAAAGCGATGCATTAACGAGTTTGCCCGTGAACACAGCTCTTTTTCAGGGATGTTTGAGGGGATGAGCGGGACAATGATATTTTCAAAAACGCTGAGTGTAGGGATGAGGTTAAATTTTTGAAAGATAAATCCTATGGAGCTTCGGCGAAACAAGGCTGCAAAATGATCGGGTAGTTTGGAGATGTGTTTACCTCCTACGACAATCTCTCCGTGAGTGGGTTTACCAAGACCCGCGATCAGCGAAAGAAGCGTACTCTTGCCGCTACCACTTGCTCCTTTGAGCAAAACAACTTCACCTTGTTTGATTTCAAAGGAGACTGCATCGAGGGCACAAAAAGCATTTTTTGCCCCAGCATTAAAGATTTTTGAAACAGTGTTGAGATGTATCATCGCATTACCTCGTCCGCATCCAGCGTTGCTGTCTTCCATGAGGGAATCAACACTGCGGCCATATAGATGGGCACGCTCAAAAAGAAAATAACGCTGAGCATCTGAATGTCCACCACAAAAGGGAGTACAAAGGTGGGTTTTAGAACCGAGTAGCCTGTAAAAATATCGCGTAAAAGTGGGGCTTGAAGAGTATAGACGAAGAAAAGGGCTGCAATGATGGCACACAGAAATGCACTGAAAGCGATGATACTCGCTTCGTAAAACTTCTCTTTTAGAATATCATTGATTTGCCATCCAACGGCTTTTAAGATGCCTACCTCTTTTTTTTCTTCACTGCTAAGCCCACTGGCTCTATCATAGACAATCATCAAAAACGTGACGAGACAGACGAGAAACAGAGCTAAAAAAATACCACTTTTATAATCAAATATGCTTTGGTAGCTCACACGCATCGCTTCTTTAGTGATGATACGGCTGCTAGGATACAAGGCTTTGACTTTCGTGATAATAGTGGCGATTTCATCTTTGTTGGCGATGCGAAGGACAATGTCGGTGGCTTCTTGTGGGTGCATACCAAAAATATTTCGTACGATTTCTTGAGGCATAAAAATCATATCATTGGATTCTAAAGAAGTGCGCGCATCAAACACGCCTGCTAGCGAAACTTTTTGAAAATTTCCCTCAGTTGTAATAAAATTAAAATAGTCTTTATAGTAGTTTTCATTCAAAATACGCTGAACACCTTTGCCCACAACCATGGAAGGTGTCGCAACAAAGGCTTCAAAATCAAATGCGGTGACCATGGTCTCCAAATGTTCTTTGGTTTGATGATCAAAGGTATCAATGCCCATCACCGAAAAATTGACCCCTGCATTGTCAAAATAGTAAAATCCCCATACACGAGGGATGGCACGTTGTACGCCGTGGATATCAAGGAGTGTATCCAGATGCTCTAGGGAGATATTTTGGTGGCGACCTGCTTGGAGGTTTTGAATGGTAAGTTCTGGGAGTGCGTCGATGGTAAGAGAAAGTTCGTATTTAATAGCATGCGCAATGATGAGGATGGACGCCATCAAAAAGGTAATAAAGGAGAGCATCAAAAAGGTGAAAAAGCTTTTAAAACCTCTGCGGTAAAGGGCATTTAGGGCATAGGCAAGTAGGTAGGTATTGAACTTAATGTGCACGTTCTATCCTTGAGGGATTGGGTGTATATGCGGGATGGTAGGTAAACGTTGATGGGGCGTATTCGAGTAATTCGGGACCGTTTGAGAAAAGTGAAAAGGTGTCGGCATAGCTACGAAAGCGCACAAAAAGCGCTTCGTTGGCGATGGATAAATCAGGAAGACCCGAAAAAAGTACAAAAGTTCTTTTGATACTCTGATGATCCGCAAATTGTTGGTTGAGGGTGAACATTTGGAGACTTAACGTGAGGATTAAACCCAAAAAGAGAGCGATAAAAGTGATGCTTTGTGTTTTCATGATTTTATTATACAGATGCTGTATTATATTTGTGTTAAATTGTTGGATGTGGATGTTCCAATGTATAGCCTTGAAACAAATCAAATCCAACAGTTTGAACAGCACTGAGCGCACTTTTGGCATTAAGATGGGTTGCCACACTTTTAGCACCTTTTGTCTTAGTAGATGCCAAAATAGCCTTACATGTAAACGCTACTTTTTCGTTCAAAAAGAGATTTCGGATGATGTCTCCATGAACTTTGACCACATCAATCAATCCTGCATCAAAGGCATCAAGGTATTCTGTCGACTCAACATTGTCAAGGGCTAGGGCAATGCCTGCTTCTTTAAAGCGTGGAAAGATGGTTTGAAGCAACGCAATGTGCTCTTTATCTTCGCATTGAATTTCCAATAGTACGGATGCGTGGGCTAAAGAGGTTATTAAAAAATCTACGCGTGCTTCATCTAAGAGATCAAAGGAAGAGATATTGAGTGCGAGTGGAAGCGTATGTGTACGTGAAAGGGAGGTAATTTTTTCCACGATTTTAGTGAGCAAGAGGTCGTACACATGACGCTCTTTGGCTATTTTTAAAAAAAGTTTTGGGGATTGGAGCCCTTCATTGCATTCGAGACGAATGAGCGATTCGTAATAGCATATCGTTCCTGAAGCATCAAAAACACCTTGAAAAAAAAGCAAGATATGTTCGTTGGCAATAGCGTCTTTAAGGAGTTGTTCAATCCTTTCTTCGCTCTCAACGGCTAGGGTATTGGCAAATTCAGAGTAGGCAACAAAAGGTTGATTTTCTGCCTTGGCAACCCAAAGGCTTTTGAGTGCTTTTTCCAAAGCATTGAAGTGATCAAAGCTGATTCCCATGTGCGCTTCTACTTCAATGGGTGTTTCTTCGTAAACGAAGGTCTGTTTTTTGAGTAAATCGCACACACTAAAAATGAGTTTTTCCATGCGCGAAAGTTCAAACGGCATATCGCCTAAAAGGATAAATTGGTCATTTTTAAAGCGAAATACATTCAGTTCATTATTGGAAGCAAATTGCAGGAGCTTGGAGGAGAGCGCTTGCAAAATCGCATTGCCTGCTTCATCGCCGTAAGAGAGGTTAATCTGTTTAAACGCTTTGATGTCAATCAGAAAGAGCTTAGGGCTTTTACATGTAAGCAGGTGTTGTTCAAAGGCATAAAAAGAGTTAACATGGGTCAAAGCATCAATCACAAAAGTCCTTTAGCGTATGTGTAGTCCTCAGGATGGTTGAGGTTTAAAAAAGGCGCATCGCTTTTGAAATCGACAAAAAGAGTATGCGCATTTTGCAAAAGACGTCCTAATGTGTGCTCATTTTTGTCTAACATGATTTTTATGCTTGAAAGAAGCGAGGGAGCATAAATGGCACAGAGTGGGTGTGAGCCAAAGGGTGAACGTGCGATCACAGCTTCTGTTATAGCCTCCATTTTGGCATAGAGTGTATCAAAAATATCAGGTGTTACAAAGGGTGTGTCCACACTTAAAACACACACAGGGGTTTGAAAATATTCCAAAATAGAAGAGAGTGCCACCAAGGGTGAGCTTTGGGTGTACTGAGGATTGTCCTCTATAAATGAAGCGTTGCAATCAAATTTATCGCTGTGTTTACAGCTTACATGTAAAGAAGAAAAGTGATTTTGAAAACGTGCCAGCTGATACTGTGTGAGGGTGGGAAAATCACCGAAGGGAAGCAACGCTTTATCGCTTCCCATGCGCGAACTTTTGCCTCCAGCGATGATAACAAGAGGCAAAGAAAGCATTACAAATCTCTAGGGTCAGCGATTGTACCAGCAACGGCGCTAGCGGCGGCTACGGCGGAGTTGGCAAGGTAAATTTCACTTGTTCTATCGCCCATGCGTCCGACAAAGTTACGGTTAGTTGTTGCAACACAGCGTTCACCTTTACCTAAAATGCCCATGTAGCCCCCCAAACACGCACCGCACGTTGGGTTGCTAAAGACAGCTCCAGCTTCAATGAAGATATCGACTAAACCTTCTTTTTGGGCTTGTTGGGAAATTTTTTGGGTAGCAGGGGTGATAATCAGACGCGTTTTACGTGCAACCTTACGCCCCTTTAAAATTTGTGCTGCAATACGAAGGTCGCTGATGCGTCCGTTGGTGCAACTGCCAATAAAGACTTGGTCGATGTCCAAAGCATCATTGACGGCTTGTGTAATGGACTTTCCGTTGGAAGGTAAGAACGGATAAGCAATGACAGGTTCTAATGCCGCCACATCAATGTGCAAGATGTGAACATAGGTTGCATCGGCATCAGAATAGAAATATTTGGGCTCACGAGCAAGATTTTTATCGCTCAAGAACGCCTTGGTGATGTCATCTACCGCTACGATACCGCTTTTTGCACCCGCTTCAATCGCCATATTGCACAGTGAAAAGCGATCGTCCATGCTCAAATGTGCCAACGTGTCGCCTGTAAATTCCAAGGTGCGATAGAGTGCGCCGTCCACACCAATTTGACGGATGACTTCTAGAATAAGGTCTTTTCCATAGACGTGTTTGCCCGGTTTTCCACTAAAGACGACTTTAATGGATTCTGGCACCTTAAACCAGTTTCCTCCTGTTACCATGGCAAAGGCCAAGTCGGTGGAACCCATACCCGTTGCAAAGGCACCCAAAGCACCATGTGTACAGGTGTGTGAGTCTGCACCGATGATAACGTCACCAGGGACGACGAGTCCTTTTTCAGGCAATAACGCATGCTCGATGCCCATGTCTTTTTCATCAAAATAGTGTTTGAGGTCATGTTTATAGGCAAATTCACGGCTGATTTTGGCTTGATTGGCACTGGCAATATCTTTGGCAGGAATGTAGTGATCCATGACGATGCTAAAGCCATCAGGGTTAGCCAGTTTGGTCGCACCACTCTCTTCAAACGCGCGAATGGAAATAGGGGTTGTAATATCGTTACCAATGACCATATCAATGGTACTTTTGATAATTTCGCCTGCAAAGACGGGGCGGCCAACGTGGTCGCTAAAAATTTTTTCAGTGATGGTTTGTCCCATGGTGCACACCTTGTGTTAAAAGTGCGACATTTTAGCAAAAAAAGATTTAAAGGTGAGGGATGGCGGGAGCCAACCCTCAAATAAGGGCTATTTACTGCACCCACAACCGCCTGAACCACAGCTATCGTTTTTACTTGTGTTGAGATTAAACGGCACATACGCAGGGCACCAACCAATCGCAGCAGTGACAAGCAACACCGCGCCAATGGCACCAAACCAACTACCATACACGATACCCGCAATAATCACAGCAACACCAGCAACCGCACGAATCGTTTTATCTGTTTTTCCTACATTACACTTCATCTTTAACTCCTTAAATAAGATAATGTTATTATAATCAAATAAGAGTAAATTTGTCTGTAACATACGTTACAAAACTTCGATTGCCTTACGGTGCAAGGTTATAAAGCCCTGATGTTCCAAATCTTTCAAGACACGGCTTATCACAACACGTGATGTTCCTAGTGCTTGAGCTATCTCTTCATGAGTTGCATGCACTAAAGGTTGGTGTTGTGCTTTGAGCCATTCCAAGATACGGCTGTCCAATTTTTTAAATTTAATGTCGTGAATTAAGGTGGCAAGGGCATCGAGTTTAATGGTAAAAAGCGAGAAGACATAGTTAAGATACGTAGGTGATTCGTGCATAAGATGTTTAACCACCGTCTCATTAACGAGCCAGCCTTGTATGGAAGAGAGTGTTTGTGCTGAGCCAATCGCTGGTGTTTGTGAGAGGGTGCTTGAGGTATTGATAACACACTGTTCCCCTTCCTTGAGAACATATAAGGGAATTTTTTTATCATTTTCTCCGTACATGTAAAGTTCGATTTCTCCATCACAGAGAAGTAATATATCGTTACACACATCGTCTTGATAGAATAAAATCGTATCTTTGGGTACGGAAATTTTTTTGGCGTGCTGTTTTAGGTAAGCTAATTGACCCGCATTGAGTGCTTTTACAAATTCAAAATCTTCCAGTTGAAGCATGAGACTCCTTTACATGTAAAAGAAACAGTCTAACCAAAAAAGGATAAAATATTTAAATGATAAAAATTACTATTGACAAATAATTATTGTTATGATAGAATTTCATCACAAAACAAAAATTTAAACATAAGGAAAACAAATGGCATGTGATACAAATCAGGTGGAAGCGAAAGCTCCCGTAAAAAGTGAAGAAACAAATTCAGAAATGAAAGTACAGGAGAATACAAAAATGGGATCATCCATGGTTTTACAAAAAACACCCGCCTTTAAAATGGACGCGTATGACGCTAAAACAGGTCACTATACAACGGTTAGCAGTGAAGATTATAAAGGGAAATGGCATGTGGTATGCTTTTATCCTGCGGATTTTACCTTTGTGTGCCCCACAGAAATTGCTGCGATGAACGCAAAGTATGATGAGTTTCAAGAACTCGGCGTTGAGATTTTAGCGGTCTCTACCGATACGAAGTTTTCACACAAGCGTTTTGTAGAAACTGAGCCTATCTTAGCAGGTCTAAAACTCACCATTGGTGCTGATCCAACAGGAACAGTGACCCGTGCGTTTGGTGTGATGATCGAAGATGAAGGCGTGGCACTTCGTGGTAGATTTTTAATTAATCCAGAAGGCGTATGTGTCGCTCAAGAAGTTCAAGCCCCAATGGTTGGCAGAAACGTTCATGAATTTTTACGCCAAGTCAGAGCATGGCAACATGCAAGTAAAACGGGTGAAGTGTGTCCAGCAGGTTGGAGACCAGGTAAAAAGACATTGCCCGTAGCCACCGATGTTGAGAAGATGACAGGTCGCGTGGGTGATTATATTACCGTTGAGGAAATTATGTCATAATGCGGTTACGCCACCACTTGTTTTGGTGGCGTAATTTTTTTTAAAAGAGTTTAAAGATGAAAATCAAGCAGTTATGTACCTTGAAAAAAAGTGACATTGACGTGCATACTAAAAAGCTTATTAAAATTCTCAAAAAACCAAAGTTTATCTGCACCAAATGCGCCAGAGTGGCTAAAGACAAAGAGTATTTGTGCCACCCGCTTACGATGAAGTCATAAAGCCTTTATAGGTTTCGCAAAAGCGTTTTATTCCCTCTTTTGCAAAAGCTTCTTGATCCCACGGTTTGTCGTCAATAATCTCAAAATACTCTTTTTTCAAAACGTACACGTGTGCATCAATGCAGTTGTTCAATAGAATCGTTTTACGCTCATAATACTCTCCCTCAAACGCATCCAGTTGTGCCACGTCATAAGGTTCCACATCGTAGTAAAGAATGCCATTGACCGATTCGTTGGCTTCGAAAACAACAGGATACTCTTCATGTTTTACACACCGTCTGGCATAGCCTTCTAAAAGAGCAGGTGCGCGTGTGTATTGACCCAAAACGAGCTTACTCCATACTGCTTCAAACATCAAAGAGCCATAGGTGAAAATATGTGCCATGGGAGACTCCTTTTTGTAAAATCATACACCTTTTACAAAAGAATCATTGCTTAAAAAAGTATCAAAATGGGTATAATTAATCCTATACAATATCACCTATGGATATAAGCATGCAACTAAGACGCACCTCCAATACGCATACGGATTTTAGAGCATTAACGCACTCATTGGATGAAGAACTTGCCATGCGTTATGGCGTGATGCAAAAGCAGTACAATGAGCATAATGTGATTGAGCCTATCGATACAGCATTGGTAGGCTATGATGAGTACAACAGCCCCATTGCCTGCGGCTGTTTTAAAGTCATTGCGACTGATACGGTTGAAATCAAGCGTATGTTTGTAACACCACTGTTTCGGCGACAAGGGTTTTCGCGAATGCTCTTGATGGCTTTAGAAGCATGGGCATGTGAGCTTGGGTACACCAAAGCCGTTTTAGAAACAGGAAAAGGACAGCCTGAGGCGATAGCGTTGTATACGCAATGTGGCTACCGTGTTATTGAGAATTATGGCGTGTATGTGGGCATGGAAAATAGCGTGTGTATGCAAAAAGTATTAAAAGGATAAGGTATGGCAAAATGTGTTTTTGAAACGCCTTTGGGGAAAATCGAAGCCATGGCAGATGAAGAAGGTCTTTGTTCGTTAGATTTTGATGAGAATGCCTCCGTGAGTGATGAAGAAAATGCACACCTTACACAGCTTCAAAGCGAGCTTAGAGAGTATTTTGAGGGCAAAAGAAAGACATTTGATGTGCGTTTAAATCCTAAAGGAACACCGTTTCAAATGGCGGTATGGCGCACGTTGTGCGATATTCCTTATGGAAATGTTATTTCGTATAGCCAAGAAGCGCAGATGCTCTCCCACGCAAAAGCGGTGCGTGCGGTGGCGAATGCCAATGGCAAAAATCCACTTCCTATCATCATCCCATGCCACCGTGTGATTGCAAAAAATGGAGGCATTGGTGGGTATAGCGGTGGGATTTGGCGCAAAGAGTTTATGCTCGAATTGGAGCGCAAAAACCGATGAACGTGCTTATTGCTATGGATTCCTTTAAAGGGTGTGCCAGTTCTCGTGAACTCTCCTGTGCCATCGAAAAGGGCATCAAAGGGGTTTACCCTGATGCTTCAATAGGTGCCTATGAAATCGCCGATGGAGGAGAGGGAACACTCGAAGCGATGGTCGCAAACAGCGGTGGAAAAATCTTTACATGTAAAGTACACGACCCTTTGATGAAGGTGATAGAAGCATCCTATGGCATCTTGGGCGATGGGGTAACGTGCGTGATAGAGATGGCACGTGCATCAGGGCTTCCGTTGGTTCCTAAAGAAAAACGCAATCCGCTTTTAACCACCACCTTTGGGGTGGGAGAACTGATTCAAGAAGCTTTGTTAAAAGGGTGCCGAAAGTTTATCGTGGGCATTGGAGGCAGTGCGACCAACGATGCGGGCGTGGGAATGCTTCAAGCTTTGGGTTTTTCGTTTTTAGATAAAGAGGGTAAAGAGGTAGGAGTAGGGGGAGGTGCCTTGGGAAACGTCGTGCGTATTGACACCTCGAACGCTTTAAGTGCTTTACGTGAATGCACCTTTACCGTCGCATGCGATGTGGACAATCCGATGTATGGAGAACGAGGTGCTGCACATATTTATAGCCGTCAAAAAGGGGCAAGTGAAGCAGATGTGTTCACGCTTGATGCGCATGTTAAACATTTTGCGCAGGTCATTGAAAAAGAGCTGGGAAAAGACGTAGCGCATATCAAGGGTTCTGGTGCGGCAGGTGCGCTAGGAGGGGGCTTTTTAGCCTTTTTAAATGCAACACTGTGCTCAGGCATCGACATCGTTTTGGATGCGATAGATTTTGATGCAAAGCTTCGAGGAATTGACTTTGTCATCACAGGAGAGGGAAAAATCGACGCGCAATCCTTGATGGGAAAAGTCATCAGCGGTATCGCAAAGCGTTGCGTCAAAGCCAATGTCCCTCTTATCGCTCTTGCAGGCAGTCTGGAAGAAGATGCCTTTGTTTCGCATGAAAGTGGCGTAAGTGCGCTTTTTTCCATCCTCCATGCGCCGATGAGCTTAGAAGAAGCTATGGGCAAAGAGACAACGCTAAAAAGCGTAGAACAAAGTGCTGGGGAGATTTTTCGACTGATAAAGGTAGCTAGATTATGAAACACGCAGAATTGATTTGTATCGCAGAGTATCTCACACACTTTAAAAAAATTTCCTCCATTTCTCGTGCGGATGATAATGTTTTAAAGCTCTATTTTGAGCGAGGTTTGCCTTTGTTTGTGGATTTGAGTCGGAATGATTCGTATATGTTCCAAAAAGAGGACTTTAAACGCTCGAAACTTTACAACGCTCCGTTTGATGTCATTTTAGCCAAGCGGTTTGCTAATAGTGCTTTGGAAAAAGTTGAGGTGGAAGAGGGGAACCGCATTGTGCGTTTACATGTAAAGGCGAGTTCAAGTTATAAAGCACTCTTTACGACCTTGCAACTGGAATTTACGGGGCGCAATACCAATGCCATCATCTTGGACGAAGAGGGTGTGGTGTTAGAAGCTTTGCGGCACATTGATGCAAGTGTGAGTTTTAGAAGTGTTAAGGTGGGGGAAGCCTTATTGGCTCTGCCCGCACGAGAGCTTAAAGAGAAGCCTTTTGTGCTGGAGGGAAGTGTGGAAGAGTATCTCAAGGAGGCGTATGAAAAACGTTTACATGTAAGGTTGGCAGAGACAAAAAGTCAAAAAAGAGCCTTAATCACAAAGAAAATCGAAAAACTTATTTCGCATATTGAGATGCTTGAAAACGAGGCGGAGCTTTACGCACAAAGTGACGAGGCGAATCATCAGGGCACGCTTGTTTTAGCCAATTTGCATCGTATTAAAGGGTATCTTGAGTGTGTGACCTTGGTTGATTTTGAGGGCAAAGAGGTGCAAAT
This sequence comes from Sulfurospirillum sp. UBA2217, assembly GCA_002328495.1. Classification (GTDB taxonomy): domain Bacteria; phylum Campylobacterota; class Campylobacteria; order Campylobacterales; family Sulfurospirillaceae; genus Sulfurospirillum. The sequence continues at coordinate 31,047 of DCUJ01000005.1, forward strand.
CGCTTTGCCAAAAGAAGCCGCAACACCTCAAATGGCGGCGAATATGCTTTTTAAGAAGTCCAAAAAACTCCGCCAAAAAGCACTCTCCGTACACCGTCAAAAGGAGAATTTGGAAGAAAAAAAACTCTTTTTAGAGCGACTCTCACAGATGGTGGAAAGTGCAGTAGATGAAGAGGAAATCAATATCTTACTGCCCAAGCAACGCCAAGTCAAACAAAAAGGCGAAGAGAGTTTGTACTATGAAACCTTTTTTGTTGAGGGCTATAAAATCATGATAGGCAAAAATGAAAAAGGCAATATCGCCCTTTTAAAAGAAGCCCGCAAGAGTGATATGTGGTTACATGTAAAAGACCTTCCCTCCTCTCACGTCATCATTCGCACTGAAAAACAGAGCGTCCCTGAGGATGTATTACTTTTTGCCGCCAAATTGTGTGTGCATCTCAGTGTGACTTCAAAAGGCGGCTATTTGGTCGATTATACTCAAAGAAAAAACGTCAAACCCTTCGATGGAGCGAATGTTGCTTATGAGGTGTATCAAACGTTAAAAATTTACAAAGAGTAACCAGTTTTCCAGTTTCTGGCTCTCAAGAGCCAAGCTTTAGCGCATAGCGCAGCGTAGCTTTTTAGGCTTTGCCTAGAAAGCGTGTAAAAAATAGTAGCGTTGCTTATGAAGTGTATCAAACGTTAAAAATCTACAAGGAATAGGATTTATTTTAAATTACATGTAAAGAGTAAAGGAGACGAAACTCATGCCCGTAGGTCCTGTAGGAAGTGTGATTTATGCCAATCAAATGATTCCCATCCAAGCCTCCAAGCAAACCGAAGTGCAAAATGCGCTTCAAATGCAAAGTGCCGTAGCTGCTGCCATGCAAAATGAAAAAGAAGATGAAGTCCAAGATGTCAGACCCACAGAAGAGACGTACAAAATAGACCCAGAAAAAGAGCATCAGCGACAAACCAATGAAGAAGAACAAGGAACAACAGAAGAAGAATACAAGCGCGATGGCAAAGAGCATAAAGATGAAGAAACACCTTACCATGTAGGACTTTTGGATATTAAAGCTTAGCTTTGATATTATTTCTAAAAAACAAAAGAGACCTAACATGGATCTAAAATCACTCTACGAATCGAACAAGCAACGTGTATTAACCGGTCTTTTGATGGTAGCGTTTGCTATTTTGTTTGCTATTTTGGATAATGGATTTATCACATGGCTTGTTTTAGGCGTGATTTACCTCGTTGCGTTCCATGAGGCGATGAAGCTCTTTGGCATTACAGACAATAAACTCATCGTCTATGCGGTGGCACTGTGGTTGGTAGCGTTTATTTACCCCAACCCAAGTGATTTGATTTATTTAGCACTTATCGTTGTTTTGGGCGTGATGGCGTATACAAAAAACCTTGATTATAAACAGCTTATCCCTTTCTTTTATCCTTCCATTTCGATGCTTTTTATGTACGCACTCTACCACGACTTTGGTATGAAAGTTTTTATTTGGCTGGTTGTTGTTGTCGCATTGACCGATACGGGGGCTTATTTTGTAGGTAAAAGCATTGGTAAAACCTCTTTTTCGCCTACTTCGCCCAATAAAACCTTAGAAGGTGTTTTGGGTGGTATTATTATCGCAACGGTTGCGGGTACGTTTTTAGGTACGTTTTTTGTGCCTTTTTTCTTAGCATTGATTGTCTCTGCTTTGACATCCGTGGCATCGGTTTTTGGTGACTTATTTGAGAGTTTGCTCAAGCGTGAAGCAGGCGTAAAAGATAGTGGAAACGTTTTTCCTGGGCATGGAGGAATGTTAGATCGTCTTGATGGCTACTTATTTGGCGTTGTGGTGATGGTGACCTTGCTTCGAGGTTTTGCGTAAGTGATTCTTTTAGGCTCTACTGGCTCTATTGGGGTCAATGCGCTGATGATCGCTAAGCGATTTGGCATTGACATTGAAGCCTTGTGCGCGGGAAAAAATATCACCCTTTTAAATGAACAAATTGAAGCATTTCACCCCAAATACGTGGCAATTTCGGATGCCAATGATGCTTTACATGTAAAACACGATAGGGTTTTTGTGGGAGAAGAGGGCATCGTGGAGATGCTTTCATTGTGCCAAAGCCAGATGGTGGTGAACGCCCTTGTTGGTTTTGTAGGACTGCGCCCAAGCATTGAGACGCTACGACTTGGCAAACGCTTAGCTTTAGCCAACAAAGAGTCCTTAGTCGTCGCAGGACACTTGCTCGATACCTCAAAAATCACTCCCATTGACAGCGAGCATTTTGGTTTGTGGTATCTTTTGAATGGACGCAGTGTTTCACGCATGACGATTACTGCAAGCGGTGGCGCGTTTCGCGACACACCTCTGGATAAAATCGCTTCGATGAGCCCCAGCGATGCACTCAAGCATCCCAACTGGAGCATGGGTTCTAAAATCACCATTGACAGTGCTACGATGACCAATAAACTGTTTGAGCTTTTAGAAGCCAAATGGCTTTTTGGATGTGATAATTTGGATGCCATCATCGAGCCAAAGTCCATTATTCATGCGTTTGTGGATTTTGTGGACGGGAGTATGACCGCACATTTAGCCAATGCCGATATGAAATTGCCCATCGCCTACGCCTTATTAGGAAAGGTGGAAGAGCCTATTTTACCCTCGGTGAATTTGCATCACATCGGAGGATTTTCGTTTCAAAGTATCTGTGAAAAACGCTATCCGATTTGGGAAATTAAAGACGATGTGCTAAAAAATCCTACGCGGGGTGTGGTGATAAATGCGGCAAACGAAATGGCACAAGCGCACTTTTTTAACGGTAAAATAAACATTTTAGAATTGGCAGAACTGACCAAAAGAGCCTATCGTGCTTTTGAAGATGCCAGCCCCCAAAGCCTAGATGAGGTTTTTGAAATCGACCGTGAAGTACGGAAATATTGCTTGCAATAATCGTTACATGTAAAGGCTTATGAAAGAAGTCCAATGATAAAAATCTACCACAAAGAGGTATAAATGCTACACAGTACAGACTACAATTTTAGGATCAAGGACAGCATCATCGGGTTGCAGTTTTTGTTCGTTGCCTTTGGTGCACTGGTTTTAGTGCCTATTTTAACAGGGCTCAATCCCAACGTTGCCCTTTTTACCGCAGGGCTTGGAACACTGATTTTTCAGCTCACAACACGAAAAGCGATACCGCCCATTTTCTTGGCATCATCGTTTGCGTTTATCGCGCCGATTATTTACGGGGTTCAAACTTGGGGCATTGCAGGTACGATGAGTGGTTTGGTTGCGGCAGGTTTATTTTATGTTGCTTTGAGTATTTTGATTCAGATAAAAGGCTCCAATTTCATTCATGTGATTTTACCTCCTGTAGTGACAGGTCCTGTGATTATGACCATTGGTTTGATTCTCTCCCCTGTGGCGGTCAATATGGCAATGGGTAAAACAGGCGATGGTGCTATTGTCTTGGTTCCTTTTGCGCAAGCGATTACGATTTCACTCTCCGCCTTGATTGTGACCATGCTTGTGACCCTCCTTGGAAAAGGAATTGTGAGATTACTTCCTATATTGTGTGGTGTTGTAGTTGGTTATATCGTCGCCCTTCTTTTTGGAATTGTCAATTTTGCTCCCGTTGCCAATGCCCCTTGGTTTGCGATACCCGCTTTTGTCTTCCCAGAGTTTAATTTGCAAGCCATTTTGTACATTTTACCCATAGCCATTGCGCCTGCGGTTGAACATGTGGGTGATATTTTAGCGATTAGCAATGTGACGAAGAAAGATTATCTTAAAGAGCCTGGACTCAAACGTACCCTTTTAGGCGATGGTTTAGCCACAAGTGCTGCGTCATTTTTTGGTGGACCTCCTAATACGACGTACTCAGAAGTAACGGGAGCGGTGAGCATTACCAAAGCGTTTAATCCTGCCATTATGACGTGGGCGGCTATTTTTGCGATTTTACTCGCTTTTGTGGGAAAATTAGGTGGTTTATTGGCAACGATTCCTGTGCCTGTTATGGGTGGTATCTTATTGCTTCTATTTGGTATTATTGCCTCCATCGGGCTTGAAACACTGATCAAAGGTAAAGTCGATATGGCAGACCCTCGCAATATGATTATTGTCTCCATCATGTTGGTCTTTGCGATTGGTGGTATGGCGTTTGATTTTGGTGCGGCTAAATTTAGCGGTATTGGTTTGGGTGCGATTGTGGGTATTTTTCTTAATCTTGTGTTACCAAAAACTCGCCATTTTGATGGCTATTAAAAAGGAGCAGGCATGGAGTTTTTAGAGAAGATTGTTTCTGTTTTATCGGGCATTGTGTGGGGTCCACCGATGCTTATTTTACTCGTGGGTACGGGCATTTACCTTACGATTATTCTAAAAGGGATGCAGTTTTGGGCACTACCTCATGCGTTAAAGCTTATTTTTCACAAAGAACCCGATGGGAAAGGGGAAATTAGCCATTTTGCGGCACTGATGACAGCCCTCGCGGCAACGGTGGGCATTGGTAACATCGTGGGTGTTGCTACCGCGATTACGCTTGGAGGTCCAGGGGCAGTCTTTTGGATGTGGATGACAGGCTTGGTGGGAATGGCAACGAAATACTCCGAAGCCGTACTGGCTGTTAAATACCGTCAAGCAGGACACCATGGCTATAAGGGTGGACCAATGTACTACCTAACCTATGGTTTAAATATGCCTCGTTTGGGTATGGCATTTGCTGTTTTTACGGCTCTTGCGGCGTTTGGTATCGGCAATATGACGCAAGCCAATGCGGTAGCACAAATTTTAAATACCCAAATGGCCATCCCAACATGGGTCACAGGTTTGGTACTTTTAACGTTAACAGCATTGGTGATTTTAGGAGGGATTAAATCGATTGGTCGTTTTACCTCTTTTTTAGTTCCTGTTATGATTTTGGTGTACGTGAGCGTTGCACTTGTTATCTTGGCGATGAATCTCGATAAAATCGGTGGTGCGTTTGGGCTTATTTTTGGACATGCCTTTAGCCCAGCCGCAGCAGGTGGTGGTTTTGCGGGTGCAACGATAGCAGCAGCCATTCGTTATGGTGTCGCACGTGGTGTTTTTTCCAACGAATCAGGACTTGGTTCTGCGCCTATTGCCGCAGCTGCCGCTAAAACGAATGACCCTGTGCGTCAAGCACTGGTGAGTATGACTCAGACATTTATCGATACCTTGGTCGTTTGTACGATGACAGCACTGATTATTCTTATCTCTCCGTTTTGGAAAGAAGGGGTGAATGCTGGAACGCTTACGATGCAAAGCTTTGGATTGCATTTGGGCTCATTTGGAACGATTGTGGTGGTGATTTCAACCGCCTTATTTGCCTATTCTACCATTCTTGGATGGAGTTATTATGGTGAAAAAGCGTTTGAGTATATTTTTGGTGAGAAAAAAGTAAGACTGTATCGTGTGATTTTCATCGCTTTTGTGATGGTGGGCGCGATGATGAAACTCTCTTTTGTCTGGGATTTCTCCGATTTGATGAACGGCATGATGGCGATTCCTAACTTGATTGCTCTTTTATTGCTCTCTAAAGTGATAAAGTCTGAAACCAATCGCTATTTTGATGTGTTTAAAAAATAGGAGAATATGTGTTTCGATTGACGTTTGCGATAGCCGCTATTATTGTTTTATCGCTGATTAACTTCTACAGCTACAGGCGCTTTTTAAAGCGCTTGGAGCTTTTTTCNNATTTTTTACTTTTTAGTGCTTCGTTTAGATTCACTTGACCCCAAACTTTATGCACTGTTTTCAAGTTTAATCGGTGTCTCATTTATGCTTTTTTGTGTAGCCCTTATCTACGATTTGGCGCATATCCCTTACGCTAAAATTCCACACGACCACTCACGTCGTTTGTTGGTAAAGATGGTCTTGGATGTAACACTTTTGTTGTTAGCGGTTACCTACATTGTGCAAGGTTTTGTGGGAGGGATGAAACCGCCGCGCATCCGTGAATTGGACGTTTCCATCGAAGGGTTACGCCAAGAGCTTAGCATCGTTCAAATCAGTGATGTACACATCGGAAAGACGTTAGGAAAAGAGTTTATGGACAATATCGTAGCCCAAGTGAATGCTTTGGATGCTGATATCGTGGTGATAACGGGTGATCTCATCGATATGCCCGTCAGCCAAATAGGCGACACATTGGAGAGCTTGCGTTCGATTCAAAGCAGTACAGGTGTCTTTTTTGTGCCCGGAAATCATGAATATTTTTACGGGGTAGAAGAGATTATGGGTTACTTAGAATTTTTAGGGGTACAGGTACTGGCGAATAAGGCGATGAACATTGGCAATGTCATCAATTTAGCAGGGGTTACCGATATGATAGGCAAACGCTTTGAGATTTGGCCTCCAGATTTAGGCAAAGCGCTTTTACATGTAAAGCCAGAATTACCTACCGTATTACTCTCTCATCAGCCAAAAATTGTCAAAGAGATGAAAGATGCAAAAGTTGACTTGATTTTGAGCGGACATACGCATGGAGGTCAAATTTTCCCTTTTGGACTTTTAGTTTTGTTGGATCAGCCTTATTTAAGTGGACTCTATCAGCACAATGCTACAACACAAGTGTTTGTGAGTAACGGAACAGGATACTGGGGACCTGCTGTTCGTGTGAGTGCTGCGAGTGAAATAGTAAAGATTAATTTGAAAGCGAAATAATGAAACAAAGCCTTTTTGTTCTCCTACTTTTGGCTCTGCTACAAGGGTGCAGTGTTAAAGTTGAAAATATCAATAATGAATCCACCAAAGAGAGGCAACTAGCCATTGATATTATGGCACTAAGTGCTCGTATCGATAAAAAAGAGGCGCAGAGCATTGCCAAAGAGGCGTTGTCTTATCCTAAAGTCTTGGCCAAACAGTACAATTTAGTCACTCCCGCAAGTTATCATAACATGCTTATTAATCTAGGGTATCGCACCCGTGGACTTTGTTTTCATTGGAGTGAAGATTTGATGGCGCATCTTAAAAAACAGAAGTACAAAACGGTTGATTTGCGTTGGGGCGTTTCCGATAAAGGCGGGGAAGAAGAACATAATTCGGTGGTCGTTCTTGCCAAAGGAGCTTCGTTTGAAAGTGGCCTTATTTTAGACCCTTGGCGCAACTCAGGCGATTTATATTGGACGCGCATAGGCTATGATGAAAAGTTTAAATGGTATGAAGATAAAAAACGTACAACGGTTTTAGGAACCGTTAACACACTAAAGTAACTTTTTGAACAATGAGACGAATGACACTGGCTCTGCCAACGTGATTTCGGCCTTCGTTTAAAATAACAATTTCTTGTGCCAGTTTGAGAACACGACAGGAAAGTGATTTGAGAGTGTCGGAAATATCGTTTAAGTCATACAACAGTCCTATGTTTTTAGGTCCTCCACTGTGAAAATTAACCTGACTCTCGCTAAACAGCTCTGCCATAAAAAGCCCTCCTTCTCTGAGTGCAAATACTGCTTTTTCAAAGAGCATTTTTTGTTTTTCTTTGGGCAGATGCAAATAGGTGCACACCACGGCACCATAGCGTGCGGAGGGGTTCCAGTGTTCAAGGAGGGTGTGACAAATTTTAATCTCTAAATAATGTGCATGAGCGCGTTTTCGTAGTTTAAATAACGCAACATCAGAGATATCAAGTGCTTCAACTTCAAGCCCTTTATCGGCTAAAAAAAGAGCATTTCGCCCCTCTCCTTCTCCAAGGCATAAGACGTTTTGAAGAGGAAGTAATTGCTCAAAATTTTCTTTGACGAATTGATTGGGGGCATCACCATAGAGAGGCTCTTCACCTCTAAACTTAGCATTCCACAATGCTTGCATTCTGTTCCTTTAAAAGATGAGTAAATCTAGCGTTAGGATACAACAAAATAGAGGATAACACAACAATCTTCAGAAAATTGTGCTAAAGTATTACTCCTAAATTAACCTTTGTTACGGAGTAGATTTTGCCAATTTTTAGAAAAACAAATCTTACGAGGTGGATTGTCTTTCTCCCCGCCCTTGCTGTATTTGTTACTTTTTTAATTTTTATAGCGATTATGATTACCACGGAGCGTTCTCAGTATCAAAAATCACTGGATTTTGCCCGCCAAACGTATGTGCGTAATTCCAAAGCTCAAGCCAAAGAGCGTATTGATAAACTCGTCGATTATATTGGGGTGAATGAGAAGTTTTTAGTTAAAGAATCCAAAGAAGAGATTAAAAATATTGTTAAATTTGCCCATACGATTATTTTTGATACGTATCGTGAAAATCCTAAGCTTCCCCGCGAAGTCATTTTAGAAAAAATCAAAAACAAACTTCGTGATATGCGCTTTTTTGAAGATTTAAGCGGTTACTATTTTGTTTATGATTTAAATGGTACCAATGTCATGCATGGGGCGGATAAATCTTTGGAGGGGAAAGACCTCATTAACCTTCAAGATGCGAATGGCAAATATACCATACAAGAAGCACTTACAGCCCTTCAAAAAGAAGATGGTACCTTTTACGATTGGACGTGGAAAAACCCAGAGGATGAGGTTTTCCGCAAAAAAATAGGCTACATAAAACTCTTCACACCGTTAAATATCTATTTTGGAAGTGCGCGCTATGAAGATGAAATTTTAGAAAAAATCAAAAAAGAGACTCAAAAACTCCTTATCAATACCCGTTATGGCGAATCAGGATACATCTTTGCGCATGATGATAAGGGTGTGTGTATTGCGCATGGGGATGTATCTCAAATTGGAAAAAATCGCTTAAATGTTGTGAGTGACAACCAGTACATTATCCGTGATTTTGTTGGGGGCGCTAAATTGATGCCCGAGGGCTTTTTTATCAATTATACAGCCACGTATCGACCAGGAATGGAGGGTGATCGTAAAAAAATATCTTATGTCAGAAGTATTCCTCAATTTGGGTGGTCGATTGGTACGGGTGCGTATCTTGAAGAAGAGAATAAGGTGCTAAAAGAGGAAGAGAAGGTCCTTAAAGAGAAGATGATGGAGACGATACTGAGTATGTTTGGTATCTCTTTGGTCATTATGGTGATGGTTATGGGCATTATGTATCTTATCTCGCGGCGTATTCGTTCGATGATATCACGTTATGAAAACAATTTATTGCTCACAAACAAACAAATTCGGGATCAAAAGAGAGTTTTTGAAACCTTATACCAAAAATCAGCGGATGGGGTGTGGCTTCTAAAAGAGGGCGTTTTTGTGGATTGTAATGAAGCCATTGTACGCCTCTTTAAAGCAGAGAGTAAGGAGAGGCTCATCAATATCTCTCCTGTAGATATTTCACCAGAGTTTCAGCCCGATGGGGAAAGTTCTTTAGAGAAGTCCCTGCGTATGAATAAGTTAGCGTTAGACAACGGGGTACATAAATTTGAGTGGCGCGCAAAAGCGTGCGATGGTACGTTGTTTTGGATAAGTGTGGTCGTCACAACCATTCAGATGGAAGAATCGATTTTACAACACTGTTCCATTCGTGATATTACCGTTCGTAAAGAGCTTGAAGAAGAGAATAAAAAGCAGAAAAAAATGTTGATGCATCAAGTAGAGCACGATGCACTCACGGGGCTACCTAACCGAAATTTGTTGCAAGATAGGCTAGCCCAAGCGATTAAAAAAGCAAGCCGTGATGAGAGCGTGCTAGGCATTATTTTTGTGGATATTGATAAATTTAAGATGATTAATGACACCTTGGGGCATGATGCAGGGGATGTGCTTTTAAAAACTATCGCAGCTAAGATGCAAAGCAGTGTGAGAGAAACTGATACGGTTGCGCGTTTAAGTGGCGATGAATTTATCATTTTACTCGATGGTTGTAAGGATATCAGCGATATTTTTGTTGCCATTAAGAAGTTAGTGAATTCGTTTCAAACGCCTTTAACCTTAGCCAATGAAAGTTTTAAAGTTACGATGAGTATGGGCGTGAGTGTCTACCCCAATGATGGTCATAGTGCGGCACAGCTTCTTAAAAATGCGGATGTTGCCATGTACAAAGCCAAAACAGAAGGGCGCAATCGCTATAAATTTTTTGACCAAGCCATGAATCAAGAGACCAATGAGCATCTTGAAATTGAAAAAAGTCTCTATCATGCGCTCTCTCACGATGAGTTTGAACTCTACTATCAGCCTCAAATCAATCTTCAAACCGATAAAATCGTAGGCATTGAAGCCCTCATACGATGGAGGCATCCTTTACGGGGAATGATGGCTCCTGGGTATTTTATCCATGTTGCCGAAGAGAGTGAGTTGATCCTTGAAATTGGGAATTGGGTGTTGCATTCAGCCATGGAGCAGGTAAAGGCGTGGTATGAAAAAGGACTCAACCCTGGCAAAATGGCAATTAATTTTGCAGGAAAACAACTCGACTCTCCTAAGCTCATCTCAACCGTCATGGGAGCACTTAAGAAGACGGGTTGTAAAGCAAAATGGATTGAAATGGAAATTGTGGAGCGCTTTATTATGAAAGATACCACAAAATCCATCGCGCTTTTGAAACGGTTACGTGAATTAGGGCTTGATATTTCCATTGATGATTTTGGTACAGGGCACTCTTCGCTTTCGTATTTGAAAAAACTTCCTATCACCAAACTCAAAATTGACCAAAGTTTTGTACAAAATTTAGAGTCCAGTCGTGAAGACAGGGCTATTGCGCGTACCATCATTGAGCTGGGGCGTGGTCTTGGATTAAGTGTCTTGGCGGAGGGCGTGGAGAAGCAAGAGCAGAGGGATTTTATCTACAGTAATGGTTGTGAATTGATGCAAGGGTATCTTTTTAGTAAGCCCTTGAATGCGCAGGATATGGAACTCATGCTTAAAAATCAACAACAGATGCTATAATCACCCCATTATTTTTAAGAGCGTAAGGCAGAGGGACAATGGAGCGCAGGACATTTTTAGGGTTTATGGGTATGGGCATCATGGCAAGCGTCGCTTCGGCAGGCGAGACACTCCCTTATTATGTATGGGTGAAAGAAGAACACCATGCACTTTTGGCTTCTATTGTTCGAAAACTTGATGCCATTGAGCGTGTGGTTGGTTACGCTAATTTTAATCTTATCGGCTTTGATGCTACTTTGTTAGTGGCAAGAAATCACCCAAAAATTATTGCATTTACGCCTGAGGAACAAGCGTACATAGAAGAGATTTTTTACACCGACCCCGTTCAGTATGGATTTTACGGTAAGCGCACCATTGATAATTTGACCGATACGATTGATGAAAAAGAGGTGGTTAAAATTCATGGTACGGGACATTATCTGTTTAAAGGTACATCGCACACGGCTTTAGGGCGCATCATTAAAGATGTCGGAAAGTCGGTGGTGCTTACCTCTGGTGTGCGCAGTGTCGTAAAACAGTTAGCCTTGCATCTGCGTAAAATTCAGAGCGAAAATGGCAATATCACCCTAGCGGCACACTCATTGGTACCCCCAGGCTTTTCTTACCACTCTTTGGGTGATTTTGATGTGGGGAAGCGTGGATGGGGGCATGAAAATTTCACAGCCAACTTTGCCCGCACACCAGAATTTTGGAGCCTTCAAAAACTGCCCTATATTTCAATGCGCTATGGTGTGGGCAATAATGATGGCGTACGGTTTGAGCCATGGCATGTCCAAATTGTTTAGGATAAAAAATCGGTGATTTTAAGCATTGAAAGCAGTTGCGATGATAGCTCCATCGCAATAACACGCTTAAGTGATAAAAAGCTTTTATTTCACAAAAAAATATCCCAAGATGCTGAGCATGCACACTATGGTGGTGTTGTACCAGAATTGGCTGCTCGCTTACATGCGGTAACCCTTCCTAAAATTTTAGAAGAAGCAAAACCCTATTTTCCCCATATTAAAGCCATTGCTGTTACGAATGAACCTGGGCTCTCTGTGACCTTAATAGAGGGTGTTGTGATGGCTAAATCACTTAGCATCGCACTGAGTGTTCCCTTGCTTGGGATTAACCATCTTAAAGGGCATATTTACTCTTTATTTATTGATACCCAGACACACTTCCCGATGGATGTTTTATTGGTCTCAGGTGGACACACGCAACTCTTACATGTAAAGAGTTTGGAACATATCGAATTGCTGGCGACAACGATGGATGATAGCTTTGGAGAGAGTTTTGACAAGGTGGGTAAAATGCTAGGGCTGCCCTATCCCGCAGGTCCTATTATCGAAGCATATGCGAAAAAAGGGAATGAAAAAAAGTTTGATTTCACGATACCTCTTTTGGCTTCTAAACAAATGGCATTTAGTTATTCAGGACTTAAAAATCAAGTGAGATTGTGCGTTGAAGCGCAAGAACATTTGGATGAACAAACGATATACGATATCTGTGCTTCATTTCAACGCATAGCCGTCGCACACCTTATGCGACAAATCAAAAAAGCGTATAAAGAGCGCAAGATAGAGCGCTTTGGTGTGGTAGGAGGGGCAAGTGCGAATCTTTATTTAAGAGGACACTTAGACGCTTTTTGTGCATCCAAAAAAGCACCGTTACTCACCGCAAAGATGGAGTTTTGCTCTGATAATGCAGCTATGATAGGACGATGCGGCGTTGAGTGTTTTGAGAAAGGGTATTTTAGTTCTTTAGAAACCTTGAAAATTAGAAGCTCTTCGAAAGATATTTTTTTTTAAAGGAGAATAATCTCTTCTTCTAATGTTACACCAAAACGGTTGTAAACCTCCTCCTTAGCAAGCGCAATCAGTGCGATGGCATCTTGATGTGTCCCCCCGCCTAAATTGACTAAAAAGTTGGCGTGCACGTCGCTGAAGCTCATGTTACCAATGCGTTTTCCTTTAAGCCCTGCCTCCTCAATAAGCTTTCCTGCAAAATGCCCTTGTGGGTTTTTAAAACAACTCCCCGCACTAGGAAAGGGAGGCTGATTGTCACGCATTTTTTTAAACATGCTTAGGAGTGTTTCATCAAATCCTTCTTTACATGTAAAGGTGGCCTCAAAGACCACTCCCTCAATTTTAGCAAAGCGGTAACCGTGCTCGATAGCCTTCTTATCCGTCCATCCTTTTTCCGTACGAATGGCGATGAGTTCATTGAATACTTCCCACTCTTTTAGCCCCGCATTCATAGCCAACATTCCGCCAAGGGTTCCAGGGAGTTTTTGCATCAATTCAAAGCCTGAAAGATTGTGTTTTTTGGCAAAGGAGAGAATCTTTCCACTGGGTGTGGAACCTCCTACATGTAAGGTATTGTTTTGGATATAGATAAAATCAAAACATTTGTCCAGCATAGCCAAGGGAGGAGGGTTGGGAGAGACTAAGAGGTTATTCGCCCCTCCTATGAGTGTGTAACCGCTTGGAAGTGGAGTCATCGAATCAAGCAAGAGTACATCCATAACAGGCCCTATTTTGATACTAGAATAGGTGCTAAAATCGAGTGTACGTGTCATTAAAAGACAAACGTTGGAATCATTTCTATCATGCGGATGGTAAATTCCATCATCATGTTCATCATCCAAGGCATGGTAAAAATAGCTACAACGATAACAATAAGAATTTTAGGAACAAAACTGAGTGTCATCTCATTGATTTGTGTCGTTGCTTGAAAAATACTGATAATAAGTCCTGCAACAAGACCCGCTAGGAGCATAGGCATGGAGAGATACAGCGCTATTTTAAACGTTTCAACACCAAGACCTATGAGCTTCGCTTCCATTAGCTATTCCTAAGAGCGACGTATTCGTGAGGAATGAGATACTCACGTGAGCGAATGGATTGATCAAAAAAACCGTTGGTATAGCCAAGCTCAAAGAGGGTATCGATGGCGTGGTACTGGGTGTCGCTCATCTCGATGGAGTGTTCATTGGCATAAAGTCCCAAATAGGTTTTGAGCGTCGTGGCATCAACGCGCACCAAGTTTCGCTCCAAAAGCATTTTTGAAAGCATGCCTTGATGAGTGTGTGCGACATCAACAGCACGAATCAGCGTCTTCTCGCACGCAATGGCACGGTGCAAAGGGATGGAGCGACGCAGTGCCATGCCACCAAGTGGCAAAGGAAGTTCCGCTTTGCACAGTTCTCTCCAAATATCCCACACTTCGCGCTCGACGCACAGCTCTTGGCTGTACTGCAAGATACTCTCATGAATCAGCACGCCCGCATCCACTTCTCCCGATACAATAGCAGCCTCAATATCAAGAAAATTTTTATACACGATACGAGCTGTTGGGTAGGCAATTTTAAAGAGGAGTGCGTTAGTCGTGTGCGTACCGCTGAGGGCTACTTTAAAATTGCGTTTGAGCTTTGTCTCTTTACGCTTGACCAATTTTGGGCCATAACCTTCGCCAAAACTAACCGCAGTGCGTAAAAGGGCGTAGTCGTTACGGATTTTGGGATAGAGTGCAAAACTAATCGCAGTAATATCATAGGTTCCTTTGAGTGCCTCTGTGTTGAGGGTTTCGATGTCTAAAGCGATATTTTCAAAACAGAGTTCTTGTGCGCTAACCCAGCCAAATTTAATGGCAAAGTACATAAAGATATCATCCGCATCGGGGGAATGGGCAACGGTTAGTGTTTTCAAAAAAATCCTTGGATAAGTGTTGGAATCATTTTAACATATTCCCTATTGAAATATTTTTAACCCTCAACACCAAAAGAGACTAAAATTGTTCAAAGGGCTTTTTCAAGCTCAAAATGTTAAAATAAATCACACTGAAAAAGGGTAACACATGCAAATTGATGACAATAAACGTAAAGCGTTAGACTTAGCGATTAAGCAGATAGATAAGGCCTTTGGGAAAGGGGCATTAGTACGTTTAGGCGATAAAGTGGTTGAGCCCATTGCTGCGATTAGCACAGGCTCGATTGGGCTTGATTTGGCTTTGGGAATCGGTGGTATTCCTCAAGGTAGAATTATTGAAATTTATGGACCTGAGAGTTCAGGAAAAACGACACTCTCCTTGCAAATCATTGCAGAAGCACAAGCGAAGGGAAGTATTTGCGCCTTTGTGGATGCCGAACATGCTTTGGATGTGAAGTATGCTGGAAATTTGGGCGTTGATATCGAAAACCTTTTGGTTTCACAACCCGATTTTGGTGAACAAGCCCTCGATATTGTTGAAACTTTAGCACGCAGTGGAGCAGTCGATGTCATCGTTATTGACTCAGTAGCTGCTTTGACACCTAAGAGTGAAATTGAAGGGGATATGGGCGATACCCATGTGGGACTTCAAGCCCGTCTGATGAGTCAAGCGCTTCGTAAATTGACAGCTGTTGTACATAAGATGAACACAACAGTGATTTTTATCAACCAAATTCGTATGAAAATTGGAACGATGGGATATGGCAGTCCAGAAACAACTACGGGTGGAAATGCGTTGAAATTTTATGCCTCTGTGCGTATCGATGTGCGAAAAATTGCCACACTCAAACAAGGTGAAGAGCAAATTGGTAACAGAGTGAAGGCTAAAGTGATTAAAAATAAAGTAGCCCCACCGTTTCGTCAAGCAGAGTTTGATATTATGTTTGGTGAAGGAATTTCAAAAGAGGGTGAAATGGTGGACTATGGCGTGAAACTAGACATCATTGATAAAAGTGGTGCATGGTTTAGCTACAACGAAACCAAACTCGGACAAGGTAGAGAAAACGTCAAAGCCTTTTTGAAAGAGAATAAAGAGTTAGCGCGTGAAATTGAAGAAAAAATCAAACACGAAATTAGCGGCAATACTATAGCTATAGCATGTGGCGCTGATGAGATAAAGGAAGATGAATGATCTATATCGAAGATATTGCAGCAGACGAAGTACTGGACAGTAGGGGAAACCCAACCGTTCGAGCCAAAGTAACCCTAAGCGATGGAACCGTTGCCAGTGCTATAGTTCCTAGCGGTGCGAGTACGGGCAAGCGCGAAGCATTAGAGCTTAGAGATGCGGATGGGCGTTACATGGGTAAAGGTGTTTTAAAAGCATGTGAAAATGTGAACACGGAAATCTCTGATGAGCTGATTGGATTAAACCCTTTCAACCAAGCCGCTATTGATGATGCGATGAAAGCCTTAGATGGGACAGACAACTATGGGCGTCTTGGTGCCAATGCTGTTTTGGGTGTTTCCATGGCTATTGCCCGTGCTGCTGCTACGAGCTTAAACATTCCTTTGTACCGTTACTTGGGAGGTGCCAATGCGATGACACTTCCTACGCCAATGTTTAACATCATTAATGGTGGAAGTCATGCCAACAATAGTGTTGATTTCCAAGAATACATGATTATGCCTTTAAATTTTGATAGTTTTGCAGAAGCCCTTCGAGCATGTACGGAAGTATACCATCAGTTGAAAAAAATCATTGGTGACATGGGAGAGAGTACGGCTTTAGGAGATGAAGGTGGTTTTGCACCCAATCTTAAAGATAATGAAGAGCCGATTATCGTTATTATGGATGCTATTGCAAAAGCGGGTTATAAGCCAGGGATTGATATTGCTATCGCTCTTGATGTGGCAAGCAGCGAGCTTGTATGCGAGGGTGGCTATAAATTAGAGTCTGAAAACAGAATTTTGAGCAGTGCAGAGTTAGTGGCCTATTATGAAAACTTGTGTGCAAAGTATCCTATTGTCTCCATTGAAGATGGTTTAAGTGAAGATGATTGGGAGGGTTGGAAATTGCTTACGGAGACATTGGGAAGCAGGATTCAACTCGTTGGGGATGATTTGTTTGTCACGAATGAGAAAATTTTGAGTGAGGGCATTTCAAAAGGCATTGGAAATTCTATATTAATAAAACCTAATCAAATAGGCTCTATCACAGAGACCATGCGCACCGTCCGCCTTGCCCAACGCAACAACTACAAATGCGTTATGAGTCACCGTAGCGGAGAGAGTGAAGATGCGTTCATCGCTGATTTTGCGGTTGCCCTTAACACGGGTGAAATTAAAACAGGAGCCACCGCGCGAGGTGAACGAACGGCTAAATACAATCGCTTGCTTGAGATTGAGCGAGAATTAGGATATGGCGAATACATAGGAAACACACTTTTTAGTCAATGAGTGATGTTTTAGACGAGTTTGACGATGAAGGAGGAGGGGCTAGCCTCTCCTTTTATCTTAAAATTGTAGCTCTTTTTTTTGTGGTTCTCCTTTTTGGTCTTTATATTGGAGATGTTCTTTTTGGTAAGAGTTCTTTGGATGTCCTGCTGAATTTACAACAAGACAAGGACACACTCACGATTAAGATCAAAAATCTCAAAGATGAAAATGCCGTTTTGCAAAAAGAGTATTTTGAATTGCGTCAGTTAGACCCCGATCGTTAAGGAGAGAAAATGCGCGTTTATCTTTTTTGTCTACTGTGTTGTTTTACAAGCCTTGTGCTTGCTCGTGAAAATCCTTTTTCCATAGCATTAGACCCCATGGACACAGGGAGAACCACACATGTGAAAGATACACGTGTTGATTTTAATGGAACACAGTTTACCTTCCCTAGCAGCGCACGCATCTTAAAAAGTGTTTCCATTGTGTTTCAAAATCTTGATGGCTCCATTAGTGAAGAGATTTTGGCCGTCGACCAAACTATTGATTGGCACAATCCTTTGCTGATTTATGCAAAAAAGCCAGAGATACCGACAAAATCTGAAACCTTGCCTGAGTCTTTAGCCAAAGAACCTGAAGCGAAAAAGAGTGAAACAATACCAACGATTAGCATGCCTAAAGTGATCGCGCAAGTCGAAGAAAAGCCTGAGAGCAAGATGTTAGGTGAGGGTGTTGGGGTGGAAGTGGTTGATAACCGCATTATGATTTATACCAAAGATGTCAAAGTGCGTGATTTCTTGATCAATAAACCCTTTAAAGTTGTTGTGGATTTTCAAAGTTCCAAAGAGGCGTTCTCGACCAAGAGTGTTGATTTTTCAAAACCTCCCTTTGTCTCAGCAACGCTTGGAAATCATGAAGGCTTCTACCGTATGGCGATTGTCTTAGATGGACACTATCGTTATGATATTGCCCGTGTGGATGGTGGATATAGCATTACATTAAAGTAAGATGTGAGTTCTTGCAAAATGCATTTTGCAAGAACTCTTTTACATGTAAGGAAAAAATCCTTACATGTACCGTCTCAATTATTTAGGTGTTCGCTCAAGGGGTCCTAAGTAGTGCTGTCGTGGGCGAGCTATCTTCATATCGGGCTGTTCTTTAAGTTCTATCCACTGCGCAATCCATCCAGGGGTGCGACCAATGACGAAAATAACCGCAAACATCTCTTTTGGAATCTTCAAAGCTTGTAAAATAAGACCCGAATAGAAGTCAATATTTGGATAGAGTTTACGTTTAATAAAGTACTCATCATTAAGTGCAATCTCCTCAATACGGGTAGCAACCGCCATTAAGTCACTGTCAATCGCTAATTCACTTACAAGTTGTTTTTGAAGGTTTTTTAAAATTGTGGCACGTGGGTCAAAGTTTTTATACACGCGATGACCAAAGCCCATAAGCCTAAACGGATCATTAGGATCTTTAGCTTTTGCGATGTATTTATCCACATTTTCGACACTTCCGATTAATTCAAGTTGACGAATTACTGATTCATTCGCCCCGCCATGCGCTCGTCCCCACAGTGCACCAATTCCCGCAGAAATCGCAGCATAAGGATGTGCATGGGTAGAAGCGACCACACGAACAGCCGTGGTAGAAGCATTTTGCTCGTGGTCAGCATGAAGGGTAAAAATGGTGTCGAGTGCTTTAGTCTCGATGGGTTTGAGGTCAATGTGATGGTGTGGGTAGCCTCGTAACATGTACAAAAAGTTTTCGGTAAAACCCTTGTCTAAGTCAGGATAGATAATAGGCAAGCCCTGAGAATAACGGTATGAAAACGCTGCAATGGTTGGAATCTTAGCGATAATTCGATGTGCCATCTCTTTAACTTCTTCAGGAGAATCCATATCTAAATGGTCAAAATAAAACGCAGAAAGTGCTGAAACGGAAGAGGATAAAATCGCCATTGGATGCGCATTGTCGGGAAAGGCATCAAAGAGCTTGCGCATACTTTCATGGATAAATGAACGTTTTTTAAGTTCCAATAAAAAGTTTTTGTATTCATCTTTAGAGGGAAGTTCTTTGTGTAATAGCAAAAAAGCGGTGTCTAAAAATGATTTTTTGGTCGCAAGATACTCAATGTCGTATCCACGGTACATGAGCTTGCCAATGTCACCATCGATGTAAGTGATGCGTGAACGGCAACTTGCCGTTGAGGTAAATCCACGGTCCAATGTAAATAGACCCATGTTTCCATAAAGTGCCGAGATATCAATAACGTCGGGACCTATAGTTGATTTTAAAATGGGAAACTCATACTCTTTGCCAGTGCGGTTGTCAGTAACGGTAATACTCTCTTGACTCATAGACATCCTTTATAAAATAATGGAAGATTATAACAAATTTTCATACATCGCGTGTGATAAATTGTAAGCATATTTGTATTAGGAAGATGTCTATGAAAAAAATTAATCAAAAAATTAATGACAGTTTTTAGCTATCTTGTAGCCTAAAGAGCGAATCATCTCCAAATCTTCTGTAGGAGCTTGTCCTTTGGTTGTGAGATAATCACCTATTACAATGGCATCCGCTCCTGCTTCAAAAATATCACTTTGTCTGCTTTTAAAAGTGATTTCACGTCCACCTGCTACCATAAGCATGGTTTGAGGCAGAGTTTTACGAACATGAGCGATAATTTCTAAAGCCTCTTCTTCGCTGAGAGGGTTGGCATGTAAAGGCAGGGCAGGGTTAGGATGGTAAAAATTTAAAGGCATGGTTGAAGGCGAAAGTTCTTTAATGCTTTCTATAAAGCTCTGCCTATCTTCTTTACTCTCCCCAAGTCCAAAGATGCCACCACTGCATAGATGTAGCCCTGATTCTTTTACGGCTAAACAGGTTTGGAAGCGCTCTTCCCACGAATGGGTCGAACAGATTGTTGCATAATAACGCTTCGATGTTTCAAGGTTGTGATTATACGAATTAACCCCCGCCTCTTTTAAGGTTTTGAGTTGCTCAACGTTAGCAATGCCATTGCACGCAATAAGGTGGATATTAGGAAGTTCAGCCCTTACAGCACGGGCTGCATCACAGACAAAGGCGAGTTTTTTATCATCCAACCCAAGGCCAGATGTGACCAAACAAAAGCCTAAAGCTCCATAGTTTGTTGCATTTTTGGCTTCTAAAACGATTTGCTCAATCGCTTTGTACTTGTAGCGGACGATATCGGCATGGTGTTTCGCACTTTGGGTACAAAATCCGCAATCCTCAGCGCAACTTCCACTGGAAACATTACAAATAGAACATAGAAAAATCTCTTTTTTCATTGGACTTCTTCTTTAAATTTGCATTTGATACACTCGTGAACCTCTTTTTTGCGAAGTTCTCGTTTTGACATGATATACCCGCACTCAGGACATTTTTTGGATGTGGGCTGATGGTTTGAGACAAAATTGCATTTAGGGTAGTTACCACACCCGTAAAATTTGCCACGCTTAGAGATGCGCTCTAGTATATCGCCACCGCATTCTGGGCAGGGGATATCAAGTTTGACCTTTTCTTTGGGGGCTACAGCGGTGCGTGAGAGGTTTTGGGTGTACTTACATGTAGGGTAAGTACTGCACGCGATAAACTCTCCAAAACGCCCTTTGCGTTTGACGAGTTCCTTGCCACAGTCTGGGCACATTTCGCCCGTGAAAACCACCACTTTTTGGCTCTCTATGCCAGTTTTTCCTTGGGCAACTTGTGCGTTGAAGGGCTCATAAAATTCCCACAAAATCGCTTGCCAGTTCTCTTTATCTTCGGCGATTAAATCGAGGCGCTCTTCCATGCTAGAGGTAAATGAGGAGTCCACGATTTGGGGAAAATGCTGTTCAAGTAATTCGGTGACTTTAAAGGCAATTTCTGAAGGCACAATTTGTTTTTTTTCAATGGCAATGTATTCTCTAGCACTTAACACAGAAATGGTGGGCGCATAGGTAGAGGGACGACCAATGCCAAGGCTTTCAAGCTTTTTAATCAAACTGGCTTCTGAGTAACGTGATGGAGGCTCGGTAAAGTGCTGATTGGCGTCTAACTTTGAGAGAGTTACGGGTGCATTCAGGCTTAAATCAGGGAGTAATTTATCTTTGTCATTATCACCATAGGCTTTGTAAAAACCATCAAAAAGGAGCTTTCTACCACTGGCTTTAAATGTACCACTTTCGCTTTTAAAGAGCAAGGTTTGTGACTCAAAACGCGCGTTATTCATTTGTGATGCTAAAAAGCGGTTGTAAATCAGTGCATACAGTTTAAGTTCATCGGGCTTGAGGTAGCTACTAGCAATGGCGGGGGTAAATTCTAAAATGGTCGGGCGAATCGCTTCATGTGCTTCTTGAGCACCTTTGTTTTTGTTGGTATAAAAACGGGGGTTTTCAGGCAGATACGCTTTGCCATAGTCTTTGAGAATCTGAGAACGTGCCGATTCTATCGCTTCTTTGGCGATGTTGAGTGAGTCGGTTCGCATATAAGTGATAACACCCATGGCACCTTGATGGGTTTTAACCCCTTCGTAAAGTGTTTGTGCTAGCATCATTGTCTTTTTCGGTGAATAACCTAAGGCACTTGATGCACTTTGTTGTAATGTCGATGTCATAAATGCTGGACTTGGCGCACTTTCACGCTCTTTTTTCTCAAGAGCATGGACAAGGTAGCTCTCTTTTGAAAGTTGCGCGGTCATTGCATGAGCACGATCGCCTGTATGGATCGTCATTTTGTCGATTTTGTCGCCGTGAAATTCTACCAATGAAGCCTCAATGGTTGTGTTAAACAAAGCATCAATGCTCCAAAACTCTTCAGCTTGAAAAGCCTGTATCTCTTTTTCTCTATCGACCACAATTTTAAGCGTAGAAGATTGAACTCGCCCAGCACTAAGCCCTTTTTGAATTTTAGACGACAGCAGTGGAGAGAGTTTGTAGCCTACGATTCTATCTAGCAAACGACGCGCTTGTTGTGCGTCCACACTGCTCATGTCGATTTTGCGAGGATTTTCCAGTGCATGCATGATGGCATTTTTAGTGATTTCATGAAAGACAATGCGTGGCAAAATTAAAGGGTCTTTTCCAATGGCGGTTGCAATATGAAAACCAATGGCTTCTCCCTCTCGATCCTCATCCGTTGCGATAAAAACCTGTGTGGCATCTTTAGCCAAATCTTTAATCTCTTTGACGACGGCGGTATGGTCTTTTGCCACACGGTACTCAGGGGTAAAGGTTTGCCCCTCGATTTTGATACCAAAACTGCTTTGTGGTAAATCGCGAATGTGCCCTTTTGAGGCGATGACGGTGTAGCTTTTGTCTAAAAAGCTTTTAATCGTTTTTGCTTTTGTGGGTGATTCCACAATGATGAGGTTTTTCAATTTTTTTCCATTAATATAGGTTACATGTAAACATTTTGGCGTATTCTAGCGAAAAAAGAATCTTTTTAAAAATAGATAGCCATTTGCTAAAGTTTTTTTACCCTATCCCGATATTGTTTCTATCAAAGGCAAGGATGCCTGCGAAATACAAAAGATAAAAGGATTTATCATGGGTTTCCGTATCAATACTAACATTGCGGCTCTTAGTTCTCACACAAGTGCAACAATGAACAACAGAAGTTTGGACAATTCACTTTCAAAATTGTCTTCAGGTCTTCGTATCAACAAAGCAGCAGATGATGCTTCTGGTCTTGCTATTGCAAACTCTCTTCGTGCACAAGCTAGTTCACTTGCACAAGCGGTTAACAATGGTAACGATGCGATTGGTTTGATTCAGACTGCCGACGGTGCACTTAACGAGTACTCAAATATTCTTGATACAATCAAGACTAAATCAGTACAAGCAGCATCTGATGGTCAAAACTCAGTTTCTCGTCTTGCAATTCAAAAAGATATCGATCGTTTATTGGAGAACTTGAACAATATTGCGAAAACAACATCGTTCAACGGTCAAAAATTACTTTCAGGTACCTTTACCAATAAAGAATTCCAAGTTGGTGCTAGTGCTAATGAAACGGTTAAAGCTTCTATTGGTTCTGCTGAGACAACCCAAATTGGTCAAATCACACAAGCGCGTTTGGACATAGGCAATGTTGGTGAAAATCAATTGACGATTATTAGTGGCAGAACAGGTGAATCTGTTACGCTTGAGCCAATTGATATCCAGTATAACAACAAGGCAGCCAATGGTATGGGTGCCGTGGCGGATCAGTTGAATAAGTACAGTGCAGAAACAGGTATTAGTGCTAAAGCAGTGGTTAGTGTTACCACAGGCGTAATCTCTACTGGCACAACGGGTCTTGATTTTAAAATCAATGGTATTCAAATTGGTGCGATTAATGTAAGTGCTAATGATAAAGACGGTACATTAATCAATGCTATCAACAAAAAAACCAGTGAAACAGGTGTTACTGCAACGAAAAATCAAGATGGAACTGTTGTCTTATCTTCAAAAGATGGTCGGGCTATTGAGGTTACTGGCGATATCGCTGTTATGGGTGCTTCAGCAAACGAGATGACTACTTTTGGTTATCTTGAAGTCACACAAGCGGGTTCTTCAACTTTCGAAATCAAAGGTGCGGATCGTGGTGCAGCGGTAGGGGCTGATATAGCTATTTCTTCATCTGTGACTATGATTCAAGATTCATTCTTAGCTATCGGTAGTACTGTTGAAGATCAAAGCGTTATCGCAAAAGGTTCAACACTGGGCTTTGATTATACGATGACAGCAGCTTCTGAGGTGACGGTAGATTCGTCAACAGCAGATAGTATTTTAGCAGTAGGTTCTACAATTGGTAGTGGCTCTAAAATCAATAAAGGTACAACGCTTACATCTAAAATAATTACTTCAGGAACAACTGATGTTACTCTAAGTGCTGATATGTTCATTACAGCGGGTTCAATTCTTGCTTCAGGAACTAAGCTTGATGCGGGTACTGTTTTAAATCAAGATATTACTATGGCCGGAACATTATACAAAGCAGGAAGCACTTTAACTGTTGATCTTACATTCTCTTCATCTAGAACCTTGTCGAAAGATATGATTATGCATGTTGATCTTGCAAATGCGGATGCTACATTGGGACAAAATAGTACATTGCTTGCAGGAACCATTCTGGGTGCAGATATTACTACAACAGGTGATTCCGTACTTGGTGCTGATATGACGCTTAAAGCAGGCAGTGTATTGGCCGAAGATTCTATCGCTAAAGCAGGGAGTATTTTAGGTGAAGATTTAACAATCAGTGGCGCAGAAGACACAACGATTGGTATGGATTTAAAAGCTGGCTCAATTTTAACATCATCTTCTATACTAAAAGAGGATTCAACCATTGGTGGTAATATTAATTTAAGTGCCGCAATAACTCTCAATCAAGATATGGTAGTTAAAGCGGGTTCTACCTTGAAAGAAGGTACCGTTCTTAAAGCGGGTACATTATTAACACAAGAGTTAACAAATGCCCAAATTGGTGATGGTACTGGTGTTGGCTTGCCTGCTGGGACTGTTCTTGGAACAGACATTACAACAACAGCAGATATCGTTCTTGATAATGATATGACATTGTTAAAAGGTACGGGAGATACACTTGGTTCAATTGCTGCAGGCTCAACCTTGGTGGTAAATACTGCAGAACAAAATAGCGTTACAACAAGCGATGAAGTATTTACTAACCTATCAGATATCAATGTTACAACGCTTAAAGGTGCGATGAGAGCCATCAGTACACTTGAAGCGGCTATTACCGATCTTGATACGATTCGTTCAGACCTTGGTTCTGTCCAAAATCAATTGGTCAGTACCATTAACAACATCTCTGTAACGCAAGTAAACGTTAAATCAGCGGAATCTCAAATCCGTGATGTTGACTTTGCTGCAGAATCTGCGAACTTCTCTAAGTTCAACATTCTAGCACAGTCTGGTTCATACGCTATGAGCCAAGCCAATGCCGTTCAACAGAATGTTCTAAGACTATTACAATAGTCGATTCTTTCGTAACCGAGCCTTTTGGCTCGGTTACCTACTTCAAATAATTTTCAATCTTCGTGATATAAAGCTCTGACATCTTAAGCAATTGTCTTACCAAAAGAGCATGGATGTGTATGACATGTTTATTGGGATTTTCAAGTTCTTGCGTGTTAAAGAGATCAAAAATATAACTGACGATAATAGAAAAATATTCATAATAGACTTGTGCAAGATCGGAGTGTGTTTTATAGTCCATATCACTTAGATCCCAAGAAAGTTTTGTAAGAGCGTTAAGATAAGCCTCTGCATCTACAAATTTTTTCTTTTGATGCTGTTTGATGATTTTTTCGAGTTTTTTAGCTTCTTTTATTTGGTATTTTAACTGTTTTTTATCTTCTTCATTGAACGCATCCGAACCGATTGATTTGAAAAATTGCTTCAGATCTTGAGTGAGAGAGGTGTGAGTAAGGGGCTCTAGGCACTCCCAATCATAGTCTTCTATCTTTAGCGGATCACATCCTGGCAAATAAGCACCATTGCTTAGGTTGTAAATGCTTTGATCAAAGCGTTTAAGCATGTTTGTAAATAGCTCAAGTTGTATAATCGACATTTTAAGGGATGCAAAGGTCGGCACTTTTTCTAAAAAATTGCCCCGCACATACTCAACAGAAGAACGCGGATTGAGTATGGCATTTTGATTATCAACTTTGCCTTTGGTTTGAAACGCATGAAATCCACCGTGAGATTGGAGTGTTTCATTGTCTAATGCCAAATCAATGCCTAGCATAAACATTTTCATCGCTCCAAAAATCAAGAAAAGTGCATACGAAAATTCACCCACACTTGGTGCCGAGAGTTTTCCAAAATCTTTTTTATATGTTGTTCCTTGCTCAATAAAATGAATGTTAGAGCGGTCAAATTGTTGTACAGTTTTTTGATCTACATTCGAAGCAAGAAGGACAATGGTATTTTTAAAGTATTCTTGTGGGTTGAGGCCATTAAATAATAAGGCCGTGTTTTCTGCACCAGGATCAATATGTATCACAACATCAGGAGAGATGTTTGCATGATTGAGTAGCCTACATGTAGAGAGGGCACTTATGACAATAAAGCGATGGCGATTTGCTTTTAGCCATTCAATATTTTTGAGCGTAGAGGGACCAGAAAAAACCAGTAAAACGGGTTTTTCTGAAAAGAGTGTGTCACGATGCATTGTATTGACTTTAAGAAAGGAGTAGCCTTGTGCAAGGTATCGCGGTGAGTCGATAAAGCGAAGTAGCATAGCACTGTATCCGTAGGCAATATAACTTTGCGATAAAACATGCCCTTGAAGTCGTCTAAGTTCTGATTGATAATTGAGTGTAAAAGGGATATGTTTGAGATTGAGATTGTAGTTGTTTCCTTTGTCTAAAAACTGAATAAAGTTTTCTCGCTCTTCTTCTTCGTCATCGGTCAGTGAAAAGTAAAGAAAACGATTTTGTGCAAGCTTTGAATAATCGGTTACAAATAAAGAGAGACGAAATATTTCAAGATTTTTCTCTTTGATAAATATAACTTGAGAACCCATTTTTTCAGCTATTTTTAAAAGATGAAGCCCAAGACCAATTCCTAAAAAGATAATTTTATTAACACGGTTCATATGAGTTTTAATATCGGTATACTTGTTGACATAATTAATGATTTTGATGGTACTCCAAAGTGCATTATGAAAGGAGAGTTCACTTTTGTCAATCTTTTCAGCTTGCTCGTCGGTCGCTCGGACATATTTTTGAGCTTTAAAAATGCCACCTATTCGTTTAAGATCAACTGCATTTGTCATTCTTATGGCATGTGCCGTACTGTCTTCTTTATATAAAAATTCGTTGGTTGCAAGCTCCAAAATATCAAAATACCCCTCTTCTTTATATTCTAGCGCATAGTGTTCCTCGTAGGTTCCATCGTCAATAAGTTGATTTAGAAGGGTGAGTTTTCCAAAAATAGGATTATGATTTTTTTCAAAGTATGTAAGATTTTCTTGAAATGTTTTTAATGCTAGAATTTCTATATTATGCATGAGCGTCTTTCTTTTCCATTAAAAACCAAGTGGTGTCGTCTTGCATAAAGACAGGGTCTTTGCGGTAAACAAAACCATAATCCACAAGTTGCAAGTCTGGATAAGTGTCCATTAGCTCTCCCGCAAAATCTCGTTTGTACATTTTTTCACTATGTTCTCTGTAAGGGATTTCCATAGGTGTTGGATTGTAGTACTCTATCATGCAGATATAGCGATTGCTATTTTCGTACATTGTTTTATAGACTTGAGATAACATTGTAGGTTCAAGATGAATTAATACGCCTTTAGTAAAAACAAAATCATTTTTTTCATTGGAAGCAAAATCAAAAATCGATTGATGATAGACGGCTAAATCTTTAATCTGTGAGAGTTGTTCTACAGCTTGAGCATTAATTTCAATCGCACTAAGCTTTGCATGTGGAAGTAGATTTTTAAGAGCATGAATATTCATGCCGATATTAGCTCCAAATTCGATAACAGAATGGACATTTCTGGTGCGTCGTAAGATAGTTGAGAAAAGTGCGGTATTAGATGCAAGCAACCATGTATCTTTGTTCCTCGCAATATATTTGTCGCCAAATTCTCCTGCCCAGAATTTTTCTTGTTCAGTTTTAAATGAATTCATGGTGTGCCTTGTTCATAAATTTGTAAATTATTAAGCAAGAACCATACCATATTCCAAGATATCACAAGCTTTAGTATCTCCTCATATAAGGGCTTAAAGCAAGATTAGTTCCAAAATCATGTATAATCAAAGTTATTATTTGTGAAAAAAGGAAGAGGGTTGATTGAGTCATTGATCACAAAATTTAAAGTATGTTTAAATCGGTATGAATTAGATGAACTCATTAAAATTTTCTCCCAGCAAGATACATACACAGTCCTTTTAGGCGTATCCGTTGAATTAAAAAAAGAATTAGCAAGCACTATAAGAGAAAGAATTATAACATTGATTTTTTTAGAAGGCGATATCGCCGATAAAAAATACAGAGAATATCTCTATGTGTATGGGTTATTTGAAGGACTTGATTTAGAACCAGAAGAGCTTTTGGATGGCTATACTTCTTTAATTGATCAGTATTTGCAAAGCAATACGTTTGAAATAGTTGAAAAATTTTTATTGCTTGAAGTTAGGGCATTGGCTTTTATCTTGCAAGGCAAAACAAAAATGGCTATTCGGGGATACCTAGAAGAAGCCATTAAAATTGATTTGCATCAGTTAATGGGTACGGGAGTCATAGAGTTTCTGCGAGGTTTTTTTCATTTTTTCCCTATTTCCATCGAAGAAGTTTTGGAAGCCATGCGTCATAATTTAGAGAAAAATCGTTATTTTTTGCTTGATCCTACTGCTCGTCGCTCTATTTTTTGTTGGGCTCTGCATTTTTTCTGGCTCAATCCTCGATTTTTTTACAGTCCACAATGGAGTGAGCTCTATCCTTTTTTGAAAATACTTTTTATTGAACATTTTAAGCGTAACGAATTGGATGAAGCGATGTATTTGCAATTTTTTATAACGGTTACGAATGCTAGTTTGTTTCAAACGCAAGAGCAATGGAGCGTTTTTAATCAAGAAATCATTAAGACGGCTGAGCCTTTTTATAAGGAATATGCAAAAACACTTCCTTTATGCAAAGACAAAATACGACCAATGGGTAAAAAAATTATTGGTATCTTAAAAGAACGAGCTGTTGCAAACTCCCCTTATAAAGTAGAATTATCTTTGCTTAAAGCACTGATGCAAGATAAACAATTCACCCAAGCGTATGATGTCAAAATATATATGATGGGATATGTGGAGCATGGATTTGATGACCTTAAAATTATTAAAAGGTATCAAGAACTAGGTATTGAGGTTGTTAATGTTGTCAAACCAATTTTATCTAAGAGTATATATTATCACTCCCATTTGGAAAAAGCCTTGGCAATTCGAGATAAAATACTCAAAGATGAAGTAGATATTTTGATTTTTTCAAATGGCTGCTATGATATTCATGATTTTTTGATGGTCAGTAGGTGTGCTCCTAAGCAAATCTTTTGGAGTCATGGCAATTTTCAATACGATCTAGAAGGTGTCGACAAGCGCATCAGTCATTTTGAGCGAGAAAGTTCTTTTTCTTATGAAAAATTTGATGTGGTTATGCTTGAGGAGTTTCATAAGCCAGAAGAAGAGAAAAATAGAACCCTTGCGAAAGAGATACGCAAAAGATGGTCTGAAGATACGGTAATCTTAGGTAGTATCGGAAGGCTTATTAAGATGGACAATGATGAGTATATGTCAACGATTGCTAGAATTATGAGTGAAAATCCCAATACGATTTATTTAGCGTGTGGGGCAGGTAATGAAGAGAGCCTTAAACAAAAGATCATAAAATACGATATTCCCCAAGAGAGGTTCTTTTTTGAGGGTTTTGTCAATCCCCATGTGTATGGGTATGTGATAGATGTGTATCTCAATACCTTTCCTGAACCAGGTGGTGAAAGTGTGAATGAGTTTTTAAATAAAGGTGAAAACAAATATGTGGTTAGTTTGGAAAATTAAATGTTAAAAAAAATTAAAATTCCTGATGAATACAATTATATTGGTGCATTTTTAACGCTAAATTGCAATCTAGCATGTCCGTATTGCATTAATTTAAACGAGCAAGGCTCTAGCCGAAGAAGCGTGTTGAGGCAGAGTATGAGTGGGGCGGATTGGGCAAGAGCACTCAATCGTTTGGAGATAGGCAGAGAAGATTTGCCCATCACCATTCAAGGAGGAGAACCCACCTTACATAAAGAGTTTTTGGAGCTTATTAATGGTGTTCATGAGGGTGTCAAATTGGACTTGCTGACCAATATGATGTTTGATGTCGATGCGTTTATTGCGCATGTGGCTCCTTCTAAATTCACACGAGAGGCGAAGTATGCGGCGATTCGTGTGAGTTATCATCCTGGGCAAAATACCATAGAAGATTTAATTGCAAAGCATCATAAGCTAAGAGATGCTGGGATTTACGTGGGGATTTATTCGGTGATGGTGCCTGAAAATCAAGCGCATATTAAAGAAGTGCAAGAGCGTTGTTTACGTGAAGGCATTGACTTTCGGGTGAAAGAGTATTTGGGATTTGATGGAAAAGAGTGGCATGGAACCTACAAATACCCTGAAGCCATTGCGCAAAGCAAGAATTACTCTTGTGAGTGTAAGACCACGGAGCTTATTATTGCTCCTAGCGGGCATGTGTTTCGTTGTCATTCGGATTTGTATGAAAATCGCACGCCCATTGGGCATATTTTAGATCCTCATTTTGATATTGAGCAGATTCATAGACCTTGCTTTACCTTTGGGCATTGCAATCCGTGTGACATTAAAGTCAAAACCAATCGTTTTCAAGAGTACGGGCATACTTCTGTGGATATTCAAAACATCAGAGCTTTGAGTGAAGCGCAAATGCAAGCGTTAGGGCGAGGTGAGCATGGGCTTGGGCAATACGATTATGAAAAAGATAAGGCGTTTATGAATGGCTAATTTTAATTTAGATACCCACAAGTTAAAATATCATCCTATTGAAATTGCAAAATTTTATAATGATGAAGAAGTGAAACCAATATATGTAGAAATATCCCCTGTAGCAAATTGTAATCATAGATGTCTTTTTTGTCATTATAATTATTTAGGGCACGAAGGGAAGTTTCAAAAAGGAAGATTGCTTTCTTTGGTTGAAGAAGTTGCAAAAATGGGAGCAAAATCTTTAGTGTTTGGTGGAGTCGGAGAACCTACTATCAATAAAGAAACCATTTTAGCGATTAAAAAAGCAAAAAAATTAGGCTTAGATGTAGGACTTATGACTAATGGAGCCTTACTTAAGGAGAGTGAATTAGAAGATTTGATTAAAAATCTTACTTGGATTCGTTTCTCATTCAATGCTGGAACGGCTGAAACTTACGCTATAGTGCATCAGACAAATGAAAAAGACTATGCCAAAGTATCTCAGACTATTTCGCATCTTGTAAAGTTAAAGAAAAAATTTGAGTCAGACATAACTATAGGTGTTCAGTACATTTTGTTACCTGAAAATAAAGATGATGTTATTAATCAAGCTAAAGTTTTTAAGAATATAGGTGTTGATTATTTTGTTGTTAAGCACTTTTATTCTCATGAAAAAAATATTTACAATCCAGATATGAGTTTTTTAGATAAAGCATTTATAGAAAATTTATTAAAAAAGCAAAAAGATATACAAACAGAGAAATTCTCATTTATAGTAAGAAGCACTGAAAATTTGAATCAAAATAGAGTTTATAATAAATGTTATGGCTTGCCTTTTATCCTCTACATAAGAGAAGATGGTGAAGTATATACATGTTTTTCATATCAGCATGAAAGTAAGACATCTTTGGGAAATATCTATACATCAAGTTTAGGAGATATCTGGACATCTTCTCAAAAGAAAGAAGCTATAAATTTTATTAACGAAAAAATTGATAAAAATAGATGCCAGCCAAATTGCAGACACCACCAAATAAATAACTACCTTTGGGATTTAAAACATCCTAGCGTAGAACATATAAATTTTATATAGAAGAGGATATTATGACATTGGATAAAGTATCAAAAGACATAAGAAGAACCATAATTAAAATGGCTAATTTATCAAAAAGTCCACATGTAGGTTCAGCACTGTCTTGTACCGATATTTTAACAACTCTATATTTTAAGGTCATGAATATCACAAAGCCTATAAATGATGATAGAGATTATTTTTTACTTTCTAAAGCCCATTCTGCTATGGCTCTATATGCAACATTTTTACAAAAAGATTTTATGACACAAAAACAAATAGATGGGTATTATCAAAATGATGGTACATTACCTGCTCATACCGATAGAGATACGAGTGATTTTGTAGAAATAAGTGCAGGTAGTTTAGGTCATGGATTGCCTATAGCTGTAGGAATTGCTAATTCTATAAAGATTGCACAAGAATCAAATAAGGTGTATGTTCTTATGGGCGATGGAGAGATGCAAGAGGGTTCTATTTGGGAGGCTGCTATGCTAGCTCCAAAGCTAAAACTTGATAATCTTATGGTTTTTATAGATCACAATAACTTGCAAGGCTACGGAAGGGCTACGGAACTAGTAAGTTTTTATCCTATTAAGGATAAATGGGAAAGCTTTGGCTGGGAAGTTTATGAGATTGATGGACATGATCATGAGGTTATAGAAAAAGTAGCTAAGCTAGAATCAAAAAGACCAAAAGTGATTATTTGTAAAACTATTAAGGGAAAAGGAGTGTCATTTATGGAAGACCAACTTATTTGGCATTATTACATAGTAACTGATGAAGTTAAAGAAAAAGCGTTAAGAGAATTAATATGAGAAATACCATTGCAAAAGAAATCATAAAAAAGGCCAAAGAAGACAAAAGATTGTATCTCATTGCAGGCGATGCAGGGCTTGGTGTATGGGATGAGTATCAAGTTGATTTTCCAAACCAATATATCAATCCTGGCGTGAATGAACAGTGCGATATTGGTTTTGCAGCTGGTATGGCACTTAGGGGCCATAAGCCTATTTTTTACAATATCGCTCCTTTTGTCTTAATGCGTCCATACGAGCAAGTTAGAAATGACATATGTTACCAGAACTTACCAGTAATATTAATTGGAACAGGAAGTGGGATAACCTATGCTCCAGCTGGGCATACCCACTATGTTGTGGAAGACATAGGGTTGGCTAGAACCATGCCAAATCTTGATATTTTTTCACCAGCTGATCCTATTGAAGCAAAAAAATGCTTTGAATATGCATATAAAAGCCATAAGCCTTCTTATATAAGAATTCCAAAATCTGGTGAAAAATGTATTCATACAAATAAAGATATAGATATAACAAAACCTCAAATTATTTATCAAGGTAAAGATAATATATTGTTTGTTCATAGTTCAATCGTTGATGAGGTAGAAAGCATTATAAGTTTCTTGAAAGAAGAAGGTGTATCCATAACAATAGCCACGGTGCCAATGCTCAGTACTTCTTATAATTTTAAGGAAATACTAGAAGACTATAGTAGGATTTTTACTCTGGAAGAGCATTATGCCAATGGAGGATTTGGAACTATTTTAATGGAATATTGTAACAATAACAAAATCGATAAGAAAATCAAAAAATTTGGAATAAAGAATGAGTATATACACAAAATAGGCAATAGAGATTATTTAAGAAAATATTATGGCATAGATGCTAAAAGTATTGCTCAAAGTATATTGCAGGAGTTGTTATGAAAGTGGTTTTGATAGGGTCTACCGGTTTATTGGGAAGTGCCATAAAAGATGAACTTAATAATAGAAATGTCAATTCTTTATTTTTAACTCACGAGATATTTGATGTAATGAATAG
Source organism: Sulfurospirillum sp. UBA2217 (assembly GCA_002328495.1). GTDB lineage: Bacteria > Campylobacterota > Campylobacteria > Campylobacterales > Sulfurospirillaceae > Sulfurospirillum. The sequence goes on from DCUJ01000005.1 coordinate 64,415, forward strand.
TGGTGATTATGAACAAATTCTTGATTTTAAACCAGACATGGTTATTAATACGGCGGCATATTTAGGAGTAGAGCCTTGTGAAAAGAATCCACTAGATGCATTTCGTTTAAATTGCAAGGCTGTTGAAGATTTGGCAAATTTTTGTAATGAACATGATTTTGGATTGGCGTACATAAGCACCGATGGTGTATTTGACGGTCAAGATGGAGACTATACTGAAGATAGTTTCCCAAATCCAATCAATATGTATGGATTAACAAAATTTAATGGCGAATTGATGACTAGAAACTTGTGTAGAAAGTATTATATTTTCAGAATACCTATATTATTTGGAAGAAGAAAAAATCAAGGTAGTATTTTTATTGAAAAAATGTATGATTTGTATCAAAATGGAAAAAAAGAGTTAAAAATTGCAGATGATGTAATAAACAGACCATCTTATAACAAAGATGTAGCTAAAAAAATTGTAGATTTAATTACATGTAAAAGTGAATTTGGGATATACCATATATATAATGGTGGGGGAAAAGCTAGTCTGTATGATTTTGCAGTAGAGTTTTTTAAACAACAAGGTATTAAAGATATAACAATAGGCAGAGTAAAAGCAGAAGATTTTGCTAAAAATGAAGTTGGTAAAAAGCCTTTAAATACAACTATTAAGTCAAACAAAATAGAACCATTAAGAGATTGGAAAAATGCTATGTCCGAATTTTGTACAAAAAATTGAAGGGGGGGGTGTAATGAAAGATAAATTTATGATGGATAGTCACAAGATGATGTGGCATTTAGATAGAGTTAATGAATGGGATAAGACAGGTAGAACAGTTCCAATACACATAGATGTAGGCATAAGCAAAGGTTGCAATATAAGGTGTGAGTACTGTTATGGAGCGACACAAGGTAACTTGTTTCAAAGACAAAAAGATGTAACTTTTCCTAGAGAAGCATTATTAAGATACTTTAGAACTGCTGGAGAAGCAGGGGTTCGTTCTATGGCTATTATAGGTGAAGCAGAGCCAACACTAAATCCTTATTTGTATGAAGCCATAAAAGAAGGTAAAAAAGCTGGTGTAGATATCTCCTTAGCAACAAATGGTATTTTATTTGATGATGGAAAAGATGGAGAAGAGGCATTAGAAAACTTAACATGGATTAGATTTAATATAAGTGCTTATAATGATGCAGGGTATAGAAGAGTTCATGCAAGTAAAGAGTTTGAAACTTTTAAGAAAAAAGTGAAATTTTGCGTAGAAACTAAAAAAAGAAAAAACTTAGATGTAACTGTTGGCTTACAAATGGTTTTAACGCCTACAAATGTTGATCAAGTAATTGGATTGGCTAAATTAGGAAAAGAGTTAGGTGTCGATTATTTGGTTGTTAAACAGTGCAGCGATACAAGAGATAATGATATAGGGGTATTTGAAAATTTAAGTGTTTATAAAACATTTGATGATGTTTTAAAAGCAGCAGAATCAGAAAGTACGGATGATTATAAAGTTATCATTAAGTGGAATAAGATAACAAATGAAGGAATCAGAACCTATGGTAGATGTTTAGGTGTTCCTTTTTTGCTTTATAGTAGTGGGGATGGAAAACTTTTCCCTTGCGGAATGTTTTTTGATCACAGAAGTGATGAGTTTTTGATGGGAAATTTACTAGAACAATCATTTGTGGAAATTTTACAAAGTGATAGATATTGGGATGTTGTTAAGCGTGTGAGTGAGTTAGATGTTCATAAAGTATGCTATGCAAATTGTAGAACAAATTCTATCAATGAATTTGTATGGAATATAAAACAAGTTCCAAATCATGTTAATTTTGTCTAGTCGATGAATAACTCTAAGCAGTACGATATTTTGGCAGCTGTCATAGTTTTATATGATGACAATGGGAGAGCCCTTTTGCAACAAAGAACTGATGATGCCAAAAAATTGCCTGGTTATTGGGCTTTTTTTGGAGGAGGAATTGAAAAAGAAGAGAGTCCAAAAGACGCTGTTGTAAGAGAAAGTTATGAAGAGTTAAGAGTATCTTTGGTCAGTCCAAAACTTGTATTGGAGAGAGAATTTAATATAAAAGATGAACAAGGATATATGTATGTTTTTGTTCATCCAATAGAAAATAAGAATCTGATTGAGCTGCATGAAGGACAAGGGCTTGGATGGTTTTTTTTTCACGAAGTCAAGTATTTGACCATGATAGAACATGATAAAGAGATATTAGAATATTTATTTAAAACAGACTTTTTAGGATAGTAGTATGGAAAGAATTGAGGATATAAAAAATATTCCACACAATATAAAAATATATCTTTACGGAGCAGGGCAAGGCGGTGAATTGCTTTGTCAAAAGATTAGACAGCATAGAAAAGATGTGATTATATTGGGTTTCATAGATGATATAAAAAGTGGATTACATAATAATATAAAGATTTTTCATCTTGATGAGATTCTTAATGAGGATAATCATGATTTAATTATAATATCATCTGTGCATGAAAAAATATTGAGTAAAAATTTAATAGAAAGAAATTTAAAAAAAATCTCTTTTATCAATCAAGATATTATTAATCCATATATTCTATCAAACTCGATATCAACAAAAGAAGTTACTAATTTATATGATACTTTGCAAAAAGAGATAGATGTCTTATTGCATGAAATGGATATAACAACCATTGATAGTAAAGATATTGTCAAAGAAGTTGAAGCTTTTAATATAGGATGGGATTTAGCTAAAACATTAAAAGCTATAAATATAAAAAATGTATTTGATAAATATTTACACAAAGATGTTAAAAGGTTGGCAATTTATCCTTGTTCTATTTTTGTAGAAAATTCTCTATCTTCTTTTAAAGAGTATTTTGATGAAGTTGTTTTATATGATGATTATAGAGATGGGGAAACGATATCTGGAATTACAATACAAAGTACATTGAATATAAAAGAAGAAGATGAAAAAATAGATGCTTATTTTATCTCTACAAGAATACCAGAGTTAAAAGATTATCTAATAGACAATAAAGTACCAAAAGAAAAAGCAATTTGGGTTAATGATATAGTTTTTGATATACAAGCTATGGAATCCAAAAAACAAGATGAAGAAATAGTTAATGGTATTTTAGAAAAAATACATAGTTCAAAAAATCCACTTATTGTATTGGGTGGTAAATATTATAATAATTATACTCCCACATTTAAAGCTTTCGAAGATCAAGGATATGATATATTTATTATAAGTAGAGTCCCTGAAGTATCTCATACTTCTCCAAATCCAAGTTATCATTTACTTCCATTTGAAAATAAATATATTTTAAATATAAATCAAATACTACTTTTTGCAGATAAAATAGATAAAGGTAAAATTCTAATTCATTCTGAAGGTTTTTTAAATCCTCAATTTGAAGGTTTTAAAACTTTATGTAGCTATGTTTATCCTTTGATTTTATTGAGAAAAATAAAAACAAAAAAATATTTTTTCCTATATGATTTAGTGAAACCATTTTATAAAAATTATAAATATGAAAATGAGTTTTTAAAGATATATAAAAAGATGTTAAATTCATCTGATGGATTAATCCTAAACTCTAATACTGATGAAGCTGTAGGGTTTTTAAAATATTCATTGGGATTAAAGTTACCTATGATGAGTTATTTTAGATACAACTTTGAGATAAATAAAAAGCAAGAAAAGCTAAAAGATGGATTTCATATAGTTATGGTTGGTGGCTTTTTAGATGATGTTGGTGATGAAATGAGAACAGTTTCAAAATATGCAAGAGAGATTTTATCACAAGGATTACATCTCCATTATTATGCAAGTACTTTTGGTGCAAAAGCATTTAGGGATAGTTTGAGCGAAGAGCAAAAAAGATATTTTCACTTGGAAAAAACTATTATGGATCAGAATGAGTTGTTATATGATATCAGTAAATATCATGCAGGATGGATGGTCCATAATACTCAAAAGATATCAGATATGATTTCTCAGGCAAGTGACCAGTTTTTAAAAGATGTTCTTTATATGTTTATGGTTACGACTGTTCCATCAGCTGTACTGCTTTTTGGTTCAGCTGGACTTCCTATGTTTTTAAATAGAAGTATGCATGGACTTTTAGAAAAATATCCAAAAGAGTGTTTTATGCCAATGGAATTATCAGAAACGATAGGTTTAATAGATATGATAGATGATATTGAGTGGAAAGAGAGATACAAAAAGACAGAAGAGTATGCAAAATTTTTCACAACAGAGTTTAATATCAATGAATTTATTGAGTTTATAAATTAAAAGTTATGTCTGTATATCTTTTTGGAAATTGTAATGTTAGAGAAATTGCTCAATCAAAGTATCTTGTAGGCAAGGATATCCGATACAAGCTTATACATTCTCCTAATAATTATATTGAAGAAAAAAGCTGTTTCCCTGTTGAACTACATGAAAAATTAGAAAAGTATCAGTTATCTAAATATCTTGATTATAACCCCCTGAAAGAACAATTGCAATTATTTGATGATAGTGCAGTTCCCTCGTTAATCGTATTTATGCCCTCACATGAATTTAGACCACTTTTTAAAAGTAAAACTTCTTGTGAAGTTGTTTGGATGCATAGAGCAATATTTAACAAAAATTTAGAATTTGATAAATGGTTTTTTTCAAATTATATTGAATTTGATGATGAAAGAACTTATTTGGATAGATTTATTCAATTGGTTAAAGAAGTGCGAAAACTTTACCCTTTGGTGCCGATTGTGATATTGCAGCGTATTTCAAATCTTAAAGAGTATGCACCATTTCCTATGTCAGCCTTGATAGAATGGACATATTTGTCTCATAATGCAGAAAAAGTAATCATTCAAAAATCAACAAGCGTGAATAATATTCAGTTTATTAGTATAGATAGAATAATACAGAGTTTACTAACACAAAATAATATAGAAGAGTTAGTTCCTTTTTTAGTATTCCCTAGAAATAGAGCTAAATTTCATTGGAATAGCATAAAAAACAGTAAAAATGAACTTTTATTAAGAAGAGATTTAGATCATTTAAATAAAAAAATTTATGACGAAATCGCTAAAGTATTATTGAAATTTATTGAAACGGGAACAATAAAATATTCTAAATATCGAATAAAGGCATCTATTGAATCTAGAAAAATTCTTGACATGTTAAAATCTAAAGATGAATATCTTTATGCAAATGCCTTGGAATATCTTATAAAAAGAGTACCTGAAAATAATGCAGAGATGGTTTTTGATAATCTCTATTATGAGTGTACTAATCCTCGAATTTTAAAAATGTACAGTATCTATTTCTCACAATTTGATGGGAGCTATTTAGAAAAGATAGTTGAAAAATATCGTATTTTACTAGAGAATAAAAGAGATAAAATAGCTTTTCATACCTACCAAGAACTACGATATGAGTTAGAAAGAGTAGAGATTGATAGGTTACAAATAGAAGAAAATATATGTAAACAGCTACAAAACCATGTAGCACAAAATAGAAATATTCTTATATATGGAGCCAACTTCTTTGGTCGTAAAATATTTGAACTCTTAAAATTTCTAGGTATGAAAAAGGATCCTGTTTTTATTGATGACAATAAGAAGGGTTGTAAGCGCTTAGAAGATATAAAACATACAGATGCACTTATTTTGATTACTGCTCAGTTAGAACAGAATCAAAAAAAGATAGTTCAAAAGTGTGAACATGAAGGTTTTAGTAAGTATGCAATCTTAAAAGATAATATAGGTATTTTTACAGATGAGAGCGCTTTTAAGACTTGGAATGTGAAAGATTATTATAATTTTTTTTACTGCTCATCCTGTGGATTTGAGAGAGAGTATATAGATTTGGATGAGTGTGGTTATAAATTGTGTATATGTAAACAGTGTGCAGATGAGTTAATTTTACAGGGGGCAGAATGAGTTCGATTTTTGATATAACAACAACACCGAGTATGTTGCAAAGAGTAAGCAAAGCGGTTGTATTTAATTGTAGAAGACCAAAACCTGATTATATTGATGAGGAGTTGGTCTTAGAAAGACTTCAAAGTTTTGGTCTTGACTTTGTTTTTTTTGATTGTTATGAAGATTTTTATGAAAATCAAGAGCAATACGAGGCGTATGGTGAAAATATACTTTTTTTAAATGAAGCACCAAAGACAAAAGAGGAGTCAGAGGTTATTCATAGGTTACAGCCTAAGTATATATTATGGGTGACATATCCTCATTTCTTTATTGCTTGTGCGGAGTATACTCGTCACAACTTAAAGCTTAAAAATGAACCGACAATTCCTTTTACAGTATTCTCCTCAGCCTTAGAGAGATGCTTTTTGTATCATGTAGCAAAAATGCAATATATTTCAGGTTCCATCTTAGAGATAGGCGCTTACTCTGGAGGCACCTCTTTAGCATTGGCACTTGGCAATAGGGCAAGTAATGTAAAAGATATAGTGTTTTCTGTAGACCGTCAATTTCAAGATGATTATGACTATTTTATGAAGAGTGCAGGAGTTGAAGAGAGTATTGTAAAGGGCGAATACTACTCAAAGGAGTTTTCAAAACTTGCAGAAGAGACCTTTATCAAACATAGCCAAAAAGCAGAGCTGAGAATTTTGTGGATTGATGGAGATCACTCTTATGAGGGTACAAAGTTTGATATTGCAACATATAGCAAATACCTCAAAGATGGGGGGATATTGATGATTCATGATTATGGTTTAAGTGACTCTCATCATGGAGGTATTCCAAAAGCTGTCTGGGAAGAGCTTGTTGATAATGATGAGTATAGCAACTTTGCTGTAATTGGTTCTATTTTTTATGCACAGAAGAATAGAAAAGAGAAGTTTGTCGATTTTTCAAATATATCTTCAGCGCAAAATTCACCTGCAAATGTTCTAAATTGGTTGAGTAAAAAGTATGATTTCAAGGATAAAAAAGTCTTTTTATATGGAGCAGGGTTACATACGGATGAAATTTTAAAGTTGGCGCAGACGTATAATAGAGAATTTTATAATGCAGTTGTTGCTTTAATTGATGATAATAGAGCAAATCAAGGTAATATGATTCATAATAAAATAATCATGAGTCTGGACAGAGTAAAAATGGAAGATTTTGATTTTATCATACCATCCTCTTTTGATTATGAGTCAAACATCATAAGAGAGTTAGATAAAAACGGTGTGGAAACAAAGAAGGTAGTTCCTATTTATACAAATGATGAGTATTTAAAAGATATGCAGTCCAAAATTCCTGTAATCAGAGATTTTGATATGCTTGAGCGTGTATTAAAGATGAGCTATGTCGAATAAAAATCAGAGCTATGTTACAGCTGTTAATCATTTTATAGAGCTTAGAAAAGTTCAAAGAAAGTGCAAAAGTGACTATGGATTTAAACAGAGTAGTTTTCTTTTAGGAACATGTGCAAAAACAGAGCATTTAACAAAAGATTTTTTTGTTATTGTTCAAGAGTTATATGCTATCAACCCTAGTATAGTTTTTCTCTTGCAAAATGAGCAAAAGAGCAATCTGTTGCTTGATATAATCAGTGAGTTGGGTATACACGATGTCATTAAGTTTGTTGATTTAAGTGATGTTGCATTTATGAGCGTGATAGATCAGTATATAGACCCAATACGTTGCGACCAAGAGAGCTGTGTAAATTATAAAAGATTTTTTCCATACCCTATTATTCATTTAAGTGATTATAGTGTGGAGTATGAAGGTTCTATTGCAGATTTACGCAAAGAGGCTGAGTATAATGAACTTGAAAAGTATATCTACTCCAGTATATTTGAACAAGAGGTAGATGAGAATTTCTCTTTAGATGACGCAATGATTTCTTATTTATCGCAAAAAGGCATTAGCCAAAATACGATTGCGCTTATCAAAGAGGCACAAAATACACACAAAAGAGCAGACAATATTAAATTACGATTGCAAGCTAGGGCAGAAGATAGAGAGTTTCATTTGCTTATGAAACAGTATAACGAACTCGTTTATACCTTGTCTAAAAAGTATTTTGAAGAGGGTTTGAGAGCGGACCAAAAAAGCCTTACATGTAAAGCTTTTGTAAATCTGCTGAACACTTGATAGTTAAAGAATATCTCAGCAATTATAAAAGGAGCATTTGATGGTGCTGGTTGATAGCAAGAATCTTAAAAGTTTAATGAAGCAAGTATTATTGTTGCATAATGTGGATGAGATTGTTGCAAAAACTACGGTTGAAGGTCTCGTACATGCATCATTAAGAGGGGTGGATTCTCACGGAGTCAGACTCTTCTTTCACTATTTAGCAGGTTTAAAGAGCGGGCGTTTAAATCCAAATCCAAATTTTGTTTTTGAGCAGACTAGTGAGTCAACGGGTATCTTAGATGCAGACCATACATTTGGGCATGCCGCAGGAATAAAAGCGATGCAACTCTCTATAGAGTTAGCTAAAAAAGCAGGTTCAGCTCATATAGCGGTTAAAAATTCATCTCATTGTGGGGCATTGGCATATTTTGCGCTTGAAGCATGTAAACATGATATGATAGGCGTAGCATACACTCATGCAACTTCAAGACTTAAAAGTGCCAATGGACAAAGAGAGTTTTTTGGAAATAATCCAATCTGCTTTACAGCACCTATGAAAGATGAAGAGCCGTTTTGTTATGATGGAGCAAACTCAGTTATCACTTTTAATGAAGTGAGAAGATATAAAGATTTGGGGTTAGAATTGCCTTATGGAGTTGTCGCAGATAAATATGGCAATATAACCACTGACCCAAGTCAAGCAGAACAGCTTATATCCATAGGAGATTATAAAGGCTTTGGTTTATCTATGATAGTGGATATTTTATGTGGGCTTTTAACAGGTATGCCAGTAGGCAGAGATGTGAGTAAGATGTTTGGAGATGAAGAGGTACTAAAGAATAAGAGATATTTAGGTCAGTTTTATTCTTCATATAAAATAGATAGTTTTATCTCTAAAGAGTCATTTAAAGAGAGACTGCAAAACTTAGCAAATACTTTGCGAAATGAACCTTCTTTGGAGGGAGTCTCTGTTATGGTACCAGGAGACCCTGAAAAAAAGATTGAGGCAAAAAGAGCGGTTGAGGGGATACCTATGCCAAAAGAAGATTATAAGAAGTTTCAGAATTTAGCAAATGAGTTTTCTTTGGGAGAGAGCATATGAATGTTTTAGCAATAACCCCTGCAAGAGGTGGTTCAAAAGGTGTTCCTCGAAAAAATATAAAACTTTTAAACGGTAAACCCTTATTACAATATACAGTTGAAGCGGTTCAAAAGAGTAAGTTTATAACAAAATATATCATCAATACAGAGGATGAAGAGATAAGAGAAGTGGCTCATGCTTTAGGTGTGCAAACACAAGGGAGACCAGAAGATTTCTGGTACGATAATACATTTCAGGAGGTAGATAGACTCCTTCAATGGTGTATCCAAGATTTGGAGCAAAAAGGTGAAAAAATTGACATAGTGGTTCTGCTTTATGCCACAGCTCCATTGAGAAAGGCTGAAACTATTACGCAGTGTATTGATTTGGTTTTAAATCAAGGATATGATAGCGCATTGACACTCAAAGAAGACAGGTCTTATATCTGGAAACGAATAGATAGCACAAATAGTGTAGAACCAGTTAATTATGACCCTAAAAAACGAGGACCCAATCAGCTAGAGGAGTGGAATCAATGGGTTGAAAATAAAGCTGTTTATGTAATGAAAAGAGATTTGTTGATGAAAACAGGGTGCAGGTTGGGAGGAAAAATAGGGTACGTACCTATGGGAAAAATGGAATCAATAGATATTGATATGCCAGAAGATTTTATTTTGGCAGAGACTATTATGAAGATGAAAAATGGCTGAGAGTGTAAAAATAGCTATTATTGGATTGGGACATATAGGAAAAATCCATATAGAGGTTGTTGTATCAAATCCTCACTATGAGTTAATTGCAATATGCGATAAAGAGGAGTCTTGTAAAGCTTTATTGGAAAGTGTGGATTTTTATAACGATTATACACAGATGCTTCAAAGAGGTGGTTTTGAGGTTGTAGTTGTAGCAACTCCAACTCGTACGCATGCCAAGATTGCTCAAGAGGTGTTAGAATCTGGATATGATGTGATTTTGGAAAAACCTGCTGGAAGTTGTATTGAACAGTTGCAAATATTGCAAAAGTGTGCAAAAAGTGGTGGAAAAAATATATATTATGCTTTTCATGCTGCATATGCGAGTGAGGTACTTTGGTTTGAAAATCACTATTTAGAGCATAAAGAGATTTATGGAGAGATAGAGAGTTTTTCAAGTCATTTTTATGATCCCTATTTTAAAGAGATGAAGCTTTTGGATGTTGCTAGGGGATTAGATACTTCATGGTATGATAGTGGGGTTAATGCCCTATCTGTTTTGGAAAAGTTTTTAAAGATAGACGATTTGCAGATGAGGCATGTTCGAGTCAGTAAATATTATGAGCAAGAGATAAGTACAACAGTGGAGTTTGAGTTGAAACAAGGTGCACTTGGTTTCATTCAGACAGCTTGGGATCAAGGAGTAAATTTTAAATCGACGAAGCTCTATTTTCAAAACGGTATAACTATTGAGTTACGCCATACAAAACAACAAGTTATCAGAGAAGCCGAGAGTAAAGAGGTGCTTATAGCATTTGAAGGTGAGAGACTTTTCAATCACTATAAAAATATTTTTGATGATTATATTCAAAAGATGCACCATAAAGAGGATAATGTCGCGCAGTCTATGACAATACATTCAAAGCTATTTGAAGTAGGAGAAAAAAATGGTTTCTATTGTTATTAGAACAAAGAATGAAGAGCAGTGGATCGGACACTGCCTAAGACAGATACAAAAGCAAACATTTAAAGATTATGAAGTTATTCTTGTCGATAACAACAGTAGTGATTTTACAGTAGAAAAAGCAAAGGCAATGATGCCAGATTTGATTCTATGCTCTCTTGAACAGTTTAAACCAGGTAAAGCTTTAAATCTTGGGATTAGGCATGCACAAGGGGAGTATATAGTCTGTCTCTCTGCTCACTGTATTCCAATTGATGAGTATTGGCTTGAGTCTCTTTATAGTGAAATCAAAAAAGATGAAAAAGTCGCGGGTGTATATGGTAGACAGTTACCAATGGATCAAACACACGATATAGATAGAAGAGATATGTACATTACCTTTGGACTTGATAAGAGAGTACAGTATAAAGACCCTTTCTTTCATAATGCAAATAGCATTTTGAAAAAATCTTTATGGGAAGAGGTTCCTTTTGATGAAGAGGAACAAAATATAGAAGATAGAATCTGGGGACAAGAGATGATAAATAGGGGCTATACACTCTTGTATACGCCTGAATCTATGGTTTACCATATGCATGGAATTCATCAGACTAATAAAAATGGAAGATATAAAAATATAACAAGAATTATAGAAGAAACTAGTGCAAAGATAAAGTCTATACCTCTAGAGGAATATATTATTTGTGCATTAATCCCTATTTTAGAAGATGAGCTAGAAAGTGAAATCAGTAGTAAAGTCTTTTTAGATATTTTAAACCTTTTGAGCACACTAAAGCCTCTTTCATATATAGTTGTCACGACTAATAATAAAAAGAATTTACAAAATTTCCTTTCTGTTTATAGCATGAACATACCATTTTTAATTATTCATGAAAGAAAACGGAGTCAAGAAAGGCTCTTAGATGTATATACTGAAACTATCAAATATTTAAAGCAACAAAAGATCTTTATAGATATTGTACTCACCACGGATATATCTTACCCTATAAAAAGTAAGAAGATTTTTGAAAGTTGTTTATATGAGTTATTAAAAAATGATGTGGATGCTGTTATCCCTGCATATGCCCAAAAAAGACCTACTTGGGTTAAGCAAAACGAAGATTATATTAGAGTTGATAATTATGAAGTTTCTAAAGCAAATAGAGAACCTATATATATAGGTCTTGAAAATGTTTGTATGACGACTTATTCTAGTAAAATTAAAAGTTTTAATACTTTTTTTGATAATAAGATAGAGATGGTAATTGTAGATAGTCCATATTATAAAATTCATTTAAATGATATAGATTGTATTGATGATTATGATTTTTTTAGCTCAAAAGTAAAATAAGTTTAGGAGTGTGTATTGAATTGTAGTATTTGTAATGGTGATAAATTTGAAATAATCTTTAATGAAAAAATTCGCACAGGTGGAGTAGAATCTCAGTATAACACGAAGGCACAAGTTTTTAAGTGCCAGTATTGTAGCGTTGAAATGCTAAGTGTTGATAAAAGCTTTAATCATAATTATTGGAGGGAGAAAGTAGATTTAATTAGCAGAGAAAATATTTATAATAAGTATGATTGGGAACAAGAATTATGGCTTTCTAAAATCGGTTTAAATACTTTTCGAGACAAAATAGTTTTAGATTTTGGATGTGGACATGGAATATTTTTAGATTTATTGCAAAATATTGCATCTATGACTTATGGTGTAGAAAAAAATAAAGATATTTTTGATGATTTTTATAGGGGCAAAAAGCATGAAATTTTTTATAACTTAGAGCAAATGGATAACAATTCAGTAGATATAATAGTTGCATTTGATGTAATTGAACATTTGGAAGCACCATTAGAGATTCTTAAAGAAATGTATAGAGTATTGAGCCCAAATGGAAAAATCTATATTGGGGTACCTAATCAATGTGATTTTTTGAAGTCTATAGAGAAAGAGTATTTAAAATTTTTTTATCATGAAGCACACGTTTTATACTTTAATGAAAAATCATTATTATTTTTAGTGGCGAATATGAACTTTAAAATTAATAATATACAGTATTTACATAAATATAATATTTATAACATGATAAATTGGATTAAGGATAAGAAACCATCAGGTAATCCAAACATAAATCAGCCGTTTGATAAGTATTTTGATACAATTTATAAGTCATACTTAGAAGATCGTAAAATTTCTTCACATATATTAATCTCAGCGAATAAGTGAAAATATTGTCAAATAAGTTATGGGTAAAGCAAGGAATAGTGTAGCGATGGAAGAATTAAAAGATATCTGTAAAGAGATAAAACCAAATTACTACAATAATAGATTAATAAATAACAATATATATGCCGCAGAGTATATACTCAAAAGGTATGCAAATATCGATTTGCATTATGAGTTAAAAGCGGCAATTGAACATGGTGTTTTTAGAACATTGATGATTCCAGAGTTTATCGTTGATGCTCCTGCAATATTGGTATATTCAAAGTTTAGATATGATTATATAAACAGGTACACAAAACAAAAGTTAATTTATCCTATAGGTGGGATTATTCAGTATGCTAACAATCTTTTAGACAAAGAAGAGATAGAAAAAGAGAAAGAGAGATTAGGTAAAAACTTATTGGCTTTTCCTAAGCATGGGATAAGACTCATTGAAACTAAATTTGATATAGAAGAATATTGTTGCGTATTAAAAAGCTATGAAAAAGAGTTTGATAGTATTAGGGTATGTTTGTATTATGATGATATTAATAGAGGATTACATTCTATTTACCGAAAATATGGGTTTGAAATTGTAACAGCAGGCAATACTTATAATCTAGATTTCTTTGATAGATTAAAAACAATTTTTTCTATGGCATCTGTTACTACATCAAATTATGCGGGTGGCCCTTTGGGCAATAGTATTATGATGGGAATTCCTCACTTTATTACACCTCAAAATATTGAACTTATATATAATAAGGACGAAAACTGTTGGAATGAGTACTATCAAAATCAAATAAAATCTTATAGGTACAGTATGGACAAGATTTTATTAGATAACTTCACAATACGCAATGATGAAGTTACAGAAAAGCAAAAAGAAATTGTTATCTATTACTGGGGGCTTGGATTAAAAAAATCCCCTGAAGAATTAAAAAGAATTTTTAACATTTCTGAAATTATTTATTCAAAGGGAAAAAAGTATTTTCTTTTTAATAATAATTTCATTGAAGACGCTATTCAAGATTTCTCAAAAATGGTCCAATCTTTAAAAAATATTCAAAAAAAATCAATTATAAAAAGCAAATCTATTAAGCGAAACATCTCTTTAATTCCATCACATTTAACACCTATCGAAAAATTAAAATTATATATTTTAATAAAAAAATTATCAGGCAAAGTAACATATGTGGAAACAGGAAGTTTTTTAGGTGCAAGTGCCGCTATAGCTGGCTTGGCTTTAAAAGATAAAGATGCAAGGATATACTGTTTAGAGAATTGGGATAGACATAATAATCTTGACATTGATAGCAGATTTGAATTTAATGCAAATACGAAAATATTCAAAGATTCGATTGTGGTTATTGATGGAAATATAAATGAAGTAGCGACAAATCTTAAGATAGCAATAGATTTTCTATTTATAGATGGTGCTCATTCGAGTATAGAAGAAATTGAAAATGAGTTGTTACCTTTTTTAAGTAAAGTGAATGAAAATGCTTTTATTGCTATTCATCACTACTACTGGTCAGACAATGTAAAAAAAGTAGTTGAAAAGTATTTGGAACCTATGGCGATTGAATATCATAGTTTACCTAACTTGTGGATTGCAAAAATAACAAAGCGTAAATTTGTTACTTCTTTTGATATTTATTTATCCGATAATTTATTTTTTGAAGAGATACGGAATAAATTTCACAATTTTGATGTAATAATTCCTGAAGATAAAACATATGTATCGCAAGTTATTTTAGAAAGTAAACATTCTAAAACAAATCAGATGGTCTTCGAGCAAAGCAAACAAAAAATTAAAATATATAAAAGATTGCATACCAAATGTTAAATATAGTAGTTACAACATATAACAGAAAAAAAGAATTAAAAATACTTCTTGAATGTATATTTCAACAAACATACAAAAATTGGACAATAATTGTTGCAGATGATAATTCAGATGATGATATGAAATCTGTCATTGATTCTTATGATAATTTAAGGATTGTATATTTTAAAAATGAAATTAACTTAGGATATGCCAATAATTGTAAAAAAGCATTTGAATACTGTAGTGGTAAGTATGTGATTTTTTTATCTGATGATGATTGTTTGATTGATGAAACTTTTTTTGAGAAAGCAATACATTCATTTGAAAATAAAGAAATAGATTGTGCCTTTGGAAGAATAGGTGTTTTAAAAGATGATAATTTCATAGTTAATCACTATCCTTTTAAAGAATTATATACTTCAAAAGAGTTTCTAGATGAGATTGTAAATTTAAGATTTTCTTTTTTAGATTATTTTTCATTTAGTTCTTTTATCTTCAAAGTTGATATTTTTAAAAAAATTAGTCCTTTTGAAACAACGTTCTCAAGAAGCGGTTCGGTTGATATCTCATCAATTATAAAGTATGTTTTTTTATCTAAAAAAATTAGTTTTGTTGATGTATTAGCATATGAGTGGGTAAAGTCATGTGGTACATCTTTAAGTGGCGAAAAAAAAGATGATTTAGTTTATCAAACGCTGCAAACAGTTTCTGCAGGTATAGATATTTATAATTTTTTTGATGATAAAGATATTTGTAAACATATATGTAATGAGTACATCAAATATAGTTTTAATGCAATACTCTCAGATTTTGCTCAGTTGCAAAATAAAGATAATTTAGAAGAAATTTTAAAGCCTATTGAGCAAAATTCAGATGTATATATTTACGGTAGAGGTTGGAGTGGTTTAGCGTTAGAAAAAGAGATAAAAAAAATGAAATTGCATTTTAAAGGTTATATAGATGACTTTAAAGTAGGGTTTCACGATACAATAAGCTATAAAGAATTTGAAAAGACAACAGAAAATACCACCGTTATAATTTCAAATTACAAGTATGATGATATATATAGAATATACAAAAAATTATCAAAGTTGAAACATGTAACAATTATAGATTTGGTTAGCTAAGAGAGATAGTATGAAGATATTAATAATAAAACTAGGTTTTTCAGAAACTTTAGATGAAGAGATAAGCAGATTTAGCTCATTGGGCGATGTTTTGAGGACAACCCCTATCTTGCCAACTTTAAAAGAGCAGTATCCAAATTCAAAGATTACTTGGCTTGTAGATGAGGCTCCTTACGCGCTTTTGCAAGGAAATAAATATATAGATAGAATCCTTATTTGGGATAGTTTTGTTGGCTTTCAGCTTCTTGAAGAGAAGTTTGACATAGTTATAAATCTTGAAAAAATAGCAGGTTTATGTGCTATAACCAATCGTATCAATGCTTGGAAAAAATATGGATTTCGCTTTGATGAAGTACAGGGCACTTATGATGTCTATGAGGGCAGTGAATATGCGTTTGATCTATGTACAAAGTACAATATAAAGAAGAATAACAACAAAATATGGCAAGAAGTACTGATAGAAATGGTTGGGAGTACGTGGCAGAAACAACCCTATGTGTTAGGCTATAAACCTAAAACTCAAGAAGTGAATGATATTGGGTTTAACTATAAAGTTGGAGCAAAATTCCCCGAAAAAGCGTGGGACGATGAAAATTGGAAAGCATTGGAGATTAAGTTAAGAAAAGATGGATTAACCATCTCTTGGCAAGAAGGTTTAGAAAACCTTTATCAGTATATTGATTGGATCAATACCAATAAAATTATAGTGACGAGTGATAGTTTGGGGTTGCATATAGCATTGGCTTTAGGTAAACACGTTGTGGCTATGTTTGGACCTACGAGTGCAAAAGAGGTCTATTTTTACAGTGGAAGTGTTATTCAAAAAGAAAAGATGACAGACATTTTACCGCAAGACGTGTATGAAAAAATCATTGCTCTAGTGAATCATAAATGATAACAGCGTTTGTACCTACTTTAAATAATGAAAGAACGATACGAGAAGTTGTACGCTCACTAAAATCACAAACAATTCAGCCTAAAAAAATCATCATAATTGATAGTGGTTCCACTGATAAAACTGAAAAAATCGTCAAAGAAGAAGGTTGTGAATTTTATCTACCGTCTTATTTTGGGTTTGATTTTTTAGGGTTAGGACGGGCTAGAAATAGAATATTAGAGCTTATAGATACTCCTTATCTTCTCTCTGTTGATAGTGATATTCTCTTAGAAAAAAATCATATTGAGAAAGTTTTGCCTCTGTTTGAAAAGGACGAAACGATTGCAGGTGTTGCTGGAAAACAGATAGAATTGAATCGTATCCATATCGCCGATAGAGCCAGAGCTGTTGTGGAAATGCGAGATTTAGAGCGAGAGCTTGAACCATGTTACAAAGATTTTTTGCTTGGTTCCAATAATATCTACAAAGTGAGTGTGCTAAGAGAGATAGGAAAAAAAGAGAATAACAATCCCAACAGGCCTTTTGAAGACTCTTTAATATCGAATTATGAAGACGTTGATATAGGAATTAAGCTTAGAAAGCATGGCTATAAACTCTACTTTGAACCTTCCATTAAGACGTATCATTTACAAAAAGACACGCTACATTCTTTTGTCAATAGAGCATACAGGTATCGAGTTTTCAAGTGGCAAATGCAAGGCGCATTTGAGAATAGTACCATCTATCAAAAGAGAATTGAACACAACATCAATTATACCAATATGGGTATAAACATGGCTCATGAGAAAGCAAGGTATTATCTTGTGTATCCATTTATTTTTGCAGGGTTTAATTTCTTTCTAGAGGATATTTTCAAGTTTATTGAAGTAGGGAATAATGTATTTGCCAATAAAATTTACAGTAGTTTTATTAAAAGTTTAGATTTTTTTCTATCAAAAGATATTAAAAATGCTATTTTAGCTGATAATGCTTATATGCTTGAAAAAATTGAACTTCAAGCATATGATGAGATAGATGAACAGATTTTTGAGCGTTTTAAAGAGCTAGCTACGCTAGAAATTTTGGATAAAAAATTTCCCGCTCTTGTGGATAATAAACTTACATATACAAATAAATCTTTACATGTAAAAGCCGTTGAAGCGTCTTATCGTAGAGTAGCAAGAGAACAAGAGCTTACTATTTATGGGAATTTTAGAGTTTTGCTTCTTAACTCTCCTTGGAAAAAAGAGGGCAGGTATGGCGTAAAAGCAGGAAGTCGCTGGCCCCATACTCAACTTTTAAGGGAAAACAAGCCATTGCCTGCTTACATACCGTATCCTTTTTTTTTAGCATATACTTTTTCCTTATTGCAAAAAAACAGTATTTCAAGTTGGATTATAGATGCAGTAGCAGAAGGGTATAGTGATGAAGAGTCTTTGTATGAAGCTGTAGGTTATCGACCTAATTTAATAGTTTTAGAAACTTCAACGCCTAGTTTTTATAATGATTTAGAACAGATTAAAAAAATTAAATCGTTTCTACCTGAGTGTAAAGTTTGTTTGGTTGGCTCTCATGTTTCATATGAAAAAGAAAAGATACTTTCTTATACAGAGATTGATTTTGTCATCGTTTCAGAATATGAAGAGGCGGTGTTTTTACTTAGTAAGGCTTTAAAAAATTCTGAAGAGTTTAAAAAAATTAATGGTCTTGTCTATAGAGAAAATGGGGAAATTTATATGAACGATAGCACAAAATCGGTTGATTTTTACTCGTTTGAAAACAGTCATTTTGATGTATTGCCTTTTTACAATTATAATGACAGACCTATAGCAGCATTAGAATATCCTTCATTCCAAGTTCAATTAAGCAGAGGGTGCCCTTATAAGTGTATTTTTTGTTTATGGCCTCAACTTATGTATAAGAAACATTATCAAGTAAGAGATCTGAACAAGGTTTTAAGAGAAATTCAAAAAGCAAAAGATCTTTTTGGTATTCGATCTTTTTATATCGATGATGATACGTTTAATATTCAGAAAAACCATTTGCTAAACTTTGCAACTTTGCTCAATGAACAAGAGGTAAATTTACCTTGGGCGGCGATGGCACGAGCTGATACTATCGTCGATGAAGAAACATTAAAAGCACTGAAAGAGAGTGGTTTAATCATGCTCAAATTTGGTATAGAAAGTATTGATGAACGTGTTTTACATGTAATGCAAAAAGGCTTAGATATCAAAAAGTGCGAAGAGACGATAGCGTTGTGTAAAAAGCTTAATATTAAAGTTCATTTGACATTTTCTATCGGGTATTTTAATGACTCGCTAAATGCCATTCAGAAGACATTTGATTGGCTGATAACACAAAATCCAGAATCCATGCAAATCTCAATTGTTACCCCTTTCCCTGGAACGGTTATGTATGAACAAGCTCTCAAAAAAAGTTATAGCTTAGAAAAAGATTTGTCAAAATATGATGGAGCAACGTATAGCGTCGTTACGTCTAATATTGAAAAAGAGATATTAGAAAATATCAGAAAAAAATGGATAGAAGAGTGGTTGAATTTTAAAAACAATCAAAAAGTGAGTGCCATAGTATGACTATTTTAATTACAGGCGGTGCAGGTTTCGTAGGCTCGAATTTAGCATTTAGCTTAAAAAGCAAATATCCCCAATATAAGATTATCGTGTTTGATAATCTTAGAAGACGAGGAAGCGAATTAAACATCAAAAAATTTCATGAAGCGGGTATTGCGTTCATTCATGGCGATATAAGAAATATGGAAGATTTAGAAGGCGTCGATTTCGATTTACTTATTGAAGCCAGCGCTGAACCCTCGGTGTTAGCAGGAATGGATGGAGGAAGAAAATACCTTATAGATACAAATTTAAATGGTTTGGTCAATTCTTTAGAAATAGCCCTAAAACAAAAAGCAAAAGTTATATTTTTATCGACAAGTCGCGTTTATCCTATGGAGGTTATCAACTCTTTAAATTATGAAGAGAAGGACACGAGATATGCTTTACATGTAAACAATGTTGCAGGAGTCAGTGAAAAAGGATTTTGTGAAGAATTATCTTTAAATGGATACAGAACGCTTTATGGTGCCACGAAACTAGCAAGTGAATATATCATAGATGAATATGTGCATATGTTTGGGCTAGAAGCTATTATCAACCGAAGTGGTGTCATAGCAGGAGCTGGACAGTTTGGCAAAGTTGATCAAGGTTTTCTCACGCTTTGGGCGGCAAATTATTATTTTAACAAGCCTTTGAGTATCTTTGGGAATGGAAAACAGGTAAGAGATATTTTAAATATCAATGATTTATTTGATTTGATTGATTTACAAATCCACTCTTTTGAAAACTTTAGTGCACAAAGATTTAATATAGGTGGAGGTTTAAAAGCATCTGTTTCTCTTCTTGAACTTGATGCGATGTGTCAAAACCGTTTTGGGAATAAGAGGATTGATTTTAAAGAACAACGAGGGATGGATTTGAAATATTATGTGAGCGATAATACTAAAATATCTAACCTAAGATGGTGCCCAAAACGAAATGTAGAGGAAACGCTCAACGAAATTTTAATGTGGATAGAAGACAATGAAAAGGATCTCAAGTGGATATTTGCTTAATTACAGGAAGTGCAGGACTTATTGGAAGCGAAGCAGTAGAATTTTTGAGTGATAAATTTGATGTTGTTGTGGGGATAGATAACAATATGCGTCAGGAGTTTTTTGGCGTAAGTGCTTCAACTTTATGGAATCAAAAAAGACTCCAAGAAAAAATCAAAAATTATATTCACTATAGCGTCGATATTAGAGATGACAAAGCGGTAGAGAAAATTTTTCAACAGTATGCAAGCGATATAAAACTCATCATTCACACCGCAGCACAACCCAGTCATGACTGGGCTGCGAATGACCCCTATACGGACTTTAGTGTCAATGCAAATGGAACTTTAGTTCTCTTGGAAAATACAAGAAAATACGCAAAAAATGCTGTTTTTATTTTTACCTCTACTAACAAAGTCTATGGAGATACACCTAATGTATTGCCACTCGTTGAACTAGAGACGAGGTGGGAACTTGATACATCTCATGCTTATTATAAGTGCGGTATTGATGAAAGTATGAGTATAGACCAGAGCAAACACTCTTTATTTGGTGCAAGCAAAGTTGCCGCTGATATCTTAGTGCAAGAGTATGGCAAATACTTTGATATGCACACAGCTGTTTTTAGAGGTGGTTGCTTAACAGGACCAAATCACAGTGGTACAAAGCTTCATGGCTTTTTGAGCTACCTGATGAAATGTGCGCTCAGTGGTGAACATTACACGGTGTTTGGATACAAGGGAAAACAAGTGAGGGATAATATTCATTCCTATGATTTGGTGAATATGTTTTGGAATTTTTACCAAAATCCACGATGCGGTGAGGTTTATAATGCAGGGGGTGGTAGGCATTCAAATTGTTCCATGCAAGAAGCCATTGCCTTGTGCGAAACCATTGTTGGGAAAAAGATGAATTATAGCTACAGTGAAGACAATCGCATTGGAGATCATATATGGTGGATTAGTGATGTGAGTAAATTTCAATGCCACTATCCGCAGTGGGATTATAGCTACAGGGTTGAAGATATTTTGCATCAGATTTTTATTTCTATGAAAGAAAGAATATGAGAAAACGCATCTTAGTTACGGGCGGTTCGGGATTTTTAGGAAGCCATTTGTGCGAGAAGTTGTTGCATAAAGGGTATGATGTTTTGTGTGTCGATAACTTTTTTACAGGTTCAAAACAGAACATCGCACACTTGCTCTCACACCCTTATTTTGAGCTTTTGCGTCACGATGTTACCTTTCCGCTTTATGTGGAGGTCGATGAGATTTACAATCTTGCGTGCCCCGCTTCCCCTATTCACTACCAATTTGACCCTGTGCAAACGACGAAGACGAGTGTGGTTGGAGCGATTAATATGTTAGGGCTTGCCAAGCGCACCAAAGCGAAAATCTTACAAGCCAGTACGAGTGAAGTGTATGGTGACCCCGAAGTGCATCCTCAGGTGGAAGAGTACAGAGGTGCGGTCAATCCCATCGGTCCTCGTGCTTGCTACGATGAGGGAAAACGGTGTGCGGAAACCCTCTTTTTTGACTACCAACGCCAGCACAATGTCGATATACGAGTGGTGCGCATTTTTAATACGTATGGACCAAAAATGCACCCCAATGATGGGCGAGTGGTGAGCAATTTTATCGTTCAAGCCTTGCAAAACAAGCCCATTACCATTTACGGCGATGGTTCGCAAACACGCAGTTTTTGCTATGTGGATGATTTGATTGAGGGCATGATAGCGATGATGGAAAACCCACAAGGGCTTTGTGGTCCCATTAACTTAGGTAACCCATCAGAGTTTACCATTTTAGAACTGGCGCAAAAAGTGTTACAATACACGCATTCAAACAGTGAGCTTATTTACAAGCCTTTGCCACAAGACGACCCGATGCAAAGAAAACCCGATATCACCAAAGCCAAGCGTGATTTGCTTTGGGAGCCTAGCATTGGTCTTGAAGAGGGTTTGAAGCACACGATAGATTATTTTAGAACATTATTACAGGAGCCTTGATGCCTCATCGGTACAAAATAGAAGATATCTCTTACACCATCAGCGAGTATTGCCCAGGGCCTTGTCGGTATTGTTCCATGTGGCGATTGCCTAAAAAGACAGATGAAGAACTCAGTCGAAGCGAAATGGACTCCATCTTCTCTTCCAAATATTTGGATTTGAAAAAAGTGCATATTACAGGTGGTGAGCCTCATCTAAGCGATAAATACTTTGATGCGATAGACTCTATCGCAACCTATCATCCAGACACCGTCATTGATTCGCCTATTACGGGTTGGTTTCCAGAGCGTCACGAAGAGATTGCTCGATATGCGCTTCAGAAGATGAATCTTATTCGCCTCGATATTTCTTTGGACGGCGATGAGCAGACCCATGCGAAGATTCGTTTGCATAAAGACGGCTTTGCCAAATCCATTGAAACGATTGAGCGCCTTAAAAAAATCAAAGGCGTTGCGCTGCGTTTTCAATTTACGATTTATAAAGAAAACCTCCATCTCATCGAGTGGGTGTATGAATTTGCTAAAAAAATGGGTGTGGGGCTTTACATCGGTTATGGGCGTTACAATCCTGATCGCTACCGTAACAAAACCGACAACCTTACCAAAAAAGTGTTAAGCCAAGACGACTTTATCTTTAGCGAGGAAGAGTTAGCACTGATTGATAGACAATTACGGGCGATTGGGTACGACAAAGGGCGCTATGCAAGTAAATATTTGCTTCAAAAAGCGGTTTTTGAGGGACAGCATATTGATTTTAATTGCTACATGGGAAGTCGCAATATGGACATCGACCCGTACGGAAATTTGTATCCGTGTTTATTGTGGTTGCCTTACCTCAAATTTGGCAATATCAAAGAAGCGGGCAGTTTTGATAAAGCTTTAGAGCAGGGTGTGCATATCTTGGACGCCATTGAAAACAAAGCGTGCCACAACGACTGTCTTTACACCTGTGCCAATAAATGCGAGCTCATTGAGCCAAACGTCAAAGCCGTGGGCATGATACCCTATAGCGGTGGAAAATACGGGTTTGCCTTTAGTGAAAGCGATGTCATTCCGTTGCGCCCGTGGTGGTACGATGAGTACAAAGCAAAGGGTCTTGTGTAATGATATGGTTTGACCTTGTAACCCCAAAATCGGTACTTTTTTTCATTCCCATTATTAAGCATCTTGAAAATAAAGGGTGTAAAACACTCATAACCGCACGTGAGGGTGTGGGGTACAGCGAGGTCGTAGAACTGTTGAAATTAAACCATATGCCTTTTACCAATCGTGGAGAGTTTGGTGGGGCGTGCTTGAGAGATAAATTGCATGCGTCCATTGAGCGTCAAAAGGCACTGATGGAGTTTGTGAGTTTGTACAACATCAACCGTTTGGTGTGTCTTTGCTCGGTGGATGCCAATCGTGTGGCATTTGGACTGGGCATTCCTGTGATTAATTTTTACGATATTCCCCTCTCTGACCATAAAGAAAACTTTAAAAAAGCGCTGCCTCAAGCACGCTTAACCTTGCCACTTTCCAACCGTGTGATTAAACCTTTTGTCGTGCCTGATGATATTTTTAAGCGTTTTTCACTCGATGATGAGCAGATTTTCTCTTACGGATTTATTGACCCTGTCATTTGGCTCAAAGCGTTTAAGCCTGACATGAAAAGCGTTGAAGCGATTTTAGAGCCGTATGGTTTGGATTTGAAAAAACCGTTGATTGTGATTCGTGAAGAAGAATATAAAGCGAGTTATGTGGATAAACACTACCCCATTTTGTACGATGCGATGCAAGAGATTGCTACGCAAACGGGGGCAAATATTGTGATTATTCCTCGTTATGAGAGCTGTTATCTCAAGGAAAAATTTCCTTTTGTGAGCGTGTTAGAAGAAAAAGTGGTCATTCAGCATCTTTTAGCCTATGCGGATTTGTTTATCGGAGGAGGAGGAACGCTCAATACCGAGGCGTGTTACTTTGGAACCCCAACCATCTCCACACGCAGTTTTATCAGCCACTATGACAAATACCAAATCGACCAAGGGTTGATGGAGTGGGTCAATACCAAAGAGGAATTGCTTGAAGCGGTTGGGCGTATGATGAGCAAGCGTTACGATGAAAGAGCCAAAGAAGTTTTTGGCGCTATGGTAGTGGATGTGGAAGCCATAGTGGAGGCTATTTTAGACTAGTCTAACATCTCTTTGGTAACCCTCTCCCCTTTGCTTAGGTTTTTGGAGGCACGTTTGCCTAAAATCTCTCCTAGATATTTTGGATGCAGTCCATACCCTGGACGAATGGAGCGAATGTTCTCTTCTGTAAAAACCTCACCTTTTTGAATGGCTTTGGCAACATAGAGGCTTCTGGAAAATTGGCGACCTTTAATGGCACTTTCATCAAGGTTGTAGGTTGGCTTTCCTAAGAGTCTTTCTGTGTCTCGCACCGCTTGTACCATCTCAGTAAATGCGTCCACATCCAAAGAGAAACTTGCATCTGCCCCGCCGATAGTTTTATCGAGGATAAAATGCTTCTCAATCACTTTTGCCCCAAGGGCTACCGCGGCAATGGGTGCGGTGATGCCCAGTGTATGGTCTGAAAAGCCAGCGATGACACCAAAGCGTTTGCTTAAATCTGGCAGAGTGAGCAAATTTGCCCCCTCTAAGGGTGCTGGATACGATGAAGTGCATTGCAATAAGACGATATCGTGGTTTCCCTCTTGTTTGCAGATGGCAACCACATCTTCTATCTCTTCAAGCGTGGCGATGCCCGTGGAGATGATGATAGGCTTTTTCTTAGAAGCGATGTAGCGCACCAATTCATAATCGGTAATTTCAAAGCTGGCTACTTTGTAGGCAGGTGGGTCAAATTGCTCTAAAAAATCCACGGCACTTTTATCAAAGGGAGTTGAAAAACAGAGCAATCCCTCTTCTTTAGCTGTTTCAAAAAGCTCTTTGTGCCACTCCCATGGTGTATAAGCTTCTAGGTAGAGTTCATAAAGATTTTGATTGTCCCAAAGTGTTCCACTTTGTATCATAAAATCTTTTTTTTGGCAATTTAATGTCATTGTGTCAGCGGTATAGGTTTGAAGCTTGATAGCATCTGCCCCTGCTTTTTTTGCTGCCTTTATAGTTTGTTTGGCTATTTCCAAGCTATGCCCGTGATTGGCCGAGAGTTCAGCGATGATAAATGTGTGCATGCTTGTTAAATCAAGATGACCGATTTTCATTTTCTAACTCCATTATTAAGATGTGTTCAGTTTTTTGGATAATGCTAAATCCAAATTTCTCATATAACTTGATTGCTTTTTCATTCTCTTTATACACTTCTGCTTTTAAAGAGGATAGTTTTTTAACTTCAAATGCAATAATTATAATTTCATGTAGTAAAATCTTCCCAACGCCTTGACATTCAGGGTTCGCGTATAAGCCTAAAAAATCATCAACAAGATAGATGACCCCAATATTTTCTCCATCATATTTCACTAAAAAATAACTTTTTTCTTGATTTTTTTTTAATGATTCAATAAAGCAAAAATGCTCTTCAAGAGAAATTTCTTTTGAATGCATATAGAAGGATACTTCGCGAGAATTTCTCCATTCTAAAACAAGTTTTTTCTCGTCTACTGATAAATCGATAAAATTGACATGTTCTATCATTTGACGACTCTGATGGTCTTAAATGCTTCAGCAAAATAAACTCCAACACTCATCCCTCTGTTTTGAGCAAGGAGTTTAATACCTTGTAGACTCCTTGGATGGGGGTACTCTCGAAGTTCCGATTCATAGTGGCTCATGGCATCTATCTTGAGCTGGATCGTAGAAGAAATATCAAAAAAAGTATCTGGTGCAAAAGAGAGGGGGTAGGCCCATTCGGTTGAAGATAAAACCTCAAAGCTGTATATCTCTTTAACACACTCATCCTCTATAGGTCGGGTTGCCGTTACAACTCCTTTATAGGTGATTTGATGATCAATATTGAGGTCATGTTCATGGTGTGTAAAGATAATATGAGGCTGGATAGACTCCTTAATCCTAGAAATCTCTTTTACAATATCAAGTAAATCCACACTATCGAAACGATTGTCTGGAAAGTTACATGTAAATACTTGTTTGATACCGATGATAGCGTTGGCTTTGAGAATTTCCTCGTCAAGCACGGCAAGTTCATCTTTTTTATGTTCTACATTTCTTTGTAGATCACGACTGGTTTTCCCTTCGCCTAGGATAAGTGTATACGCTTCATACCCCTCTTGAATAAGCCTTCCAACCGTACCAAAACATCCAAGAACTTCATCATCTGGGTGAGCTGCAATTATGAGAATTTTTTTAGTTATCACGTTTTACCTCAAATGTTCCACTAATTTTATCTTCATTAAAATCGGCATTAAAAAATTCAATTTTAAAAGAGTCGATTTTTAGAAATGCTTTTGGATAACCGGGTGCATCAAGCATCCGAATAAAGTCGTATATGTTTTGTAATGTTGGATTGCCTAAAGTGTGAAGGGAGCTTTCATTAGGTGTTCTTCGTTTAAAGAGAGTTACTTCTCCACTTTGGGGCTGTTTTACAGGTGAGGTGATTAGTATTTTTGGGATCATTTTATGAAAAATAATATCTGAAGCTTTTTTATAAATCTCTTTTGCACTTCCAGAAGAGAGACCTAAATCTTCTTTTAGATAAACATCTCCGCTATCAAGTTCTTTTTGTGCACTCAGTGCAGAAATTTTAGTTTTGTATATACCTCGTATTAAAAGGTTTTGTAAAGGGCTTCCACCACGCCCAAAAGGTACATCTGTCATATGAAAAACAATACATGTAAAATTTGAGTAGATTGACTCTGGAATGATCCAAGACCAATGTGGGAAAAAAATGTATTTTGGTTTTAGTGTGTGTAAGTATTCAAATGTTAAAACATCAGATGAGGTTATAATGTGAAACATATATTCTTTCTCATATTTATTTTTCAGCAGATGAAAATTTTCAATGTTCCACGATTTTGTTGTTGCTATCACAATAGACTGCATAGTTTGAGACTTTCTTTGAATAGGATGGGTTCGAATTTTTCTAATACAATTTTTTTATTTTTTTTAAGATATGAATACATGTCGTCTTGATTGGGAGCGGTTTTAATAGCGATAAAAGGCACTTCCATAAACAATACTTCATGCACCATCACGCTAGGGGTTACAATAGCGAGTTTGCTTTGATGAAGCAGTTTTGCCACCTCTTTAGAGTTTACATGTAAGGATATATTTGCATTTTCTTTGACAAATGTTTCAAGTTCTACAAGATGGGCATTTGCAGAAGTGGTAAGAACACTTACATGGTAAGATTTTGGCAAAGTTTTTAAGATAGGAAGTGTGATATTGGTAATGTCAGCTCCACCCATCGCCACAAAAAGATCGTAAATCTTTTCTCTTGCAATATTTTTTTCTTCCCTAAACTCATCGCGAATAAGCGTGTAAGCACTACCACATCGAAGTTTGCACTCTTTTTGGACTAAACCTGTGTAGCGTTTTTCATCGGCACAAACATTGTGGTTGAGTAAAATATCGCAGTGATGAGGTTCATAAGTGTCATCAAAACTAAGGATTTTTACACCCGTTGCCTCTTTAACTTTTTTCTCAAAAGTGGCATCAATGCCGTAATGGTCGATGATAAGTAGCTCTACATGTAAGGATTTGATAAGGGCTATAAGCTCTGAGGGCTCATTCGTTCTTAAAATAGTAATCGTGTAGGGAATGGTTGCTAAAATATTCCCCTCTAGCGCCTGACACGCAAAAGAGATATCGCCATCTTCTTGGTCTTCAAGTTGCTTTGCTAACACAAGGTCTCGCATAATATGCCCAACGCCGATGGTACTGGAACTGTCGCTTCTGATGAGGGTTTTCATGAGAGGTTCATCACCTTAAACATAAATTCAGCCCGTATCCAATCTTCTGCCGTGTCGATGTCTTGCACCAAATGGCGAGGGAGTAAAACCGCTGTGGAGTGTGGAGCAAAGATGATTTTGCCTTCCAACCATGCCTTAGGCGTTCCCCAGTAAAATTGTCCTGCATCGTGGTACGCCTCTTCCAAATCTTGTGAACGCACCGCAAAGTTTTCAGGGGAAAACATCTCAACACGGTCTTCTTTGGTTAGACGAATAGCGCGTTGAATAGGAAAAGGAAAACTGGTTGCACTAAACGCATATAGAGCTTTACATGTAAGCAGTTTTTTGTACGCTTCTTGAATATATTGAGCTTGTACCAATGGCGCCGTTGCATAAATGCAACAGACCGCTTCAACATCGTTAATATCATTCACACTTGCTTTTATCGCATGGGCAATGACAGGAATCGTTGCGGTATGGTCATCGCTTAGTTCAGAGGGACGCATAAAAGGAACAACCGCCCCATAACTTTTGGCAATTTCCGCAATTTCCGCATCATCCGTACTCACTACAATTTTATCAAAAAGCCCACTTTCTTTGGCCGCTTCGATGCTATAGCTTATCATTGGTTTGCCACAAAATGCTTTGATATTTTTGCGTGGTATTCGTTTACTTCCTCCCCGTGCTGGAATCACGCACAGTCTCATCGTGCGCATCCTTTGATGGCACTGAGTGTCTCAAGCAAGACATCGGCAACATGCACGGCCTCTTCCATGCTCATGCCTTGATGACACGGGATGGAGAGTTCAGCGCGGTAAAAATCTTCAGCGGTGCTTAGTCGTTGTTCACCAAAACGCTCTTTGTAGTAGCTAAATTGATAGACGGGTTTATAATGCACTTGAACGCCCAACCCCTTACTCTGTAAAGTTTTGAAAATCTCCTCTTTGGAACACCAAAGTGTGCGGTCTAGTAAAATAGGATAGAGATGGCGTGCGCTTTTTTTAGGAGCATCAATAGCGATGGTGGTAAAAAAAGGATTGTTTGCAAAGCGTTCATCGTAATACTGCGCTATTTCGTTGCGCCTTTGGATAAAGCTATCCAAGCGTTTTAGTTGGGAAAGTCCTAGCGCACACGCAACATCGCTCAGACGATAATTTTCACCCAGAAGCACCATATCAGAGTTCCATAACTCTTTTTTCACAATGCCGTGGCTTCGTAAGAGTTTGGCTTTTTCATAAAAATCACTGTTATTGGTCGCAATCGCTCCACCTTCAAGTGTTGTGATAGGTTTGATGGCATGAAAGCTAAAGATAGTCATATCGGCGACATTGCCCACTTTTGACCCATCTATTTCACTTCCAAGGGCGTGGCTTGCATCTTCAATCAAAAAAAGCTTGTGTTTATCGCACACCGCTTTAATGCTCTGAATCGGCAATGGATTTCCGCCAAAATCCACAGGAGTGATGGCTCTGGTTCGAGGAGTAATTAACGCCTCTAGTTTGCGCTCGTCGATGTTACCATCGTAACGAATGTCGCAAAAGACGGGAGTTGCTCCGCATTGAATGGCGGTGTTTGACGTGGCAGCAAAGGTTAAGGGTGTGGTGATAAGCTCATCGCCCTCTTTAAGCTCGATGATTTGATAGGCTACATGTAAAGCTGAAGTGGCTGAGTTCATCACGCACACATATTTCACTCCAAGATAGTTTGCCAAGGCTTCTTCAAACTCACCCACTTTTTTTCCACCTGTTAAAAAATCACCCTGTAATGCTTCAATAACGGCTTCAATATCGCTTTGGTCGATGCTTTGTCTGCTATAAGGAATCATGCGTTAATCATCTCCATCAAGCCTTTGGCATCTAGCCACTGAGTGTTTGTCTCTGAACTATATTCAAAGCCGTATTTAACTGGGGTTCCTTTTTCTCCAAGAGCGTTACATGTAAAGTTGTTTTGTTGGGTAAATATAATGCTTGGTTGAATGACATAATGGTCATGAAATTCTAAAGTAAGATGACTATCATCTTTAGGAACCATGACTTCGTGCATCTTCTCTCCTGGTCGAATTCCAATGATTTTTACCCCAAGATGAGGTGCCATGCTTTTAGCCAAATCGACCATTTTCATAGATGCAATTTTAGGAATAAAAACTTCTCCACCTTGCATCCGTGCAAAGTTTTTAAGCACGAAATTAACCCCTTGTTCTAAGGTAATCCAAAAGCGTGTCATGTCCGCTTCGGTGATAGGAAGCTCTTTAATACCCTCAGCGATAAGTTTTTTGAAAAGAGGAACAACAGAACCTCTGCTTCCTACGACATTGCCGTATCGTACAACAGAAAACTCTGTTCTTCTCGCTCCTCTGATATTGTTTGCTGCTACGAAAAGTTTATCGCTTGCTAGTTTGGTCGCACCATAAAGATTGATAGGGTTTGCCGCTTTATCGGTGGAAAGTGCGATGACTTTTTCGACACCACATTCCAAAGAGGCATCAATGACATTTTGCGCACCGTAAATGTTCGTTTTAATGCACTCCATTGGGTTGTACTCAGCTATGGGAACATGTTTAAGTGCTGCGGCATGAATGACATAATTGACGCCATACATCGCCTTTTTAAGCCTGTCCAAATCCCTCACATCGCCAATCATAAAGCGCATACAAGGGTCTGTAAATTGTTGCGCCATTTCGTATTGTTTGAGTTCGTCACGAGAGAAAATGATGATTTTGTTAGGTTTGTAATTTTTTAAAAGAATTTCCGTATATTTTTTGCCAAAACTGCCTGTACCACCGGTGATAAATATATTTTTTCCATTAAACACGTTAAACCTTTTGAATAGAGTTTTACCTTTTAAGCAAATTTAATTCCATTTGGGTGTATAATCAGTTTTAATTGATTTGAAGGAGTATCCGATGAATATAGGGAGCGGATTTAACACGCAAACGGCCAATATGCTAAACCAAAATAAAACCAATACAGATGCGATTCTCTCAAAAATTGGAGCAACACGAGAGTTGAGCGGTAAAGATAATGCCAGTTTGGTGATTTCTGATGCGTTGGCTTCACAAATTTCTACGTTGGGGCAAAGCGTTCAAAATGCCAATGAAATGGTGGGAATGTATCAAATTGCCGATGCTTCATTGCACGCCATTCAAGCAGGAAGTGATGTTTTAAATGACCTCTCGGTGCGCTTTAACAGTGATACCTTGAGTGAGAGTCAAAAAAATAGCCTCCAAAAAGAGTTTGCTGATATCACTAAGGGTATGCAAACGATGGTGGAGCAAACCAGTTACAATGGGCAAAATGTTTTCTCCAATCTCCTTGGACTCGATGTTTCTGGCATGAGTGAAATGTCCATTGACAATCAAGAGAGTATCACTTCTTTTACACAAAATCTAACATCACTTTTTTCTACCGTTGGAGCTGGCATGAACAATGCCCAAGTGAGTATTACCAATTCGCTTTCTGCGATGAGCAATCTTAGCAGTGCAAACGCAAGTATTTCAGAACAACCACTGAACGAAAAAATGTCAAACATGGCAAGTGAGCAAGTCAAACTTGATAGTTCATTGATGGTACAAGCGCACCAAAGCACGCTTATGCAACAAAGGGTTGCGGCACTTCTAGGTTAAGGGGCTAGAGCACTCTTGTATGCCACGCGTCGATAATAAACATTTTTATGAAAAAGCCATCAAGCGGTACGGATGTACCGCAAGGGGGCTTAACTGGAACTCAAAAACCTCTCAACAGACACGTTTCGAAGTCATTTATGAACTATTAGCGAATAGAGTTACTATGTGTAAGATAGTAGATGCGGGATGTGGTTTTGGGGATTTTTACCTTTTTTTAAAGCAAAAAGGAGCCTTACCCCGTGCATATCTAGGCTACGATACACTCGATGAAGCCTTGTTTGTAGCGCATCAGCGCACCAAACAACGTTTTATCAAATGCGACATCTTAAACGATGAACTTGAAGAGGCGGATTTTTATATCGCCAGTGGCTCGATGAATATTTTAAACCGTTTTGAAACACACCTTTTTATCCATCGCTGTTTTGAGGCTTCACGCAAAGGGTTTGTGTTCAATCTGCTCAAAGGTGAAGACACCTCGAAGCATTTTAACTACTGGCAGGTGGAAGAGTTGTTAGAGCATCTCAAAACCTATGGGTGTGAGGTTATGGTCAAAGAGGGTTATATGGACGGTGATTTTACGGTATTGCTTAAAAAAGGAGATGTGTGAAAAAAATTATTCTTGGTATCGTTTCACTCTATATTTTAGCGATGGGGTATTTGTATTTTACCCAAGAAGCACAGATTTTCCCCGCACAAAGCATCCAAAAAGAGCAGGTAGTTCAAGCGCAGAACCAGGAAAAAATAAGCTTACATGTAAACGCAGATGTCGTACTTCAAGGCGTGTTGCGAAAAGATGAAAAAAGCGATGCAGGACTTTTACTCTACTTTGGGGGCAATGCCGATGATGCAACCCTTTTTGCAAGCTATGTGAAGGCGTTAAGGGGGTATGACATTGTAAGCTTTAACTACCGAGGCTATGTGGATAGTAGCGGGAAACCCAGTGAACACACTTTATTTGAAGATGCTTTGAAGATTTACGATACCTATGCTAAGAATCGCAAAGTGGTGATTGTGGGGCGAAGTTTGGGAAGTGGGGTTGCGACGTATGTGGCATCTAAGCGCGAGAGTGATGGGCTGGTACTTATCACGCCGTATGATTCCATTGTCTCAATGGGGCAACAAAAATACCCCTATTTCCCCATTGCTTGGCTCTTAAAACATTCGTTTGAAACCGTGCGTTATATCCCCTCTATCACAGCACCCATTGCCATCATCGAGGTGGAAAATGACACCACCATACCACGCTACCATCTTGAAAAACTTCTTGCAATGCTTCCAAAACCACCCTTACATGTAAGACTCTCTAACACCACGCATGGCGATGTTCTGAAACATCCAAATTTTACATATGAACTACAAACCTTACTAGGAAAAATCTATGAATAAAGTCTATATCAAGCATTCCGTTGTCCCTAAAATCAGACGTTTTACCCCATGGATTTATGCCAATGAAATCGACTCAAGCCTTGAAGAGTTTCAAAGTGGCGAAGTGGTCGCTCTTTTTTCCAAAAAAGATGGTTTTTTAGGCACGGCGTATGTCAATCCAAAATGCGCCATTTTCGCACGCATTTTGAGTTTTGGCAAAGAAGAGATTGGCAAAAAGTTTTTTCACAACCGTATTAAAAATGCCATTAAAAAGCGTGAGGCACTTTTAAAAACGACTAACTCTGTACGTCTTATTCACTCAGAAGCTGACTTTTTACCAGGGCTTATTGTCGATAAATATGGGGAAAGTTTAGCCATCCAAATCAACACCGCAGGCATGGAAGTCTTTCGTGAGTTGATACTAAGCACCTTAAAGCATTTACTTAACCCTTCGTGGATTGTGGAAAAGTCAGATGTTAACTCTCGTGAAATCGAAGGCTTGGAAAGTCACAATGGCACGCTCTTTGGCACACCCGTGCAAGGATTTGAACTCAGTGAAAATGAACACACTTTTTTAGTCGATATCGAAGATGCGCAAAAAACAGGCTTTTATCTTGACCAGCGAAGAAATCGCGCCCTATGTGCCAGCTACATCAAAGAGAACGATAGAGTGTTAGACCTGTGTTGTAACGCAGGCGGTTTTGGTATCTACGCGCTTAAAGCGGGTGCCAAAGAGTGCGTGTTTGTCGATGTTTCCGAATCTGCCATTGAGCAAACCAAAGCCAATTTAGAGCGCAATGAATTAAGCTCAGAATCTTTACATGTAAAAGATGTTTTCACCTTTTTAAAAGAGCAAAAATACAAAAGTAGTTTTGACATGGTCATCATCGACCCACCCTCTTTTGCCAAAACCAAAGAGCAAGCCGTAGGAGCCAAACGAGGCTTTAAACACCTCTTGATGGAAAGCACCAAAGCGGTGAAAGATGGCGGTCTCATTGGCTTTTTCTCGTGTTCGCATCATGTGGGACGAAAAGAGTTGTTAGACATCGCGATGGAAGTTTCCCACGATGTCAAAGTGCAGTATGTGCTTTTAGAACAGATGCAACAAGATGCAGACCATCCGTGTTTGATTAACGCAAGTGCGTCGTTTTATTTGAATGGCTTGTTGTTGAGAGTGGAGAAGTAGCCTAGGCTACTTCTCCACTAATTGATTGAGCATCCTTTCAAAGCATCTTTTCGCTTTGCTTGCATCCGAATATAATAATGTGCAAGGCTCAGTGTCATCATCCGATGATTCGCAAATGTCAAATAAATGTGAGTTAAGAATATCGACATATTCTCTAAGAAAACGTACTAGTATATCAATTCTTTCCCAAGTTGTTTTATCAAAAGCTTGTTTTTTTAAATCGCTATGTGCAATTTTTGTATCCCTCATAGCCTTAAGAGCTTTTATGTCTGTTGTAAACTTATTATAAAATGATTCTAGGGTTGAACTCACAAAAGCAAGTAAGTCTTTTGCTGTAAATCTTTCGGAAAGGGAATCTAATTGAAAAAAAGTGTACTTTTCTTGTTGATAGAAAGATTTAGTTTGTTCTTGATTTGGAAAGAGTCTAAAATTACACCATAAACTATTATGTAATTTTCTAATATTATTGCTATCTTTATTTTCTTCAAAAATTTTACATAAAGATAAAATTGCTGAATTTATCATAACTGATTGTAGCGAAACGATAAAAGAATCAAAATGATTTTTTCTAATAAAATCAATTTTTGT
Organism: Sulfurospirillum sp. UBA2217; assembly: GCA_002328495.1. Classification (GTDB taxonomy): domain Bacteria; phylum Campylobacterota; class Campylobacteria; order Campylobacterales; family Sulfurospirillaceae; genus Sulfurospirillum. The sequence goes on from DCUJ01000005.1 coordinate 99,467, forward strand.
ATCTATTACTTTAAGAATTTCAATAGCTTCTATAGTTTCAAATAAATTACTTTTTAGTCCTTCAATTCTCTTACTAAGATTTTCCAAGCTCATAATGAAAAATTGCCACTATCAATAAACTTCAAAAATTCTTCTTTAAACTTTGCACGATTTTCATCTACTTGTATCCACTCAAGATGGGTCTTTCGCTCTGCTTGGATGATGGGAAACCATGTTTTCTTAAGTTCACTATCTAGCATACATCTATCATAAATTGACTCTAAAAAGTTCCAAACGATGAAAGCGTAAATGTTGTATTCTGTCTCTTGTTCGACATCGCGCTCTATGCCTTGTCGTACGAGATGGGGTTTTGCAAGCGCTTCTTTAAGGATTTCAAAGTACATTTTATCAATTTCGCCATAGTGAACGATTTGCATGGTTTTACGATACGTTCGCATCGAATACAATAGTGCAAAAATAGCCATTGTTGTCGCGATAACCCCCATGATGGAACTAACGGCTGTCCAAAGGGTAGTGTATGCTTCATCGAAAAAAATCTCCATAAGTTTCCTTTTAAATGAGGTTTAAAATAGGTGGGGTATCTTTAAGCATCGCTTCGATGCGAGCATCATTTTTATCGCACCCATAAACGTTTGTGTAGAGAATTTCTAGCCAACGTTTTAGGTTTTCTTTTGAAATATGCGTTAGGGTTGGATGATAGACCAACAGTTCCATCGGCGGAGGAGCTTCATCACTGTTAAGGGGTAAAATATAGTCAAATGGGTCGATTTTGCGCGCACCTTGTTTTCTATAAAACTGCTCACGTTTTTCTCGGATGTGTTGCTCGTCTGAGGGCTTTTCAGGTGAGTCAATTTCAATCAGCAAAGGCTTTAATCCATATCTTTTTATGAGCACTTCAGTAGAGGCTAGCAAGAGCTTTGAGCCAAGACCAAGACTGCGTTTTTGTGTATCGATCGCCATGTATTCTAGGAGATAAAAATCAACATTTGTGTCATGAAATAGGATACAAAAGCCAAGCGTTTGTTCGTCGTATTGTGCTGTAAAAATCGTATAAAAAGAAGAACTTCCCATGCGCAAAAGTTCTTCATAGGATTTTTGTTCGCTTAGAGGAAAAGAGGCGCAGTAGATGGCATAAAAGTCATCAAACTGCGCTTTGTTCGTGGTATCAAGAGGAACGATGTGCATACAATGCTATTTTAAAATGCGCGGTAAGGTAATACCCGTTTGACCTTGGTATTTGCCTTTTTTATCTTTATAGGTGGTTTCACATGCGGTATCACCCTCTAAAAAGAGCACTTGTGCGATGCCTTCATTGGCATAGATTTTTGCAGGAAGAGGTGTGGTATTGGAAATTTCGATGGTAATATGCCCTTCAAATTCTGGCTCAAAAGGTGTGACATTGACGATGATACCACACCGTGCGTAGGTGCTTTTACCTAGACAAATGGCGAGGACATTTTTAGGAATTTTGAAGTATTCCACCGTGCGTGCTAGAGCAAAAGAGTTAGGGGGAACGATGCAGATATCACCTACAAAATCGATGACATTATTATCGTCAAAGGCTTTGGGGTCGACCACGGTGGAGTTGACATTCGTAAATATCTTAAACTCACGTCCCACGCGGATGTCATACCCATAACTGCTCACTCCATAACTGACCACATCTTTGCCCACTTGCTCTTCGCAAAAAGGGGTTATCATTTGCTCTTTTAATGATTTTTCGCGTATCCAACTGTCTGCTTTTAAACCCATAATTTACCTTTTTATATTCTTAAGTGAGTGCATATATTAGCTATGCTATTATAACACACTTTATTCTGTCAAACCTTAGGAGAAGTCTATGGACAAAAATGAAATTAGAGAATTGATGCGTTTCTTTGACAAAAGCGACATTACAAAATTGAAAATTAAAGAGGGCGAGTTTAGTATTGAGTTACAAAAAGGGTATGAAGGTGGTGTTAGTTTCACCCCTGTTGTCTCCGCTGCTCCTCAGATGAGTGCTCCTGCCGCGAGTGCCCCCATTGCGAGTGCTATACCTTCCGCCCCAGTTGTTTCTTGTGAGGGTACCTTTATCAAATCTCCAATGGTGGGAACATTTTATAAATGCCCTTCCCCTGGTGCTCCTGCGTTTGCGAGTGTCGGTCAAGTGATTAAAAAAGGTCAACCGATTGGTATCATCGAGGCGATGAAAATTATGAATGAAATCGAAGCAGAATTTGATTGTAAAATCGTCGAAATTTTAGTGGAAGATGGACAACCTGTTGAATTTGATATGCCACTCTTCTCGGTTGAGAAGCTCTAATGCAGTGCTCTGTGCGTGCGTTAAAGGAGATTAAAAATGGCTAAGATTGAAAAAATTCTTGTTGCCAACCGTGGTGAGATAGCCCTTCGTGCGATAAGAACCATCAAAGAGATGGGAAAACAAGCGATTGCTGTTTATTCTGTGGCGGATAAAGACGCGCTTTATTTGCAACATGCGGATGCGAGTATTTGTATCGGTGGGGCGAAATCCAGTGAGAGTTATCTCAGCATCCCTGCCATTATCTCAGCGGCTGAAATCAGTGGATGCGATGCCATTTTCCCAGGATATGGCTTTTTAAGTGAAAATCAAAGCTTTGTTGAGATTTGCCAACACCACAATATTAAATTTATTGGACCCTCCGTTGAGTCGATGGTCTTGATGAGCGATAAATCCAAAGCCAAAGAAGTGATGAAACAAGCAGGTGTTCCTGTAATTATGGGAAGCGATGGGGCACTTCGCGATATCGACCAAGCTAAAGAATTAGCGCACAGCATTGGTCTACCTGTCATTATCAAAGCCAGTGCGGGTGGTGGCGGACGTGGTATGCGTGTGGTTGAAAAACATGAAGATGTTGAAAAAGCTTTTTTTGCGTGTGAGAGCGAAGCGCTGAGTGCGTTTGGTGATGGCACTTTGTATATGGAAAAGTACATCAAAAATCCTCGTCACATTGAAGTACAAGTCTTAGCCGATAGTCATGGCAATGTGGTGCACATCGGTGAGCGTGATTGTTCGATGCAACGTCGTCATCAAAAATTGATCGAAGAATCTCCAGCTATTGCATTAGATGAAAAAACACGTGCCAATCTTCACGCCGTAGCGGTCAAAGCTACCAAGCATATCGGCTATGAAAATGCGGGAACATTCGAGTTTTTGCTTGATGCCGATAAGAATTTTTACTTTATGGAGATGAACACACGTCTTCAAGTGGAGCATTGTGTCTCTGAGATGGTGAGTGGCATTGATATTATCGAGTGGATGATTCGCGTGGCTGAGGGTGAGAAGCTGTTTGAGCAAAGTGCTTTAAATTTTAAGGGACATTCGATTGAGTGTCGTATTACCGCAGAAGACCCTGTAAAATTCATTCCAAGTCCTGGCAAAATTACCAAGTACATCATTCCAGGAGGTCGCAATGTGCGTATGGATTCTCATGCGTATCAAGGCTACTCTGTGCCTCCCCATTACGATTCTATGATTGGAAAACTCATTGTTTGGGGTGAAGATAGAACTAGAGCGATTGCGAAGATGAAACAAGCTTTGAGTGAATTGCAAATTGAGGGGATTAAAACCGTTCGAGACTTTCATTTAGGTATGATGGACAATACAGATTTTATAGAAAACAGATTTGATACGAACTATCTTTCACGTTATTAAATAAAGGTCGCATTTTGCGACCTTTACATGTAAGCCTTAAGGGGCGCGTACAACTTGAATATTAGCAGAGGCTTTAAGCTTTTCAAAGTACTCTTCAATAGCTTTTTGTTCTTTGCTTTGCGCTAATTTGCCGTAGATATAATTTTTAGCCTCTTCAAATGAAACAAGTTTTAAATCGTATTTTTTCTTCACAAAAAACATCACAAAATTTTGCTCTGAACGTACCAGATTGCTGAAGGCATTTTCGGCAGTTTTATTCAAAAGTTGTGCAAGTTTTGGGTCAATTTTATCGGCTTCAAATTTTGCTTCTTTAAGTTCAACACCATTTTGTGGGCTCATAGGACTTTGCATAATATTTTGGAGTGTTTGTTGTTCTGCGCTTGTATAAATGGTAACATCAAAGGCAGAAGCTTGTGAAAACTCCCCTTGATTTTGTGCGTAATAGGTTTGCAATTCATCATCACCTAATTGTTGCATTTTGGCGCTAATAATTTTTTTGTAGAGTTTATCGCGTTTGAGTTTTGACTTCAGGTCTTCTTTGTATTCGTTTACATCCACATTTTTGGATCGTAACATGTTTAAAAAGTCGTATTGACTCATATTATTGCTAATGGCTAGATTTTCGATGTATTGGTCAACTTCAAAATTATCGGTACTCAGCCCCAATTTTTTAATTTCAGAATCTTCCAATTTTTGACGAACAAGAATATCCAACGACTCTTTTTTGGAGAGGTTAAAGCGTGTGGCATACTTGTGAATATCGTATAGCGTAATGGGTTCTTTGTTGATAATCAACGAAATACCATCTACCGTTGAAGCGCTCACGGGAGAGCTTAAAAGAGAAAAACCTAAAGCAACAAATGTCAAAAATTTCCACTTTGCGTGCATACACAATCCTTTTTTTTAAGAAAAATAGTTCTATAATGAAACGTACTATTGAAGTGTCAATCATAACATTTTTTTAAGTAAAAGAGATTAAATCAAAAGAGTTTAATTCTAAAATAGAGGTTTTTATGGTGATAACACGTTTTGCTCCAAGCCCTACGGGGTATTTGCATATTGGAGGGCTTAGAACTGCGTTGTACTGCTATTTGTGGGCGCGCAAATGTGGTGGAAAGTTTTTACTACGGATTGAAGATACCGATTTGGCACGCAACTCCAAAGAGGCGGCCGATGCGATTGTTGAGGCGTTTAAATGGGTAGGGCTGGCACACGATGGCGAGATTGTCTACCAATCCAATCGTTTTGAACTGTATAAGACTTATGTTCAACAACTGCTTGATGAGGGCAAAGCGTATAAATGCTACATGAGTAAAGAGGAACTTGATACCCTAAGAGAAGAGCAAAGTGCGCGTAAAGAGCGTCCCCGCTACGATGGAAGGTACCGCGATTTTACGGGAACACCGCCTCATGGGGTAGAACCTGTAATTCGTATTAAAGCACCTTTAGAGGGTATGATTGTTCTTCACGATGGTATTAAAGGTGAAGTACATTTTAATGTGGCAGACATGTTAGATGATTTTATCATCGCTCGCAGTGATGGAACGCCTACTTATAATTTTGTAGTGACGATTGACGATGCACTTATGGGGGTCACCGATGTTATACGAGGGGATGACCACCTTTCAAACACCCCAAAACAAATTGTGATTTACAATGCTTTTGACTTTGCTATTCCCAAATTTTTTCACGTTCCCATGATTCTCAATCCCGATGGTAAAAAACTTTCCAAGCGTGATGGGGCAACAGATGTGATGGACTATGAAAAAGAAGGATTTTTACCCGAAACACTGCTCAATTTTTTAGTACGTTTGGGATGGAGCCATGGCGATCAGGAGATTTTTTCGATGGAAGAGATGCTTGAGTGGTTTGACCCCAACAGCATCAACAAATCCGCCTCCGCTTACAACCAAGAAAAGCTTTTGTGGCTCAATGCGCATTACATCAAAGAGATTTCAATCGAGCGTTTAGTGGAACTACTGAAACCTTTTGGCGTGGATATCAGCTTACATGGTAACAAAGAGCGTTTGGTAGAGATGCTAAGAGAACGTGCAAAAACCATCAAAGAGTTTGCTGTGATGGTACAACAGATCATAGAAGCACCTAACAGTTATGATGAAGTAGCTGTGCAAAAATGCATCACTTCTGAAACAAAAGCTCTTTTGAGTGCCTATCAAGAAGCCTTACATGTAAGCACACCCACACAAGGTGCAGAAGTGTTTACCAAGGCATTTTTAGAGAGTAAAGGGGCAAAATTAAAAGATTTGGCACCCGCTTTGCGTATTGCAATGGTCGGTACGGCGGTGAGCCCTGCCATTTTTGATGTATTGGAAGTGATTGGTTTTAACGATGTACAAGAACGTATTCAAAAATTACTATCAACCCTAAAGGAGTAACGCGTGAGTCAACAAGGAAAAGTCACCAAAGAAGAGGCATTGGAGTACCACATTGGAGGGAAAATCGGGATTAACGTTAAAACAGTGTGTAATACCGCTAGAGATTTGTCCATGGCCTACTCCCCTGGTGTTGCACACCCGTGTTTGGAAATTCAAAAAGATAATGAACTGGCATACACCTATACCAATAAAGCAAACCTCGTAGCGGTTATGACCAACTCAACAGCGATTCTAGGTCTTGGAGATTTAGGTCCTGTGGCAGGAAAGCCTGTTATGGAAGGAAAATCGGTTCTCTTTAAAAAGTTTGCAGGCATTGATTCGTTTGATATTGAAATTGATTGCTACGATATTGACCAATTCGTTGAAATCTGCCGTGCCACTGCTCCAACCTTTGGAGGCATTAACCTTGAAGATATTAAAGCACCTCAGTGCTTTGATATTGAACAAAAACTCCAAGCCTTAGTGGATATCCCCGTTATGCATGATGACCAACATGGTACTGCGATGATTACATCCGCTGGTTTGATTAATGCCCTTGAAATTGGTAATAAAAAAATAGAAGATCTTAAAATCGTTATCTCAGGAGCTGGAGCTGCAGGAATTGCCTGTGGTAAGATGTATAAACTCTTAGGGGCACAACATATTGTTATGATTGATACCAAAGGAGTCATTCATAGTGGCAGAACAGATCTCAATAAATACAAAGCAGAATTTGCCATTGAAACCAGTGATCGAACTTTAGAAGATGCGATGAGAGGTGCTGATATGTTCCTAGGACTCTCAGCCCCTGGTGTTGTGAGTCAAGAAATGGTTAAATCCATGAACCCCTATCCTATTATCTTCGCCCTTGCTAACCCAACCCCTGAAATCTTACCTGAAGAAGTCTTTGCGGTGAGAGATGATGTGATGATGGGAACAGGAAGAAGTGATTACCCAAATCAGGTCAATAACGTTTTAGGCTTCCCTTTTATCTTTAGAGGCGCACTGGATGTGAGAGCCACTAAGGTAACAGAGGGGATGAAGATGGCTGCTGCCATTGCTTTAGCTAAATTGGCTAAAGAAGAGGTACCTGCGTATGTAAAAGCGGCGTATGGTGGAGAAGAGCTAAGCTTTGGTAAAGGCTATATCATTCCTAAACCTTTTGATAGACGTGCCTTTGTTTGGGTGAGTTGTGCGGTAGCAGAAGCTGCGGTGAAAGATGGTGTGGCACGTGTCAAAGACTTTGATGCCAAGGCTTACCGTGCTAAGCTTCAGGCTATTATTGATGCGGAAGTAAAGTAAGATGAATGTTCATGTCATTAACCACCCTTTGATAGAGCATAAACTCTCCATTCTAAGAGATGAAAAGACAGAACCGTTTCAATTTCGTCTCTTGGTGGATGAAATTTCATACTTGATGCTCTTTGAAGCCACGCGGGATTTGCCACTTCGCAATGTCAAAGTAAAAACACCCGTGGCAATCGCCAATACTAAAAAACTTGACTCTAAAATTATGATTTGTCCGATTTTAAGAGCCGCTTTGGGAATGTTGGATGGTATTTTTAAATTGATTCCCGATGCCAGTGTGGGTTTTTTAGGGTTTCAACGCAATGAAAAAACCTTAGAAGCAGAGTTTTACTATGCAAAACTTCCCCCCGATCATGCGGAGCGAACTGCCATTATCATCGACCCGATGTTTGCAACAGGGGGAACGGCGATTGATGCGGTGAATTTTTTAAAATCCAAAGGGGTGAAAGATATTCGTTTTTTAGCACTTGTTTCTGCCCCTGAAGGGCTTAAGCGTTTTAGTGATGTGCATCCCGATGTTTCTGTGTATACCGCGTGTATTGATGATGGGTTGAATGAAAATGGCTACATCGTCCCAGGACTTGGCGATGCGGGAGATCGCGTTTTTAATACGATTAACAACATCTAGATTCTCAAATTTTGAGCCTAGCTCAAAATTAGGTCTTCAGCAGACGGCTCTCGCGACTCGTCGCTCTTTCATAACATGTGAGGGAAAATCCCTCACATGTTAACTTACATGTAAAGGCTTACACCGCCCCTTGATCAATCATCGAATCGGCTACTTTTCTAAAGCCTGCAATATTTGCACCCAGCATCAAGTTGCCCTCATCTCCAAACTCTTTAGAAGTTTTATAAGAGAGATCAAAAATATTTTTCATAATGCCACGCAGTTTATCGTCTACTTCAGCAAAACTCCATTTTTGCATACTGGCATTTTGGCTCATTTCAAGCTGTGAAGTTGCAACACCACCTGCATTAGCCGCTTTGGCAGGGCCATAGAACATTTTTTTGGCAATCATAAAGTCAATGGCCTCAGGGGTGCTTGGCATGTTTGCCCCTTCGTTAACTAGACGGCAACCATTTTTGTAGAGGATTTGAATATCGTTTAAATTAAGTTCATTTTGTGTCGCACTTGGAAAGGCCGCAAAACATGGCACGCTCCACACGGCATTGGTACCCTCAGCGTATTGGTGGACTGGGGTGTAGGTTGCTTTTGGATGCACTTTGAGGTATTCGCTCAAGTCTTTACGACCGATTTCTTTGATGCTTTTAAGCGATTTGAAATCAATCCCATTTTCATCATAAATCATCCCCTTAGAATCGCTACATGTAACAGGAAGGGCACCCATGTCGTAGAGTTTTTGAATGGTGTACAAGGCGACGTTTCCAGAGCCTGAAACGGTACATGTTTTCCCTTTGAGGCTGTCACCTGCTTTGTTGAGAATGTTTTCAGCAAAATAGACCGAGCCAAATCCTGTCGCTTCGGTGCGCGCGAGTGAGCCACCCCAGTTGAGCCCTTTGCCTGTGAGTACCCCTTCAAAACTGCCTGTTAAGCGTTTGTATTCGCCAAACATAAATCCAATTTCTCGTCCACCCACACCAATATCACCTGCGGGAACGTCTCTGGTTTCGCCGATGTGTTTGGAGAGTTCGACCATGAAGGATTGGCAAAAACGCATGATTTCGCCTTCACTTTTTCCTTTGGGGTCAAAGTTGCTGCCTCCCTTGGCACCTCCGATGGCAAGGCCGGTGAGGGAGTTTTTAAAGATTTGCTCAAAGCCTAAGAACTTGATAATCCCTAAATTCACACTGGGGTGGAAGCGAAGGCCCCCTTTGTAGGGTCCAATGGCGGAGTTAAACTGAACGCGATAGCCGATGTTGGTTTGGATTTTACCTTGGTCGTCCATCCAGACAACACGAAATAAAATTTGACGCTCAGGGATAACGATGCGCTCTAAAATGTTGTAATTATCGTACTTTGGCTCCGCTTGAAGGAGCGGCTCTAGTGTGGTTAATACCTCTTCGACGGCTTGGTAAAATTCCGTTTGACCTGGGGTACTTTGAACCGTAGATTTTAAGACTTTATCGATATAGTTTTTAACTGACATACATTTCCTTTTGTGCTTTTTTTTCAGAACGTTTTTTGAGTTGGTCTGCTTTTTTAAAGAAAAGTTTGAGTCCTTTTTTCTCCTTTGCCTTTATGGAGTAAGTAATAAGTGTGAGGTATTCTTGGATGTCATGTGTGCTAATGCCTCGCTCTTGTGCATAGTTTTGCGCGATGTAATAGGGTATTTTGATGCGTTGTTTTTTAAATTGATGGCTTAGTTTCTTGAAAAAACTGTGGTGTTTAGTAACACATAATCTGGCAAAAACAAAGGGTAATCCAAAACGATTGTGCCACTCTTGCGCCAAATCCACGTATGATGAGGGGTCTTCAAGGTAAAGTCGTAACGCCCGATCTCCAATAAACACTTCACCATCAATGCCCAAAACACGTGCCAAAACATTGGACGTGGCAGAGGCAGGGTCGGTGTGGGGCTCACCACGTTTCACCAACACGCTTTTCACATTTTTGCGTGCAACGATACCTAAAGACAATGGCGTGATGGTCGACTTTCTACTCTCAATGCTTGAGATAAATGCGGCATCAACACGACGCTTTTTAAACTTATGATTGATGGCTGAGGGGACGGATTTGTTGCGCTCACACGATTGTTTGAAAGAGCTTTGCAGAGAAGATTTTTTTAAAAAAAGGTGAAACGGAAGTAGATTGATATAATCTATCTTTCCAAAAATCATCCAGACTCCTTATTTTTAGCGTTCTCATTATAGTCACAGAAAACTTAAATGGATAAAAAGTTTTTTGATTAGAATTTTATAAAAGGAGGCATTAGCTGACTTTTACATGTAACGCGCTAGAATACGCAAAATTCTTACACTAGGAAGGTCATGCTAGAATCACTCTTTACCATAGAAGCTCTCATCTCACTCGCAACATTAACCGCACTTGAAATTGTTTTAGGCATCGATAACATTATCTTTATTGCTATTTTAGTGGGAAGATTGCCCGCACATCAACGAGACAAGGCACGTATCTTTGGCTTGGCATTAGCGATGATTACTCGTATCTTACTTCTGATATCGCTCTTTTGGATTATGAAACTGATTCATCCTCTTTTCACCATTTTTGCGCAAGAAATTTCAGGACGTGATTTGATTTTGATTCTTGGAGGATTGTTTCTTTTGGTCAAATCGACCAACGAAATTCACGCTGACATTGAAGAGAGTGGCGAAGAAGAGAAAGATTTGGTCAAAAGTGCGAAAGGGTATTTCAATACGCTGATTCAAATTGCTATTTTAGACATTGTTTTTTCACTCGATTCAGTCATCACGGCGGTTGGGATGGCGAACAATATTTTGGTTATGATTTTAGCCGTGGTGATTGCGGTTGGGGTGATGATGTTTGCGAGTAAAAGTATTTCACTCTTTATTGAAAACAATCCAACCATTAAGATTTTGGCGCTTGCCTTTTTAATTTTGGTTGGGGTTGCATTGATTGCGGAGGGCTTTGACTTACACATCTCTAAAGCGTATATCTATTTTGCCATGGCGTTTTCACTAGCGGTTGAGTCTGTCAATATCTACACCCGTAAGAAAAAAAGTAAGCGTAACGTATCAAAAGAGGGATGATGTTTTTTCACCACACTTCTCACGCCTATGCCATTGATTTGGGAACCAATAACACCTTGGTGTATGCCCCAAACAAAGGCATTGTACTTGATGAGCCTACGTCGATTGCGTTTGATACCATACGCCAAACCTTTTTTGACTGGGGTGCTTCTGCGCACCGTATTGCTGGGAAAAATCCAAAACATATCGAAGTCATGCACCCCCTCTCCAAAGGTGCGATTACCAATTTAAATGTGGCAAAAGCCTATATTAAAGAGGTGATACGACGTATGGTCAAGCGTCACTGGTTTAAGCCTCTCATTGTGGTCAGTGTGCCCAGTGACTTGACTTCTATGGAGCGCAACGCGGTCATAGAGGCATGTAAAGAAGGAGGTGCTAGAGAAGTGCGCTTGTTGAAAGATCCTTTTTCAGCCGCCCTTGGATCGCAGCATTCGATTGAAAAGCCTGAGGGTGTTTTGGTTTTAGATATTGGTGCAGGGGTTACGGAGGTATCGCTTCTTGCTTGTAACGGGCTTGTTATGTCCAAATCCATTCGAATTGCAGGCAATGATATCGATCAGGCGATTGTGGAACATTTTAAAAATCATAAACGCGTTTTAATTTCATTGCGTGATGCAGAGATGTTGAAGAAAAATTTAGGGGCTATGCTTCAAACCCCTTGTAAAACGATTCGTATTAATGTCAAGAATGCGATCACGCGAATGCCAGAACCTTTTGACGTGGATGCTAAGGATGTACACTTAGCGATTACTCCCATTGCCGATAAAATCGTTGCACTCACCCACGCGATGCTCTCCTCTATTCCTCCATCTTTTGCGAGCGATGTGTATGAAGGAGGCATTGTGCTAACGGGTGGGACATCCTTGTTGCACGGGATAGAAACACACCTCTCACAACAGCTTAAAATTGTCGTTACGCCTGTAAAAAATCCTTTGCAAAACATCATTATGGGTGCGGGAAGGGCTATAGAAGAGCGTCGCTATGCTCATCTTTTAGGGGCATAACGGTTAAATACTCGGGACATATACTCTAAAAACTATTATTGAAGTGATGAAATGCCTATATACCATTAGAACGGTTTTCATTGTATCTTTCTTTTACATGTAATGTTGCAATGCATATTCTTCTCCTTTTTCTATGGCGCATTCTACGGCTGCTTTGGCTTTGGCTAAAAGCTGTTTGCTGTCACTGTGTAATGCAAAGCTTTTTTGGATGTTTGTCTCAATATCTCGTTGCATATCAATGGATAAAATCGGTATGAGAATATTTTCAATTTCAGATTGTCGCCAATGCGTAATGAAGATTAATATGTCATTAACATAAGTCATGTAAAGTTTCATTATCAAATGGAATAAGGATTGACGATGAAAAAAATATTAAATGCGCTTATGGGTGTTTGTGTGGTAGCAAGTTTTGCTTATGCCATGGGCGCACAACCCTCTTTTAGTGATGTGGATGCGAACAAAGATGGCAAAGTAAGCCAAGAAGAGTTTTCGATGTTTCAAGCCTCTCAAATGGAAAAAAACGCCAATGCGGGTAAAGCGCTTCGCAATGCAGGCAATGCACCGCAGTTTGAGGAAATCGACACCAATAAAGATGGTAGTTTGAGTGCTGACGAGATGACACAATCGTACGAAAAACGTCAAAAAGCGATGCAAGGTAGCAGAGGTCCTGCCAACGGTTATAAAAACTAAAGGTAAGAGCATGTTAAACGCACAGCATTTATGTAAAACCTATCGCAGTGGCGAGGTTGATTTGGAGGTCATTAAGGATTTTTCCTTAAGCATCGAGCAGTCTGAATTTATCTCCTTGGTGGGCCCTAGTGGAAGTGGAAAAAGTACGATGCTCAATATGCTTGGTTGCTTAGACACCCCCACATCAGGGGAAATCATCATCAACAACACCAAAATAACGGGGATGAGTAAGACGCAAATGGCGCATTTTAGAGGGGAAAACATTGGGTTTATCTTCCAAAGCTTTAACCTTATTCCTGTGCTTAGCGTGTATGAAAATATCGAGTATCCGCTCATTATGATTCAAAATCTCCCAGAACAAGAGCGTGAGGAGCGTATCTTAAAGCTTTTGGATGAGGTGGGGATGTTGGATCAAAAAGATAAAACCCCCGATCAAATCTCGGGCGGGCAGATGCAACGTGTGGCGATTGCACGGGCACTCATCACCAATCCAAAGCTGATATTTGCGGATGAACCCACAGCCAATTTGGACACCAAAACGGCGTACAAAATCATCGATTTGATGAAAAAAATCCAAATGGAACACCAAAGTACCTTCGTCTTTGCGACCCATGATGAAAAAATCGTCTCCACGGTGGATCGCATCATCACCATTGTCGATGGCGAACTCGTCGATGATAAAAGGATCAGCCATGAATAACATCATCAAACTTTCCTACCGCAATTTATTGCGCAATGGCAGACGCACCTTGTTAACAGCGTCCCTCATCACCCTTGGTGTTATTTTTGTGCTGATTTACACCGCACTTTCGGGGAGTTTTAAGGGCTACATGGTCGGACAGATTACCGATTCGATGATGGGACATATCCAAATTCATAAAAAAGGCTACGTCGCAGCGGTCGATAACTTGCCATTGGATCGCAATTTACCCAAAATGGCACTCGAGTTTATTGAGCCAAAGATAAAAGAAAATCCGCTGGTTGAGAGCTATTCGTACCGTATCAAGTTTGGAGCGATGTTTTCCAATTTTGAATCTACCACGAACATTCGCCTCAATGCGATTTACCCAGAAGCTGAGTTTAAAACCTTGCCTGATTTGAAAAAACGCATCACTGGCATGGAAGACGAACTAAAAGCGGGGGGGATTGTCATTCCCGAGCTTTTGGCAAAAGGCATGAAAGTAAAGGTGGGCGATACCATCGTGTTAGTGGCTAACAATAAAAGCGGCTCGGTCAATGGGGTCAATCTCAAAGTAGCAGGTATCGTCGGTCAGATGAGCGGTCCTGGAGGAAGGGATGGCTACATCCATATGGACGATGCAAAAAAAGTATTGCGTATGGGCTTGGAAGTTGAAGTCAGTGAGATCGTCGTGCGTCTGAAAGATGTCGAAACGCTAAAAGAGGGCATGGCATCACTAGATTCCATTTTGGAAAAGAAAAACAAAGAGGGACAAAGTGCATTTGAAGTGCATTCATGGGAGCAACTCTCTCCTTTTTACAACATCATCAAGATGATTGACATTATGAATCTTTCCATTAAAATCATTTTGATTTCCATCGTGCTTATCTCCATTTTAAATGTGATGATTATGAGTGTGTTTGAGCGTGTGCGTGAGATTGGCACCATCGCCGCCATGGGAACACCGCCTTTGACCATCGTAAAGCTTTTTTTGACCGAGGGCTTGATGCTAGGTGTTTTGGGCGCCATTTTGGGCAGTGCCTTGTCTGTGGGCATCTTGTATGTGCTCAATATCGTTAAAATAACCTACAGTTTTGGTAAAGAAACAGGCTTGGTGCTGAGTCCCGTGTTACATGTCAATGAGGTTATGGGTGTTTCACTCATTGTTATAGCTATTGCCCTTGTGGCATCCATTTCACCGGCAATCAAAGCGGCGCGCTTAGATCCTGTCGAAGCCTTACGTTCCCATTAAGGAGGATGGTATGAAAGTTTTAGTTGTGTGTTTATTGAGTGTTTTAACGCTTTTTGGTGCGAGTAACGTGCTGGAGCAAGTCGATGCAAAACTAAGCCCCGGATCAGCGGAGAGCTATAAGAAGCTCATCAACATCGAGCCAGATGGCAGTAAAAAAGAGTTTTTACTGTATCAAGTGAAAAAAGACAAAGACAAGATGATCTCGTTGTTTTTACAACCCGACAGTGAAAAAGGGCGCAGTACCCTTCGTTTGGGTGAAAATATGTGGCTTTACTTGCCTGATGTGGGAAAGCCTATCCGCATTACGTCCATGCAAAGTGTGGTCGGAGGTGTTTTTAACAACAGCGACATTATGCAACTGGATTTTTCTGCTGAGTATGACATCGTCACTCAAAAAGAGGAGAAAGAGGAAATCGTTTTAGACCTTAAGGCTAAAAATGAGTCCGTAGCCTACGATAAACTCATCATGCATGTGGATAAAAAAACGACCACACCTACGAAGATTATCTGTTACACTTCCACGGGGATGCTTATTAAAACGCTTTACTACAAAGATATTAAAGACTTTGGAGGCGGCATTGTGCGCCCTGCGGTCATTGAGACCGATTCGCCCTTGTACAAGGGGTACAAATCCATCATGGTCTACGGAAAACTCACCCAAAGAGAGTTTGCCAATGAGAGTTTTACGCTTGAAAATATCGGCAAAGTTGAGGAACTAAGACGCTAATGAAAGCGTTACATGTAAGCTTAGTATGTGCTTCCCTTTTGGTGGCGGGGGATTACGATTTTGATATGGGTGCCATTGAAGTTAAGCCCTACACTTTGAGCGGTTATCTCAAAGGTGAGCATAAATTTCAAGGGCTGAACGATGCATCGCCGTTGTATCCGACGAAGAACAAAAGTGCGATGCAGAGTTTTTTAGGGGAAGGCAATCTCAAGTTTGCTGCGTTTAAAGACGCCCTTAAATTGGACTCCGAAGTGATGGTCAATGCCAGTGATATGGATGGTGAAGCAAGCCATGAAGCAACGCTAGCACAGTTTTTTGTGCAGTATAAATTGAACCAAAACCATCTTATCGAAGTGGGTAAAAAAGCACCCAAATGGGGCAAAGGCTATTTTGCCAACCCCATCGCTTTTTTTGATCGAAAAAAAGACCCTAATGATCCCGAAGCCTCCAAAGAAGGCTATGTGATGGCGAATTACCGCTACAACAAAAGTTTTGAGGGTGAAGTTAAAAATGTCACCTTTGACCTGCTTTTCATGCAAAGCAATGACACGTACAACAGTGACTTTAACGATGTGGAGCAAAATCATTTTGGAGCCAAAGCCTATTTCTTAGCCTACGATACGGACATCGAACTCATTTACTACCACCGAAGCGATGAGAACGATAAAATTGGTTTTGATTTTTCAAAAAATCTACAAACCAATATTGAGATTCACGGAGAGTTTGCCAAAACACTTGGGGAAAACGAATACGCGTATCTTTTGGGGCTTAAATACCTCACCGAATTTGAGCTCACCATCACGGCGGAGTATCTGTACCAAAACACGCAAAGCAGCAAAAGTGAGCCCTTTTGGGACCATCGTTACCTTATCTCCAAGTTTTCGCAAAAAGAGCCTCTGGATTGGCTGTATGGCTCCATTTACTATAAAAATACCTATAATCTGAGCGACGCTTCCATGCAAAATGGGGTTGGCGCGACGTACAGTTTTAAAAACAACATGCTTTTGGATATCTCGTACACGCAAAACAGCGGTAAAAATAGCTCAGAGTACGGCGCAAAACTGGTGCAAGATACCCTTTGGACAAAGGTGTATTGGTATTTTTAAAGGGGAATATTAAATATATCAACATATCTTGATATATTTAAGTTCTAATGTGTTATAGTTTCTTCTATTCTTTACATGTAAAGGTTAAAAATGAAAAAAGTGTTGATTTTATGTACGGGAAACAGTTGTCGAAGCATCATCGCCGAAGCTTTAGTGAATGCGCATTGTGAAGGCATCGAAGCCTTTAGTGCAGGTGTGAGGGCGAGTGGCAAAGTCAATGCGTATGCGAAAAAAGTGCTTGAAGAAGAGGGCATTTGGAAGGAAACGTATCATTCCAAAACCTTGGATGAAGTCATCGATATGGAGTTTGATTTGGTGGTGACCGTGTGTGACCATGCAAATGAAACGTGCCCCATATTTCCCCGTCCCGTGCGTAAAATACATGTGGGTTTTTCCGATCCCGATGGTAAGGATTATGGTGCGTTTATCCTTACATGTAAAGCCATTCACTCGGAACTTTTGCCCATTATTGAACGTGAACTGAAGGCATAACAATGGATATTTTTCTCAAAACCATTGGAGGGTTGAATGACGAGACGAGGTTGCGCATAGTGCGTTTTATCGAAATGCATGGAAAGGTTTGTGTGTGCGACATTGAAGCCTCTTTTGAAATGATACAATCGCGTGTTTCACGCCATTTAAAAATCCTTAAAGAAGCAGGATTTTTGAAACTGGAGCGAGAGGGGCGTTGGGCGTATTACAGTATTCGAACACCGCTTGATGTGTTTCGGCAATCGGTCTTAGCAGAATTACGGTATGTGGAGATGGAAATTCCTCTTTTGAAAAAAGGATGTGACGTATGATTTTAGCCATTGCACTTTTTTTGCTCACGTTAATTGTGGTTATTTGGCAACCTCGTGGGCTTCAAATTGGAACAACCGCTGTCATAGGTGCGGTTGTGGCATTGCTGTTGGGGGTGGTTAGTTTTGCGGATGTTTTAGTGGTGACGAACATTGTGTGGGATGCGACCTTAGCGTTTATTGGCATCATCATTTTTTCAATGGTTTTAGATGAAATCGGTTTTTTTGAGTGGTGTGCGATTCATATGGCAAAACTCAGTCGGGGTAATGGGCATTGGATGTTTGTTTATGCGTTGTTTTTGGGTAGTTTTGTCTCTGCATTATTTGCCAACGATGGAGCCGCACTCATTTTAACGCCGATTTTGTTAGCAAAAATGCGTATTTTAAAGCTCAATGCTAAAACGATTTTGGCATTTTTATTGGCGGGTGGATTTATTAGCGACTCAGCCTCTTTGCCTTTTGTCTTCTCTAACTTAACCAACATCGTGACTGCTAACTATTTTCAAATCGGATTTGCACAGTACATTGGTGTCATGTTTGTGCCTTATGTGACCAGTACGCTTGTTTCGATAGGGGTTTTATGGCTTGTTTTACGTAAAGATATCCCTTTACATGTAAACACGGATTTACTCAAAGAGCCTGATAGCGTCTTGAAAAACAAAACACTGTTTCGCTTTTCGTGGTTATTTTTAGGACTTTTGTTGGTAGGTTATTTTATCGGCGATGCGTACCATTTGCCTATCAGTATTTTTGCATTGGGTGGGGGATTGGTGTTTTTAGCCATTGCGCATAGCATGAAAACCGCTCATGCCCCAAGTATCATCAAAACGGCACCGTGGCAAGTCGTTTGGTTTAGCATCGGGCTTTATATCGTGGTGTATGGGCTTAAAAACGCAGGATTGACCGATTATTTAGCATCGATTTTGACCCTTTTAAATGGGCAAGGAGATACCATCGCTATTGTAGGAACTGGCTTTATTGCCGCGATTTTAAGTGCTATCATGAACAATATGCCCACCGTCATGATTATGGACATCGCCTTGCATGACATCCCCAATCAAGCGTTGGCGTATGCCAATATCATCGGGTGTAATCTAGGCCCTAAAATGACGCCATTTGGCTCACTTGCCACACTGTTATGGTTACATGTACTCTCTCAAAAAGGGGTGAAAATCGGTTTTGGTCAATACAGCTTGTTTGGATTGTTAGTTACTCCACCGATTCTTTTGGTGGTACTTTTAAGCTTAGCGTGGGTCGTTTAAATGTTTGAAATGTGGGAAAAACTTGTCGATACCCTTGTGTATGACGTCTGGGCGATGGATAAAGCCTCTGCTATGGGTTCAGCCATTCACTTTTTTATCTACGATACGCTGAAGATTTATATGCTTTTGGTGATGATTATTTTTGCGATTTCGCTTTTGCGTACGTACTTCAATACCGAAAAAGTGAGGGTCTATCTGCAAGGTAAAAGTGAGTTTACAGGCAATGTGCTAGCCGCTCTTTTTGGCATCATCACGCCGTTTTGTAGTTGTTCTGCCATCCCTTTGTTTTTAGGATTTATGCAAGCGCGTATTCCGCTGGGCATCACGTTTAGTTTTCTTATCTCAAGCCCGATGAACAACGAAATTGCGATTGCTTTATTGTTTGGTCTTTTTGGTTGGAAAGTGACCGCTTTGTATATCGGCTTTGGTCTTTTAGTGGCTATCCTTGGAGGATTTGTCGTAGGACGATTGAAAATGGAAAAATACATCCTCATTCCCGTAACACCGATGAATGGTGACTTGGAAGAGGTGAAGATAGAACTCTCTTTAAAGCAACGCGTCAGTGATGCGTGGAATTACACGTCTGATATTTTCAAAAAAATTTATCCCTATGTCCTTGTTGGTGTAGGCATTGGTGCGTTTATTCATGGGTATATCCCCACAGAATTTATTTTAAAATACGCGGGAAGCAACACATGGTACAGCGTGCCTTTAGCGGTCATGCTCGGCATTCCGATGTACTCCAATGCCGCAGGGGTTATGCCTCTCATTGAAGTGTTGACAGGCAAAGGGATGTTGCTTGGAACCGCGCTTAGTTTCATGATGGCAATTACAGCCCTATCGTTACCTGAGGCGATGATTCTTAAACGCATTTTACATGTAAAGCTCATTCTAACCTTTTTTGGCATCGTAGGGCTTGGTATTATGGGTGTTGGGTACTTGTTTAATGCACTTTTATAAGGAAAGAAAATGAAAAAAAGTCTATTTTTGGTGATGGCATTGGTGGCTTTAAGCCAAGCAGCAGAGCTTAAAAAGGTGAGTTTTGAAGAATATCTCTCAAAATTTGATTATAAAGAACGTAGTGATATGAAAATCAGAACACCTGATATGTTAGCTCTCGTGGAAGAGCATAAAGCTATTTTAGTGGATATTCGTTTTCCCGATGAATTTGAGGCATGGCATATTGCAGGTTCGATTAACATCCCTCTCAATGAACTTCCAAAGCGTCTTGGTGAGCTTCCAAAAGACAAACTCATCATCACCGCATGTCCTCACAATGACCGCTCCAACATGGCACGCATTTATTTGACGCTGAATGGTTATCAAGCCAAATACTTAAACGATGGGCTGTTAAGAGTGGCGGATTTTTTACGGGGTGAAAATGCTAAAGATTATTTAGACGAATTTAAAGCCAATAAGGAGAAAAAATGAAAATTGAAATTTTAGGCACAGGGTGCTCAAAATGCAAAACTCTTTTTGAATTGACCCAAAAAGCCGTGGCGCAAAAAGGTCTTTTTGCCCAAATCGAAAAAGTCGAAGACATCATGAAAATCATGGAATACGGTGTGACTTCCACCCCAGCACTCGTGGTTGATGGCGTGGTTAAAAGCAGTGGAAGAAGCTTAAATGTGGATGAAATCATCACACTTTTAGGCTAAGTATGCGTATTTTACTTTCACATTTTTGCGCCTTTAAGTCTCTTTGGAACCAGTATGTCTACGATTTGAAGAGATCCTGACATTCTAAAATAATGTGACGATTGCGTGAGCTAACGTGAAGCGAGTGTTTTAGCGAGGGCTCTTAAGATACGATCGTATTGTTTATCGATGGGGTAACCATGTGCTTCAATGGAGGCTAAAAATTCTTTGTTTTCACTGTATTTTTTCTCCCAAGTATCAATCTCTTTTTGTTTGTTCGAGAGTTTGTTTTCGATTTCATCCATTGTTCTTCGAAGGGTATTTTTTTCGCCAACAAGGGCATCTTCTTTTTTAAAGAGTTTTCCTAAAAGTACCGTGCGTTGAAACACTTTTTCTTGATTGTCTTCTATAAAGGTGACTTCGAGCGCATCACTTTCGCTGAGCTTTTGAGCTGTCATACGCGTGTGAAGGATTTTATGTTCTAGCTCATCAAGACGTTTCTTGGTTATTTCACTCTGTTTATAAAGCGTTTTTTGATCTTTTTTAAAGAGTTCTAGCTTTTTTTTGATGACCGACATTGCACTTTTCTTTTCATATAAAGCTTGCTTCGCTTTTTTGTGTTGAATCATGGTTGAGCGAATGGTGGTAAGGTTCCACGCATGATGGCTCTCATCTAAAATAGGATTGGCTTTGTGCCTTGTACCATGTGAATCAATCGTTTCATGAACACTAAAACAACTTAAAAATTCCATTGCTTTTCGTTCACCATTGGAAAAATGAAATAAAATATCTTCAGCAATAAACAGCATAATGTCATCAAATAATTCACGCAAAAGATAAAATGTTAATCCCCGAATGGTGCGCAAATCGTCCAATTCGGTGTGCCCAATGACGACGATTTCAACGGTATTGACTAAGGCTGGGATAAAAATTTTTTTAAACTGAGATGGGGTATTTTTTTTATAACTCAAAACATCTTCAATAACATAGGGAAAAAGTTCAAAAATCAACTCTTTGTAAGACTGATTAGGAAAAAAATCTTTTTTATAGCCATCCAAGGATGAAGATGTTATTCCACACGCTCTACGATCGACATTGTCTTGGTCTGTTTCAATTTTAAAATAGTACTTAACATAAATATCTCCTTCCACAAAAAGGATCATATCATTGGGAGAAAGTTGCAGACGGGTTGTTAATTTTTCACTCATCACATCTTTATACGAATCATATGAATGTGGAAGCTTGCATGCGCGTAAAAGAGAGGTTATTTCACCTACCACTTCTTCATCAAAAACATAAAGAGCTTCATGAAGTTGGTGTTTTTGAAGGTTACAGTTACGAAAAAACTCTGTTACTTTAGGCTCAATATCCTTAAAATGAAGGGAAGATGCTTTGGTATCAGTCGATTCTTCATGCATACTTCAAAATATCCTTTGCAAAAATATTTTTTAATTTTACCTAAAAGATATGACAAAAAGAGAGTTTTAAAAATGTCTATTTAAAGAGGGTGATAATTTTATAAAGTAGATGGTGCGGATAAAGAGACTCGAACTCCCATGCCTCTTGGTGAGATCGACCACTTAATACTAGACAGATCAAAGTGCTGAACTTTATTTTAGATATTGGCATAGAAAATTTCAAAGGGAATTTGAGTAAGAAGAAATACATGAGTATTGCAGATGCTGCTTCGACAACAGCATCAAGGGATATTGCGGAATTGTTGGAGTTTGGGTGTATTGAGCAGATAGAAGGAACTGCTGGTAGAAATGTGAGTTATAGGATTATTTTATAAAATATATTTTGTTTTAAATTTAATCATCTGGTATTGAAAATTTTTTATCTCTTAAATTGTCTATAGCTTTATCGGATGCATTTTCAGAAAGGATTCTTTTATATTTTCCATTTAAAGCAGCAAATGAGTCTTTAAGAATTTTTATTGCGTCTTTGTACCCTTGTTCAATCCAAAGATCTATTTTATCAACGCTAAAACGTAGGGGGTCTAGGTCTGATGAAAACGTCCCAAACGTAGGGCGAATTTCAATGATATTTATATCTCCCCATTCATGACGATTGAAATAGCTTCCATTGTCTAAGTGACAAATAATAATATGGGTACATTGTTCATGCTCTATTAATGGTTTTAGTGGAGTGTTTCCTCCTGCGTTATCCGAAGAACTTAAACAGCCATCTCTATAACTTTTTCCATTCACTTCAATCGCATCAAAAAGCAATGGAAGTGCGGCAGATGCCAAAATGACTTTATGCATATCCTCAGTATTGAGAGATTGCACTTTGATATAATCGGTTATGCCAGAACGCGATAATCCTAAAAATCTTAATGTATCGGTCATATTGCCTGCTGTTTCAGTGACTCCTACATAAAAAGGTAATCCTTTTAACAGTTTGTCTACGGGAGCATATTCATCCAAAATATTTGTTGCTGGATCAGTTGTTAAAATGCCTTCTTGACTTTTAGCACCATTCAAAATAGTGCTTGCAATTTTCACTCCTTTGCTTACAGGAGCTAAAGGAGAAAAAAATGTTATTACTTCTACGATGTTTAAAAAAGCTTTTTTCTTGTCAATTTCTAATGCTTTGGATGAAGCCATATCATGCCAAATATCTTCAAGCATCTGAGCAACATTGTGGGTATCTTTTTGTGCTGCATAAACTGAACCATTGAGGGCTCCTATACTTGTTCCTGCTATTGCATCTGGTTGTATATTGAGCTCAGAGAGTGCTTTTAGAAAACCTGCTTCATATGCCCCTTTTGCCCCGCCGCCTGAAAGGACAATGCCTAATTTTATTTTTTTCATTTCCATGTTTTATACTTTCAAATGTTCTTGAAGTGTCGTTTTAAGATAATCTTCGTAAGTGAAAAAATTTGTTATATTGGATCTTTTATCAAGCTCTTGTAGCACATTATACTTGCTTGATGATGTTAGGATACTGACTAAATCCGTTGCTTCTGAGTAACCATAATTGGTCACTATAGCGTTGTAATGTTGTGTGCTAATAAACGCTAGAGCATCTTTTTGGATAGGCTGTAATATGGCAACCTCTTCTGCTAATTGCGAATAATTTATAAAACTAGTCAAATCACATTTTTCTTTGAAATGCACCATAAACTCATTTTCTATGCGTTCTTGGAATTCATTTTTTTCTTTCTCGTTTGTAAGCGTATCATAGTAGATTCCACCGTAGCCACTTTTGATATTATCGAGTGCAGTATAGATTTGTAAGGGGATTGCCAAATGATTGTATTTATTTGAATTAAGCCTTGAAAGTTCCAAATCTAGTGAATCCATGGCCTTTGTTCTAATATCTATACGTCTAACATAATCGTTTAAGTAAAGGATACGCTCGCTGGTGTTTATTTCAAATTGGAAAAAGACTTTGCTTAATTCATTAACACTATTTTTCAATTTTTGATGTTGTGAATAAAACTTGAGAATTTCATCTTGGGTTCTACTAAGTTCATTAGCAACTAGACTTATTTTTTGGTCAATGCGTGAAATATGTTTATCGTGATCTCGTAACCATTGGGTACACGCATTTAGTCCTTCTATGACATTTTCATTGATTAAATCTTGTCTTTTTTTTGAACATCCAAATATGTTATCAAGCATTCTTTCAGGGAAAGATTGTCTTGATTTATTAACTTCATGAAAATCTCTTGCAACTACATTGACACCATTAACGGCATCAAGTATCAGTTTATCGCTAATATAACGATGTGTTTCTTGTATCTGGTTTATTGTTTCAGCTTCAACAGGTATGTTAAATGCTCGTATGACATCAAAATTATTACTCATGCATGACTCATTTCTTTTAATAACATGGTTTGTGCTACTTCTGTTCTTTTTTGAAGCCTTGCAGTTGTTTTTTGTAAACGTTGCGCCGACACAATCTCGTCTTTCGTGTTAATTGTATCAGCTTCACGCTTTTTTGTGATAGCAAGCTTTTCTTCTCGATAGTTTTCTATTTCAACGATGAGATTATCTAATAATGTTTTCACTGCCAAGCTAATGGTATTGGTATAAAGTGTGTGGCTATTTTCTAGTACTGTTTTTAAAACGGTATCAAAAAGTTTTTTGAGTGCCTCTTCTAAATCCTTTTTAACGATAATAATTTCATCTTCATAGATAGTTTTCTCATCCAATCCCCAGTTACAATCAAAACAATCAATAGTTCTTTTAACGCTTCCCCAGAAACCATCTTGTTCTACATACTGAGTCCTTTCTATTTTCTTAGTTTTTATCATCCCATTAAAATTTTTTTTGACATTAAGATTATTGGTTTGGAATGCAATTTTTGGAAATTCTAAGTTGATGTTTGTTCCTAAACTGGATTTAATATCCTCTATTACCTTTTCAAGCTCAGAATTTATAGAGTCATTAATACTTTCGAGTAAATCAGTTGATTTTTCAATAAACTTTGTTTCTATATCTTCTATTATTTTCAAAGTGAGTTGTTGTGCAATCTTAATCATGCTCTTCATAAATTCAGAAGCATCTTTTTTTTCACGGAATGTCAATGTTCCATTTTGTTTTAGTTCTTCCAAGCGCCTAGGAAAAGATTTTTTACCTATGATTATGCTTTTAAAAAATATCTTGAGTAGCCCTTGATCATTCTTTACTACTTTTTCTTTCTCTTTATTTTCTAGTTGGAGTTTATCTTCTTGTTCCTCAAAAATAGTCATAATCTTAGCTGATGCAGTGCTAAGTTCACTATTCATGAGGTCATCGAGTTCGGCTTTTATCTCTTTTAGGTGTTCTCCCACTTGCTGTGTAAGTTTTTGAGAAATACTTTTCATTTGTTCAATATCTTTTTGAAGAGTATCGATATCTTTCTTCAGTTTTTCAATAGTTTGGCTAAGCGCACTTTCTTGTATTTTAAAACTATTTTGAAGTTCATTGATGATTTGAGCAAGTTTATTTAACGTACCTTGAATCGACTGGAAAGAAGCTTTAGCATGAGCATTTGCAATAACCACATTTAGAGTTGTTTGAAATAAAGAATTTTCCCACGCTTTATAACACCTTTTTCTCACTTTTTCTACATTATTTTTATACTCTTCTTTTTCCTCTTCGTCTTCCAAATTTGAACCAAGGATTGTTTTTCCAAAATCTTCTATCCATGGTAATTCTAAATCAATTTTTCCATGTTTTTCAAGCTCGGTAAGTCCTAATTGTGAGAAAAAAGCTTTTTTAGCAGATATTGGGAATACATGGTCTTTGCTAATGTTTCCATCTAATTTATTTTCAGCAATATTATTTTTGATTTTTTCTGGATCAGCATCCTTTTTGTCTACATTATCTATTTGATTTGCAAAAACAAACATATGTTCTTTGCCAACAAAATCGACGGTTTGACTAAATCGTTCTTGAAGATCCCCGCTTGCACTACTACTAATTTGTGGGTAATTAATGACTAAAACAACAGATGATGCTTTTTTTAATTGAGACGTTAGAATTTCATTAAGATATTCTGAGTGTTTATATTCGTTCGTGCCAGGGGTGTCCAAAAGAGATAATCGAGCTTGAGAAATAGCTTCCTCTCCTTTGAGGTATTTAAATTCTACTTCAATTCTTGGGAGTTGATCGACATTCTCAAACTCTTTAAAAGGGGGATGTAGGTCTAATTCTTTTGCTATTCTCATCATATCGTTTAGGGTTCTTAAAAACTCGAAAATATTTTTTTCTCCACTATAGGATGCTGAAAATGAAAAATTTGATGTTATTATTTTTTTAAATTCTTGACCTTCATCTGTTTTTAAAAAATTGCTTTTGATATTTTCTTTTAATTTTTGCTTTATATCGGTGAGTAACATCTCTAAAGGTTCTATTTTAGGCAATTTGAGAATAGGTTCAACTTGCCCCAAGGTATGCGTAATGAGTGTTGGCAATGATGTCATGGCTTCTGTTCGATGGGGCAGTACTTCTTTCCCTACAATAGCGTTGATAGTTGTTGATTTACCTGCTTTGACGGTTCCAACAACAGCGATAACATACTCTAAATGATTTAATTTTAGCTTTTCATTATCTAAAATTTCTTTATACATTTTTTCAAGTTCTTGTGTTTTTGGCAGAATAGTTTGAGTTTCTTCTAAAATTTTTAATGTTTCATTCTGAACATGGTGTATATTGTTGCTATGCATCTTCTAACCTTTTAAAAACTAACAAATTTTTATAGTCTATTTGATGGGAGCATTAGAACATAAATAGTGTTAAAATAGATTAAACTTTTATGTATTTACACATAAATTCGAGTTAAAATGTTTTTGAATACTATTATGATGTCATAAATGTTAAAAAAATCACATGATAAAATTGCGATAAGGCTAGCTCAAATTATCTACAAGTTAAATAATGGTGAACGTTTTACCCAACAAGCGTTGGTTGATGTCAAGAAGAAGGTATAATGTTCAAAAATCAAATTTTTCACTATAGCAAGAGGTATAAAATGGTGCAACCTAAACCCTTCAAGTTTGTCTGTTCAAAGTGTGATTATTCAAAAGTAGTAAAGCCTAAAAGTGATTTTTTAAATCCAATAGACATGTCAAATATTTGCCCGAAATGCCAAAACAAGATGAAACAAACAGAACTAAATGCATTTGATCAACTCTTGAGTATCTTCAAATGAAAAACTTAGTAATTCTTTATAACCCATACTATCAAAGTGACGTTATAGAGCAACATTTAAAAATACTTATCGATAAAAAAATTGTTGCTTTTGGGAAAATAAAATCAAAAATCAAAGTTGTAGAAAATGAATTTTTAGACGAATTGAATAACATATATTCTTCTACAAATGAATCTAACTACCTACAACTTTTTTTAACAGATTATTCAAATCTTTTTGTTGCTAAAGTAACTCATGTCACATCTCAAGGCATGTCAGAGATTGCCCCATGTTACTACAAAGATAAAGAACTTGAAGTAGAGCAATGGTATGTCATTAAGGATATAAGAGAATTAGTTAGAAATGATTTTGAGTCAGTAAGAGACAACTATTTAGCGAATTTCACTACTCCAAATTTCCGAAATCATACGTATGCGATCTATGGTAACAGCTATGTCTATCCACTCATTGTGGATATGAAACATGAAATGGATTATTTTGCAAATCAAGATAAAGATTTTAGATACTATCCTAATGTATACAAGTCTAAAGAATTTTTGGAGATCAAAGAGAATTTAATAAAATACAGTTTTGGCTCGCAATATGTGAATTTTATGCACCCAGACACAATGGATAATATAATTTCTGCGGAAATAGAATATCAAGCAAACTATGCTAACCCTCTTTATGATTTTAGTAGTGTCATTGTCAAATACTCTAAAACCATGGAACAGGAAATTTACATTTTTACAAAATGTTTATTTAAGTATCTTTCGCAATATGAAAATAAGATCTTTGAAATTACTTACAATGTGCAAGGACATGAATATCTCACCAAGGATTTATTTCATAACATACCGAATTTAGGCACATATAAATTTCTTTTAAGACATCCTCTTATCCAAGAATGTTTAGAAAATCATGGTTCTAAACAGCTAAAATTTTATACATCAAAAAGCATACCTCACCATATAAATATAATTCAAGATATACGAAATGAGTCTGTGCATGGTAAGGCACCTTCTTTGAAAGATGTAAAAACATTAAGAGAAAATATTATTGGTGTTGCTTGTGAGAGTATGGCGTTAGAAATTGTCAAAATGAGAATTAGGGAATTACGTAATTCATAAAGATATCATCTTCATCTATCACATTACGCTCAAAATGGGAGAGCCTTACCCTCTTATACTAGTTCTAGTGAATTATATGCTCCTTTTAGAGACTATTATTTAACTAGCCGTGAAGCAAATAAGTGATTTTTTACACCGAGTTTAAGATTTTTTAAAGAAAGTTTAAGATTAATTTGAGGAAGAATTTTAAAGCAAGTTTCACTAAAACCATAACCCAAGGTATTGTTTGTTTTTTGATTTAGTTACTATTTTGTCTTGAAGTCTCGCATTAAAGTAGATGGTGCGGATAAAGAGACTCGAACTCCCATGCCTCTCGGCACCAGATCCTAAGTCTGGCGCGGCTACCAATTACGCCACAGCCGCA
>DCUJ01000007.1 GCA_002328495.1 Sulfurospirillum sp. UBA2217
GTACAAGGGAGTGGTAGTTCAGTTGGTTAGAATAGCGGCCTGTCACGCCGGGGGTCGCGGGTTCGAGCCCCGTCCGCCGCGCCACGATTTCCTTTTATAAATGATACGATTAAATTGTTTTTATTCTGTGGCCCCATCGTCTAGCGGTCTAGGATCCCGCCCTTTCACGGCGGTTACAGGGGTTCAAATCCCCTTGGGGTCACCACGGTTTACACACGATTTCCTCTTTGATGAATCCCTTCACTCTCATAAATATCAATTTCTGTTTTATACTCTGGGTTAGCTTTTTTCAATTCTTCATCCATAAATGCAATCAGTTTCGCATCAGCATTACGATGGCTTGAGATAAGCAAAACAAAATTCAGGTAAACTTTTGCACTATTGGGTGCAATTCCTTTTGTTTTTTTAGGGAAAGGGCACTCTTTTGATGCTTTCAAAACAGCTGCCATCAAATCATTTTTTGACGTTGTACGCTTTGCAACCAATTCTATCAACTCTTCAATCGCAATTCTTCGCGCTTCTTCAACCCCTTTGGGTGTTGTCTCTTTGACACGTATAACCACTGTTTTTTGAAGATTAGCAACCACAATAAAAAGAGAAATCAGAACAATGGCAATAACCGCCACAATCGCTATGATAATGTGATTTTCTTGCATCTGCCATACCCTTTTTTCTTCTCATTATACCATTTTGAAAAGGGAATCTTCCCTTTTCAAAATTTCAAAGAGCCATTAAAGCGTTTTATTCATCTGTCTTTTTGAAAAAGCAGCCCCTATCACTAGCGCAACGATAGCTACCGTATAATAAACAAAAGAAGGAACAGGCACAGGATCACCTGCGGCATACGAATGCATGCCTGAGAGGTAAAAATTCACTCCAAAATAGGTCATAATGATCACAGCAAAAGCAATCGTTGATGCCACAGCAAAAGAAAATGGAGTATTTAGTTTTGGAACAAACCTAAAATGGACAATCGCCGCATACACTAAAATAGAGACCAGAGCCCATGTCTCTTTTGGATCCCAACCCCAATAGCGCCCCCACGACTCATTTGCCCACACACCACCTAAAAAGTTCCCCACAGTTAAAAGGCTGAGTCCTAAAATCATCGCCATCTCATTGATACGTGTTGCTTCTACAATATTACGGTCAATCTCCGTGTTGTTTGGTTTTCGGAAAATAAAGAGTATCAACGTGAAAAATCCAAGTAAAGCACACAAGCCTAAAAAGCCATAACTTGCTGTAATGACGGACACATGGATATTGAGCCAATACGATTTAAGTACAGGCACTAAATTCGTGATTTGCGGGTCCATCCAACTTAAATGTGCTACAAACAACGTCACCCCTGCTAAAATCGATGTCAGGGCTAACGCAACAATGGATTGACGTGAAAAGAAAATACCAGAAAGTGCAATTGCCCATGCGATATAAATCATCGATTCATAGCCATCACTCCAAGGAGCATGGGTTGAGATGTACCATCGAAGTGCAAGACCAAGTGTATGAATGATAAACGCAACAAAATTGATCCCTAAAACAATTTTTGTAACAAGGGCTATTTTAAGATTGGCTTTGAGCATCTTTGCAAAGATAAAGACAAGAAGCACCAATCCACTCAAAAGGTACAAAGGGCTTAAACGCTGAAAGATTTTGGCATGGTTAAAAAGAACTTCTGCTTTGATGCGACTGGCACTAGGAATGATATCAGAGCCATATTGTTCTTGATAGGCTTTGAGTTTATCGATAGCTTTATCGGCTTCAGACCATGCACCTTTTTCAACACCCGCACCCAGTGCATCAAAATAGCCTCCAAGAAGGGCTCGAACTTCATCGCCTTCTTGCTTAGCAAACCCCATGACCGCTTCTTGCGGTGCAAACCAACGTTTGGATTGATCATTTTGCTTTGGAATCATTTTAAACACTTCGCCCGTAAAAACCATATAGGCGATATTTACCCGTTCGTCGACTTTAAGAATGTCTTTATCAAACTGATTGCGTTCAGCTGGTTTTTTACGATTAGCTTCTTCGGAATACTTGGTCAATTTAAAGGCATGTTCCCCTTCTTTTTCAAAAAAATCACTAAACGCTGCATGTTTTTGGTGTTCTGCCAATCCAATAATCTTTTTAAGCTCAGGATGAAATACTTTGATAAAGGGAATCACTTGCCAAGGCTCTGGAGAGCTCATCATGCTTAAGACGACTTGATTGGCACTCATGCCTTGAAACGTTGAACTGCCATGCACTTTATTAAGCACTTCGGTAGAAACCGTATCAACAGGTTTGATACGCCCATCCACACTTTGTACTAAAATACTTCCAAAACGATCGGCATGTTTGGTATCGTAGCGTTTTAAAAACTGTAAATACTCCTCCACACTTGTAGCAAAAGAGGGGGTTCCTTGAAGCATCGCGAAGCCTAAAAACAAAGCCAACATAATGGATTTGAGCTTTTGCGTATCGCGCTGTACCATCATTGCAATTTTACGAAAACGACTTTTGGGATTGAGAAGGTTTGCAAAAAGCCCCACAGAGAGTAAAAAGTATCCAAAATAGGTCGGCCATTTTCCAGGGTCATTATTAACGGAAAGAATCGTTCCCTTTTCATCTTTATCGTATGAAGATTGGAAAAAACGGAATCCTTGATAATCCAAAACATGATTCATATAAATACGATACGGCATATCAATGCCATTTTTAGAATCAACCACTTCCACCTCACTTGCATATGACATCGGTGACATAGAACCAGCATAGCGTTCCAATATAAATGCATTCAGCTTCACCGCAAAAGGCAATGAAAACGTTTTTGTTCCCCATTCTAACCTAAATGGCATACCTGCTATGTTCACCTCGGAAAGTTTTCCTTTACTGCCTTTGCCTCGCCCCAAAAGTGCCACCTCTTTGGTCTCACCTTTATAACTAAGCTCCACCAAAAGGGCAGAAATTCCTTGTGCTTTTAGCATGGGATTGATATCTTCGATAATTTTTTCTTTGCCTTTTAAACCAATATAACGAGGTGCAAAATTTATCTCACCGACCGTATAAAGCTGTCCTGTCACAAATGGCTGTTCACTCACCGCATTCAATTCGCCACGGGTATTTTCAGCCATTTTAAACCAACCTATGGGTTCACTGCTTTGAATAAAAAAGTGACCATTGTTCAGAGAAAAATTGACAACTTTTTTACCTTCAGCTGTTTTTGCGTCATTAAATGTAAAGAGATACTCATTCGTTGCATAGCTCTCACCCTCTTTTAAATTGACACTCACACTCTGCCCGTATCCACTGAGCATCATTGATATCATGGGGGTCCCCTCAGGATCATCTATCACTTTGTTGGTAGCATTGGGGATAAATTTTTTATAGCTAACGTGTGCTTTTTCACCATCTACATCAAAGGAAAAATTAAATCCATTGCCACCTAGAAGAGAGATAAGCTGTTTATGGTCATATCCGTAAGATTTTCCCTCTTTAAGAGCACTTACTTGAATAAAAGAGTCACTTGAGACAATCCTATGTTCTTGCATCCCTTCACGAATATGTAAAGTTCCTTCAAAACCATAATAGCGTGTAATTCCAGAGCCAATCAAAATAAAAATAAAACTGCTATGAAATAAAAAGGAGGGAAGTTTGTCGAGAGTATAAAGCTTGTAGCGATTGATATTATAAAGTAAAAGAATCCCAAGCGCAATTTGAATCGCTTCAAACCACCATGAGGTGTAGATAAGCGCCCAACTTGTCTCAATGCCAAAATCATTTTCAACGAAGGTTGCAATACCACTCATTGCTCCAAAAAGAAAGAGTAATATAACCACTACTTTCATCGACGTCATTTGCTTTAAAACCCCGTTCATACCACTCCCTTAATTCAAAAAAATTAAGCTATAGTAGCTTTTTAGAGTAAATAATTTATGAACAATTAAAGAAAGGTAAACCTCCTGTTATAAGAGGCTTACATGTAAAGAAGTTTTGGCTTATCCGCCGAGGTATTTTTTACGAATAGTATCATCACCTATCATATCTTTCGCAATGCCACTCATGGCTATTTTTCCATTTTCCAAGACATAAGCTTTATCGGAAATTTTGAGTGCTGCAAACGCATTTTGCTCCACCAATAAAATCGTAATTCCCTCCGCTCTCAATCGTTGAAGTGTTTCAAACACTTCACCCACGATTTTTGGAGCCAATCCAAGGCTAGGCTCGTCCAACATCAAAAGTTTTGGTTCACCCATCAAGGCACGAGAAATTGCTAACATCTGTTGCTCTCCTCCACTCATTGTCCCTGCTAATTGATGACGCTTGTCTTTGATACGTGGAAAAAGTCCGTACATCGCCTCTTTGAGGTGTTCGTAGTTTTCATCGTTATTAAACGCACCCATACGAAGGTTTTCTTCTACGGTTAGGTTGATGAAGATTTTTCGACCCTCTGGCACTAAAGAAAGACCGTGTTGGACCAAAGTATGCGTTTTGTGATTGCGTGTGTCATAGCCTAAAAAGTTGATATCACCAGTTTTTTTAACACTGTTCAAAAGTGCTTTTAAGGTTGAGCTTTTACCCGCACCGTTGGAGCCTATTAGTGAGACGATTTCGCCCTCTTTGACTTCAAAATCAATGCCTTTCACCGCTTCAATCAATCCATAATAGACATGCAAATCTTTAACATTAATCATTGTGAAAATCCCCCAAATACGCTGCTATAACTTCGGGGTCTTGAATCGCTTCGTGCGGTTTGCCCTCAAATATCGTTTTACCATAATCAAGTACTAAGACTTTATCACACATTTGATTGACAAATTTCATATCATGCTCAATTAAAAGAACCGTCAAGTCAAAATCATTGCGTGCTTTTTTGATGATAACACCAAGCTCCTCCGTTTCAGAAGGGTTCATACCAGCCGCAGGTTCATCAAGCAATAAAAGCTCAGGATTCGTCGCCAAAGCTCTTGCGATTTCGACTTTTCGCTGTTGTCCATAACTCAAGTCCACCGCTTTTTCATGTGCAAACGATGCCATTCCAAAATAGTCCAAAATCTCCATAGAACGCACTTTGATACGCTTTTCCTCTTTGATAAAACGAGGAAACCGTACGATGGATTCTAAAAATCCATAACGGGCTTGAAAATCAAACCCAATCAAAACATTATCCAAAACGCTCATACTCGAAAAAAGACGTATGTTTTGAAACGTTCGCGCAATGCCTTTACGAACAATTTGATGTGGCTTCAACCCATCCATTGGCTCACCACGAAAAATAACCTGCCCAGAACTTGGCTCATAATTACCCGTGATGATGTTAAACATCGTGGTCTTTCCCGCCCCATTGGGCCCAATCAGTCCAAAAATTTCTTTAGGAGCCACACTAAAACTGGTCTCTTTAATGGCAGTCACACCGCCAAAATTTTTCGTAACATTATCTATTTTTAAAATCATTTCTCACCCTTTTTACGTGAGGTGAAAAAATCTTTGAGTTCGCGTTTACCCATAATGCCCTCTCGTGCAAAGAGCATGATGAAAATGAGGATAAGTGAAAAAACCACCATTCGCATACCGGGCATGGCCGTTGTGGTGTAGCCAAACAGATGCATTGGCTCATCCAAAAAGCGCATCCATTCGCTTCCCCCAATAACAAGTACCGTTCCGATAATGGCACCCGTTGTACTTCCAAGACCGCCTAAAACGATGATAATCAAAAGCTGGAATGTAAAGAAAAAGTCAAATAAATCGGGTGATATACTGGTTAAAAGAGCCGCCAAAAGTCCACCGCCTACCCCTTCAAAAAAGGCACTCGTACAAAACGCTAAGGTCTTTGCTTTAAACGTATTGACACCCATAGCCGTTGCAGCGTCTTCATCATCGCGCACGGCTTTCATTGCACGACCAAACTTGGAATTGACAATGTTTAAAATAACAATAACGGCGATAATCGCAATTCCTCCCGTCCAATACAAATTGGAAAACTCAGGAATGTCATTGAGCCCTAAAGAGCCGTTGGTAATTTCTGGATTATTGATAGCTAAAATCTTGATAATAAAACCAAAACCAAGCGTTACAATGGCTAGATAATCACCACGTACTCGAAAAACAGGTGCAGCTAATGCCAAAGCCAACAGTGCTGCAAAAATACCTGAAAGCAACAGTGCTACTACAAAATTGGCATGTAAGGTCATCACAAAAGGATATGGATCAACAATGGCATACTGATACTGTTTAGCCTCAGGACTTACGAGTAAAAGAGCTGTTACATACGCACCAATCGCCACAAACCCGTTTGGCTCAAGCGAAAATTGTCCCGTAACACCGTTGATGAGATTGTAACTCACCGCCAAAATAATAAAAATAGCGATATTATTTAAAATCCGCACACTGTATTCATCAAAATAGTTGCTTGAAAAGACGATGAAACACATGGCAAATGCCACCATCGCAACATTCATCCATTGATTTTTACTGACTGTTATACCCATCTTAAAACCTACTCTTTTCAAAATCAATTCCTAAAATTCCCGTTGGCTTGAAGAGCAAAATAAGAATTAAAAAGATAAAGGCAAACGCATCTTTGTACCCACCAAGTTCTGGAAGAAATGCGATAACAACGACTTCGGTAAAACCGATAATTAAGCCTCCAAGCACAGCTCCACCCACACTGCCAATGCCCCCAACAACAGCTGCTGCAAAAGCTTTAAGACCTACAAGAACACCCATCATTGGCTCAACAGAAGGATAATTGACCGCCCAAAAGATACCCCCAACGGCAGCAAGCGCTGAACCCATACCAAACACAAGTGTGATGATGCGATTGGCATCAATGCCCATAAGATTGACCGTACCGACATCAAAAGCAAGAGCGCGTATTGCCATGCCGTATTTTGTTTTGTACAGAACCCACAAAATCATTGCCAACAAACATGCGGTGATAATGGGCACAAGAATCGCAGAAACAGGCATGGTCAAGCCCATAAAATCAACAACAACTTCTAAATAAGCAGGGACAGGAAACGCTCTAGGAACGCCACCAAAAAAAACATTGAATGCATTTTCTAAAAAGAAGCTCACTCCAATAGCCGTAATTAATAATGAAATTTTAGGAGCACTTCTAAGTGGTCTATAGGCTATTCTATCACTTGCCATGCCTAAAAGGGCAGAACCAACAATAGCCAATATAACAGCAGCACCAAAAGGAAGCTCCAAAATAGCAATCCCAAAATATCCTAAAAATCCACCCACCATCATAATATCGCCATGCGCAAAGTTGATAAGCCGTAAAACCCCATACACCATCGTATAACCAATAGCAATGAGCGCGTACATACTGCCAAGGCTAAAGCCGTTGACCATCTGTTGCATAAAAATTGTTACATCCAAACAGATTCTCCTCAGTGATTTTAAAAAAACAAACAAAGACGATTGATTTTATAAAATCACTTTCCCCTTACATGTAAAGGGGAAAGTGAGAAGTAACTGCTTATGGATTCACAGTAGATTTGTAAACGGCTTTTCCGTTTGTAATTACTTTGATAACTGCGGAACGTGTCGCATTACCATTTTTGTCGATATTAATCACACCAGAAACACCTTCAAATGCTGTTGTTTTTTTGATTTCGTTGTTGATGCACACACTGTCTGATGGATTAGCACAGTTGTTCATCGCGTTGATCATAACATTGTATGTATCTGCACCAAGTGCTGTAAAAGAGTTTAACTCTTTTTTGCCTGTTTTTGCTTCATACGCTGCAATAAAGTCTTTTGATTTTTGTGTTGGAGGCGCACTGTAATCAAAGAAGTCTGTAAACATATACCCCTCAACTGAATCACCACCTAAGTCTATAAACGTTTGGTTAGCAACACCGTCTCCTGAGAACATAGGTTTAGCAAGACCCACTTGTTTTGCTTGACGAGTAATCATAGAAGCTTCTGGATGGTAGAGTGGAAGGAAAATCATATCGGGATTGGCTGTTTTAATTTGAGAAACAACGGCTTTAAAGTCCTTGTCGCCTGAGCTAACTTTAATCTCTTTTACAATGGTTCCACCTGCTTTTTTAAAGGCATCGGTAAACGCTTTAGCTAGACCTAAAGAGTAAACTTGTGCTTGGTCAGCAATAACAACTGCCGTTTTAAGTTTCAAATCTTTGGTCGCATAATTTGCAACAACCGCACCTTGGAATGAGTCTGTAAAACAAACACGGTTTGCAAATTGTTTTTGCTCCGTTAGCTTGTCATTGGTTGCAACTGCGGCAATGACAGGGATTTGCTTCTTATCCGCCACCGCGATAACCTGTGCGGTATTGGTACTCGTAAGCGCACCTAAGATACCCACAACTTTGTCAGAACTAATAAGACGTGTCGTAGCTGTAGCCGTCTCGACTTTATCGCCTTTGTTGTCCACAAGGACTAACTTCACTGTGTCTCCATTTTTGAGTTTTGGCTGAAGTGAATTAGCGAACTCAACACCTTCATAACACACTTGACCATAAGCAGCCAATGGCCCACTCATAGGCATAACAACACCGACGTTAATCTCTTTTGCAAAAGAAATTGACGCTAAAACAGCAGCAGACGTAGCAAGTACGACCAGTTTTCTCATGAAGACTCCTTGATTTAAAAGTACTTAAATATTACAGAAAAGTTACTTAAAATTGGATGTAGGAGTGTGAATTTAACGGAGAAATTTGTTTACATGTAAAGAAGTTTTCACCTCAAAAGAGGTGGAATAAATTATGCACTTTTCAAAACAAAAGGCAAATCAATCTCATGTGAAGTTTCTTTTACATGTAAAACTTCTATAGCAACAACTTCATCCTTGTCATTATAATCCACGATAACATCTTTGAGCTTTTCTTCACTTTCAACAATTGCATCAGAGGAAAGTATGACATAAATTGCATCTAGTTCTTTATCATATTTTATTTTCATCTTTACATCCTTTTTTTCTCATATTTCTATCAAAATAAACAGTAATTATCTTCATGCTAACTGGATTTACAACAACTTTTAAACATCAATGTAAATTCTCTTCAATGGTTCTAAAGTAGTGTACTTCAACATCGCATACAATGGTCTTAAACGTTGGTGACTCAATCGCCAATTCAATCCATTCTAGCTTAATGCCTCTTGAGACAACAACATCCAAAGCATGCAAGGTTAGTTCATATTTCATACGCTTATTATACCAAAAATAAAAAGTCTGGTTGAAATTTCTATATAATAAAGTGTTGTTTGTCAAAAGTTAAAAGTTAAGCCCTCCCCTAAAATGAATGGGATAACTTTGGTTACATACAAAGAAGATTCCGCCCCAAATGAGGCGGAATAAAGAAGTAGAAATTAGAATTTGTAGTTAAGGTTAAGTCTCATTTCACTGCCGTCAACATCTTTACCTTGATCTTCATAAGTAAATGCAACGCTAAGACCTTTTAATGCACCTTCGAATGCATAATCAGCTTCTAATGCTGTATATGATTCTTCGGTAGCAGTAAGCTCATTAACAGTATAACTCAAACCTACATTTGCATTTTTCATGATGGCATAGCTTGCACCAATTTTATATGCTTCTGTATCAATTCTATAGCTGTCTGAGTTAAGAGGTGATCCTGTATACGCAAGATCTGCTCCGCCACCAAGACCTGGAGTAACACCTGCTGCATCATCTGTTTTAGAATATGCTGCTACAAATGAAAAATCACCCACACCGATAGTTGCTTTAAGACCAAAAAGGTTTGTATCTACACCACCATCATAATCTGTATAGTAGTATTGTGCTGCTACACCGTATGAAAAGCTAGACGCTTTACCCTCATAAGCTGCTTCAGCATAAGCAACTTGTGCAACATCGATAACATCTGCATACGCACCTGTTAAAGTTAATCCAGCAATAGATTTATTAATAGCAGCTAAAGTATAAGCGCCTTCTCCAGCTAAGCCACCTGAATATTTACTAAATTCACCAATACCACCTAGTCCATCTGTTCTAGCTTGAAATTTATCAACATATCCAGCAATCAATGTTGTGTTTGGAACATCGGTATTAATAATTGCTGCACCTTCAAATGCTTGCTTTGTTACACGTGAACCTGAACTTGCAACAAGTGGTGTGTCAAGATACATACGACCAACAAGGACTGTTGTGTTTTTCATGCTGTATGAAATATATGCTTCAGAAAGTTGAGCACCTGAACCATACTCATCGCCTGCAAACATTGCTTTAGCATCTGTATCTGCAAATGGTGAAGATGTACCTTGGAATGTTGCTTTGAAAGCAAAACCATAGAACTTACCTGTTTCGTAGCTAAGGTCTAGACCAGATGTAAAGATATCAGCATCCGTTGTGCCATTATCTCTTGTCCAGTAGTATCCTTGAAGTGCACCACTTACTTTACCTGCTTTAAATGCATCTGCAAGTGTGTCTGCCGCAAAAGAACTGGTCGCAAGACCAGCAACAACGATAGCCGCCAAGCTAAGTTTAGCTAATTTCATATTTTCTCCTTAGAAATTTTAGTTACCATTTGGTTACAGCCGTTAGTATACACAAAAAAGATAAAAAAATAAAGCAAAAGTGTGATGAAAAAGTAAGCTTTTTAGAAAAAAAGAGGTTAAGAACGTTGATGGGGAAATTAATGGGGAGATAAATTACTGAATAAAACAAAGACAGTGGCAAATGCCACTGTCTTTAAAATCTAGGAAACGTACAAATTAAAATTTGTAGTTAGCCATGAAACGAATTTCATCTTGTGTTGTGTCATTATTTACACCAGGTCTTTCGCGCTCTTGTGATTCAAACTGTAATGTAGTTGAGAATCCTTTTAAAGCACCAGAGAATGCATACGTTGTACCTAAGTGGTATGTAGTATAGTCATTACCACCCATCGCTGTACCTTGCTCAGCAACTGCGTATTGACCAAGAACTGTTAGTCCTGGAACACCTACTTTTGCAAAGTCATATGTCGCAGCTAACAAATAAGAATCCATGTCCGCAGCATAAGTATTAGCACCGCCTCTTATAACAGTACCTGTGTAAAGGCTATCCGCACCATTACCCATACCAGCGACTAGACTATCTGTGCTATCAGATGTACCATAAGCAAAACTTGCGCCAAATCCTGCTAAATCTTTAACAGAAACACGTCCTGCCATATAATTTCCTTCTAAGTTCAAAGCACTTAGAGCAGAATCTGTGGAAGATGAGCGGTATACCGCATCAAAGCCCAATTTAAAACCATTCATAGGAAGAACATAGTTTGCTTCTAGGTGGTAAACACTGATGTCACCTGTTGCAGCGACATCTTTAACAACAGCATACTGACCTGTCAAAGTTAAATTAGCAATTGATTTGTTGATAGCCAATACGGTATACGCGCCATCAAATGAGTAAGCTGCGGCAGCACCAGGGAAAATACCAGTTTCTGTAAACTCACCTGCTTTTGAAGCACCATTACCACGTGATTGGAACTTGCTTACATATCCTGCAGCCAATGTAGTACCTGGTAAATCTGTATTTAACAACAATGCGCCTTCGAATGATTCTTTGATCATACGTGAACCACTGCCTGCAACAAGTGGAGTAGCCATATATTGACGACCGACTTTAACTGTTGTGTTTTTCATACTGTACGCTAAATATGCTTCAGAAAGCACAGCACCATTGGTTCTCATTTCGTTAGCAAAAGTGATAGTGTCATCATCAATGCTTGTTACATCTTGAACAAACTGAAAAGTAGCTCCAGCTTTGAAGCCCATAAATGAATCAGTCGTGTATGTTAAGTAACCACCAATATCAAAGATGCTACCATCAGTATCTGCACCTGCTCCTTCTGTATCAATTTCTCTGTCAAAATACCAAGCTCTTAATTCACCGCCAGCTTTACCGTTTTTAAACATATCAGCAAGTGTGTCTGCTGCGAATGAGCTGGAAGCTAATCCAGCAACTACCATAGCCGCCAAGCTAAGTTTAGCTAATTTCATATTGTCTCCTTGAAAAAATTTTTGAAAGCGAAGTAAGTCTATCACAAAAAAATGAAAAATACAATAAAACTATAGGGAAAAATCCAAAATGTGAGGTTTTTGATTACAAAAGGGTTACGTGTTTTTGGAGATGTAAATATTATTTTACTTTGGACGATTTAGCAAAATTTTGGTGTTTGCAGACAACCATCATACATTTGGTGGAAAATTATAGCACAAAAGAAAAAACGAAGAAGGAAGCAGCCTAAACTGCTTCCGAGAAGTGTTACATTTAAGCCTTACACACCGAACATCAACTGTGGTAGCCACAAGGAGATGATAGGAATGTAGGTAACCATAAGGAGCCCTACGAAGAGAACCGCAACCCATGGAAGGGATGCTACAACGACTTCTTTGAGACTGAGCCCCGTCATCCCTGCGGCAACGAAGAGATTGAGCCCGACAGGCGGGGTTATCATGCCTATCTCCATGTTAACAACCATGATGACACCAAAGTGAATGGGGTCAATGCCTAATGCCATAACGAGTGGCAACAAAAGAGGCACCGTGATCATAACGATGGAGCTTGGTTCCATAAATTGCCCCATCAGAAGAAGCAAGATATTGACAATAACCAAGAACATAATCGGTCCCACATTGGCATCCATAATCAACTTTGTGATTTGCTGAGGAATCGTCTCATCGGTTAAGAAATGCGCAAAAATCATCGCATTACAGATAACAAAGAAAATCATCGATGCTGTCAATGCAGAATCGAGAATTATCTGATAACAATCTTTGAGTTTCAAATCTTTATACACAAACACGGAAACAAAAAAGGCATACACCGCACTCGCAGCACCCGCTTCCGTAGGTGTAAAGAACCCACCGTAAATACCACCAATAACAATGACAATGAGCATCAACGCCCAAAACGCCTCTTTAAACTTCGTATAACGCTCTTTAAATGTGGCAGGAGTTCCTTTTTTAAAGCCAAGTCGCACCGCACCAATGTAGGTAATCCCCATCAACATAATGCCTAGCATTAAACCAGGAATGACACCCGCCATAAAAAGCTTTCCGATAGAGAGGTCTGCGGTCACACCGTAAACAATGAAAACAATGGAAGGAGGAATCAAAATACCCAAACTTCCTGATGTTACGATGGTTCCAATAGCATACCCTGGAGGATAACCCGCTTCTTTAATCGCACCAAACATCACCGAACCAATCGCCGCAACCGTAGCGGGTGAACTACCACTAACTGCTGCAAAAATCATCGCTGCAAAAATCGCAGAGATAGGAAGTCCCCCTGGAAGATGCCCAACAAATGACTTTGCAAAATCAATAATACGCTTCGCCGCACCGCCTTTTGAAAGGAAAGAGCCTGCTAAGATAAACATCGGAATCGCCATAAGCGAATATTTGTTCAAGCCATCAAAGACGTGTGAAACGATGCCCATTAACTCCATATCTGCAAAAAAGTGTGCTGTAATCAGTGTACTAGCACCCAGAGCAACAGAAACGGGAACACCTAAGAACATCAACAGAAAAAGCATGCCAAAAAGGCTAAGCA
The DNA here is from genome assembly GCA_002328495.1 of Sulfurospirillum sp. UBA2217. Lineage (GTDB taxonomy): Bacteria > Campylobacterota > Campylobacteria > Campylobacterales > Sulfurospirillaceae > Sulfurospirillum. The sequence continues at coordinate 13,511 of DCUJ01000007.1, forward strand.
TCAGCATCTTTTCCCCCTCTAAATTCTAATGAATCTTTAATCGCTTCTAATTCGTGATTGACAATAACGTTTCGTGCATCCATCGCTGCTACTTCAAATACTTTTTCTCCCGCTCGAAATGCCGCACCCAAGAAAGCGAGTGGTAACATCAAATGGGGTATCCACATTGGGATTTTAAGATCAATACTCATCTCACCAAAATCCATTAGCATCAAAATCAGTTCATATCCAAGATAAGACATCAACAAAAGATACGATGCACTGAAACAATGAGCGCACATCAAAATAAACTTCGCTAAAAAAGGAGGTAATTTTTCAAGCAACATCGTCACCGAAATATGAACTCCTTTTTTAAAACCGTATGCCGCACCAAAAAGGGCTGACCACATAAAAAGATAGTTGGTAAGCTCCCCCGCCCATGTAATACTCATCTCAAAAAAATAACGCAACACAACATTGGCAAACGCTAGGAGAACCCCTAGCGTTATGCCAAATACGGCGATATTTTTATTGAGCGTCATGATCCCAAGATCAAGAATCTCAAAATACTTTTTTGCTTCCATATCCGTAGTTTACTTAACCGCTTGAACTTTTTTAATCAAATCTTCGCCAACAACGCTATAGAATTGTGGGTAGATTTTCTCCATAGCTGTTTGCCATGCTTTTTTCTGATCTTCAGTAAGTGTATGAACTTTTAACTTGCCAGATTGTGTTGCGTACTCTTTGATTTTTTTCAAGGTATCTTCATCATCTTGGGCTGCTACTTTTCTTTCATACTCTGTCGCTTCTTTCATCGCTTGAAGTACCATTGGCTTGAGGTCGTTCGGGAATTTTTTCCAGAAGCTCTCACTCATAATGACCAAGTAGCCAAGGTAACCGTGCGCTGAGAGGGTTAAGTCTGTTTGGACTTCATTGAACTTTTTAGTGTAGAAGTTAGAGAGTGGGTTTTCTGCACCATCGACAACACCTTGTTGAAGCGCTGAGTAGACTTCAGAGAATGGTAATACTTGTGGATTGCCACCGATGGTTTTGAACTGAGCTTCAAGTACGTGTGAGCTCATGATTCTAAATTTTTGACCCGCTGCATCTTCAGGAACTAAAATCGGTTTTTTGTTTGAAGAGAGGTGTTTAAAGCCTGCATCCCAGTAATCAAGTGCTACGAAACCTTTTGCTGTTACTTTATCTTTAATAATCTTACCTACTTCACCATCTAAGACTGCGTGAAGGTGGTTGTCATCTCTGAAAAGAAAAGGAAGGTCAAACAGTTGCATCTCAGGAACAATGCTTGTAAACTTTGAGAAGCTTGGCATTGCGATGTGTGCATTTCCAAGTTTTAGAGCTTTCATCTCTTCACCATCACCGTAAAGCTGTGAGTTTGGAAATACAATGACTTCAACTTTACCTGCTGTTAATTCACCCACTCTTTTTGCAAAGAAATCAGCACCCATTCCTTTTGGTGTGTTTGGGCTAACCACGTGGGTAAGCTTAATGGTGTAATCAGCCGCAACGACCGATGAAACTAAAAGTGCCGTTGCTGCTGCAACTTTGAAGAACTTTGTCATACGAAACTCCTTTGAATAGTTGTTTTTTCAGCGTTGATTATAAGTGAAAGTTGTGTAAAATTTATGTATCTCTACATGTAAAAAGCGAAACAGAGGTAAAAAAAAGTAAAAAGTTTCGTTTGGTAACTAAAATGGTCTATTATTAAAGATTATTTAAAATAATGTGTTACAATTTGTAACCAATGCCCTGTATGTTCTTTAAAACTCCCTCTGGCAGTTTCTTTCGAAGGTTCTTTATCATTAAACGAAGCGCATTTAAACTCATGTATTCATGTTCCCACAAACGCTCCTCAATCTCTTCATACGTGATGATAGAGTCTTTGTGAAGCAACATTTCAATGAGTTTTGCCTCTTTTTTAGTCAGTTCAAACAATTCGCCTTCATGAATGATGGCTTTTTGAAGATTGTCATAATACCAACTGGGTGCTAATTCTTTAAAATAATTTTTTTCTTTGGATTGTAAAAACTTCTCAAGCGCTTCAAATAATTTGGGTTCGGTGATGGGCTTAACGATATAACGCAATAAAGAGAGTTCAATGGCTTGTAGCATGAAATCGACTTCGGTGTATGCCGTTATCATAATAATGTGCACCATCTCATCTGTTTCGCGGATTTTTTTGACCAATTCAATGCCACTAAGGCGAGGCATTTTGATGTCGGTAATGATAAGATCGGGTGAATGCTCTTTGAAAAGCTCCATTGCTTCTTGCCCATCGGAGGCTAGATAGACCTCTTTAAACAGCAAGCTTAAAAGTTCATTGACATTTTTACGCACACCTAAGTCATCTTCTGCATACAATACTTTATAGTGTGACAATTTTTTGAGTAGTTTTTCATCCATTTACGAGCACCTTTACATTGCAATGGTCAAAATGATACTATAATTTTTTTTCGTTTTAATTAAAAGGCAAACGTATGCAAATCATCAAAGAAAGCAACATTTCACGTATTATCATTGTTAGTACCATCATTATTATTAGTTCGGTGATGTTTTTTAATGGGTATTTTTTCATTGCCAAACAGTATGAAATCTTAGATTCTCAAATCGAAGAGAGTCGTAAAAACTTTATCAATACGCAACGCAATATTCTCAAACGCGAAGTGGATTCGATTATCGAGTACATTAGCTTTAAAAAGATTTATCGTCCTTTGCTCCATCCAAGTGATGAAGAAGCACTTAAGCAAGAGATTTATGAGTGGATTCGCACCATACGCTTTGGGAAAGATTTGAGTAACTATCTGTTTGTTTATGGCATTTTAAACCTTGAAGGGGGTGATAATTTTGCCACGATGCTTATCAACCCCAATCGTCCTGATTTGGAGGGTGAACTTATTTCGGACAGTTATACCGATGACAACGGAAAAGCGTTTCGCAAAATCTTTTTGCAAGACATCCATGAAAAAGGCTACTCTTTTGTGGATTATGTTTATAAAAAACCTGACAGCAAGCACTTGCGCCCTAAAGTTTCGTATTTTAAATTTTACGAGCCGTGGGGTTTGGTCATAGCAGCAGGGGCATATTTAGATGAAATTGACGAAGAAATCGAAACCGCAAAAACAGCCTTTAAACACAAAGTCAAACTAGAAGCCACATCTGCTATCATCATCTTTTTGATTTTTACACTCATTGCAAACAGTTTTGCTGTGGTGCTTGGTCGCCAAATCGAAAAGTTTCTCAACAGCTACAATGCGCAAGTCAAACAAAAAACGGAAGAACTTGAAATGCTCAATAAAACCTTAGAAAGCCGAGTTTTTGAAGAGATTCAAAAAGGACGAGAACAAGAACAATTATTGATTCAAAAATCCAAGTTTATTGCACTTGGGGAGATGATCAGTAACATAGCACACCAATGGCGCCAACCCCTTTCACAACTTTCAGCTCTTCTCATGACGCTCAAGCTTAAACACCGCATGAACAGACTCGATAAAAATGCGATGGATATTAAATGTGCCGAGGCTGAAAATATTGTCGAGTATATGTCACATACCATTGATGACTTTCGCAACTTCTTTATGCCCAATAAAGATAAAAAAGAGTTTAGCATCAAAGAATCGATTGAAGAGGTGTTGCGCATCGTTGGCAAATCCATCACCAATCAAAATATCGTTATTGAAGTTGACATCCCTCAGGATAAAAAAATCATAGGCTACAAAAGCGAATACGAACAAGTCATTCTCAATCTCCTCTCCAATGCCAAAGATGCCATTATTGCTACATGTAAAGGAGAAGGGCGCATCGTAATCACGCTTAAAATTATAGGAAACGTGGCGCGACTGAGCGTTCAAGACAATGGAGGTGGCATCAAAATCGAGCCTTTAGAAAAAATCTTTGAACCTTATGTGACCACGAAAGAGCAAAACGAAGGGACAGGCATCGGACTTTATATGTCAAAACTTATCATTGAAAAGAGCATGAAAGGGAAGCTTGAAGCTGATAATGAAAAAGATGGGGCTATTTTTACGGTGGAAGTTTAAAAGTTTGGGGAGTTTGAAAGAGGCGCTTGGCGGATCGCCTCTTTGTGTTTTCGATACTTTCAAGAGAAAATATGAAATTCGCTTCTGGAAGTATAGAAACTCAAAGTAAACGATCGGTTAACGTTATCAATTAAGTTTAATAAACTCTTCTTGCGGAACAGCAAGAATCTGATGCGCTTTGTCGCGTTTACCCGCACCTTTTTCTGGAATGGGTTTCTTTTTGGGGACAAATTCTTGGCGTTTACCGTTTTTAAAATACCCCGCTTTAATGATAAGCATCTCGGTCATTTTCATCCCATCAAACGTTGCATAGACTAAGTCACCTTCATTGGCTACGATGGTTTTGTGATTAAAATTGACATAAGGCAGTTTTCCATTAGCAGTATCGACCCCTTCAATGACATAATTCCACGCTTCACCCTTGCTGGTGCGATTGAGGGCGGTAATAATGCCTTTGACGTAATTTTTGCCTACTAATCTTGAAAGCTTTGTATTTTCCGCATCACCGGCTGATTCGTTAGAGAGATTTTGTGTGTTTACCTCTGGCGTTGGAGTCGTTGTAAAAAGAGCACAGCCTTGAAAGACAATCGCCATCCATACCATCACACCGTATATAAAAATTTTTTTCACACACATCCCCTATCCATTTTGCGCATTATAGAGAAGATTTGCTAAAAAGTATTTTATGTGCTAGAATTTCACTTCTTTTGTGGGGCTGACATGGCTTCGACAGGAGTAGTTTTAGCTTATGATTGCATGCCGCGAGTGAGAGCCTAGCGTTACACAACTCTCAAACAATAACTGCTAACAACAGTAACTATCGTCCCGCTTACGCTGTAGCGTAAGTTTAACAAATAGCGGACTGCTTCCCCCTTTAATGCTATCTAAGGAGGACTGGGAAGTATCATAGCCATGATAGCTATATTACATGAACGCCTTTACATGTAACGAAGTTAAAGGCTCGTCTTGTGTAGCTTTCTGATTGTCGTGCGAAGCAAGATTAAACACAATCAACAATATCTAAGCATGTAGACGTCATAGGTGGCTATTTTTGGACTGGGGTTCAATCCCCCACAGCTCCACCAACTTTACTTTCAAGAGAATCCATAAGAACATAGAAGCCTCATTAAATAGGGCTTCTATGCTTCATTGGTATTCATACAAATTCATTGACTTCCAATATTTTTTACGGTAGTATTAACGGTATAGCCATTTATAACAAAAGTGCGTACCGTAAAAATGCCTAGAATTGTAAAACCTCTCACAGATACCGAAATAAAGCTCGCTAAACCAAAAGACAAATTGTATAAATTAAGTGATGGACAAAATTTATTTTTTGTCGTTCAGCCTAATGGTACTAAGTTCTTTCGATATGGCTATGCTTTTCAAAACAAACGAAAATCTATGTCATTTGGTACATATCCCGATATATCGCTTAAAGATGCTAGAGCGCAACGTGAGCAAGTCAAGCAACTCTTAAAACAAAATATTGACCCTATTCAAAACAAGCGAAATCAAAACTTAACGACATTCAAAGAGGTCGCCACAAAATGGCTAGCCATAATGGAGCATGAATGGAAGCCTATAATAGCTTTCCTTGACTAACTGTATCTTTTAGGATACAATAATCACATGTACAAGATCAAACAAACAGAAATTTTTTCAAAATGGCTACATAAGCTCAAAGACATTAAAGCTAAAGTTGCAATTCTTCGACGCATTGAGCGGATGAGACAAGGAAACTTTGGCGATGTAAAAGCTGTAGGTGACGATGTTAGTGAAATGCGCTTAGATATTAGTGCGGGATACCGTGTCTATTTTACAAAGCATTACGATGAGATTGTATTTTTATTGAATGGTGGGGATAAATCAACCCAGAGTAAAGATATTGAAAAAGCAAAAGAGATAGCAAAGGAATTACAAAAATGACAACAACCACATTTGATATAGCAGAATACCTTGATAATAAAGAAGTTATTGCAGAATATTTATCTCAAGTCTTAGCCGATGGTGATACGGATGAATTTTTACAAGCTATCGGACATATTGCAAAAGCAAAAGGTATGTCTCAAATAGCTAAAGATACAGGGCTTGGAAGAGAAAGTCTTTATAAATCATTTAGAGATGGGGCAAGCCCAAAATTTGAAACGGTAATGAAAGTAATGCACTCACTTGGTGTTCAATTACGAACAACGGCTTGAACATCATTTTGAAAAATATCCCTCTTGAGGCACAACTGCGGTGGAATAGGTTTGTCTATTCTAAGACATATTTATAGTTTTTTCTATCTATATTTTCACGATAACAAATAATACAATGTCTATTTAAAGCACCTATTTACAGTGATTTTAAAAATAAATTTGGTTATCAACATCCCACCATTTAAGGAATTTCAATCCCTCTCGAACAATCTCAAAAACCTCATAAAATTGAGAAAATACCTCATTTTTATGTTGCTTTTTTGATAATCTCAGCCTGTTTTACATATAATGCTCATTGAATCAATAGCTCAACATCAAAAAATATTTCTCAACAAGGTATAAATACATATGCTTAAACTCAAAAATAGAATCATAAAAATATTAGAATCATTAAATGAGAATATTCACGAAAGAGATGAAGTTATTTCAGTAGCTTTTTTATCTGCACTAGCAGACCAAAATATATTTTTATTTGGACCTCCTGGTACTGCAAAAAGTTTAATTTCAAGAAGACTAGCAAAAGTTTTTCAAAATGAAAACTATTTCGAATATCTTATGCAAAAGTTTAGTACTCCAGAAGAAGTTTTTGGACCAGTTTCTCTTAGTGAATTAAAAAAAGACAATTATGTAAGAAAAACCGATGGTTATTTGCCTAATGCAGAGTTTGCTTTTTTAGATGAGATTTGGAAATCAAGTCCAGCTATTTTAAATACATTGTTGACGATAATAAATGAAAAAAAGTTTCGTAATGGTTCGGAAGTAAAAAATGTACCTTTAAAAGTTTTAATATCCGCATCAAATGAGACCCCACCTAATGGACAAGGTTTAGAAGCTCTTTATGATAGATTTTTAACAAGGCTTTACGTCCCACCGATGGAAAATAAACAAAATTTTGAGTTTTTATTGCAGTCTAGTTCTACAACTTCAGAGATAAATATCAGTGAAGATTTAATGATTAAAAATACTGAATGGGAAGAATGGAAAAAGAAAATAGAAACTGTAAAACTGTCCAAAGAAACATTAAATGTTATACATGACATTAGACTTCAATTTGAAGCAAAAGGTAAAAGTTTAGATATTTATGTTTCAGATAGAAGATGGCAAAAAGCATCAATGCTTTTAAAAGCAGCAGCTTTCTTTTGTGACAGAAGTGAGACAAATTTAGCCGACACATTACTTCTTCGTCATTGTCTGTGGACAACAAATGAAAATCGAAAAGAGATTATTAATATAGTCGAAGAAGCAGTCAGAAAAAGTGGCTTTGAAACAGGAATGAGTTTACAGAATATAGATAAAGACAAAGAAGCTTTGGAAAAGGAAATAGAAAAGGAAATATATCATTCTAGTGATATATATGAAACTGTAAAACTAAATGGGAATAAACAATATTTTAAAAGCACTATTGAATATTCAAATAGTCATCATGGTAACAAAGATAAAGTAGATTTTTATATCCCTTATACTGAATTGAAAGGTACCAGTGAATTTCATCCCGTTGATGCACAAGGCAATGCTCTAAAATGGATACGATGTTCATTTGACAAACAAGGTACCTGTAGTATTAAGTATAACAAGAACGGAAAACAAGATGCATATTATTTAAATAGCAATAGTTATTGGGAAAATTGGTATAAATTTCAACCCAAAATTCTATTTCACAAAGGTGATAAAAAAGATGGAGTTAATGAAAGACTGATTGAATCTTTAAAATTAGCAGTTAATGAACTAAAAGAAAAAATAGAAAAAATGCTTCAACAGATAGATTCAAAATTTCTAATGTTTCAAAAAGAGATTGACACTCCGTTTATAAAAGAAGAGATTCAAAAGATTGCATTAGAAAGTATTTTATCGCAGCAAGAAGATATGAGATTGAGACTTAAAGATTGTGAACGACTTGAAAGCTTAGTTAAATAAATATGGAAAAAAATATTATTGATGATTTGTCAAAAAAATTTTCAATTGTAGAGAAATCTACGATAAAAGAAAAGCTTTTAGCAGAAATTCAAAAATGGAAAAAGGAGACTATTAAAGCGCTTAATCTCAATAATCCATTCTATCAAAATATGCTTGCTCTAAAAAGTGCAAAACAGGAATTAGTACAAGGTAATACATTTATCTCATCTATTGAACAAGACTTGTCCGATTTTAAATCATTGGAAAAAATGACTAAAATTGATACTAACGACAAATTTTGGAATACAGAGCTTGAAAAACTAAAAAATATGGAAAACAAACTTACCTCAAAAAGTAACGAGAGTAAGTTGAAAATTGTAAATAAAAAAAATGATATTCAAACAAAACTTGAAGAAGATAGAAAAACTTGTCGCACACTTTTACAAGAGCAATGGCAAAAATCATTAGATAAAGCACATATGGCTTGGGAACTGGAGTCTATTGAAAAATATAGGCAAGAGTTGCTGAAAAAGTTTGAAGAGTGGCTTAAATTAGTTCAGCAAGTTGATAAATTTTTTTCTGAATTATCTATCGATACGGGAGTTCTTTTTGACCTTTCTAAGGGGAATATTTCATTCTCTAATATAGAACAATTAAAAAAATGGGTCGAATATATTGCTAAAGATGATGGGGTAAAACAACTTTGTGATTTACTCGGTCGCCTAAGAAGAGCAGAAATAACATCCAGACAAGAGTTAGTGAAAACAATTGAACATGTCAAAGAATTTGTACCTGATATAAATTCAAAAGAGGAAATAGTAGGCATCCGTTTAGGTCGGGAGATTGAACATGCTTTACCACATGAATTAGCACTCTTAGCAAATGAAGAGACGTCTATTTTATTTGATATGAAATATATTGAAGGACGACTTATGTGTTTTGATATGGAAGGTATAGGAGAGAATCATTTTGAAATAGAACACGAAGAACTTATTGAAACTGAGGAAGAAGAAAAATTAGGACCTATTATTATTTGTGTCGATACAAGTGGCTCAATGAGTGGAAGTCCTGAAACCATTGCAAAAGCAGTTACTTTATATATGGCAACAAGAGCAATATCACAAAAAAGAAATTGTTTATTAATCAATTTTTCTACGGGAATTGAAACATTAAATATGTCTGGGACAATGGGATTAGAAAAAGTTATTGAGTTTTTAAAAAAATCATTCTATGGCGGAACAGATGTTGGTCCTGCATTAACTTATGCTTTGGATATGATGAAGGAAAATGAATATCAAAAATCAGACTTATTAGTAATTTCAGATTTTATAATGCCTTCATTGCCTGGGCAATTAGTAGAAAAAATCAAAATATCTAAAAAAGAGAACAATAAATTCTATTCCCTTGCCATTGGAAATCTTTTTTTAGAGCAAGGATTAAAAGATATATTTCATGAAGAATGGATATATAATCCAAATAATAGTAGTATTCATTCAATTAAAGGGATGATTGATTCAATACAATAAATAATTTTTACGGTAATAAATAATATAATATCTATTCAAAATACCTATTTACAGCGATTTTAAAAATTAATTTGGTTGTCCACAGCTCCACCATAAAAGAAGTTATCTTTTAAAAAAACTCCAAATCATCTTCACCTTCATCACTGTTTGCGGGAGCAAACATCATCTCAAATTGGATGATGCTTGAGAGGAGTGATGCGTCCAAATAGTGAATATCCACCGCTGTTTTTTCTTCCAAAACACTTTTCGTCCATGCAATCAAATCTTCCACAATCGCTTTTAAGATAACCAAAATAGCGCCTTTTTTTGCATGCGTTGGCAATTCGTGAAGATGTACTTCTAAAAAATCTGAGAGCTTTGAGAGGCTAAAACCTAAGTCTCGAAACTCTGAATTTTTTTCCAAAATAACCGCATACGCGCGTAAATTTTCATTGACTCCTGAAAAGTACGCTTCATTGTGTTCAATGTGACGTTCTTGCACCGCATCAAAAAGGTCTTGACATGATTCTAAAATATCTTGTATATCAAGCTCATCGATGCTTCCCTCCTCGCAAAACGCTTCTGCGGAAATTTTTTGCTCTTCTTTGTAGTGCATTTTTGCCATATCTTGGTGAATGACCTCAGAGTCATAGATGTAAAAATCCTCTTTAGACTCACCCTCTTTGGAAAAGGACTCATAAACAAATTGTTCAATGCTTGCCAAATTTTTACCAAAGCGGTCATTTTCTTCCAGATGGGTTTTATTCCACTCTTTACACAGAGTAAAATAGAGCGTGTAAAACTCTTTAAGATTTTCAACAGGAATATGTTTTTCCCGATGCGCTTTTGCACCTTCTTGCACGTAAGCATGAGCACGCTTGATATCGGAGAAAATGTAAACGGTCAGTTTAGAAACCGCCATATTGTGGTTTTTTGCCACCGCTGGGTCTGCTAGATAACGCTTTAATCTTGGGTCATCCATAATAAATTTTTCAAAAGGAAGTACCACACTATCGACTAAAGATTCAAGACTTTTGATACTAATACCCATCATTTCCCTTTTACATGTAACGTTTTTAGCTTGGCAAAATTGTAGCATATTTGGCTATAATCTTTTTTTACACATTCGGATTGTACTCGCTCTTTCTCAAGCAATTCCCACCCCGAGTCACACTTTACAAGGAAACCTATGAATATACTCTCAAAAAATGCCCCGCTTGAAACTTCTATTGCACATATGGAAACGATTTTAAACGAGCTTAATTGTGGCATAAGCTTTGCACTCGAAAAACACCCCCTTAAAAACTGTTACTCCATCAACCTTTCTTCCACCCAAGCACCCAACCATATCTATTCCAATGGCAAAGGCTCTCTCTCCCTTGCCTCAAAAGCCAGCGCACTGGGTGAATACATTGAACGCCTCCAAACCAACAACTTTTTTATCGACTTTTATCTCCCTAACCGTGCGTATTATCCTGACCAAAAAGTGTTTGAATTGGGTGGTGATTACCTCAATGCCTCTTTACGTAGTCTCTACAACCCAGACAATGAAATGAGCGATGAAGATTTTGTAGATTTTAACAGTGACTATGAAGACAAAGTGATTGCCCTTCCTTTTCAAAGCCTTTTTGCAAATGAAGAGGTTTATTTCCCTCTCAATATTTTGAGCAATTTGTATGTCAGCAACGGACTGGCAAGTGGAAACACGCCTGATGAAGCTAAAGTACAAGCCTTAAGTGAAATTTTTGAGCGTTATGCCAAACTTGAAATCATCAAAAATGGCTACGCCCTTCCCACGTACCCAGATGCCATCATCGAAGCTTTTCCGAAATTACATGCTGATTTGCTTGAGCTTAGAAGTGCTGGCTTTATCGTTGAAATTCTTGATGCCTCTTTGGGTGGAAAATTCCCCGTGACCGCCATCTCCCTTATCAATCCACGCAACGGCACGCTCTTTGTTTCATTTGGAGCACACCCCATTTTAGAAGTGAGCTTGGAGCGCACCATGAGTGAGCTGATGCAAGGACGAGGGATTGAAAACCTTGACGCGTTTGAGATGCCAACGTTTGATATGAGCATCGTGGAAGATAGTTTCAATCTCGAAGCACATTTTATTGATTCCAATGGAAAAATAGGCTTTGGCTTTTTAGCAGCGACGAAAAGTTTTGCGTACACTTCATGGAACTATCAAGGAAAAGGAAGTGCACAAGAGTACGCTTTTTTATGTGATATCGCAAAATCCATGGGCAAAGAGATTTATCTAAGAGAATACACCTACCTAGACTTCTACTCTTGCCAAATGCTCATTCCTAGTATCTCTGAGGTTTACCCTATCGAAGATATGGTTTATCAAAATCGCAACAGCGGTAAGTTTATCCGAAACGATGTGCTTGATTTTGCAAGGGCTGAGCATGAGCGTTTACTGGATGCCATCCAACCTTTGGAAGATTCACTCAATATGGAAAAATACATCGGGGTAATTTTTGAGAAAAACTTTCAGATGTGTGAGCTTAAAGCACAAGTGCATATGCTTTTAGAAAATTATGAAGAAGCGAGCGCATTTTTGGCATTGAGTGAACATCCCCTGCGTACCCTTTTGTGTGAGATGATTCTTTTAAAAGAGCAAGAACTCGTCTTTGCGGAGTACGAGCGTTCCTTGTGGGATATTTTTGGAAAAGAAAACGTTGAAAGAGCCTGCGATATCTTAGAGGGCAAAGCGTACCTCATCGACATTGCCCTGCATCCACACTACATCAATATGCTCGATATGTACGATAAACTTGAAATTAAAAAAGCAAAAATGCTTGCTTAAAAATCTTTACATGTAACTCAAGAAGCAGGTTTTTCACTCGCCTGCTCTCGAAGCTTATCTTTTTTGCTTTTGCGTTTTCCCTTGATGGGTGCGCTCCCTTTTTCTTTTTGGGGAACCGCGCCCTCTCTTTCAAAGCCCTCAATCTGCTCTTTGCTCAGTTTTATCGCACATCGCTTTTCAATGAGTGCAAAATGCGCCTCATCTTCCAACCCGATAAACGAAATCGCCACACCCTCTCTCCCAGCCCTTCCCGTTCGACCGATGCGGTGGATGTAATCCTCCGTAGAGCGCGGTAAATCAAAGTTGATAACACAGCTTACCTCCTCGATATCAAGCCCACGCGCCGCGATGTCGGTGGCAAAAAGGATATTGACTTTTGCCTCTTTTAAGGCTTGAAGTGCCCACGCACGTCCTTCTTGCACCAAATCGCCGTGAAAGGCTTCTGCATTAAACCCATGTTTGCGAAACTTCATCGCAATGTTTTCACACGCGCGCTTGTTCGCCATAAATACCAACACACGTTTCCAGTCATTTTCACGCAATAACTGACGTAAAAGCGGTGAGCGATTTTCACGGTTGACGCTGATAGCACGCTGAACGATGCGTTCAACCGTAGGCGTTTCAGCTTCGATGACAACCTCTAACGCGTTTTTTGTGATTTTGAGAGTAAGGGCTTGGACTTTGGGTGGATAGGTCGCTGAAAAAAGAAGGTTTTGACGAAGGGAAGGCAACGCATCCAAAATTACCCCAAGCTCTTGCTCAAAGCCCATATCCATCATCTTATCCGCTTCATCGAGCACAAAAAATTCGACATGAGAAAGATTGATCTGCTGTTTGCTCATGATATCAAGCAGTCTTCCCGACGTCGCCACGACGATGTCGCACCCTTGTTGGATGTCGTAAAGTTGCTCACCGATTTTCTCCCCACCGATGATACTAACGATTTTTGGTTTTACATGTAAAGACTGCCCAAAGGTGATAAACGCCTCCGCCACTTGTGTGGTAAGCTCCCTCGTAGGTGTTAAAACCAATGCCTTGATTTTCGCTTTGCCCTCACCTTTATTTGCACGCCATAGTTCCAATATCGGCAGTACAAAAGAGGCACTTTTACCACTTCCTGTTTGCGCTCTAGCCATGATGTCTTTTCGCTCTAACACAAGGGGAATGACTTTTTCTTGAATGGGTGTTGGCGTAGAAAAACCCACAGCATCAAGGGCATGTTGAATTTCAGGGCAGAGTTTGAATGGTGAAAATGGCATGGTTTGGCATCCTTATTATCTTTGAGCGCATTGTAAGATAATCTCACTTTAGAGGAGGTTTGAGATTTACATGTAAAGAAAGATTCGGATATGATTGCCAAAAATATAAGGAATAAAAATGAAATTTGAACTAGAAGATGACTATATCGAGTTATTTAAACTCTTAAAAGTTACAGGAATCGCAGAAAGTGGCGCGCAAGCGAAGATGCTTATCGAAGAAGCTCAGGTGAAGCGAAACGGTGAAGTTGAGCTTAGAAAACGGGCTAAAATTGTGGCGGGTGAGCTCATTGAAGTGGGGGAAGATGTCATTGAAGTTGTCCTCAAACCTTAAACGTTTAACTCCCCTTTTTCTACACTTAACTCTATAAAAAGGAAATCCTATGCATTACATCATTTGCATGGTATTGATACTATTTTTATCCGCCTGTGGCAACAAGGCTCAAAAGACTAACGCACACATCGACTCGTTGGAATCGCTCAAACGTTTTATACACGATGGGCAAAAAAATGGCTATTTCCCCAAAGAAATTCTCACAGGATTGCCTCTTTTCCCGCAAAAACTTCAGCCTGTTGATTTGGAAAACCGCACCGTGATGACGTGGGACATGCACGCTAGGTGTGAGGACAGTAGCAAAAAAATCATACTAGCCCTTGATGCGACAAATCACTCCATCGTGTGTGATGCGGGTGATGTGGCGTATATCGCAGGGGATGGCGATGACTGGGTCGATGACGCTGTTGATAATGACATTTTCTACATGGGCAAAGGAAACGACACGGTTAAAAATAGCTATGGGAGCGATATCTTTATTTTTGAAGAAAACTGGGGACATGATATCATCGAATGCGACTCCAGTGAGGTCGATACAACTCAAATCGAGGGATACGATGGCTCGTATCCTTGGAAATACACCTCGTTTATTATCTTTGGAAAAGGGATAGAGCGTGCGGATATTCACTGGGTGGAGGATAGCTTGGTTCATGCAAAAATGGGCGATTCTATCAAGCTTAGTTCACGCAATATTAACATTCTTTTTGCCAATGAAAACAACATAAAAGTAGAAGATAAAAATTTTATCCCAACGAAAAAAGTACCCAAAAAAATCTCCTATGAGCAGATCAAAGGCGAATCGCTTACCATTCAAAACAACACCCTTTTTCTTGCCAATCACGGCTTGATGATCATCAATGTACACGATATCAAGAACCCTCTCTTGCTCTCAGAACTCCATCATCTTCCTGGAACGCCAACTTCTGTAACGGTCGTTGGAGATATTGCCTATGTGACGCAAGCAGCACCTTATTTTTCAGAGGGTGCGGGAGGTTGGGTGAGCATCGTGGATATCAAAGATTTGCAAAATCCACGCATTTTAAGCACGCTTAATTTTGGGAACAATATCTTTAACATTGCACTTAACGGCAAGTATCTCTATGTTGCCGATACCAATTTGAGCTACAAAGATAAAAGGGCTTTGTCGATTTTTGATGTTTCCATGCCAAGTGAGCCTAAATTTCTTTCCAAAACAAAGCTACAAGATTACACACGATTTTTGGCGTACGCTAATGATGTGTTATTTCTCTCAACGTTTGAAAACAGACTGGTTGTCATAGATGTGAGTATTCCTGAAAATCCTAAAGAATTTACCTATGATTTTAGATTTGATGGAAGCGTTATGGCGATAAAAACCCTTGAAAACAAACTCCTCGTCAATCAAGATGGTGGAACCCTTAGCATCTTGGAAACCACCAAAAATAAACAGATAGTACACCGATGCGATGTCAAAATCCCTGTCAAAAATCACTACACAAGCAACGGTAGTAGCTCACTCGCCATAGAAAACAACCTCTTATATACAGCACAAAATCAAGACGGCGTGAGCATCATCGACATCAACAACTGCGCATTCCAAAAAACCATTCCCTTTAGCGGCACGTACATAAGTTCCGTAGGCGTTATAGGCACTACCTTTGTAGCTATGAATCAAGACAAAGCCTTTTTATACGAGCCCAATGCTCCACAAACCAATGTGTTAGAACCCAAGCCCTCCAACCCCTATGCAAACCTGAGCAAAGACCAACTCCAAACCCTTTTGTACCAAGCGGCGCAAGATGATAAAGCAGACGAAGTGATAGCGTTATGCAAAGCAGGGGCAAACCCAAATTTTGCAGGGCACGAACGGCACACGCCTATGCAAATCAGCGCACGGCTTGGAAGTCTAAAAGCACTAGAAGCACTCCTTAAAAACGGCGGAATGGCTGATGGGGAGGCTATGATGTATGCAGCCCTAAGAGAGCAAATAGAAGCGATGAAATTGCTAGAAAAATACGGAGGTAACATCGCCCAAACCGATAAAGATGGGTGTACAACCCTCCATTACATCGCCCAAGATGGCACGGTGGAAATGGTGTCGTATCTCGTGGAAAAAGGCGTCCCCATCAACGCTACATGTAGAGGCAAAGAGAGTGCTTTAAAATGGGCAAACTATGGCAAAAATATCGAGGTGATACAGTATTTGGAAAGTAAGGGGGCTAGATAGCTTTCCCCAATCGTCATCTCAGCGTGAGATAAAAATCTTTACATGTAAAGGCAAAAAGCGTTATCCGCATTGCCTTGTTAGTGGGATATGAAAAATTTTAAAATAATTCAAAATCATCACTTAAATCATTGTCATTTGAAATATTAAGCTGTAATTGTAACACACTACTAAAGATAGAACTATCGAGGTAATGTATGTCAACTGCTACCTTTGTTACGAAAATATTTGTTCGCCATTGGACTAAGTCTTCATATAAATTTTCGAATAGCATATGTATTGCTATTGTATTTTTGATGATTTCTTCATCATCTAAACTGCGAATAAAATCACTTAAAGAACAAATAGCATTACCCAAATCAACAAATTCAATGAGTGATTTTATGGTGGCACCATAAACCTCAAACAATCTTGCTATCTCAATAATAGAACTTTTTTTAGGATGTCGAATGAACATATCGATGGCATCTTGTATATCAGATTCTATGGTATTTAATTCATTAATCTCTTCATAAGAAGAATCATCTAAATGCTCTACGTATTCTTGGGCAGATACTTTAAGGTGAACACTTTTTCGTAAAAGAGCTATTTCTTTATCACTCAACCCTTTATCTAAAGCACTCTCTTTACCATTTTTTATAGCAAACGATTTAGTAACTGCTTTGGCACTTTCTTTAAAAATGCGTCTTGCCAATAGTTCTTCAATCACCTCTTTATAACTATCTACCTTTTGTTTTTGATAGGTCATCATTTTGATTTGCATCAGATGCGAGGCTATGTCATTGAGAATAATAACCGTATAATCATCTTGGTCTATACCTAATTGAATTGAAAACTTTGTAGGAATAAAGACTTTTTTGAGTGTAGAGTCTTTGTAATGGTATTTAACATCCAAGCTTTTACCAACAGAAATAGAGGAAAAACAAATATTTTCATTCATATTATCAAATATTTTTTCAATATCATGAATAGACAATTTTTCTTGAATATGGATTCTTTTATTGATAAAAAGGTCGAAAAGACTTTTATTTGCAAATAAAACTTCCGAATCTTTAAAAACAAACATGGGGAAAGGAATGCCTTGTATAATTTTTCTAGCGGAAGCATTAGCAATATCAAGGAGTCTGTCTTCTTGCTTTTTATAAAACAATTCTTTAGCATCTAACTTATTTTTGAGTTTATTGACCATATCTGTAATAACAAATCTGAGTCTTGAAGGGGTAATGGGGTGAAACAAGCATTGCGTTATACCAATGGAGATAGCCGCAGTCAGTCTATCTGGCTCATCTAATTTCATAATAAGTGCAATAGGCATATCGTAGTTATACTGTCGCATGGTATAAATGAGAGGCAACCAATTTAATCCAACCGTTTCTGTATCTAAAAAAACCAAATTGACTACATTATGTTCTTGTTTCAGCAATTCTATAATTTCATTTTTATTGGTAGTAACAAATACTTTGTCAAACTTTTGCGTTAACTCAGGGTGGATATTTGCTACATCATCAGAAATTAAAAGAACAGAAATGTTTTTTGAGATAGTTTCAAGGCTTTCATAGGGAACAGTAATATTCATTGTTTTCCAGCCATTATTAAATTTAGGATTAAAGTATAACACAGATAGTAGAATTTTGTAAAATTTTAAATTAAAAAAGAAAATGACAAACTTATCATCTTGGTATCAAGTGTGAAATCAAGAGAAAATGCTTATAAAAAGTAGTTTTTGAACACTCCCCTTCTACCCCTTTTACTTCTTATTGTTATGTCTTTCAATGAAGATTTAATGACTTAAGAGTACAATGACTCACGAATGCTTTTTAGGAGTTTTCTATGTCGCATCACACACTCAAATCAGGCTACAAAGCGTTGGTCGAAAGACTAAATCGTTTTCCGCAAGGCGCGCCTCCGTCTCAAACGCTGTACCACATACTCGAACTGCTCTTCTCCCCCAAAGAAGCAGAGCTTGTTGCTCTTTTACCCATTGTGCCTTTTGGGGTAGACGAAGCCGCAAAACGGTGGAAAATGTCACATTTAGAAGCGCAAAACATCCTCGATGAACTCTCAAGCAGAGCCATTCTTTTAGATATAGATAAACATGGCGAATCCATCTATGTGCTCCCACCTCCCATGGCAGGTTTTTTTGAATTTTCCTTGATGCGCGTGGGTGGCAAGATAGACCAAAAAACACTCTCAGAGCTTTTTCATCAATACCTGAACGTGGAAGAGGATTTTGTTAAAGATTTATTTGCCAATGGACAAACTCAGCTAGGAAGAGCTTTTGTCAACGAGCAAGCCTTAAGTGAGGAAAATGTTTTACATGTACTCGATTTTGAACGGGCATCTCACATCATTGAGAGTTCGCAGTATATGGGTGTGGGAACGTGCTACTGTCGGCATAAAAAAATGCACTTAGGTGAGGCGTGTGATGCACCGCTTGATATTTGTATGACCTTTGGTGCGAGTGCCGAGTCTCTTACCAAATACAACTACGCAAGGCGCATTGACAAAATAGAGGGCATGGAGCTTTTGCACCAAGCCCAAGAACACAACCTTGTGCAATTTGGCGAAAACGTCCAAAAAGGTGTAAACTTTATCTGTAATTGCTGTGGCTGTTGTTGTGAAGCGTTAATCGCTGCTCGAAAATTTGCTTTTCTAAATCCAGTCCATACGACTAACTTTTTACCTGTTATCGATGAGGAACAATGCACAGGATGTGGCAAATGCGTCGAGGTGTGCGGGGTTGAAGCGATGAGTATTACCTCCGCCAACAATCCCCATAAACCAAAGCAAAAAAAAGCCACCCTCAATCCCGATAGATGCCTAGGATGTGGCGTGTGCGTCAATGTCTGTAAGCCAAAAGCGCTAAGCCTAAAACAGCTCGGCAAAAGAATACTCACCCCCGTCAATGGCGCACACAGAGCCGTCATGATGGCAATAGAACGAGGGAAGCTCCAAAACTTTATCTTCGACAATCAAGCCCTCTGGTCTCACCGTGTCATGGCAACCATCCTCGGTGTCATCTTAAAACTCCCTCCCATACAACAAATCATGGCAAGCGAACAGATAAAATCACGCTACTTAGGAAAGCTTTTGGAAAGATACTAAGCTTTACATGTAAAGAGAGTATCGCATAAACAAAAAAACAGGCATGAAATGTAAATCAGAAGATGCTCATTGAAGAGGGAGTGGTGATTGAGGTTGAAGCTTCTTTTAATTGACAATACATACAATAAGCAATATAATAACACTTATTAAAAGATAAAATGAGGTCAAAAATGTATAAAACCGTCAAACCAACAACATTTACTTTGCCCCATCTCATCCTTGAAGATCTGGAAACGATGTCTCAGGAACTCGGCAAGAAAAAAAGTGCCATCATTTTAGAGGCACTTGAGATGTACATAGATTATCAAGATTTGCAACTGGCAAAGAAAAGGGTTCAAGAAAGTGAAGGCAGGCTCGGTGCGGATGAGTTTTTTAAAGAACTAGGTGTCTAAATGTACGCTTTGGAGTTTGAAAAAAGCGTCAAGAAAGATTTTAACACGATAGGAACTGGCGATATACTTTACATCAAAAACTCACTCTACGCTTTTTGTGAAAACTTCTCTCCCGCATTTGAGCAAGAACTTCTAAAAATAGGCAAAATCAAAAAGCTACAAGGCTTCAATGAAGACATTTATAGGCTCAAACTCCGAAGTTACAGGGTTATCTATAAAAAAGAAAATGACAAACTTATCATCTTGGTATTAAGTGTGAAATCAAGAGAGAATGCTTATAAAAAGTAGTTTTTTAAGAACGAAACTGTAAAAAGTTAAAAGTAAAGCCCTGACCCCTTTTCTTACGTTTGATAAAGTTTAGCTCCCCTTTTATCCACTAAATTATGCTCCAACATTATGTATAATCCCGATACTCTTATCTCTAGGATCAAAACCAACACCTGATTGCAAAAGAATTTTATATCCATCGTCATAGTAAGCTGGAGGAAATAGCGAATGAGCACCAATGGTATGCCCATTACCAATCCAGTCAAATGCTTTTTCAAGTGGTATTCTTACTGTTCCCCTAATTTGTTTAGAATAATCCAACGGACGACCATTGCCTGGTTCACCTTTGCAACGGAAGAGAAGACCGTGTTGTGCATGAGGTCTTAAAAAATAAGATGGTGCTGCAACTCGAAGATCTACCAATTCCGTGTTATCACCATTCCAATAGCCGGGTTTATCTTTTCTTCTCATTGTTAAATCTGTGCCAATTAAATATATATAAGCATATTTATTTTGATCATTGATTACTCTCTTTTGAAAGTGGAGAAAGTGACCATCACGCGTTGATTTTGTTTCGTAGCAAGCAAACCATAAAGCAACCCAAATATTATCAACAAGATCTATCCATGTTGTTTTTAGACCATAATGCTGAAGCAATGGTTCAGCAGCATAATCACCAAATTTTGAAAATACAGGACAAGCTACTCTATATTCATTGATTTTTTTATTTAATCTTTTTTCTCTACCAGTCTTGCCTGTAAATGAGTCTACTCCTCGATACAATGCAGGGCGAAGTCCATCATACAATTTGCTTTGACCTCTAAAATAAACTCCTTCTAGGGAGTTGTGTTTTAAATATCCAGCAGCCATAATTAAAGCATGAGATTCTTCAATATCTAATATTTTACACCCATTCTGATCAACCCATTTTGAACCCACAATATTTATTGTTTTATTTTCAAATCCCATTCATATCCTTAAATTTATAACTTTTTTTCAACTATCATTATATACACACGAATAATACGGGAGCTAAACTTTTAACTTTATATCTCCAAAATAGCACTAATCTCATCCTCTAAAAATTCTACAATGCTCTCATAATTATCTCGTAACAGCAGAGCGATAGCATCGACCTTACAATTTCCAAGTTTAATCCAAATAATTTTAGGTGGAATTCCTCGATAAATCGCCAAATCGTTAAAATCAGAATCTTTAGTGACGATGGCAAAGCCATGGATTTTTGCATATCTCCATACTTCCAAGTCGGTTGATTCGTCAAGATTTTTGAGCATTACATGTAAGGAATTGGGAAAGATGTCCGCTATTTTTGGCAATACTCGGTGGGAGATGTTATTGTCAAAAAGGAGTTTATGCACTGAGTTTTGCTGTGAGTGTTTTGTGTTCTCTATCGGCAGCGTAGGCAAGTGCGGCTAAGATGTCTTCTTTTGTGAGCTTTGGAAAGTCTTCTAAAATCTCATCGTAGCTCATACCATTTGCGAGCATATTGAGAACATCATAAACTGTAATTCGTAAATTTCTAATGCAAGGCTTACCGCTTCGTTTGGATGACTTGATGGTAACGGCTGTGTTCATCATTTGCCCCTTGTCGATGTTTGTAGTACCTCATTTTAGCATATTTTTTGTATGATGTAACAGACTTACACGATGCGTAAAAAAGGAAATGATGATGAGCGTAAAAGATGTTGCTAGCTTTATGTTAAATGAAATAAAGAAAAATGGCTCTTTGCCTCAGGTGGGGCTTGCAGATGTCATCAAAGACAAATTTGGTAAAGAATTTGTTTTTGAAACGACACATAAAACGCTTACTATTGATAGAAAAGTTTTAAGAGAATTCAATAAAATAAAAGGCGATGACATCCTTTGGGACAAAGATAGATGTTGTTGGCATTAAACGCATTCGAAAAACTAAAATGAGAAAGCCTCTATCGAAGCTTTCTCCTCTTTACATGTAACGCTTACGCTACTTTTTTAATCAATAAATTTTTCATATCTTCCCCAGCGTCACCTGTCAAATGCAAGTTGAAATTCTCTTGTAAGAACGCAAAAATATCATCCGTGACAAATTGTGGTGGTTTTGGTCCTAGGTAGATGTCTTTGATGCCGATGCTAAAGAGTGACAACAAGATAAGGACGGCTTTTTGCTCCATCCAGCTTAGAACGATGGAGATAGGTAGGTCGTTTACGGGTGTGTTGAGTGCGGCACTGATGGCTAGAGCGATGTGGATACCGCCGTTGCTGTCGTTGCATTGTCCTAGGTCTAGGTAACGAGGGATGCCTGTGTCTGCAACGCATCCAAAGTCGATGTCGTTAAATCTAAATTTACCACAGCTTGAAGTTAAGATGACGCAGTCATTTGGTAATGAACTTGCTAACTCACGGTAGTATTCGCCACCACGTCCGGGAGCATCACAACCTGCGATGACGAAAAACTGGCTTATTTTTCCTGCTTTGACGGCTTCTAAGATTTGTGGTGCAAGTCCTAAAATAGTCTTGTAGTGGTGACCCGTTACAAGCGTGTCTTCACTGTCAAATCCTGTGATGTCTGGCAAAGAGAGAGTCTGAGCGATAACTTCTGCAAAGTCATTTCCGTGGATTTTTTTGCTTTCTTTAACGCCTACGATGTCATACGTGTACATACGGTCAATGTATGTTGCACTTTTTTTGGGCGGAACGATACAGTTGGTGTTGACGATAACAGTTCCTTGCCATTTTTCAAAAAGCTCTGCTTGGTCAAACCATGCTTTGCCGATGTTGCCTTTTAGGTGTGTAAATTTTTTGAGTTCTGGGTACGCGTGAGCTGGAAGCATCTCTGAGTGGGTGTAGATGTTGATGCCTTTTCCCTCCGTTTGTTTGAGAAGTTCTAGCAACATATCAAGATTGTGTCCGCTTACGAGTATTCCTTTTCCCTCAGCTTTATTTTGAGAGATTTTTACTGGTGTTGGGATGCCGAGGTGTGAAGTGTGTGCTTCGCTTAAGATGTTCATCATCTCGATACCCGCAGTTCCTACTTTCATCAGTTGTTTGATGTGGTCATCAAAGTTGAAGTTGACATTGGTGAGCGTAAAGTAAAGTGTTTCAGCGATGACATCATCTACTTTTTTCGTATCGGCACCAAATTCGTTGGCATGACCTCTGTACGCACTTAAACCTTTAAGCCCGTAAATCATAATATCTTGAAGCTTCGCTAGGTTAGCATCTTTGCCACACGTTCCTACTTCTTGACCTTTAGCACCACAGCCGTTTATTGCACTCATCGAACATTGGTCACAAAACATAGATATAGACATCTTTTCTCCTATTTTATTAAAGTAGCGGAATCGTACAGAAATAGGATAAAAAAAGTCTTGATTAAAATCAATGCAGAAAAATAGTGAGCTCTCTTTTAAATTTTTTGGCGCGTACCCTACTCACTCACCCCGCCAAAACGTCGCTCGGTTTGTTCGTATTCTGAAACAATCGTTTCAAGTTCGCCCACGGAAAATTCAGGCCAAAGGGTTTTGGTAAAAAACAGCTCAGCATAGGCAGCTTGCCAGAGTAAGAAGTTAGAAAGACGGTAGTCACCACCCGTTCGGATGAGCAAATCTACAGGGGGAATACCTGCCGTGTCGAGGTTTGCTTCCAGAGTCTCTTTGGTGATGGCACTTTTTACATGTAAGAGTTTATTCACCGCGCGTAGAATTTCGTCGTGTGCTCCATAATTGATGGCTAACACTTGGGTCAGTCCTGTGCATTCCTTCGTCGCTACTTTGGCATTGCTTATCTCTTTTTGTAAACGAGAAGAGAGTTTACTCATATCGCCTATGACGTCAAAACGAATATTGTTTTTTTTCAAATTATCGACTTCACTTTTTAAAAAAGAGGAGAGCAGTTTCATTAAAAGTGCCACTTCTGTTTTAGGACGATTCCAATTTTCAGTACTAAACGCGTAGAGGCTTAGGTATTTGACACCCATTTTTGAGGCGTATTCGGTGATTTCACGTACTTTTTTGGCGCCCTCTTTATGTCCAAAAGGACGCTCTTTGCCTTGGCGTTTTGCCCAGCGCCCGTTACCATCCATTATAATTGCTAAATGCACTAAATCATTCATTGCGTATGCTTCTTGAACCCTTGAATTTATAGATGGCATTTTACCCTCTTTCACTTTAGCCTACCTTGACAAATTCCCCCGCTTTGACTAAAATTACGCCATCACTACTTAAACGACTCTATCTTCGTGAACACTTTTCAAGACTCAAGCGATTCTAGCTTCATGAACGATAAATTTAACCTAAAAGAAGGCCCAATGAGCGGAAATACTCCCTCCTCAACCAATCCCAACAGCGTCCCCCAAACGCCTAATCCTGCTAAAGCAAACCACCACGCAAAATCTCGCACCCACGTTCCCGTTGACGGTTATAAAATCGAAGGTCTTCGCACCACTCCTTTGGAAAAACTGGTTGAAATTGCAACCGAACTTGGCATTGAAAACCCCAATGAGCTTAAACGCCAAGATTTGATGTTTGAGATTTTAAAATCTCAAGTCAATCAAGGTGGATTTATCCTTTTTACGGGTATTTTAGAAATTGCAGGTGAAGGGTATGGCTTCTTACGAGCAACGGACGCCAACTTTTCTGACAGTGCCAATGATGCGTATGTGAGCAGCACTCAAGTCAAAAAATTTGCGCTTAGAACGGGCGATATCGTCACTGGACAAGTGCGCCCTCCAAAAGACCAAGAACGCTACTACGCGCTTTTAAAAATTGAAGCCATTAATTACTTACCTATGGGTGAGAGCAAAAAACGTCCTTTATTTGAAAACCTAACCCCACTCTACCCTACCGAAAAAATCAAACTCGAATACGACCCGATGAAAATCACAGGACGCGTTTTAGACCTCTTTACACCCCTTGGAAAAGGTCAACGTGGTCTTATCGTTGCACCTCCTCGAAGTGGTAAAACGGAGCTTATGAAAGAACTAGCACATGGCATTGCACGTAACCATCCTGAAGCACAACTTATCGTTTTATTGGTCGATGAGCGTCCTGAAGAGGTCACCGACATGCAACGCTGTGTTCAAGGCGAAGTCTATAGTTCCACCTTTGATATGCCAGCGTCCAACCATGTCCGTGTCGCAAACCTTGTTATCGAAAAAGCCAAACGTATGGTGGAGATGGGCAAAGACGTTATCATTTTGCTAGATTCCATCACCCGTCTTGCACGTGCGTACAATACCGTGACACCTTCTAGTGGAAAAGTGTTAAGCGGTGGTGTGGATGCTAACGCACTTCATAAACCCAAACGCTTCTTTGGTGCGGCTCGAAATATCGAATTTGGTGGCAGTTTAACCATCATCTCAACCGCATTGATTGAGACAGGTAGCCGAATGGACGAAGTAATCTTTGAAGAGTTTAAAGGTACAGGTAACAGTGAAATTGTTTTGGATAGAAACATTTCAGACCGCCGCATTTATCCTGCGGTAAACATCATGAAATCAGGAACCCGAAAAGAAGAACTCCTCTTAAGTCCTGATACCTTACAAAAAGTATGGGCACTCAGAAGTGCGATTAACCAGATGGAAGATATCGAAGCGCTTAAATTCTTGTACGCTAAGATGCTAAAAACGAAGGATAACGAAGAGTTATTGTCCATTATGAACGAATAAAAGGCACCATTGTGAAACAACATCAGGTTCTTGCCCTCAAATACCGTCCTTCTACATTTGATACACTCATCGGGCAAGAAGCTGTGGTGCAAACCCTCAGTCTTGCTCTTTTGGGAGAGAGGCTCTCGCACGCTTACCTCTTTTCAGGTCTTCGAGGAAGTGGAAAAACCTCTACCGCACGCATTTTTGCCAAAGCTATGGTGTGTGACAAAGGTCCAACCGCCAGCCCGTGTGAAGTGTGTGAACACTGTTTGGGCGCGAATGAAAACCGTCACATTGATATCATTGAAATGGATGCCGCGTCTAATCGTGGCATTGATGATATTCGTGAACTCATTGAAAGTACAAAATACAAACCCTCAATGGCACGTTTTAAGATTTTTATCATCGATGAAGTCCACATGCTCACCACCCAAGCCTTTAATGCACTGCTCAAAACCTTGGAAGAGCCACCTCCTTATGTCAAATTTATCTTAGCCACCACAGACCCTCTAAAACTGCCAGCGACCATACTCTCGCGTGCACAACATTTTCGTTTTAAACAGATCAAAACCAGTGACGTGGTCAATCACTTATGCCATATTTTACACCTAGAAGGCATTGAATACGAAAAAGATGCTTTAGAGATGCTCAGTCGTGCGGGCAATGGCTCACTTCGAGACACACTCACACTTATGGATCAAGCCATCATCTATTCCAAAGGATTTATCACCCCTGAAACCGTTGCAACGATGTTAGGACTTTTAGATCCCAAAGAGCTTCAAAAGATTTTTACCACGATTTTAAATGGTGACAAAACACATATGCTCTCTTTGATTAAAACGTTAGAAGAGTACGAGTGTGAAGTCGTCATTGATGAGCTTATCGCCTACCTTAAAAATGCTTTTTTTGAACAAGATAGACGTTTTTCTACTCTTTTATATGAGCGCTTTTTTAAGATTTTAAGTGAAGCCAAAAATCTGCTCTTTATCAATGCCAACAATGGTTTTGTCCTCTCTTTGGTCTTTTTTAAGATGATTGAAGCAACACATATTAAGAGCATTGAAGAGATGATTGACTCACTTGAAAATGAAAAATTTCGTCTTCCCACTCCCTCACAGCCAAAGCTCCAAAACGATTTACATGTAAGCCCAACACCTGAGCCTCCTGCGCAAACGTCACCCCATGCAAAGCAGCGCTTTGATACCCTTAAAACAAAATTAACGGATCGCAATGCTACTCTTGGGGAGTGTTTTGAAAAAAACATTCATTTCATCTCTTTTGATGATGCAACCTTATTGCTCAGTTCTCGTGCGGTGGATGATGAAAGCAAACTTTTAAACACCCACTATGGCATTATCAAACATTTTATTCAAGAGCTTTTTGGCTTAGAAACTAAAATTAAGATCACCAAAGAACAGCCCTTGCGTGAGCCTACAATAGAAGAGATGGTTTCACATGCCAATGAAGAGAGTAGTTCTATGATGGAGAGCTTGCGTTTTGAAGATGAAGCCCAGAGTGAAAGTTGTGCAACAGGCGCAATGATGGGGCAGATGCGGGAAATGGATGTCCAAGAGATTTTAAACGACCCTTTTGTGAAGCGTGCTCAAGAGCTCTTTGAGCCTCGAAAAATCGAAATTCATCCTAAGGTCTAACATGCAAAATGTTCTTATCCTCAACACAGGTGGTACCTTTAACAAGCGCTACAATCCCCTCAAGGGAGAACTAGAAGTTCCTTGCGATAATACCGCGGTTGAAGCGATTTTGCGTTATTGCTACAACACGCCTTATACCCTCATAGCCCTTGTGCACAAGGATAGTTTAGAGATGAACGAGGAAGACCGTGCACTTATCGCAGATACCATTCAAACACACAATGCTTCCAAAGTATTGATTATTCATGGCACCGATACAATGGATGTTACCGCTTCGTATCTAGCCTTACATGTAAAGAATAAAACCATAACACTCACAGGAGCAATGGTGCCTTTTAGCATCGACACGGTTGAGGCAACCGCCAATTTTATGGGTGCTTTGGGAGATTTACATGTAAGAAACGAAACGGGTGTTTTTATCTCGATGCACGGTATCACATCAAGCCACACGTCACTCTTCAAAAATCGCAAAAAAGGGATTTTTGAACCTCGTTAAGACCTTCGAATTTCTTCCGTTTTTCCATACACAAAATGGCTCATTACAATCACATAATAGGGATAAATTATCACACCCACAATGGGGATAAGTGTCATCGCAAAACACAAGGCTGAGACAAGTCGCGTTTGCGCACCAAAGCGCGTTTGAATGAGCGCATACTCTTCTTTGGTATTCAAAACTGAGACGATTTCTAAGACCAACAAGCGATGAAAAAGGTAAAACACAGGCACCAATAAAAGCATATTCAAAAGAGGAACGAACATGAGTGGGGAAAAAAGAACCAAGAGTACAAGAGCCACAAGAAGCGTTTTAATCAATACCCAAATATAGTGCGTCATCCCTATACCATAGCAATGCAAAGAGGGGTAATACCGCACGCCAATCTCTTTAATAAACACGCCTGCAAAAAATCCCATGATAATAGAATAGACCATTAGAAAAAGGTAGTACACCACCATAGCTGAGCTTAAAAAAAAGAGCACACTCACAAGCGTTTTGGCAATAAGCACTAAAGAGAAGAAGCTGAGCAACCAGTTATTTTCTAACCCTGCCTCAATGCCTTCAAGCTGATGTGTCATAGAGACCAATAAAGCATCCACCCCTCCAAACAACACCCACAATGCCCCCACAAAAAAGGCAAGCGTCAGTAGAAACGAAAAGAGGCTTGCCCACAATACTTTAGGGGCAAAAACATCCTCTAAAGCACGTATAAAAATGGTTGGAATGCTCATACGCATTTATCCAATGGGTTTTCCATTGACACTAACAACCCCTTTTTTCATGGTAATATCATAAAGGAAAAAATCACCCTCAGCTTTACCCAAAGCAAAATCTTCTGGAACAGTTAACTCTAAACTCTCTAGCATCGCACGATCTTCTTTGTGAATTTTTACGTTAGCCCCAATGTCAATAAGCCCCACTAACGCAAGAGGACTTTGTGTGTCATTGTAACTGTTTTGTGGAATTTCGATGCGTGTGTCGATGCGCACCTCTCGTAACGGCGTTTGACCCTTCAACCCTTGAACTGCCACGTTTACTTGTAGCACAACACCATCGTTGATAAGCCCTACAAAATCGGCGATTAATGCCTCATCTGTTGGCGCATTGCTATTGAGGATAAGAGCATTGTAATGATTACGGAGGGTTTTGATTCTCTGCGTTGCGACTCCACCTAATTGCACAGCAACGCCTAGTTTTTGAAGCGTCATATCATTGTAGCCATCGCTAAATTTCACATCATCCACCGTATAGTCTGCTTTTAATTGTAGGTTTTTCGTCATCTCTTCAAGGATACTATTGGCTTTAAACGAACCTATTGAGAAGTGTGTTACCTCATCCCCATCTTTGACATCAAGTGCATATTTACCAATGTCGAGTCTGCCTTTATTATTAAAATCATCTTTAAAATTAAAATCATACACCGTATCGCTTAAGTGACTTTTCAGAGAAAATGCTTCTGAAGTCATGCCAATATTTTGCTTTTTGACCCCAATAATCCCTTTAACAACACCACCGTCTTCACTTAATGCCAAGGTGTGATCAGCCGTGTCCACATCCACAACAGCTCCCTCTGAGCGGAAGCTCTCTTTCATATCACGCATTTTAAGATGCTTAAGCTTTTGACGCGTATCAAACGTCATATCCAGCGCAAACACACCCTTTGAGAGAAGCGGAGCAACCATCGCATTGGCGTCTTTATCGTTGGCTAATTCCTCTTGTACTGAATGAGGTAATCGATCTAAAATCAAAGACATTTTTGCATCAGAGGGCAAAAGATTCGAATGGTTCAATTCACCTCGAAACATAAGCCCATTAAAGGCTACATTTATCTCTTTTGCGTCGATTTCTTTCATGCTTTGCGCAAAAATCTTGTACTGTGCATTTTTATCAACCAAACCATCCAAAAGATAATCACGCACTTTTGCAGCATCGACCACCTCAAGACTAAAAGTTCGCACTGAATTAAAATAACCACTTTTTGCTTTAATCTCTTGTTTAAAACCATTTTTTTCTAAAAGAGTTTTAGTCGCTTCAATCTCTTTATCAACCGAAGAAGAGATAACCATAGGGGCTGCTGCAAGACCTGCGATAACCAAAGAGCCTGCGATAAGAAGTTTACTGTTTGCCATACAATGCCTTTTTAAGATTTGTAACCGAGTACGTAATAGGTGTTTTTATGAGGAACTTTTTCCAACGTAATTTTATATTTTTCAGACCATTTGGCAATCATTTCATTGACCTCATCGATCATTTCAGACCCTTGTGCCTCATTTTTAATTTTAAAATAGTCCTTATTGCTTGAGAGTGCCACAAAACTATGGTGTGTTTTTAGAGCATCGTTTAGCGTAACCAGATGTTTTTCCACATGGTCAAAACCGATGGTATTGGCGATGACACGCTCTAATTGTGCGCGAGAACTTGGACTTACGGTGTAATCTAACTGGGTTAACAGTGCTTCAATATGCATTTCTTTCCTTTTTTAACGTTTTTGTGCAATGAGTACATCTTCTATCATTTTAGAGATATCACCATCTAAGATGTTATTGACTTGTGAATACGCAATACCGCTTCGGTTGTCTTTGACTTGTTGATACGGGGCTAGGACGTAGGAGCGGATTTGATGTCCCCAACCAATTTCACTTTTTTCCACACCGTCTTTTTCCGCTTGCTGTTTTTCAAGCTCCAACTCATACAAACGTGACTTCAACATTTTCATAGCCGAAGCTCTATTTTTGTGCTGAGAGCGGTCATTTTGACACTGCACCACAATGCCTGTTGGCATGTGCGTAATACGAATCGCACTGTCGGTTTTATTGACATGCTGTCCACCAGCTCCACCCGAACGATACGTATCGACTTTTAAGTCACGATCTTCAATCACGATGTCAATATCATCGTCCACCTCAGGCGAAACCATCACCGAACTAAACGACGTATGACGTTTGGCATTGGCATCAAAGGGGCTGATGCGCACAAGGCGGTGAATACCATTTTCCACTTTCATGTACCCATACGCATTTTCACCACTGATGATAAAACTCACATCTTTAAGACCCGCTTCTTCACCTTCTTGATAGTCTAAAACTTCTACCTTAAAGCCACAACGCTCTGCCCAACGCAAATACATACGGTACAAGATACTCGCCCAATCTTGACTCTCCGTCCCCCCAGCACCTGGGTGAATGGAAACGATAGCGTTTTTAGTGTCATTTTCGCCACTGAGCATCATAGCGATTTCTAAATTGGTGATATGGTCTTCTAGGCGTCCAGCATCTTTATAAAGCTCCTCAATGGTCACTTCATCGTTTTCACTGTTCGCCATATCGTACAAATCGACCGCATCCACCACAACATTTTTGGCTTTGGTGTAACGATTAAGCAGTGAGTTAAGACCCGTTTTTTCTTTTTGCATCTCTGCTGCTTTTTTGGCATCGTTCCAAAATTCAGGGTCTTGTTCGATCGTCTCAATCTCACCTAAACGCTTAGAAATTTCTTCTGGCTTGATGATTTGAGCGATGTTATCCACTTTGGTTGTTAATTTTTTAAGTAACTCTGTGTATTCGTAACTGTCCAACGCTCTTCCTTTTGCTATAATACGCTTTTTAAAAGTATCTATTTTACTCTAAATAAACTCTAAAGTGCCTAAAATGAAAATAGTAAAAACCATTCCCGAACTCCAAAAGGCTAGAAAAGAGCTTCAAGGCTCCGTGGGATTTGTTCCCACTATGGGAGCCTTACACCATGGACACGTGAGCCTCATCCAAAAATCCTTGAATGAAAATGAACACACCATCGTTTCCATTTTTGTCAATCCCACGCAATTTTTAGCCCATGAAGATTTGAGTAAGTACCCTAGAAAACCCGAAGCGGATATCAAAATTTGCGAATTAGCAGGCATTGCCATTTTATTTATGCCAGATGTGGATACCATGTACTGCCCGTTAGAGCCAACCCTATTAGCACCCTCTTCTAAAGCCTACATCTTAGAGGGCTTCTCACGTCCAGGGCATTTTGATGGCGTCTTGCGTGTGGTTTTAAAACTCTTCAACCTTACCAAGCCTACACGCGCTTACTTTGGGAAAAAAGATGCCCAACAACTCTACCTCATCCAAAATATGGTCAAAACGCTCTTTTTAGACCTTGAAATCATCCCGTGTGAAATTATCCGAGAAGATGATGGTTTAGCGCTTTCAAGTCGCAATGTTTATTTAAATCACGAACAGCGAAAGCAAGCCTTATTGCTCTCCAAATCCCTTAAAATTGCCACGCGTTGTGTGATGGCAGGAGGAAGAGACGTTGAGCCCATTAAAGCTGAAATGTTATCCACTCTCTCTTCTTTACATGTAGAATACGTGGAGATTTTAAATCGAGATTTTGATACACTATCTTCCATTGAAATTGGAAATTCCATCATTCTCGTCTGCGCTAAAGTAGGAACGACTCGTTTAATCGATAATTTATGGATATAAGGAATCCCTTGAAAAAACTACATCTCGTCTCTTTAGGCTGTACTAAAAATCTCGTTGACAGTGAAGTCATGTTAGGCAAGCTCCAAGCCTATCAACTCTGCGATGACCCCACAACCGCCGATGTGCTTATCGTTAATACCTGTGGCTTTATCGGACCTGCGAAAGAAGAGAGTTTAAATACCATTTTCGCACTTCATGAAGCACGTAAAAAAGGTTCTGTTTTAGTCATGGCAGGCTGTTTGAGCGAGCGTTACAAAGAAGATTTGACGAAGGAACTTAAAGAAGTTGACCTCTTCACAGGGGTGGGTGATTATGACAAAATCGATGAAATCATCGCGTTACGCCAAAACCGTTTTACCCCATCTACCTATCTTTTAAATGACGAAGAACGTGTCATTACAGGCTCAAACGCACACGCGTATATCAAACTCTCCGAAGGCTGTAATCAAAGTTGTAGCTTTTGCGCCATACCTGGCTTTAAAGGCAAACTCCTCTCTCGAACCTTAGAGTCTTTAGTCAAAGAGGTCAAAGCACTTGTTCTTAAAGGCTTTTATGACTTTAGTTTTATCTCGCAAGATAGCAGTTCGTATTTACGTGATGTAGGGGAAAAAGAGGGACTCATCAAACTCATTGATGCGGTTGAGGGCATTGAGGGGGTGAAGAGTGCGCGTATTTTGTATCTTTACCCAACCACCACATCCAACGCTTTGATTGAGCGCATTATTGCCTCACCGCTTTTTCATAACTACTTTGATATGCCTATCCAACACATCAGCGATAGTATGCTTAAACGTATGAAACGAGGGGCTGGGCGTGAACGCATTACCGAACAACTAGCGATGATGCGCAAAGCACCCAATAGCTTTATTCGCACCAGTTTTATCGTAGGTCATCCTAAAGAGAGTGAAGCAGAGTTTGAAGAGCTTTTGACCTTTGCTAAAGCGTTTGATTTTGACCGTGTCAACATCTTTGCTTATTCGGATGAAGAAGATACCTCTGCCTATGAGATGGAAGAAAAAATTGACACAAAAACCATCAATAAACGTATCAAAAAACTGGATGATATCGTAAAAACAAAAACCCAAAAAAGCCTTGAAGCACAAGTCGGTAAAGAGGTGCTTATCCTCGTTGAAGGAGAGAGTAGCGAGCATGAATTTTTCATGGGAGCACGCGAGCTTCTTTGGGCACCCAATATTGATGGGGAAATCTTGGTGAATGAGTCGGATATTGAAGGTATTTGTGTGGGCGGGTGTTACCGTGCAAAAATAAGCGAATGTGCTGGAGATAAACTCATTGCCACCATTACCTCTGTTGCATGAAGCAACGCTTGACACACTTCGCAACTCGTCCAACCTTTTAGCATTCTCAGGGGGAAGTGACTCTACTGCCCTCTTTTTTTTACTCCAAGAATACGGTATTGCTTTTGACATCGCACTGGTAAATTATCAAACACGTGCGTTGAGTGATGCCGAAGAATCCTATGCCAAGGAGCTTGGGGCACGTTATGGGAAGAAGGTATTTACCTTTACATGTAAGCTTGGAGATGAGAATTTTGAACACAAAGCACGCCTGGTGCGCTACACGTTTTTTGAGCAACTTATCCGTGAACATGGATACACTACCCTTTTAACCGCACATCATCTCAACGATACCTTAGAATGGTTTTTAATGCAACTCTGCCGTGGCGCAGGTGTTGTTGAAATGGTGGGTATGCGTACGTTTGAAGACAAAGAGGACTACACACTCATTCGCCCATTACTGCATCTTCCCAAATCAATGCTTTTAGAGTATCTTCACACAAAACAACATTCTTACTTCATAGATGAAAGCAACGCGACTGACGCACACCTTCGTAACTATTTTCGCCATCATTTTGCTAACACTCTTTTGCAAAACTATGCTACAGGTATCGCAAAAAGTTTTCACTACTTGAGAGAAGATGCTAAACGTCTTTTACCCAACACCCACTTTCGCATACACGATCTTTTCGTATTTCCAAGGCAAGAAGATGATGTGATGATGATTCGTCACATTGATAAAGTCCTTAAACGCCTCGGTCTTGTAATGTCACATGCACAACGCAATGAGATTTTACGCATTAAAGATGGTGTTGTGGGAGGTAAAATTGCGGTGTGTTTTGGAGCAGAGTTTGTTTTTATCGCACCTTTTACGCGTACGCCCATGCCAAAATCTTTTAAAGAGTCCTGTCGTCTTTACGCCATTCCCGCTAAAATCAGACCTTACATGTACGCGTTAAACATTTACCCTAGCGCGTTGCATTTAAATCGTAAACCTTAATTTTAAACGTCGAGGTAATGTTCTCTTTAGTATTTGATTCAAGATGAATGGGAAAATCAGCTTGAATGATATTGCTGTAGCGATTAAGCCCTTCTAAAAAAGTATAAAAATTGGTTGGTGTTTTGAGCGAAGAAGTGACATTAAGCTCATACTCCGTAAACTCCTTTTGAAAACCAGACTGTGAAATTTCACTTAAATGCACATCGCTAAAAAAGGTACGTGCATAGTTTAAAAACTCTTCTTGTAAAAAAGTATGCTTAAAGGCTTTGATGCTGTAGGCATTGTCAGATTTGAGTTTTGACAATTCAGATTCACGCTCCAAATAGAGATTTTCAACCCGTGTTTTATGGACTAAAACTCGTTTATGCTCTGCTTTTAAGAGACGGTGTTCTTTGACGCTAGGAATCACCAACGTAAAAATAAGACCAAACGTGATGATAATAAATGCCATCAAAAATATCAACAATTTCATCAAATCAATTTTTTCAAGACTGCGGTCAATGTTATTCACGAATGCCATCCCCTGAGATAATCTTGTTGATGCTCACAAAGTTATACCAGCCTTTAGGTGTCAGATAAAACGTGGTTTGGCTGGTATGAAAAATAGATTTTAACGGTGCGGCTAAGAGAAAATTGAAGGTATCTTGAGTAGGCGTTACCCCATAAATAATCAAAGCATTACGCTCCATTTGTACTTTTTGAAGAGTGATTTGATCGGGGACAAGGTCAAAAAGATTTTTTAAACTCTCTTTTAAGAGGGTGTTATTGGAAGCTATCTCTTCTGCCAATGCTTTTTGACGTAAAATAATTCCAATAGTTTCATCATCCTCATCAATTTTTAACTCAAGGGCTTCTCTTTGCTCAGTTAAGGTGATGATACCTTCTTTAAATGACTGACTCTCTATCGCAATATAGCCATCAAAAACCATAATAAAAGTCACCATCAATGCAATAAATAAAATCCACAGCTTACTAAAAAGTGAAAAAAAGTGTTTTTTACGGGGTGCTATGAAGCTGAGTTTCATCCAAACACCTCTTTAATCGCTAAATCGCACATCCGATCACTAATATCCACTTTATGAATTTCCACATCCATCATGAAATCATCTTCAAGCTGTCGAATCACGTCAGAACCAATTTCATACCCATCAAAAATAATAATTTCTTCAATAAAAGCACTCTCATAAGAAGGATTGTGATAATACTCTTCAAGCGAAGATTTAAGGTATTTGTAGATTAAAAGGTCTCGCCCATAGAGCTCTAAACTCGTATCTTCTTGGCGCACGGTATCAAACCCTTTAAAATGACCCAAGGTTTTAGACGTATCAACATCTGAAAAAGAGTCAACCGAACTCATCTCATCCAAATCACCAAGTTCACCCAAATCACTCAAATCATCATCATCGTCGTACGCATCACTAAGCACTGTAATATCACCCAATGCTGTAATGCCTTCTTCTTTCTCTTCACTTTCCCAATCATTGATTTCAGAATTATTGGCAAATATGGCATCGCTCTGGGTTTTAAAGAAAGCTCCAAAATGCAATTTTTTCTCTTGCATGATGGCAACACAAAAATTATCTTGCGAATTGAGCAAATAACACGTGGGTTTGTTTTTAAGCTTTTGAGAAACAACAAAATCATTGAGTATCACAAAAGGAGAAAAAATGAGATCTAGCCCTGTTTCGGAAAAAAGATTTTTAGCCCATTTAATTTCAATGTACGAAGCATAAGCACTCCACTGTTTACCCACAGGAACACTAAAGACATTGTCCATATCTACATTGTGCTTGCTAAAAGCGCTTTTGCCTACTCCTTCGATTGCGCCCTGCCCCATAGCCCCTAAAAAAAATGCAATGTAAACAAAAGCGTATTCGTCTTGTAAGGCAATCAAATAGTTCTCCACACTACTTTCCAGTGTCTCTGAAGACTGAGTATGGGTAAATGTTTTCGTAAATGTTTTTTTAATCACACCATCTTTGAGCACTTTAGCACGCAAGATAGATTCAGATTCATTGAGAATAACAGCCACAAAAAGGTTTTGAAACTTTTTTTGAATACCTGTTCTAAGACTCATAAAACGTTCTCTTTGCTCACGTGGTTCTCTTATGTTGATTTTGTTCTAATAGTGTAAACTAATCTTGCTTAATCTTTGTGAAAAAAGAAGCAAAAAGAGTACCACCCATGCTATATCGGCTCGTGTGCGTGTTCCAATAACTTTTTTCTCACCAAAGCAATCGCTTCATCGGCATTCATCTCATGCACGTAAAAAGGGGTTCCAAAGTAAAAATTCAAGGTACTAAAAGGCTTAGGCACACAAAACGCATCCCAACTCTTCATTGTCCAAAATGAAGAAGGTCTACAATTCATCGCAATAATCGGTGCTTTTGTCAGCATCGCAATGCTTACCAAACCATGCGCCACACTGTGCCTTGGACCTCGTGGTCCATCGGGAGTAATACCGATATCACGTCCGTTTTGCAAAGATTTCAGGGCTGCTCTAAAGACTTCGCGACCCCCCTTGGAGGAACTCCCTCGAAGCACACCACCCCCTTGCAAGGTAATAAAACGCGCTGCCATTTCACCATCAAAATGACGGCTGATGATGGCATCAATATTCTTTCGTTTGGTGTAATGAAGATAGGCCAAAGGCAACATCAAAAGCTCCCCGTGCCACATAGCGTAAATGCTAGGTGTGCTAGAACCATTTTCATACATATGAAATTTTTTCTTACATGTAAAGTACAAAAGTCGTGTAAAGATGATTAAAATAGGAGGCAAAATCCATGCCAGCGCCGTGCGACGATTGGCTTTAGATAACACTATCGCCATACAAGCAGAGTCGTTTTGGATTGGTGATTTTAATGTTAATGGTTTGCCCAAGCCAAGACTCATCGCCTGTGATTTGCACCAAGGCATTATTGTCCGTGCGCCCCGCCAAAAAACCATTGTTGCGTAGTTCATCGATATACACAGCGTACACTTTATCACGCCTGCTTTGAGCAATAACATCTAAGATATCATCTTGCATGCTTTGCAAACGATCCAGACGCAATGAGCCAATAGTGGCATCGATTTGATCATCAAACTCAGCTGCTTTGGTCAAGGGTCTTGGTGAGTATTTAAACGCAAAAATTTGTTCAAATTGAACCTGACGCATCACATCCAAAGTCTCTTCAAAGTCTGCCTCACTTTCTCCAGGAAAGGCGACAATAATGTCGGTGCTGATGGAAACATCTGGTATCATCGCACGTAATTTCAAGGCACGATTTAAAAACCACTCTTTCGTGTATCCTCGTTTCATGCGCTCCAAGACAGCGCTTGAGCCACTTTGCAAAGGCATATGCATAGACTTACACACTTTTGGATTGTTCGCAAAGGTTTCTAAAAATTTATCATCCATGTGTAAAGGATGCGGTGACGTAAAACGAATGCGTTCCACCTCAGGAATCTCACCAATGGCATTCAATAAATCCGAAAAATCGATCTTTTGCTCACGCATACCACTAAAGCGCTTGCCATAACTGTTGACATTTTGCCCCAATAAAAAAATCTCTTTGGCACCATTTTTTGCTGCTTTTCGTGCTTCTTGAATGATGAGTTCAGGAGGAATGGAAATCTCTTCACCACGGGTGTGAGGTACGATGCAATAGGTGCATTTTTTATCGCATCCAATAGAGATATTGACATATGCTTTGTATAGACTGTTACGGTACTCACCAAACGTATACGCACTCTCATCATGGTCAATATCAACACTTAAAAAACGCTCAGTCTTTACTGCTTCTGAAATTTTAGAGACATTGCGAGCACCCAGAACAAAACTAACATACGGTGCTCGTCTGAAAATTTCTTTACCCAGATGGCTTGCCGTACAGCCACATACGCCGATTTTTGCTCCCTCTTTTTTATGGAGGTTGTGTTTTCCAATTTCAGAAAAAAGTTTACTCACGGGTTTTTCACGCACACTACACGTGTTGACTAAAATAAGATCGGCTTCGTGAAGATTCTCTGTGAGGGTGTAGTTGTCTTTTGTGTTAAGTTCAGCGATAATGTGCTCTGAGTCGCGCACATTCATAGCGCAACCCAGTGTTTCAATATAGAGTTTTTTCGAAGTATCTGACAATTTGAGACCTTAAAGGATATGCACTTCGTACATGTAATCCCCTTCACCAAGACCGTACTTAATATCACGTAAATAGACGCTAAAGCCTTTAGCTTCGAAGTGTTCGACAAGGCTTACAAGGTCTTTATGAGAATTTTCTTTATCAAAATAAAAAATCTTCTGTCCCTCTTTTTCAATAATCTCAGTGACTTTATCCAATGTAATTGCTTTTGGTTTTCCATTAATTTCATTGCGTGCTAATTTAATTTCCATGACCGTATCCTCTTTTGCCAAAATTACCCAAGTCTGCGCTTAGACATAGATAGTTCGCGGATTATACTTTATTTTCGATAAATTCCTCTTTAAAAGCAAATTTTTTTGTCACATAAAGTTAAATAAAAGAAGATTTTGCTATACTTCGTCTCTTCGCTTCGCAATCGTTACCCAATTCCCCTTGACGTTTTACCATTGCGACTCCCGCCTTTTGCAAACACATTGAGGAACACTATTAAGGAAATTTATGGAAAAAATTGTAGACATTATCGAATCAATCGCTCACGAAAAAGGGCTTAACATCAATGAAGTGCGTAATACCGTTACGCTAGCACTTGTAAAAACTGCCAAAAAAGTATACGGTCAACAGTATGAATATGGGGCTGAAATTGATGCTGCTACCAAAAGCCTCAAACTCTACCAAAAAGTCACGGTTGTCACACCAGACGATGAGAGACTTTTAAATGGTAATGAAAATTTTATTGCCATTAAAGAGGCAAAAGAGGTTGATCCAGAGATTGAAATTGGTGATGAGCTCACCTATGAGCTTCCTTTGGACAATTTAGGACGAACGGCGGCAGCGACACTTCAAAAAGAGCTTGAGTTCCATATTCAACGCCTTTTGGAAAATAATATTTTTGAAAAATACCAAAAATTGATTGGAAAAGCTGTTTTTGGAACCGTGGTGCGGGTCGATAATGATGAAAATACCTACATTGAAATCGATGAAATCAGAGCTGTTTTGCCACGAAAAAATCGTATCAAGGGTGAAAAATTTAAAGTGGGAAATGTTGTTAAAAGCGTTATTCGCAAAGCGATGATCGATAAATCACAAGGGATGTATGTTGAACTCTCACGTACCAGCCCTAAATTTTTAGAATCCCTACTCGAACTGGAAGTTCCAGAAATCAAAGATGGTATGATTAAGATTATTGGAAGTGCTAGAATTCCAGGAGAACGTGCAAAAGTTTCGCTTCTTTCGATGCATCCTAACATCGATGCGGTAGGGGCAACGGTGGGAACACGTGGGGTGCGTATCAACGCCGTGAGCAAAGAGTTGCACGATGAAAACATTGATTGTATCGAGTTTTCAAATATTCCCGAAATTTTTATTGCACGCGCTTTAAGCCCTGCTATGATTTCCAATGTTAAAATTCAAGGGACCAAAGCTACCGTCACACTTCCAAGTGATCAAAAATCTAAAGCTATTGGAAAAAGTGGTATTAACATTCGTCTAACTTCCATGTTAACAGGATTTGAGATCGAGTTAGTTGAAGTGGGTGGATCTACGTTAAATGAAGAAGATACAGCCTCAACACGTGACCCAAATGCCCTTAAAAATCTTTTCGGCGGATTATAATCATCATTACATGTAAAGCGTCAAAGCTTTACATGTAATCCTTTTTATTCTGTTTTTTCCTTCACGTATTCAGCTCCTTTGTTGACCTTTTCTTTTGTCCATTCAACACTATCACTAGTATCTTTTTTAATACCACTCCATGTGGCACATCCACTAATCAGTATTAGAGTTAAAATGCTAAGTATCAGTTTCATTTAATTTCTCCTTTTAAAATGGGGGTTAAGTTTGGCTAAAATTATATCGGCAATCATATTGCCCAATAAGGTTAAAAACGAAGAGATAATCAAAATACCCATAATGACCGGATAATCCCGACTCAGCGCACTTTGATAAAAGAGTAACCCCATACCATTAATCGCAAAAATAGACTCTAAAATCACACTTCCCCCGATAAGTCCAGGAAGTGATAAGCCCAAAATGGTCACAATGGGAGGAGAGAGATTGGGTAAGATGTAGGTTTGAAACAGTTCCCTACCTTCAATTCCCCGACTCTTAGCAAAAAAGATATAGTCACTTTTAAGAATATTGAGTGTTAAACTTCGCACGTATAACATCAAACTACCCACCCCTCCAAATACCATGACAAAGATAGGCAAACTAAGGTGCCACGCCATATCGGCATAATACCTAAATGTCCCAACAGCGACATCATTAGAGTGCAATCCCGAAATAGGAAAAATATTCCATTTCACAGCTAAGAGAATGACTAAAATCAAAGAGAGGTAAAATGAGGGCATGGCATAGCTTAAAAGGGCAAACTGCTTGACGCCCTTATCGTAAACACTGTTCTGAGAAAGTGCGGCTTTGATTCCAAAATATAGGGAAAAAACAAAGACCAGCACCATACTGATAACATTCATCCATAACGTGAGGGAAATACGACTTAAAATCTCATCTCGCACCGCTTTACCACTGGCAAAGGAGATGCCAAAATCCAACTGAATAATAGCGCCAAACCATGAAAAAAACTGCATCCAGAGTGATTTATCCAGACCATAGACACGTTTGAGCTGTTCCATTGCTTCTGGGGTTATATTAGGATTAAGTTCCCCACTGGCAAAAAAAGAGTTTGGAGCTAAATGAATCGCCCCAAACGAGAGCAAGGAAATGATACACAGCATCAAAACTACATAAAGAATTTTACGGAGTAGCAGATGCATACTCATGCCTTATTTACGGTTATCCCACGCTAAAACCGTATGACCGTCCACATCCGTTTCATCCAGCCCCATACCCATAATACTGTAGCCTGCATCCACATAATGAATCTCCCCCGTCACACCACGTGAGAGGTCACTTAAAAGGTACATTCCACTGTTGCCAACTTCATCGGTTGTTACATTTTTACGTAGGGGTGAATTGGTTTCATTCCAATTTAAAATCATTCTAAAATCCCCTATTCCACTCGCAGCAAGTGTCTTAATCGGTCCTGCACTAATCGCATTGACACGAATGCCCCTGCTTCCCAGATCAACCGCCAAATAACGTACACTTGATTCAAGTGCTGCTTTTGCCACACCCATAACGTTATAATGAGGAATGTACTTTGGTCCACCCAAATAGGTTAACGTCAACACTGAAGCGCCATCACTCAAAACAGGTAAACACGCGCGCGTTAAGGAAACCAGTGAATACGCAGAAGTTCCAAGAGCAATATCAAAGGCTTCTTTGGTCGTATCAATAAACTTTCCACTCAGTGCCTCTTTAGGTGCGTATGCTACGGAGTGAACCACAAAATCAATCGTTCCAAAATCTTTTTCTAGCGACGCTGTCAATGCTTCTAAATGTTCTGGTTTGTTGATATCAAGCTCATAGACTTTATCGCTGCCAAACTTTTCAGCAATGGGTCGCACGCGCTTCTCAAGTGCCTCGTTTAAATACGTAAATGCTAATTCTGCCCCTTGTTCTCTGCACGCTTTCGCGATTCCGTAGGCGATTGACTTATCATTAGCAATCCCAACAATAAGTCCTTTTTTTCCCTTCATTATCATCTTTTTTATCCTTTTTTTACCGCATCAGCGACTGCTATCATCT
Source organism: Sulfurospirillum sp. UBA2217 (assembly GCA_002328495.1). GTDB lineage: Bacteria > Campylobacterota > Campylobacteria > Campylobacterales > Sulfurospirillaceae > Sulfurospirillum. The sequence goes on from DCUJ01000007.1 coordinate 55,853, forward strand.
TACAAAATGCCTCTTCGTTCCAACTTGCCGTCCCTACCAAAACACCCTCACAGTGCTTTACATGTAAGATACTCTCTAAGTTGTCCACCTTCACACTTCCACCGTACAACAATGGAGCACTCAATTTTTCTGCCAGTCGCTCTAGCACTTCTTCAATATCACCAATACTCGCCGTAAGTCCCGTACCAATCGCCCAAACAGGCTCATACGCCACCACCAGTCTTGAATAGCTGATATCAATGCCATCGAACTGCTCCCAAATATAAGACATCACAGCATCAATGCCTTTTTCTCGAATCTCTTTAGGTTCACCCACACAATAGACGATTTCAACATTTTTTGCTTGTGCAAAGTCGTATTTACGTGCTAAAAACTCCTGAGTCTCTCCTAAGATATGACGTCTTTCACTGTGCCCTATTAGCACCGTTGTAATGCCAAACTCTTCGAGTTGTTCAAAACCAATTTCACCGGTAAAAGAACCATTATCAACTGGATAAAAATTTTGAGCCCCTACATGTAAAGAAGCTACTTCATGAAAACTATCCAGTGCCGTCGCTGGTACAAAAATACGTACTTCTTGCATACTTTTCATTTCTTGAATTGCTGCTTGTACCGCACACACAAAGCTTTTGGTTTTTTCTCTTGTATAGTTGGTTTTAAAATTGGATGCGATAATCATGCTTACTCGTTTTCAGGGTTACTTAAAACCTTCACGCCTGGAAGAATTTTTCCTTCAATAAGCTCCAAACTAGCCCCACCACCAGTAGAGATAAACGTCATTTCATCTGCATCTCCAGCACGCGCAACCACATCTGCCGTATCGCCACCACCCACAACCGTTGTGGCATGGGCTTCTGCAATCACATGCGACATCTTGAAGCTTCCTTTGGAGAATTTTTCGATTTCAAACACACCCATAGGACCGTTCCATAAAATGGTCTGCGCATCGGCAAGTGCTTCACGAAATAACCTAGAAGTCGCAGGTCCAATGTCTAAACCCATCCATCCTTTAGGAATTTCTTGAACCGTTACAAATTTAATCGTTGCATCTTGTGAACATGTTTGCGCCGCGACCACATCCACGGGAAGATAAATTTTAACCCCTAAACGCTTTGCTTCATCCATGACACGCAGTGCCTCATCCAACAAATCATCTTCTACCAATGAATTGCCTATGTCAAGTCCTTGTGCTTTTAAAAAGGTAAACGCCATACCTCCACCGATGATGAGTTTGTCCACACGAGGGAGCAAATTCATCAAAGCTTGAAGCTTTCCACTCACTTTACTACCACCCACAACGGAGACAAACGGACGCGTTGGACGACGCAAAAGATTTTTTGAAAATTCAACTTCTTTTTGGAGTAAAAATCCAGCAGCCGATGTTTTTTCATTGAAAAAATGGGTAATGGCTTCTACAGAAGCATGCGCCCTGTGGCACACCCCAAAGGCATCATTAATATACACTTCTGCCATATCGGCTAACGCTTTAGCAAATTCTTCATCATTGGTCGTTTCACCTTTGTGAAACCGTAAATTTTCCAACAAAAGCACTTCGCCATTTTGCAATGCCGCTGATTTTTCCCCTGCATCTTTGCCAATGACATCCAAGCTTAGTTGCACTTCCATATCCAAAAGACGTTTCAAACGCATTTGAACGGGTGCAAGTGAATACTTTTCATCCACAACGCCCTTAGGACGCCCCAAATGGCTCGCTAAAATAATAGAACAGCCGTGATCCAAGCAATAACGAATCGTTGGTATTGCAGAGCGCACACGTCTATCATCCGTGATGTTGTTAAACTCATCTAAGGGGACGTTAAAATCACATCGTATAAAAACTTTTTTTCCGGTAATATCCAAATCTCGAATAGATCGAATCATCATCCGTCCTTTTACTTACTTACATGTAACGCCATATCAATCAAACGTGTGGAGTAGCCCCACTCGTTATCATACCATGCCATCACCTTAATCATATCACCACCAATGACCTGCGTCAAATCAGATGCAACAATAGAACTCCACGTACTGGTGACAAAATCAGAGGAAACCCGTTGCTCAACATCCACTTCTAAAATACCTTTGAGATGCCCAAGGGATGCTTGTGTAAAGAGCGCATTTACTTCTTCTTTTGTCGTTGCTTTTTTAACCACAACGTTTAAATCAACCATGGAAACATTGGGTGTTGGAACACGAACGCTTTGTCCGTGTAAACGACCTTTAAGATGTGGAAGCACTAAGCCAATCGCTTTAGCCGCCCCTGTGGTGGTTGGAATCATATTGACCGCTGCCGCTCGGGCACGACGTAAATCTTTAGCGTGTTTAACATCTAAAATATTTTGGTCATTGGTGTACGCATGTACGGTAGTCATCAAACCTTTGTCAATACCAAACGCATCGTCTAAGATTTTTGCCACAGGACCTAAACAGTTTGTGGTACAACTCGCATTGGAAACAATCGCTTGTCCTGCATACGTGTGTTCATTCACACCAATAACAAAGGTTGGGGTATCATCCTTTGCCGGCGCTGACATCACCACACGTTTGATGCCATTGTCGATAAACACCTGCGCATCTTTTTGACTTAAGAGTGCTCCTGTACATTCAAGTACTACATCCACGCCATAGTCTTTAAAATTGAGAGCTTTTGCATCGCGGGTTGAAAACATTTTGACTTTTGCTTTTCCCATTTGCATATAGTCATCGTCTAAAAGCTCCACCGCACCTTGAAAAATACCGTGAACGCTGTCATATTTAAGTAATTGTTTTGTCATAGCTCGATCAGCCGTGTCATTAACACACACAAGCTCAACATCATCACGCGAATCTATAATTCTAGCAACGCATCTTCCAATGCGACCAAATCCATTTATAGCAATTTTGAGTGCCATAGGTTTTCCTTTTGATATAATAAGGTTCGTAGTTTACCAAAAAATGCGTATAAAAACGTTTAAGGGGTGCGGTTGAAGATAGCAATTTTTGGAGGGTCTTTTGACCCCCCTCATCTAGGTCATCAAAAAATTGTTGAAAAAGCCTTAGCGCTTTTAGACATTGACAAGCTCTTTGTTGTCCCTACTTTTTTAAGTCCCTTTAAAGAGAGCTTTAGTGCCCCAGCACCAATGCGCCTTGCATGGCTTCAAACCCTCTTTGCCAACACACCCAAAACAGAAGTGCTCAGCTATGAGTGTGATCAACACAGGCAAGTTCCAACCATTGAAACGGTTTTACATGTAAGCTCTTTATACCCCACAGCACATATCTATCTGATTATGGGCAGTGATGCTTTTAGCTCTTTGCCATTATGGCGTCGTTATGAAGAACTTTCATCCTTAGTAGAATACGTGGTGGCGACGCGAAATCGTTCTGCTTATCCGCCTGACTTGAAAATTTTACCAATTCATGTTAATATCAGCTCTTCAAAGCTTCGCGAGGTATTTGATGAGGCGTTTATTCCCTCATCCATTCGAACGCAAGTCAAAGCTTATTACCTCAAGGAAAACAATGGATAATCGAATCGAAAAAATTGTGTTTGCGCTTAGCGAAAAAAAAGCAGAAGACATACAAGTGTTTGATATGCGCAACAAAGACTACTTTGTGAGCAGTGTCGTGATTGCTACGACGATGGGAGAGCGTCATGGTCTCTCTTTATTAGACCACCTCAAAACAGAGTTAAAAGGTGCAGGTGAAATCTTTTTAAATGTAGATGCCGATGATAATTGGACGGTTATTGATATGGGTGATATCCTGATTCATCTTATGACACCAACGTACCGCACAAAATACAATTTAGAGCTTTTCTTAAAACAAAGAGAAGAAGAGATGAAGAAAATAAGAGGGATGGAATAAATCCACCCTCTCTTGCTCATAAAGTTCCTATATTTTAGAATCTGGCTTTGGAGTTTTGAGCGTGCTCTCTGGTAATTGTGGATACGTAATAGCAGGCTTTCTTCCTTTTAATGCTTTGAGGAATGTTTCGATTTTATCGCTCTCAGCATCGGTAATCGTAATACCTAATTGTGTACTGCCCATCTCTTTAATCGCATCTTTCAATGACCAAATAGCACCATTATGGAAATATGGCGCAGTTTCAGTGATGTTTCTCAGCGTTGGTGTTTTCACCATACCATTCTTATCACCTGCAAAACCACCCAATGAAGCAAACTTATATTTGCCTGCTACTTGGAACGGTTGCATGGTTCCACCCAAAGCAATACCATTATGGCATGCCGCACATCCTTTATCGATGAAAACATCTAAACCCTCTTTTTCTGCTTTTGAGAGAGCATTATCATTACCATTCACAAAATCATCAAAACGTGATGGCGTGACCAATACTTTTTCAAAAATTGCAATGGTTGACGTAATTTTTTCAAAATTAATTTTGACTTTATCACCGTATGCAAATTTGAACTCTTCGACATACTCAGGAATAGAGTTAATTCTCTCTTCAACCAATTTTGGTGGAGCTGCCATTTCTGGACCTGCTTGAACAGGACCTTGTGCTTGGTCTGCTAAGTGTGGGCTTCTACCATCCCAAAACTGTGCTTTAAAGAAAGCTGAGTTGTATACGGTTGGTGAGTTAAGGTGTGCAGGGTTTGCAGTCCAACCATGACCAATTGCCGCAGCAATACCATCAACACCACCAATGGCAAGATTGTGACAGGTATTACAACTGATCAAGGCACTTTTTGACATACGTGGGTCAAAATAGAGCTTTTTACCCAGTTCAACTTTTGCATCCGTAATTGGATCCTTAGGATCATCAATTAATTTTAATACTTCGAGTTGACTGTTTGGAATTGCTTCCATACCACTTTGTTTTACTTTATCCACCAAATTGTTTGCCCCAAACAATACGGTTGCGCTGATAGCACAAAGACTTAATACCTTAGAAATCTTCATTTATTCTCCTTTTCAAAAATGTATTCACATCCTATAGTATCTTATCTTAAATAATACTAAATCTTATTTAGGACTAAAAGCTAATAATTTTAAAGAATAAATAGGATAATTAATATCTTATTAAGCTTCTCTTCAATAAAATTCGTTAATTAAAATGTAAGGGATTTGACACACCATGGATCGATTTAAAGATGTCTTAAAAGCAAGTAATTTGAAGTCGACGCATCAACGCTTGGCGATACTTGATTGCATTGATATGTTTGGACATATCGATGTAGACACACTTTATGAAGCTATTCTGCGAAAATATCCTACGATGTCAAAAGCAACTTTGTATCGAAATATCAATGATTTAATTTCATTTCATATTTTAGAAGAGGTTAAACTTCCCAATCAAAAGCAGCAATATGAGATTAAAAAAGTACCTCATATTCATCTTTTATGTACACATTGTGGCTGTGTTGAAGATGTTTTTGTGGAAACAAAGACACTTTTAGACGCTGTCAAAGACAAGAGTGGGTTTACCATAAGTAACAGTTTTATTGTGATGAATGGTACATGTGAACTGTGTTCATCACAAGTCATTTCAAACAATACCCAAAATACATGCTCTTTGGAAATGCAAACCCTTTAGTTTCTTACCATTACGTAATTATTAAGCTCTTCTTTTTTATACTAGCACTTTATCTTGAAGAACTTTAGAGGATTGGCAACATTCATGCGAATTTTTATTGTAATCTTGCTTTGTGTACACTCTTTGTTGGCACACACACTTGACTCGTTACTGCAAGAATACAAGCAAACTTCCGACAACTCTTTACAGACAGTTAATGAAAAACTAGGGCATGTGATTATTTACTCCCAAAAAGAGATTCGTTTAATGCAATACCACAAGCTCAACGATATCTTAAAAGAGCTCCCTATGTTTAACGTCAATACCAATCGTTTTGGACTGACAAGCCACTCCCTGACAGGTTCCAAAACCACCACCAGCGGATTTTTTCGATTTTTTATCAATGACCACGAAATCAGCTCCACATATGATCAATCCGCATCGTTGTCTTGGGGTGATTTGCCTTTAGATTTTGTCGATCACATTGAGATTTATTACGGTGAGAGTTCCTTTTCTCTTGGCAATGACACAGGCATCTATTTCGTAAGAATCTATACCAAATCCGCTACCAAAGAAAATGGCTCAGAACTCAATGCCCTGCTCTCCTCCAATGGCTCGCACTCTCAAAGTTTTACCCATTCTCAAAGTTTTGAAAATGGTTGGTCGTATTTGCTCTTTTTCAATCACGATAGAATCATTAAAACAACCGATTATAACGCCCAAACACTCAATGCCAACGGTGAAAAAAAATATTTTTACCTTGATGCAAACAATGAAAGAACCAGAGTAAATGTCGGCTATACAGACACGGCAAAAAATAATTACGCAGGATTGGCGTTTGATGCTGCCCCTGAAAATGGCGAAATTACGTCAAAAGATTTTTTCATACACTACAGTCATCTTTTTCTTGAAGACAAATCCCTTAAAACAAATTTCTCCGTTGATATCAATCATCGAAAATATGAAGAAGCCAATGCTCAAGGTATTGCTTTAATCCCTGTTTTAGATTTTACCAATTTGGGACTTACGATTCCTAAGGCATTTTATGAAGATTTGCGTTTTGTAAAAACCAATGCCTATGTCTCAAAATCCTTCGATACAGAGGACAACTCCTTTTTAACAGCGCTCAATGTCCAAAACAAAACCTATCATGTTAGCGACAGAGAAACAATCAATTTTGCCAACCAAACCAACGTCGCAGGTGCTTATAACAACTTTGATAATGAAACAACGTCTTCTTTACTCTTTCAAGACCATTATCAACTTAGTGATACGCTTATTTTAACCGCCAATGCAAAATTTGACCGTTATGAGCGCAATGGTTCTTTTCAAGACTTTTCTGAAAATCTCTTTAGAATCGGTGCTATTTATACCCCATTTGAGCATTTTGGACTAAAAACTTTTTACACCGAAACCGCACTTCCTCCCTCTTTTTACACAATGGACTACGCCAATCCTTCTACCCCTGACCTAAAATCTCAACAATATCGTTTCTATACCATTGAAGCGGTATTTACGATGGGAGAATCCAAATTTAGTGTTGATTATAACCACGTTCTTATTGATGACTTTTTATACCTCACACCTATTGGATTTATTAACATTGACCACACTATCAAATCAGAAGGCTTCATTTTTGATTATGAATACAGCTTCTCCGAACGGGATAAACTCCATCTGAATTATTACACATCCAACCTGAGTGAACAAATCAATAATTCAACCAAGGGTGGTTACGTTAAGTTTATGGGAGGCTTTGATAAAATTGACTATTTTGCCTCTATCATTTACAAAAACGCTTACCGTTACTTCGATGTCCATGTTCCTCAAAGTTTTAATGCGAGCCTTGGTGCCACGTATCACGCCAGCAAAGATTTAAGCTATAGTATCAAAGCAACCAATATTTTTGACAACTCAACACAATCGCTTTATGCCCAAGGTATTGGGGGTACCAACTTTGCACTGGATGATACCGACAGAAGTGTCATGGTTTCCTTTAGGTGGGTGTTCTAATGAAAAAATACCTTCTTTTGCTCACCTTACTCTCTTATTCCGTAGCTGAAACCTACACGTTCTTGGTCAAACCCTATCACAAAGAAATTGAGCTTGAGGCTAAGATTATTTCTGAAATTGCACATGCTTCTTTAGGCACAGAGGTCAAACTCTTTATCCCAAATATCTCAGAGATAGAAAAAGAGGTTTATGCTGCTCATTTTACCCTCAGTCAAACCTGTGAAGCATCTAATTTCGTCTTTGTCAATAAAACCGTGGAACATGAAAGCCTATGCGGCACCTCAAACCGACTCTTTTTCACCAATAATTATCGAAAACTATTATCCGACAAAACCTACTACGGAGCACTTTTTTGGAACAAAAGCAGACCCAATATTGTCTTTATTCAAAAAAGACTTGAAGCCAACCGTATTACCTTGCCACAAGCGTTTGCACCCTTTGTTGAGAATTTTTAATGGGGCACCATTTTACAATTAAAAAGCCTTGGTATTTTCTTATTCCCGTCTTGATTGTGGGTTCAATCTTGGCTCTTTTACTGATAGCCACTCTTCGATTGGAAAAAAATGTTGAAGCAAAAATAGTCGAAATTTCAACATCTGATGTCTTCTCTATCGCCCAAAATAATGCCACATACATTCACACACTTTTAAAAGAAAGCACACATTATGTCAATGATATCAGGCAAAACCCTGCACTCCAAAAGCAAATAGAGAAGAGTTTACGAACACTGCTAACACCCAACATCAAATACGCTTACCTTCTTTATAAAGATGCAAAAGGAGTCTTTCGTTTTCTAAGCGATGCCTCCAACAGTGAAGAACAAGCCTTCGTTGATCAAAAATTTGATATTGATAGCCCACAATGGCTTGAAATTTACACCACCAAAAAACCCCTCCTCTTACACCATACCTTGTTACACCAGCTTTCAATGAGTTATCTCATTCCCATTATGTATGAAAATGACGTTACACTGATTTTGGCGATTGACTTTTCGATTCAAAAAGTTGAAACAATCAACCAACTGATTACGACTATGCAATACAGTATTATAGTGGTGATGGTTGTGATTGGGCTGAGCATTTTATTTTCCATCATTCAAGCAGTGAGATTTAAAGCTGTTCGCAAAACCGCTTTCACCGATAAGCTTACCAACGTTTACAATCGAAATTATTTGCAAAAATATGAAGATTTTATCAACCTTAATGACTACATTATTGCGACTTTAGACATTGATTATTTCAAAAAAGTCAATGATAGCTATGGGCACGATATTGGAGATAAAATTTTAAAACAAGTCGCTCATATTATTTTACTGATCATCCGAAACCATGATGATATTGCCATACGATACGGCGGTGAAGAATTTTTGATTTTGGTCAAAACCAATCGCAATGATCATTTAAACTCTTTAAATGTTGTCGAAAGAATTTTTCTTGCCATTCAAGACCATCGCTTTTACATTTCAAATGATGAATACATCAATATCACTGTTTCCATCGGTGTTAATCTTGTTCCTAATAAATCACGTACATTTAAAGAGGCCTTTAAATTAGCTGATATCGCACTTTACAACGCTAAAAACAAAGGTAGAAATACCATTGAACTTTACGATGAAAATGAAAATATTGCCCACACACATTTTTCTTTAAACGACATCAAAGAGGCGATTGAAGAAAAACGCATTCAGTGTTATTATCAGAAGATTGTGGATACCCAAACACGAGAATTGGCGCGGTATGAAGCCCTGCTTCGTATTGTCGATAAACACCACATGATGGTAACGCCTGATCAAATCCTTCCAACCATTAAAGGCACATTTATTTTACGTAATATTACCAAAGAGGTATTAAGCCTTTGTCGGGAACAACTTTTGCTCAATTCAAACATCATGATTAACGTGAATCTAAATCCTCAGGACATCATTGATGACTCTATTTTAAGCATTCTCAAAACGTATGCTCTTCATGACAATATTGCATCTCGTTTGGGACTAGAGATCACGGAAACAGAAGAAATTAGCAATAAAAATGATGCTAAAAAAAATCTTTTGATGTTAAAAAGCTTGGGCTATAAAATTTTTATTGATGACTTTGGTAGCGGTTATTCCAATTTTATTTACTTGGCAGAAATCCAAACAGACTATATTAAAATTGATGGCACGATTATCCAAAAAATCTTAGATGATAAAATTTCCTTTCTTCTTGTCAAAAATATTGTCGCATTTGCAAAAGAAGCACGCATACAAGTCATTGCTGAATACGTGAGTAACGAAGCCATTTATGAGAAGATTAAATCGCTTGGCATTGAGTATTCTCAAGGGTTTTTATTTTCTATTCCTTGTGATTCAACCAATATCTTTACATGTAAAGATATTTAATGCGCGTTGAACCATTATAAGTGAGAAACTCACATCGCTTACATTTTATCTTTAGCCGTGATTCCTATGAGTTTTAATCCTGTTCGTAAGGAGAGTGCAACAACAGCAAAGAGTTTTAAGAGTGCAACTTCTTCGTCGCTTCCCACAACACGGTTCTCATTATAAAATTTATGTAAACTGGCTGCTAGATTTTTGAGATATTCGGTCACCTTTTGTACTTGACGAGAGCTAAAAGCATCTTCAAGCACTTCAGGCAATAACAAGGCGCTAAACAGAAGATTTTGCCCATCTTCACTCAAATGTGCCAAACTCACACCTTTTACATCATCAAGACTTTTGCCCGCTTTTGCAAAAATTTGATTGATTCTCGCATGCGCATAATTGATATAAAAAATAGGATTATTGTTATCTTCTTGTTTAAAAACATCCACATCAAATTCTAAGTGCGTGTCGGACTTTTTACTTAAAAAGACAAAGCGTAACGCATCGCTACCGATTTCGTCAACCACATCGCTCATTAAGATAAAATTACCCGCACGCTTACTCATTTTATAAGGCTCACCGCCTTTAAGTAAAGAAACCATCTGCGCCAATAGTACTTCAAGCTTTGTTTCATTGTATCCCAAAAAGTGAATGGCTGCTTTTACACGGGTAATGTAACCGTGATGATCGGCACCCCAAATGTTAATGTAGTGGTCATACCCTCGTTCAAATTTGTTGTCGTGGTAAATAATATCGCCTGCCAAATAGGTGGGTCTTCCATCTTCTCTCACTACAACGCGATCTTTTTCATCCCCAAGTTCAGTGGAACGAATCCAAATTTTCCCGCCCTCTTCGTAGGTTTTACCGCTGTGTTGAAGTTTTTCAAAACTAGCATCCCATGCGCTATAAAGCGATTTTTCACTGACGAAATTTTCAAAAACGATACCTACGTCGGCAAGGTTTGAACGAATCAACTCCAACATCTTATCTTTGCCCCAAGAGGACAGACGTTCTATATTAGATTCATCGTTGAAAATTTCCTCACCCAACTCTTTGTATGCAACCTGCGCTAAATCCACGATGTATTCACCACGGTAAAACTGCTCTGGCCAGCTTACAGGGTAGCCTAAAATCTGTTCACGTCCTGAAAGGTACAACGAAAGACCCAATAAATCGACTTGATTTCCCGCATCATTCACATAATATTCACTCGTGATGGTGTAGCCTAGATGGCTCCCGATACGATAAAGAGCATCGCCCATCACCGCACCTCGTGCATGCCCTATATGTAAAGGACCTGTGGGATTGGCACTGACGTATTCGAGTAAAATAGTCTCTTCTTTCGTGTCTTTACCAAAATCTGCTTCGTTCTCCAACGCCCAAGAGGCATAACTATCTAAAAAAGTAGGGCTTAGTTTGAAGTTAATATACCCTTTTATTGCCGTAACTTCTTGAAAAATACCCACATTCCCAAAACGAGCCGACAACTCTTCTGCAATTAGAATAGGAGATTTTTTAAGCTCTTTGGCAAGTGAAAAAGCAAGGGGAGTCGCATAGTGTCCAAAAGAGAGGTTGGCTGGTTTTTCTAAGACAAACTCTCTTTGTAATTCGTGAGAAATGGCATCGATAACGCGTTGTTTCAACAGAGTCCCTTACGCTGGTTTTTTATCATCTGCAACGGGTGTCGTTGTTGCAGTCGTTGGCGTAGCAGGAACTTCAGGTTTTGCTTCCACTTTGTCAACAGCAGCAGTGGCTTCTTCATCTTCTTTAACGGCTTTTTTAAAGTTTTTAATACCAGAGCCCAAACCTTTAGCAAGTTCTGGAATCTTTTTAGCTCCAAACAATAACACAACGATGAGTAAAATTATCAACAATTGCTGAACACTTGGACCCATATTTTCTCCTTTATTTCTTTACATGTAAGATTTTTGTCTGCGCATTATAGCATTTTTTCATAAACCCAAGATTTATTCGATATTCGCCCATTGGCTTAAGAATTCACCGCTATCCATTAGGGTCATTTTAGCGCGAGAAGCCCGTGCAATACACAATAGTTGCATCAATGTTTTGTCAAAATCATCGTTAATCAACACATAGTCATATTCACGCATACGCGTCATTTCAGAAACTGCATTTAACAAACGCTTTTGAATCACCTCATCAGAATCCGTTCCACGCTTATCGAGTCTCTCTTTTAAACTTTTTTGATGAGGGGTGGTAATAAAAACGGAGGTCATAAAATTGCCCAACTTTTCACGTGCAATTTTATGACCTTGCACATCAATGTCACATACTACCAGTTTACCCTCATGCAACTCTTTTAAAATAGGCTTTAAAGAGGTGCCATAATAGTTATCATGTACTTTTGCCCATTCTAAAAAAAAACCTGCATCAATATCGTTTTCAAACTCAGTTTTTGAGATAAAATGGTAGTTGACCCCATCAACTTCACCCTCGCGAATGGAACGTGTCGTACTTGAAATTGAAAAATAAGAGTCAGGAATTTGTTTCAAGAGTTCTTGCATCAAAGAACTCTTTCCCGAACCACTTGGACCTGAAATGACTAAAATAGAACCCTTCACGATTAATTTTTTTCATCAAACGTGATAGAGATATTGATACGCATACCTTTCAACGCTTCTCTTAAAACATCACTCTGTGCTAGAGTAGATAGACTGCGTGTAATGGTATTTTCAATTTCACCCCGAATTACATCAGCGTCTTTATTTTCTATAGACGAATCCTCTACTGCAACGGCTTCTTCCATCACATCTTCATCCACTTCTTCGCCAAAGGCTTTTTTAATCGCATTTTCATTTAAATCATCAATCGATTCAAAAGCATTTTCAAAAAGTGGTTTAGCAAGGCTAATATCCACTAAAGGAGTGATACTTTCCTCTTCTTCCTCGCACACTTCAACACTCTCTTCAAAATCATTAATGAGTTCTTCTTGTGTTTCCAACAAAAGTGCTTCTTCTGCATCTTCTTCTTCCACGACTTCTTCCTCTGGTAATCTAAACGTTTCAGTCTCCAAAGAATGCTCTTCTAACATATGAGGTTCTTCTTCAAGCTCATTTTCCAAGGAGAGCTCGTCTTCAAGACAAACCTCTTCAAATGCTGGAGAGTCAAAGTTAAAGGGCGTATCTTCCTCTGGTACATCTTCATCACTCTCATTCAACAGTTGTTTAACTTCATCAATATCGTCTTTGTCTAAAATGCACGGAGCTTCCTCTTCTTGGCTAGCATCCAAAGGCTCAAAAGAAGAAGGTCTTTCGTCAAAATCAAAGGTATTAAGCTTTCCATCTGCTTCATCGTCTTCTTCTGTTTGAATCGAAGCTAAATCAAGAGTCTCATTTTCATCTTCGTGCATATCAAATAAAGGAAGCTCCAAATCACTCTCCTCCTCTTCCTCAAGCAAAGACTCTTCAAGGGGTTTATCCTCATCTTCCAAAGAAGACTCAATAAATGGGTCTAAATCTTTATCGTCTAAAGATTCTACACCAAAAGTATCGATGGCATCAATATCAAAAACACTTGAACGTGCTTCTTCATAGATGGGTTCACGTTGAGTAGATACACTCTCCTCTGTCTCAGTCTGGGGCTTGATACTCTCAAGTACGGCTTTAATCTTTTCCAAGAGAAGTAAAAAATCTGTCGGCAAAAACGGTTTTTCAAGTGCTACATTTACAAAATCGGGCTTTTTACTGCCTCTTTGGCAAATATATACAACGTATTCACAACTGCTGTGATCACACAAGCTTCTAAGCTCCTCTTCCTCATAACACTCATTATCGACCATAATAACATCGTAGGCTTTGAGAGGAACCAAGCCGTAGTCTTCAAATTCATCCATTTCATAGCCAACTTTATCGACACTTAGCTTGATGAGTCGTGAAACTGCGGGATTATTGTTGAGTAGAAGCAGGCGCATTGTTACTCCTAAAGGATTATTGACACTCATTGTAGTATAAAAAAAATTATGATTGCTTTAAGGGACAAAAAGTAAGGTCATATGCTTCATCACTTCGAGAAACTCTTTTTTAAAGATAAGCATCATGGAAGCTAGCGTTGTAATGAGGACAATAAATGAAACGCCAATTTTAATAGGAAAACCTACCACCAAAAGGTTGAATTGTGGCATCGTCTTCATTAGCATTCCGAACACTACATCCAATAAAAGTGAAAAGGCCAAAACAGGAAATGAGAGAATAAATCCATAGACAAACATTCCTGCCATCGCTTGTCCAAGATACACAATAATATTGGTTTGAGGATAAAAGCTACCCAGAGGTAAAAGATTTAACGATTCTGAAATAAATAACAGCATTTGATGGTGACCGTTGACTGCTAAAATAACCATCAATCCAATGAGAGACAAAAGCTGTGACATCAAAGGAATAGACGTACTCGTCTGCGGGTCAATGACACTCGCCATGGTAAAACCCATGACAAAAGAAATTTGCATGCCTGCTAATTGTAAAATAGCGAACACTATGCTCAAAAAAAGACCTGCCACAAATCCAATCATCAATTCACTCATCACTGCTAACGTAAGAGATAAAAGGCTAGCGTCAAACTGAATGGGAGGAACCAGTGGGTATAAAAAGATAACCATAAAAAGGGTAATAGATGTTTTAAGAGAAACGGGAATATTGCCATGTGAGAAAAAAGGAAAGAAGGCAAAAAGACCGCTAATGCGAGCAAACAATAAAAAGAAAAGAATCACATTATTTTGCCCAATCAGTGCGATGAGTGATTCCATTTAGGCTTCTTCTTTGAGTCCATCTTTATGTAAATAATTCACATACGTGCACGCACGTGCAAGCTGTTGATTGTGGGTGACCACCATTAACGCTGCACTTTCATGTGCACAATACTCCAAAAGCACATCCATCACGTCATGCGCCGTTTTATCGTCTAAATTTCCCGTTGGTTCATCTGCAAAAATAATCTTTGGCTTCTTGGATAACACCCGTGCAATCGAAACACGCTGTTGTTGACCACCAGAAAGAGTACCGATTTTAGAATGCATCAACTCTGCAATACCAAGCCTTTTTAATAAGCCCTCATCCATCTCTTGTCCACTAATCAACGAAGCCAGTTCAATATTTTCATTCGCAAAAAAACCTTTAAAAAGATAGTGATGTTGAAAAATTATGCCAACATCGTAGCGCCTAAGATTTAACCGCATCGTGTCATCATCTTGATAGATATTTTTATCAAAAAGGAGTACTTCACCTTTTTGTGGAGGCAAAAGTGTCGCACCAATATGTAAAAGTGTTGATTTACCACAACCACTTACCCCCAAAATTGCCATCGATTCTTTAGGTTCAAGCGTTAAAGAAACATTTTCAAAAAGGGTATAATCAAAACCATGTGAGATATTTTTTAATTGAAGTAAAGGCATAGAAATCCTTTTACATGTAAGAAAGGTGGTGAATATCTCACCACCTTGAAAGCAGTTTATTTAAGTTGTTCTGCAACTTCGCTAGCAAAGTCACATGCTTTTTTAGCTAAGCCTTCACCTAGTTCAAAACGAACATAACCTACAAGCTCGATTTTGCCACCCAATTCTTTTGATTTTTCTTCAACAACCTGTGCAATCGTCTTTTTATCGTCCATAACATAGAATTGACTCAAAAGTGTGTATTGTTGGTCAAGTTGTGTGTTGTCTGCAATAAAACGCTCCAGTTGTCCTGGAATAATTTTATCCCAGATTTGCTCAGGCTTGCCCTGTGTTTTAAGCTCTGCTTCCATCTCTTTTTTAGCTTGAGCAATAACGTCATCGGTAAGTTGAACACGAGAAACAAACAAAGGCATACGTTTCAAAGGTTTTTTAAGACGTGCTAACTCTTCATTTTCTTTTTCAATATCAGCTTTGATACCAATAGTCTCTTGCTCAACAAATACTGGGTCAAGCTCTGTATAACTTAAATATGAAGGTTTCATCGCAGCAGCATGCATACAAAGATTACGAATAAATTCACCCGCTGCTGCTGCTGTTTTTTCGCTATCACAATTGGCTGCGATTAAAACACCCACACGTCCGTTAGCATGGAGATAGCCATTGACAACCCCGTTGGCTCCAGCTTTAAGGGTTGCAAAACGTCTGACCACAAGATTTTCACCAATGGTAGATACTTTAGTTGCAAAGTACTCTTCAAATACAGTGCCATTAATCGTTGTTTTCATTAACTCTTCAGTGGTTTGAACATTCGTAGCTTGAATGTGTGCCGTTGTGTCTTTGGTTAAATTAATGAAGCCTTCATTTTTTGCAACAAAGTCTGTTTCAGCATTAATTTCACTCACCGTTGCTACTTTAAGGGCTGAATCAACATGAACATTGACCAAACCTTCACTTGCTAATCTATCGGCTTTTTTAGCGGCTTTTCCAAGACCTTTTTCTCTTAAAAGGCTTGTTGCTGCTTCAAAATCACCGTCAGTATCAACCAATGCTTTTTTGCAATCCATCATACCAGCCCCAGTGGACTCACGTAACTCTTTAACTAAAGCAGCAGTAATTTCAGCCATTATTTGCCTTCCTCAACAAATGCTAACTCTTCTTCACCACTCACTTCTTCAATCAATTCTGCTTTTTCTTCTTCGCTGATTTCAGCAATTTCTTCTGTAACAGGCGCGTCTTTTGAACGAATCTCATACCCTTCAATCATCGCTTCACACATCTCTTTACAGAAAAGTTGGATAGAGCGAATCGCGTCATCGTTTCCAGGAATTGGAAGGTCTACGACATCAGGGTCACAGTTCGTATCAAGAGGAGCAACCACGGTAATTCCAAGTCTTCTTGCTTCTTGAACCGCAATTTTTTCTTTAACGGTGTCCACAACAAAAATCATATCTGGAAGATTTTTCATATTGCGAATACCACCAAGATAATCTAACAATTTTTCTTTTTTACGACGAAGCATCAACGCTTCTTTTTTAGTCAATAGATCAATTTGTCCATCTTCTTCCATTTTCTCGATGATTTCAAGTTTACGAATGGATTGACGAATGGTTTGATAGTTTGTGAGCATTCCACCTAACCATCTGTGGTTCACGTAAGGCATGCCACATTTTTCTGCGTATTCTTTAACTGCTTGGCTTGCTTGCTTTTTGGTGCCAACAAACAACATTGTTTTTCCCTCTGCGGCAGAGTCTTTCACAACATTGTAGGTGTATCTAAAATAACGTAGTGTTTTCTGTAAATCTACGATATAGATATTTTTTCTCTCTCCGAAGATGAATTTTTTCATCTTTGGATTCCAACGACGCGTCTGGTGTCCGAAGTGTACACCACACTCCAATAAGTCTTTCATGGTTACCATGAAGTCTCCTTTATGTGATTTTGGTTTAGCCTCCACACCCATCAACAGTTTTCACTGCAACCGTCTAAGGATTGGTGTGTGTGAGATTTGAGCCGTGATTATAGTTAAAAGAAGATTAATTTTTGCTTTTTTTAAACTAAAAATAAGTTTTTTATTTACTTTAAATGAAAAAAATCTTATAATCCCAAAAATTTTACATTATGAAGGCCTCTTTTGATGCGTCTAGTCTATTCCTTACTTATTTTTTGCTCTGTTATGTTGGCCTCAACCTCTTCAGAACTCGAACATGAATTTAGCACAAGCAAAGAAGAAACTCTGTTTGATCCGCTCAGTGGTTATAATGAAGTGATGACCTCTTTTAACGATGGCGTATATGAATACGTGCTTAAACCTATCTCTCAAAGCTATGCTTACGTTATGCCAAAGCCTGCACGCGAAAGCATTGATAATGCATTTGACAACCTTCTTTTTCCAATACGTTTTATTAATAACCTCTTACAGCTTAAAGTGCAAAATAGCTTTGAAGAACTAGGGCGTTTTGTCATTAACTCAACGCTTGGAATCGCAGGATTTATCGATGTAGCTAGTAGTGAATTCGGTCTTAAAAAACACGATGAAGATTTTGGGCAAACCCTCGGCTTTTATGGTCTAGGAAGTGGTTTTCACGTTGTTCTTCCATTGCTTGGACCTTCAAATATTAGGGATATCGTTGGTCTTGTGGGCGATACCTGGGCTAACCCACTTTCGTATATTGAATCTCGTAATGCCAATTTGCTCGATAGTTCAGAAGAAGAATTCATATTAAAAGGCATAAAAGGTGTTAACTTTACCTCTTTACATGTAGAAGAGTACGATGCTTTGAAAAAAGACGCGATAGAGCTGTATCCTTTCATTCGAAATTTTTATGAATCTCGTAGAACAAAATTGATTAGTGAATAAGAGAATGAAATACTTCCTTACATCTCTTGTAAGCTTATTAGTATTAACCACTTCTTTGCAAGCTTTGCAAGAAACAGATATTAGCACGTTTATGAGAACCAACATTGATATAGCAACGGGTGTCTTGCGCGATGCTTCAATACCAAAAGCAGAAAAAGCCCCTAAGATTTTTGCTATGTTTGACCCAGTCTTTGACTATGTACTTATGGCTAAGCTCTCACTTGGCGGAAAACAGTGGGAAGGCATGGGGGTGGAGAACCAAGAGCGTTTTGTAAAAGTTTTTGAAGCGAAACTCAAACAATCCTACATGGAAAAATTAGATTTGTATACCGATGAAAAAATTGTGATTAAAAATTCTGAGAAAATCAAAGATGCTCGTATTCATCTCACAACACATCTTATGCGCAATAGTGAAGTGTATGAAATTATCTATAAATTCTACAAAGATAAAAACAATGAATGGCTTATCTATGACGTTGATATTTTAGGTGTGAGCATTATTCAAACGTACCGAACTCAATTTGCAGATATTTTGACAAAAGAATCTTTTGAGCAACTACTCACAAAACTTAAATAGTAGCGTTTTTAACTTTTAACTGTTAATCTTTTCTTTAATAACTTTTGCTCTGTGAGTGATTTTACGCATTTGCTCACTAAGACTTAAACTTTCATCCAACAATACTTCTACTAAAGCACTCCCAACAATAACACCATCAACGCCACGTACCCGCTCTTTAGCTGTTTTTTCATTCACACCAAAACCGACAAATAAAGGGGTGTCACTGTTTTGTTTAATTTCATGAATAGTATGGGTTAAATCTTCGCTCGCATGCGCGCCTGTGATACCAGCATATGCGACGAGATAAATAAATCCTTGCGCGTCTTTTACCACGGTAGCAATACGTTCTTTACTGTCCGTTGGGGCTACAAAACTGACAAGATTTAAATGCTGCTGATTCACCATAGGTAGATATTGGAGTGCCTCTTCGTGTGGTAAATCAGGAATAATAAACCCTTTAACCCCATACTGCGCCGCTTTATCCATAAACAATGCCATGCCTCTGTGATAAAAAGGGTTAAAATAACCCATCCAATAAGTTTCAATGTGAGGGGCAACTTTGGAAGAGAGTTCAAAAAGCGTCTCCATTTTAAAACCATTTTGCAGTGCTTTCAAATTTGCTCTTTCGATAATAGGACCATCTGCTACGGGATCAGAAAAAGGAATCCCTAATTCTAATTTATCGACTCCTACTTCTTTGAGCGCTAAAACGAGCTCCGTTGAAAAGTGAATATCCGGAAATCCTGCTGTAATATAGGCAACCAATTGTTTCACGCTCTCTCCAACTCAAAAGGTATTTTAATAATCAAAGGGTTCAATACTGTAAAAAAATCAGCATTATGTTCTACATCTTGGCGGTAACGCTCAAACTGATCGCTTACCAATAAAAGCCAATCAATAAAAGCTTCGCTCGCAGGTCCTTTTAATACACGTGCCTCTTCTACCACATCTTCACACAAAACGGCTAATTTGATGATAGGTTCTAATTTTAGAAATCCCGCAGCTGATTTCATATTGTGAAAAATACGAAACAACTCGCCAATGTTATCATGGTAGCGTTCTTGACGGTTTAGCCCAATAATGAGAGGTTCCATGTTTTCACACATAATAGCATAGTGGGAGACGAAATCTTCAACAATTTCAATATCAAAATCAACTTCCATTTGTGCTAGAATACCCATGTTGCTTACCTCCGAAGTCTTAAATTGTACCATGTTTAATCTAAAATTTTCTTATCCCAAATTTGGGTATAATCTCCCTCATGAAAACAATTACCTCCATTAAAAATCAAAAGGGGAAAACTCCTCTAACCGTCATAACTGCTTACGATGCTCTTTTTGCATCGTTATTTGATACAAAAGTCGATATGCTTTTGGTGGGCGATAGCCTCAATATGAGCTTCCATGCAAAACCCGATACGCTCTCCGCTTCAATGGATATTATGCTTTACCATACCCAAGCTGTCTGCGCAGGGGCTAAAGATACCTTTATTCTCGTTGATATGCCTTTTGGTACGTATACTGATCCAAAAATGGCACTGCACAACGCATCGCGCATCTATACCGAAACGGCTGCACATGCTGTTAAAATTGAAGGAACGATTGATAGAGCCCCTGTTATAGAGGCTCTCACTAAAAACTCGATTGCTGTAATGGGACATATTGGGTTGATGCCTCAATTTGTAAGAAGTGAAGGTGGTTATAAAATTCGTGGTAAAACAGAAAGTGATATTCTTGCTTTGATTGACGATGCCAAAGCATTTGAAGCAGCTGGAGCATTTAGCCTTCTTGTTGAAGGTGTAGTAGAGGATGCAGCACGAAGAATTACAGAAGCCGTTTCTATCCCCACTATTGGTATAGGTGCTGGTAAATACACCGATGGTCAGGTATTAGTGTGGAGTGACATGTTAGGCTTCTTTCAGGCCTTTCAACCCAAGTTTGTTAAACGCTATCTCAATGGTGCACAGCTTGTGCAAGAAGCACTCGATACGTATATCAAAGAGGTTCAAGAGCGTTCATTCCCTAACATTGAACACACCTACACAAAGTAGCCGTATGGAACGCATTGTCGAAATTGAAAAAATTGCTTTTGAAGGAGAGTTTGAAAAAAGTCTTAGACCTTCTTCCTTCGATGAGTATATTGGGCAAGAAAAAATTAAAAAAAATCTACAAGTTTTTATCCAAGCGGCAACTAAACGCTCCGAATGTTTAGACCATGTACTTTTTTTTGGACCTCCTGGTCTTGGAAAAACAACCTTGGCGTATATTATCTCCAATGAAATGCGCTCTAATATCAAAATTACTGCCGCACCCATGATTGAAAAAAGTGGTGATTTGGCAGCCATATTGACCAACTTACAAGAAAATGACATTTTATTTATTGATGAGATTCACAGGCTTTCTCCTGCCATTGAGGAGATTTTGTACCCTGCGATGGAAGATTTTAGACTCGATATCATCATAGGATCTGGACCTGCCGCCCAAACCATTAAAATCGATCTCCCTCGTTTTACCCTCATAGGAGCAACCACGCGTGCTGGAATGATTAGTTCTCCACTAAGAGATCGCTTTGGGATGCATTTTAGACTTCAATTTTACACCAAAGAAGAACTTTCAAATATCATCGTATGTGCCTCAAAAAAACTGGATAAGCTTTGTTTAGAAGATGCCTCTTTTGAAATGGCTCGACGCTCCAGAGGAACACCACGGATTGCTTTGCGTCTTTTAAAACGGATTCGCGATTTTGCAGATGTTGAAAATGAAGATCACATTTCCAAAGTACGTGCAGAGTATGGCTTAAATGAGTTGGGGGTCAACGATTTGGGGTTTGATGAATTAGACCTCCATTATCTCGAACTGTTACTGCGCGCTAAAGGCAGACCCTTAGGACTAAGTACCATTGCAGCAGCGCTAAGTGAAGATGAAGGTACCATCGAAGATGTGATAGAGCCTTATTTGCTTGCCAATGGCTATATCGAACGCACCGCCAGAGGCAGACTGGCAACACCCAAAACATATGAGCTTTTCAAACTAGGCCCACCTCCTTTACAAACAGGACTCTTCAATGAATGAGCATCGCTTCTTTTTAACCGCTATTTTCTTGGCTGTTTTGTACTCTATTCTTAAGCTGTATGAGCCTTTTTTGATGATTATCACCATTGCCTCTTTGCTTGCCATCGCTACGTATGCTATCAATGTAAAGTTTATGCGTGTACTTAAAAACAGACACTTTTCTGCTTTATTGTCAACCCTTTTACTCTCTTTACTTCTCTTTGGTCCCATTGTTTATTCCATCACATCCATAGGTTCTATTGTCAATAATTTTGATTTTACGGTCATTGAAAGGGTACAAAACTACCTGCTGAATCTTGACTATACGCTTCCTGCACCCATTGCATTTTTACAACCCAGTTTGGATGATTTTATTAAAAATCTTAATATTTCCCAACTTTCAGCCACAGCGCTTAGCTACTTTGGCTCGATTGGTAAAAACAGTGCGGGCTTTTTAAAAGATATGTTACTGATTGTTATCTTTTTCTTTTTTGCATTGCTCAATGGAAAAGACTTGATTGACTACACCAAGAGTGTTATGCCTATGGATTGCCAAGAAATCAACATGGTGTTTGCAGAAGTGACCAATGTGATGAGTGTGGTCTTCTATTCAATTCTCATCAGTGCTATTTTTCAAGGGGCTCTGTTTTCTATCATTGGAATTTATTTTGGCTACGATGGACTATTGTTGGGGATTTTTTATGGCTTTGCATCACTCATCCCCATCATTGGAGGCGCATTGATGTGGGTGCCTCTGTGTGCACTCGAACTCTCTCATGGAAACGTTGTATCGGCTATTATCATTGCGAGCTATTCGATTGTTATGATTTCTGTTGTTGCGGACACCTTCATTAAGCCTTTGATTATCAAATACATCAACGACACCTTAGTCAAAACCCCAACCGTAGTTAACGAACTACTAATCTTTTTTGCCATCTTTGCAGGACTTACAACCTTTGGATTTTGGGGCATGATTTTAGGGCCAGCGATTACAACACTATTTATCTCTTTATTAAAATTATACAAAACCTTGAAAGAAAAGCGTTACATGTAAACAATTTTGCTACAATTTATCTCAAAGGATGGACAGAAGGATAGGTTGTGAACAAAGACCACGTCAATGAAAGTTTCACCAAACGTTATATGTTGTCAGTATTTATCATTGCACTTTTAAGCACAGTTGCATTGACCCTTTTACATGTAGCCCTTAAAAGCAATCATTCCACAGCTCATATTGTCACTCTATCAGAGAAACAACGCGTGCTCTCTCAACGCATTGCTTCTCTCTCCTCCCGCTATCGATCATCCGTGGATTCAAGCTCGAACCTCTTTCTTAAAAATGCTCTTCTCTCTTCCATCGAAGAGATGCACGCTACCAATAAAGCACTTTTATCAAGCAACATTGCACCCATAACAATTACAGTTAGTCTTTCTGCGCATAAGGAAGCACTTTACCAACGCGTGAAAGAGTACCTCTTCTTAGCACAACACCTACTGCAAATGCCATCCTCCACGCAAGACGAAGAAACCTTAAACACACTTTTAAATCTCTGCGATATACTTTTGGTAGATTTTAACAAGCTCATTGAGCAGTCTCAACGCGAAGGAGAAGCCCACATTCGCATAATCAAAAATCTTGAAACTGGGACGTGGCTACTTACCTTACTTGTTCTCTTAGTTGAAATTATTTTTATCTTTCAGCCTATGCTGCACGCAATGAAAGAGTTATTTCAAAAAACATCATGTCAGCACCACGAACTTGAGCAAAACGTTCGTATTCGTACCCTAGACTTGGAACAATCCAATCTTAAACTTCAACATCTAGCCTCCCATGACCCCCTCACAGGGCTTAAAAATAGACTTCATATGGAAGAAGTGCTCGATCGTTTGATACTGCACCATAAAATCAATCATCTCCCTTTTGGTGTTGCGATGATCGATATCGACTGGTTTAAAAAAGTGAACGATGATTATGGGCATGATGCGGGAGATTTTGTGTTGTGTGAATTGGCAAAAATTTTTTCGACAACCACGCGCTACGAAGATACTATTTTTAGATCTGGAGGAGAAGAGTTTGTCATCGTTTTCAACCGCATTAAGCCTGAAGACATTATGGCTCGCTGTGAACTTTTACGCCAAAAAGTTGAACAACACTGCTTTGTTTACAAAGACGTTGAGATTAAACTGACTATCAGTGGAGGCATTTATCACCCCGATGAACAAGAAGTCTGTAACATTCGAGAAATATTAAAACATGCCGATACAGCACTGTATACAGCAAAAAAAATGGGAAGAAATAAAATCATCATGGCGGCGCATACGTTAAATACTCTCCCTTAGCCCTTCCAGTACTGTAATGATTTTAGTGTGACGCTCTTTACGTTTTTCTAAAAAGAGCACTTTCTCCTCTGCCAAACCCTCAAACTTTTCCATCAAACGGTCGTAATCTTTACTCAAAAAAGTATGGTGTGCATTCATCATATTTTCAAGCTCATAGAGGTGAAAACTGGTGCGAAGTCGCTCTTTTATCTCTTCTTTTTTGGGAATATAGAGGCTAAAGCGTGTAGGGTTTTCTTCGTAGAGCGCAATAGATTTTTCAATCTTTGTCTCTAAAAATGCCACGCATACTTCTGTAGCATTTTGATAATTAAAGCTCACCGCACTGGAGAGGTGGTTAAATTCGGAACTAATCTTGGCATAAGAGTCGGCTATCTCATCGTGAAATGATTTTAAAATGGTCTCATACGCCTTAGAGGCAAATTTGCGGATATTGGCAAATTCAATGTCGGAGTGTATTGCTTCACGTTTACGAATGATTTCATACGGTGCTTGCCATTTGAGAACTCTTTTTTCTAAGGCTTGATACACCAAAAGGTTGTTGACATTGACCTCTTCTTGAATGGTCGATAAATTTTTCACATACTGTTTAAACATCTTTCCAATGATGTTTTCATCGTAAAAGAGTGCTTTATAAATGGTATCTGAGTTTATTTTTGGGGCATCATAAGGATGAGGCACATAGCAAATCTGTTTTGAGAGCATCTTCTTTTTTTGAGGCTCAAAGCGCACCCGTGTGTGTTTACCAATCTCTTGATAAATGGCATCGCTAATCGTTTCAATGATAGTCACGATGCGCATAAATGCCTCTTTGAGGTCTTTTGAAAACTTTGTTTTGAGCTCTTTAAGTTTAGCACGCTCTTCGTGTTCAAACTGGCGGATATGTACCAAGAGTTCATCATAAATGGTGATAAACAAACGGTGTTGTGCTATCAACGCCTCACTCACATGATAAATCTCTTTTTTGATGGCAAACTCTTTGGCCTGCGAAGCTTTAGGGCGAATTTCATCTTGAATAAAGTCCAAAACTTTGGTGATATTGGATGTTTCCAGCAAGGCGATATTGGCACTGACATCCAAACTTCGTATCCCCTGAATTGCTTCATAATACCCAACAAAAAGTGTCTCTATCTCCTCTTTTGGCAAACCTTCCAACCCTTGTCCGAGCAAAACTTTTACCTTTTCCAGTACTCCTTCTTGTGTCATTTGCATCATCATTTTTTTATCATGACTACGCGATTCGAGTGCTTGTTTAGCAGAAATGGGAATCACATCGCTAAAAAATTCACCAAAAGCCTTTCGCACGTAGGTCATCGTCTCTTCAATTTGTTCGGGGGTAAATTTATCTTTTTGGTTAAGCACACACAAGGATTTGTTTTGGTACTCACCCAAATAGGTTTCAAGCACCTTAAGTTCACTCATCTTTCCAGCATTATCCATAAGGCTTAGCCAAATGATACCATCGACCTCTTTGAGCACTTGTTCTGTGGTTTGTGTATCCTGTGAGCCTTGGGAATTAAGACCTGGTGTATCGACAAAGACAACTTCTTTGAGAATATCCAGTGGCGCATAAAGGGTTAAATACGCAATATCTTGCACCTCTTCTCTTTGGTCAATAAAGGTACTAATGGCTGAAATATCATGGTAGACATCCCTCCCGTCCACATAGCGCACACGCATACGAAAGGTATCTCCATAACAAATATAATTCACTTTAGACGTCACGGGTGTAATGCCCGTTGGTAAAATATTTTTAGCTAAAAGTGCGTTAAGAAAGGTCGATTTTCCACTCGAAAACTGCCCCGTAATGGCTACTTTCATAGGTTCTTCCGCACGCTTGTGCAATTCACTCAGCGCTTTTTTAAGCTCCAAAGAAGGAGAAAATTTTTCATCCAAAAGGGTGTACTGTACTTTTTTAACCGCGCCTAAGAGGGTGGTATCAAATAAAGGGGAAACTTTTGCAAACCGTGCTTTATAATCGGCAATAAAGCTCTCTAGTAAACTCATAGACCCTCCTTTATTCCAAGAGGCACCAGTACGTCTTGAAGCCTTTTTTTCCTTACATGTAAATGCTCTAGCGCACCGTGTATGCTCTGTTCATCTTGTTGAATGGCATGGAAACTCTCCTGCAATATGGCCTCAGTGCGTCGCATCTGCTCTTCTATCTCTCTCGCAGGCGTTTCGCACACCTGTAACAAATGCGTCAAAAGATTTTCATTTAATGCCTTTAAAATTGTCAAAAGTTTTGACGTGATGGCTTCTATCTCTTGATGCAAAAGCGTTTCGATACGTTGGTTTAAAAGCGTTGCATCATTGGCGGAAAATTTGCGAATAGCGGTGTTGATTTGACTGGTCACAACGCTCGTGTTTTTAAACATTAAGGTGCCAGAAAAATGCTCTTCACAAAATGTTTTAGCATCAAACGTCACATCAAAACTCTGTGTTCCAAATTGAGCATAGGTGTGTGCTAAACCTTCCAAAAGTGCTTCCATCTTTTTTTGAAACTCATAGCGATAATCCCGAACCACATCCAAAAGCCCCTCTTTAAATCCCGCTTCAACCATGTAGGCAATGCGTTCTTCTTTAGGATTTCGTTTGTGTTTTAAACGCTCATAATGCACATCATCCACAATACGTTTAAAAATAAGCCTCTCCAATGCATCCATTTTATGTTCCGCAAAAAGACGTAAGGTTTTAAAGGAGAGTTCCATCTCTTGGCGAATGTGCAAAAGAGCCTCTTCTACGCCTTGCAAAAAACGTTCAATCGTTTGCTTCTCTTCCCCATAACTCTCTATTGCCTCTTGCATCTCCTTTTTTGAGAGGCTTAAAAGTCCTATTTTTTCTTCTAAAATAGCGTTACATGTAAGGGCAATATGGTCTATTTCTTTACGATTAGAGGAGAGAATAAGTGACGCTTTTTGGCTCTCTTCTCCAAAAAGAAGCGTTTGCAAATAGGCTTCAAATCGAGGCATACCTGTTTTTTCATAACTATACCCAAGCCGTGTTGCTTCTTTGGCATGACCTGTCTTATGCATCAATGCCAACTTCCCCGCCAACGGGATAAATTCCAATTTTTCAATAATCGTATTTAAAAGTGCGCTTCGCTCTTGCTCTTCCAAACGTTTTTGAATACTCGTTTTAGTATAGGCAATCACTTCATCTAACTCTTTGGAACTAATGGCATCAATGCGCGTAATCACAATCAACAACTGCGCCACTTTTCGGTACAAAAGCGCATCAATGATAAAATCCACATCTTTTTGTGTTGCCGCTTGAGAGGCATTCATCAAATGAATTAAAACGTCACATTCACTAAGATACGATAAGGTAATCTCCTCCCGTTGAATAATAGGGTCATCAAGACCTGGGGTATCGACGATAACGACCCCATCTTTGAGCCATTTGAGGTCCGTGTAGAGTTCAACACTTTTGACAAGATTGCATTTTTTATCCGAATGTTTAGCTGAGGTATACGCGCTTAAAACATCCACGCGAATCTGCTCACTTTTCCCCTCTTCGGTAATGAGCGCATCAAAAGACTCTCCAAAGTGATAGCGTGTTTCAAGCACAAACGCTTCAATAGAAGGCAATACGGAAGCACTCTCCTCAATCGCCCTCCACTCCGAACGATTCCAAAAATTGACCTTAGCATACGGCTCTTTGGCGTACCCGATGCGCGTTAAATTTGCCGTTTCGGGAACAACCGCGGTTCCGAGTAACGCTTCACCTAAGAGGGCATTGAGCATGGTTGATTTGCCCGCATTCATCACCCCTGTGATGCCTATGGAAAATGTCGCCTGTTCAATGCGTTGTGCGACGTCTTCCAAACGCTCTTCCAAACGTTTATCCTCGACGATGTCTCGAAGCTGTTTGATTGTATGCTGTAAAAATGCTACACCTTTGTGGTAATCGTCTTCTTGTTCTCGTGTACATGGCGTTACATGTAAAGGTGTTTCAAGACTTTTTTGCTCCTCGATGAGGGAGAGAAAACTCATCAAACGCCGACTCACATCATACGTTACAATCTCCTCCTTACGCAAACGCTCCAATCGTTTTGTAATGGCTTGATTGATGGTAAGGTTGCCTTTGGAAATTAAAAACGTGAGAATGGTTTTTTGTGCTTTTTGAATATTTTCTTTTGTGAACAAAAGACTTTCAAAAATACCATTTAAGATGCGCTTGGATGCATCAAGGGTACTAATTGCTTCTATGTTGCCTGGATGAATGATGAGTACGATAGCGACACTGTCGCAAAAACGTTCTACGTTGTGGGTATAGTTGTGGCTTAATTCTAAGGTTTGAGCCTCATCAAAGACAACGTGGGAGGACTCTTTTTGATTCCATGTTAAAAGAAAAAAATCATTGATAATGTGCATGAATGACCGCTATGTTTGGTTTTATTGGATTATAACAAGAGTTAATAAAGTTACGATTAAAGATAAACGATTAAAGAAGGAAGATAAGGTTCTTCCCTCTTTACATGTAAGACTATCTAAGGGCGACGAGTTTTCGTCTCATGTAGGCAATTTTTGACTGAAGCGGTAAGTGTTTAGGACAGTTGTCCTCGCACGCTACCAAACTCATACATCCAAAAATACCATCATCATCCCCTACAAGTTCATAGAAATCTTCGTCAGTTCTTTCATCGTGTGGATCCATTGCAAAACGAGCCACACGGTTTAAGCCTACCGCTCCGATAAAGTTTGGACGCATCAATTTTGTACCGCACGCTGCCACACAAATACCGCACTCAATACAACGATCCAACTCAAAGGTCTCATCGGCAAGCTTGGGCTCCATCGGTGCTTCCAACTTGGAGATGTCAGGCTTGTGGTTAGTATGAATCCAACTCTCAACCCTTTTGCTCATACCGTTCATCCAATTCCCCGTGTCCACAGATAAATCTTTGATGAGTTTAAACGCAGGCATTGGCATCAGTTGCAATACGCCATCTGGAAAATTCTTTGTCAGTGTTCGACACGCCAAAGCGGGCTTTCCATTCACCATCATCCCACAGCTTCCACAAATACCCGCACGGCATACAAAGTCAAATGATAAGTCGGCGTCCATGGTTTCACGAATTTTAGTGAGCGCAATAAACAAGGTCATACCATCAGTTTCTTCAAGTTTATACTCGGCAAAATGTGCTTTTGAAAGCTTTGATTGTGGGTTGTATTTCATTGCCCTTATGGTAATCGTTCTACTCATTGTGCGTCTCCAAATCTCTCATTTTTAGCTTTATAATACGGCTGAAGCGTAAATGGCATCAGTGCTTCTTGGATTTCATGTCTGTCTTTTCCAGAGGCTTCCATCTCTTCACGAAGTCTATCCACTTCTTCTTGACGCTTAAGACTTAACTCATTTTCAATAATCATGCCCTTCGCACCATACCCTCTAAAGGCGGGTGGAATTTCCATTTTCATGATGTCTAAGTCCTCATAACTGACCGTTGGAAGGGTAGAGCCCTCTTTCCATGAAGTGAGGGTGCGCTTCAACCAATTTACGTCATCACGCTTGAGGTGGTCTTCTCTATAGTGCGCTCCACGACTCTCGGTTCGCTCACGCGCACCCATTGCCACACACAGGGCAAGTTTGAGCATCATAGGCACTCGGTATGCCTCTTCAAGCTCTGGATTAGCAGAGGTTGTTTTGGATTTGACGTTGACATTGTGCGATTTTTTTAACAGTTCTTCCAACTCATTGACAGCAGCACTCAAGCCTTCGCCATCACGGAAAATCGCCACTTTTTCCCACATAATATCTCTCATGCGGTTTTTAATTTCAAAGATGTTGTACTCACCCTTGTTATTTAACAAATGGTCGATAAAATCGCTCTGTTTTTTAAGTGCAGTATGAATGGTTGATGTGTTGACATCTATTTCATTGGCGTGACAGAACTTTGCAAAATAATCCCCCACAATCATACCCGCAACCACGGTTTCACTCACTGAGTTACCGCCAAGACGGTTAAATCCATGCATATCCCAACACGCAGCTTCGCCGCATGAAAAGAGCCCTGAAAGGGTTGGAGACTCACCCGTTGGTTTGGTTCGGATTCCTCCCATTGAGTAGTGTTGCATTGGAAGAACAGGTGCCCACCCTTTTGGACCTTCATCCGCTGGGTCAATCCCGTTAAAAATTTGACAAATTTCTTGTACGTCTCTCAAGTTTCTTTCAATATGGGCACGACCCAAAATGGAAATGTCTAACCATAAGTGCTCACCATAAGGAGATTTAACGCCTTTGCCTTTACGAATGTGTTCCATCATACGACGACTTACAACGTCACGGCTTGCCAACTCTTTTTTCTCTGGCTCATAATCGGGCATAAAACGGTGACCATCAACATCTCTTAAAAGACCACCATCTCCTCGACAACCCTCTGTTAAAAGGATGCCTGATGGAACGATAGGCGTTGGGTGAAATTGTACGGCTTCCATGTTACCGAGCATCGCAATGCCTGTCTCAAGCGCAATCGCAGCACCGATACCATCACAAATAACCGCATTGGTCGTTTGCTTGTACAATCTTCCATAACCACCCGTTGCGATAAGGGTACCTTTGGCCACATATGCCCAAAGCTCACCTGTTACTAAATCTCTTACAATCGCACCATAACAACGGTTGTTTTCATGAATCAACGCAATCGCTTCTTTTCTATCTTCGATATTAACGTTATGTTTGAGTGCTTCATTGGCAACACCAAAAAGCATGGTATGCCCTGTTGCATCCGCGGTATAACAGGTTCTCCACTTTTTAGTTCCACCAAAGTCACGAGAATGAATATACCCATGTACCTCATCGTCTTCAACGATGGTCGTTCGCTCCGCGTTGATAATCGCTTCACGTGGACCTTTGGCAATTCTCGTCCAAGGCACACCCCAACCCGCTAACTCACGAATGGCTTTAGGCGCAGTCGTTACAAACATACGTGCCACTTCTTGGTCACAACCCCAGTCGCTTCCTTTAACCGTATCGGCAAAGTGGACATCTTCATTGTCGCCTCGGCTCATTTTTGAGTTACCCAAACTCGCTTGCATCCCACCTTGCGCTGCCGCTGAGTGCGAACGCTTGACAGGACACAAACTTAAAACCGTTGTACTCAAGCCTTGAGATTGGGTTGCCACCGCTGCTCTAAGACCTGCTAAACCACCACCGATAACCAGTGCATCACAATATTTTACGTTCATGTTTACGCCCTAACCTTCACATCATATGTTACTTCAATTTGTGCTGTCGGCTTGTATTTATCGACCAAGCCATTGCTGTATTCATAGCCAATTTTCACGTATGCTGCCAGTGTTAAAAGACCCAAAGCCAAGAAAAAGCCTGTTATCAGCCATTTAACTTGTTTCAATTTTTTACGAGACACTTTGGCATCAGGACCTTCAAACCAACCCCATTTCACACACAATCGGTACAAACCAATGCCTCCGTGAAATTCAACGGCAAGAAGGAGAAGAAGATAAAATGGCCACATCACATCGCCATACATTCGCATGGATGAACCATAAGGTCCGATGGTATCGGCTTGTACCATCATCATTAAAAGATGGGCTGAACCTAAGAAAAACATTGCAAAACCCGTGAAGGCTTGAGTGAGCCACATGGTAGTATCGTCATGTTTCATCATACCCGCATGTGTTTTGTACGCTTGATACTGTCTGAAATTAATGGGTAATTTTCGCATACCCAGCATTGCATGAACAATGAAGATGACGAAAACAAAAAATACCATTGCAGAAACAATCCACGATTGTGGCTCTTTAAACAAGAAGCTTCCCTCAAACATCTTTGTGATGGTGTACATAAAATCTTTGCTGATCAAAATTGTTGAAACAAAGAACATATGCCCCCACATAAACAACCCTAAAAAGAGTCCCGTTGCACTTTGAAAATAATCCAATTTCGCAGGAACTCTACTCTTTTTACCCTCAACGCTCGTACCTAAAAAACCTTCCAGTAGGTCACTCACATTTCATCCTTTTTGTGAAGTTGTAAACACTATTAAATGTACCTATTTACACATTTAATAGTGTTTATTTGCTTTTAAGCATTGACTTATCATACAACGATATTATTTAAACAATAATTATGTAGATTTTAGACATTCGAATGGAATTATACTCCACTACAAGGGATTTAAAAGGGACTTTTTGGAGGCTTTTTTTGCCTTTGTTCTATAAGTTTGTATAATACCAATGATGCCACTGCCATCACCAAAGAGAGCGCTTGTCCTTTGGTCATCCACTCCCCATATACATAGCCTATTTGAAAGTCTGGTTCGCGGTAAAACTCCGCGCTAAAGCGTGCTAGCGAATATAAAAAGCCATACAATGCAATGAGTTCTCCCTCGAAGCGTTTGCGTTTTCGGTACCAGAAAAGTAAAATAAATATAACTAAACCTTCTAAAATTGCCTCATAGATTTGTGAGGGATGACGAAGGATACCGTCCACGTAAATTCCCCATGAAAGCTCTGTAGGTCTGCCTATCAATTCTTGGTTTAAAAAATTTCCAATACGTCCAAAAATGTAACCAACTGGAACACTTAACGCTACCAAATCTAAAAGTCCCCATACCTGCATTTTATGACGCAGGCTAAAAAACCAGGTACCGAGTAAAAAACCCACAATAGCACCGTGGTAACTCATGCCGCGAATGCCCACAAACGTACCGTCTAAAAAAGGATTGAACATTTGCCAAGGACGAGAGAGATAATAATCAACATGCGGATCGTAAAAAAGAATGTAACCAATACGCGCACCTAAAATGATGCCCACTTCAATCCAAATAAAGTAGCTATCGAGTAGTTTATCGCTGAAAGGCAGTGTATCTTTTTTGACCAACCATTTGCCCGCATACAACGCGCCTAAGAGTGCCAACATGTACATAAGTCCGTACCAATGTACCGCGATGGGACCTAAATTAAACGCAACGGGGTCAAACTGTGAGTAGATGTGATTCCAAAATGACATTTTCATCCTTACATGTAAAGGGCAATTTTACTGTTTTTTAGATTAAGTTAACTCACAGGTGTGCATTTCGGCTTCTACCCTATTTCGACCATTGGCTTTGGCGCGGTATAAGGCTTCATCCGCACGCCCTACAATGGTTTTTGTATCGTCACCGTATTTAAAAGATGCTACACCAAAACTCGATGTTCGATTACCAACCGTTGTAAAAGCGTACCCCTCAATCGCCATACGTAGCTTTTCTGCTAGCAAAACAGCACCATCGAGTGTTGTAGAAGGCAAAAGAATCAAAAACTCTTCGCCTCCCCAACGCCCCACAAAATCTTCACGTCTTAGGTTGAATTTGAGCACTTCCGCAATCTCTTGTAAGAGCGTATCGCCCACTTGATGCCCATACGTATCATTAACGGATTTAAATTTATCGATATCTAACATAATGGTGGAAAAAGGTGTCTCATGGCGTACTGCCATGCTTACATGTAAGCTTAACAGTTCATCCAGTTTCAAACGATTGTAAAGCTTTGTCAAACGATCGGTAATCGAAAGTTCTTCGATACGCTTTTTATCGGTAATATCTTCTCGAATCGCCATATATCCAATCACATTCCCCACATCATCATAACGCGGTGAGATGGTTGCCTCTACCCAATAATCCGCCCCACTTTTATGGCGATTTTTCATCTCTCCACGCCATGTTTCACCATGCTTCAATACTTCCCACAATGTTGCATACAGCGAATCTGGCATATCTGCGTGTCGTACGATATTGTGATTTTTGCCCAAAAGCTCTTCTTTAGTGTACCCTGAAATAGTACAAAAAGCCTCACTCACTTCCGTGATAGTGCCTTCTAAATCCGTACTGGAAATGATAACATTGGCATCAATAATCGCAATGTACTCTTCCAACTTTAACTTTGATTTGCGATACTCAGTAATATCGCTCAGCGTAACAAGAACCGATTCTACGTGTGAAAAATCATCTGAAAAAATGGGTTGCGCATTGGCTTGCACCCATGTGATAGAATTGTCTTCGCGCACAATGCCCATAATCACATTTTCTTGGGCTGAGCCTGTTTGAAGTGCTTTGGGAGCGGGACGTTCGTCTGTTGGCATGGCGGTACCATCTTCACGGATGGCACTCCAACGTGGATAAGCACTGGTTTTCCCCAGCATCTCTTCTTGCGGTATGCCAAATATCTCTTGGGCTGCTAAATTGCACTCGACAATCACCCCTTGCGCATTTTGAACAATAATGCCTTCATGCATGGCTTGAAAAATGGTACGTACTTCTGCTTCGGAACGGACTAAACGTTTTGTTTGTTCAGCAGCAATTTTATACGCTTCCTCTCGAGTGCGTTGCAAAGCATGAATCCACCGCCCTACAATCAAGGCAAAAAGAATGCCAAAAAAAGCTTGGATATAAGGAATATAACGATTGAAGCCAATATCAAGAACCTCATTTGATTTAAAATTAAATGTCCACTCTCTGCCATACATAGCAATGGTCTCTACATGCTCATAGCGTGCTTCTTGTAAGGTAGGATTTGAATCAAAGAGCTTCGAGTTCATCTCCAATTCAGTACCATCAAAAATCTCAAAATCAACTTTAAAGTAATTCTGTCCTAATAAATTCTTAAAGAGCGTTTGGGCTTTTATCCCTGCAAATACAAAACCATAAACACTTTTTTGTTTTTCCTCCACTGAAGAAGGAATTTCCCCAGTACTGTATAATGGTACATAAATAACAAACCCTGCTTTTTCCTCAGGCGTAGAGCCTTGCACCAATTCAATTTTAGAAGAGAGTGTCGGAAGCCCTCGGTGTATCGCTTTGTCCATGGTTGCTTTCCGCACAGACTCTGAGGCCATATCAAATCCCATGGCTTTGCGATTGATGATATCAAAAGGCTCAAGGTACGCAATAACAATCGCTTCAGCATTTTGAGAAGGAGGAAAGATAGCAAAATCTTTAAAACCTTCCGCTTTGATAGAATCTTCAAAGGATTTAACATCACTGCGCTTGAGTATGGGAGAAAAGCCAGCTGCTTGAATGCTTGGAAAACGTTTAGAGAGGTATTGGGACTGGGTAAAGAGTTTCCACTCTTCCCTACTCACATGGGTTGATGCTCTCATAAATGCAGCAGCACCACATAAAAGTTGAACATTGGATTGTAACTGTTTTTCGGCTAAGAAAAGAATCTGTTCTGAGGCTACCGTAAAACGACTTTTTTCGCTATTTTCTATCCACAAGGCACTTTGCCATGCAATAAAAAGTGAAAGACACGTACCCATCAAAACAATGTAGTAGGAAAAATAAGAGGATTTCAAAAGAGCATAAAAAATTTTTTGCACACCATGCCTTCAGACTATTTGGCTGATTGTAGCAAAAAAAAATTAAAAAAAGAGTTTAAGAAGAGGGGAAGAAATCCCCCCTCAAACCTATGTCACTTAATTGTTATTTTGCGAGCCTCGTTCGTTTCTACTTTGAGTTTGGGAAGAACCACCTCTAAAACGCCATCAATGCACGCGGCTTCAATGTTTTCAACATCGACATTTTCAGGCAATGCAAAACTGCGCTGGAACTTGCCATAACTGCTCTCTACTTTGTAATAATCTTTCTCAGAGCGCTCCTCTTTGAAGCTTCGCTCCCCTGAGATAAGCAGTTGGTTCTCTTTGACATCAATGCTGATATCCTCTTTTTTAACCCCTGGCAAATCCACCTCAACATGGTAGGCAAACTCACCCTCACGGGTACTCACCGTTGGCTTAAATGCTGAAATACCATTCTCCTCTGATTCGGCTGCGGGGTAATACCTAAAAAGCCTCTGCTCCAAATCTCTCATCTCTTTGAATGGATTAAAACGTGTGACTAACATGGTAAACTCCTTTGATACTTTTTATGGTGGAAGTTTATTACATGTAAAGATTTTTGTCTGCCACTTAAGTGGCACTTTTACACATCAGGCAAATGTTCAAGAAGATTTTGGGAGTCCAAGATGCAGATTTCTTTGCGTTTAATATCGATAAGTCCCTCTTTTTTAAGGGTTTGTAGATTGCGGTTGAGTACTTTTCGCACCGTACCTATCAGGCTGGAAAGTTCTTCATGGGAAAGGTTGTTGATGAGTTTCAGGGTTTGTTTGCCATCTTCTTGTTCGATATTGCGAGCAATGAGTTTCACCAAACGTGTCGTGGTATCGTACAGCGATAAATCGCTGGCTAAATTTTCCATATCACGTAATTGTTTACCTACATATGGTAAAAAAAGCTTGTTAAATGAAGGCTTTGTTTCGACCCATTCTCTGAAAAGTTCAATAGGAAAAACCAAGAGTTTTACATCATCCAATGCCATGGCAATATTTTCATGTACTTTACCATCTAAAAGACTTACCACATCGTACATATCCCCTTTGGTTAACAGATAAAGAATCTGCTCTTTGCCTGTTTCAAAGTTGATTTGAGAGATTTTGACGCGCCCTTCTAAGATGACAAAAAAATGCTCCATGCACTCTTTTGGGCGCATGAGCGTGTCCCCTTTTTTGACCTGTGTAACACGTCCAAAACGGGCGATATCTTCGTGAAGTTCTTTTTCAATCACCTCAAGGGCATGCACTTAAACAACCTTATTGCGTCCGCTTTCTTTTGCCTCATAAAGCGCCTTGTCTGCTTTATCAAACACTTTGACGATTGAATCATATTTTTCAAACTCGGCGACACCAAAACTTGCTGTGATAGAGCCAATAATCGGGAAAGTGTACATTTCTATTGCTTTTCGTAATTTTTCTGCTAATGCACGTGCGCCCTCAATATTGGTTTCAGGGCAAACCAACAAAAATTCTTCGCCACCCCAACGCCCAAAAATATCAGAATCTCTTTTTTGCTCTAAGATAACTTTACTGATTGTCTTTAGCGTCTCATCACCTGCTTTATGCCCATAGTTATCATTCACCTTTTTGAAAAAATCCAAATCAAGCATAATAATGGACAACGGTCGTCCAAACCTGTCAAATTGTTTTTTTTCATACTCTAAGATATCATCTAATTTAAGACGATTGTAGATACCCGTTAATTTATCGGTGATAGAAAGAATTTCTAGCTTGGCATTATACTTGTGCAGATGGTACTGTCGGTACAATATCACCGTGACGATAAGCCCAAGTACCGCTAAAATTTTATACAAATAGGTATAATCCATCTCTTTTTCATAATTGACACTCACCCATTTATTCAGTATATCTTGACTCTCTTGTTTGCTAATCGCCCCAATGGCTTTTTCAAAAATGCTATACAACTCAGGCTCATCGTTGCGCGTACCCACACCCAATTCCCACTTTTCGTCAAATTTACCTACAATTTTTAACGAACCAAAATACTCTTTTTGGATTTGATACGCAACCGTAGCTAGCGTTCCAATGGTTCCAAAAAGCTTTCCTTCTTGTACCTTTTTAAGCCCCTCTTGTTCACTCTCTACTTCAACAAAGGAGACCTGAGGATAGCGTACTTTTAAAATTTCACCGTAAGCGTAGCCTTTGGCAATGCCTATGGGTTTATCAGTAATGGCACCAATATCGGAATAAAACACTTTGTCCAATTTTGAAACCAAAACCAAAGGAATGACCATATAGGGCTTGGTAAAATTCATATACATTTTGCGCTCAGGCGTTTCCATCGCAAGAGAAAAAATGTCGCATTTGCGCTCTCTTGCAAAGGCCAAAGACTCTAGCCACGTGCGTGTTTGTACCACAGAAATGGGAATACCAATGGTTTTTTCCATCACCTTGATATAATCCGCCGCAATGCCCACATGTTTACCTCCTTCATTCATCTCCAAAGGCATCCAATCGGGGTCAATGCACATTTTAATCTCTTGTTTATGCATCAAATAGACCTGTTCATTAAGGGTGAAGAGATCTTTAGACCCTTTAGGAGAAATGTTTCGAGCAAACTGTGCGTTCAGTGCACTTAATTCATCCTTATGTACGCTTTTGAGTGCTTTATTAAACAAGCCATGCAAAAGGGTGCTTTCTTTTTGAAATGCCATGTAAAGGTTTTGGTCACTTAGTTTTTCAAGTGCCAACTCTCCCACAATGTGCAAATTAGAGAGTATTGCTTTTTCGATAAAATAGCGTGCCGTAAAAACATCGTCTATCCCCGCATCAATCAAACCAAAGGCGATGGCTTCAAGCATTTCTTGACTTGTTTCGTATTCCACAACATTGATCCAAGGATACTGCTCTTTCACATACTGAGTACTCGCCCACCCCTTCCCTGCACCCAAGGTTTTGCCTTTTAAGGAATCAAGTGAGGTGATATCTAAACGCTTTGAGGATGCGATGAGAGCCAGTTGCATCGAAAATAGGGCATCACTCAATAAAAAATCAGCACGTCTTTGCGGAGTAGCAAAAATGGGGTGCAACACATCAATCTCTTTGCGTTGAAATTTCTCAAAAAGATTGGGCCACGTGTCGCTTATAAAGTTTACATGTAACCCAATCTTTTGCGCTAAGAGTTTGATGTAGGCAACACTATACCCCTCGGCTTTGCCGTTTTCATTAAAATCATACGGTTGCCAACTCAGTTCATTTGAAACGTTAATGAACAACGTTTTCTTCAAATAAGCTTTCTCTTCAGGACTGAGTTCGATGCTATCCACACCAGAGGTTCCCACCTCTTCCATAAAGGGCAGGTATTTTCGTTTTATCTTTACATGTAACGCTTCGGGGATGGATGCCAGGAGTTTGTTAAACAAAGAGATAAATTCTGGCCAATCTTTGCCTGTAACGACGGATTGCTCCTCGGCTGGGTACTGGGAAAAATTGTTCACTTTAAGATGCGCTAGTGCATACCGCTTGATAAATAAAGAGGTGATGGCAATATCGCCAATATACGCATCGGCGTCATGAGCATTCACCGCGCGTAGGGCTTCTAAATTGGTTTCATACACACGGGTGTGACACTGCGGGTAGTCACGTTTGAGTTTTTCATTGATGACATAGCTTTTTGCCAAAGCGATGGTGCACGACTGCATTTGAGAAAGATGTGTGTGGGGATTGGAAACATGGGTTGCTAACGCAAAAGGAAACGAGACGTAAGGGCGGCTAAAAAGCATTTTTTCAAGACGGGAAGGATCATGGGTTGCTTTAAGTAGCACATCGATACCATCGCGTGTTTCGATGCGTTTTAACGCCTCAGCCCATGTGCCATCGGTGACATACTCAATGGTGAGATTAAACGTATTGGCAAAATGTTGAATGTACTCAACGCTAATGCCCGAAGCCTTAGTGTTTTCAAACTGCTGATAAGGCATCATCTCTTGGGCAATACGTACACGCAATAGTTTATTTTTTTCAAGCCATGCCTGCTCATCAGGGGTAATATCCATGACGCTAGCACTCACAAACGAGCCAAGCCAAAAAGAGAGTATTAAAATAAACTGTACTATTTTCATCCCATGCTGCTTTGAAAAAGAGTTGAAAATAAGTCTACCATAAATTTTCTTTTAAAAAAAATTCTTTACACCACTTCCCCATCCACATACATCCACGCCTTGCCAAAACGCTTAAAACGCGAATGCTCCGTATGCACACCCTCTTTACCCTCTTGCACAAAAGAAGCACGAAAAGAGACTTTGCCCACTTTATCGTTCACGCCCCCTTGCCATGTCTGTAAAACCTCCAAATCTGTCCACGCTAAAGCTTTACATGTAAAGGCAATTTCTTCTTTGAGCGTTTTGGAGCGATGGCTTGGGTGTGTCGTTTCGTACAAATAATCGACCAAAGAAAAAACAAACGCACAGTAACGAGAGCGCATAAGAGCTTCGCACGTTGGGGCATTGTACTTTGTGTGGTAGGGCTCGCAACAATTTTCGTACGGTTTTTGAGAGCCACAAGGGCAGAGATTGTTTTGTTTCATAAAGACTCTTTAGCATCATACAACTCTTGATTAATCAAGGCTAACACAGAGATAAACTCTTCTTCAATGGCATACACAACGGTATACCCTTTGTACACTAAGTCGCGTATATTTTTATCATCATGGTAGATGGATTGCCTACATTTATAGGGCATTTCCGCTACTGATTTACACTGTTCAAGTAAGCCTTTTTGAAATGCTTTGGCTGCATTTGGACTATCTAGGGCTATAAACCCTATCTTTTTTTGAAGAGAAAGAACAAACTCTTCTTCAAACCTAAGCTTCATTGATGAGACGTTTTTCTAATTCTTCAAGTGAATAAAATGTTGCTTCGTTATTTTTGAGTTTTACAACTTGCGCCGCTACAAACTTTTTATCCTCTTCAAATTTCAGTCGCGCCACCTCTTGACGAACGAGTTGGTCAACTTCATCATGACGTAAAATGACAAAATCAAGCTTGTTATTTTTGAGAACACCGATTTTTTCGACCTCATGGCGTGCCAATTTGGTAAGCACACTACCAAAATTCTTTGCTACATCGGTACTGCTCATGAGTTCGTTTGGTTTATAAGAAAGCATTTTATTCCTCGCTATAATACGGATAATCTTGTGGGTAATTATAGTTTAATGAAGAATACGTGTCAAGGAGATCTTTACATGTAAAGATTTATTCTTTCTCCTCCCTCGAATTAACCATACTCCTTAGTATTTCAATACTTATTGACTAATAATAAAATATCTTGTAAAGATATTACATTAGCAGCATCTATACCAGATTCGTACAAAATAGAAATACACAAAGGTGTTAAACTCGCAAAATATGTTCAAATAAAATCTGAGTAAGGGCACGCTTTTTCGTCTAAAATAATCAATACAACACCGTTTACATGTAAAGCTTTTCCGCCTTACATGTAAAAAGAATTTACCCTTCTCTCAACGCCTTAGCAATCAACTCTATCGGGTTTTTAAACACAACATCCACTTTTTGTCCGTGCATCGCGTCACTTAACTGCATACGACAGGCACTACACTCAGCACTCACGTACTCAGCACCCGTCTCTTGTATCATCGCAGCTTTTGGTAGTCCTGCGGCTTTGGCGAAGTGATATTTTTCGGTTTGCATGGTCACACCGCCAAATCCGCAACAGCGATTCGGGTCACTCATCTCTTTTAAGATGTAGTTTTTAGAGAGTAAATTTCGTGGCTCTTTCCATACGCCTTGCATTTTTCTGGCATGGCAGGGGTCATGGTAGGTGATGCTCTCATTGATGCGTGATTTGCTTGCTAAAATCTGAGCAAGATTGGTCTTTTTTTCCAAGTATTCGGTTGCCATGAAGATGTGTGGCTTAAGTGCCTCAGCACGTTTTTTCCACTCAGGTTGGTCATGGAAAAAGTGGGCGTAGTCCTCTTTTATCATAGCACTACACGTGGCTTCAGGGATAATGATGGCGTCTAATTCATCCTTAAACCCTTCGATGTATTCGATATTAAACTTTGCCAATGTATCTACACTATCAAAATCCCCCGTAAAGTACTGGGGTGCGCCACAGCATTTTTGTTGTTTGATAAGATAGGCATCGATTTCTAAAACTTTTAAAATTTCAAGCAAAGATTTGCCAATGTCGGTGTACATGTAGTTGGCTAAGCACCCAATAAAAATGCCTACTTTGCCTTTGCTACCGTTATAAATGACATCAGGATGCGAGTTTAAAAAGGTCTTTTTTGCCAAGCTTGGAAAGAGTCTGTCCATTTTAATAATAGGGAAATCTCTCAAAACCATTGATTTTTGTTTATCCACCATCTTAAAACCACACGTTTGAAACATAAAGCCAAAGCGCGCCATAACGTCCATGATGTTACGGTTACGAAGCAAGAAGAACGCCAGTTTTTTATACCATGCCAGTCCAAATTTCTTGCGAATATCATTTCTTGCTTGTTCGATGAGCATATCGACGGGTAAATCATTGGGGCAAACATCGACACAGTTGGTGCACAAAAAACAGCTTTCAAAGATGTTTTTAACATTTTTGTCGAGTTCGAGTTCTCCGCGTTGATAGGCAGCCAGAAGATCTAAAAAGCCTCGTGGAGAGGTAACTTCATCGCGGTTGACTTCGTGAATGGTGCA
Source organism: Sulfurospirillum sp. UBA2217 (assembly GCA_002328495.1). Lineage (GTDB taxonomy): Bacteria > Campylobacterota > Campylobacteria > Campylobacterales > Sulfurospirillaceae > Sulfurospirillum. The sequence goes on from DCUJ01000007.1 coordinate 97,954, forward strand.
TACAGGAATGCACTTACCGCATTTGACACAGGCATCACTGGTAACGTTAAATTGAAACATGTTTTATACCGTTTTACTGAAGCGTCGTTTATCTTCAGGAATTTTTTGTAAATACGCATCAAAAGGCATTACGATATTGCGAACAAGAAGCGTTCCCGTTGGATTCACTAAAATGCATTTAGCCTCTTTATCCACAACAACCAACGCTTCTTCCTCAAACGGTTTTAGTGCTTCTATCGCATCGGCAAAGTACTCAAAAAAGTCAATACCAAACGCTTGCTCAATACCTGCGATATTAAGTTTAAAATTACTCATCATCTCCATAATCACGGCTTTTCTGAGCACATCATCCGCGCTTAAAACCAATCCTCGATGTACAGGCAATTTCCCCTCATCAATGGCATTTTCATAGGCTTCCATCTCTTTGAAGTTTTGCACATAATGTGCCACTCCCTCCCCAATACTGGTCAAACCAATACCAATTAAATCCGCACCTCCCTTGGTGGTATATCCTTGGAAATTGCGGTGTAACTCTCCTTTTTCAATGGCTAGAAAGAGTTCATCGTTTGGCTTAGCAAAGTGATCCATTCCTATCATCTTATATCCGTGTGCTTCTAAATAATCAATACTATGGCGCATAATAGAGAGTTTGACACTCGGATGAGGGAGGGTTGTCTCATCGATTTTGCGCATGGATTTTTTCATCCATGGCACGTGTGCGTAGTTAAAAACAGCCAAACGACTAGGATCAAGTGAGACGGCAAGGCGAAGTGTTTCTTCAAAACTTTCAAAACTCTGATACGGCAATCCGTAAATCAAATCCATATTGATGGAAGCAATGCCCGCCTCTTTTGCCATTTTCACAGCATTGTGCGTGACATCGTAAGGTTGAATGCGGTGAATGGCTTTTTGAACGGTTTCGTTAAAATCTTGTACCCCATAACTGATGCGATTAAAGCCATTACATGTAAGCACATTTAACTGCTCTTGTGTTAAAAAACGCGGGTCAATTTCACAGCTAATTTCCGCATCACTGCTAAAATGTTTAAAATATTTTTTGATGGAAGCGATAATACGTGTGAGTTGTTCGGTGCTAAAAAAGGTCGGTGTGCCACCACCAAAATGCATCTGAATCACTTCACGTGACGTATCAAGGTGCTGAGCTAAAATCGCCAATTCTTTCTCTAAATAGTCGATATACCTGTCTTTTTTATCTTCTCTACTGGTATACACAACATTGCAACCACAAAAATAACAAGCACTTCGGCAAAAAGGAAGGTGGAAGTACAAAGAAAGGGGACGTTTTTTATCTTGCTTTTCCAAAATTTCCACATACGCTTTGGCGCCAAATCCTTCGTGAAATTCTGGTGCTGTGGGGTACGAAGTGTAACGAGGTCCTGGTTTAGAATACTTCGCAAATTTTTCAAAATCAATCATACTATGCCTTCATTGGTGCTAGAGGATAACACTGTCATCCCCTCAGGAAAGTGAAAATCTTGAAGATTGAGGAAGAGATTGGGATGCTCTTTTTTAATCTTCAAAATCACCTTATCGAAGTCTGCGGGTGTTTTTTTGTACTTTTTAATCTCTTCAACAGCCACCGCCCATACATCGTTAAAATCAAGGGGCAAGTGTTGCAAAATACTCTTTTCAAGTTTGAGCGAAAACGCTTCTTGCTCTATCTGCCTAAAATTTTCAACGATTTTTGTCAATGAGTCCATAGAGAGTAGTGCGTGCAGTTTTTTATTCTCATCCAAAATAAGCCAAGGCTCTTTCTTGCTTTTCCAACTACCACTTTTTAAACGTAACACTTTTGCATCACTTTCAATACTGGATTCCATCTCCAAAAATGTGCGCTCTTTTGGCTTCGTTAAGCTTAAACTTTTTGTTATTTTATCTATCATCATCAACTCTTTGCTTTTTTTCTTTGTCATCATCTACCTATGCTTATCCAGCCATACCATCACCGCTTTTTGGGCGTGTAGACGGTTTTCTGCTTCATCAAAAATCTCATCGGCGTGCGCTTCAAACACCGCCTCACTCACTTCATAATCACGGTACGCTGGCAGGCAGTGTAAAAACATTGCGTCTTTTTGCGCTAAGCTCATCATCGCATCGTCCACCATATAGCCTTGAAAATCTGCCACACGTTTGGCTTTTTCAGCCTCTTGTCCCATTGAAACCCATGTATCCGTTGTGACAACACTTGCTCCAGAAATTGCCTCTTTGGGGTCATTGCCAATTTTGATGAGCGCACCGCTTTGTTGTGCAAAAGAGCGTGCATCGTCTAAAATGGCACTATCTACTTCATAACCCTTAGGCGTTGCAATGCGAAGTTCAAAGCCTAGTTTTGATGCCATCATGAGCCATGAATGCGTCATGTTGTTGCCATCACCCACATACGCCACAATCGGGTTTTTATCTTTGCCATACTCGACCATCGTCATGTAATCCGCCATCAACTGTACAGGATGGTAGCTATCGCTCAAACCACTAATGACAGGTACACGTGAATACGCCGCAAACTCTTCAAGTGTACTTTGTGCGAAGGTTCGTATCATGACCATATCCACCATACGGCTAATGACACGTGCGGTGTCTTTCATGGGTTCGCCACGTCCTAGTTGTAAATCGTTCGAGGATAAAAAGAGCCCTTTGCCTCCGAGCTGATGAATCCCTACTTCAAAACTCACCCGTGTACGTGTTGAGCTTTTTTCAAAAATCATTCCTAGCGTTTGGTTTTTTAAATAAGGTTTGAGTTTACCTTTTTTGGTCTGTTTCTTAATTTTAAGTGCCAAATCAATCATCTCTAAAATTTCATCTTTGCTAAAATCTTTCAGGGTTAAAAAATGTCGCATCCTTATTTCCTTTTTAAAATTTCTGCTACTTCTTTTGCGTGATAACTGATGATAATATCCGCACCTGCTCGCTTAAACGCCAACATCGTCTCCATCATCACACGCTCATAATCAATCACACCCGCACGCCCAGCAGCTTTTAACATCGCATACTCACCGCTGACATTGTAAATTGCCAGAGGGGTCGAGGTGGCATTACGCACATCACGGATGATGTCCAAGTACGCAAGGGCGGGTTTGACCATCAAAATATCCGCACCTTGCATCTCATCTTCCACCGACTCAGCAATGGCTTCTCTGCGATTGGCTGGGTCCATTTGGTAGGTTTTTCTATCACCAAAAGAAGGGGCGGACTCTGCCACATCACGAAACGGACCATAATAGGCACTGGCAAATTTGGTTGAGTAACTCATAATCGGTAAATTAATAAATCCTTCGCTATCAAGGGCTTCGCGCAACGCTTCTATCATCCCGTCCATCATACCGCTTGGTGCTATCATGTCCACACCTGAACGAGCGTGAACAAGAGCTTGCTTCGCCAAAATCTCCAACGTTGCATCGTTATTGACACTTTCATGTTCCATATCCAAAATGCCACAATGACCATGGTCGGTAAATTCGCAAAAACACAAATCAGTCACAACAAACATCGTTGGGTAACTTTTTTTAATCGCTTTGACCGCCGTTGCAATAATGCCATGCTCACACAACGCATCGCTTCCTACGCTGTCTTTGACTTCAGGAATGCCAAATAAGATAATGGAGTTAATTCCAAGTGCTTGTAAACTTCCACACTCTTTTAAAATCTCATCCAAACTCATTTGATACACACCAGGCATTGAGCTAATCTCTTTTTTAATGCCCTCTCCACTTTTCACAAATAACGGATAGATAAAATCATCCATACTAAGAGTCGTTTCGCGTACCAATGAGCGAAGGGTTGCGTTCATGCGCAGTCGTCTAAATCTTTTAAACATTCTTTTGCCTTATCTTTGTTAAAATAACTTTTTTAAAAGTATCGATTTTACCATAACTGGAACTAAAACAAGATGAAAATAGAGATTTCAGAGGTTGCAAACCTCCCCTCACGCTTTGGAACATTTAAAATTCAATCATTTAAAGAGGGTATAAAAGAGCATTTAGTCATCTTCAAAGAGCCTTACCATGCCAACCCACTTGTGCGCATTCATAGCGAATGTTTAACGGGTGACACCATGGGAAGTTTAAAATGCGACTGCCGTGACCAACTTGAATACGCGCTAAAACTCATCGAAAAAGAGGGGGGCATGGTGATTTATTTACGTCAAGAAGGACGTAATATAGGGCTTTTAAACAAAGTCAATGCCTATGCACTTCAAGATAAAGGCTTTGATACCATTGAAGCCAATCATCAATTAGGCTTTAAAGCCGATGAGCGCACCTACGAAATCGTTGTCTTTATCTTAAAACACTTTGGCATAAATGCTATTAAACTGTTAACCAACAATCCACGAAAACTAGAGAGCCTCAAAGGCATCGACATCACGGAACGTGTTCCCGTTGTCATTGAGGCAAATGCCTTTAACGAAAACTATCTCAAAACAAAAAAAGAGCAGATGGGTCATCTGTTTTAAGGAGTACATCATGTTAAAAGAGTTCAAAAATTTCCTTATCAAAGGCAATGTCGTTGATATGGCGGTGGGTTTTATCTTTGGTGCAGCTTTTGCCACGGTGGTTAAATCATTGGTGACCAACATCATCATGCCTCCTGTGGGTTTACTTTTAGGCAATGTTGATTTCTCTTCTTTGTTCATTCCCCTTGATGGTAAAACCTATGTTTCACTCTCCGATTTGGATAAAGCAGGGGCTCCTGCTATCAAACTGGGTGTCTTTTTTAACGATATGGTCTCGTTTATTATTTTAGGATTTGTGATGTTTATGATGATTAAGGGGTACAGCAAATTGATGCCAAAACCTGTACCAGAAGCTAAAACCAAAGGGTGCGAAGAGTGTGGCATGGAAATTCCCATCGTGGCGAAGAAGTGCCCGTATTGCCACCACGTGCAAGCTTAGTTTTCTTTACATGTAAGTAAAAAGGAGTTTTGTGTATTGGTTTAAGAAGACGTTTTATGTTTGTCTAACACTTATCACGCTTCACACCTTTACGTATGCTCAAGACGATACCATAAAAAACATCTCTTTACCCCTTGTGCGCATAGGTGTTCTTGCCTTTAGACCCAAAGCTCAAACACTGGATCAATGGCGCCCGCTTGGGGATGTGTTAAATCAAGCCATACCTACCCATCATTTTGTGGTTGAAGCACTTACCTACCCTGAGATGAATGATGCGATGACACGCAAACAGCTGGATTTTGTATTGACCAATTCGGGGCATTATGTTCTTCTTAAAAGACGTTTTAGTCTCTCATCGCCTCTTGCCACGCTTGCGGTAGATGAGAGCAACCACAAAGTCACCTCGTTTGGCGGTGTTATTTTTACAAAAGCTGACCATAAAACCATCCATACACTCAGTGACATTAAAGGTAAAACCATTGCTGTTAGTGATGATAAATCTTTGGGTGGCTTTCAAATGCAAGCGTATGAACTCTTTCATGCAGGAGTACATTTACCCAAAGATGCACGCATTTCCATCACGGGAATGCCTCACGACAATGTCATTAAAATGGTGCAAAACAACCGTGCCGATGTGGGCTTTGTGCGTACGGGGGTGCTTGAAAAAATGCACAAAGAAGGGATGCTTAACCTCAAAGACTTTCGCATCATCAACGCACAAAATGAACCTTTTTTCCCCGTAGCACGCTCTACTAGACTCTATCCAGAATGGCCTCTTGCGACTTTACCGCACATCGATGAACAACTCTCACGCGCTGTGCTCTCAACACTTTTTCGCATCGAAGACAACGGACCTCTAGCCCAACTCATGCACATTTATGGGTTTAATATTCCCGCAAATTATGACGTAGTTAGAGAGATGTTACAAGAGCTTCGCTTTCCTCCTTATGAAGACAGACCGTTGTTTGATATCAACGATGTTTTGTTTCACTACCGATGGCTTTTTGTCTTTCTTGCCTTTGGGGGTGTCCTCTCTTTATCGGCAATTTTAGTGTATGTGTGGGGCAAAAATAAAGATTTAAAACGGAGTAAAGCCTTGTTTGAAGAGCTCTCTTCTCAAACACGCACGATGCATTGGGAGGTTACATGTAAAGGTTTGTACACCTACGTCAGTCCCAATGTCAAAGAACTCTTAGGCTATGAGGTTTCTGAGGTGGTGAATCAGCTCTATTTTTACGACTTGCGACCACATGAAGACCGTTTAGCACTCAAGGAGAGAGTATTTAAGATTTTTCACACCCAAAAGTCTTATGAAAATATAGAAGGTCGCATTGTCAATAAAACGGGAGAAGTCTTTTGGATTTTAACCTATGGATTCCCTGTCTTTAACCCTGATGGCAGTTTAAAAGGGTACCGAGGTAGCAACACCGATATCACGAAAGAGAAACTGGCTACCGATGCACTCAAAGAGAGTGAAGCACGCTTTAAAGCCTTGCATAACGCATCCTTTGGAGGTATTGTGTTGCATGACCAAGGACTTATTCTTGAGTGCAACGAAGGGCTTTCCCGTATGTCTGGCTACGACAATGCCACACTCATCGGGATGAATGGCTTAGAGCTCATCGCGCCAAGTGAGCGTGAACGTGTGCTGGATCGCATCCGCTCCAATGAAGAAAAACCCTACGAATCTTTGGCATTGCACAAAGATGGCACACAGTTCCCCATTCGTTTGGAAGCGCGCATGGTTCCTTACCAAGGGCACATGGTGCGTGTAACGGAGTTTCGAGATATTAGGGAAGAAAAGAAAGCGCAAGAAAAATTAGCCCTAGCAGCCAGTGTCTTCACCTCCGCACGCGAAGGAATTTTAATCACCGACAACACTGGCATCATCATCGATGTGAATGACTCGTTTACCCGCATATCGGGCTACTCCAAAGAAGAGGCGATTGGTCAAACACCCCATCTGTTATACTCTGGTCACCACGATAAAGCGTTTTATGCCTCCATGTGGCATGACCTTACATGTAAAGACCATTGGTACGGTGAAATTTGGAACCGTCGCAAAAACGGTGAGATTTACCCTGAGATGCTCACTATCACCGCCTTACGCTCTAAAGAAGGTGAAACCAAGCACTACGTAGCACTTTTTTCGGATATTAGTGCCATTAAAGAGCATCAACGACAACTCGAACACATTGCCAACCATGATGCACTCACGGGTCTTCCTAACCGCCTTTTACTGGCAGACCGTTTACACCAAGGAATGGTGCAAACTAAACGTCGCGGGGAAAAACTGGTCTTGGCGTATCTTGATTTGGATGGATTTAAAGCCATCAACGATACCTATGGACATGAAGTCGGCGACCAACTGCTCATAGCCCTTGCCAAACAGATGAAAAAAGCCTTAAGAGAAGGCGATACATTAGCGCGTTTGGGTGGAGATGAATTTGTCGCCGTACTAAGCGATGTCAAATCCATTGAGCAAAGCCTACGCATGCTTACCCGCTTACTCGAAGCCACTTCCAAGCCCATTGCTCTTGAAAATTTTATCCTCAATGTCTCTGCCAGTCTTGGGGTGACATTTTACCCACAAAACAACGACATTGAAGCCGATGGTCTCTTGCGGCAAGCCGACCAAGCCATGTACCAAGCCAAACTCTCGGGCAAAAACCGTTACCATATTTTTGACCCTTCTCACGATGAAACCCTCCGCTCTCACCATGAGAGTTTAGAACACATCCGTTTAGCCCTTTACCGTGAAGAGTTTGTCCTCTACTATCAACCCAAAGTCAATATGCGAACGGGTGAACTCATCGGTGTGGAAGCCCTCATTCGGTGGATGCATCCCAGTGAAGGCCTTTTAGCACCTGCTGCTTTTTTACCGATTATCGAAGACCATCCGTTGATTGTAGAGGTGGGAGAGTGGGTGATCAAAACGGCTCTCAATCAAATCGAAGCGTGGAAAGAAGAGGGTCATTTGATTGGTATTAGTGTCAATCTCAGTGCACGACAATTACAAGATGGTGATTTTATTGCGCGCTTACATGCCCTTTTGGAACTGCATCCAAACCTTCATCCTTCGTTATTGGATCTTGAAATTTTAGAAACCAGTGCGCTAGAAGATCTCGAACATGTCTCATCATTGATTCAAGAGTGCCGTGAAATGGGTGTTTCGTTTTCTTTAGATGATTTTGGTACGGGCTACTCTTCACTAACCTATCTCAAACAACTTCCCGTCAAAATGTTAAAAATCGACCAAAGCTTTGTTCGAGATATGCTAGATGACGCCAATGACTTGGCTATTTTAGAAGGGGTCATTGGACTGGCAAATGCCTTTCATAAAGAGGTGATTGCTGAGGGTGTTGAGAGCATCGCACATGGACGGGCATTACTGAATCTTAACTGTGAACTTGCCCAAGGCTATGGTATCGCTCACCCGATGCCTGCTCATCAAATGCTTAAGTGGCTCTCTTCATGGAAGCCTGATGCCTCATGGCTTTCTGGAGCGTAAAAATACCTCTGCTTGCAACGCTGGTAAGGGTCTACTGAAGTAATACCCTTGTCCTGTTTGACATCCTGAAACTTTTAAAAATGCCAGTTGTTCTTCGGTTTCAATGCCCTCCGCTAAAGATTCCATGCGCATACTACGTGAAAGTCCAATAACCGCTTCGGCAATAACGCACGCATCGCTATCATGTGGCAAATCACGCACAAAACTTTGATCTACTTTCAAAATATCCACAGGCATTTGGCGCAAATACGACAACGAAGAGTATCCTGTACCAAAATCATCAATGGCAAGCTTCACACCTAGTGCATCAAGCGCATTTAGCTCTTCAATCCACTGTTCTGGATTTTTCATCAACGAAGACTCAGTCACTTCCAATTCCAAATTGTGCGCTTCAAGTGTTGTTTTCTCTAAAATAGCACTCACCGTCTGTGCAAAATTGCCATTATCAAGCTGAACGCCAGAGACATTGACCGCCATGACCCCATCAAAAAGGGCTTCGTGTTTCCATGCCATCATTTGCGCACACGCTGTGTGCAAAATCCATTCACCCAAAGGAATAATAAGCCTACTCTCCTCAGCTGCTGGGATAAATTCCGCAGGAGAGACAAAGCCTAAGAGTGGATGATGCCATCGTACCAAGGCTTCAAATCCCACAATGGCACCACTTTGAAGGCTGATTTGGGGTTGATAATAGAGTTCAAACTGCTCTTGCACAATAGCATCTCTTAGGTGATTGATAATTTTCATCTTATGAAACATCGCTTCACTTAGGGTATTGGTATAAAACTGATAATTATTTCTACCCGAATCCTTCGCGCGACTCATCGCTGCATCCGCAAATTTAATCAAATCTTCCGCCTGTGTTGCATCTTCTGGGTACAAACTGATACCCACACTCGCACCGATGACATGGCTTTCACCTTCAATCACAAAAGGCTTTTTCAAACTTTCCAATAAAGCATCGCACAAAATCGCCACATCGGAGGGTTGCTTAAAGCCTTCACTTAAAAGTACAAATTCATCCGCTCCAAACCGTGCCAACATTGCATCTTTGTTTACCAATGCACTAAGACGTGAGGCGACTTCTTGTAACATCGCATCGCCCACGCTGTGCCCATACGCATCGTTGATGTATTTAAAATTATCCAAATCAATGAACAAAATTGCCAGTTTTTTTTGAGGCTCATTTCGCCCTTCATCCAACTGTTCTTCGATTTTTCGGGTAAGCAAAAGACGATTAGGGAGGTCTGTTAGGCTGTCATGGTTCAGAAGATACTCAATTTTTGTAGCCAACTCTCGCTCATCGGTAATGTCACGCACCGTACCAATGGAGCGAACAGGCGTCCCATCAATCGCATATTCTGTTTTGCCACGTTCATGAACGTATTTTGTACGCCCATTAATCAAGAGTTTGTGTATTATCTCATACGGTTGTTTCGTCTGCAAAGAGTGCATGTACGTAGCGTCCACACGTGCTCTGTCGTCTGGATGAACCGCCTTTAAAAATGTTTCATACGAAGGGGTAAAGCGTTTTGGGTCTATCTCAAAAATATGAAAAACCTCATCCGACCACACCAAGCTATTTGAGCTTAAATTCAACTGCCAACTGCCAATTTTGGCGATTTCTTGAGACTCTCGCAACAAACGCTCACTCTCTTCTAAGGCAATTTTAGCCGCTTTGCGCTTGGAGACATCTTCCACAAATCCTACGACCATTTCCGTACCATCGTTGATGACATAGTTGGTGTAAATCTCTACAGGATAGACTTCACCCGTTTTTTTGCGGTGCAAGGACTCAAAATGACTCACGCGCATTGCCTTATGCCGCTCCCATTGCGTATGCCACACATCATCGTTCATCAACGCATCAATCTGTGCAATGCGAAGATGCACAATCTCCTCAAAAGTATAGCCCAAAGAGAAGCACGCACTGTGATTGGCGTAGATGATGAAGCCCTGCGCATTAATCCAAAAAATACCTAATGTGGCTTGATCCATACAGTGTTGCGTCAAGTGCAACTTTTTTTCTATCGCTTTACGCTCTGTGATATCCCGTGCAATTCCAATGACCCCAATGGTCTGCTTCTCTTCATTGCGCATTGCAAATTTGAGAGTTTCACACAACTCCTTGTGCCCATCGGCAAAACTTAGCCACTCTTCGTTTGCCAAAGGGGTGCGACTTGCCATGGCATCAAGATCCTTCTCCCTAAAAAAATCAGCCGCTTCTTTGTCAAAAAAATCGTAATCGCTCCGACCTAAGATATCGGCTTCTTTGTAGCCTAAAAGTGCTTCTAAGCGTTCATTGGTCGCGATAAACACTCCATCCAAATCTTTTGCCCAAACAATGTCTGGCAAATGACGCACGATGTTTTCCATCAGCATCGAGGTTTGGCTCAAGCGTTCCTTCGTAAGGTATAAATCCGTCAAATCATGAATCAGCGCAATCCCATTTTTAAAGCCTCCATGGCTGTCGCGCTCCACAAAAAAGAGCCCGTAAATAAACGATGTTTTGCCACCCGTTACAGAGATGTAATTGCCATAAAAGGTGGATTGAACCCCCTTTATAGCATTTGTAACCGCCTCTTTAATGCGTTCATCAGGAAGTTGTGTCAGCATATTCAGCCCAATAAGCTTCTCATACGAGGAGTCTACAATGTTCACCAAACAGTCATTACACTCGGTAATAATACCCTCTTCATTAAAGACAATCATTCCCAACAAAGAGTGTTTAAAGAGCGTTTGGTAGATGGTTTGATTGGGTAAATGATTGTATGGCATAACACATCCTCCTCTTTATTCTTAACACTTATAATAGTATTCTTGTACTTAGCATTTACTTGTGCTACAATCTCAAAAGAGCTTTACATGTAAGGATTTTTTGGACATGGCAGAAGAAAAAGTTGACCTCAAAGAGCTGAAAAAACTGCTCTCTCCTTTGTCACTATTGTACGTAGAAGACAACACTCTTTTGCAAGAAAAAGCCTCTTCTTTTTTTGAAAAACTCTTTGGTACCGTTTACCGCGCCAATGATGGGAAAAGTGGCGTTGAGCTCTTTACCAAACACAAACCCTCCATCATCATTACCGATATCCAAATGCCTCTTATGGATGGTTTACAAATGGCTCAAGCCATTCGCGCTTTGGATGCAACCAGCAAAATCATCGTCACCTCTGCGTATGATGACAAAGCCTATTTACTCAAAACCATCGCATTGGGACTCAATGGGTATTTGGTCAAACCTTTAAAAGTGGAAGAACTCTCCACATTGCTTTTAACACTGGCATCGCAAATGGCAGAAGAGCGGAACAAAAGCATCTTTAACAACTACCTTTACAGCATCTTTAACAACCAAGACAATCTTTTAATGATGCTTAAAAATGACAACGTCATCCTTGCCAACGAGCATGCTTTAAGCTTTTTTCAATGTTCCTCTTTGCAAGCATTTAAAGAAAAATTCAAATCTTTAGATACCCTTCTTTTACCCCACGATAGCTTTTTATACAAAAGAGCGAACAGCTCCATTGGCTGCTTAGAGTATGTCAAAGGCACTATCGATAAACTCTATAATGTCAAAATAGTGGATGACACCGCTGAACCACACCATTTTATTTTAAAACTCACCCACATCAGCGAAGGGGAAAACTTTTACATTCTCTCCCTCACCGATATCACCCAACTGGGTCTTTTGAGCCTGTACGATAAAAACTCCCTTGAACATGACAAAGCCTTACAAGACCAAAAAACCATCTACAATCTCCTAGAAGCCGCGCGCGAAGGAGGTGCCGTTGTCAAGCTTTACAATTTTTACAAAGGTCTCACCATCTGCAACAACGCTGTGCTAAGCCGCGTCACCAAAGAAAGCTTTACATGTAAAAGCTCTACGATGCAGCAAAAAGCAGCACAAATTGAGCAAAAAATTATTATAAATTGCGAATTATTTCCTTATGATTTACAATCGTTGGAAATTAAAGAGATTAACTTTCGCTTCCAGACCATCGAAGTGGGTGCGTGTAAAATGCTCAAAAACACACCCGTTGAGCGCAAATACCTTATCTTAGAGCCCGATCCCAAACACAGGGTAAGCCTCTTTTACCATAAGCATAAATTCAACACCCACATGAGCATCATCAACATCTCTGTTGAATCCTCACGCTTATTTATGGAGTACCTCCCCGCAGGCTTTAAAGAAAACGATGAAGTGACGCTGGATATGGTCTTTAACGATGAAGCTAAACCTTATATCATCAATACCAAAGCGATAGTTTTTAAAATTATTCCTATCGAAAAGGCATTTCATATCGTGGCTAAACTCATTTTAGCACCCGAGACACACAAAACATTGATAGACTACATGTCCTCACGCCAAATGAAATTGGTACGTGAGTTCAAAGGACTGATAGTATAAAAAAGGAAGCCTACGCTACGAAGATGCACACCATCAATGTATCATGTTTAGTTATTGAAAATCTTTACTCAAAGGAGTTGTGATGGCTGAGAATGTCTTGGGAGAAAATACACTCTATCTTGCCATGCTTATGGACGCAAGCCCCAATCTCATTGTCATCACTCATGGTGATCGTATCACATTGGCAAACAAAGCCTTACTGGATTTTTTAGGCTTTGCTACGTTAAAAGAGTTGTTAGAACACAATATATGTATTTGTGATTTTTTTGAGCCCTATGCTCAAGATGCACTCCTGAGCAAAATGGAGACACTCACATGGATAGAACATACACTTATCAGCCCCAACACACACCTAGCCTACATGCGAAAAGAAGGGAAAATCTATGCTTTCAAACTCCATGTGGGCAAAATTATCGTTGATGAAGTCATGTTTTATACTGCTATTTTTAACGACGTCACAGAACTGGAGATGCAAAAAGAGCGCTATTTGCAAGCTATGGATGGCGCACAAATTGGACTTTGGGATTGGAATTTAGAAAATAACACTATTTTTTTCGATACGCGCTGGAAAGCGATGTTGGGGTATAGTGATGCGGAGCTTCCTTGTGTTTTTGCTTCGTGGCAAGATAGAGTGCATCCTGAAGACCTTCCCGTTGCACTTGCCGCCATTGATGACAACGTGAGTAGACGCACCCCTTATTATCAGTGTACCCATCGTATGCGCCATAAAGAGGGGCATTGGGTATGGATCGAGGATCGAGGAAAAACTTTTTTTGATAAAAATGGAAATGCCGTGCGGATGGTGGGGGTTCACACCGATATCTCTCGCATCAAAGAGAGTGAAGCCAGAAACCATTTGTATGCGCTGCGCTCAGAAGCACTTCTCATACTCCCTGAATTAAGCGACAGCCAAGATGAGTCTACATTTATGCAAAGTGGTCTTGAAATTATTGAAGATATAACGCACAGTTTGGTCTCTTTTATCCATTTTGTTAACGATGGGGAAAAGAGTATTGAACTGGTAACATGGTCACATCGCACCTTACAAAATTACTGCAATGCTGTACATGCAACGCATTATCCCGTCCTTGAAGCTGGGATTTGGGCCAATGCGTTACGAGAGCGAAAGGCGTTTATCGTAAATGATTACCCTTCGTTTGTAGGCAAACACGGTCTACCCGAAGGTCATGCCGCACTTTACCGTTTTATCTCAGTGCCCGTCATCGAAGAGGGAAAGGTGGTCATGTTGTGTGGCATTGGCAACAAAATCTGCGATTATACGCAAGATGATGTACACAGTGTTCAAATCATTGCCAATGATATCTGGCGTATGGTGCAACGCAAACGCAATCTTGTAAAACTTAAAGATGCCCAAGAACTCCTCATCGCCCAATCACGCAATGCCGCCATGGGAGAGATGATAAGCATGATAGCCCACCAATGGCGTCAACCCATCAGCGTCATCGGTATGTGTGCCAATAACATGATTTTGGATATTGAGCTTGAAAATATAGATGCAAAAGAGCTTGAAAAACAACTTCGTGACATTTTATTTCAAACCGAACACCTCTCCTCTACGATTGATGATTTTCGTAACTTCTTTAAACCCAACAAACACAAAGAGTCTGTGAGCATTAAAAGTATATTGAACGATGCTCTCAAACTGTTGGAAAAAAGTTTTGAAAATCATCTCATCAGTTTAAGCTTACATGTAAGCTCTGATACGGAGATTTTGATTCATAAGCGTGAATTGTTGCAAGTGTTTCTTAATATCTTAAAAAATGCCAAAGAGGCTTTGGAACACAACCGTACCGAGCAAGGGGTGATTTCTATTTTTTTAGAAGAAGATACAAAAATAATTTGTATCAAAATCTGTGACAACGGTGGGGGAATGTCACCTAAAGTGTTGCAACATCTCTTTGAGCCCTATTTCTCAACCAAAAATGAAAAAAATGGAACGGGATTGGGACTGTATATGAGTAAAACCATCGTGGAAAAACACCTTTTTGGTGAGATTAAAGCGTATAACCACGATGATGGTGCTTGTTTTGAAATTATCCTACCGAAGCACTCCCCAAAGGAATTACAATCCTAAATGAAGCCCCTTCTTGAGTGTTAGACCACTCAAGCCTTCCCCCTAGATGCTTTTGGGTAATCATCTGGCTCATATAAAGCCCAAGTCCTGTTCCCTCCGCTGCGCTTTTTGTGGTAAAGTAGGGCTGTGCCAATTTATCCATAGCCTCTGGTTCAATCCCGCCACCATTATCATTCACCTCTATCACCACATTATTGGCATCTAAGAGATAGGTTTTAAGCGTTATGATGCCCTTTTCAATGGGGTGTGCGACAATGGCATCTTTGGCATTGTGGATGAGATTGACCATGACTTGAAGGAGTTCATTTTTGTAAACATACAAAGTGTCAACCCCTTGGGTATCAATGCGTAGTTCGATGGCATGATGAGAGAGAATGGCACTCATTAAGGAGTGTAAAGATTCAAAAAATTGCGACACAGCAATCTCCTGCTTTTCACTGGATGGCTTGAAAAAATTGCGAAAATTATCGATTGTTGCTGAGAGAAACTGTGTCTGCTTAGCGATTGCATTCATCTCTTTCGTGATATCTTCTGGGGTAAATTTATCTAAGGCAATGTCTAAAAGAACATTATTGGCAATCATCGAAATCACCGCAACGGGTTGTCTCCATTGGTGGGCTATCATGCCAATTACATCACCAAGGGCAGCTTGGCGTGCCAAACGTTCCACGTAGAGTTGCGTCTGTTCAAGTTCACGCGTACGCTCCACTACCACCATTTCTAAAGATTGGTTGAAGCGTCTGAGCTCTGCTCTTTGATAAGAGAGCTCACAATGGGTCTTCACCCGCGCTTTTAAGACGATAGGGTCAAATGGCTTGGTCACATAATCCACCCCACCCATACGAAATCCTTGCGCGACATCAGCAGTCTCATCTAGCACCGTTAAAAAGATAACGGGAATCTCTTTGGTAAAGGGGTGGGCTTTTAAGTGGTTACACACTTCATAGCCATCCATTACAGGCATCACGATATCGAGTAAGATAAGATCCACCTTAGGCTCTTTGCGCGCTAATTCTAGGCCCAACTGAGCACTAGTAGCCACACGTATGTCATAATCTTCTTTTAAAACATTGGAAATCAATGCAACATTATCAGGCAAATCATCAATCACAAGGAGTGTGTAGCGTCGTTTAGACTCATGGGTATTCCAAGGAGTATTCATCATCAGTGTTCCTTTTGGGTGAAGTCTATTTTCAAGCCAAGAGAGTTGTTCAAGGGCTTCTTCAAATTGATACGCAAAAACGTTTTGTGCTAAGGCTTTTAAACTTACATGTAACGCCTCCGAAAGAGGCTGGGCTAAAAGTGTGCGCATGATATCACAGGCTTGTGAATCACTCGCGCTCAAAGAAGATTTGAGCGCATCCAATAAGTGCTCCATATTCACATTTGACACTTCTGTTGAGGCGGTGTTTATCGTGGGCGTTGCGGTAAGGGCAAGGGATTCTAACAGCTCCAAAAGCTCCCTCAACGCAGCCAAGGTTTGGACACGGTAGACTTCAATGGTATCGTTTATTTCGTGCATAAGAGCATACTCTAATGAAGAGGCATGCTTTTGCAACACTTTAGCCCCAATGTTACCCGCTAAGCCTTTGAGACTGTGGGTATAGCGAATCGCTGTGGTGGTATCGCCTGATGCCAAAACAGATTCAAGGCGCTCTTTAAAATTTTTTTGATGCTCCCTAAAACGCTCTAACAATTCATGGTACAGTGCTTCATTTCCCATCGCCGTCGCCATCCCTGCTGAGGTATCAAGCACCTTGTGTGTTGTATCCATCGCGCCTATCCCTTTTGTGTTATGATTGGCGCTAAAATATTACTGGAAAGTTCAAAATCAAAATTGGCAATGTGCTGTTGCATTTTTTTAAGGGCATCACCATACCCAAGTGCAATTAAACTCGGTGCAATCTCCTCTAAAACTTCCGTTGCTTCAGAGTCCAAATCACCCAGTAACCCCGCTAAGTGGTGCAATTTTTCACGCAAGATCGTATCGTCTAACACCGCACGTGGTTCCTCACTCAAAGGGGTTTTTTCAAGGGCTGTATCGATACGGTCTATCACGATGGAAAGTTCATCCTCAAGGGTGTGAAGCAGTGTATCTAAGGACTCCATATTCTCTTGCTTTAAATGCTCTTCCAACGTTTGTGCCATCTCAAACAAACGTTGTGCTCCGATATTGCCCGCCAATCCTTTAAGCGTGTGAGCTTCACGTATGGCACTCTTGGCATCATTTGCCTCAAGCAACGCTTTCATACGCTCCATGCTCCCTGCTTGCGTTTGACTAAAGCGTTTTAAAAGTTTTAAAAGCAATGAATTGTTTCCACCCACACGTGTCAAAGCACCTTGCATATCTAGCCCTGCTACGACAATGGCTTCTGTGACATCGTCTTTTTTAAACACCTCTTTAAGAGGAGCAATCTCTGGATTTAAAGGTTTGATCCACTTTGCCATGGTTAAAAAGAGTTGTGAAATATCGATAGGTTTTGCAATATGGTCATTCATTCCAGACGCAAGGCATTTCTCTTTATCGCCCATCATAGCATTGGCGGTCATCGCAAGGATAGGAAGTGAGGCGAACTGGGGATAATGTCGAATCGATTTTGTCGCCTCAAAGCCATCCATAATGGGCATTTGACAATCCATCAAAACGCCATCAAAAAGCTCTTGTGTGACTTTCGAGAGGGCTTCAAGCCCGTTGTTGGCAACCTCTACATGTAAACCTGCCTCTTCTAAAATCTCAATCGCCATCTCTTGATTGACGATGTTGTCTTCCACCAATAAAATACGCGCCCCCCTTAAGGCAACAACCGCTTCATGGTAAAGCATTTTTTTATCTTCTTTGCGCGAATAGGTCACCACCTCTTTGCCCAAGACATTCAAGATGGTATTGAGCAGCGTGGATGGACTCACAGGTTTAATGAGAACCCCATCCACATGCACCGATTCAAGTTCACTCTTAAGCTCCTCTTTGCTGTACGCAGTAATCATAATAAAGGCGATGGTATCCGACAATGTAGCATGCTCACGTATCTTTTGAATGGTTTGCACCCCATTGAGCTCAGGCATCATCCAATCCATCAACACTAAGCCATAAGGTCTGTTCGCATCTTCTGCGCTGGAGAGTACCTCAATCGCTTTAAAACCATTGTTAACACTGGTCACATCAAACTTCAAAGACCGCAAAATGTCTTCTAAGATTTCACGGGCACTGTCGTTATCATCGACGATGAGGATGCGTAAATTTTGAACATCCTCATCGTTCAAGACAACATGCTTTTGCTCTTTTTGAAGCTCAAACAAGGCATCAAAGGAGAAAACACTGCCTTTGCCTAGCGCACTCTCAATCTGGATGCTTCCGTGCATCACTTCAACAAGGTACTTACAAATAGCAAGACCTAGCCCTGAGCCTCCGTATTGGCGCGTGGTAGAGATATCCGCTTGGGAAAAGGCTTGAAATAATTTAGCCTGATGCTCTTCGCTCATCCCAATACCCGTATCACTCACGTCAAAATGCAAGCGTACATTTCCTTCATAGTGTTCTTTGACACGAATCATCACTTTTACTTCACCTTGGGGGGTGAATTTGATGGCATTGTTGACAAGATTAATGAGTACTTGCCCCAGTCTTAACGGATCACCTTTGAGTGCGGTAGGAACATTGGTGCCTACATCAAACAGAAGTTCTAAGCCTTTTTCTTGCGCTTTCATCACAGAAAGGTCTGCTAGATGCTCCATGACATCTTCGAGGTAAAAGTCAATATGCTCAAAAGCCATCTTTCCCGCTTCAATTTTTGAAAAATCCAAGATATCGTTGATAATCCCTAAGAGATTTTTAGAAGCACTGTTGATTTTATCGATGTAATTGCGCTGTTTGGCACTCAAGTCTGTTTTTAAAACCAAATGTGACATTCCTAAAATGGCATTCATAGGGGTTCGAATCTCATGGCTCATGTTGGCTAGAAAATCACTTTTGACTTTCGTTGCTTCTTCAGCAATTAATTTGGCTTTACGAATCGCATCAATCGCTTCTTTCTCATGCGTGATATCTTCTACCACCACGACAACACCTTTTGCTCTCTCCTCAGGATTAATTGCTCTGGCTGAAAGGCGTGCCCAGAAAAGCTCTCCATGTTTACGTTTCAGCTCTTGTTCCCATGTTTTGGTTTGTCCACTCCAAATGGTTTCACACACAACACCCATATCAGAGCTATGCGCGCACCAAATATCCACACTCTCCCAAAACTGACCACCCGTATCGTATCCTAAAATTTCATCCAGACGTTTGTTGCACTGGATGATGATACCCTCTTTTAAAAGTGCTATTCCCACACTGGCTGAATCAAAGATAGCTTGTTGTTCCTCATTTAAAAGTGCTAATTCTTGCGTGCGTTCGTTGATGATACTTTCCAATTTGGAGCTAAGTTCTTGCAATTCCACTTGTGCTGTCACATCGTGACGAATGGAGGTATAGCCTATCACCTTTCCTTCAACATCAACATCTTGCTGAATCACACTATCGACCCAATAATATCCGCCATCTTTTTTACGATTTTTAATGCGAGCTTGAAAAATACCCCCACGTGTGATCGTCTGCCACATTGCTTCGTAGACTTTAGCATCGTTATCGGGGTGTCGGCTAATGCGGTGGTTTTTACCTAACAGCTCTTCACGAGAGCTTCCACTTATTTTGCAAAAGGCATCGGAAACATAGGTAATGACACCATTTAAATCGGTTTTGGAAGCAATCACATGGGTATCAAATGCCTGCAAGAGTGTTGAAAGTTCTGCTGTTTTTCGTGCCACCTGTCGCTTGAGTAAATAGTTCCAGTAAAACAGTGCTACGAGTGCTAAAACGGCTATCCCTATGATTTCCAACAGAAACATAAAATCAAAAGGGGGCTCGACGTCATTAGGTCCCCACTGTTTGATGATTTCCTGTGTTTCTTCTTGGGTGATGGACGCCAATGCTTTGTTTAAAATGGGTACCAAAGGGGCAAACTCTTTTTTCACACTAAGCCCTAACTCCATGGAAAAATCTGTTTTACCCGCAACATGGACATTGTACAAACCCATATTACCCATGCTATAGGTTGCAAGAGTTAAAGAACACAAAAAAGCATCGACTTCCCCCGATGCCACACTTTCCATTCCGTCGTGAACATTGGCAACCTCAAGATAATTGAGTTTAGGAAACTGTTGTTTCACCTTATCCACATACGCATAATCACGCACAACAGCGATAATATCATCGCCTAATTGTGAAAGATCGGTGATGAAATGACTCCGCTTGTCTTTGCGTGTGACAATGACAATGGGACTTTTGATATAACCCGTGGTGGAAACATGGCTTGCTTCTAGGGCATCATCTTGGATGTAAGTGGAAATGACATCGACCTCTTTAACTCTGGCTTTTCGCAGAGCATCAGTCCAATTTTTAGACGGTATTTTCTCAAACGAGATCCCCAAGCGCTCTTCAAGAATGCCTAAGTAATCTGCCACCATACCTATGTAATTTCCCTTTTCATCAAAGGACTCAAAAGGTAAATAGTTTGGATCACCCGTAAAGCGAATGGATGGATGCTCTTGTAGCCATTGTTTCTCTTCATCGCTTAGATTTAATGTAGAAAGACTTGGCTTCGAAGATGCAGGGGAATGTTCCATCTGCAAGACCCATCTGCTTCGAATACTCGCATGTTCTTCAGGTGTTAAAGAAGCCACCCCTTTTTGTAAAATGCTATGCAAGAGCGGTTTATCTTTGGTGGTGACAATATGCATATACCCATTGCTCTCTTGCTCATCAATTTCAATGCGTTTGATGGATAAATTGGTCAAGGTCTGTTGCATCACGCCATAACTCATCGAGCCAATAGCATCGATAACAGCATCTGCCTCACCAAAACTGACCGCACTGAGTCCCTCATGCAAGTTAGCTACCATCACAGGGATGCTTTCAGGAAACTTTTTAAGCAAAATTTCACTGGTACCGTAGCCTTTTAAGATGGCAAGGCGTTTGCCTTTAAGGTCTTGGACATCTTCTATGCCACTCCCTTTACGTACCGCCATGGCAATCGCTGTACTTTGAAACGGGTCTGTGTATAACGCATAATTCTCACGTTCAGGCGTTTTGTAAATGCTGTGAAGTACATCAATATTACGGGCTTTAAAACGCTCCCACAGCTCTTCCCATGGTCCTTGTACAAAGCTTACATGTAAGCCTGCTTTTTGTGCAATGAGGCTTACATAATCAATTCCAAGCCCCATGGCTTTATCGTCTTGAATAAAATCAAACGGAGGCCAATCGGGTTTATTACCCACACGAATCGTAGGATGTGCTTTAACCCACGCTTTCTCTTCGGGGCTTAAGTTCAAAAGGGTGGTTTGCGTCAGTTTGGGGACATTGATAGGCTCTGTATGTTTTCCCTCCCATCGCTCCTTAATCTCTTTTTTCTCCAAAGGCTCATACGACGCAATGGCTTTGTTGATGATAGAATGAAGTAAAGGCTCATCGTTTCGAAGACCGTATTGAAACCCACTGAGTGTTTCAGAGTAAAGTACCAAAGAGACTTTTAATGGAGCCTTTGGCATCTCTTTTTCCATCAGATGACTCAGTGGGGCTAAATGATCCAAAGTCGCATCAGCGTGACCCTCAAGAATCATCTCTAAAGCACCTTGTGTACCCTCTTTGGAATAAACAACTTCCACATGAGGAAACATCTCTTTGACGTAAGATTCAAACGCACTGCCTTCAATTAACGCAATACGTTTGCCTCGAAACTCATCTGATTGCCCCATGTAAGGGTGCTCTTGCTTTGTCACAAGGGCTAAAGGGGAAAGGTAGTAGGTGTTACTAAACAGGAGATCTCTTTGACGCTCAGGTGTGGGTGAAGCTGAGATAATACCATCATAGGCATGGGCTCTGGCTTGATTGACCGCTTCTGGCCAAGGCACATCACTCACCTTAATGGCAACACCACCTAAACGGGATTCTAACAGTTTTAAAAAATTCACCTCTAATCCTGCCCACTCTCCTTTATCATCGGTAAAGGATAAGGGCTTCCACGCTTCATTACCCCTTACAAAATGCAAGACTTTTTTGGTGCGAAGGTACTGTTTCTCTTCCAAACTCAAATCTAAGGCAATAGGTTTTTCCATCGACCATTTTGAAAAAATACTCACCAATATTTCCCTGGGCATTGCATCCCATGTTTTTTCTAGAATAGTAACCAAAAGGGGATGTTGCTTGGAAACACCTATGGCTAAGGGAACTCCTCTTCGGGTCTGTTCTAAAGCATCAATCTTAAGGGCATTTAAAAATTCTTGTTCAATTTTATAAGAGACAACGGCTCGATTTCCCACATACGCATCCGCCTCCCCTTCCAAAAGAGCATGCAATGCCATAGAAGTATCGTCATACGTTTTAATCGTAATGTCTGGAAAATTTTTTTGAAGGTAGTCAATCGTTCCGATATTTTTTTCTAAAGCAACCTTTTTACCGCTTAGCGCACGTAAAGAACCAAAAGCATTCTGATTTTTGCGTGAGACAATGACGTGGGGTATTTGCATGTAAGATGTGGTAAAATGGAAAAATGCTTCTCTCTCTGGTTTGGGGGTGATATCCATAATGGCATGCAACTCACCTTCTTTTGCTTTTTCATAAATGGTGTTCCAATTAGAAGAGACGATTTTGAGTTTTCCATCAAGCGATTTATTGAGCTCCTTAATAATATCTGCACCAATGCCTGAAGCTTTGCCATCGTAACCTAAAAAATTGAGTGGTGCCCAATTGTCCATAGCCCCAATGGTTATCTCTTTTTGAGCTTTAAGCCATGCACGCTCTTCGTCACTCAAGCTTACAGCAAACACGCTTACGCTTAAAAGAGAAAGCAACATGAGTACTAAGATTATTCGTTTCATGGTCTATCCTTGCGTAAAGCGTTCCATCTGTTTTTGTTTTTTTTCCATCTCGGTATCACTGTCTCCAAATGTTTGGGCAATAGAGCGAAAATCTTCTTGCAATGTCATAAAGGTATCGACGATATCAGGATCAAAATGCGTTCCGCGCCCTTCAAAAATGATAGCAACCGCTTTTTCGTGAGAGATCCCTTCTTTATACACCCTGCGACTAATGAGGGCATCGTACACATCTGCAACCGCCATCAAGCGTCCTGAAACAGGTATGGCATCGCCTTTGAGTCCTCTTGGATAGCCTGTTCCATTCCATTTTTCATGATGGGTACAGGCTATCTCTTTGGCAATGGTCAAAAAATCCACTTCCATCCCTAGTTGCTCTTCCGCATGCTCAATGGCTTCGCGTCCAAGGGTCGTATGCGTTTGCATAATAGCAAACTCCTCAGAGCTTAGCTTTCCAGGTTTTAATAAAATAGCATCAGGGATTCCTACTTTACCGATATCATGTAAAGGGGCAGATTTGAACAACGTCTCAATCATGGTCTCACTGAGTGTCTTTGCAAAGCGAGGATGCTTGCATAGAGCTTCGGCAAGTACTTTGACATAGTTTTGCGTACGGCGAATATGGTTTCCCGTGTCCGAATCACGCGTTTCGGCTAAAGAGGTTAAAGCTAAAATCGTGACGTGTTGAATCGCAGAGATTTCACGTGTACGCTTTTGCACTTCGTATTCAAGGTACTCATTTTGATCCCTTAAAAAATCAGCTGCCGCTTTGTTTTGGAGGTGTGTTTTAATGCGTGCTAGAACAATAGGAGGCGATATAGGCTTGGTAATATAATCCACAGCTCCCAATTCCAACCCTTTTTTTTCATCTTCCATAGCACTCATGGCGGTTAAAAAAATCACAGGAATGTTGCGTGTTTTTTCTTGAGATTTGAGTTGGGCCAAAACATCATAACCTGAGAGCCCAGGCATCAGAATATCGAGTAAGATAAGATCAGGTACTTCGTGTGCTTCCATATAAAGCAAAGCTTTTTCACCTGAATTGGCAACTTTGACTTTGTAAAAATTCTTCAAAAGCCCTGACATAAGGGTAAGATTATCAGGTGTATCATCCACAACCAAAAGGGTTGCTTTTTCACGAGTATCATTGTGAGTATTCATAATTAAACGCCTTTAAGACAAAATTAACTACGCTTGATTATTATACCATTGGATTGTTGTATTGTTGTTACAAAACGAAGGGGCGAGCCCATTAGGCTCACCGTTGAAAGAAAATTAGGCAGTTAAATTGGCATTAACAAAATCCCAGTTGACAAGGTGTTTTAAGAAAATATCAATGTAGTCAGCACGCTTGTTTTGGTAGTCCAAATAGTACGCATGCTCCCAAACATCGACTGTTAAGAGGGCTTTTTGTCCGTGTGCCATAGGGGTATCGCCATTGGCTGTTTTTGTCACTTTGAGTTTTCCACCTTCAAGCACTAACCATGCCCAGCCGCTTCCAAATTGTGTCATGCCCGCATTTTTAAAGGCTTCCACAAAGGCATCAAAGCTACCAAAATCTTCTGTAATTTTAGAAGCGATTGCACCGCTTGGAACGCCACCGCCACCTTTTTTCATACCGTTCCAATAAAACGTGTGGTTCCATACTTGAGCAGAATTATTAAATAGACCTGCTTTTTCAGGATTATTGGTGGATGCCGCGATAATCGCTTCAAGACTTGCGTTTTCTAAATCCGTACCTTTGATGAGGTTGTTGGTGTTGGTAACGTAGGCTTGATGGTGTTTGCCATGGTGAAAACTAAGAGTGTTAGCACTGATGTAAGGTTCAAGTGCAGTTGCTTCAAAGGGAAGTGCGGGTAATTCAATAGCCATAATAGGACTCCTTTAGATTTTATTTAGGATAATTCTACTCTTTTTTATTAAAACAATGTTTAAACATTTTAACCTATACTTAAGAATAAATTTTCCACTAAGGAGTGTTTCATGAAACGAAGAGATGCCTTAAAAGTTGCAGCCTTAGCTGCTCTTGCCATCACGGGCGCTTCCGCCTACGATGAAAAGCTTATTGTCAATAAGCAAAAGATGCAAATCAAAGACCCCGCCAACCCAACAGAGACAGAATTCAAACACTCTCCTGAAATCAAAATCGGTGCAATCGATGCACAAGGATTTGCTTTAGTGGAAGTAAACATTGGTCAAAAAGGGGTGATTCATCCCAGCGTTGCTAACCATTGGATTTATGAAATTGAACTCCATGCCGATGGCAAGAAAATCGCAAGCGCTTCTTTGGAACCAATAGCATCTCGTGGCTATCTTGCTGCGCGTGTCAATACCAAAGACATTAAAGTGCTCTCTGCCATCTCACGCTGTAATTTACATGGAGATTACACCGCTTCTGTAAACGTCTGATCATATAAAGACCTCTTTAGCGGAGGTCTTTATATTTTCGAATAAACAAACCCCATTACCTAATCTTAATGACTTTTTGATATCATGCTCTTATAAAAAGATGTAACTCCTTAATTTCCACAAGACAACAAAAAAGGCAATATAAATCATGAATGAGGCATTTTTACTACCTGATTATTTTAATGCAAAGGTAGATGATTTTATAACTCTTTTACTAAAATACAACCAAACGCACAACATTACAGGAGCAAAAACACGTGAAGCGGTGAGCAAAAATGTCGAAGACAGTATCTATCCACTACGCTTTTTACATGTAAAAGATTTTAAAGAAGCCATTGATGTGGGCAGTGGTGCAGGTTTTCCAGGTCTTTTTCTTGCCCTTGCCCTTCCTCATGTACACTTTACTCTTTTTGAGCCTATTGCTAAAAAGAGTGCTTTTTTACATTTAGCCAAAACCACACTCAACATATGCAATGTAGACATTTCCACTAATCGGGTCGAAAAAATAACCCCTTGGTCAGTCGACCTCATTGCTTCACGGGCGGTCACCAACACCAAAATGCTCATTACCTTATGTAAAGGCTTTATTTCACCCTCTTCGACCCTTTTATTTTATAAAGGAGAGATGGTTGAAGAGGAGATAAAAGGTTTAGAAGGCGCGGAAATTTACCAAAAAGGCAAACGCCATTATCTTGTTTTAAAGGATATCCATGTTACTTAAGCTGTTAGGATTTATAGTCGTTGTTTTTCTCATTTATATCTTCTTTTTTAAAAATAAACGTAAAGATGAAATTGAAAAAAGTAAAAATGATTCTAAAAAACTTGAAGGAGACACGATGGTTGAGTGCAAACAGTGTGCAACGTTTGTAAGCCACAACGAAGCCATCATCAAAGATGGGTGTTTCTTTTGTTCTAAGGAGTGTGCGGGAGTACCTAGATGATGCTTATCGGACATGCTGATGTAGCCTTTTCGCCCTTTTACGCCATTCAAAACATACACGATATTGCACAAACACCTTCCAATAGCACGGTATTTTTTGAGTACGATGCCTCCCTTGCTAAGTTTTGTGATGCACACAAAGTCTCTTTTGCCATTCATGCAAAACATATCAAAGAGATTGCCCTCTCACACGCGTTAGGTGCTTCATGTGTCGTTGTCGATAAGGCTTTATCTTTAAATGCCCAAAAAATTGCAGAGCACTACTTGTTTGATACGAAAATACTGCTTTTTAGTAACGATGATGCGGATATTGAATGGGCTGCAATCAATGGAATTGATGGTATACTTTTTCAAAGTGCTATCCTAACACAGAGTTCGCAATGAAAAATAAGAACCTTATAGCTTTTGCCCTACTTGCTGTTATACTGTATTGGTGTATTGATGCGTATGCAAATGTGCTTTTATACCAAAGTACTTTAAGCGATGAGTTATTACTAAGAACCACTCATACGCATCTTCTGTCTAAAATCTTGATTGCTTTACTCATCTTTGGCATGGGTGTTATACCTTTGTTTTCACACCCTTCGCATACAGCAGAAACTCTCCCTCTTGTGCAAGATTTGGATGCCTTGCGAGGCGTTTCTGAAATTTTATTCTCCTCCTTATCCACAAAAATCAACGTCATCAAATCATTGGAAAAACTTGAGAATCTTTTTTCACTGCACTGCGTTATCTTGTTTACGTACCAAAAAGAGACCCTTCTTTTGTACAATGAAAATGACTTTATCAAACACGCCTTTCGCACGAAAGAGATTTTTCCATTCCGAAGTAACCCTAACGCCAGTGAAGTAGAAGTGGTTGCATCGACCTGTTTTGTTGAAAAGCGTCATTTTTCACAAGACCGTATCAAAAGTGATGGGGAAGCGTATACTCTTTTAAGTTTTATGCTCAAAGAAGACAAAAGCGATAAAGCCATCGGTAATCTAATGTTGGTGTGTCAGGATGCTAAAAATCTCATGGCTTACACCAAAACCTTTGAACGCTTTGGCGAAATGCTAAGCTTTGTTTTGCTCTTACAAAGCAAAAAAGAGAATCTTGAAAACCTCAATGTGCAAACATCCAATGAAAATTATCACTTTGATAAAACTCTGAACATCATCACACACATCAAAATACTAGAACATATTGAGTATGAATTTAACCGTCACAAGCGTTACCATACAGAAGTGACATTGATGATTTTTGAAATTGACATGCTTAAAAATTTAAGCACGGTTTTTCCCTCTGAGCTTATTTTGGGACTTAAAAAAGATTTTATTGCGATGATTCGAAAAAACATTCGTGAAGTGGATATTTTTGGAAAATGGAACAATGAGCAATTTGTACTTTTGCTTCCCAATGTGGATTTTAGAGCAGCGCAAAGTTTGGCAAAAAAGCTACAAGCCTTCTTAGGGGAGCATAAATTTACGCGTATGGGAAAACTCACCTGCAGTTTTGGCATCACTTCCATCACCCCTAAAGATACCTTAGGTACCTTTCGAACACGTGCCGAAAGTGCTTTAGCCCTTGCAACAACACGTTCCAATGGCTCTATTGAAGTAAAACTCTTGGTTTGATTAAAGTACGCGTAACATCTACTTAAATCACAATACGTTTTAGAGAGGGAGAGAGTTTGGTAATAATCTCATAATTGATAGTCTTAAACTGTTGAGCGAGAGCATTGGCATCATTAAAAAGACACACTTCATCCGCTTCACCACCTAAACAAAAGCTATCCATGGACATCTTTCCTTTACTTTTTTGACCATTGGTCATGACCACAGGTTCATGCCCATCAAAGCGAAAAAAGCCATCCCCATAGCCCACATCGTAGGTTGAAATGACCTCATCGTGAGAGGCTTCATACACGCCGCCATACCCCACACGTTCTCCTTTTTTTAATACACGGGTACTCAATCGTTCTCCCCACAAGGAGAGAACGGGCAAAAGATCGTAGTGTCCGATAAGAGGACTCAGCGTGGTATAGCCATAAAGTGAAATGCCACAGCGTGCAAAATCATCACTTCCTAAACTGTGTGAACGCAATAGTCCTGCAGAGTTGCACGCATGAAAAGCAATCGGAGGAAGCCTTAGCGTGTCAAGGAGGAGTTTTGTCTTGGCTTTTACAGATTCAAACGCACGGCGTTGCCAAAAGAAATCACTGCTAAGTTCATCCGCACTTCGAAAATGGGTAAACATCCCTTTGAGCACCAAGCCTTTATGCGCCACATACTCCAAGGTTTTTTCGATTTCATCTTCTTTGATACCGTTGCGGTGCATCCCCGTATCAAGGGCTACATGTAAAGAACTTCCTCTCTCCAAACAAAGCAGGGATTCATAACTGTGAATGGCAAGTGAAACGTTTGAGGGAACCTCTTTACATGTAGGATGTTCTACTAAGACTAAAGTTTCATCAAATAACGAAGAGACTAAACGAGCTTCTTGAAGATTTTTAACCGCGATTTTTCGAATACCATAGGCGTGTATTAATGATGCCATTATCTCAAGACCGTGCCCGTAAGCATTGTCTTTTAGCACTGCCATCACTTTGTGTTTACCACCCGCCTTAGCGCACAAAAGATCCAAGTTATGAAAGAGGTGTGCCTTATTGAGGGTAATAAATGCCATGATTTAAGAATTGAGTCCTAATTTTTCCACTAAAAAACCGCGAATTTTTCGAGCCTGATAGTCCAATTTGTAAAAGTGTTCGTGTACACTTTTGGCATCAAGTGTGGGATGAGCACTAAAATCAAAGGCGATGCCTTGGCTATCTTTGGGTATGGCACCGTCTAAATATGCCAAAAAAGCTTCCCGTATATCGATGAGCGTCTCAAGCTCTTTTTCAATCATCTCTTTTTCATCCATATCCCGCTCCTATTTTTCGGCTAAAATAGAAATTTTATCGCCGATAAGTTCCAAATAGAGCTCTTTTTCACCCTTTGACGCAAAGGATGGACTTTTATAGGTCTGATAAAAAGATATTTTAAAAACCTTACGATCATCCACCATCGGATAAGGAGCCACACTCATATGTTCAAAATCAATGGTTTTCTTCTCTTTGCGTGCAAAAATACTTTTTTTAGATTCTGAAAAAGCTTTTTTTCCCGAACCATCCGATTTTTTAAACTCTTGGGAATAAAAACTTAAATACGTCGTAAGGTCATTGACTTTCCACGCCTGTCTCCACTTATAGACTTCACTTAAAATGAGTGCTACCGTCTCTTTTGAGAGTTTTGGAACCTTGTTTTCCCCAATAATAGTAACCGCTTTTTGCGGATTGATTTCCGTATCAAGCATTTTCATCTCTTCATTGTCCATAACAACGCAACCCTTGCTCAAATCCTCTCTGTCTTTTCCATCCAGTGGTTTTCCATGAATCCAAATTCCATCACCACTTTTGCCACGCAAGGTATCGAACAAATTGGGATACGAGAGTGAAAATGCCAAGGGTCCATAAAATGCATCAGAAGGCTTAAAGCGACGTGTGATTTCATAGACACCCACAGGGGTTTTCAAATCACCTCGTTTGATTTTATCACCACCTTTACCCATAATAACATCTTCATGCGATTTAACAAGGCTCAATCCCTCGTCATCATTTTTATAGACTTCACAACGCTTTTTATCTTTTTCACACACAATCAACGAATCAACATCCTCATAATAGCCATAAAAGAGTTCCACTCCACGGAGCTGTTTGAGCCAAAAATCCCTAGACTGTAACTCTTTTTCACTTGGATTTTTCACCTTCACAAATTTGGGTTTAACCTCTTTGGGTTTCTCTTTTTCTTTAACTTCTTTGATGGGCTCTTTAGATTCAAACTCTTTTTTCAAAAATGCTTCTACCGCACCAATGCCCTTGGTTTTATAAATCTGATAAATATCCTCGGCTGTTGCAGCATACAATGCCAACGCAAACACCATCGCAAAAACAATAAAACGCATCCATCCCTCTTTGTCAATAAAATATAAAGATGATATTCTAGTCAAAACACTCTTAGAAGTTCTTTTGATGGCAGGTTTTAAGAAGAAATTTCTAAAAAGTACATAAGGTCTGTTTTACTCTAGTTTCGTTAAGATGAAGACAATCTCGTCTAAAAAATTATTCTAAAAGATACAAAACATGACCAATGAATTGCTTTTAGCCTCCATCATCGTCTGTGTATTAACCCTGCTACTGCCTACACTCTTCTTGCTCAGTCAAAAGCTAGGTCCCAATGAATCTTCCAACAAAGCTAAAAACACCTCCTATGAAAGCGGTGTTTCAACGCCTGTGGGCTCCAGCGAAAGTCGTTTTAGCGCGAAGTTTTATCTGGTAGCTATCTTATTTGTTCTTTTTGATGTGGAAATTGTGTTCATGTTTCCTTGGGCAGTCAACGTACGAGAGCTAGGGTACTTTGGCTTATTTGAAATGTTTACTTTTGTAACACTTTTACTTTTTGGTTTGATTTATATTTACCGCATAGGGGCTTTAAAATGGCAGTAGGTGCTGAGGCAATTTTTGGAAACAGTGTCATTACCACGCGGCTTGATAGTGCCATTAATTGGGCACGAGAATCTTCCATGTGGCCCTATATTTTTGGAACCGCGTGTTGTGCTATTGAATTTATGAGTGTTGCCAGTAGCAAATATGACATTTCACGTTTTGGGGCTGAAGTGGTTCGTTTTTCACCCAGACAAGCCGACCTCCTCATTGTTGCTGGAACCATTAGCTACAAGCAAGCACCGATTTTAAAAAAAATTTATGACCAAATGACCGAACCCAAATGGGTCATTAGTGCGGGAGCATGTGCGTGCAGTGGTGGTTTTTATGACAACTACACCACGCTTCAAGGCATTGATGCCATCATCCCTGTGGATGTCTACATCTCAGGCTGTCCACCACGCCCTGAGGCTTTTTTAGACGCCCTTTTAGCCATCCATAAACTCCAATATGAAAATGAAAGTATCTTGAAAGAGCGAACTGGGCGAAACTTTAAAGGATTGCTTGATGAAGCACTTTAAAGAAGTTTTTGCCAACCAATACACATTGGATGCTTATGGTGCTTATATCGTCGATAAACAGTTGATTCAAAATGCCTTACATGTGCTCAAAAATGACGATGGCTACCACTTTTTGGTCGATATGACCGCCATTGATTATCTTACATGTAAAGCGTCTCACCCACAGCGATTTGCCATTGTCTATCTGTTGCGGAACAGTGGATTTAAAAACCTTATTACTTTAAAAACCTACATTGACAGCTCTTTGGCGACACAAAGCATCGTCTCTTTGTTTAAAGCCGCCAATTGGGCGGAGAGAGAAATCTGGGATCAATATGGCATTAGTTTTAAACATCATCCTAACCTCAAACGTGTGCTCAACCACAAAGAGTTTATCGGTCATCCCCTGCGCAAAGATTATCCCATCACCCAAGGGCAGATATGCCATCGAACCGATGATTTGATGGACGAGATGACGCCACGGCTCAAGAAAAAAGGGCTTGATAAAGATGAGGGTTTAATGTTTTTAAACCTAGGACCTGCACACCCTGCCAGCCACGGAACCATTCGTAATTTTGTTGCTTTAGATGGGGAAAGTATTGTCTGTGCGGTGAGTGAAATTGGCTATTTGCACCGCGGCTTTGAAAAATCGTGCGAAAACCATACGTATAACCAAATCATCCCTTACACCGATAGACTCAACTACTGCTCCGCCATTTTAAACAATATCGGTTTTGCTCATGCGGTTGAGGGTATTTTAGGCGTTGATTTGCCTGAGCGTGCTAAATTTATTCGTGTGATTATCGGTGAAC
This sequence comes from Sulfurospirillum sp. UBA2217, assembly GCA_002328495.1. Lineage (GTDB taxonomy): Bacteria > Campylobacterota > Campylobacteria > Campylobacterales > Sulfurospirillaceae > Sulfurospirillum. The sequence goes on from DCUJ01000007.1 coordinate 129,966, forward strand.
TCTCACGCGTCATTGACCATTTGGTCTGCTTGGCCGCCATTTTAGTGGATATGGGAGGCTTGACCAATTATTGGTACCTTTACAATCCACGCGAAGTGGTGTATGACCTGCTTTCAAAACTTACAGGCGCACGCCTAACCAATTCGTATATGCGCATTGGTGGTATGAGCCATGATTTATACGATGGGTTTGCGGAGGATTTAAAGGAGTGTATTAAAGCTGTGGAAGAGGGTATGGGTGATACGCTAAGACTCATTGAACATAACCGAATTTTCCATGATAGAACGCAAAATGTGGGTATCATCAGCAAAGAAGAGGCCATCAACCGAGGCTTTAGCGGGCCCAATTTACGGGCGTGTGGTGTGCCTTATGATGTGCGGGTGAATGAGCCTTACTACCACTATGAAACCTTTGACTTTGATATGGCGCTGGGCAGTGTGGGCGATGTGTATGATAGGATGATGGTGCGTTTTGAAGAGATCCGCCAAAGCATTCGCATCATTCACCAAGCCATGTCTCGCCTTCCCGAAGGTGAGGTGTGTGTGAAAGATGCCTCCATCTCGTTTCCTTCCAAACAAAACGTTTACTCCAATATTGAAGGCTTAATGAACCAATTTAAATTGGTGTATGAGGGCGTTAAGGTACCCACCAAAGAGTATTACCGCGCTATTGAAGCGGGTAATGGCGAATTGGGATTTTTCATCATCAGTGATGGATCAGGAAAGCCGTATAAAGTTAAAGTGAGACCTCCTTGTTTTTACGCCATGGCGGCGTATCCTTTTATGGTTGAAGGGGGCATGATAGCCGATGCTGTCCTCACCTTGGGAAGTTTAAATATTATCGCTGGGGAGTTAGACCGATGAGTGCCTTTGCCTTAAGCCCTGAGAATGCAGCCAAATTTCAAGCCTTACTGGAACGCTACCCTGAAAAAAGTTCACTCATGCTTCCCTCTCTTTGGATGGTCCAATACCAAGAGGGGTGGATTTCGCCTGAAGCCATGCAATTTTTAGCCAAAAAATTAGAATGCTCAGCAATGGACGTCTATTCGGTCGCCTCTTTTTACACGATGTTTAACCTCAAACCTGTGGGGAAAGTGCATATTCAACTCTGCAAAACGCTCTCGTGTATGCTTCGAGGCTCTGGGGCGATGCAAGCGCACATAGAAAACCGTCTGGGTATCAAACCGGGACAAACCACTAACGATGGTAAGTTTACGTTTTCCTTGGTCGAATGTTTGGGTTCATGTGGCACAGCTCCATGTATGAGTTACAATGATGATTATGTGGAAAATCTCACCATCGAAACACTCGATACACTCATCGATAAAGAGCTCTCATGCAAGTAAAAATCGTTAGTAAAAATTTTGACATTCCTCTCTCACACACCTTAGACGTCGCCCGTGCAAACGGACGTTATCAAACCCTTGAAACACTTTTTTCCAAAAGCCCTGATGCGATTATTTCTGAAGTTGAAAAAAGCGGATTGAGAGGCAAAGGTGGGGGTGGAGCATTGACGGGTGAAAAATGGCGCCTCATCCCAAGCCCAAGCGATAAACCGACCTATTTGGTGGTTAATGCCGATGAGAGTGAACCAGGGACTTTTAAAGATAGGCAAATTTTAGAGTTTGACCCGCATCTTTTGATTGAAGGAATCATCTGTTCAAGCTACGCCATAGGTGCGCATCACGCGTACATCTATATGCGAGGCGAATACGTTTTTTGGGCCAAAAGAGTCCAAGAAGCGATTGATGAAGCGTATGAGGCTGGAATTTTAGGAACGCATGTTTTAGGGCATGATTATGCTTTACATGTAACGCTTCACCGAGGTGGAGGTGCGTACATTTGTGGTGAGAAAACCGCTCTTTTAGAATCTCTGGAAGGCAAACGTGGTCATCCACGCCTCAAACCCAAAGGCAAAGAGCCTGAGTGGTTTTTTGGTTGCCCAACGGTAGTGAACAATGTCGAAACCATTTCCAGTGTTCCCTTTATCGTTCGAGAAGGCTTTGAAGCGTATCGTGCCTATGGTACACCAGAGAGCCCAGGAACCATGCTTTTTGGCATCAGCGGACATGTGGAAAAACCAGGGGTCTATGAACTGCCTTACGGAACGCCGATGACAAAAGTGATTGATGAGCTGTGTGGCGGCATTTTAAACGGAGGAAAACTCAAAGCCGTAATTCCAGGAGGCTCATCGGTGCACATTTTACGCGCCGATGAAATCGAAAATATTACCCTCGATTACGAATCTGTTAAAGCCCACGGCTCTTCTTTAGGGACAGGGGGAATGATCGTGATGGATGAGAGTGTGAGTATCCCACATGTGATGAAAAATCTCTTTGAATTTTACCACCACGAATCCTGCGGTCAATGCACCCCCTGTCGTGAAGGTACCGGCTGGGTTGATGCCATTTTAGGGAAAATCTTAGACGGCAAAGGTACAAAAAAAGATTTGGAAACCATTTTGGATGTCTGCGACATGCTCAACGGCAAAACTATCTGTGTTTTTGCACCCTCTGTTGCGTTTATTGCTCAGAGTTACTTGAAAAAGTTTAAAGAAGAATTTGAAGCACTGCTTAAATAGTCTTTTGCCTTAAGTAGGGTATCAAAATTCTTTCCCAAAATTTTTATTTTGAACAAAAATTTAAATTATGTTACTTTATGATACACGTGTACCCTAAATTTGTCTACACTTGAACACTCCATTGTTATAATTAGATACACTGTTTATTAAGAATAATTTAAAATTCTCAATCTAAGCAAAAATTCAACAAGGGGGTTAAGAATGTATTTAAATAGATTTTTCAGATGGATTGCTATGCTTTTTCTTTTAGGAGCTGGTGTTTTTTTCATGCTTGGTTCTGCCTTAGGTAGTGGTCCTGTAACTAGCAACGCTGGACCTCCTATTAGTAAAGAAGAAAAAATAGCTAATTTAAAAGCAAGTAAAAAAGCATACGAAAATGACAATGAAAGGCTCAAGGAAAAGTGGACTGAAGTAAACCATAGAATACTAAATCCTGGCGTCGTAACAAAAACTATGAGTGTTCTCACTTCAGGAAAAAGTGGGGAATCAGATGAATGGCATAAGACACATCTTGAACTTATTCCTTTGGAAATAAAAATTTCTCAAAATGCAAGTGAGCTTAAGAAAATAGATTGGGAAATTGATAAGTTGCAAGACGAATCCAAACACAGTTGTTTTCCAAAGGATACTAAAGTTCTTATGGCCAATGGAAATCTAAAATCTATTAATGAAGTATCTTTAGATGAATATATTATGACCTATGACATCGCGAAGGATACGCTCTCCTCATCAAAAATAAACGAGATTTATATTTCTCCAAACAACCACTATTATGTGCTCAATGATGTCATACGCGCTACGGCTTATGAGAGATTTTTAACACAAAATGGATGGAAAAAAATCAGAGATATTGAAATCAGTGATATGATTTTTGATGGTAAATCTTTTACGACCGTTACAAGCATCCAAAAGGTGGAAGATATGTTAACAGTTTACAATCTCAACATTGATACAAACCATAACTTTTTTGTCTCCAAAGATGGTGAAAAGCCTTTTCTCGTCCACAATAGTGGCGGTGGTGGAGGAGGTGGAAAATGAAAACAAATCATTCTAAATTTTTAATTATTCTCTTTGTTCTATTTTCCTTCATTTTCCAAGGTTTTTTAACAAATATGAGAGCCCATTTTTATTCAGATGCTGGAGATTCACTTTTAATGGAAAAAAAGTATACCGAAGCTCTTGAAAAGTATAAAAGTGCCGCTGAATTAGAAAGTGGTTATGCTTACTATAGACTTTTTGGTCTTTATTATGAGGGTAAAGGAACTGCTAAGGATTTGCATCTTGCAAAAGTGATGCTTGAAAAAGCAGTTCAATATGAATATGATGAAGCACAAGTAACCTATGCTGGCAATTTAATAGCAGAGGGTAGAGATAAAGATAAAGCCATTTCATTGCTAAAATTGGCCGCCGAAAAAGAAAACGTTTTAGCATACATTAAATTAGCATGGCTCTATTATTATGGAAATGGTGTTCCAAAGGATATACATAAAGCAGAAGAGTATGTACGTTTAGCCAATGCGCATGGCTTTAAAATGGTTCTCTCGCCCTACGTAGAAAAACAAGAAATATCTTCTAAGAAAGAAATGTCCTCTAAAAACATTACTGCCCAAATTCAAACCAACCTTAAAAAGCTTGGTTTTTACAATGGAATAGCAGATGGTGTTACTGGACCAAAAACAAGACAGTCTATTGCTGACTTTCAAAAATCAAAAGGTTTGCCCAAAGATGTTGTTATCAGTGAAAAAATCTTGCTGCAAACAGAAGAAGCCTTACGCTGATTAGAAAATTAAACACCTTGAAAAACTCATTTTCATGGGACATCGTACTTGCCATAAGTGTTTTTATCGGAGGTCTTCTGTTTTACGCTTTACTGAGACCTCCAACCATTGTTGCAAATTGGTTAAAAATAAGAGATTTGCACATTAATACTTCTTGGTTGACTTATGTTAATTGGTTCCCCTCTTTTTCTCATGTATTTTCTTTTACACTTCTAACATGGATTGTGTTGAATCGTACAAAAAAGAACTTTAGTCTTTTTTTGTGGGTTACTTTAAATCTCCTATACGAATGGGGGCAATTATCTTCTAAACTTCTTCCCCCATTACTGCAAAAATATTTTATAACTGGTACCTTCGATATTTATGATGTACTTGCTATATTTTGTGGAGGGTTGATGGCACTTGTGGTGATGCGACGATTTTCCTAACGCAATCATGTCTTTGTAAAAACCCTATTTAATAAACAATGACATATACGACAACCTTGCCGTATCGATGAGAAAGTCAATCCCTGGGAAATATGCCACAAAGGTATTGCCAATCCCTCCCCAAATGACACCAAAAGCCACCAATCCAATCGTTAAAGGGGCTATTCCTTTGAGGGTTGGTACCTCTTCCATCTCAGACGTTGGATAAAAATACATCAAGGCGATGAGCTTAAAGTAGTAGTAAATCGAAATAAAGGTGGCGGTGACACCCATGACTGCCAGCAAGGTATTACCCGCTTCAATGGCTCCTGTGAAGATGTAAAATTTACCCACAAAGCCAATGGTTCCAGGAATGCCTGCTAAAGAGAGCATAAAAATGCTCAGCATCGCTGCCATATAAGGGTGAACATGCGCAAAGCCTCTAAAATCTTCATAGGTAAAGCGAATGTGATCATCGGAGGTAATGTACGAAATCAGCCCAAAGGCACCCATGGCGGAGAGAAAATAGGCGACCATATAAAAAATAATAGACGATGACGCACTCTCACCCGCCGCCCCCAAAGAGACAAAACCTATGAGCAGATAGCCTGTATGCACCATACTGGAAGCGGCTAGCATCCGTTTTAAACTTTTTTGGATGACTGCCATAAAGCTTCCATACAGCAAGGTTGCAACAATGATAACCATAAACAAAGAATCCCACATATCGCGAATGGGGTCTAAATCCACCAACATCAATCGTAAGATGAAACCAAAAATCGCCACTTTAAAGGTCGCAGCCATAAACGCCGTTACGGGAAGTGGTGCGCCGTCGTACACATCGATGGTCCAATTGTGAAAGGGGAAAGCTGAGATTTTAAATAAAAAGGTGACCAATAAAAAGCTGCCACCTATGATGACCAAAGAGGTATCTTTTCCCATAAGTGCATCTAAATTTTTACCCATATCGCCTAAAATGGTTGTTCCAAGTCCTGCGTACAAAAGGGCCGTTCCTAATAAAAAGAAGATGCCAGAGAGGGAGCCCAAAATAAGGTACTGATAGCTCGCTTCCACCCTTCGACTCTCGTATTTTTGAAAACCCACCATCACATACAAGGAGAGTGAGGCAATTTCAAGGGCAATGAAGGCGGTCATTAACTCATTGGCATGGACTAAAAGCATCATACCAAACACCGAAAAAAGGAAGAGCGAAAAGAACTCTTTTTTAAAACGACGTTTTACATCAAAATAGTGTGCCCCAATAAGGGATGTCACCATAGCACCACTGAGTAAAATCGCATCAAAATAGACCGAATAACTGTCCGCAATAATCATTTTTGAAAAAATCGTTTCAAACGGGAAGGAGGTGTAGAGTTCTCCAAAATAATAGATATCTGCTAATAAGGCACTTCCTAAAAATCCCAAGGTCATGATAGTAAAACTTCTCATCGAAAAACGCTCAAGTGGAGAGAGAAGCATCAGTGTAATAGCTCCAAAAAGTACAATTATTAGGGGTAAAAGATAGGCAAAATGGTTCAAATCTATCATCCTAGCGTCCTCCTACATGTAAAATATCCAACAAATAGTGCTGAATGGTAGGCTCTACTTTGTATAAAAAATAATCTGGATAAAACCCCATACCAATAATTAAAATCGTCAGCGGCAAGAGCCCTAAAATCTCTTTCCACTGCAAATCCACCATCGTGGAGACATCGTTGTCAGTACGCACTAAAATGGCTTTTTGAAAGAGTAAGAACATGTAACTTGCCGCCACCAAAACGGTCACAGCTGCGACAATACCCGCAAAGGGGTTGTATTTAAACAGTCCCAAGACAATGAGCAATTCTGCCACAAAGCCATTGGTTCCTGGAATCCCCACGGTACAAAGCACCATAATGCCAAAGAAAAGGGTGAACACAGGCGCTTTTTTGGCAATTCCCCCCAAACCATCCAGTGAGCGAATCCCCAAATTGCGCTCCATCACACCTTGAAGCAAGAACAGTCCTCCTGTTGCCATGGCGTGGGCAACTATCAAAAAAGCACTTCCCATCATGCCGTGAGCATTGAGAGAAAAGATACCCGCGGTGATAAACCCTAAATGCGACGCAGAAGAGTAGGCAAACATCTTTTTAATATTGTGCTGTGAAATCGCTGCAATTCCAAAATAGACCAATCCAAAAATGCCCAAGCTCACAAAATAGGGAGAAAATTCCACAAAAAGATCAGGAAAAAGAGGAATCATAAAACGAACCAACGCATATGCCCCTAGTTTTGCCATAATGGATGAGAGTAAAAATACGCCTCCCGTGGGAGAATTGGAGTAGGTTTCAAGCAACCATGAGTGAAACGGAAAGAGCGGAATTTTAATGGCAAATGCCACCATAAAACCTAAAAAGAGCATGACTTTGGTCTCATAGCCAAGGGTTGTTATCTGTACCAAGTCACCGAGTTCAAAACTCCACACACCGTATTCATAGTAAAAAGCAACACCCAAATATAAAATACTGACAAACATCAACAAAGAGCCCATGATGGTGTAGATGGTGACTTTTAGCGTTGAAAACACGCGATTGCCTGTTCCAAAAAGACCGATAATCATAAAAACAGGTAGCAACATCGCTTCCCAAAAAAAGTAAAACAAAATCAAATCAAGTGAAAAAAGCGTCCCACTAATCCCTGCTTGAATAAACAGCATACTCACCCAATAACTCTTAGGTCGTCCGTTATCCCAAAGCAGCAAATAGGCACTAGGAATCAGTGTCGCAATCAGCATCAAAACAATCAACGAAAACCCATCAATCCCAAGGCTATAGTAAATGCCATAACTTTTAATCCACGGATGGTACTCCCGAAGCTGTATGTAGCCTGTGGGTTGAAAATTCATGTAAATATAAATGGCTAAAAAGAAAATAACTATCGAGACACCAAAGGCTGCATTGCGTGTCCATGTAGCATTGAAGGGGAGCACTAAGAAAAGAAGTCCTACCAAAAGGGGTAAAAATATAATGGTGGAGAGAATTCCGATCTCCATGGTCTACCTCACAATCGCAATTAAATAAAGTGCCATCGCACTGATACCTAGTATCATCACTCCCGCATACAAGCGAACATTGGCATTTTGCACCACAGCCACCAAACGACCCAAACGAATAAACCCACGCGAAAGTCCCATAACAATGGCATCCACTTTATTAACATCCACCCCAATAGCAAACCATTCACTCAAATGGGAAAGAGGTCGCACAAACAGCTTGTCATAGAATTCATCCACATAAAACTTATGCGCTATCACCCCTTTCATCGCTGGCATCTTACGCAAATCATACTGTCCAAATTTGACATACGCTATTCCAATCCCTACAAGTGAGACGAGAATATTGAGAGCTATGAGTATCCATTCGGTTTGATGGCTTACATGTAAGCCTCGTCTGCCCCACTCTCCAAGCCACGAACCCATCCAATGGCTTCCACCCAACAGCTCAGGTAAGCCTAAAAATCCACTCATCAACGCACCCACCGCCAAGAGTATTAAGGGAAGTTTCATCACTAAAGAGACATCGTGTACTCCATCTTCATGATGAGCGTTCTTACCAAAAAATACCACAAAGAAGAGGCGAAACATGTAATAAGAACTGAGCATTGCGGTTGCAACACCCAATAACCATAAGGCATAATGCCCACTGGCAAACACTTCTAGCAAAATCTCATCTTTACTAAAAAATCCAGAAAATGGAGGAATGCCTGCAATGGCTAAGGTTGCAATCAACATCGTAACATACACCACAGGAGAAAATCGTCTCATTTGACCCATTTTAAAAATATTTTGTTCGTGGTGCAACATCACAATAAGCGCACCCGCTCCCATAAATAAAAGTGCTTTAAAAAAAGCATGGGTAAAGACATGAAACAATGCGCTACTGTACGCACCCACCCCTACAGCCATAAACATATAACCCAGTTGTGACATCGTAGAATACGCAAGAATTTTTTTAATATCGGTCTGTTTGGTGGCAATCAAAGCAGCAAATAGAGCACTAAACGCACCAATATAGGCAATAAAAAGTCCTACATCAGGAATCGTTTCATACAAGAATGAAAACCGTGTGACCATATACACACCTGCTGTGACCATCGTTGCAGCATGAATGAGGGCTGAAACGGGAGTGGGCCCTGCCATGGCATCGGGGAGCCACACGTACAGAGGAATTTGTGCTGATTTTCCCATGGCACCGATAAAGAGCATCACCCCAGCCATAGGGATAACCCAAGAAGGAATACTCGCCATCTTCGCTTCAATAGAGGCATAATCAAATCCATAATCACCGCAATAAAAATAGAGCAACGCCAATCCAATTAAAAAGCCCATATCTCCAACACGGTTTACGATAAAGGCTTTATTGCCAGCCACCACATTTAAAGGCTCTTCAAAATAAAAACTAATCAAAAGGTACGAACAAAGCCCTACCCCCTCCCAGCCAATAAACATAATAAGCGGTCCATCGGCAAGAACCAAAAGAAGCATCGAACTTAAAAAGAGGTTGAAGTAGGCAAAAAATTTACCATACCCCGCATCGTCTTTCATATACGCACTCGCATACACGTGAATTAAACCACCCACAAAGGTAATAAAAAGTGCCATAAAGATAGAGAGTTTATCAGCTAAAAAGCCCATATAAACATCGTAGGTATCCACGCTTAACCACATATAAGGACGATACGTGATAGGCGTGGCATCTTCCATGAGACGCACAAAAAAGTAGACACTTATCCCAAAACTCATCAAAGGAGCACTCAGCGCAGGAAGGGTAAACCAACCCTTTGGAATGGGAGAGCGTGTGATGGAGTACATGTAAAGCAGACCCATAAAAAAGGCACTTGCCAAAGGAATAAGCACAATAAAGCTAATCAAAAAATTCATAAAGACTCCTTTTGGGAGAGGGCTTTATAGCTATCCGAATCCAGTGATTTTTTGCGCTTATACAACACCACAATCAACGATAAAAAAATAGCCGCTTCGGCTGCTGCGATGGCGATGACAAACATTGCCATCACTTGAGATGCCATGGATTGATGGTAGTGTGCTAGAGTGACAAAAAGAAGGTTAATGGCGTTAAGCATCAATTCAATGGACATGTAAATCACAAAGATATTTTTACGACTAATGACTCCTAAGAGACCAATAGAGAAGAGTATCATAGCTAAAACAATGTAGGGGAAAAGTGAATGTGCTATCACGCTTCTTCCTCCTTTCTACCAAAAACAACCCCACCAATCAGTGCAACAAGCAAGAGAATCGAGATAAGCTCAAAGGGTAAAAGCCACGTTTCAAAAAGCTCCATTCCCAAAGCCTTTATGGTTCCAAAGTCACTCGCTAAAGAGGCATGTGCCATGGGTAACTTCAAAAAGGCACGCAAGATTAAAAAATTAACTGGCAAAAGGGCAATGGCTCCAAAAAAGAGAGTGATGTTTTTATACGGCTCTTTGGGTAGATTGGACTCTTTGACATTGAGAAACATAATGATGAAAATCAATAAAGTGATAATCGCCCCTGCATACACAATGATTTGCACCATAAACAAAAAAGAGGCACTTAAAAGAGCAAAGATACCTGCAAGCGCAATAATGGTGACAATAAGACTCAAAGCACTATGAACAGGTTGATGAAAGAGAACCATCCCAAGCGCACCGCCAATCGCAAAGAGGCTTAGAACCATAAAAATAATATCCATCATAGCGTCTCCTTTTTAGCTTCATGGCTCAAAAGTCGCTCTTTTGTCAATACAAAATCTTCACGTTTTAAAGCAACAAAGCTAAAAATACCCGTATCCATACGAATGGCATCACAAGGGCATGCTTCCACGCATCCGCCACAAAAGACACATTCTAAAACATCAATCGTGAAAATTTCAGGCATCTTTTCATCCACCCCATCCTCACGCTCTTTGGCTTCAATAAAAATACACTCCGCAGGGCAGGCCGTAGCACACATAAAACACGCCACACAACGAATGGAGCCATCTTCTCGCTTGGTTAAACGGTGAATCCCACGATAACGCGATGTGATGTCACTGGGTTGTACCTCTGGATAGGAAAATGTTTTCACTTTTGAGGTATCGGAGATATTGGTGATGAAATGACGCAATGTCGTTTTCATGCCTCCAAAAATAGCAGGAATGTATAACCTATCTTTAAGACTTCCTCCCTCGCGTTTCACGATTTTAATGCCCATATTACACCCCAAAGACCACAACAACCGTTGCGGTGATAAAAATATTCATAATAGCCAAAGGCATGAGCACTTTCCATCCTAAATCTTGTAATTGATCGTAACGAAAACGTGGCAGCGTCCAACGTACCCAGACAAAAACAAAATTCATCAATAACAATTTAACAGCAAAGGTCGCCACCTGAATAACCGCTGTTGCAATATGCACACCCGTTTCACCAAGACCCATGATCAAAAAGAGTGCTAAACCCACAACGATAAGGACATTGACCCCTGCAAGGACTTTGAGCAATACCTTACTTTCACGGTTTCGGATGTCTACTTGTGCACTAAATCGATTATTGCGTCGTATCCAACGTGCAAAAAAGAGACTCATGAGTGGCACAAAAACCATCACTGCCATCAAAAAAAGATTCATATGTTGGTGCAAAATCTGTGTATTAAAATAAGGCAGATGGTAGCCTCCCAAAAAAAGCGTCACAATCAAGGCACTCGATGCGCTCATCGCCACGTATTCTCCCACAAAAAAGAGTCCAAAACGCATGGCACTGTATTCGGTGTGAAATCCACCAACAATTTCACTCTCACCCTCGGCGATATCAAAAGGAGTTCGATTGGCTTCGGCAAACGCAGTGACAATAAAAATAAGTCCAGCAAGAGGTTGTAACACGATTCCCCACGAAGGCAAAATCCCAAACACCGTATTGCCTTGAAAATTGACAATAGAGACCAAATCAATCGATCCATAGGTAATCAAAATAGAGACCAAGGAGAGTCCCATGGCCGCTTCATAACTAATAACTTGGGCAGCTGAACGCATGGAGCCTAAAAGGGAGTACTTATTATTGCTTGCCCACCCTCCAATCATGATACCATAGACACTCAAGCCCGCAAATGCCAAAAACCATAAAATACCTAAATCAATGGGCAAACCTTGCATCCGAAACGTTTGTTCGCCAATCACAAGATGATCCGCAAAAGGCATCACCATAAAGGTTAAAAATGCCGATGCAAAAACAATAACGGGAGCGAGAGAGAAGAAAAAACTCTGTTTAATGGATTTGGCTTGAAAGTCCTCTTTAAAGACCAATTTGAGCATATCGGCAAAAGATTGTATGAGACCTCCTAAACGAAATCCCTTAATGTGGCAACGATTGGGACCTAAACGATCTTGAATCAACCCCGCCACACGACGCTCAATCCACACCAAAATAGGTGCAGCACCGAGTGAAAAAAGTAATGCCAATACACAATTGACTACGACCACACTCACAAGAATAGCATTCATAGGTCTATCTTTATGGGGAGATTCTCAAATGAAACGTCCAAAAATGGTGCACGATCACTCAAATGATGTTCCCACACTTCTTTACATGTAAACACTCCATCGTTTAACACATTCGCTAAAATAGATAAAAGAGGTTTTACATCAGGAGAAAGAGGAATGGCACACGCACTGTACTGAATACGCCCATCAATGTTAATAAAACTTCCATCACGTGCCATATGTGAGCTCATAGGCAAAAACAACTCCACTCCCTCACACGCCTCTAATGGCTGTTGTGACACAATGACAACACTGTTACTGTACCCTTTGGCATCAAGCGTGTCTACATCATTTCGACCCACAGTGATCACTAAAGTGGCCTCATCTAACGCTGTTTCAAAATAACCCTCAGAGGCATCGATATGTAAGAGTTTAAGGGAACGTCCATTGGATGAACGATCCGAACATTTTAAAAAGGTATCCCCAAAAGAGACATCTTCATACAATGCGCCATACGCACTCACAAAAGAACCATAAGTTCTAGCCACCTGCTGAACGCGCACCATCTCTTCTACACTCAACGTTGAGGAGATGAGCCAGAGTGTCTTCCCTTGATGACGTTTGAGCAGTTTAAGCAGTTTCCCCTCAGCATACTCGGATTCACTGATTTTTCCTCGAATTAAGGGATGTACCCCTTGGCATGCATTTTCATTTTTATAACTCAGTCTTCCTGCATCACAGATAAAATATCCATTGACATCTACATTCAAACGGGGGCGATAGCGGTAAATAACCTCTTCTTTATACTTCTCTTTGTGATGGTCAACAAAAAGAGAACACCCTCTGGCACACCCATTGCAAATCGCTTCTTGGGATTGTAGAAACCAAACACGTTTGTGAAAACGAAAATCTTTGTTTGTTAAAGCACCCACAGGGCATAAATCAACCACATTCATCGCATAAGGACTGGAAAGCTGTGTTCCAGGAAAGGTGGTAATAACCGAGTGGTCGGCACGCTTTAGTACACCTAATTCATTGGTTTTAGCGATGTTTTGTGTAAAACGTACACACCGTGTACACAACACACAACGTTCTTGATCCAGCACCACATTCGCACCCAAATCCACTCGTTTTTGACCATGCGTTTTAGGGGTACTAAGACGGCTCTCATACAGCCCCACATCCATATAATAGTTTTGGAGTTGACACTCCCCTGCTTGATCACAAATAGGACAATCAATAGGATGGTTGATAAGCTCAAGCTCTAACATCGCCCTCTTGACCTGATCGATTTTAGCCCCTTTCGTTCGGACAATCATACCATTTTTAATCGGCGTATCGCAGGCGATTTGAGGACGCTTTTGCCCTTCTATCTCTACCATACACATACGACAATTTCCATCTTTTCCAAGACTAGGATGATAACAAAAATGGGGAATATTAATCTTATTATGCAAAAGCTCTTCAATGAGCAACGCGCCCTCTGTGACTTCAAGAAGTGTACCATCGACCGTAATATGTGCCATTAAATTGTATAACCTTTTTTGAGGTAGAGTTTCATTTTATCTCTCATTAACTTTAAAAGTGCTGTCATTTTTACCACACTTTCAATCATACCATGTTAAACTGTAGAAATTATGTCACCAAAGGAAAAAAAGGTAATGAGAGGAAAACGCTTTTGGAAACTGTTACTCCTTGAAATCATTCTACTCTTAGGCGTCGCTGGTTACTTTTTTATAGACTCTCACGATGTCTATCGTCTGTGGGTCGGAGATACCCATTTTACAGTGGCACCCACCTCGTGTAACTTACATGTAAAGGCATGTGAAGTACGTTTAAAAGATGACTCTTTAATAACGTTTGAGGTCTCTCCTAAGCCTATTCCGCTGATGAAACCTCTTCATTTTAAAATTATCGCACCCTCTCTTACCCTCCCCTTTATCGAGCTTAAACTGTTTGCAACCAATATGAATATGGGATTTCATACCTTTAAATTGCTGGAAAAAGAAAAGGGCGTTTATGAAGGAGAAGGGATGCTTCCCACCTGCGTTGTGGGCAATATGATCTGGCAAACCAACCTTATTATCAACCATCCCCATGAAAGCATTGGTGCTACGTTTTACTTTCAAACTGACAAATAGTCTTTTTTGCTCAAAGTGTTACAATAGGTAATCTACTCAAGATGGCTACCCCTTTTATCAATCAAGACCTTAACTTTTTTTAGCTATACTCTCACTTTTAATTTAATGCAAGGAGCCTTTCTGTGGACATTATTGATAAAGGGAATGAACTCTGTTTTGATGAAAACTTATTTATTGTCTCCAAAACAGATACCAAAGGAAAGATAACCTATGGAAATGACCTTTTTATAGACATTTCTGGCTACAGTGAGGGCGAACTCATTGGAGCTCCACATAATATTTTACGACATCCCGATATGCCTCGCGCCGTTTTCAAGCTTTTATGGGACCGTATCCAAGCGGGCAATGAAGTATTTGCTTATGTTAAGAACCGTGCCAAATCAGGAAAATTTTACTGGGTACACGCGTATATAACACCCATTATTGACAGTCGCAAAAAAGAAATTATCGGCTACCACTCCGTTAGACGCTCTCCAAATCCTAAAGGCATTGCGATTATCGAGCCTTTGTATCAAAAAATGCTCTCCGCCGAAAAAAGTGGTGGTATGCAAGCTTCAATGGCTGTTTTAGAAACAGCGTTATCTCAACTTAAGGTCAGCTACGATGCTTTCATCCTCTCTTACGAATAAAAAATCCTCCCTCACGCGGGTACAATATGCCAATATCATCTCTTTGATAGCCTTTGCCTTCGCTTTTGTGGCAGAAGTTTCGTACAATGGGTTTCATTGGATACAAATTATCAATCTGAGCAATTTTGCCTTAGGATGGTTTATGTTTGTGAACATTCGAAAAGTTCAAAACACCCTTCACCGACTCTCAGACATCGTCAATGAGAGTTCCAAAGGTCACATGCATGGGCGTATTGTTGGCATTGATGATGGAGGCGAACTTAAGATGCTCTGCTCCAATATGAACTCCCTTTTGGATAATTTTGAACTCATCACCAAAGAAATTAATGCTTCCATTTTAGCGGCTTCCAAAGAGGACTTTTCGCGAAAGATTTTGCAAAAAGGGATGCATGGTGAGTTTAAAAATCAAACCCATATGATCAATCAAGCGGTCCATGCCATGCAACAATCACATGAATTTATCGCGCGCAATACCCTTAACGCGGAACTGGCTCAAATTGCAAGCAGTTCCAATGACTTTACCACCGTGCAAGAAAATCTCTCAATCATTGTGGGAAGCCTCCAAAAAGTAGCCAAAGAGGGAGATGCGTATGCACAAGAAACCAGAAACTCTCACGTTAGTCTTCGTGAAACCATTGATAAAATAACTGCTTTGGTCGAATTTGTCAATCAAAACGAACAAAGTATAGGTGTCTTAGTACAACGCACACGCGACATCAGTACGGTGGTCGATATGATCAATGATATTGCCGATAAAACTAATCTTCTCGCCCTCAATGCTGCCATCGAGGCGGCACGCGCAGGAGAACATGGCAGAGGATTTGCTGTTGTGGCCGATGAAGTACGAAAGCTTGCCGAAACCACACAAAAAGCAACCGCTGAGATTTCTATTTCTATCAAAACATTACAACAAGAGACCAATGAAATCGAAACCACAGCGGGACGCATGAAACAAAATGCCGATGACTCAAGCAAAACGCTCGATAGTTTAAGCCAAACCTTTGATAGCCTCATCAATCATTCCAACACCACCTCCAAAAATATTAACGCAATGGAGCGTACGATTTTTATCACCTTGGCTAAGATGAACCATGCCATCTTTAAATCAGAAGCCTACAATGCTGTTTACGTCAATGATGCCAATGTACACTTTAACACACATGAAAGCTGCTCTTTGGGTCAGTGGTATCATAATGAAGGTAAGAAAAGTTTTGGAAGTACCAAAAGTTATTCACTCCTTCTAACTCCACATACCAACTTGCATCAAAATATTTTGGAAATTGCTTCTTTTATTCGCTCTTCAACATCGAATCTTTTAGACGAACGTGATGCCATCATTAAGCTTTTTAAATCCACTGAAAAAGAGAGCAAATCCTTGTTTACATTGCTAGATGCGATTGTTAACGAGAAGAATAACGAAGTTTAAGCGTAAAAGGAAGGAGAGTTAAGTATGACCAGTGCTGATTTACTCTCCCAACCCATCACCTCTCTTTTAAAACGTCTAGCCATTCCTTCAAGCTTAGGGCTTCTTTTTAATACCCTCTATAACATCGTCGATACTTACTATGCAGGCCTTATCTCCACCGAAGCACTCTCGGCACTCTCTTCGAGTGCCTTTCTCTTTTTTGTGATTGTAGGCATTGGGTATGGAGGGAGTAGTGGCATTACCACCCTGGTGGGAAATGCGCTCGGAGAAAAAGAGAGTGAAAAAGCGCGTCTTTTTGCTTCAAAGGGCTTGGGTATTTTACTCCTTTTGGGTTGCATTATGGGGATTTTAGGCATTTTAACAGCCCCTTCGATGCTCTTAATGCTCAGTGTTGAAGAGACCTACCGCCCCCTTGCACTTCGATATATCCAAATCATTCTCTTAGGAGCCCCCTTCTTTTTTGCCACGTTTGGACTCAATGCCATCTTGGTGGCAACGGGTGATACTAAAAGCTATCGCAATAGCCTTATTTTTGGCTTTTTTGCGAACATCGTTCTCAATCCACTCTTTATCTACGGAGCGTATGGCATCCCCTCTATGGGTATTGGAGGTATTGCTTTTGCTACCGTTCTTATCCAAATAATCACTTCGGTCTATCTTACATGTAAAGTTTTTAAAACAGGGCTAATGCAACTCTCCTTTTTTATGCCTGATCGCACAAACTCACACATTATTACACAGCAAAGCCTTCCCTCCGCACTGAATATGCTGATGATATCTTTTGGCTCACTCATCGCTCTTTATTTTGTCTCACACTATGGCTTTAAAGCCGTTGCAGGCTATGGGATTGGCTACCGTGTTGAGCAACTTTTTTTACTTCCCTGCCTTGGCATCAGCAGTGCAACGCTCAGTCTTGTTTCTAACAATATGGGGGCAAAAAGAGTGGATCGTGTGCGCCAAACCATTCTTACCTCACTCATTTATGGCTATGGTGTGGCGTTTATTGGACTTTGCATTCTTTTTCTAACGCACACATGGCTCATTTCTCGTTTTGATAAGGACGTAGACGTAATTGCATATGGGAGTGATTATATTACTGTGATGATGTTGCTTTTTTTCGGCTATGTCACTCATTTTGTCTGCGTCGCAACCCTTCAAGGTATGAAACGCCCCATAATGATTTTTTATGTGGGTGCGTTTCGCCAGCTCCTCGCTCCTTGCATCGTCTATTTTTTCATCGTATCGGTGTGGCATTTAGACTTTATATGGATGTGGGTAGGACTTGGATTTATTGTTTACAGCTCGGCTTTGGTACTGTTATGGTACACCTATCGCATTGTCAACACCTCTTTTAAGGAGCATTTCTCATGAAACATACCATTCGATTGTTTGCACTGTGCCTTCTTGGCTTCGTCTTTAGCCTTACATGTAATGCTAAAGAAATCTCAGGCATAACCGTCCCTGAGTTACTCACCCTAGATTCGGTAGCCTTTAAGCTCCAAGGAGCAGGCATTAGAGACAAATTCTTTATGGATTTATACCTTGCGTCTCTTTATGCCACAAAAGCCTACAGCGATACGCCTACGTTTGTAAGTGCCGATGAGCCTATGGTGTTGAACTTACACATCCTCTCTTCGCTGATCACGAGTGAAAAAATGGAAGAAGCAACAAAAGAAGGGTTTATCAATGCAACCAAAGGCAACACAACGCCATTGCAAGCGCACATTGATACTTTTATTCAAACGTTTAAAGAGCCTATTGCCATCAATGACCGCTATGAATTTTTCTATCTCCCTTCCAAGGGTATACGCATTTCCAAAAATGGCATCTATAAAACAACGCTTGAAGGCTTAGAATTTAAAAAAGCACTCTTTGGTATTTGGCTTGGAGAAAAACCTGCTCAAGAGAGTTTGAAAAAAGAGTTGATGGGAAGATAACCACAGTGGTGTCCCCAGCGCGATTCGAACGCACGGCCTTCAAATTAGGAATTTGATGCTCTATCCTGCTGAGCTATGGGGACAGTGGAAAAATAGAGTAAAAAAAAAGCCGAATGTGTAAAAACACACTCGGCTTCACAGTTGTGGCGTATTAGCCGTTACGTTTTTTGATAATCTCTTCTGCAACGTTTCTTGGAACTTCATCGTAGTGATCAAATTCCATAGAGTAAGACGCACGACCTTGTGTTTGAGAACGTAGGTCTGTAGAGTAACCGAACATCTCAGCCAATGGGCAGAATGCGTTAACAATTTTGTTACCACTTCTATCATCCATAGAGTTGATTTGTCCGCGACGACGGTTAAGATCGCCAATAACATCACCCATAAAGTCTTCTGGAGTTTCTACTTCCACTTTCATGATTGGCTCAAGAATAACTGGTTTTGCTTTTCTACAACCCTCTTTAAAGCCCATAGAAGCAGCCAATTTAAACGCCATCTCAGAGGAGTCAACATCATGGTAACTTCCATCATAAAGGGTAACTTTAACGTCTTCCACTTTATAACCCGCAAGAACACCCGCTTGAAGTGACTCTTTGATACCTTTATCAACCGCAGGAATAAACTCTTTTGGAATAGATCCACCTTTGATATCGTTAACAAATTCATAACCCTTACCCGCATCTTGAGGCTCAATTTTGAGGTAAACGTGACCGTATTGTCCTCGACCACCTGATTGTTTTGCGTATTTGTACTCTTGGTTAACGCTAGCACGGATTGTCTCACGGTAAGCAACTTGTGGTTGACCCACTTCTGCGCTTACTTTAAACTCTCTAAGCATACGATCAACAAGAATCTCTAAGTGAAGCTCACCCATACCTGAAATGATAGTTTGACCACTCTCTTCATCGGTTTCAACTCTAAAACTTGGATCTTCTTGTGCCAATTTTTGTAAAGCAATACCCATTTTTTCTTGATCCGCTTTGGTTTTAGGCTCAACTGCAACAGAAATAACAGGATCTGGGAATACCATTCTCTCTAAGATTACAGGATCTTTTTCACTGGCAAGCGTATCACCCGTTAGAGTGTCTTTAAGACCTACAACTGCGCCGATTTCACCAGAGTGAAGCACTTTAATCTCTTCTCTTTTGTTCGCATGCATTTTTAGCAAACGACCAATTCTCTCTTTTTTATCTTTGGTTGTATTGTAAGCATAACTTCCACTTTCCAATGAACCACGGTAAACACGTACGAATGTCAATTGACCAACAAAGGGGTCTGTCATAATTTTAAATGCTAATGCTGCAAACTCACCTTGATCGGTTGAATCAACAATACACTCGCGTCCATCGTCGTACTCGCCTTTAATCGCGTGAACTTCCGTAGGAGCTGGCATATAATCAATAACAGCATCTAGCATGGGTTGAACACCCTTATTTTTAAATGCTGTTCCACAAATCATAGGAATAAATGTCATTGCAAGACATCCTGCTTTAATACCCGCTTTAATCTCAGCTTTGGTAAGTTCTTCACCACCAAGGTATTTTTCCATCAGCTCATCACTGGTCTCAGAAACGGCTTCAACCATTCTCTCACGGTATTCTGCAGCTTTTTCTGCCAAGTCTGCTGGAATTTCAACGACTTGATAGTTTGAACCCATCGCTGCGTCATCATCCCAAACAAGTGCTTTCATCTCTACGAGATCCACAACACCTTTGAAATTTTCTTCTGCACCAATTGGAATTTGAATCGGCACTGGGTTTGCTTTTAAACGACTTTTAATTTGCGCTTCAACGTTATAGAAGTCTGCACCAACACGGTCCATTTTGTTAACAAAAACCATTCTTGGGACTTGATAACGATTGGCTTGTCTCCAAACGGTTTCAGATTGGGGCTGAACGCCACCAACGGCACAAAATACAGCAACAGCACCATCTAAAACACGCATAGAACGCTCAACTTCAATGGTGAAGTCAACGTGGCCTGGGGTGTCGATAATGTTAATTTGGTGATCTTTCCATGTACATGTTGTCGCAGCAGAAGTAATCGTGATACCTCTTTCTTTCTCTTGCTCCATCCAGTCCATCGTCGCAGCACCATCATGCACCTCACCAATTTTGTGAGACATGCCAGTGTAAAAAAGAATTCTTTCAGTTGTCGTGGTTTTACCCGCATCAATGTGCGCAGCAATACCGATGTTTCTTACCATTTCAATTGGGGTATTTCTTGCCATCATAGTTTCCTTATAAGGTTAGGAGTGTGTGTGAAATGAGAGGAAATGTTTACATGTAAACATTTCCATCACCATTCTACCAGCGGTAGTGAGCAAATGCTTTGTTTGCTTCTGCCATTTTGTAAGTGTCTTCTTTTTTCTTAAAGGTTGAGCCACGACTATTGGCAGCATCCAAAAGCTCATTGGCAAGTTTTTCGATCATCGTTCTCTCACTTCGTTTACGTGCATAGGAAACCAACCAACGTAATGCTAGAGCTTGTTGTCGTGCAGGTCTTACCTCTATAGGCACTTGGTACGTTGCACCACCCACGCGTCTGCTTTTTACTTCCATAACAGGCTTAACGTTGTCCATTGCATTGTTAAAAATTTCGATGCCTTTTAAACTGCCACTTCTTTTTTCAGCCAACTCTAATGCGCCATAAAACACATTGGTTGCAACACTTTTTTTACCATCATACATCAATGCATTGATAAATTTTGTAATAACTTTGTTGTTGTAGATAGGATCAGGGAGCACTTCTCTAACAGGAGCTTTTCTTCTTCTCATTGTATTTCCTTCAAATTTTTAAAATTTTACTCAAATGACCTTGGTCACCTGTGATTTAAATTTATTTAGCTTTTGGTCTTTTTGTACCGTACTTACTTCTAGACACCGTTCTTTTTGCAACACCTGATGTATCAAGTGCACCACGTACAATGTGATACTTAACACCTGGTAAGTCTTTTACCCTTCCGCCACGTACCAAAACAATGGAGTGTTCTTGAAGGTTATGTCCCTCGCCACCGATGTAGCTAATGACTTCAAAACCGCTGGTCAATTTGACTTTGGCAACTTTTCTCAAAGCAGAGTTTGGTTTCTTAGGAGTGGTTGTATACACTCTTGTACAAACGCCTCTTCTTTGAGGGCACTTATCAAGTGCAGGTGATTTTGATTTTTTAATCACCTTTTTTCTCTCATTTCTGACGAGTTGGTTAATGGTTGGCACATTATTTCCTTTATTTTTTAAAAAATAGGTGCTAATTTTATTTAAAAATAGCTTAAAAAAAGGTTAAGTTAAGGAGACCTTAACTTAACCTCGACTTGGATTGAGCTCTATATTAAATGTTTTGTTTTGATAAAGCCCTGTTCCAACAGGAATCATACGACCCAAGATAACATTTTCTTTTAAATCCTCTAGCATATCCATCTTCCCTGCGATACTCGCTTCTGTTAAGACTTTTGTGGTCTCTTGGAAGGATGCGGCTGAGATAACACTATCACTACCAATCGCCGCACGCGTTACACCAAGAAGTGTTGGCTCAGCAAGGGCTGGTTCTCCACCCATCTTCATCACCGCTTCATTCTCTTCACGGAAGCGTCTACGGCTGATTAAATCACCCATGATAAATTTAGTATCCCCACTATCAACGATACGCACTTGACGCAACATTTGAGAAACAATCACCTCAATATGCTTATCGTTAATCGCAACACCCTGTCCACGGTATACTTGTTGAATCTCACTGATGAGATAATAATGCAATGCCTTCTCACCCATAATACGTAAAATATCATGGCTTGAAATCACACCATCGGTCAAGCGCTCACCCGCATGCACAAATTCACCCGGTTGAACGTGGATTTGAGTATTTTTATCCACCAAATACTCAACACTCGTACCATCATACGCTTCGATGATAATACGTTCTTTTGAACGTAATGGCTTGCCAAAACGAATGGTTCCATCGATTTCTGCAATCACCGTTGCATTCTTTGGACGACGTGCTTCAAAAAGTTCACTGATTCGAGGAAGACCCCCAGTAATATCTTTCGATTTTGCAATCGCTTTTGGGGTACGACCGATTAAATCTGCCAATCCAACCACGGCACCATTTTGAACGAAAATCGCTGTTTTTGGCTCTAATTGGTATTTCACAATTTCGCCCAATTTATTGACAATCACAATGGTTGGCTTCATGCCACTTGGCAAATACTCATTAATGACCAAACGGCTCTGACCTGTCATCTCATCAAATTGCTCTGTCGCACTAATACCAGGTTCAATATCTTCAAACGTCACCGTACCTGCATCTTCAGCAATAATTGGTGTTGAATACGGATCCCACTCAGCAATGGTAATCTGCTCACTCGTGGATGGATAGGCAATCAAAGTTTTTGACTCCACCATACTATTATCATTCACATCAATAATCGATTCACGTGGGATATAATGACGAATAGCTTCTCTATCATCCTCATCCGCAATTACTGCAAAAATACCTTTTTCCTTAACAGGATCACCTTTTTTCACTTCATGGATACGGTGGAGGTAATCACCTCTTAGCTTATAGTATTTCACTACACCCTTAGCGTCTGCATGAATTTTTTGGATAATAGGTTCACCATTTTTAACTTTCAATTCACTCGCATACGGGATACGACTAGGAACATTCCATCCCTCTTTAATCACTTCTACGATACTCTCATGCGCATCAATCACATCCCCACTGCTGTAAGGAATGTAGAATTTACCCTCAATTTTACCACTAACACCCGCAAGCTCGTTGGCTTTTGCAAAGTCACTTTTACGAAGCGTGTATTTGATGGACTCACTCTCATTTACAATCGTAATGACCGTTTCTTCGTGCGCTGTATCGATTTCAATGGTACCACCAAACGGTGCTTTTATCTTTGGCTCAACAAGAAGAACAGCTGCATTTCTACGATTAGCAACGATATTTTTACCCTCTTTTGTTACATATGTTTTTACATTATAGTAACGGATAAAACCCTCTTTTTGTGCAATAACTTGACGGTCTTGTGACTCTGTTGATGCCGTACCACCGATGTGGAAGGTTCTAAGTGTTAGCTGCGTTCCAGGTTCACCAATAGATTGCGCTGAAATAATGCCTACCGCTTCACCAGGGCGCACCAAAGTACCCTCTGCTAAGTTTGTACCATAACACTTCGCACAGACACCTTTTTTAGCTTTACATGTAATCGGTGTACGAATAACAACCGACTTAATGCTCGCTTCTTTTAATGCTTGCGCACTCTTCTCATCAATCAATGTGCCTTCCGTGAAAAGAACTTCGTTGGTAATGGTATCAATCACATCTTCAGCTAACACACGACCTGTTGCTCGCTCATACAAGGACTCGATAAGCTCACCGCTTTCACTAATCTCTGTAATCTCAACACCCTCATGCGTTCCACAATCATCCATGGTGACTTTTACATTTTGTGCAACGTCAATAAGCTTTCGTGTCAAATAACCCGCATTCGCTGTTTTAAGTGCGGTATCCGCCAAACCTTTACGCGCACCGTGTGTTGAAATAAAGTATTCAAGCACGTTTAGACCTTCACGGAAGTTTGAAATAATCGGTGTTTCAATAATACTACCATCAGGTTTTGCCATCAAACCCCTCATACCTGCTAGCTGACGAATCTGCGCAGCAGAACCACGCGCTCCAGAGTCTGCCATCATATAAATGGAGTTAAATCCACCTTTATGACTCTCTGTAAGCTTCATCATCTCAGAAGCCACGTCATTGTTTGTATCAGTCCAAATATCAATAATTTTATTATATCGCTCTTGTTCAGTCAATAAACCAGAACTGAACTGTTTTTGAATTTCACGTACTTTCTTCTTTGCTTCTTTAATCTTTTTGACTTTCGTTTCAGGAACACGGATATCATCAATGGAAACTGAAATTCCAGATTCTGTTGCATATTTAAAACCAAGGCTTTTAAGATTATCCAAAAATCCTGCTGTAATACCAATGCCACCTTCTTTAAAGATATGATCCACCAAAAATCCGATATTTTTCTTCTTTAATACTCTGTTCCAAAGCTCTTCAGGCACAAACGAAGGCAGAATTGATTTTAAAATCAAACGACCCGCTGTGGTAAAGAGAACTCTGTCTTCAACACGTGTTTTAATTTTGGCATGAATATCCAAATAACCTGAATCAATCGCAATATGCACTTCATCCACATTCGCAAAAATCTTGTTAGAACCTTTTGCATCTTTTTTCTCTAAGGTTAAGTAATAAAGACCCAAAACCATATCTTGCGTTGGAACCGTAACCGCTTTACCCGAAGCTGGAAGCAAAATATTCATGGAACTCAACATCAAAATCTTACACTCAGCAATCGCCTCTTGTGACAATGGAACGTGAACCGCCATTTGGTCACCGTCGAAGTCCGCGTTGAACGCAGAACAAACAAGCGGGTGCAAACGAATCGCTTTACCATCAATCAAAACAGGATGAAATGCCTGAATGGAGAGTTTGTGAAGGGTTGGAGCACGGTTTAACATCACCGGATGCCCTTTAACCACTTCGGCTAAACATTCCCATACTTCATTCGTTTTTGCATCGATCATTTTTTTGGCTTGCTTCACGGTTGTTGCATAGCCTTTTTCTTCCAAACGCGCTAACAAATGTGGTTTGAAAAGCTCCAATGCCATCTGTTTTGGAAGACCACACTGATCCATTCTCAAATTAGGCCCCACAACGATAACCGAACGACCAGAGAAGTCAACCCTTTTACCAAGAAGGTTTTGACGGAAACGACCTTGTTTACCTTTGATAATTTCGGAGAGCGATTTTAAAGGACGCTTGTTAGCTCCTTTAACCGCATT
The DNA here is from genome assembly GCA_002328495.1 of Sulfurospirillum sp. UBA2217. Lineage (GTDB taxonomy): Bacteria > Campylobacterota > Campylobacteria > Campylobacterales > Sulfurospirillaceae > Sulfurospirillum. The sequence continues at coordinate 155,212 of DCUJ01000007.1, forward strand.
GGCTCTACGACCATTATCAAACAACGCATCAACGGCTTCTTGAAGCATGCGCTTTTCGTTACGAATAATAATCTCAGGCGCATCGAGCTCCATCAAACGCTTTAAACGGGCATTTCTGTTAATCACACGACGGTATAAATCGTTCACGTCAGAGACGGCAAATTTTCCACCATCAAGTGCCACAAGTGGTCTCAAATCTGGTGGGAGTACTGGCAACATCGTAATCATCATCCATTCAGGGCGATTACCACTGTTTAAGAATGCTTCAACCACTTTGAGACGTTTTACAATGGTTTTTTTCTTGGCTTCAGAACTGGTTTGATTAATCTCTTCTTTAAGTTGTCCTAAAATTTCAACCAAATCAAGATTGGCTAAGAGGCTACGAATGACTTCGCCACCCATTCTAGCCGCAAACCCTGTATCCCCAAATTTTTGATCCAATGCTTGGTATTGTTCTTCATTTAAGACATCAAATACGGCTACTTTATTTTTGTTTTCAGCATCATAAAAAGCATCACCTACGTGTTCAACGATGTATGCTTCATAATACAATACACGCTCTAAATCTTTCATTTTCACACCCAAGAGTGTTCCCACACGGCTTGGAAGTGAATTGACATACCAAATGTGTGCGACAGGGGTAACCAATTCAATGTGCCCCATGCGTGAACGACGTACTTTCGTACTGGTTACTTCAACACCACATTTTTCACATTTGATACCTTTATAACGCATCTTTTTATATTTACCACATAAACACTCATAATCACGTACGGGTCCAAAAATTTTGGCACAAAAGAGACCATCACGTTCTGGTTTTAGCGTACGATAGTTAATCGTTTCAGGCTTTTTGACTTCACCATAACTCCATGAACGAATCTTCTCAGGACTTGCAAGTCTAAGTTGGAACGCTTTAAAGTCTCTTGGACGGCTCTCTTCGTGAATCTCAATTGGTTCTAGTCGTTTCATCTTCTTCCACCTCGTCATAAATCTCAACATCTAAAGCCAAAGACTTCAACTCGTTTGTCAATACATAGAATGTTTCAGGAATACCTGTTTGAGGAACATTCTCACCTCTAGTTAACGCTTTGTACGCCAAAATACGGCCTTCAACGTCATCGGATTTAACCGTTAACATTTCTCGAAGCGTATGAGCAGCACCATAGGCTTCTAATGCCCAAACTTCCATTTCACCAAACCTTTGACCACCAAAGAGGGCTTTACCACCCACGGGTTGCTGTGTGACCAAAGAGTAAGGTCCCGTACTTCGCGCATGCACTTTTTCATCCACCAAGTGGTGAAGTTTGAGCATATACATGTAACCCACATTAACTTTTTCATGCATTTTTTGTCCAGTTAGACCATCGTACAATTCGGTCTTTCCATCCATATCAATTTTTGCCATTTCAAAGAGTTGTGCAAACTCTTCAGTATTAACCCCTTCAAAAATGGGAGAAGCAAATTTAACACCTTTACTCCAATCGCGTGCATAAATAAGCAGATGCTCATCATCAAGTTTATCAATGAAATTACGCGCATCCATGAGTTTTGCGACATCAGAAATGGCAATCATCTTCTCGCGAAGCGTTTTAATCCACTCACCTTGTTTCTCTTTGAAAATTTCTTCAATTTGGGCACCCAAACGCTTGCCCACAAGCCCTAAATGAACTTCAAGAATTTGCCCAATGTTCATACGACTTGGAACGCCCAATGGGTTTAGAACCACATCAACGATTTCGCCATTTTTAAGGTATGGCATATCCACTTCACGGACAATATTAGAAACAATACCCTTGTTTCCGTGGCGTCCCGCCATCTTATCGCCCACTTTTAACTTACGCTTTGTCGCAACATAGACCTTGACAAGTTTCACAACGCCACTAGGCAAGATATCATCTTTTTCAATGATGTTGAGCTTCTCATCGTGCTCTTCTTTGAGTTTTTTCTTCTCATTTTGGAAATAGGCTTTTAAATCTTTATAATCATCTTGCACTTCAGCATCAAACGCTTTTACAATGGTGTTAATAGAAAAACGATTGACATTTTGCAAATCAGCCGCTTTAATAAATTCACCCTTTTTGTAAGGATTCTTGCTAATTTCTTGGTCTTCTTTCAAAGGATTTTTGAGCAACAGTGCATTGATGCGAAGCATCTCTTCACGATCCAACATTAAGAGTTTATCGTGGTGTTCACGGTCCAAGATCTCTTTTTCGCCCTCATACGCTTTGACAGCACGAGGATCTTTGTCATACCCTTTTTTAGTAAAGATTTTAACATCAATAACAATTCCCTCTAAAGAAGGCGTTGCGTACAATGACTTATTGACAACGTGACCTGCTTTTTCACCAAAAATCGCCCGTAGAAGTCTCTCTTCAGGAGTAGGTTTCACTTCGCCTTTGGGAGAAACTTTACCCACCAAAATCATACCTGCTGTGATATACGTACCGATTTTAACAATACCACTCTCATCAAGGTGTGCCAGTTCTTCTTCTTTAACGTTAGGAATGTCTTTGGTAATTTCCTCAACACCGTCTTTTAATTCGCGTGCTTCAATCTCTTTTTCATAAATATGCACACTGGTAAACGCATCCTCACGAATCATTCGTTCACTCATAACAATCGCATCTTCGTAGTTATAACCATTCCAAGGCATAAAGGCTACCATCGCATTACGACCAATGGCAAGTTCGCCTAAATCCATGCTTGGACCATCGGCAATAACATCACCCGCTTCAACGATATCGCCACGTCTTACAATGACTTTTTGTGTAAAGGTGGTATTTTGGTTAGTACGTAGGTTTTTTTGAAGTGCGTAATGGTCAATAAAGGCACCATTTTCATCTTCTCCTAAAATATAGATATTTTTATTGTCTACTTTTTCAACCAATCCACCACGTTTTGCTTTAATAGCTTCCCATGAATCACGCGCAGTTGTTTTTTCAACACCCGTTCCAACGATTGGAGCAACGGATTGAACTAATGGCACTGCTTGGCGTTGCATATTTGAACCCATTAATGCACGGTTCGCATCATCATGTTCAAGGAAAGGAATCAATGATGCCGCAACACCTGCGATCATCATAGAAGAAAGGTCAATCAAATCAACTTTTTCTTTTTCAATCAAAACGGTTTCACCATCCACGCGTACCTCAATCAAATCTTCAACAATCTCATTGTTCTCATTGATTTTAGTACTCGCAGGTGCGATAACCAAGCCCTCTTCTTGCGTTGCAGTAATATAAATAATCTCATCGGTAATCGTCGCATTCTCAACTTTACGATACGGTGCTTCCACAAAACCTAAATCATTGACTTTTGCATACATAGAAAGAGTATTAATCAAACCAATGTTTTGACCCTCTGGAGTCTCAACAGGACAAATTCTTCCGTAATGGGTTGGATGAACGTCACGGACTTCAAAGCCTGCGCGCTCTTTAACCAAACCACCTTCACCCAAAGCCGAGAGACGACGTTTGTGCGTGATTTCGCTCAAAGGATTGGTTTGGTCCATAAACTGTGACAACTGACCACTGGAGAAAAATTCGGTAATGGCAGAAGTGATCATCTTGGAGTTAATCAAATCATGCGGCATCAATTCTTCGATATTACCGCTGAGTGCGGTAAATTTATCACGAATCGCTTTTTGCATTTTGATAAGACCTGAATGCAATTCGTTAGCCAAAAGTTCACCAATTGCACGAATTCTTCTATTACCTAAGTGATCCCTATCATCAATATGACCTTGACCATTTTTGACTTTGATTAAGTATTTTGCGGTTTTAATAATGTCTTCACTGGTCATAATGGTCACATATTCAGGGACACTAAGACCCAGCTTGTGATTCATCTTCATACGACCCACTTTAGTTAGGTCGTAACGCTCAGAATTAAAGAAAAGATCTTTAACAAATACTTTAGCCGCTTCCTTAGTTACAGGCTCACCTGGACGCATGACTTTATAAATACGAATAGCTGCTAAATCATTTTCATCTTCAATGCTTTCTGTTTGACGCAATAATTTTAGCGTTTCATTATCAGCAATAAAAGAGTTAATAATCGCATCATCCACACCACTTGCCAAGTCATTGGCTATTTCAATCGTAGCACATTTTTGGTCTATGATTTTTGCTAATTTTCCTTCATCAAGCTGTGTTAAAGTATCGTACAATACCTCACCACTCTCTTGGTCGATAATTGGAGATGAGAGAAAACGATTGACCAAAATTTCAACGGGATATTCGATGAATTTAATACCATCTTCAATAAATTTTTCTGCTTTTTTCTTAGCAAGTCTTTTACCTGCAGCCAAAAGGAGGTTACCGTGTTCGTCTTTAAGGTCAAAATCTACACGACCTAAGAAATTCTCGGCTGAAAATTCAATCAAAAACTTATTCTCTTTAATCATAATATTAAGTACAGGGTAGAAAAGTTTTAGAATATCTTGTTTGCTGTACCCAAGGGCTCGGAAAAGAATCGTGATAGGCACTTTTCGACGCTTATTAATACGCACAAAAAGAGTGTCTTTAGCATCGTATTCAAAATACAACCACGAACCACGATCGGGAATAATTTGTGCATTATAGATCAATTTATTGACAACCGTTGGGCTCTCTTCTTCCTTGAAGATAACACCAGGGCTTCTGTGAAGCTGATTGACAACAACACGCTCAACACCGTTAATAATAAACGATGTTCTCTCGGTCATCAAAGGAATTTCACGAATAAAAATAGCTTGTTCTTTAATATCTTTTACACCAGCTTTCTCGCCAGTCTTTTCATCTTTATCCCACAGGATAAGACGAATGTTCATTTTTAAGCTAACAGAATACGTAAGCCCACGCTCCATACATTCACGAACCGTGTAGCGTGGCTTTCCAACTTCAGATCCTACATACTCTAAGGTGAGTCTGTTTTGGGGATCATGAATAGGGAAAATGGATTTAAAAACCTTCTCTACACCACTTTCGTCTTGAAGGTTTTCAACATTCAAAAATTGTTCATAACTTTTTTGTTGAAGTTGCAATAGATTGGGTACATCAATTTTTTTAGGGACTTTGGAAAAATCAACCCTTAGGCGATTTCCGGATTTTAGGCTATTTAACATGAGTCTACCTCGTGTAGTTGTTTGAAAAGGGCAGTGGGTCTATCTATCTTTCGTAAAAGATAGAATATTGAACGACTAATGGATGCATGGAATTTCGGGGAAGCATTGGCTTCCCCCAAAGGGAACACTACTTGATTTCAGCGACTGCGCCAGCTTCTTCAAGTTTCTTTTTTGTTTCTTCAGCGACTTGCTTAGATACGCCTTCCTTAATAACCGTTGGAGCACCTTCAACAGCATCTTTTGCCTCTTTAAGACCAAGACCTGTCAATTCACGTACAACTTTAATAGCGTTGATTTTCTTCTCGCCACCATCTTTAAGAATAACGTCAAATTCTGTTTTTTCTTCAACCGCTTCAACAGCAGCAGCTGCACCACCAGCTACCATTACAGGAGCTGCAGATACGCCAAATTTCTCTTCGAAATCTTTAACAAGTGCGCTAAGTTCTAGAACACTTAAACCTGAAATGAATTCTAATACATCTTCTTTTGTAATTGCCATTTAAAATCTCCTAAATTATTTTTACATTATGTCGATTAACTCGACTGTTAGCATGTAAGCCTTGTGCTTACGCAACGTCTTCTTTTTTAGCACGTAGTGCATCAAGACCGATTGTAAAGTTGGTGATAGGTGCCATCCAAGTAGATAGAAGCATTCCAATAAGCTCATTACGTGATGGCATTTTAGAAAGTGCGTCTACTTTAGCAGCATCAACCACAATACCGCCAGCATAACCAGATTTAATAATAAAATTTGGATTTGTCTTAGCAAATGTAGCAACAACCTTAGTCACAGCTAATTGATCTGCACCCCAAACAAAAATGTTGGTGTCTTTAAGCTCAAGCTCTTCAATGCCAGCATTTTTCATAGCTATCGTTGCTAGAGTATTTTTAATAACTTTTACTTTGATAGTTTCTGGTCGTGAAGCATTACGTAAGTTTTCGATTGCTTTTGTATTAAGACCTTTGTAGTCACATACAATTAAGCCATCACTTGCTTTAAACTCTTGAGTTAGCGCGTCAATAAATTGGGCTTTTTCTGTTCTTGTCAATTTTTCTCCTTTCCAACTGGTGATTTCAAGCAGAGATGGAAATGCATTCCCATATTAAGCTTTCGCCTCGGCTCTCTCCAATCATAAGATATATGTAGTGTGTTTCTTAGCAAACTCTATACACGTCTTTAAAAATAACGTTTTAAAGACGTGTTAACATTAAGTTTTCCTTAGTAAAATACTTTCACACTTGGTGCTTTTTATGTTCTATCTAAGGTCAATAAGCTCTTGGTTTTCAAGATTCATTGACGGACTCATCGTTAATGAAAGTGCTGCATTTTTAATGTACTTACCCTTAGAAGCCGCAGGTTTGTGTTTATTAATTGCTTTAATGAATGAATCAAAGTTTTCTCTAATTTGTTCAGCTGTAAAACTAATCTTACCAATCCCTGCATGGATATTTCCTTGTTTGTCAACACGGAAGTTTACTTGACCACCCTTGTTGTTTTCAACGGCTTTAGCAACATCCATTGTAACAGTACCAGTTTTTGGATTAGGCATAATCCCTTTTGGTCCTAGAATTCGTCCAACTTTACCCACTAAACCCATCATATTGGGTGTTGCAATAAGTACGTCAAAATTAATGCGACCTGCTTGAATATCTTCAATCAAATCATCGCTTCCAACGATATCAGCTCCGGCAGCGCGCGCTTCATCTGCTTTTTCATCCTTAGCAATAACTGCAACACGAACAGTTTTACCAGTACCCGCAGGAAGGACAACTGAGCCCCTCACCATTTGGTCAGCGTGGCGTGGGTCAACGTTAAGTTTAAGTGCTACTTCAATGGTCTCATCAAATTTAGCAGATGCTAAATTTTTGATGTTTGCCAATGCTTCATCAACTGAATATTTTTTCTCTTTATCAATTTTTTTCAACAATTCTTGAAAACGCTTATTTACTCTTTTTGCCATAATTTTCTCCGCATAATTTTGCTTCCGCTTTTATACCCTGGCGGTGAAGGGGTAGAATTAATCGACGATATTAATACCAATACTACGTGCACTGCCTTCAATAATCTTAGCCGCTTGCTCACGATCGTTGGTGTTAAGGTCTGCGATTTTACGCTCAACAATCTCTTGCACTTGTGCTTTTGTTAAGGTTGCAATCTTGTTTTTCAAAGGGTTGCTTGAACCGCTTTTAATCCCTGCAGCTTTTTTAATCAAATCTGTAGCAGGGGGTTGTTTTGTGATAAATGTAAAACTTTTATCCGCATATACTGTGATCACAACAGGAATTCTGTATCCTGCCATCTCTTTTGTCTTTTCGTTAAAAGCTTTACAAAATTCCATAATATTCACACCTCTTTGACCAAGAGCTGGTCCAATCGGTGGTGAAGGATTTGCTTTTCCCGCTTCGACTTGTAATTTAATTTCACCAATGACTTTTTTTGCCATTTTCGCTTCCTTTTAAACTTAAACTATTTTTTCAACTTGTGAATAAAGAATCTCGACTGGGGTACTTCTACCAAAAATCGAAACATTCAATGTGAGCTTTCCATGAACCATATCGTACTCTTCAACAGAACCCGTAAAGTTTGCAAAAGGACCTTCTGTAATCCTCACACTCTCTCCGTTTTCAAAGAAGATTTTAGGTTTCGGAGCACCTTTTTTCTCTGCTTTTTCTAAAATTAGCGCAATGTCTTTTTCACTTAAAGGGGTTGGTTTTTTGGATTCGCCAATAAAACGTCCCACTTTGGGTAGTGATTGAATCAAATGCCACAGCTCAGTGTCTAAGTCCAAATGGGCAAATGCATACCCTGGATAAAGACTGCGCTCTGTAATTTTCTTCTTACCATTTTTAACTTCAATAACATCTTCCGTTGGAACAACAATTTGTTCCAATTTCTCTGCTATACCATGGTCTTGAACGAGGTTAATAATTGCTTTCTTAACCGCTTGTTCACTTCCTGCATAGGTTTGAATTGCATACCATCTATGTGCCATCTGTCTTCCTTACTCTAAATCAATGTTGATAAAGAAAAAGACATGATCGCATCAATTAAAGCTAAAAAAAGCGAGATAATCGTTACGACAACAAAAACAGAAATGAATGCATTTCGGATCTGCTCTTTAATCGGAAAAATGACCTTTGACAATTCAGCTTTTGAATGATAATAATAAGCTCTTAATTTTTCCATATTTCTATACCCTTGACTAATGGCAGGGTAGGAGGGATTCGAACCCCCAACCTGCGGTTTTGGAGACCGTCGCTCTACCGTTGGAGCTACTACCCTTTGGTAAAGTTAAGTCCTAAATGCGACTTAACTTTTTAATTTCACTTCTTTGTGAACAGTGTGTTTTTTCAGTCGTGGGCAATACTTGCTAAGTTCTACTTTTTCAGTATGCGTTTTACTGTTTTTAGTTGTTGTGTAGTTAATGTCACCAGTTTCTACACATTTAAGTCCGATTTTAACGGTCATTGTCTTTCCTTACACGAGATTACATGTAAGGGTTTCCCCTTACATGTTAAAAATTATTTGATGATGTTAGCAACAACACCCGCACCTACTGTTCTACCACCCTCACGGATTGCAAAACGAGTACCCTCTTCAAGAGCGATTGGGTTAATGAGTGTTACATTGATTTTTACGTTATCGCCAGGCATAACCATCTCAGTACCCTCAGGTAATGTGATAGAACCTGTTACGTCTGTTGTACGTACATAAAATTGTGGTCTATAGTTGTTAAAGAATGGCGTATGACGTCCACCTTCNNCACCTTCTTCTTTAGAAAGAACGTAGATTTCAGCTTCAAATTGTGTGTGTGGAGTAATTGACTTTGGCTTACAAAGAACCATACCACGCTCAACTTGCTCCTTCTTGATACCACGGAGTAAGATACCGCAGTTGTCGCCTGCTTCGCCTCTTTCCATTTCTTTACGGAACATTTCAACACCCGTTACCGTTGTTGTTTGAGTGTCTTTGATACCAACGATTTCAATCGTTTCACCAATTTTAATCGAACCTCTATCAATTTTACCTGTTACAACTGTACCGCGACCTGAAATTGAAAAAACGTCTTCGATTGGCATCAAAAAGTCTTTATCTGTTTCACGAACAGGCTCTGGGATATACGCATCAACTGCATCCATAAGAGCAAGGATTTTCTCACCCCATGCACCTACTGTTCCAGCTTTTGCTTCTTCAAGAGCACGGAGTGCTGAACCAGCAACGATTGGAGTGTCGTCACCTGGAAAATCATATACAGAAAGAAGTTCACGAATTTCCATCTCTACCAATTCAAGAAGTTCTTCATCGTCAACCATGTCTGATTTGTTCATAAATACAACAATATAAGGAACACCTACTTGACGTGAAAGAAGGATGTGCTCACGAGTTTGAGGCATTGGACCATCTGCTGCAGAAACAACCAAGATAGCGCCATCCATTTGAGCAGCACCCGTAATCATGTTTTNNCGGCGTGACCTGGACAATCTACGTGTGCGTAGTGACGTTTTTCTGTTTCGTATTCAATGTGTGATGTAGCGATTGTAATACCACGCTCTCTTTCTTCAGGAGCGTTATCAATACCATCGTAATCTTTGAATTCACAAAGACCTTTAGTTGCAAGTACAGCAGAAATTGCAGCTGTAAGTGTCGTTTTACCATGATCAACGTGACCGATGGTTCCAATGTTAACGTGTGGCTTGGTTCTAGAGAACTTTTCTTTTGCCATTTTTTCCTCCGTGGGTGAGTTTTAATTTTTAGTACAGATTAATGTCTTTTAAAGTTACTGAAAACTTTGTATGGAAATGGAGCTCATAGAGGGACTTGAACCCTCGACCTCTTCCTTACCAAGGAAGTGCTCTACCCCTGAGCCATATGAGCCAACTAAACAGGGCGAACTGTCATATCATATCAGCAAATAGTAACAAAGTGATTTCGAGGAAGAAGAGGAATAGACCACTGAACTTGTTCTGTAGCGTCATTAAAGCAGAAAAAATTCAACAGCTCCCAGTTTCAT
>DCUJ01000003.1 GCA_002328495.1 Sulfurospirillum sp. UBA2217
CCAAGGATTTGCTAATGCATGAATTTTCAATTGTCAATGCGCTTTTAGAGATGTGTGAACAAAATGCAAAAGATCACGACATGGCTAAAGTGACCAAAGTTGAGATTAAAATAGGAAAATTAAGTGGTGTTGAGCCTCATTTACTGCAAAGTGCTTTTGATACATTTAAAGAAGGCACTATGTGCGATGGCTCAGAGCTCGTGATGCACTTGCAAGATGTCATTTTACACTGCAATACCTGTCAAAAAGAGAGTCTTATTGAACAAAACACCTTTGAATGTCCACAGTGCAAGAGTACAGAATGTAGTGTGGTTGATGGCGAAGAGATGTATTTGATGCGACTTGAGATGGAGTAAAGAGTAGATTGGTTAGAATACCTAAAACGGCTTTGAGGAAATAATCGATGTTAAAAGAGTTAAGACGTGCCAATATTGAAGATTTACCTGATATTATTAAAATATACAATGAAGCAATCAAAGATGGGATTTCAACGGCAGATAGTAAGGTTGTGCGTGTTGAAGACAAGCTTGAATGGTTTGATGCACACACTTCTTCGCATCCGATTTTAGTCAAAGAGTNNAGTACCACGGTCGCATCATCGCATGGGTAAGCTTACAGCCTTTTTACGCTGGTTTGTTTGCATACCGTTATAGTGCACGCATTAACATTTACATCGATAAAAACTTTCAGGGCAAGAAATTGGGGCAACAATTTTTAATGGAAGCCATTGAAGAGGCAAAAATACTGGACATTAAAACCTTGTTAGCTCTCATTTTTTCGGACAATCCTGCCAGTTTGAAATTATTTAAAAAGATAGGCTTTAAAGAGTGGGGAAATCTAAATCGTATCGCTTGCATTGAAGGGGTGGATAAAGACCTATTACTTCTTGGGCAACGCATCGCAGAGTAGGGTAGATATGAACAAAGAAGCGTGTATTATTTTTGATATGGATGGAACGTTAATAGACTCAAGCTTTGCCATGGCGCAAAGTGTTAATCACGTAAGAGCACATTTAGGATTATCTCCTATCAGTAAAGAGGATTTGGAGTATTACATTAACCAACCCGATCAAGACTTGCCCAAAATTTTCTATAACACAAAAGAATACGACCCCACACATCGATCTTTATTTCGTGAGCACTACTTAAAAAGTTCAAGTGAGCACATTTGTCTTTATCCTGATGTCAAAGAGATGTTGCATTTTATGTCCACACGGGCAAAGCTTTGTGTTGCGACCAATGCCAGTGATTTTTTTGCGCGTCATATGTTGGAACATTTACAGATTATCGATTTTTTTGATGGCGTGGTAGGTGCAAACAATGTTCCCTCCCCAAAACCTCATCCCATGATGTTAGAGCTACTCATGGAAAACACCTCCTCTTTAAAAGAGCGTAGTCTTATGGTGGGCGATAGTATTAAAGATGAACATGCCGCTGAAAATGCAGATATTCCTTTTATCTTTGTTAATTGGGGTTATGGTAAAAGTGAAACAGCACGTATGCAAGCACACACGATTCATGAACTTATCGCGTTATTTCATGTGCTTATTTAAAAAGCTCCAATGGCAATTCTAGCGTTCGTTTCATAATATTAAGTGGGCTCATTAAGGTATCCGCAATGACATTCGTTTGAATCTTTGGGTCCTCTAAATTCCCAGTTACGCTGACATGCGTCGATATTTTTTTATCCTCCCCTAAAATCAAACCCCCCACAAGGGGTATCATATCTAAAACCGAGCTAAAGGTTTTAAGGGTACGAATTTTAAGGTTTAGATCAACTTCGTTGGTGTCGCGATTCACGCTTCCTGAGCCTACGATATCAGCACTATTACCACGTAAGAGCATATCTTTAATGATGATTTTATTCCCTTTTTGTTCAAAATTTATGTAGCCATCATGGACAAAATAGCCTTCTTGACTAAAGCTTGGATCTTTAAAGATGATGAGTGAAGGTATGGTATTGATGGTTGCCATAAGATTGTTAAAAAACTTCAAATCTTTGATGTAACTTTTTTGCATAATAAAGGTACCATGATTTTCTTGACTATGAATTCCTTCTAATTTCAATGAAAAATCACCTTGTGAAAAATAGGTACTTCCCAAAAGTGTATTGGCAAAATAATCATTCATGGATGTAGTATGAAGGTACATTTCAGTGTTTTTCTTTTTATATTCAAAGTGCGTTTTTCCATACGTTGAATGCATAAAAACATTTTTTCCTTCTAGTGTTATAGTGTAGGCATCACTTAAGATGGATTTATTGGAATTTTGGAGAAGAATAGATGAATTTTTACCTATGAGTTCAACCGCAATGGGTGTATCAAAATCACTTTCATTTTCACTGATGGAGAGGTTTATATCGTTTACATGTAAGGTGATTGCTTCATTTAAATGTAAAGAGAGTTTTGAATTTAAGGTGTTTAAATCGAGTGTTTTTGTATCGGTTGAGAGGGTAATAAAAAGTTCTTTGATGGACTCGTTATTCTCTAGCAGTGGCGTTTTGAGATTGTAGAGTGAAAGATTGGCATCAAAATGTTCAAAGTCCTTTGTCTGAACAAATGCTTCACCTTGGGACAATCCCATTTCTTTCATAAAAGGAGAGTAGGGCTGAAGGCTAAGCAGACTAGAGAGGATAAAGTCATTTTTACCTTCAGTAAAATTCATTCGAACATTTAAATCAGGCAAACTCATATGCGTGCCTTTTTCATCAACAACGAAAGAGCCTTTTTGCTGGGAAAGTCCATTAATGTCTAACAAATGCGCCTTGCTAAAATCAAGTGCCAAGCTATTGATATCAATAGCCCCATCGAAACGCCCTTTGGTGGTATCAAACAACCCTGTGGCATTGATGTCAAAGAGGTTTTTATAGCGAATATTGGTTTTGTCCAAATAGACCAAACGATTATCTAGTTTGATTTCACCATAATGTGTTTGAAGCGGAAGATCACTTAAGATAAAATCTGAAGAAGAGAGCTTAAACAAGCCTGTGGCATTGATATCGTAGGGAAGAAATTTGATATCCAAAACGATGTTTGCTTCTGTTTTTCCCGAAATTTGTGTGATGGGAACATCAATTTTAAAAGCATGTAAAATTTTATGTATTTCTTTGTCTAGCATCGCGGTTGCGTTCAAATCCACCACGATACCCGTACCTTTGTCAATGAGATTGTAGATAAAAACATCGGCTTTATCAATTTTTTTATCTTGATAGTAGGGGTTGTGAACATCAAAGATGAGTTTGTCATTTTCAAAAACAATGCCGATTTTATCTGCATGAGCAGCAGGAACAAGAGGATTAAAGGAGACGTTGGCATCTGTAACTGTAGCACTTCCTCGTATTTCAAAGGGAAAATAGTCATAAGTTTTTAAATCAAATTTGCCCTCAATACTGTGGATTAAATAATCACGAGCAATAATATTTTCATGAATCCATGCTTTTGCGATAGGGTCAAGTTCAACTTTAGGTGAGAGAAAATTTACCAAATCGCTTAAGGATTGATTGGTAAAATGCTCTGTGTGAAGGTGATAGTGTAACAACGTATCTTTTGCATCTACACGGGCCACTCCTTGAATCCCAAAAAGCTCATAATTGCCTCTAAAGGAGTACTGTTTCTTTTTAAAATCAAGGGATGCTAGTCCTTCAAGGGTTAACGAAAAATCGTTCAAAGTTACATTAGATAGGGTCACATCAAATGCATAGCGATGGGTGGGTGTAAAAAACATATCTGCACGGATCTGCCCACTTTTGAAATGAAATGTGCCCTGATGGTACTCTAAAAAGAGAGATTCATCGGCATAGTCAATGGTATTAATTCGAAGCGTCTCAAAGAGTTGGTGAAAGGAGGCTAAGTGTTCAATAATAAAGGCAATATCTTCTAAAGATGTTTCGCTCCTCTCTTGGGTATCAATACGTAAACGATCTATTGTTACAAAGAGTTTTTTATCTAGTTTGATATATAATTGTTCCACTTTAAGCTTTGGTAAGCTGAGTGAATCAATCAAAATCCCATGAAACAGTGTTGCGATGCATGCTGAAAAAACGAGTAAAATGAACAGAAGAATGATCCAAATATTTCTAATGGTGTGTGAAGTTGCTTTGATAATCATTTATTCGCTTCTCTTTCATCTTTCAAAACCCATGGCGTCGAGTACGGTTGTCTTCGTGCCACAAGGCTCAATATCTCACATTATAACATATATGACTGAGAAAAATTTTGACCTTAGTGATAAGGCCGACAAATACCTTCTCTCTTTCATCGGTAAACCACAATCGGGTTGGGTGAGCATCGGGGAGTTGTCGCTCACGCGTGCAGATTTTTTATATAAACTCTCCCACGCAAAAGCACCTTTGCAAACCATTACCTATATTCCAGGTGAAACCAAAGAACTTTTTTTAGCAGAATTGGCTTTGGTTTTTAATCTTTCGTATGAAAAACTCATGCTAGAGTATAGTAATCAAACTGCGTATGTGGACGGTTTCTTAGTCCCCGAAACTTATTATATTCCTGTGGGGATTAACGAAAAACATTTGATACATTTTTTAATTACCCATGCAAAACGATACCATAAAGAGGTCTATGAAAAAATTTTTGGAGAGTTTAATGAAGCTAAATGGCATAAGTTTTTAGTCATTGCCTCCATTATTCAAAAAGAGGCTGCCAATGTCGAAGAGATGCCTTTAGTTTCGTCTGTAATTTACAATCGTCTTAAAAAAGAGATGCCTTTGCAGATGGATGGAACGCTAAATTATGGTCAGTTTTCGCACATAAAAGTCACGCCTGCGCGTATTAAAGAGGATACATCTTCGTATAATACGTATCTTCATAAAGGCTTACCGCCTCATGCCATTGGAAGCGTGAGCAAAGAGGCAATTTTTGCTGCCATTTTTCCTAAAAATACTCCGTACTTCTATTTTGTGAAAAATAGAAACGGAACTCATACCTTTTCTCAAAACTATGCCACACATTTGGAAAATATTAAACAATAAAAGAGTACGATAATTGTCACAAAAAATTTCTTTTTAAGGGGTCAGTATGTCTAAATCTCACGGAAAAATTATCTACACCATGGTTGATGAAGCGCCCGCTTTAGCGACGTATTCACTCCTTCCCATCGTTTGTGCGTTTAGTGCCAAAGCCGGCATTGAAGTTGAAACGCGTGACATTTCGCTCTCAGGACGCATTGTGTCAAATTTTCCCGAATATGTGAATGAGACACAAAAGGTAAATGACGATTTAGCCTATCTAGGCTCTTTAGCTAAATTGCCTGAAGCCAATATTATTAAACTGCCCAACGTCAGTGCTTCTTTATCGCAGTTAAAAGTTGCGATTAAAGAGTTACAAGACAAAGGTTATGCTCTTCCAGAGTATCCTGAAAATCCACAAACTGAAAGTGAAAAAGAGATCAAAGCACGTTATGCTAAGGTCTTAGGAAGTGCCGTTAATCCAGTGCTTCGAGAGGGGAACTCAGACAGACGTGCTCCTTTGTGTGTGAAAGAGTATGCGCGAAAACATCCGCATCGTATGGGTGTGTGGAAAGCAGATGCGCGTGCGCATGTTTCGTATATGCACGAGGGTGATTTTTATGGTAATGAAAAATCTATCACGATGCCTGAGGCTACAACGGTGCGTATGGAATTGGTCGATGCACGTGGTGGTATAACCGTCCTGAAAGAGACATTAGCCCTTCAAAAAGATGAAATTTTAGATGCAACCTTCATGAGTGTTCGTAAGCTCAAAGCTTTTTTTGAAACACAGATTGCTGAAGCAAAAAAAAGTGATATCCTTCTATCCTTACACCTTAAAGCCACGATGATGAAAGTGAGTGATCCCATTATGTTTGGGTATGCGGTGAAGAGTTATTTTAAAGAGGTATTTGAGACGTATGCGGAGTTGTTCTCAGCCATAGGCGTTAATGCTAACAATGGACTGGGTGATTTATATGCCAAAATTTCAACCCTTCCTCAAGCGCAAAAAGAGGCGATTGAAGCTTCAATCAAAGCGTGCTATGGCAAACAAGCACGGCTTGCCATGGTCAATTCCGATAAAGGTATTACCAATTTACATGTACCCAGTGATGTCATTATCGATGCCTCGATGCCTGCGTGTATTCGTGAGTCTGGTCAAATGTGGGGAGAAGATGGAAAGTTGCACGAAACCAAAGCGTTAATCCCTGATCGTTGTTATGCTCGTATTTATGAGCAGACGATCAATTTTTGCAAACGTAACGGTGCCCTTGACCCAAAAACTATGGGTTCTGTTCCTAATGTGGGTCTCATGGCACAACAAGCTCAAGAGTATGGCTCACATGATAAAACATTTGAAATCCCACACGATGGAACTGCTCGTATTGTCGATGTAACAACGGGAGTGGTTTATCTAGAACATGCAGTTGAAAAAGGAGATATTTATCGTGCCTGTCAAGCTAAAGATGCACCCATTCGTGATTGGGTAAAACTTGCGGTCAATCGTGCGCGCTTGAGCAACACACCAGCTATTTTTTGGCTTGATACCAATCGTGCACACGACCATCAACTCATCGCCAAAGTCAAACGTTATCTTTTAGATCACGATACCACAGGACTTGATATTCAAATTATGAGTCCAGAATTAGCGATTGAAGCTTCGTTAGAGCGTATTGTTAAGGGCAAAGATACCATCTCCGTGACGGGTAACGTTATGCGTGATTATTTGACAGACCTTTTTCCTATTTTAGAAGTAGGGACGAGTGCAAAAATGCTTTCCATTGTTCCATTGATGAATGGTGGAGGTTTGTTTGAAACGGGTGCGGGTGGATCTGCACCAAAACATGTCCAACAATTTGTTGAAGAGGGACATTTGCGTTGGGACTCTTTGGGTGAATTCATGGCACTCACGGCATCATATGAGCATTTAGATAATGTTATAGGTAATCCAAAAGCATCTATTTTGGCTAAAACACTCGATGCGGCAACGGGTAAATTTTTAGATAACAACAAATCACCGATGGCAAAAGTAGGAGAATTAGACAACCGTGGAAGTCATTTTTACCTTTGTATGTATTGGGCGGAAGCGTTAGCAATGCAAAACGATGATGTGGCATTAAAAGAGACCTTTAGCCCTGTTGCAGAGGCTTTGCGTGCCAATGAACAACGCATTATGGATGAGATTAATGCAACCCAAGGAAAGCCTATGGATATTGGAGGCTATTATAAGCCAGATTGTGTGAAAGCAGACAAAGCGATGCGTCCTAGTGCGACGCTCAATCGTATTATTGCAGAAATTTAACAAGAGACTTCTTGCAAAACTGATTTTGCAAGAAGAGAAAGCATCAAAGGTATACAGGCACTCTGTGCAGGTGTACCCAACTTCTGCCTCGTAAGAGGCAAGTTTTAGTGCCACAGCGGCATAGTGTAGGTGTTTGGGCTTTGCCTAAACACCGTGTAAAAAATAAACAAAGGAGTTCGCGTGTTGCAAGCTAAAAAAGTTTCGATTATTGGTGCTGGAAATGTAGGCGCTACCATTTGTTATTGGCTTGCAATGCGCAAAAGTTGTCGTGAAATTGTGATGATCGATGTGGTCGAAGGTGTTGCTATCGGTAAGGCACTGGATATTTCCCAAGCCACCAGTCCTGAGGGTAGCCATACACTCATCAGTGCATCAAGTGACTACCGAACCATTCACAATAGCGATATTGTGGTTATTACCGCGGGAAGTCCACGAAAACCAGGTATGAGCCGCGATGATTTGTTGATGATTAATGCCAAAATTACTAAAAGTATTATCGAAAATGTTGTTCTTTATGCCCCTAATGCCATTATTATTACAGTTTCAAATCCGCTTGATGCCATCACCTATGTTGCCCTAAAAGTTGGGAATTACCCACGAAATCGCGTCATTGGGATGGCAGGAATTTTGGATAGTTCTCGAATGGAAACGTTTATTTCTGAAAAATTAGGTTTTGGCTATGGTCAGGTCACTGCAAGTGTTATGGGCGGGCATGGTGACGATATGGTGCCTCTTCCTCGCTATTCTTCAGTGAATGGTGTTGCCCTGACTGATTTACTGAGTGAGTTAGAAATTGATGAAATTATCGAAAAAACACGTCATGGTGGAGCTCAAATCGTGGGATACATGGGAACATCAGCGTACTATGCGCCCGCTAACTCGACGGTGAAGATGATAGAAGCTATTTTGAGTGATTCACGTGCTATCTTTCCGTGTGCAACGTTACTTGAGGGCGAATACGGTTACCACGATACCGTCAATGGTGTTCCCGTCGTTTTAGGTGCAAATGGTATTGAGCAAATCGTTGAATTACCCCTTAACTTGAATGAGCAGCAACAATTTGCACGCAGTGTTACTTCGGTGAATAAATTATTGGATGTGTTACGTAACGACTTCTTTTCCTAAAACGTTAAATAAATTTCCCTTTATTACATTAAATATACATAACCTCAGAGTATAATCAAAAAATAATGACAATCTTAAGGAGAAGCCATGCGAGAGATCGAAT
>DCUJ01000012.1:0-233207 GCA_002328495.1 Sulfurospirillum sp. UBA2217
GGAAGAAGTGATTACCCAAATCAGGTCAATAACGTTTTAGGCTTCCCTTTTATCTTTAGAGGCGCACTGGATGTGAGAGCCACTAAGGTAACAGAGGGGATGAAGATGGCTGCTGCCATTGCTTTAGCTAAATTGGCTAAAGAAGAGGTACCTGCGTATGTAAAAGCGGCGTATGGTGGAGAAGAGCTAAGCTTTGGTAAAGGCTATATCATTCCTAAACCTTTTGATAGACGTGCTTTTGTTTGGGTGAGTTGTGCGGTAGCAGAAGCTGCGGTGAAAGATGGTGTGGCACGTGTCAAAGACTTTGATGCCAAGGCTTACCGTGCTAAGCTTCAGGCTATTATTGATGCGGAAGCGAAGTAGTCCTTAATTATTGAGCGCAAAGTAGAGTTGCCCAACGCAGATACCCCCATCATTGGGTGGTATCTGATGCTGGGAGATGAATGTATGAGCTTTACATGTAAGAATTTTTTCTAACAACGTTCGATTTTGGAATACCCCACCTGAGAGAACGACTTTATACGGATAGTTTTTTGCCATCTCTTGAATTAAATGGGCAAGCGCGTTGATAAATTTTGACGCAATCATACGTGGCTCATCACTCAGCATCTCTAAAAAAGCCTCTTTATACAAAACCTTTCCCTCTTTACATGTAAAGGTATACGCCTCATCAATCGTTGCATCATACAAGCTTTCCAAAAATAACCCACTCTGCCCATCATAGCTTACCCGTCCTTCCATACCACATATTACAGCGACCGCATCAAAGATGCGTCCAACGGAGGAGCACAAAGGGGCATTAATTTTTTTGGTGTAGAGCTGTTTAAGGCTTTTGAGTTCACTGGGTGTAAAATAAGCATTTAATACCTCGCCTACTTCATGACCACACGATTCTAAATCCCATACAATAGAGGCTAAAACCCGTCTGGTCTCTTTAATACTCACATCACCACCCAACAAATGAAATGGCTCAAAGTGTGCTACTCTTTCATACCCGTGTGTATCACACAGTAAAAACTCACCACCCCATATCGTTCCATCATCCCCATACCCCGTACCATCCCAGGCAATCCCAAAAACTTTTTCTTCCAAGTGATGCTCAAACATAGCAGATAAAATATGTGCGAAATGATGCTGAATCTGCACAAAAGGGATGCCTTGCCTTTTCGCCCACTGCGTTGTAGCATAATGTGGATGCAAGTCACCCACGATGATATCTGGTTTAAAATCGTAAAATCGTTCTAAGGTTTGGAGTGTTTTTGTAAAAAGCTCAAAACCAGCCAGCGTGTCCAAATCTCCAATGTATGGACTCACAATAACTTGTTGATTTAAATAGATCGCCACGGCATTTTTTTGATGCGCACCCACAGCTAGGATAGTGTGTTTATTGGCATCTGTTAAACGGAAACTCAGTGGTGCTAAACCTCGTGACAACCGCATCAGTAAAGGTTTATCGTTGATGTATTGCACCACGCTATCATCACTAGAATTAACAATGTCACGGTTATAGTCCAGATAAAAATCAACCACCCCACCAAGTCGCTCTTCTAATACCTCCGCATCGTAGATAATAGGTTCTCCCGAACGATTGGCACTGGTGGCAATAATGGGATGAGAGAGATGGTTAAAGAGTCTTACATGTAAAGGCGTATACGGTAAAAAAACGCCTAAACGATTGATTTCTGGCGCAACCAAAGGCGACAAAACGCATGTCGATAACGTTTTACGTTTAACTAAAACAATGGGTCGCAACTGTGAAACTAACGCTTTTTTTTCTTCTTCCTCTAAAGCACAAACCGCTTCAGTAGCATGAATATCTTTAAACATCACCGCAAAGGGTTTTGTGGGTCTTTGTTTTCGTTCTCGTAGCGTTTGTACAGCACAATTATGGGTCGCATCACACATAAGATGAAAGCCACCCATCCCTTTCATTGCAACAATCAAACCCTCGGAAATTTTTTGTGCCAGTAGCTCTAGTGCCTCTTCATTGTACGCTAACACCAAACCGTTCATTTGCTTTAATACCAACGTAGGACCGCATGAAGCACAACTTATGGGTTGCGCATGGTAACGTCTATCAAGAGGATTGGTGTATTCCTCTTGACAGGCATCACACATCACAAACGGTTGCATCGAGGTATTGGGACGGTCATAAGGGACTGTTTTAATGATAGAGTAGCGTGGGCCACAGTTTGTACAGTTAATAAAAAAATAGTCATGGCGTCTGTTAGTAGGGTTATTGAGTTCATCTAAGCACGCAGGACACAATGCCATATCGGGTAAAACCAAGGAAGATTTAAAGGAGCCTTCTTCGCTCTCATGAATTGTAAAATCAAAATAGCCAAAAAAAGATAACGCTTTTTTTTGACATACATCCATACGAGCCAGCGGTGGCAATTCTAAAAAAAGAGCTTTATCAAACGATTGAAGTGCGTGATTTTCACCCTCAAGTTCTATCTCAACACCCAATGCGTTGTTGAGCACAAAGCCTTTAAGGCCATACCGAAGGGCTAGCGTGTAGATAAAGGGTCGAAAACCAACCCCTTGAACAATCCCTTCAATATGATAAGCAATCCTATGCTTTGTCGTCAATCGGAAGTTCCCTATTGAGTCGTAGCGTATGGTTTGGTTTTAGATTTTTGTAGGCCATTTCGGTAAATTTTTTGTATTGAAATAAAGAACCCGCCAAAGCAACATTTTCAATACCCACATTTTCTTTGTAATAATCCGATGTATCGGAGAGAAAATAGGCTAAGCTTTGCATATATCCAAAACTTAATGTTGCATCGTCCGTTCCAGCAAGTTTAAAACTCATGCCACTGCGAATCAATTTTAGGTAATTAAAATCAGAGACCAATGACTCCTCTTTTTGGAGGTAATAATCAATCCGTGGACCTTTTTGCCCTCCAAAATCCTCAGCATTTTCAATCAATTTTTCACCTGCATTCTCAAAATCACGAGCCAAGCCTAATACAATGGCCGCAATTTTCCACAATGAAAAAATACTTTTTGGCATCGTTTCAGGAAGTGTAAGACTTAGTGCATAAGCATAAATATCAGGAAATGCCTCTTTATAGTTTTCAATCAAACGCACACCACTTTTACCCATCAAAGCAATTTCGTTAAAAAGTGCTTCAATGGAATCTGGCAATGTCACCTTAGAAAATGTCAACATACGATTTTCAGGGGAATAGTGCATAAACGCGTCGTCGTGAAAACAACTGAGATAAAAACAAGCACTGTTGGCAGAAAAAAGCCCATGTTCTTGCATAATGGAGGCAAAAAAGCGATAACATGGCTCTTCAAATTTTGTTAAATTGCCTTTAAGCATAGCCGATGCGTACGAGCGGCCCTCAACAATCACGATTTCACCATTGTCTAAAACGCAAATCTCTAAAGGTTCACGCTCAAGTAATTTTCCTGTAAAATCAACCCTATACGCTGCATCCATTAACGCTTTTTTGGCTTTAAAAATAAACCCAACACCTCGCTCAAAAAGACGTTTGCACACATGATACACTATTAACTCATCCGCCAATCTAAGACGTACCCGTGGTAGTGGTAAAATCTTTTTTTGCGCATAAAGGGCATTCACTTTTAAACGAATTGATGGGCGTTCAAGTGAAGCCAGTGCCTTAATTTCATTTTCTTTAATGACGACCATCTTTTCAACAACACTCAAATCTGTTGCAACAATATCAATACCCTCAAGACTTTTGAAAGAAGAGAGCTGTTCAACATTTCCAAAGACATACACACCGTGATGCGTAGGAATACTCACCCTTTTACCCTGAACAATGGCTTCTGCTATCATTGTATAAACCGTCTCAAAATCCTCTGCATTGTGTGCACTTATACAGGATTTTCCTTCATGACTTAAGAGCAACGTGTCCGTTCCAAGAGTAAACTCCGTGTAAGGCAAACGATACATAGGGGAGTTTGGTGTCTCAATCGAAGAGAGAATTTTAGGTGTAAAAAGAGGTGCTAACACGGTGGAAACGCTCTCTTTTGAAAGTTCTGGTCTTGATTCTGCTACATATACCGATGAAGATTTAAAAAAAAGTGATAAAGGAAGTGAGGAGGATAGAACATCGGCAAAATGACCCAGTTGCTCTTCATTATCTTCTACAAACAACGTCACTTGTGTAGCATTGTGTGTCACAGTATGTGCGATGTTAAAATCAACACATATCTCTTTAAGAAGACTCTCTAAAACACCGTTTTGTGAAACATACTGAAATTCAAATGCTAAAATCATCGTTCCTCCACACAGGACTGATCAGCGACGCTCTGGATGTCGATGTCGGATATTTGGTTACATGTAAAACCAAGTTCACTCAAATGCTTTATTAAAGTCTTTTCCATAACCAAAGATCCTTTAAGCACCGCTGGTGTCATTTTTAAGGTTGTATCCGCCACAACTTCAGGGATAACACCGATAATTTTTGTAGGGGGACGATCGCCTACCATATCCATCATGGTCAGTGTTTGAAGCATTTCTACCTCATGTGCACTGCCTTGAAAGGAGATAGAATTTGGAACATTTTCAAAATCAAAGAAATAAACATCACCTATTTGTCCATCACTGGCGTCAACACAGTCAAGCACTATGAGGTAGTCATATTCAACGATAATGGGGATTAATCTCTCCGCTAGGGTGCCTCCATCCACAAAAGTGATGGAATGCTCGGATGAAGAAAACGCGTATTTTTGTTCAACAAGGCGGCACAGATGAACTCCGACGCCTTCGTCGGAGAACATCACATTGCCAATGCCTAAAATCAATACTTTCAAGCAAAAACCTAATTAATGTTTAGAGTTTTGTTCAGGAAACTTGTAACCACTTATGATAGCATCCATAGAGCCTTCTTTACCCATGATAGAGTTGAAAATAGCCATATAAATGTGTATCGGTAAGAAAATTAAAATACCCCACATCACGATATGGTGAATTTCTCTTACCATCGCAAGTCCACCCATCATTGCTTCAAGTGGTCGCATGTAGTCATACAAGAAGAGACCTAAGCCACCCCCTTGATACCCATGGACATACAAAACCAATCCTGTCAAACTAATCACAAATACCATTGCATACAAACCTACATACGCTATAAACTGAAGTGGATTGTACGCACCTCTTAAATGAGGGTGTTCCCCCATAAAAAGGTAGTATTTAATTTGTTGAAACCAGACTTTTGGACTGATAAAATCCAAAAAGGATAAACGCTCTTTACCACTGATTCTGTCAAAAAGAAAGAGGTACAGTTTGAAAAGCGACACAGCTATCAGAACAAATCCCGCTATTTCGTGCCACATTCTAAATTTTGCATTTAAAAAGAGCACAGGCTCATCGGAAGGTGCAGGTGCAATAAAGACATACGTCAAATAAAAACCTGTTACCGTTAAGACAAAAATAGCAATAGCTCTAAGCCAGTGCGTTATACGCAAACCTGCAGAGAACTCAAATTCTATTTTACGTTTCATAGTTTCTCCCTTTCGCTTTTTAGCAAGACGCGCCGCTAACATCTACCTTATAACTACTCATCTCATTGCCTTTGGCATCCATAACGTGTACGGCACATGCTAAACATGGGTCAAATGAGTGAATAATTCTAATGATTTCAAGCGGTTGAGAAAGATCAGCGATTTTCAAACCCACCAAAGACTCTTCGTATGGTCCTCTAACACCCTTGGCATCTTTTGGACTTGCATTCCATGTGGTTGGAACGACAGCTTGGTAGTTTTCGATAACACCATTTTTGATTTTGACCCAGTGACTTAAAACACCACGAGGTACGTTACCGATGTAGCGACCTTTGTATTCTTTGTTTTTATCAATCTTATAGCTTGTATAGGTTGAATCATCGACTTTAAGATTACCAATAAGAGCTGTAAATGCTTCCAAACCGTAATCTGCAATCACTTTAGCTTCAAGCATACGACAAGCTGTTCTACCAAGCGTTGACGCAACGGCTGTGATAGGAAGTCCCGTGTCTTTCAAGAATTGATTAACTACCGTTTGTACACGCTTGTTACCAAGGGCGTAGTTTACAACGATGTTTGCCAATGGTCCAACTTGAAGAGGTTTACCATCATAACGTGGTGCTTTAACCCATGTATACTTGCCTTTTTCATCAATGACTTTAGTAGAAGCGAGTTCACCTTTATCGTTGACCGTTTGAGCATCTTTAAAGCCTGTATAATTAGGTTCTTGACGACCTTCATATGGATGGTATGCCGCACTATCTTTATACCAAGCATGGGTTGCTTCTTCGGTGATTTTACTCTCATCTAAAGGCTGAACCTTAAATGGTTTACCCGTAACAAGTGCAATAACATCTTCACCCATCATCACGCCACTTTCAAATAAAAACTCTTTGGCATTAATTTGGAATTCTTTATACGTAAAGAGGTTTGGCACACCCAGACCTGCATTAACACTAGGCTCACCCGCATACGCAAGTCCAGCCATTACAACGTCTGGATAATACGCACGATTTACGAAATCTGCCAATTCTTTGAACTTCGTCATAAACTCACCTAAACGAGCCGGTGATTGAAGATCCATAATACACGTAACACCACCAACACTCAAACTTTGTGGGTGTGGTTGTTTAGCACCAAATACTGCCATCATTTGAGCCGCAATACGTTGCATTTCAAGCGCTTTTAAGTAGTGAGAAAGTGCAATCAAATTTTGTTCTGGTGTTAGTTTATACGTTGAGTGTCCCCAGTACGCATTCGCGAATGGTCCAAGGTGTCCTTTTTTCACAAATTCCGTAACTCTCTTTTGTGCCGCAACCAAGTCATCCGCGCCACAAGCGATAGGATTTTCTGTGTATTTAAACGCTTCTTGAGCCGCTTTGTGTGGATCCGCTTTAAGAGCAGAAACCACATCGACCCAGTCTACACCGTGTAGGTGATAGAAGTGTACAGGATGGTCGTGCAAGAAAAGTGCACAGTTCATTAAGGTACGTGTTAATTTAGCGTTAAGTGGTGGCTCAATTCCTAGAGCATCCTCAACCGCTTGAATACCTGCTTTGTAGTGTGAATAGGTACAAACACCACAAATTCTTTGTGTAAAGAAACCAGCATCTCTAGGATCGCGTCCTTTTAAGATAGTCTCAATACCTCTCCATAATGTTGATGATGAATATGCCTCAGTAACGACATTGTTATCATCAACGATAACCTCTACTCTTAAGTGTCCCTCAATTCGGGTAATGGGGTCAACAACAATTCTTTTACTCATTTCTATGTTCCTTGAGTTTTATTCTTCAGTTTTTCCACTGCCTTTAATGGCAGCAATTGCAGCATGCGCAGCAATACCTACCGCAGTAGCGGCCAACAACGTAACGCCTACTTTATCAGCAGTCTTATCGGCACCTTCGCCATATACTGTGTGGTAGAGTCTATTACCCAAAGGTTCTTCAAATGGTCCCATATTATCCCAGAAATCTGGCTCAGAACATCCAATACATCCATGTCCCGCTTGAACTGGCCATGAGGTGTGTTGGTTAAATCGTTCACGTGAACAGTTATTAAAGGTATAAGGACCTTTACAACCCACTTTATAAAGACAGAAACCTTTTTTAGCACCTGCATCACCGAATTCTTGTACAAATTCGCCTGCATCAAAGTGACCACGACGCTCACAAAGATCGTGAATTCTAAGGCCGTATGCCCATTTTGGACGATTGTACGCGTCAAGTGCTGGAAGCGTACCAAACAAGATGTAATGTAATACTTGACCAATAATGTTTTTCTCACTTGGAGGACATCCTGGAACGTTAATAACCGGCTTAGAGGTTACTTTACTTAATGCTTGTGCATTGGAAGGATTTGGATAGGCTGCTTGAACACCACCAAAGCTTGAACACGTACCGATTGCAAAGATAGCGGCAGCGGCATCGGCTGCTTTTTTAGCACTGGCAAAACCTGTTTGACCGTGTGGTCCAACGGTCAAATAATTTTCAGTAGCCCCTGCTGGGATACCACCTTCAACCATTAAAATAAATTTACCTTTGTATTTAGCGATAGCACTCTCTAAATTGTGCTCTGCTTGCCAACCTGCTGCTGCCATGATGGTCTCATGGTACTCCAATGAAATATAATCAAAAATAACGCTGTCAATCGTAGGTGCATCAGTTCTAAGCAAACTTTCACTACATCCTGTACACTCGGCCATGTGCAACCACACAACAGGTAATCGGTCTGTCAATTCTGCTGCTTGCGCCATAAGAGGGGTGAATGATGAAGGGAGCGATAACATAGCAGTCACACCTGCTGCCCATTTCATAAAATCTCTACGGCTGATACCATGCTCTTCCATCAAAGTAGCAATGGATTTATCCTCCTTAATGCGAGGAAACTTCTCAAGTTTGCTAAGTCTCTCAGCAAGCCTTTCGTACAGTTTAGCGTGTTCCATCAGTTTCTCCTGTGTAAATTTTCCAAGATCAATATCCAATAACCATTCAGCCAAAAGGTCAATACCTATTGACTGAATGATTATTCATTTGTTATTTAATCAAATTTATCATTACGACATGCTAGAAATGAACGTTATTTAGCTTATTTTAATTATAATGGGTAATAAAGTAACAAAAAAACAAGACAAAAAAGGTGTAGTATTAAAAATCACTGTGTTGTACACACAGAACAAACGTCAAAACTTTTAAACACAAAGTCTGCTTTTTCAATAGAATCAAGTCCCATAATTGCCTTTTGTGCAACCGAAGGGTTCTCTTTATCGCCATTTCCTAAGTTCCACACGGTAGGTGTAATGATATCATACGAATGTATATGTCCGTAGAGCACATTCACCTTATGGATTAAAGAACCTCGCGACGCTTCGATGATGCCTATCCCTTCACCGCACAGATCATGAGGATTGGCTTTGGGAGGGATGAATGATGGCATTGTGATATCACAATGAGAGAGAAGTTCACGTGTACGAAGCAGTAGGTGTGCACACTCACTCATACGGGCGACGACACGTGTTAAGGTGGCATCCTTAAAGCGCCTATGAAAATCACGAATGAGAACATCTTTACCAATCATCATACGAGCCAAAGGACCTACTTCAAAATAGTTTTTACGATATTGTGCACTTTTAGAGTACGTATATCCTTTGTGTGTATCACTAAAAAAAGTATGTTCTAAACTCTCATGAACATGTTTACTATCAGCACTCAAAACGGTTGTTTTAACAGCTTTAGAGGGTTCTTCGTATAAAAAAGAGTCACCCAATGCTAAAAACCGATCATGGCTACGACCAATACGATCAAACCCTAATTCTATCATGGTCTCAATACCATAGCTAAGGCGTCTCACACTTGACATCACTTGCAAAGCAGAACTAAAAGACAAAAACTCTTCTAAAGGCATTCCATATAAGTACTCTTCACAAAATGCTACAATTCCCTCTAGTGTATTTTGAGCCATAATAAAATCAGATCGCACAGGATCACATGTAACGCCCCCTGGTAGCGCAAAAGATCCATGAGGCCATTGTCCTGAAAAAATAGCACCCATTTTTAAAGACTCAACAATGGCTTTTTGTGCGTGAAACCATGCTTTATCTTTAAATGCATTGCCCTCAAATGGAGTGTTAGATAATTTTTGTAACTCTGAAAAAATAGTAAAAAAATACCATTTAATATGGTTTTGAATCTTTTCTGCATTTAAAATAATTTCTCGAATATCCTGTGCTTTTTGACTGATGTGAAGTACGTCCCCTGCATTTTTAAAACAAGACTCAATCGCCAAAACAGATGCTAAAGCATGAGAGTGTGAGCAAATACCACATACCCGTGGCGTAATCGCAATAGCGTCATACAGAACTCTTTTTTCGAGAATTTTTTCAATACCCCGAAAATTAAAAAATTTAATCTTCGCAAAATCAATAACACCTTCATGCCATTGTAACTCCAAGGTAGCTTCACCTTCAATACGCTCAATAATTTCTTTAGTTATTTTCATCTATTAACTTCCGCTCTAATCTCTCAATCTTAAAACTTTTAGCAACCCCCGCAAGCGAATAGTACGCACGCTTGCTAATTCCAACAGGGGTTTGGGGTAAGGACATATTGGTTTGCGTCTCATAAAGGGCTCGACGGGGGAAATCAAATTCTGTACACCCCAAACACGGTGATCCTGCTCTGGTCTTAGAACTCACTTCGTTCCATAAAATTTTATTGCAATTGGCATGACTCATGGGACCTTGGCAGCCATGCTCATAGAACAAACAACCCTCTTTTTGACCCAATTGTTTACTATCTACTTTCCATTCAAAATATTCATTACGCAAACATCCGTGATGTACTAAGTAGCCGTAAATTTCTTTAGGTCTCAAATAGGTATCTAAAAAAACTTTTTCACCTTGATGAAGCAGTAAAAGTGTATCGACAAGCCAGCGTGGATGCACAGGACACCCTGGTAAATTGATAACATTATGCTTGATATTCCAATATCCCCCTGCCTCTTTCCCGCGAAACAATGCCCCACTAATACGCTCAGGATCCCTAAGCCTAAAGATGCCACCAAAACTCGCACAACTCCCTGCACAGACAATCGTTTTAGCACGGGAAGAGAGGTTATTTAAAACCTGAGAAAAAGGTCGATTAAATTTTTGAAGAATACTTTCGTCTTGACTAAGCGCACCCTCTAAAATTAAAAAATCAAAGGATGAGGTGCCATCCAAAAGAGTTTCAAAACTTCCCTCTCCTCCCAACAGAGGATGGTAGAGCATGTCAAAGGAAGCCGCGAACGAGGGCATCTGCGGGTAATTAAAAAAAGAGTGACTATTCCCATTACATGTAAGCCCTTGTAGCCAAACGATTGTGGACTTTTTGGGAGGCATTATTGTTGCTTTAGCGCATTATAGATATTAAGTGCAATATCGTCGACATAATGATTAATGTTTTTATCTAAAACATTTTCACCATTTAAAAAGACAAATCCACCCAAATAACCCATAAAAAGCCCAAAAGCAGAGAAAAAGTCTTGATTGCGAAGTTCTCCACACGCCACACCCTCTTCAAAGAAAATCATCAATTCTGTGACAAAAGCAGAAACACACAACATCCCCTCACATCCATCTTTAAAGACTTCTCTGTTTGCTAGATAAACACGTAAAAAGTAGTTGATATGCTGTGGTTTTGTCGAAGCCATCTCAAAATAGAGTGCCACAATTTTTCGAATTTTATCTTTTACAGAACACTCTTCTTCATTAACTTTACGAATTTCTGCCCCTAAAATATTGGAAGAGTATTTGATAATTTCTTTAGCCAAAACCTCTTTGGAGGTAAAATAATTATAAATATTCCCCACACTCATGCCCATAGCTTTAGCAATGTCTGGAATAGTAGTCGAATAAAAGCCATTGTTTGAAAAAAGAAGGAGAGCTGCATCTAAAATGGATTCAGTTTTTTTTGATTTTTTATCCACTGTTTTACCTTTTTAAATAAATCACCGTTATTCTACCATGATAATGAAACTATGTTTAAAAAATTTTACTATAATGCACATTATTTTAAATGATAGGAGTCTTTTTTGTTACTTATGAAACTCAAGCCTGAAGAAAAATTTGCTTTTTTGCAGTTATCTCAGTATGTTGCTAAACTCGATGGTGAGTATGGTCCAAAAGAACGTGAAATCATTCATGAGTACTGTACTGAGATGGGAATTGAAAACGTAGAATTTACACAAAATTGCTTTAACCTTGAGGAAAATCTAGCCCTTTATACCTCATTTAGAAGTCAAAGAATTATCCTGCTTTCCTTAATGGTTCTAGTTCATGTTGATGATAAGTTTGGTATTTACGAACATAAAACCTTAGATAAAATTGCTCAATATTTTGGTGTTTTAGAAAAAGAATTACATCTTTTTTCAATGTGGGGAAAGGCGGGCTCTGCATTGTATGAACAAGCCCTCATTTTTACGGAAGAATAAGGAGTGAGCACGCTTCACTCCTCTTATTTTTTAGCATTCTTTTTTGATTTTTTCTCTTCGATTAGTTTACCTTCTAGGATATATTTGCCTGCTTCAACACCAGGTTGATCATAGGTATTGACGTTCATCATTTGTCCCACGATTGAAGTGAGTAATTCGTAATAGAAAATTAATTTACCGATATTTTCTTCATCTACATGGCGAATGGTAATGGTATCAACAGGAATATCTTTTTTATCCAAAAGTGCTTCCATCGTTGAATCGGCTTGCATATTGATAAGATCACAAAACGCGATGCCATTCATTAAATCTAAGCCCTCAAGCTCTTTGAGCGTAATGTTAGGGATTTTAATTTTATCATCAAAGTTTTCGATTTTCAAAACGGTCACACTTTTATCGCGAACCCCTTCAA
The DNA here is from genome assembly GCA_002328495.1 of Sulfurospirillum sp. UBA2217. Classification (GTDB taxonomy): domain Bacteria; phylum Campylobacterota; class Campylobacteria; order Campylobacterales; family Sulfurospirillaceae; genus Sulfurospirillum. The sequence goes on from DCUJ01000012.1 coordinate 12,365, forward strand.
CGATGAGCTGTAAAAAGGAGTGCTGATCTTTAGGTCCAATAAGTCCAATAGGGGTAAGTCCCACGTTAAAGCTACTTTGGCGTTGTTTTTTACCCAAGCTTTCACCCCAAAGTTGTACATACCAATCGGTAAAATAATCCAAACTCTCCGAATATGCGAACAAAGTATTGATATTGTAATGCATCGAATTTTTGGCGTAATAGGTTGCTTTTTTCAGTAAAGTCTCCTTGATATACCCATCTTCAAAAAAGCTCTCTTTGATAATACGTGCACCATCTAGCAAGCGTTGAATATCCACACCTGCTAGCAAAAGTGGGGCAAGCCCTGCGGCACTTAAAACAGAAAAACGTCCTCCAACATTGATAGGTATATGCAAGACAAATGAATTGAGTGATTTGGAGTGGGCTTCGAGTTTCGAGCCATCATCAGTCACAAAGGTAAAGCGGTAATCAAGCGATATCTCTTTGCTCTTCAAAACACTTAACACGTATTTGTAGACAGAAATTGTCTCAATGGTTGATCCAGACTTTGAAATGACAAAAAAGTGTGTGTTTTTGATATTGAGTTTATTAAGTGTTGAGCGAATGGAAGCGGGATCGGTACTTTCAAAAAAATGCAACTGCTTGTCAAAATCACGAATACCTTGAAGTGCTCTAAAAATGGCTTTAGGTCCTAAAGAGCTCCCGCCAATACCAATAATCGCGATGTCTTTAATCGCCTCATAATCGTTTTTGGTTTTAAACTCTTCTAAATAGTTAATAATAGGAGCAATATCTTGATCGGGCAAAGAATAGTACCCTATACTACTCTGCTCTGCTACAATTTTTTCAAAAATACCCTCTTCGACTTTAATGTTAAAATAAAGTGAATTTTTCAAACGTTTCCTCCGCTAAAATAATTGCGAAGATATTACTACTAAGTATCTTAAAAAAGCCAAAATAGAGAGCTCTTGTGCTATATTTTTACGCTATAAAAATTAATCATTATAAAGAGATAACTGAATGTTTTTACCCACAACGAAAGAAGAGATGCGCCAACGTGGATGGCACACCTTGGATATCATCCTTATCACCTCTGATGCTTACATCGATAGTCCTTATATGGGTGTCGCTGTTGTTGGTCGCGTTTTAGAGCGTGCGGGATTTAAAGTAGGGATTATTGGGCAACCTGACATTACATGTAAAGACGATATCGCTCGCCTTGGAGAGCCAAGGCTTTTTTGGGGTGTGAGTGGTGGAAGCGTAGACTCTTTGGTATCAAATTATACGGCGACAAAGAAATTTCGCAACAGTGATGACTATACACCAGGAGGGATAAACAATAAACGCCCCGACCGTGCTAGCTTGGTCTATACCAATCTGATTCGCCAATACTTTAAAAACACCGCCCCCATTGTGCTTGGAGGCATTGAAGCGAGCCTTAGACGTGTGAGCCATTATGATTTTTGGTCAAACCGCCTTCGTAAGCCTATCTTATTTGACGCTAAGGCGGATTATCTGCTTTATGGCATGGCGGATAACAGTGTTGTCGAGTTCGCTAAAGCCCTTGATAAAGGCATTTCCCCTTTACATGTAAAGGGTCTAAGCTACATTTCTAAAGAGCCAAATGCTGAGTACATCACACTTCCTAGCCATCAAGAGTGTTTAGATGATAAGTTAAAATTTATGGATATGTTTGATGATTTTTATCACAACAACGACCCTATTTCAGCACGAGGTTTGTGTCAAAATGTCGATGGTCGCTATCTCATTCAAAATCCACCCGCTCCTTATCTTACAACAGAAGAGTTAGACAGCGTGAGTGCCCTGCCCTTTATGCGTGATTTGCACCCCTATCACCACAAAGAAGGAAACGTCAAAGCGTTAGAGACGATTAAATTTTCCATCTCCACGCATCAAGGCTGTTATGGTGAGTGTAATTTTTGTGCCATCAGTGTGCATCAAGGCAGAACCATCCGAAGTCGCAGTGTTGATTCTATCGTGAACGAAGCCAAACATTTTGGAACGTATAAAGATTTTAAAGGCATTATCTCTGATTTAGGAGGGCCTACGGCAAATATGTATGGGTATGAATGCTCTAAAAAACTCACAAAAGGAACGTGTGAAGAAAAAAGCTGTATGTTTCCCAAGTTGTGTAAAGCCCTTAAGCCAACGCATAAAAAACAGCTTGAGCTTTTACGAAAAGTGCGTGCATTGCCGCATGTCAAAAAAGCGTTTGTCGCCTCAGGGATTCGTTATGATTTGATTAGCGATGATAAAACATATGGGTACGAATACCTTAAAGAAATCATCACGCACCATACGAGTGGTCAAATGAAGATAGCACCTGAACACATCGATGATGAAATCTTAGAGTTAATGGGCAAACCTAGTAAAGAGGCTTTGGTGGAGTTTAAAACGCTTTTTGACAGACTTACCAAAGAATCGGGCAAAAAACAGTTTTTGACCTACTATCTTATCGCCGCCCATCCTGGGTGCGAAGAGAAACATATGCACTCCCTCAAGCAATTTGCCTCTAATGTGCTTAAGATGAATCCAGAGCAAGCACAAGTGTTTACCCCAACACCCTCGACCTATTCGACGCTCATGTACTACACAGGGCTTCACTACAAAACACGTAAAGCTTTGTTTGTTGAAAAAGACACCCTGCGCAAAGAGAAGCAAAAAGAGATTGTGGTGGCTAAAAAAGAGCGCGTTTTTAGAAGTGGATTTGATAGTTAAACATCGTTACATGTAAAGGATAAAAATGTCAGTTTTAATGGAATTTAGTATGTTTCCTTTAGAAGGAGATGGCAGTAAAAGTGCGTATGTAGCGCGTATTATTGAGATGATACATCGCAGTGGTTACCCCTATAAACTCACACCCATGAGTACTGTTGTCGAGACAAAAAGCCTTCATGAGGCTCTAAAACTCGTAGAAGATGCTTACGCACACATCGATGAATGTGAACGCGTTTATGCGTGTTTAAAGTTTGACATTCGAGACAACCGCGACAATGGCATGGAGCAAAAAATTGCTTCGGTGGAAAATCATCTTGGGCATAAAGTGACCCATTAAATAAATCCTTTTTACGCCGATTTGGTTTTAAAGGAGTTGCCATGAATAGCATCAATGCCAGTAGCTACAGCTACAATGACTTTAATTTTTCCATGCAAACCAGCAGTGGCGATACCATAAACCTCAAAATGTACGATGAACAAGCAAGCGATTTTTCACACCAACAAGATGCCAACTCAAGCAGTACAACGTTATCTCTCTCCCACGCATACGGTTACAGCTTTAAATATGAGGGAAATGGCATTGATGAGAATGACCAAAAAGAGATAGACCAAGCCATGAAACTCATCCAGCCCATGTTGGATGAATACTTTAAAAATGTCAATGAAACAGCCCCTAAAAACGCCGATATCATCAACCAAGCGTTTGACATCAACGCTTACTTACCAAAACCGCAAGAGAGCAATACCAAAAGCTATCTCAATGATAAACTTTTAAAAACCATCGATAAAACACTCGAAAAAGAGCAAAATCAAAATGAGAAAATACTCGAAGCGGCTCAAAAACTCTTCGATGCACTTTTAAAACAAAGTGAACGCTTTGAGCTTTACATGTAACCGAATCGATAAAATAGTTGGCTTTTGTTGAAGGAAATGTTTTGCACATCTTGCATCTATCTATTTTCCTCTAAAAAGTTTTTAAAGTTTTGTTCCCAGTTCTTCGTGTGAGTTGCAGGGTATATCTTTGATTGTATCGTGCTTTTATCTTCAAATTTTGCACGATAGGAGTCAAATATCTCTTTTGGAATAATAACGTCATTGTCTCCAATGAGATGAAATTGTGTTACATGTAACAGTTTATCGGCAAAATCAGCAGGGTTGAGCGAACCATAAAGAGGTGTTATATGATGTCTTTTAGCCCAATACACTATGTCTAAATTTCCAGCGATACTCACTAAGCGTACTACATCGTCTCTTTGTGCAGATAAAAGCGTGGCAATAGTGCCACCACCTGAATATCCATAGAGATGAAATGATTTGCCCTTAAAGCTATCGAGTATCTCGTTGTAACTATCGATGACTTCTTTTGAAAACCTATGACTTGTCCAATAGTCTGCTTTACATGTAGGGCTATTGATATATTGACACGGACGAGCAAGGTAGAGTTTACATGTAGCGTCATCTTCAAGCATAAGGTGCAATGCAAGTGGGGTGATGGGTGTTGGGTTGTCCGAGATAGTTGAGCGTGTTATCCAAGAAAGTCCATCACCTTCTATATAGACACGTATATCTTTACATGTAAGCTTAGTGTACTGAGCATAGATATCAAAGTTTTTCGTTTTGTAACTCTTTACATGTAAAGAGTGTTTTTGTGCCAAAGTATCAGCGATCTCATAGCGATGCGATACCGTTGGGGTAGTATGAGAGCATCCCAGAAACAACACACTAAGAGATGCTATAAAAACTAGTTTCATTGGAGTAGTTTTTGCATTTGGGCTTGAAGTGCTTGTTGCTTGGCTAATTGAATCAGTGCCGATTTTGCCTCTTCAAAACTGGCTTCTCTTGCGGGTGAAAAATCCTCTAGTAGCAAGATGTGCCATCCATCGTCCTCCACAAACACTTTTTCAATATCTCCAATTTTAGCATTTTCAACTGCTTTTTTAACCACTGGTTTAAGTTTTTGAACAGGAATCCAGCCTAAAGAGCCTTTTTCCTTTTTTGACTTTATATCGATAGAATACTGATGTACAAAATTTTCAAAAGTTGAAATTTTTTTCTCTTTGTCTTTTATCTTTTTTAAATCATCGATAATTTTTTGAGCATTAGCCTTATATTGGACTTTTATAGTACTTAACTTATAGCGTGCTTCTAATTGTGGATGTGTTTTTTTATAAATTTTCTCCAACGCATCATTGCTAGGCTGATAGTTTTTTATAAAATCATTTGACCATAGATTGACAACAGCCATATCTTTTAAAACCGCAAGAGTTTTATTTTTATTGATATGATTTTTTTCAATAATCTGCGATAACTTTGAGATCTGCTGATACTCTTTTTGAATTTTCTCTTTCGTTTGTTCAGATTGAGTTTTATAGTCCAGATTGTATCTCTCTTTTGTGTAAATTTCTAATTCTTGTGCCATGAGTAGCAGTGGGAGAAAAATAAATACAACAGATAAAATTTTCATTTTATGGTTTCCTTTAGAATTTACTTTTAAGCTGATTATACTCTATCGAGTTCGCATCCTCATCGCATTTTTTAAAATAATCATATTTTTGAGAGATGCTTGCGATTTCATTTTGATAAAATGAAATTTGAAAACTGTGTAAAGTCAAATACAATCAGGAGATTCATGTGCTAAAACAATTTTTACATCTTTTTATGATTGGATTATGTATCAATGTAGTGTATGCTAAAGAGTTAGACAATTTTTACAAAGGCAAAACAATTAAACTTATCGTTGGATATGCGCCTGGAGGTACATATGACGTAACCGCAAGGTTTTTAGCTCCTTATCTTGAACGCAAAACAGGAGCAAACGTCATTGTGATTAACACGCCTGGTGGTGGTGGAATTACGGCATTAAATAAATTTGCATCTACTCAATCAAACGAAACAGCATTGATGTTGGTCAACACACAAGGATCTATTCTTTCAGAGATATTGGATGCACCAAATGTACGATATACGTTTCAAGATTTTCCTCTTGTGTCTCAAATTTCGTTTGATTCCCCCATTTTACTTATCAATAAAGAGTTACCTTACAAAACACTTCAAGAGTTCAAAGACGCTAAAACGCGCATCAAATTTGCGGGTGGTGGAAAAATTGATAGCATAGCAGATTACGCAGCCATACTGAGTGAAATTTTAGGGCTTGATTCCCATATTATCATAGGATACAAAGGCTCCAAAGAGGCCGCGTTGGCAGTGATGAGAGGCGAATGTGATGCTTTAATGGTTTCAAGTCGCTCTGCCCAAGCGTATGTGAGCAATAATCTTCTTTTGCCAATTGCCAGTTTTGGGAAAACAAATAATGATTTGTTCAAAGATTTGCCAATGCTCCAAGATGCTTTTGAACTCGATGTGGAGATGCGTAAAATGTTTGATTTTCGTTTAAATATAGCATTAGCAGGAAACACACTCATTGCCCAGAAAAATTTACCAACAGATCATGTGGCTTATTTTCAAACAATTTTTAAAACGATTTTAGACGATCAAAACGTCATAGAAGCTGCAAAGCATAAAAACATACTCTTGGAGTATCATTCATTGGAACAAACACGACGCATGATACAAAAAATATACACACAAGAAGATTCGCTCTTAGAAAGAATTAGGCATATTATTCTTGAGAAATATTATAAATGATAGAGACAGTCTTTTTAGGAATCGGTGAAGTTTTTAATGTTTCAACACTTGCTATTATCGTATTGGGTATTTTTATAGGAACACTCTTTGGAATTATCCCAGGGCTTAGCGGTGTAACGACGGTTGCGTTGTTATTGCCTTTTGTGTATGACATGAACCCTCTCACGGGAATAGGTTTTTTACTTGGAGCAAGAGCAGCGACGTATACAGGCGGTGCGGTAAGCTCGATTTTACTTGGAATTCCTGGGACTGTTTCAAATTCAGCTACTGTCATTGATGGGCATAAGCTGTATAAAAAAGGCAGAGGCTATATAGCAGTAGGAGCGGCACTTAGTGCCTCACTTATAGGTGGGGTTATTGGTGCAACTACTTTAGCATTTTCACTTCCTTTCATGGCTCCTGTGATTTTATCCGTAGGGGCACCTGAAGTCTTTATCCTTTCTTCTATTGGGCTTTTATGGATTGGTTTATTTGGGCATAAGCAAGAAAAAATAAAAAATTTTCTGATGATTTTTTTAGGGATTGGATTTTCATTGGTTGGTTATCAGCGTATCTCTGGTGAACCTCGTCTTTACTTTGGAAGCGATTATCTTATCGATGGTATTCCTATCATTCCTTTGGTTTTAGGAGTTTTTGCTATTCCAGAGATAGTAACCCTTTTAACTAAAAGAGTGCCTGAAGAGGCAATGAAAGAGCGAAAAAACAGATACTTTCATGAGCTCTATTTAGGGCTTTTCGCTACCTTACGAAGATATCTTTTGGTTTTGAAGTCTTCCTTATTAGGCATTGGTGTTGGCATCATTCCTGGTGTTGGTGGTGAAACGGCTCCCTTACTTGCACACGCACTTGCGAAAAAAGCACGAACATTTTCTGCCTTAGATGGAGTTATTGCACCTGAAAGCAGCAATAATGCAAAAGAAGGAGGAGCTTTAATTCCGACACTAGCATTGGGTATACCTGGCAGTGCGGGAATGGCAATGTTACTTGGGGCATTTATGATTTTAGGAGTGGAACCTGGTCCAAATTTTTTAGTTGAACATATGAATTTTGCCATTAGTTTAGCTTTTATATTGGCTATTGCCAATATTGTTGCTGTATTATTCATGATAGCACTTACACCTATGGTTAAAAAATCTATTTCTATTAATCCTCATCTTCTTTTTATTTTTCTCATTTCGTGTACGGTATTTGGAACATATCTGTCTCAAAAGAACGTATTTCATATTGTTTTTTTAGTTTTTTTTAGTTTTGTGGGTGTGATAATTGATAAATTAAAGGTAAGTAAATCAGCCCTTATTTTAGGTTTTATTATGGGACCTTTGATTGAAACATATTGTATTATTTCTATACAAGCGTATGGACTAGCACTTTTATCTCGACCTATTGTATGGTTATCACTCATACTGTTATTATGGTTTTTTTACAAATCAAGCACTCTATCAAAAAATAAAAAGTAATTTAGGATTTACCATTGCACATTAAAGATATTCGTATTCTTCAAGGCTCTTTGTATGGATACAAACAAAAAATAGCACTCTGCTTTGTTGAAGCAACACTTCTTTTTCCTATTGATCTTCATCCATTACATACGTATATGGAAGAGATTTTTGAACTCAAATTAGACAAAGAGTATGGTAGTGTTCAAACATTAGAAGCGTTGCTGGATGCTTTATTTTATTATTCAAAAACATTTCATAACTTATCAAAATTAGGTATTTATGAAAAAATTACTCTTCTTGAAAAATCGCTTCATGCCAATACGTATACCATGCGTTTAGCTGTGCCTTACGATTTTAATGCAAAAGCATCTTTGGATTGTTTTTATTGGACGCTTGAAGTTTTTACCCATGTTTTCATGGGACAAGGACAGCATGTTGATCCTAAAAATCTCTACAAAAAACATTTCAATGATTTAATCAAAAGACACCATTCAAACGTACACATTGGCATCAATCAAGTGCGTTTTTTAGAAGCAGCGTTTGACTTAAATATCCGTACCTTTCATTTGGTTGGCAGTATCTATATTTTTGGTTATGGCAAGAATTCTCGCTATCTTGAAAGTAGCTATACCGATTCTACTAATATTTTGGGTGCAGATATCGCTAAGTTTAAAAACAAAACACATACCGTGCTTAAAAAATTTGGTTTGCCTGTCCCCAAACAACTCCTTATCCAAAATGAAAAAGATATTGTAACGCTATTGGGGCAGATACCATTTCCTGTTGTTATTAAACCCATGGATGCGGAAGCTGGCTTTGGTGTTTATGCTGGATTAACAACCTATAAATCTGTATGCGACGCCTATAATGAGGCTTTAAAAATATCTAAAAATATTGCGTTGGAAGAATATATCTATGGAGATGATTATCGTTTAACCGTCCTCCACAATCGTGTCATTAAAGTTATCAAAAGATTGGCTGGTGGAGTTGTGGGCGATGGGATTCATACGATTGAGTCATTAGTCGCTAAGGCACAAAGTGATTTAACCATGAAAGAGCGAAGCAGAGTAAGAGGCTATTGTTTACTCACTCTTGATGCCGAAGCACTTGGATTATTAGAAGAGTTTGGAAAAAGTCCCCAGACCATCCCTCAAAGTGGTGAATATATTCAACTAAGAAGAAAATCAAATATCAGTGCTGGGGGGACTAATCATACTGTCAACTTAGCGGATGTACACACCGACAATCTCCAATTAGCCATTGAAGCAACCAAGGCACTCAGGCTTGACATAGCAGGTGTTGATTTTATTTGCAGAGATATTTCAAAGTCATGGCTAGAGGTTGGAGGCGGCATATGTGAAATAAATGCTCAACCCCAAATAGGATACCATTCAACCCCCACAATTTATCAAGAGCTATTAAAAGAACTTGTTCCTAATCGTGGAAAAATTCCTATGGTGTTAAGCATAGGAAAAACATTCAATAGTCCAAAACAGCTATCCTATAAAACACTAGCGTTAGTCAATGCACAAGGCGTATTTTTGAACAATAAGAAAATAGTGCCCTATAAAGACCTCTTTTCTGCCTCTTATGTCGCGTTAAACAATACTGAAAGTGAATTTGTCCATATCGTTGTAGACGCTAAAGAAAGATTTGAAAATGGATTGCCTTTTGACAGATGCGATATCCTTTACAGCGATTGTTTTGAGACAATCAAAGACGTTATTTCTAAAATCCATTTAAATTGTCATTACATTATCCTCGATGAAATACCAAAAGAGATTGACCCAGAATTGAAAAAAAAGTGTTTTTCATCAACCAATACAGACAGGATTTTAACCATACTTTCCTAGAAAAAAGAGGTTAAATTTTGCTTGCAATGATGTAGGCATTGCGCTTTTCGCCTTGTGTTGAAGGGGCACACTCCATACTGTTTTTGCCTGTGAGATGAAACTGTTTTATGCGAAAACCATTTTCTGTAAACAGGGTACAAAATTCTTTTTCACTGGCAATCGGGTGCGAAACGTAACGGCGGGTATATTCATGAATGGCATCGATAAAAGCATCGTTTTTTACCTTTAATCTATGCGTTTGCGCTAAAATGGTTTCTTGGAATTTTTTTCTTTGTTCAGCATTAAACGACTGCTGTGTATAGCAATTCTCTCGAATGCGATTCACCGTAACAACATGCCCTCCTTGTGCAAGTAACGCATACCATCGCTTGATCAAAGAGGTATGAAGTGTTCTCTCTAAATTACCAAAAAAAGAGTGGGTGCAGATGAGATCAAATGTATTCAAAGGCTCAAAACGTATGATATCTTCGCAAAAGGTTTCAATGTCTAGATTTTCTCTTTGTGCATACCATTCATTTAACAACAAGGGGGTTTTACAAATGTCTAAGACACTTACATGTAATCTCACATCCGCTTGTACAGAAAATTCATGCAATAATTGCAACATAGCATAATCTGAACTACCTGAGATAAGAACACGTATACTTTTTTTGTTCTGACATACTGATTCAAAAGCATTCAAATAAAACTCTCTTTCGTTGAGGGAAGAAGCCACTATCCCAAAGAGTCTCAAATACTGCCACGTTCCATGATACCAAGCACATCCTTTACACGTTGTTTGTGCTGTATCAAAGGCAAATTGTGCGCTCTTTTGCACATCATCACGTTGTAGATTCATCAATACGTGCTTCTAGACATAACGTTTAAGGGCAACCCCAGTGCTAAACGAGCCTCTTCTGGCGTAGCAATCGACCTTCCTAAGGTTAAGCTAATCGTTTTGATACGCTCTAATAATGAAACGTTGGTCGCAAACGTCTCTTTAGTAGCGTCCATATACAGTGCATCTTCCAACCCAAGACGGACATGCCCTCCTGCTATCATAGAAGCGATGTTCATAGGGAGCTGAAATATACCAAGCCCTGTACCTGCCCAAATAGAATGACGTGGAAGGACGCTATACAAATGCGTCAAATCAGCCAGTGTCGCTTGCGCCGTGTTGAGATTGCCGAGCAAGAGGTTAAAATAGTTATTTTCAGGCAAGAGTTCATGCTTTTGTAGGTATTTTGCCAATGAAATCATCCCGCTATCAAAAATTTCTACTTCAGGTTTTATGCCCTGCTCTTTCATACATAAGGCTAATTCTTGAACCGTTTCAAGTGAATTGATGCTAGGTCCTGAAAGAAAATTCATCGAACCCAAGGTTAAACTTGCCATATCTGGCTTTGCATCACCCTTTAGATACAGTACTTCACAACGCTCTTGGAGTGAAACACCGCCTCTTCCAGACGTGCTCACACAGCAGATAAGATGAGGACACGCTTTGCGTATCCCTAAAATAATGGTTTCATACGCTTTTGCACTGGATGTGGGTTTTCCATTGGCGTCGCGTGCGTGCAAATGAACAAGGCTAGCCCCCTCATGTGCTAAACGAATGGCCTCTTCGATGATTTCATCACTGCTGATAGGCACATAGGGATTTGAGCGTTTCGTTGGCACCATCCCTGTAGGTGCTACATTGATGATGAGTGGCGTGAAAGGGTTGAGTGGGTGGGGATCGTATTGTAAGCTTAGATTTTTTTGATAGCTCTTTTTTGCTTCTTTTTCACCCATAAACTGTTCTAAATTAAGCTCCAACGTTGTCCAATGCTCGATGGCATCAAGACCAAAGGAAGCCACTTTTTTAACCCTGCCAACCTCTTTGTAACCATAATGTTTTTTATACCATAAGATAGTATCGGCACGATCAGCATTGGTAAGGACACTTTTAATCCCCAAGCGATACATCGCATCTAGCCTCACATCTTGGAGAGCTTTTCCTATGCCTCCCCCTTGAAACTCAGGGTAAACTGCCAAAAGAGTCGTTTTCCCCTGTGTGCCATAGAGGTGTTTAAAGCCACTCACACCGACAATTTTACCCGCTACTTTAGCCACAAAATAAGCATTAAAATCAATTTCTTCCATCTCCAAAGAGGGAATATGGTGCATATTCCACGGCTCAAGCACGTCTAACATTGCTTTTCTATCGTGTGGTCTTGCCACAGAAATTTCGAAATTCATACCTTGCTTGTCCGTGATTCGATACGAGTGTTCAACAACGCACCAAAGGCCGTTAAAAGATTTTTTTCTGCGGCTTGTAAATGTTCTTGTGTATGATTGGCAAACGGTCTCATGCAAACATTGGCTTCAAAAAGCACAATTTTCCCATCGGGCAGCATCGCACAATCAACCCCAAAGAAATCCAGCTTCAAATACGCATACACATACGCACAAAATTTCTCAAACAGAGGTGGAGGATTTTCTAAAAATCTTTTTTCTTCTTCGATGTTTTTCATACTCTCTCTACTGTGTGCGTGTATTTTCCACGTATCAGCGTCTATGTAGTGTCTTGGGTAGGCTTTTGCGTTTATCATGTAAAATCTAGCTTTTTGATACACACCCTCACTGTTTTTAAAATCTACAAATTCGCTTAGAAAATACTCCTTGTTGCCATCGAGTACGAACGCATCAAATGTTTCACTCGTAACATCATCAATTTTAAAAAGCCCCTCCCCTCCATGAGAAGATACAGGACGAAATAAAAAAGCTTTATCACCAAAATAGTGTTTACCCAAAGCACGTATCTCTTCTTTCGTATTTGGGGCAATTCTATAGGTTTTTGGGATGATAAACTCAGGCGTTGAGTGAAGATTTTGCGATACGGTGTCCCGTGCTGTTTTGGCGATGTCGCGTGGGTGATTTAGGATGGGTGCTTTGAAATTAAGATTTTCAAACAAGAGAAGCGATTTTTTTTGAACCTCTGGATCACACATCATATTGACGATTATATCGGGTTTGAACGCAAGTTGTAAGGTCTGAAAATGATCTTTTCCTCCTAAGTATGCCGTCGTGATGTGTGCATTGTGGAGAGTGATATTTTCTAAAAATGAGCTATTGCCATCAAAATTTAAAAGAAACTCTTTTAAAAAACCATCATTGTACCCCACGTCTACACGGTTGTCATCAGGAATGCCGATGATTTTTAAGATGTGTTTCTCTCTATTTTCCACTAGCTATCTCTCTTTCCACAACCATCAATGAGTTTTTGGCTTTTTCGTTCTGTGGGTCTAACGCAAGTATCTTTTCGTACTGCACTTTAGCATTGATAAAATCACCTTTTTTATAGTAAACAAACCCCAAAGAATCATACGCTTCCAAAAGTGAGCCATCTTTGTCAATGACGTCCTGAAGCACTTTAAAAGCCTCATCATAACGTCCCAAATCTCCTAATGCAACCGCCATGTTAAAGGTTGCGGGGAGAAAGTCACTTTGGATAGCAAGGGCTTTTTTAAATGACTCTATGGCTTCTTCTTTTTTGTTTTCATTGAAAAGGTCGTTGCCTTTATCAAAATGCGGTGTGGCTCGCTCTATGACTGTCTCGGGCATTCTCACCTGTTCGATGTCCTCAGGAGCGATGATGTAGTTTGCTTTGGAGTATTCGTTGTTAAAGTCAAACAGTTCCATTTTGGTATGCGGTACAACGCAAATGGCAAAGACTTCATCCGCCCCTTGGGTAAATTCTACAAAAGAGACGATTTTGCCTGTTTTGATATTCACAACCCACACACCACTCACGCGTTTTGCTAGTTTTGTGATAGGAAGCCCACTAAAGGTTGCACTCTCACGCACCTTTGAAAGACCGATAAAGGCAAAATCCCCTACCATATCAAGTCCTCGTGTAAAGCCTGGAACAGTAGCTATTTCTATGGCTTTTTTCTTTTTAAAATCATAGTAACTTATACTGCCTTTACCTGATTCTAAAAAATAAAGTTTTTCTTGATGCCATCGTGGAGAGTGTGGCATACTCAAATCGTTTAATAAAACTTCATTGGTGGTGATGTCCATAAGCATCCCACCGTTGGCTTTTTTTTCTCTCCATCCCAAAGGGGTATCGGTTGTGCCAAGTGAGGTCACATAACGAGGAATGCCATCGCGTGTACAAAACCCATTTAAGTGACATTTATCCAGTGGTTGAAGCAATGTTATAAAGGGAGGTTTCCAGATAGGCTTAAAACTGCTGTTGGGATTTTTAATGCACAAACAGGAAAATTTGGTATTGACAAAGTAAAGCTCATCGTTACAGTACTCCATCTCATGGATGTCAATATCTGCGGTGAAATGAATGCTTTGTGGAAGATAACACGCATCGTATGTCTTGCCATCTTCTAGGGTACTCGCAACCCCCGTAAAATTAGCAAATTGGTAAATGCCATGACCCAGCCCTGCCCAAAGTTTTCCTCCTTTGGCATACATGCCCATGGGACGAGGAAACTCTTTGTAGCGTATATCAAAAGCATTGTTGTGCGCTCCCATAAGCATGATTTTACCGCTTTGATAGGTACTCATCACGATGGTGACTTTAAGCTGTTTTAAAAGTTCCACGATATTGACCGAGTATGTAAAATCTATCTTTTGTTCTATTGGTTTTTTAGTGTTAGCCTCAGCCATAAGAGTCTATCCTTTGAAAATATAATAGAAAATTATACTAAAAAAATTGTGAGTACTACAAAATAAAGATTACATGTAAGACCCAAAGATCTTACATGTAAAGATTTGGCGTTAGAATTTGTACTGGACTCTAGCAGAAATGGAGTGGCTATCAAAGGCACTCCCTTGTGCTTCATAGTTGTACATAAGATTGATGGTACTCTCTTTGCTTAATTGTCGCTCATACCCAACACCAGCTTCATAGCTCCATCGCCCATTGTCAATACCATTGGTGGTAAATTTTACCGTTGGTGCAACACTATACGCCGAAGTAATCGCATTTTCATCATTGAGTAAATCATACCCTACATTGACATTGGCAACAACTTTGGAAACATCGTCTATTTTGTAGTGCGCTAACGTTCCTATGCCCACGATCAACTCTTCTGCTTCAAAGCTATCGGTACTTAAATTGGTTGTTGCACCGCTTTCACTGTACGATGGGCTTTTAAAGTTACGATAGGTTGCTTCAACCAATGGTTGCAAAGTAAGCTCGCTATTGATTTTATAATCACGCAAAAGCTTTAGATCTAACGATGCTGTTTTGGAGGTATAATCAGCTTTAGCCGTTTCATTCATCACCGTAATATAACGAGATGAATCAGTTTTTTGCCATGAGTAGCCCGCTTGATAGAGAAGTTTTGTTTTTTCATCAAGAACGGGAACACTTCCATACACAAGCGCGGTATAGACATCTAAGTCACTTTTTTGAGGCATTCCATCAACTTCTACTCTTGCATCCGTATAGAAAAGTGCAAAGCCTAGTTTAGAATCTTGAGCATACTCGCCATCAAAGCCTAAACCTGCACCTCGTGCTTTTAAGTCAAATCCATTAATGCCATCTTTGTTATCTTGACTACCCCAAGAACCATAGGGTTTAAACCAGAAGCTTTTCTCAGCAAAAACAGCTTCACCTGAGTTCAAACCTCCACCGACACCTTGACGTTGTTCTACAATTCCTTGGATTCCGTTCATGATTTGTGTGGTGGCTCCCACATTGGAAACTGTTGTGACAGGCGTGGTACTTTGCACTGCTTGAGCAACAGCGGCGTCACTTCCTAAGCCTCCTAAAGCACTAAAGAAACTGTTCAGAGCAGGTGTGCCTGCATCTTGCAATGTTTGAAGTGCTCCAGCTGCTTCTTGGGCATTGCCACTTCCGCCACCTGCTATCGTAGAATCTAACAATGTCGTTCCTTCTACGATATTTAAATCAATCGTCAAACCATCTTCTACGTATTCGAAGTTTAAAAGCGCTGAGTTGTCTTCAACGCTCAAGGCATTGATTGTTAAAGTGGTCTGAGCCGTTACTACATCTTCGAGTGTTTCTCCCACAAGAAGTGCGACATTGGTTGAAGCTCCTAGGACATTGACCGCAAGGATACTTCCTGCATTAAACGTCGCAGTATCCGTGACGATTTTTGAGTAGGTAGTATTTCCCATCGTTCCATCGGTGAGGAGTCCGATTTCGAGGGTTCCTGTGTTGGTAAGTTGCCCCATATAAGCTGTAGCATTGTGTGGTAAGCTGATAAGCCCCGCATTGTTCACAACGACAGGCAAGTCTGTATAGACATTTCCATACATCTCACCCGTAGAGGTGTTGGTAAAGGTTGCCGCTCCTAGTAGACTAAGAGCATACCCTTCATAATCGGCTACCCCATTAACCGTGGCGGTGAGTGTTCCCGAGTTGGTGACGACATCGATACTGTCTGAGCCTCCTATGCGTAAAGCCACTGAGCCATCAGATCCATCAACCGTGATTGTTCCCGTGTTGCTAATCGTTGAAGCATTCGCACTATCATACATAGAATATATTTCGATACCTGAGGCATAGCCATCTTGTCCATGAAGCCCTGCATTGACCGTGATTGTACCGCTGTTCGTAAGGGTGTTAGTACCAAATAGATAATGAGCGTAGATACCCACACCATTATAATCCGTATTGATCGTAATCGTTCCACTGTTGACTATCCTAGAAGTCTCGATCATTCCAGACTCAACATGGATACCCGTTCCATCTCCAGCAGAAGTAATCGAAATCGTTCCGCTGTTTTCTATCTGACTATTATTGTAAAAACGATAAGCATAGATACCAAATCCTTGGCTATCGCCTGGATCTCCTGCCATACCTGCTTCTACGCTTATCGTCCCTGCATTGAGGATAGAAGCGTTATCGTATAAAGTGCCTTCCGCTTTTATACCAAAACCATCTTCACCTGCTGATATCGAGATACTACCACCTAAGGCATTGGTAATCGATGCGTCATCATAAAGACGATTAGATGTAAAAATACCATAACTATTTCCTAGCTCTGCATCTCTACTGTCCACCGTAATCGTTCCGCTATTGGTTACCGTAGTATTATCATACATGTCACCTGAGATTCTGATACCATATCCATAAAGCGCACTACTTCCCGTGTAGGTATTATTGATCGTGATGGTTCCTGAGTTTTCGATAGTTGAAGCGCGCGTACCTTCATACAAATTTGCTTGGATCGATATACCTATAAGATCATCACTACCAGCACTGTTCATCACAATCGAACCCGTGTTGATGGCTTCAAACCCATCTAGTGCATTCCATCCGCCCACTTTAATGCCATATCCGCTATGTGTACTCGTAACCGTTATAGCACCATCATTGTAAATCCCCGCATCATCGGCTTGAAATTCATCTACATTGATACCATATCCAGATGCCTGGTCAGAAACAACCGTGATCGTTCCTGTTGCGTCATTGGTGATAGTCCCATCTGTCATCTGTTCTACATGGATACCGTATGCACTATTGATTGTCGATGTAGCATCGATAGAACCGCTATTGAGAATGTTGCCGATTAAGCCACCTGTCACTTCTTCGCTCAACCGTATCCCGTAAGCTTCGTTAGCAGAGTTAACGGTGATGCTACCATTTACAGTATTGATCACCTCTCCCGTGACATCATCTTCAAAATTGATACCCCAACCCGCACCACCTGAATTTACCAAGACAATACCGTTGTTGGTGATATCTCCACTAACATCTTGTGCAAAATTCATAGCTGCCGCGGCAGAAACTGTTGCCACTGTATTGTCGATAGTACCGTTGTTGATGATATTTCCAAAGACAAGCGAATTGACAAATATCGTAGAGGCATTAGAACCCCCTGAGAGGCTGATGGTACCATCGTTAGTGATGGTTTGATCCAAAGCCAAAGCGGTTGTATCTATTGTTAATGCTGTTACAGTACCATCATTTACATCAATGTCCCCAAATTCTGAGATAAGTAGGCTATTCACATTACCTGTTGTAAAGTCATAATGTCCACTTGCGCCACCTATTTCGACAGTTGCCGCATTGGCATCATTGACCATTAAGCTACTGCTTACCAGTAACGCAGAAACGACGAGGGAAATCTTCCCGCCTTTTAAAATCCGAAACCGTGATTTATAATCAGGATGTCGATGAAACATAAAACCACCTCCAATAGTGTTAATTTAGTGATTATTATACATTTCCAATCTCGCAACGGTGTCGCATTTTAAGGTCAAAAAACATCTATTTTTGCGATGTGTTTGCGAATCTATTGTGCTAAAATAGGGTTTTGAAGCTTTACATGTAAGGATGTCTATGTTAGAGTCTTTGGGGACGAAAAATTTACTTTTGCTAGAAGACAGTGAAGAGTTTATCGAAAATGCGGTTGCCCTCTTTAACATGTATGTCAAACAAACCTTTGTTGCTAAAAACTGCACAGAAGCATCCAAACTTCTCAAAGAATGCTCGATAGATTTTATTATCTCCGATATCCACCTTCGCCATGAAAACGGTCTTGATTTTATCCAAGAACTGAGAAAAAATAACAAAGATATACCCATCGTTATCTTAAGTGGTGACAAAAGCGAATCCTTCTTGATGCAAGCCATCCCTCTCAATCTCTCAGGCTATCTCGTAAAGCCCATCAATTTCAAATCCCTCGTCATGGTATTTGAAGAGTGTGCCAATCGCTTTGAGGGTTTAAAACACACCGAAATTGAGCTCAAAGATGGCTTTGTGTACAATAAAGACCTTAAAATTCTCACACGAGAGGGCATAACATTTTCACTCAATAAAAAAGAGATACTCTTTTTTGAGTTACTCACGCACTATAAAGACAAGGTTCTAAGTAAAGATCTTATCGCCCATACTGTCTATGAAACTAAATTTATGAGCGATAGCGCTTTAAATAACTTCATCATGCGTATCCGAAGGCGGTTTGGAAAGAACTTTTTACACACCATCCCCGATGTGGGTTATAAGCTTATCGTATAGGAGACGTTTTTGAAAACTTTACTGCTAATTTTACTGTCTCTCTCCTCTTTGCTAGCAGACAAACTTCTACTTTTAGATGAACATCGTACTTATCTTGCGGCTAAAAAGCAGATCACGATGTGCGTTGACCCTGACTGGGAGCCATTTGAACAAATCATCACGACACCCAAAGGCCCTTTACATGTAGGTATTAGTGCCGATATCATCGCTTTGATCGCTAGACGCCTTGAGATAAGCATCGAGCTTGTTCCTGCTCGTACATGGCAAGAGTCTATACAATTTTCCAAAGACAAACGCTGCGATATCTTGAGTTTTGTCAACCAAACACCTGTAAGGGAGCAATGGCTTATCTTTACAGAGCCTATCTTTAGAGACCCCAATGTTTTAGTCGCAAAACAGGGTAGCAAGATGATTACCGATCTTAAAAGTGAAAAGCTCTCCATAGCATTTCCAAGAGATACAGCGATGTTTGAACGATTTTCCAAAGATTACCCCAATCTGGTTTTTATCCCCACGTATGATGAAGCAGAAGCCTTTACTTTGGTCGCTGAAAATAAAGCCGATTTGACGCTGCGTTCACTCATCGTTACGGCGTATACCATCAAAAAAGAGGGACTCTTTGATCTTAAAATCGTAGGAAAACCTAAAGAGTATGAAAACATCCTGCGCATGGGTGTTTCAAAAGAAGATATCATGTTAAGAGACATCCTCAATCTTGGCATAGCAACCTTAACCCAAGCAGACATTGACGCCATTGTTAACAAACATGTTCACTTTACGGTGGAAGAAATTAACTATTTTACGGTAGGATTTTATGTATTTCTAGGCTTGTTGGTGGTGATAGTGTTGATTGTTCTTTGGAATTATACCTTGCAACGAAAACTGCGTAAAGAACTGCGTAAAAATGAAGTACAAACACACCATTTACTGCAAAAAGCAAAGCAAGCCGAGCTCTCTTTGGTCATCGGAAATATATCGCATCAATTTAGAGATGCGCTTAGCAAACTCTCCTACATCAATCTCGCATTAATGTCAAAACTACAAAAAAAGCAGGTCATAGCACCTGAAGAGCTTGATAGTGCTACGAAACAAGTTGAAACGTCCATCGAATTTATGTCCGACACCATGCACACGTTTTTGGAGTTTTATAGACCAACAACGCAAAAAACACATTTTACAATTTTTGAGTCTGTTCAAGAGATTTTGGTGATTTTAGATACAAAATTAAAACAATCCAATGTCCATGTAGCCTTTAGTGTCCAAGACAATTTCAGCCTCTTTGGTATTAAAAACGAGTGGATGCAAATCTGGCTCAATCTTTTAAACAACACCATGCACCAAGCCAGTAAAAAAGCCATTAAAGAGGTGAAAGTGCGCATCACGATAGATAAAGAGTGTATTGTATTTGAGGATAATTGCTTAGGCTTTGAGCCCGATATCTTAGAGAACTTAAAAACAGGAAACTGTGAGCGACTAGGACTTGCCATGTGTCAAAGTATCCTGGAAAAATACCACTGGAAACTTACCTTCTCCAATACACCTAAAGGTGCTAAGGTAAACCTGTATCATTAGACTTTTTTTAGAGGTAGTGCTTTGCTAGTGAAAGCTCTCAACCAATTTTCCAACCAACAAATTCCAGCCATCCACCAAAACAAAAATCAATAATTTAAACGGCAAAGAAATCATAACGGGTGGGAGCATCATCATACCCATCGCCATCAAAACAGAACTTACGACCATATCGATAACCAAGAAAGGCAAGAAGAGTAAAAAGCCTATCTCAAACGCGGTTTTCATTTCGCTAATCATAAAAGCAGGAATGGCAACGGTGAGAGGAATATCTTGAATATTTTTTGGATTTTCAAGGTTGCGAATACGGAAAAAAAGGGCTAGGTCTTTTTCTCGTGTGTTACGTACCATAAAGGCTTTAAAAGGCTCTGCTCCTTTTTCAAAAGCCACTTGGTAGCTAATTTGCTCTGCCAAATAGGGTTTTATTCCCATCTCATACGACTCTTTTGCCACAGGTTCCATAATAAAAAACGTTAAAATCATCGCTAAAGAGACCATGACTTGATTGGGAGGCATTTGCTGTGTGCCTAAAGCTTGGCGTAAAAATGAAAAAACAATAAGCAGACGTAAAAAACTGGTCATCACAAAGACTAAGGAAGGTGCTAAAACTAAAATAGTCAAAACAATCATTAAGTTAAGACTGGTTACGAGTTGTTGAGGTGTATCAGGGGCACTTAAGGAGAGATTGACTGTGGGAATAGTATCAGCACCAAACACTAAAGGAGTCATCAAAAAAAGAAACACTAAAAATAACTTTTTTGCTTTACTCAATGCTGCGTCCTTAAATGTATTGCATGATTGTAGTTGCTTTTGCGTTAAAAACGTTTTAATCTTTAAACAACTTTGCGTTAGAATAGACTCAATTTTTACTAAGGATTTCTTTTTATGAAACTTTCCATTGCGATTATGGCAGCTGGTCTTGGAACACGTATGAAATCAAATAAGCCAAAAGTGCTTCATGAAATCAGCGGATTTGAGATGCTCTACCACATCATCAAAGAGGCACAAAAAATCAGCGACGATGTGCATGTCATCTTATACCACCAAGCTTCTTTGGTGCAAGAGAAGATGAATCGCTATTTTTCGGGACTTCATTATCATCTCCAAGACCATCAAAACTTTCCAGGCACGGGTGGTGCGATTCGTAATGTAACGCCAAAGTATGAGCATCTTTTAGTCTTAAGTGGCGATATGCCCTTACTTGAGAGCGCTCATATGCAAAATTTTACGCATTTTAATGCGGACATCGTGATGAGCACCTTTACATGTAAAGAGCCTTTGGGGTATGGACGTGTGATAATGGACGAAGCGTGCAACGTGCAACGCATCGTGGAAGAAAAAGATGCGAGTGTTGAGGAGAAAAAAGTCACATCAGTCAATGCAGGTGTCTATCTTTTTAAAACCTCCTTTTTAAACGAAAATCTCTCAAAACTCACCAATCATAATGCGCAAAAAGAGTATTACATCACCGACCTTATTCCTTTAGCCAAAGAGGTTAAAGCCCTTTTTGTGGATGAAGAAACGTTTATGGGTGTCAATTCAAAGCACCATCTCTCCATCGCCGAAGAGCTGATGCAAGAGCGCATCAAGCGACGTTTTATGGAACAAGGTGTTTTGATGCGACTGCCAAGTACGATTTACATCGAAGCGGACGTGGAAATTGTTGGAGAGAGTATTTTGGAAAATGGCGTAACGCTTTTGAAAGGCTCACGCATTGAAAACAGCCACATTAAAGCACATTCCATCGTTGAAAAAAGTGTCATTAAAGACTCTGATATTGGGCCAATGGCGCGCATCAGACCTGAATGCTTGATAGAAAAGACACACATCGGAAACTTTGTTGAAGTCAAAAAATCAACCCTCAAAGGGGTAAAAGCGGGACATTTGAGCTATCTAGGAGATGCAAGCATCGATGAGGGAACCAATATCGGGTGTGGAACCATTACATGTAATTACGATGGCAAAGGTAAATACCAAACCATCATCGGTAAAAACGTCTTTGTCGGAAGCGATACACAACTGGTCGCTCCGCTCATTATCAATGATGATGTCATCATCGCTTCTGGCACAACGGTGACTAAAGATATCCCCAAAGGTTCCCTTGCCATCAACCGTGCACCGCTTAAAATCGTCGAGGGATTCTTTTATAAATTTTTCGGAAAAAAAGATGTATAAAGAACTTTTAAACGGTAAAAAAATCCTTCTTGGGGTAACGGGCAGTATCGCTATTTACAAAAGTTTAGAATTAATTCGCCTCTTTGTTAAAGCAGGTGCGGAGGTTAAAGTAGTGATGAGCGAAGAGGCAAAACGTTTTATTACCCCACTTACCTTTGAGACCATTAGCCAAAATAAAGTTTTACATGCTGAGACGGAGAGTTGGGCTGAGGGCTTAAGTCACATTCACACAGGAAAATGGGCAGACCTGTTTGTGATTGCGCCGTGTTCGGTGAATACTATCAATAAACTAAGCCACGGCATCGCGGACACGCTTTTAACCCAAACGGCGATTGCCTTTACCAAAACCATCGTTTTAGCCCCCTCCGCCAATACCCATATGATGCTTAATCCCATCACCCAAGAGAGCCTTAAAAAGCTTACAACTTTAGGCTTTGAGCTTATAGAACCCCAATCAAAGCTTTTAGCCTGCAACGATGAAGGTGTGGGCGCACTCGCCGATGTGGAAGATATCTTTTACGCATGCGCACGTGTGCTTTTAAAAGAGTCGTTTTGGGAAGGGCGCGATGTACTCATCACGGGGGGTGGAACGTATGAGAAGATTGACGATGTCAGATGCCTCACCAATTTTTCCAGTGGAAAACAAGCCACAGCTTTGGCTTTAGCGTATTACCTCAAAGGAGCAAACGTTACACTGATAACCAGTGCACAAACCTCTCTTCCGAAAAGTGTTGATTCTTTACATGTAAAAAGCTCCCACGAACTACAAACCGCAATCTTAGCTAAAATGAATCAACTCAAACAAACACAAAAAACACCGTATGTGCTGATGGCAGCTGCGGTCAGTGATTTTATACCCGATGCCTATCAGAATGGAAAACTCAAAAAAGAGAGTTTAGGAGAAAATCCAACCCTTGCGCTGAAACGTAATGTTGATATTTTGGAAAGTCTCCCAAAAGAAGGCTTTATCGTGATTGGATTTAAAGCAGAAATGGATAAAGAACATGCGCTCGAATACGCAATAAACATGCTTGAAAAAAAGAGTTTAAGTGCGGTATGTCTTAATATCATTGGAGAACAAAACACCTTTGGAAGCAATCAGAATGAAGTGAGTTTCATCACACACGCAAATGCCCAAAAGCTTCCTCTTGCAAGCAAATTTGAAATCGCACAACATATCGTGGAGTTAAGTGCTCATTTATGATCCAAACACTTCAAAAACTTGCTGGTATTCATACCCATCTCACACAGACACACACTAACGATGTCAATTTTAATGCAAACTTACCCATTAATGTTGAGGTCATTAAACAATTAGATGCCATGCGCTATCGTCTCAAAGTTGGTCGCAAAGAGTTAAGTACAAAGAGCCATAAAGCCTTACGTGAGGGGGAAAACTATTGGGGAGATTTTTCACAAGGCAAAGGGGGGATTTTAACACTATCACACCTCTATAAACAACCCTTACTCTTTCAGAAACATCCCTATTTTTTAGAGATTCCCCTTCACGAGGTTCTAAACCCAAAGACATTTTCCATGCAGGCGTTTAAAACACTATTGATTCATACTTTAAGCAGTGAAGCACTTTCAAAAGAGGCATTTAATGCTCTCTCATACATGCTTTTGGCGTTAAATAAAGAGGTTATTCATTTGCCTTTGCGCGATAGTGGAAAACGTACCTTGTTACAATTTAAAGCTCAAGAGAATGGTTATCGTTTTTACGCAGCTTTTGAAAATCTAGGACCTATTGAAGGAACCATTACTCCCTCAGGTATTGTTCTTAGTGCTCTTTATGAAAAAAGTCTCTATTTTTTAGACAAAGTCTTCTCAAAATTTGATAAAATAGAAAGTATCACATTGCGACGTGACATTGCGCCACTCTTTGATGCTACTGAACTTTCATTGGACCTTAAAGGATAACGCTTCATGGATATTATCGCACTGCTTATTATCATTGGTTTGTGTATTGGCTCATTTTTAAATGTTGCCATTCTTCGCATTCCTAAAGGTGAAAGTGTGTCACTTCCAGCATCGCATTGTACGCATTGCCTTCATCCATTGGCGTGGTATCATAACATCCCACTGTTTTCATGGCTTTTTCTAAGAGGAAAATGTGCTTTTTGTCATGGCACTATCTCTTTTCAATACCCACTGATTGAAACCTTAAGTGCCCTTTTGTATGTGTGTGCATGGATACAAACAGGCGAACTGCTTCAAGCACTTATCTTTGGAACGGTATTTGCCCTTTTACTTTCTCTTAGTCTCATTGACTTACGCTACAAAGCCGTTCCTGATGCCCTAAGTTTGCCCGCATTAATCCTCTCATTTCTCACCAACAACCCTCTTCTGGCACTAGAACAAGGGCTTTTGTTTATGGGAGGTTTTGCATTATTACGTATTAGCCTCTCTTTTGCACTCAAAAAAGAGGTAATGGGAGAAGCCGATATTATTATTGCGGGTGTTATCGGTGCCTTGTTGGGAATAAAGCTAGGTCTTTTGGCGATTTACCTCTCAGCGGTGATAGCGCTAGTAGCATTTATGGTGGTTCGAAAAAAAGGGTATGAACTCCCTTTTATCCCCTTTTTAAGTGCAGGACTTTTTGTCACATGGTTTTGGAATGACTTTGCATTAATTCTCTTAGGAAAACTCTATGAATAAAGCCAATAGCTACCTTTTTAAACACTTTAGTGGATTGTTTAGTTCTCTCTTTTTTATCCTCTTTTTTATTACATCTGTGGTGTTCTTTATTAAAATTACGGCATTAACCGCAGTGATTAAAATGAACTTTTTAGAACTTGGAACGCTGTATATCTATCTTTTACCCAGAACGCTCGTCTACACCTTACCCGTCACATTTTTTATAGCTTTATGTATTACATTGTTTAATCTTTCCAAAGAAAATGAAACGATTGTTTTATTTACCTTGGGTTACAATCCTAAAAAAATTGCTCAATTTTTCATGGGGATTGCTTCATTTCTTTCATTGATTCTTCTTTTAGATGTCTTTATTTTGATTCCCATTTCAAAACAACTCAATGCTAATTTTATCGAATACAAAAAAGCAGAAGCAAAATTCAACATTAAAGCCAGTGAGTTTGGACAAAAGTTTTCAGACTGGTTTGTCTACATCGATACAATCGACAATCAAAACGCTTATCACGGAATTGCCTTATATCAACTCCCCAAGAAAAATGAAACAGAAAAATTGATTTTATCGCACTCTTCGGTTATTGATAACCGCGATGGCATCTTAAGACTCCGTCTTGATGAAGGTAAAATATTTGATTTTTCAACCTCAAGCATAGGGCAAATTGATTTTGAACGCATGCACATCAATGTTCAACCTAAAACGGCTATCGGTCATATACAAAGCGTTGCCCAATATTGGGGTGGTGTTTGGGATCAGCCCCGAAGAGCCTATGACTTATCCTTTTTTATTTTGATATGCCTCTTCCCTCTTGCATCAACACTGTTTGCCTTAAGCCTTGGAATTGTGACATACCGTTACAATCGTGAAGGTATTTACCTGAGCATGTTTGGCGTCATTGCAAGCTATTTCGCCCTAACGACCCTTCTCTCCTCGTGGCATCCCTACAGTGCTCCTTTTGTCGTATTTGGAGTGACATTTGCAGGTGCGTATGCCTTGTACATTAAGCGTATTAAACGAGTTTTTTGATTGATGCAACGGGTTAAAATAAAACTCTCTTTTGATGGTTCTCATTTTTATGGCTTTCAAATTCAAAAAGAAAAAGCATATGCCAAAACCGTTATGGGTACCTTAGAAAAAGCTTTTCACTCTCTTAATATTTTCTCAAACCTCGTAGGTGCTGGACGAACTGATGGTGGTGTACATGCGCTTGGACAGGTAGTTCATTGTGACCTTCCCTCTTTTTGGAACGATTTGTCAAAATTGACCTATCAGCTCAACAGCATCCTTCATCCCTCCATTCATATCAAATCCATTGAGT
Source organism: Sulfurospirillum sp. UBA2217 (assembly GCA_002328495.1). GTDB lineage: Bacteria > Campylobacterota > Campylobacteria > Campylobacterales > Sulfurospirillaceae > Sulfurospirillum. The sequence continues at coordinate 38,705 of DCUJ01000012.1, forward strand.
GTGTTGACCCACACTTTCATGCACGATTTCATGCTAAAAAAAGACTCTACCGTTACATAATGTACGATGGTGAATACCAACCTTTTTTAGGAGCTTACGCTTTACATGTAAAGCCTTTAGATATCACTAAACTTAATGCCTATGCCAAACATTTCGAGGGAACGCACAACTTTGGATTTTTTAAAAAAGAAGGTGGCGGAGCAACAAAAGAGACGAGAACACTCTTTAAAGCAGGTGCGTATCGGCATAAACAGTTCATTCTCCTCTATTTTATAGGCGATGCTTTTTTACGCTCACAAGTACGCTTGATGAGTGGTATGCTTCTATCACTTTGTGAAGGAAAACTCAATGAAGAAGCGTTAATAGCCCAACGTGATAAAATCCACAAATCTTTTTATACTCCAATTCCCGCTTCTGGTCTGTATCTTTCACGGGTTTATTATTAGAGTTTATTTTTACCACGGTTTTCAGGCTGTGCCTAAAAACCTACGCTAAGCCGCTGTGGCGCAAAACAAGAGCTAAAAGCTCGATGTTTCTGTGAAAAGCTTGCCTCTTGCGGGGCAGAAAATTATTCTTCTAAAACAACCGTGCCTTTAACGATGACTTTTTTCACTTTTCCATACAGTGTATCTCCATAATACAAAGAGTGCACATCCTTTACGGCATACGAATAATTAGGGTCAAATAAAATGATATCAGCGCAATAGCCCTCTTTTAAAGCACCTTTTTTTAGCTCCCCCACTATCATTGCAGGTTTAGTAGCGCACACATCCACTAAGGTTGCAAAGTCAATGACACCTGTTTTCACAAGGTAAGTGTATGCCAAATTTAAAAACTCTTCTACCGAACCTAATCCAAATGCAGCATCTTCAAAGGCAACGTCTTTATATAAAATAGATTTTGGGGCGTGTGCGGAGGTGAGGATGTCAATTTTTCCTTCTTTAAGTGCTTCAAGAAGCGCTAAACGCTCTTTTTCTTCACGAAGCGGAGGCATGAGTTTGGCATAGGTATTAAATCCATCACACGCAGTATCATTTTTGGCGAGATGATGGATGGAAACTTCACTGTATAATGATCGATTTAACTGCTTTTGTGTACTCACAATGTCTAAAGAGCGTCTGGTAGAGAGGGTTTTTAAAACAACATTAGCCCCATAAAAGAGTGCCATTTCACTCACTTTTGCGACTTCTGTTGTCTCCGAAACGTTTGAAATGCCAGAGAGTCCTAGTTTTGAGGCAATGACGCCTTCGTTCATCACACCATTATCATCCAAGTTTGGCTCATAACATTGCACAAAAAGAGGTTTATCTTTCATGGTGGCATATTGCATTCCACGTCTTAACAGATTGGCATTGCGATTGGAATTTGCCAAAATAGCGGAGGCTCCATTGTTCAGTAATGTCGCTATATTGTGAAGTTGATCTTCTTTTTCGGCCGCTAAAGGAGCACTCAACTGAATATCAATCAAGGCTTGATCGATTTTAAATTTAACCAAATCAAGAAGCGTTGCACTCTCCAAACGCGGCGTAAAATCTGACATCACTACCGCTGTCGTCACACCCCCTTTTAAACAACGAAGGGCAAGTTTGTCAATATGGCTTTGATTGAGTGTGCTGTTTGAAAAGCGAACGTTAAGATCAACAAATCCTGGCAAAACGACACAATTTTCTGCATTGATAACAACAGAACTCTTGATATCTAAAGAAGGTGCAATCGTTTCAATAATACCATTAACCACTAAAATATCAACGATTTCTAACCCTTTTTGGGTTGGAATAGACGCATTTTTAATCAACATGGCTCTGCCTTTTGCGTATTTTTTGTTTATGGTTTACAATTCTTTCATAGGAAAGAGCAATGCGCTCTTTACTTATTTCACCTGATCGTACGGCATCGGTGATAATTTTACTGACGGTAAAGGGGGCACTGGCATTGTCGGCAAAATAGTTATCAAAAATAAGCACATCTACGCCTGCTTGGATAGAGCGCACAATACGTGATTTAAAATCAATGGTCGGTGAAATAGAATCCGTTCGAAGATTGTCCACGAAGACCAAGCCCTCAAAATGCATTTTTTCACGAAGTAATCCCTCTATTATCAGAGAAGAAAAAAGAGCTGGATTATCTTTATCTAACTCTTTATGCAAAACATGAGACATCAAAACTCCTTCAACATTGCCAGTGCTAATAAGATCATAATAGGGTTTTAATTGTTCAAATCGCCATGTTTGACTGACATCTACTTGTGAGGAAAAATTATCCCATAGATTAGCACCTGCTGTTGGAAAATATTTTACAACAGGCATCACAGAGTGCTTTTGAAGCGCATTGATAAAAAGCATCGCATACGTTGTTACCATCTCTTCATAAGGTGCATAACTACGCATGAATGGCTTACTATCTTTGGGTTGTACATCTAAAACGGGTGCTAGATTGATCGTAACACCACTTCTGTAAAGCTCTTCTGCGCGCTTATCGTACATGTTTTGAGCTTCGTCAATATCGTTATTTTTTGCAATCTCATAGGCAAAGGGAAGCGAAGAGAAACCTTTTCTAGCCTCAAATGGTGACTCTGCACCACCTTCTTCTTCCACGACAACCATTAATGGCAGGTTTGGGGGGGAAGAAGAAGAGAGATAGTGTGTTAATTTTTTAAGTTGCGTTGGTGTTTGGATATTTTTACCATACAGTATCACACCACCAATCTTTTGACGTTTAATATCTTTGGCGATTTGTTCAACCCACTTATCACCCTCTTTTTGCCCTTCAAAACCAATGACAATCATTTGAGAAATCATCTCTTCCAATGTTGGTTTGGCAGAAACGAGTGTGATAGAAAGTAGAAAAACGATGCAAATTTTAAACATTAGTCTGCTAAAAGATCACGAACACTTAAACGTGGATCTTTACCTTCCAAAATAAGCGAAATTTCATGAGCGATAGGTGTATAAAGATTGTGTTTTTGTGTGATGTCAAAAATGGCTTTAGAAGTAAAAACACCTTCTGCCACTTCTCCTAAGGATTGTAAAATCTCATCTGTTTTTTTACCTTCTGCTAACAAAAGACCCACGCGATAATTTCGTGAAAGGGTACTTGAAGCTGTTAAAAACAGATCTCCTGCACCACTTAAGCCTAAAAAAGTTTCATCCATCGCACCAAAATATTTTCCAAAGCGATGCATCTCAACCAAACCTCGCGCTATCAAACTAGCCCTTGCATTGTTTCCAAGACCCAAACCATCACAAATACCACTGGCAATAGCCAAAACATTTTTATAAGCACCACACACCTCGGCACCGATGACGTCAGTTGAAGTATACACTTTCATAAAAGAGGGAAAAAAAGTAGCAAATTTTTTAGAAAGCATTTCATTCTTAGCGTTAACAACCACCGCGGTAGGAAGGCCTTTCATGACCTCGCTTGCAAAAGAAGGACCTGATAAAAAAGAGAGATTTTCTTCAGGTACGTATTGTGCAAAAATCTCATTGAGAAAATGCCCACTGCCTTGTTCTATCCCCTTGGCGGCAACCAATATTTTTTGTCTTTTAAAGACAAAATGCTCTTGAAGCCAACCTCTCACAATTTGAGCAGGAAGGGCAAAGATAAGGTATTCACACGCAAGAGCTTCTTGAAGACTTACAAAATGGTTCAAAGGCTTGGGTGTTCGTGATGTTATCTTACATGTAAGCTTATGTGAGATTGCAAAATGTAAGGCTTCTCCCCATTTTCCAGCTCCAATAACCGCTATACTCACTTCAATCCTTTAGCACTTAGTTATCTAAACGTTGTTTAAGAAGTTCGTTCACTTTAGCAGGATTGGCAGCACCTTTGCTTTCTTTCATCGTTTGACCAACAAAGAAACCAAAAAGTTTATCTTTTCCACTTCTGTATTCTGCTACTTTATCTGCATTGGAAGCAATAATAGCATCAATAATTTCTAAAATAGCACCATCATCACTCACTTGTCTTAAGCCTAATGTTTCAACGGCTTCATCAACACTGATATGATTTTCCATCAAATAATCCAGCACTTCTTTCGCCGCTTTTCCACTAATGGTTCCATCTTCGATACGTTTGACAATCATCGCTAGCTTGATTGCATTCACAGGAGAAGTCATAAGCGTTATGCCATTGTTAAGACGTGCTAGAAGCTCCACTGTAAGCCACGTCACAGCGTTTTTAGCTCCTGCGCCTTCGTTGATCATCGTCTCGTAAAAATGCGCCATTTCAACACTAGACGTAATGACATTCGCATCGTATTCTTTAATGCCATACTCTTTTAAAAAACGGTCACGTTTTTGGTCTGGAAGTTCAGGGATTTGGATACACTCAGCCAACATATCATCAGGAACAAGTACTGGCAATAAATCAGGATCGGGGAAATAACGATACTCGGCACTGTCTTCTTTACCTCTCATGCTTCGTGTTTCATTTTTTTCTGTATCATAAAGACGTGTCTCTTGAACCACTTCTTTGTCATAAACGCCATCTTCCCACGCTTCTATTTGGCGTTCTACTTCATACTCAATAGCTTTTTGGATAAATTTAAATGAGTTTAAGTTTTTAATTTCAGCTCGTGTGTACAACTTAGTATCGCCTTTGGGGCGAATAGAGACGTTGGCATCACAACGGAAACTTCCTTCTTGCATATTAGCATCACTGATATCAAGATAGCGTAAAATGGCATGGAGCTTTTTAAGATATAAAACAGCTTCTTCAGAACTTCTCATATCAGGCTCACTGACGATTTCAAGCAAAGGAGTTCCTGCACGGTTTAAATCCACATGCGAGACATTTCCATGGTGAATATTTTTTCCTGCATCTTCTTCAAGGTGTGCTCTGGTAACACCTATACGCTTTTTACTTCCATCTTCAAAGTCAATAAAAATTTCACCACCTTCAACAATGGGAATCTCAAATTGACTAATTTGGTAGCCTTTAGGAAGATCGGGGTAAAAATAATTTTTGCGGTTAAAAATAGATTTTTGATGAATGGTAGCATTGATAGCCGTACCTAAAGCAATGGCTTTTTTAACCACTTCTTTATTTAATACAGGCAAAGCACCTGGAAGTCCTAAGCATACTTCACACACGTTGGTATTGGGTTCTTCTCCAAAACTGGTTGGACAACTACAGAAAATTTTTGTTTTTGTATTGAGTTGTGCGTGTACTTCAAGTCCAATAACGACTTCAAATTGCATTCTATCACCTTTAGTATAATTCATGAAAGATTGTATCCAATCTTTCTTTTAACATGGCTAAAGATATACTTATTTTATGGAATTGAGGCGTTCTAAAAGCTCTGTTTGCTTACGAAGTTCTTCCAACTTTTCAATCTGTATTTGAGCTATTTCAAAGACAATCACAAAGAAAAATGCAAACAAAAAAGAAAATAATCCAACAACAAAAGCGATAATAAAACCAAAAGGTAAGAAGAGGAGAAAGAGATAAAAACTGCCTGCTATTGCAAGTGCCCAAGAAGCGCCTTGCAATAGACTCAGTAATTTTTCAAATCTAAGACGACGAGATGTCACACAGTCACTTTTTAGTGATCTTCACTGATTAAAACAGCACCCGCGAGGTAAACATAGGTCAAAATCATAAAAATAAAGGTCTGCAAAAAGGCAGAAAAGGTTAACAGTGCATACGCAGGCATAGGTGCAACCCAAGGGGCTAGCATTAATACAACTGCCAAGAAAAGATCTTCTCCTTTAATGTTTCCAAAAAGTCGAAAAGATAAAGAGACAATACGTGAAAAATGTGAAACAATTTCGATGGGGAACATTAACGGTGCTAATACTTTAAGCGGTCCCATAAAATGTGCAAAATAATGGATAACTCCATTCACACGAATACCTTCATAGTTATAATAGAAAAAAACAATTAAAGTTAACGCTAACGTCATATTGAGATTACTCGATGGAGCTTCAAAACCAGGGATAATACCAATCATATTTGAGACAAAAACAAAAAGTCCCAATGTGGCAATTAAAGGAAGGTATTTACGGGCTAATTCTTCACCAATAACGTCTTTTCCCATTGAAATGACACCTTCAAGATAGGCTTCCATGACGTTTTGAACGCCACTTGGAACCAATTGCATTTTTGCCGTTGCCAATCGTGCCAAGACAAACATGATAAAAGCGACTAAAAAAATATGAAACAAAAAGATAAAATCATGAGAATGATTAATCAGACCTGCAAATGTAAATATTCCACCCATTACATTTTTCCTTCACAATAAATTTGGATGATTGTACCCATTAATCTTTTAAGAGTTGATTAAGACTTAACCTTTTGGCGCAATTTTGTTACAGATTCACCGCCTATTCCCCAATTGTCCGTCTCCACTTCATCTATGACCACCACCGTTGTAGCAGGATTTTTTCCAAGTGTTTTAACTAAAAGCTCCGTCACACCTTGAATGAGCGCTGCTTTTTGCTCAGAAGTTGCACCCTCTTTGGTAATTTTAATATTAACGTAAGGCATCGATTTATCCCTTAAAGTCTAATAAATAATGGGCTCTTGTTAGAGCCATATCAATGTTATCGGTAATGTTATCAACCCCTATTTTTTGATCAAAGTCAAGACGTTTCATTTTATGCTTTATCTTTTCATTGACACCAGAGAGTACTAAAAAGGTGCCTTGTTTGTGGCATGAATCAAAAAATTCTTCCAAGGCGTGTAACCCTGTTGCATCAACCATGGGGACATGACGCATCCGTAAGATAAAAACTTTGGGTGGGTCTTTCAAAACATCCATGACATTTTTAAGACGATCGGCAACACCAAAGAAAAAAGGCCCATTGATTTCATAAACCTCCACTTCTGGTGGGACTATCTTACATGTAATGGCATTGGTATCGTTTTCTTCCACTTCATCATCTTCACTCGCAAAAGAGACACCAAAGCCTTTGCGCTTGTCTTCAATGCCTGTGACATCAATCATTCGCTTAATAAATAAAAGTGCTGCTAACATAATACCCGTTTGCACACCCGTGTTTAAATCAATCAACACCGTTAGAAAAAAAGTCATTAGCAAAACAATAGAATCATTGCGTTCTGATTTTAAGGCGATGGCTTTAAAATGTTGAAACTCACTCATATTCCACGCAACAACAATCAAAATAGCTGCCAGTGCAGATAGCGGAATATGCACAATTAGCTTTGAAAATAAAAACATAAAGACTAAGAGCATCAAGGCATGAATAATCCCAGAAAGTGGGCTGTGTGCCCCTGATTTGATATTGGTCGCCGTTCGTGCAATGGCACCCGTAGCTGCAATCCCACCAAACAAAACAGCACCCACATTAGCGATACCTTGTGCGATAAGCTCTTTATTCGAATGATGCCTATCCCCCGTCATTCCATCGGCAACCACGCACGAGAGCAAGGATTCAATCGCTCCTAATAAGGCGATGGTTATGGCATCGGGAAAGACGGCACGTATTTTTTCCATCGAAAACGCTGGTAGGTGAGGTTCTGGTAACATCGAAGGGAGTTCACCAAATTTAGAACCGATGGTTTCAACAGGTAAACCAAAGAGATAGACAAGCATTGAGGAGAGAACAATAACCACAATGGGAGCAGGAACCCTTGGAAAATAGTGACGAAGTTTAATTAAAATAAGAAAACTTGTTAAGCCAATAAACAGTGCAAAAAAGTTTACATGTACGATTTCATAAGCATAAATAGCCCACTGTTCTGTAAATTCTGCTGGCATTTTTTCAATGGGAAGTCCAAAAAAATCTTTCATTTGTGAAGAAAAAATGATCAAAGCAATGCCGGTAGTAAATCCAACGGTTACAGGATACGGGATATACTTAATGATATTTCCCAGTTTAAAAATGCCCATGAGCAACAAAAGAATACCCGCTAAAAACGTTGCAATGACTAGTCCATCGTATCCGTGTTTTAAAATGACTGCATACAACACAACCACAAATGCACCTGTGGGACCACCAATTTGGAAACGACTTCCCCCTAAAAAAGAGATGATAAAACCTGCAACAATGGCAGTAAAAAGACCTTTTTCAGGACTAACCCCACTGGCAATCGCAAATGCCATCGCTAAGGGTAATGCAATAATAGCAACGGTTATACCTGCAATGACATCACCATACAAATGCTTAAAGGAATAGCCTTCTTTAAACGTCATAAAACTGCGAGGCAACCAATATTTCATATTCATCACATGCCTTTAGAGATAATTTTTTCTTGTCCAAGTCGATACAGTGCAAAATCATACTTGATGGGATCGTTTTCATCAAAATATTTAAGTGACTCGGTTAATTCGATAACGGCTTTAAAATTATACCGCGGATGGGTAATCAGCCCTAAGCTTTTTCCGACGTTAAACGTATGTACATCTAAAGGAATCAATAAATCTTTAGGTGAAACCTCTTCCCATAATCCAAAATCCAGACAATCCTGTCTTACCATCCACCGAAGATAAAGATGCCAACGTTTGTAGGGTGAACTTACTTTTTGTGAAGGAATTTTACTCAAAAGAAACTGATAACCTTTTGAGCGGTACGTATTGATATCGTACAAATGACTAATTAAGCTTTCCAACCCCTCCATCACATTCTGATGGAGCACATACCCTTCTAGAAAAATCTTTTGGAGTGAACTATTCTTTGCTTTAAGGCGCGAAAGTGTTATAAAAAATTCTTGAATATCACGCACGGTTTGAAATCGATAGTAGCACCGCAATGAGCGTCGAATTTCCTCTTCAGATGCACTTAAAAGTGCAAAATCAATGCTAAGTAAAAAACGAACGATGGCAGTTACATTACCATACGCAAACAAAGCACACACAAGGGCACTGTATTCATCTTTATAACGTGACGCTACGAGTAAAGGGTCGGGATTGAGCAAAGAAATTTCAGTCAAACAATTACGTTTTAAGACCTCTTCTTCTAAACGCTTGTATAGCGCACTAGAAGTTGCTTTGAGTCTCTTTTTCATTGCTTCTAGCTTGAAGATAATCGGATAATTGAATCAATGAAAATGTCACTAAAAAAATAAAAAGTCCAGGGAAAAAGCTAAGCCACCATGCAATATCGATAACTTCCTTGCCTTCACTCAAAATGACACCCCAGCTCATTTGTGGAGGCGTAATGCCAATACCTAAAAAACTAAGCCCACTCTCAGCTAAAATGGCTCCACTGACACCAAAGGTAAAACTAATAAAAAAAAGAGGCGAAAGTAGTGGGGTAAAATATTTAAAAACAATTTTCCAACGGCTGACCTTGGCAATCGTTAAAATCTTGATAAAAGCTGCCCCCGCAATTGCAAAACTCTCACTACGAATAAGCCGTGCCATGCCCATCCAACCCGTAATCGAAATGATAAACACCAACACCCAAATGGAAGCACTCATATAACTTACCAATGCCAGAAGAAGAAAAAAAGTCGGAAATGTTAAAAAAAGATCAATAAGTATAATAATCCCCTTATCGATACGATGACCAAAAAAGCCAGCACTTATACCAATCACCAATCCTAATACACTTGCGATAATAGCACTTGAAATTCCTATAAGTAAAGAGACTTGTCCACCCACCATGACACGCGCCAAAACATCACGCCCTAGTCTGTCTGTACCAAAAAGATGTTCAAATGAGGGAGGAAGTAAAATTTGCGATGGATGAAGGGTATCTGCACTATACTGATAAAAAAAAGGAACTAAGAAACATACTAAAAAGATGAGCACTAAAACAGTAGTGCTCACAAGAGGAAAACGCCTCACTACGATTTTATCCCTAAAAGGGTATCAAGCATTTGGTCTATGGTGCTAATGACTTTTGCATTGGCATTGTATCCTGTTTGAAATTTCATGAGGCTAATAAGCTCTTCGTCAACATTCACACCACTGATGGATTGGTATTCACTGTGAACAGTATTGTAAAGGGCTGTTGAACTTTGAAAACTACTAATAGCTTTTTCACCATCTGTTCCAATGCGTGTTGTCACAAAACGGTAAAAACCTTCCATACTCTCTGTAGATGTTGTCCCATCTTTTCGGTAAAAATTTAGTTTTTCATATTGCATTTGTACCATTGCATTAGCAACTTTATTGTTTCCTGCAATTGGAGCACTATAACCTTGCATGAGTGAGGGATCTTTTTTAAATTCTGTTTTAACATCAATATTCGAGGCATTTGTTCCTGAAAAAAATTGACTAATACCTATAACCCCTGGAAGATTTGTTCCTTTGTCTTCAATCCCAATTTTGTATCCTAAAAGAGCATTTTTAGGAGAAAGTGAAAAAAATCCTTCGTTATTGGTATCCGAATAGCTGTATGAGGCAGAAAAATAATCATCGACATCGTTAATCGCATTATTGTCCTGATTATCATCTGTACTTTTATTGATTTGTGCAATAATACTCTCAGGTGTTCCATTGTTGATAGTGGTCTCACTGTTAATAGTAATTGATTTACGGGCGATTTCTTTACCTTGATTGTCGTACACAACAACATCAAACGTACCTGCTTCTATATTACTATAAACACTTTTTAATACAGTTTCATTTTTAACCCCTTCCATGGGAGGAGTTTGCATGGAGACTTGCGCACTGTGTGCATAAAGATTATTGGTCTGGGTAATGAGTGTTTGTGCAAACGTATCCAAATCATCAATATACCCTTGAATAGTACCATCTTGAGGAAAACCTCCATTGACCGTTGTATCAATGATACGACCTCTTAAATCAAGCATGGCACCAATTTTGCCACCATTAATCTTTTCTGTCATGTTGTACCGTGTGCCATCTTGAATTTCAGCATAGACAGAAAAATAGTTACTCTCATTTGACATATTATCGATCACAAGAGGATGAAAAGTTGCGCCATCGACAAATGAGTTTCCAGCAATATTAAGATAATAATCCATTCCCTGATCGGTCATATTTGGGTCTATTGAGTTATCACTAATGATTTCACCTTTATACACAGAAAAACGCAACAATTTAGAGAGTGTCAGCTCCATTTCATCACGTTGGTCACGTAAATCATTGGCATTATTTCCTTCAATAGACTCAATATTGCCAATTTGTTTATTCAAATCTGCTAATTTTTGACCAATAGTATTTACTTCCTCAAGAGCCGTTTTAAGCTGCTCATTTATAGAATTTTGTAAAGAACGTAATGTATCTCTGGAAACTTGAATATCTTGGGTTAAAGTCGCTGCTGTTTGCACCAAATTAATCTTTTGAGCACCTTCACTGGCATTGGAAGATAAATCATTCCATGCATTAAAATACTCTGTCAAATCAGCAGCAATACCTGCATCTTGAAGATCGGGAAAATACTGTGCGACCTCTTTTAAGCTTTGTTGGGAATACGTATCATAAGAGAGTGCATTAGTCGTACTTTTTAAACGTGTGTAGACAAATTCATCATGAATTCTCACAATAGACGTGACACTCACTCCCGTTCCAATGTCTCCAGGCTGGGTGTGAAAAGGTGTACTTGCCGAAAAATTTACACGTTGTCGAGTATAAAATTCGTTATTAGCATTAGCGATATTATGACTCGTGGTACTCACTGCTATTTGAGAAGCATTTAGACCAGATACACCGGTGTTAAGCGCGCTAAACAAGCTCATAACTATGCCCTAATCTTTAAAAAGGTTGCGGGTTTGTGATTTGCCACTTTATAACCCTCGATGTCACGTGGGAAAATGCTGTCTAGCAAAGAGTTGTAGAACTGACTGATGGTAACCACATATTTTGCATACGTTTTATTGCATACTTTCAATTCAGATAATTTTGTTTTCATTAAACTCAAAAGCTCTTTTTGCTCATCATTTAAAATCTCTTCTAAAGAACTTTTACCACTCTCTTTGAGCATTTTTAAAAGCTCATAATCCAAAAGAGATTTCTTCTGTTCAAAAGAGTGAATCAGATCATTTTTGATAGCAGTTCGTTCAAAAATTTGAGTATGTTTTGCTAGTTTGATATCATCGATGTCTTTGTTAGTCTGTTCAATTAAATGAGTGATATCTTTGATAGCGTTGTTTAAATGGTGTGTCAACATCTCTTATCCTTATGTTGAAGGATTTAGATTAACTCTTCCGCGATGGCATTGGCAGTTTTAACGATATCTACTTGGTAGGTACCATTTTGAATCTGCTCTTTCAAAGCAGCGACTTTATCTAAAGCTTCGCTTTTTTCTGTTTTTTGAACACCCTTAGACGATTCGTCACGTGGTGCACTTTGTGTCACATACGCAGATGATTGCGCTTGAATGGTTGAAATCATGTTGAGCCTTTATAAAAGTAATTCTACACCTATATCGGCTAAACAGATAAAACTTTAACGTCCTTCTTTTAAAAATTCGAATAACATTTGGCTAAGTCCCAAATTGCCACTGAGTGCATTACTCATCGTATCGTTATACATGGATTTATAGATTTTATCTCCAGCATCTTTGGGTAAAAGTCCGCTCTCATTCTTCATAGAAATATCAAGAATTTGCTTAACAAAATAGGCTTCAAACTGATCAGTTTGTTCTTTTAAGAGTACATCATTATCCGCTTGCGTTCGCTTGGGTTGGTAGCTTGCATTCATCAGTGCTACAGAGGTATCCACTTGCATTAGATAATCTCCAACTTAGCAGTAATCGCACCTGCTCGTTTGATGTTTTCTAAAATTGAGATGATGTCTTTGGGCTTTGCACCTAGTTTCGACAGTGCTCGCGTAACATTGGCAACCGTCATGCTGTCATTTTTGAGCTTAATTTGGTTTTCATTGGTGGCTATTTTTACATCACCTCCAATATCCACACTTTTATTATCATCATCAAACAAAGGATTGGCCTCTATTTTGATGGTAATATCGCCATGAGTGACAACAACAGGGTCTATCTTGATATTCACCCCAGAAACTATCGTTCCTGTTCGCTCATCAATCACGATTTTGTCTTCTTTCTCGTATTTTACATTGACATCCAAAGTGAGTGCTAAAAATTCAACCATCGAAAGATCTGCTGGTTTCATAAGCTTAATGGTTCGAGAATCCGTAGCGACAGCAATTTTTTTAGAAAAATTACGATTGAGTTCATTTTGAATCGAAATAGCAGTGTTAAAATTGGACTCTTTTAACGAGAGATTGATAAAGTCTTGCCCGTGGAGGTCATACTCAATTTCCCGCTCAACCAATGCACCGCTAAAGATATTAGCCGATGTTGGGTGATTTATTTGTCCTTTTTCTTTTCCATTCATTCCACCGATGGTGAGTGAGCCTTGTGCTAAAGAGTAGATTTTGCCGTCCACTCCTTTAAGCGGTGTTAACAGTAAGGTTCCACCTTGAAGGGATTTTGAATCGCCAATCGAAGAGACGGTAACATCAAGTTTATCGCCTTGTCTTGCAAATGCTGGTAACTTCGCCGTGACAACAACAGCAGCAATGTTTTTGGACTTAATGTCATTGGGATCTATTTTAACATTAACCGTTTGGAGTAAGTTGGATAAGGAGCGAAGCGTAAATTCAGAAGACGAACCATCTCCTGTACCGCTTAATCCCACAACCAAGCCATAACCAATCAATTGGTTTTCTCGAACACCTATTACATTGGCAATGTCACCAATGCGCTGTGCATTCAATGTTCCTAATGTAAAAAGAAAGAGTGCTAAAAGCTTTATAACCTTCATTGAATCCCTTTGACCTAGCAAATATCTACAAGGTAAAAGCAATTAATGTTCCAAAAGTTTTACATGTAATAGCTAAGTGAACTGCTCCCAAATTTTCGTGTTTTTTGTAGATGGTACGTACCAATAGAAGAAGGAAGGCACAGGGAACTCATATGTTCAATCGCTATCATGTGTACACGCGTGGATGGAATCGACGCTATAAGACAAAGTGTTTTTTCATAGACATCCTCCATACCTTCACGAATGGAAAAAGGAGGATCGAAATAAAAAAATGCTTTACATGTAAGTTTAGGAAAAAGTGTTGGCAAGAGTGCAAAACTATCTCCATGTAAACAGGTCGTCGCTTGCACATCTATGGTTTGGCAGTTTTGCATTAATATCTCAAAAGCTTTTGTATTTTTTTCAATAAAATAGGCATGTTTTGCTCCTCGACTCAAGGCTTCAAGTCCCATCGAACCACTTCCTGCAAAGACTTCGATAAAGAGTTGTTCGATGATGTCAGATTGAAAAGTATCAAAAAAAGAGCCTTTAAGAATCGATTTGGTGCTACGAGTGCTCTGTAACGAAGGTAAATAAATCTTTTTACCTTTATACTTTCCAGCCAAAATCGTTGTAAAAAAGGGCTTAACTGCCATAGTAATCCCGCAGTGTTTGAATTAATTCTTGTCTAAACTTTTCGGTTAAATTGGCAATTTTTTCTTCCAAAAAATCAGGTTGAGTGCCATGCTTAAGCGTAGAAGGTTCTTGTATGCGTAATGAATTTTCAAATGCTTCAAGCGCTAAACATAAAGAAGCTTTTGAAAAAGGAATTTGCAGGTGACCATTTTGCGTATGAGAAATATAAAAAATAGGTTTATCTAACTCAATTTTTTTATCACTAATGACAAAATCGCACTGTTTATACACAACAATATTCTCTTTTAAAAAACTTTTTAACGATCTTGAAAGAAGGAGGGATTGACAGACCAACGCAATTTTCATTCATCACCTTTTTTGTAAAAACTCTACAAAATAGTAACACACTCTATCTTAATGTATACGCTAAACTAAAAAAGAAACAGGTCGATTTAGCTTGTAGAAAATACTACAATAATGTCAAGGAGGGCATCATGGATATCTTTAGTGCGACCAGTAAACAGGTCGAAACGACAACGGCTCCCAAGGTTCAAAACGCACCAGAAGTTAGGCAGGTAGAAACACCTGTTCAAACAACTAAGAGTGCCAGAGAGAACAAACAGAATGAAGAAGAAATCAAAAAAGAGTTATCTCACACCGTGGAACAACTTAATCAGCAAATGGATGCTTTAGACACCAATGTGAAATTTGGTTTTAATGATAAAATCGATGCAATGTTTGTTAATGTTATGGAAAGAAGTACGGGTAAAATGATTCGCAAAATTCCAACCGAAGAAGCGATGAGTTTAGCTGAAAAAATGAAAGAAATTGTGGGAATGATTTTCGACAAAAAAGGATAGACAATGGCCTCAAGTATTAGCTCTTTAGGACTTGGAAGTGATGGAGTTCTTAGTTATGATATGATCGATAAACTAAGAGCAGTTGATGAAAAATCACAACTGTCTCCTATTGATGCCAAATTAACAACCAATCAGTCAAAAAAAACAGATTTGTCCGTTTTAACAACACTGACAGCTTCACTTAAATCTGTAACCAGTACCTTATCTGATGAAATGAGCTATTTGAAACGAACGACAACGGTTTCTAATGCAGCTGTTTCTGTCACAGCTAGTGCAGGTTCAGCCATTCAAGATTTTTCCATTCATGTTGCATCTTTAGCACAACGTGACATCTATCAAAGTAACGCATTTGCACTAGAAACATCTACGTTTGGAAACTCTACGACGACACCTACTGGAACAGTTGTAGCGCCTGCTGCAACAACAACGCAAGGAGATGTAGGTGTTACAGAATCTGTTGCTTTGGACTTTAATGTAGCTGATATGTCTTATGGAGATAGTCTCACCATTGGTGGACTTACCTTGACAGCGACAGGTAAAATGACTCAAGCCGAAGTCGTAGCGGCATTTGCTAATTTAAGTGCAGGCGTAACGGCAGGCAATACAGTAGCAAATGGAACGTGGTCTGGAACACTCACTGGCTTTAATTCTGGCTCGGCCAGTGGAACATCATTAACCTTTACAAGCACAATAGCCGATACCAATGTTGATGATCTTGTTGTTTTGGCCACACAAGAAGCTGGTAGTACGGATACTGTTCCAAGCAGCTATACTCTTTCTCTCGCGCTTGATGGAAAAACATATGATTTAGATATGACTTCTGGAACGACGTTGGCGCAATTTAAAGATATGATTAATGATAAAACAGAAGGTAAAATCAATGCCTCTATCATCAATATTGGGGGGACAAACCCTTATAGAATCGTCATCAAATCAGCCCAAACGGGTGAGAGTAATGCTATTAGCTTTTCGTCAACGTCTATTAGCGCTCTTAAAAATTTAGGACTTGATAGTGACAGTTTAACTACTGGCAACAATAAGCTTCAAACAGCTTCTGATGCATCATTTACGTACAACGGTGTTACGGTAACACGTTCAACCAATACTATTGATGATTTATCAAGTGGATTAACCATTACCTTAAATGAAAAACAAGCCTCGGATGTTGTAACAAATATCTCCGTTAAACAAAATTTAGATGACATTAAAAGTAGTCTTACATCACTTGTAACAAAATACAATGAATTAATGTCTAATTTACAAGCAGCGACACAATACAATAATGATACAAAAACAGCAGGTATCTTTCAGGGTGTGAGCCAAATTAACGCATTAAAATCTGCTATGAGCAAACAATTGCTCACAACCGATGAATTGGGACGCAGTCTTTCGGATTATGGTCTTGCTTTAAACAGTTCAGGTACTTTAGAGTTTACTGAATCAACATATAATACTAAAGTATCAAACGATGCTAAAGATGTTGAAGACTTTTTTAGAGGATCAACAAGCTTTAAAACTAATGAATTTTCGGGCAGTGCCGTTGTTGCAGGAAATTTGTCTTTTACGGATCAAGAGCTGGTTATTAATGGCATCAGTATCACCTTTAGCACAACAGGGAATGACGCACAGGCTAATGCACTTGCCCTTCAAAATGCCATCAATAAAGCAGGTATTACAGGTATTCAAGCACTCATAGGTAAAAATAACTCTGTTTATCTTGAAAGTACAACTGGCATGGATATTGAAATTACAGGTGATACGGCAAAATTAACTTCTATTGGGTTTTTTGCTACGAGTGTTTACGCTCAAAGTACTTCAAAAAATGGTGTTTTTAAAGATTTTAATGAGTTATTAGGCAACTACGTTACTGGTGAAAACAGTATTTTTAAGCTTTTTGAAACTTCATTAACCACAGAAAAAACAGCATTAACAAAAAATCGTGCAGCTGCTGTTAAAAGACTTGATGATCGTTATGAAATGATGGCAACTCGTTTTGCGGCTTATGATGGTATTATCAGTAAACTTAACAACCAATTTAACGCTCTATCGCAAATGATAGAAGCCTCGTACAACAATAACAATTAAAAGAAGGATTTAAAATGCGTTCCAACTTAGCCTATGCGGCCTATTCACAAAACGATGTCTCAATAGAGTCTTCTGAGAAGCTTATTAAAATGCTTTATGAGGGAATCTTACGCTTTGCATCACTTGCGAAACGTTCTATGAAAGAGGGAGATATTGAAAAAAAGACCTACTGGATCAATCGCACAACAGCTATTTTTGCAGAACTCATCAACTCTCTTAATTATGACGGTGGGCAAATCGCTCATTACCTTGGTGGACTTTACATTCATCAAATCAAGCTTCTTAGCGAAGCTAACATGTTAAATGATGAGAGTAAGTTGGATGAAGTTTTAAATGTAACCAAAGAGTTATTGCAAGTATGGAAAGATGAAACAGATTATGCAGTGGATGAATGATCTCACTATTGCGGTGATTGAAGAAGATGCTTTACGTATCGGAAAGCTCATAGAATCTGTTCCCGATTTTCAAGATATTGAAACAGCACAAAATGCTTTGGCACTTATCGCACACTCTATAGAAATTGTTGAACGTCAAAAAAGTGAGACCTATGCGATGATGCAAAAAATCAAACAAACCAAGGCTTTTTTATTGGCAGAAGAAGAAGCTAAAAATGGATTTGTTATTTAAACACTTTTAACGAGGAGACTTTTTTAAAAAGTCTCCTCACTCTCATACTTTAGTCATTCCCAAAACACTTTGCAATTAATTTTTCACTCTCAGGTTTACTCATCAATGAAACAACAATAGCGGTCAAAATAGAAAGTGGTAACGCCACAATCATGGCATCCACAAAGATGATTTTGCCACTCAAGAGGGAATTAACCCCAAAAAGTGCTTTACAAACCCCTAACTCTTTTGCCTCTTGAAAATGCACAAACAACAGCCAAAAGCTTGTTACAATGGTTCCAACAACCATCGACGCAATAGCTCCAGCTTTAGTCATACGCTTCCAAAAAAGTCCACCAAAATACGTTGGTAAAAAGATACTCGCACACAAGGCAAAGAAAATGGAAGTACTACGCGCGATAATGGCAGGCTGCTTATCAAATACATAAGCCAATGCTACTGATATCACTATCATCAATACAACACCTATGCGTGTCACCAAGGTTGAATTAATATTTTTAAAACCCATTTGTTCAAACAAATCACGCCCAATGGCTGTTCCCATTGTATGAAATTGGCTTGAAAGTGTGCTCATAGCAGCAGAAATCAGTGCAAATAAAAAGATAAAAGCAAACCATTTTGGCATTGCCATATTGATAAAATGAGGAATCACTTTACTCACTGAGCCTGCACTTTGAAGTGCATTTTTACCTTCGTTAAACTCATAATACCAAACATTTGTAAGGGAACCTACGATAAAAACAATACCTGTCATCGCAATAATAAAAATACCACCAATTAAAACCGCACGATTGAGTTCGTTTTTACTCTTCACCGTCATGAAACGCACCACCAACTGAGGTTGCGCTAAAACACCAATACCCACACCCATCGTAATGGTTGTAATAACAAACAACCATCCTTGTGAAAGGAAAGCTGGCATATTATCCCATCCACTAAATCCCCAACTCATAGAGAGTTTCATCATAAAATCTGGACTGCCAGGTTTTAAGCTTTTCATATCAACATTCGCTAAAGGAGCAACTGTTTTTTCCCAAACAGTTGTGAGTTTTTCAAACCCTGCATCCATACCACCGACCGCACTAAAGACCATCACCAAAAGAGCAATCATCGCAACAAACATAATGACACCTTGCAACGCATCGGTGAGCATAACACCTTTTAGACCACCTGCAAGTACATACCCTGTGATGATGATGGAGAACACGAGCAATGCCATATGATAATCCGTTTGAAAATACGCAACAATAAACTGTGTACCACCAATCAAAACCGCTGCTGCATACAAAGGCATAAAAAAGGCAATAAGCCCTCCTCCAAACATTTGAATAAATTTTGAATCAAAACGTTTCCCTAAAAGTTCTGGAAAGGTATGTGCATTGAGACGAATGCCCATTTTACGTGTTGGATTGCCTAAAAAGACAAATGCAATAAAAACACCAATAAAGATGTTACAAAACGTAAGCCACAACAGTGAATTTCCAAGCCAAGCAGCCACTCCACCAAATCCTACAATGGCTGCGGTGGAAATAAACGTAGCACCATAGCTTAAAGCCATAACGAAAGGATGGGTATTTCCACCCGCAATTAGATAATCACTTGAGTTTTTGGTCTGCTTATAGCCCACAAACCCTAAATATCCTAATGTCGCAAGATAGAGAATGATGATGATATTTTCTATCATACCCATTAGAGCTCCTCATTAATTTTATCTTCATCGGCATCCCATGAAGCTGTATTTAAAACTGGCTCTTCTTTATCTTTATTCCAGTTTAGCGCACCGTACACCACACACAAAACAGCACTAGCAATCATCAGCCAAAATGCTAGACTTACACCCAAATCTAAACTCCCCATCGTGGACTCCTTCCAAAAGTTCTTAAGAAAATAATATAAAAAAGCTTTAATTACTCTTTTTAAATATCATATCTTTATCCTATCTCTTAAAAAGTTTCATATTTTCACACCTTACATGTAAACAATACGTTTAGCTTAAGAGATAAGTGTTTTATAAACTAAGTTGCACTACTCTTGAACACTTATACATTTGATGATGGAGAGGGTATGAAACAGATTTTGATGGGAAATGATGCCATTGCATTGGGGATGATACACGCTGGAGTTGATATGGTTTCAGGGTATCCTGGAACGCCTTCGAGTGAGATTTTAGGGAATTTTCAAAAGTACAGTCGTACCTTTACATGTAACACCTATGCGCAATGGGCGACCAATGAAAAAGTAGGTTTTGAAGTCGCTTATGCGGGAGCCATTTCAGGAAAGCGAACGTGCGCAACGATGAAACAAGTAGGACTCAACGTTGCTTCAGATGCGCTCATGAGTGCTTCTTACATCGGACTCAAAGGGGCTATGCTTCTTATCTCCTGTGATGACCCTGGTTTTTACTCCTCACAAACCGAACAAGACAGTCGAAGTTTTGCCAAATTTGCTCGTATCCCTGTTCTTGACCCAAGTACCCCACAAGAAGCGTATGATATGGTCAAACTAGGAGTTGAGATTTCTCATCAATTCGAATCCATCGTGATGCTTCGCCCTGTTATGCGTGTGAGCCATGCTAGAGAGATTTGTGAAGTCGATGAGGCGTTACATGTAAAACCCCTCAAAGGTGATTTTGAACGCAATATCCCCCGTTGGGCGGCAGTTCCTCCTGCAGGACGTTTCCGCCAAGGCTTAGAACAGTTTGAACGTCTTGACGTCATCAAAGCGTGGAACTGGGAACATCTCATCGAGCCAAAAACCAAAGCCTTTAAAGGTGAAAAAGTCTTGTGTTTGACCAGCGGAACGGGTGATGGGTATGTGCGTGAAGCCATCAGTGAGCTTGGCTTAAAAGCAGATGTTTTAAAATTTGATATGCCCTACCCGCTTCCTAAAGAAAAAGTGGAAGCCTTATTTGAGCATTATGAAAAAGTGATTGTTTTTGAAGAACCAATGCCCTGTATTGAAGAGCAATTAAGCTCTCCAAAACTTTATGGAAAACTAACAGGCCATCTACACAAAATCGATGAATTTTCAAAAGATAAAGTGTTAAACGCACTGGCAAACGTTGGTGTTATTGAGCCTCTCAACACTTACAAAAATGCAAAATACACGGAAGAACTCCCAAAACGCCCACCCAATATGTGTCCAGGGTGTCCACACCGTGATGTCCACTATGCTATCACCAAAGTCTTTAAAAAGAAAAAATCCATCTACACCTCAGACATCGGCTGTTACACGCTAGGGCTTAACCAAGGGGCGATTGATACGATTTTATGTATGGGGGCTAGTGTTTCAATGGCAAGCGGTTTTAGCATCTCAGACCCAGACAAAGCCGTCGTCTCAACGATAGGCGATAGCACTTTTATGCACTCTGGTGTCGCTCCACTGATTAATGCCATCTATCAAAACCACAAATTTGTTTTAGTCATCCTAGATAACTCCACCACAGCGATGACGGGTCGCCAAACCACGCCTGAGCGCACCAATCCGCATCAAATCGACATTAAACGCATCGTAGAGGGCTGTGGCGTTGAGTGTCACGAGTATATTTATGAGCCTGATTTGAACAAAACGGTTGATTTTATCAAATCCCTTCAAGAATGCTATAAAACCGCCACAGCTCCTGTTGTAGCGGTAGTTAGAGAGTTTTGTGTGCTCGATAAAGAAAGAGTCGAAGGACATCTGGGCAATGCCTTTGTTGAAGTTGATCAAGACAAATGCGTCGCGTGTGATTCGTGTATTACTACCTATAAATGCCCACCGATGCACTACAATGAAGCAGGAAAAATAGAAATCGACCCATTTTTATGCGCTGGCTGTTCAGCCTGTTTAGATGTGGTATGTCCCACTGATGCGTTTGTTGAAGTAAAGGAGAAGTAAGATGAAGTATCAGATTGTTATAGCAGGCATCGGCGGACAAGGTGCGGTTTTCTTAGTCAAAGTGTTAAGCATCGCTTCAGCCCTTGCCAATCAAAAATGTCTAGGAACCGAAAATCATGGCATGAGCCAACGCGGTGGCTCGGTATCGTGTTATGTCAAAATCGGCGATTTTTACGCCCCTGCGATTGATGAAGGACAAGCGGATTTGCTCATCGCGTTAGAAGGAGCGGAAGCGCTTCGTAACATTCAGTACCTCAAAAAAAATGAAGGCACCATCGTTGTTAATGCCGATAAAAAATTCCCTAAGTTAGACTATCCCTCATTTTGCATTGATGCTTTTTCAAAAGCGAAGAAAAAAGAGTTCCCCATCGATGCACTCAATGTTTACATGCTAGGCGCAACACTCGCTCTTGATCCGCATTTTCCTTTTACATGTAAAGAAATTGAAGAGGCAATTACACAGATGAATGCCAAAGTTGCCCAGAAAAATATCGCGGTTCTTCACCAAGGCATCAACGATGCAAAGGCGAACGCATGATTTGGTCGAAAGAAGAGACACTCCCCCGCCACGAATTAGCAAAAATTCAAACGCAAAGGCTTCAAGAAAGCGTTGCACGCGTGTATGCCAATGTCCCTTTTTACCACAATAAATTTAAAGAGTTAGGCATTGAACCCAAAGACATCACGTCCATTGACGATATCGCAAAACTGCCTTTTACAAAAAAACAAGACTTGCGTGACAATTACCCTTTTGGGCTTTTTGCGGTCAAAAAAGATGCCATTGTGCGTATTCACAGCTCCAGTGGAACCACAGGAAAACCCACGGTTGTCGGCTACACCAAATCAGACTTGGATGTGTGGAATGAAGTGATGGCGCGCGTTTTCACGATGGCAGGTGTGACCTCGGAAGATACTTCGCACAATGCTTACGGGTACGGACTTTTCACAGGCGGTCTTGGGCTTCACTATGGCGCTGAAACCGTAGGTGCAACAGTCGTACCAAGCAGTGGTGGTTTTACCTCACGTCAGCTTATGCTGATGAAAGATTTTGAAGCAACCGTTTTAACATCAACGCCCTCTTTTGCGCTTCATATGGCAGAAACCGCCATCGCTGAGGGCTATGATATCCAAAAAGATTTCAAACTCAAATGCGGTATTTTTGGAGCAGAACCTACCAGTCTTGGACTTAAAGAGGAAGTGGCTCGGGTTTGGGGCATTAATTACTGTGAAATTTATGGGCTTTCTGAAATTATTGGTCCTGGTGTTTCAAGCAGTTGTTTTGAGAGTAAAGATTTGCATGTGTTTGAAGACCATTTTTACCCTGAGATTATCGACCCTAAAACGCTTGAAGTCTTGCCTTTTGGTGAAAAAGGGGAACTGGTTATCACAAGCCTTACCAAGCAAGCGTTTCCGATTATTCGTTACCGCACAGGTGATATTACGACGTTGGATAGAACGCCGTGTCGTTGTGGACGCACACATGTGCGCATGAAAAGTGTCATGGGTAGGGTCGATGATATGCTCATTGTCAACGGGGTCAACGTCTTCCCATCGCAAGTCGAACATGTGCTTTCCAACATCCAAGGCATCACGCTCAACTACCAAATCGTCGCCGATAAAAAAGGCTATCTTGACAAACTCGAAATCATGGTCGAAGTGACTGAAGATATGCCACTGGATAGCATCGGAGCACTAGAAAAAATCAAAAAAACCATCCAACACGAACTTCTAAACAACCTCTACATTAACGCCGACATCAAGCTTGTTGAGCCAAGAACCATTGAGCGCAGTGTCGGAAAAGCGGTTCGCGTCATCGATAAAAGGAGCTTATCATGAAATACAATATCAAACAACTCTCCGTCTTTTTAGAAAATAAAGCAGGCGAATTGAGTGACTTTACGCACGCACTCTCAACCAATGGCATTTCCATCAAGTCGATTCTTTTAGCCGATTCAACCGATTTTGGCTTGGTGCGCACCATCGTGGACAATCCTGAAAAAGCCAAAGCGGTTTTAGAAGAAGCGGGCTTTAGTGTCCGTTTTACTGATGTTTTTGGTGTTAAAATCGAGGACATAGTGGGAAGCTTTGACAAGGTGGTCGGAACCTTAGCTAGGCATAAAATCAACATTTTGTACACCTACAGTTTCTACGAATCCAACACAGGAATTTTCATCTTTAGTGTCGAAAAAGAGCGTTTCAATGAGGCAATCACAGCATTGCAAAACAATGGCATCGAAATTTTACTTGCTAAACATTTTTACTAGGTATTGATATGACCTTTAGTAAAAACGAAAGTTTATGTAAAGACGAATTGCAAGCATGGCAACTTAAACACCTCAAAGAGACGTTGGTGCGTGTGTATCATCTTGTGCCTTTTTACAAAAAGAAATTCGATGAACACGGCGTTTTACCAGGAGATATCCACAGCTTGAAAGACCTTGCCAAACTGCCATATACTAAAAAACAAGATTTGCGCGATAACTATCCTTTTGGTATGTTCTCCGTCGATATGGACCAAATTGTTCGCATTCACAGTTCCAGTGGAACGACAGGAAAACCAACCGTTGTAGGCTATACAGAGCACGATATGGACGTTTGGGCAGAAGTGATGGGACGTGCGTTTACCATGGGAGGTGTGAGTTCTCAAGATATCATGCAAAACTCTCACGGGTATGGACTTTTCACAGGAGGTCTTGGCTTTCACTCAGCGGCTGAGCGCATGAAGATAGCAGTCATTCCTAGCTCCACAGGCTTTACCTCACGACAACTTTTGCTCTTAAAAGATTTTGGAGCCACCGTCATAACCGCAACCCCCTCTTTTGCCTTGCATATGGCAGAAGTTGCCCTTGCAGAGGGCTATGATATCTCAAAAGATTTTAAGCTAAAAGTAGGCTTTTTTGGTGCAGAGCCCACCAGTGAAGGACTTAAAAATGAGATAGCCCATATTTGGGGAATTGACTATCATGAAGTGTATGGACTTTCTGAAATCATAGGCCCAGGGGTGGCGTGCAGTTGTAAACACTCTCATCTTTTGCACATCCAAGAAGACCATTTTTACCCTGAAATTATTGACCCCAAAAGCGGTGAAGTTTTACCAGAAGGACAGCGGGGTGAACTGGTCATTACTACGCTCACCAAACAAGGCTTACCCATCATTCGCTACCGCACAGGCGATATTACCTCGCTCACACGCATCCCGTGTCGTTGCGGACGCACATTGGGACGCATTGAGAGCATCGTGGGAAGAAGTGATGATATGTTGCTTATCAATGGTGTGAATGTCTTCCCTTCCCAAATCGAACACGTGCTCTCTAAACAAGAGGGGATTACGCTTAATTACCAAATCATTGCCGATAAAAAAGGCTACATGGACAAACTAGAAGTCGATGTCGAACTGGATGAACACCTCATTAGCGATGATGTGAGCTTCCTTGGCAATCTTAAAAAATCTCTTGAACACGCTCTTTTAAACAATCTTTACATCAATGTAGAGGTAAAACTCGTTGCTCCAAAATCCCTGCAACGCAGTGAAGGCAAAGCCATTCGAGTTCTAGACAAGCGCACAAAATAATCTATAGAATATTACATGTAAAGGTCTTCTTTACATGTAATATTCTTACAAAAGCCCTACAAACAACCTCTTGTGAATATTTTGTTAATTTTTTGTGAGTTTTTTTGATTACAATATGTATTACTAAATTAGCAATACAAAAGAGTAGCAAAGCAAACCCATGAATAATCTTGATGAATTAAAAGAGCTAACAATCTTATTTGCTGATGATGATGAGCTCTTTAGAGAGTCTACAAAAAAAACGCTTGAAATGCTTTTTAAAAAAGTCTATACCGCGTCAAATGGTGATGAAGCACTTTTGTTATATACACAAGAACACCCAAATATTATGATGCTTGATATTCGCATGGGCAGTGTCAGTGGTCTCCAAGTGGCACAAAAAATTCGTAAGGACAATCGGCATCTGCCTATTTTTATCATATCTAGCTATACAGAAACACAAGAGCTTCTTGAAGCATGTCGGCTCAATTTGGTGGATTATATTACCAAGCCTTTTTCGTTTAAAACACTTCTTCGTGCCCTGCATACATCTATAGAGATGCTAAAAGCGGAAGGTTCTTTAAGTAAATTTATCAACAGCAATACTTACTACAATGCCACATCTAAAATGCTTATACAAAACAACCAGCCTCTGTCTTTGACAAAAAATGAATTAACGATATTGGAACTTTTGTTAGAATACAAAGGTCATATCGTGACCTATGAAACATTCTTTGCTCATTTTGGCTCAGAGATATCCCATTCCGCGCTCCAAACACTTGTGATGCGCCTTCGTAAAAAGTTGGGTGAAAATTCCATTCACAATCTTTCCAAGGTTGGATATACAATCAAATGATGCTGTTTTTAGCTTTTTTTTTAGCTTCCATAACGCATCTTCATGCCACTCCTCTCATTGCTGATGACTCTTTTACTTATGCAAAAGCAAGTACTCACATG
Source organism: Sulfurospirillum sp. UBA2217 (assembly GCA_002328495.1). GTDB lineage: Bacteria > Campylobacterota > Campylobacteria > Campylobacterales > Sulfurospirillaceae > Sulfurospirillum. The sequence goes on from DCUJ01000012.1 coordinate 64,934, forward strand.
GAGTACATCGCCGATACCGATCAGACTTTGAGCATTGAAACCGTACAAAATGCCCAATGGCATGCCATGTCATCTTCCAATCTTGGAGGACTCAATCATTATCCTTCTTGGACAAAACTAACGCTTAAAAACGGCTCAAATAACCCTAAACAGTTTGTCATCAAAAACCCAAGAGCGTGTATGGATGAAATTGAGATGTATCTCTTTCAAAACGATACCATGGTGCACAAAACACTTGGAGATCAATTTCCCATAGAAACACGAACCATTCCGCATCGTTACAGTGCTGAATTTGTCAACCTTGAGCCTCACGAAGAGGTACAAATCATTACAAAATTACGCAATACCATTGGCTCAACAGAAGGTGAATGGGAAATTTTTGAGCGTAAAGGTTTTGTACACTTTACCATAGTAGAAACCTTGTGGTGGGGTATTTTCATCGGTGTCTATTTAGCTCTTTTTGTCTATGCACTGCCCATTTTATTTGCACTTCACGATAAAGTGCTCTCTTTCGTTTTTACCCTTTACAGTCTAAGCTCCATCGGACATCAACTCTGCTCTAATGGTATTTTATACTCATTTGGTCTGTATGGAGATACTCTCAATATCATCACTCTCCTTTTTTATATTTTATTTTACATCTTCACCGTACTGCTTATTTTACGATTTTTAAAAATTATTCATCATAAAAAAGTCTTATCTCACTCCTTGCGCATTATTTTAGGGCTTTTAATCATTGAAGTCTTTTTTACATTTTTATGCTTTTTAGAACCTAAAATAATTCGATATTTAGCATTTATGACACTTTGTTTAGGTTTTTTAAGCCTGTTGATTTGGTTTTTACTGTTGAAAAACTTTTCACACTCAAAAACCAATAAAATTATTTTCTATATCTTTATCGGCTACACCGCTATTTTCATAGGGCACCTTTATCAACTCCTCGTCACCATAGGCTTACTCGAAATGAACTTTGTTTCTATTTACAGTGTTTCTATTGGCAGTATCATTGAAATGTACTGTTTTTCCTTAGGCATCGCACAATACATCAAACACATGCGTCATGAAAAAAGCCAACAAGATCAACTGCTTGATTTTCAAATGCGTTTTGCCTCTATCGGTAGGGTCATTGGCAATATCTCACATCAATGGAAAATACCCATTGTACGAGCAGGAGCACTTTTGACCCATATAGAAGCACTGATTCACTTTCAAAAAAAATCAACGCTCAATGAAATTGCAAACATTATCCCACAAATTCGTTCACATTTTATTTTTATGCAAAACAGTATTGATGAATTTTATTTTCTTTACAGCCGCAACACACATAAAGCTACGTTTAAACTCTTAAATGTCATCAATGACGTTTGGGCCATATTGAGCAGCAAGGTTTCACACTCCAACATGAAACTCTATGTCAAAGATTTGCACGATGTCACTCTTCATAGTTTTGAATACTCCTTTTCGCATATTTTTATTATTTTGATTGACAATGCGATTGATGCAGCGAAGGCTAGAGCTATTCATAACCCAAAAATTAGCATTGAAATTTTTCAAGAAAACGAGATAACCACGATTGTCTTTGAAGATAATTGCGGTGGTATTTTGCAAAAGCCTATTCACTCTATTTTTGACATCGACATCTCTACCAAATACGCACACAAAGAAAATGGAGGATTAGGACTTTCCATTGTTAAATTGCTTGTACACGATAAATTTAGAGGCACCATCACAGCATCCAATACGCTTGAAGGTGCTCGCTTTACCCTCACGATTCCCCTTCTGATGGAAAAGGACTCCCATGAATAATCTTTTAAGAGTGTACATAGCAGAACATTTAAAATCTTTCATCCTCTCTTTATTTGCTTTGGTCATTGTATCCATGGCAATAATCTTTTATTATGCAACACACCTTTACTATGGCGATGCTCTCAAAACTGATGCCGATGAAATACGCTTTCGAACACTTAAACATGCTTCTAAACAGATAGTCACTTCCATTCAAGGGGAGTTTATGCTTCTTGAAACACTCGCCAATCGAAACATTATGCGGGGTATTTACGGTGAGAAAAAAACCACATTAGCTGAGAAATTAGAGATGCTAAAAAGTGAACAAGAACGCTTAAAAAATCTAGGCTTCGAGCAGTTTGGCATTATCGATAAGCAAGGATTTGCTTCATACACAGACCATAACGCTCTCTTTATTGGTTTCCAAGAGCATATCCTCCAAGCCTTCGATGGTAAAAGTACGCTTTCAACCATCCAATACACACACAATGACACTACTCCTGTTTTGCATTATGCCGTTCCCATAAAAGATTTTATGAGTCATACTGTCACTGCGGTATTGTGTGCTTCCTTTAATGTGCAAAGACTCAGTGAGATGTTAAACTCCTTTTCATGCAACCAAACCAATACGCTTTTTATCTTTGATGCACACGGCAATATTCTTGCGCATAGTGATTTTTTAAATGTTTTCCATACGCCTTCTTTACCCAAGATAGAACAACTCTATGACTCAGCTTCATTTCAAAACACCATCATTCCTGCGTTGATGCAAGGAGCTGAAGGGAGAGATAGTTTTTACGCACAACAACAGCAGTGGGATATTACCTATACATCTATCCCCTCAACACAGTGGAGTATTGCTATTGTCACCCCGCAAGAGATCATTAACGCAAAGTCCAATACCCTTAAAAAGTCTCTTGTACTTCTTTTTGCAATCATTTTACTCATGACCATGCTCCTTGCCTATTGGATGGCTAATACCATTAGCCGATACCACACAGTATTAGAAAATGAAAAAAAAGAGCACCATGCAGAGCTTATTGCCACTAAAAACAATTACGCTACGACGCTCAATGCTCTTCCTGATTTGTTGTTTGAGATGGGCTTAGATGGTACGTATTATGACTATCACTCCCCTTATGATGAATTACTAGCAGCACCACCCGAGGTTTTATTAAAAAGTAACGTACACCATATCCTGCCTACAGAAGCGGCTAACATCTGCCTCAATGCCCTCCAAGAAGCCAATGAAATCGGCTATTCTAGGGGTAAAGTAATTAAGCTTCTGCTCAAGCATGGCGTTGCATGGTTTGAACTCTCCATTGCCAAAAAACCTTCTCAAGAAAACGAGATTCAGCCACGTTTCATTCTTTTATCACGAGATATTACCGAGCGAAAAAGAGCAGAAGAACGCAATGCCTACCTTGCCAATTTTGACCCATTAACCACCTTACCCAATCGTATTCAATTAGAAAACTATTTCAAATATTTTATCAGTACCGCAAAGCGAAACAATGCCACTTTTGCTGTTTTATTCATAGACTTAGACCTCTTTAAAAAAATTAACGATTCGCTAGGGCATCATATTGGTGATAAAATTCTCATAGAAGCTTCCAAGCGTCTTTTATCTTTGATGCGAGAATCCGATATCGTATCACGTTTCGGAGGGGATGAATTTATTGCTTTATTGCCCAATACGGATCAAGAAGGTGTGAGTGAAGTTGCCCAAAAGATTTTACTGCTCATGCAAACACCCTATATCATTGAAGAACATACCCTACATATGACTGCCTCTATTGGCATTGCACTTTACCCAGAAGATGGAGTAAGTATGGACACACTCTCAAAACATGCTGACATGGCAATGTACCAGACCAAAAAACACGGCAGAAATCACTACTCATTTTTTCAAAAAGACAAAAACTCCCTACCAAAATAACACCTTTTTTTTTATACTTCTTTTAAAGGGGTATAGATGGACGATTTTGCAGTGATTGGCGGGGGTATTGGCGGGGCGTGTTCTGCTTTGTTTTTATCTCAGAAGCATCCAACAACCCTGTATGAAAAAGAGCCCTATTTAGGCGGATGTGCTTCAACGTTTAAGCACAAAGGAGATTTTTACAATACAGGTGCCACCACATTTGCTGGGTACGCAGAAAACAGTTACATGTACACCTTGTTTAAAACCCATGGTGTGCATTTTCAAAAGAAAAAATTAAGTTCTGCTTTAACGGTTTTAATCAACGATAAAGTCATCCATCGCTTTGCGGATCAAACGCTTTTTTTAGAGGAGATTAATACCGCCTTTTATCACCCTAAAAATAGAGAATTTTATACCCTCATCAACGAACTTTCACAACGTTTTTTTCACATTGATGGTTACATGTACAGCAATGCTTCATTTTTAGAAAAGCTAAGCTCACTCACCTCCTTTTTTCCCTTGCTACGTTCGTTTTATCCCTATCTTTTTACCAATGCACGTGAGTATATTACATCGTATTTTGGGCAGATTAACCCAGAGTATCTTGATTATCTGGACAATCAAGTCCTCATTGTAGCCCAAGCGAAGCTCTCATCCATCAACATGCTCACAGCCGCCCTTGCACTTTCGTATCAATTTTTGGACAATTACTATATTTTTGGGGGCATGGGGTCTATTTTTGAAGGGATAGAACGTGTTTTACCTCGTGTGGAGAAAAAATGTTTTATCCAAAAAATCATCAAAACCCCTGAGTGCTTTGTGCTTCAAACCCATCGTACTGAATTTAAAGCTAAGAATATTGTGTTAAATAGCTCCTTATTTGATGCCAAAGCTCTTTTTGAAGACAAAACCATTTTAAACTACCTCGGTGGCTATGAACGCTTAAACAGTGACCTCTCTGCTTTTATGGTCTATTTGGAAATAGACACACCGAAGCATTTAGAACATCATTATCAGATTATTGTGCCCTACACCCTTCCTTTCACGATTTCCAATTCTATTTTTGTCTCTTTTGGGGATGATGAAGATAGGAAGATGAAGCACAGTGTTACTATCTCCGTGCACACAACAACGCGCCAGTGGTCAAAAGAGAATACGTTAGAGCAAAAAAATGAATTAGAAGCTATAATAAAACAAATTGTTTGTGAACACCTTGGTCTTTTGCCTGAAGAAATTAAAGGGAGTTTTAGTGCAACCCCTCAGACATTTAAGCGCTTCATTAATCGCGAAACACTAGGAGGCATACCGATGCTTAGCAAAAATCTCCTCTATAAACTCCCCGCAAATGACTCTCCCATTAAAGGGCTGTTCCACGTTGGTGATACAACATTTGCTGGGCAAGGGTGGTTGGGCGTGATGATGGGTGTACGCAATCTTCAAAGGCTCCTATGCAAGAATTAACCCTGAATATCCCTCCAAAAGAGTGGATACGAGTCATCAGTGTTGCACTTTTTTTCGCGATAACGCTTTCGTGTTTAAATTATTTTTTAACGAGTATTTCACTTTTAGATGGTGTTTTATTTGGAACATTGCTAGGATTTTCTCTCTCATTGTGTGCTTTTTTACTCACAACAACGCTTAATCACTATCTTTTACCCACCATTTCTTCAATGTATTGGTTGATGTGTGCGGGCATTTCCTCTTTTTTTGCAGGCTTCATCGCAACCCTCCTTGCATACCTTTTAGCCTCCTTTTTTGATGTTGCCCTGATTGCGAAATTTGAAGAGCACATCGTGTTGTTTGCTTTTTTCATTGGTCTTATTAGTTATGCGGTTGCCTATTTACTCTACCAATTTGTCACCATTAATCACGCCAAAGAGTACCACGAGAAGCTTCTCATGCAAAGCCGTCTCAAATCGCTTGAACGCCAACTCAATCCTCATTTTCTTTTCAATGCACTCAACTCTTTAAGTGAACTCTTACATGTAAGCCCGCACAAAGCTGAAAAAGCGTTGTTAGATTTGTCTGATTTTTTACGCTTTAGCATGAAAGAAAACGCACGCATTCATCTGTCTGAAGAGCTTGAAAATGTTAAACGCTATGTAAGCTTAGAAAACATTCGTTTTGGCGGAGATATTTTATTAGACATCACGATTGAACCAGCTCTTTTCAACCACTATGTTCCCAAATTTTCCATTCAACTCATTGTTGAAAATGCTATCAAGCACGGCTTTAAATCTGAAACTTTGTGCATTTGGATAGATGCGCAAAAAAAAGAAACTCTCTTTGAAATTATCATTGGAAACGATGGTAAAGCAATGCAAAGCAGTGGCTTTGGTATAGGGCTTTCAAACCTTCAAGAGCGTCTATGCCTGCTCTGCCAAGGTGAAATTCATCTTTTGGATAGACAAAAACCCACCTTTAAAATGATTTTGAAAGAGTGCACATGAATATTTTAGTCATGGATGATGAACGTCTAGCCTTAAGCCGAATTGAGCGGTTATTAAATGAGTTGGGATATGTGTCCACGTGTGTCAACACCCTAGAAGCCTTTAAAAAAGCAACCCATGTGAGAACCTTTGATGTCTATATTTTAGACATTCATATGCCTTACATCAGTGGAATTGATTTAGCCAAAAATATTTTACATGACCAGCCCAATGCGTTTATTATTTTCCAAACGGCGCATGAAAATTATGCACTTAAAGCCTATGAGATTGGCGCCATTGATTATCTACTTAAACCCTTTTCTAAGGAAAATTTGCAACGTAGCCTCGATAGAGCCTTGAGCTATCAAAAAGAGCGACGACTGAGTTTTATTACGAAAAACAAAGGTGAATCCTATCTTATTGCTCAAGACGACATCATCTACGTTGAGGCAGATTTGAGTGAGGTCATTATTCGTACCAAAGAGCATTTTTCTTATATGGATAAGCAAATCTCACAAATGGAAACCCTACTGGATTCCACACTTTTTTTTAGAATCCATCGCTCATTTTTGATTAATATTCATGCAATTAAACAGATGACAACCATCGAGCAGAGTAAAATCGAATTTAGCTTCAAAGGCATCGATGATGTCATCACCTCTTCCAAAGAAGGGGCAAAAAAATTTCGAGAAACCTATAAGGATATTTCATGTTAGTGGCTATCTCTTCTTGTTTGCTAGGAAACCCCATTCGTTACGATGCTACAGGGCAAAGGGATCGGTTTTTAACCGATAAATTGGGAAAATACGTCACTTTTTTGCCTTTTTGCCCCGAACATTTAGCCCTTGGAACCCCTCGCCAAACGATACGCATTGTTTTAGAAGACGGGGCTAAAAAAGTCTACACGGTTTTTTCCAAAGAAGAGGTTACATGTAAGATGCAAGACGCGATGCAAACAGAGCTTGAAAGCCTTTTATCGCAACCCATTTGTGGCATCATCCTCAAATCAAAATCACCCAGTTGTGGGCTTGGAAGTACAAAATACTACACCAAAGAGATGGGTGAAGGCAAAAAAGATGGGCTTTTTGCACTGACATGTAAAGAACATTTTCACGATTTTCCCATCGAAGAAGAGGCACGTTTAAACGACCCTTGGCTTCGGGAAAACTTTGTCATGCACCTCTTTGCGTACGAAGATGCGATGCAGTTTGAAAAACGTGTCACAAAGCTGAGTGAACTGATTGCGTTTCACACCAGCTATAAATTTTTACTCCACTCCAAAAGTGAAAAACACTACCGAGAATTAGGACGTATCGTTGCCAATCACGAAAAACACTCTTTCAACAATGTTTATAAAAACTATCTTATGCTTTTTCGCAAAGCCATCGCGCTCAAAGGAAAAATATCCAAAACGGTCAATGTCCTAGAACATATGAGCGGTTTTTTCAAACACGAATTAAGCCCCATCGAAAAACAAGAGCTACATGGGCAAATCACAGAGTTTCAAGCAGAGATTATTCCTCTGATTGCTGTGATGAGTACCATTGAATTTTTGGCTAAAAAGTATGACATCCATTACTTACTAGAACAAAAGTTTTTAAATCCTTATCCTAAAGATTTAGGATTACGCTCTAGCATTCAAGAGGGAAAATGAAAAAAATCCTTTGGTTTAGACGCGATTTGCGCGTGGAGGATTCGCTGTTGCTCTCCCAAGATGGCGAAGTACTTCCTGTGTTTATTTTCGATAAAAATATTTTAGAAAAACTCGATAAAAACGATATGCGCGTCTGTTTTATCTTTCAAGCAGTCTTGAAACTCAAAGCTGATTTACACGCATTAGGACTTGATTTAGCCCTCTTTTACAGTACCCCTATGGAAGTATTTACCCATCTCTTAAGCAAAGGCTTTGAGGAAGTGTATGCCAGTGTGGATTATGATGCGTATGCACGCCAAAGAGATGAGGAGATTGGCTCACTCTTACCGTTTCATGCCTTAAATGACTGCTATATTTTTGGACCTAATGAGGTTTTAAAAAGCGATGCAACGCCCTACCTTGTCTTTACGCCCTTTTACAAAGCAGGTAAGCAAATTTACACAAAATTTCATGCATTATCTTACACAAAAGGCAAACATACCTTAGCTTCGTATCCGTATGAAAACAGCATAAGCCTCGAATCCATGGGTTTTTCTGAGGCAAGCGTTCCTCATATCACGCCTCAGGAAAAACTACGTTCTTTTTCCAAGAAGATAGCAGCTTATGCGATAGAAAGGGATTTTTTAGCATGTGATGCCACTTCACATTTGAGTGTTGATTTGCGTTTTGGAACGATTTCCATTCGAGAAATTTTACGCACGCTTAGTGCTCTCAAAAAAGAAGGGCACGATACAGAGCCTTTTTTTAGACAACTGGTTTTTCGTGATTTTTATGCCTATTTACTCTACCATTTTCCAAGCCTTGCATGGAAAAATTACAAATACGAGACTCAGGTGAGTTTTAATGAAGCCTACTTTGAAGCCTTTTGCAAAGCCCAAACGGGCTATCCTCTTATTGACGCTGCCATCACCGAACTGCTTACCACTGGTGACATGCACAACCGTGCACGCATGGTGGTTGGCTCTTTTTTTACCAAACATTTGATGCTACCATGGCAAGAGGGCGAAGCCTTTTTTGCCAAACACCTTTTTGATTACGATGCCTCCGCCAATGTGCTGTCATGGCAATGGTGCGCAGGAACAGGCATTGACCCACAACCTTATTTTCGTATCTTTAACCCCTACTCCCAATCCAAAAAATTTGACAAAGACGCATCCTATATCAAACGCTATCTTCCTGTATTACACGATGTTCCCGCCAAATACCTCCACGATGAAACCTATCTTTGCACCCATGATATCAAAGGCTATCCTAAACCCATCGTTGGTCACGAAAGTGCACGCAAACGTTTTTTATCATCATTTTCTTAGACCAATTTTGCTATTATTCGCGCTTTACATGTAAAGGATACGGATGAATACAATTCGATTTGGACGTTTGGGATTTATTTTAGCCGCAGCAGGCTCTGCTGTGGGACTGGGTAATGTATGGAAATTTCCGTACATGACGGGCGAAAATGGTGGTGGCGCATTTGTGCTTATCTATCTTTTAACCATCACTTTTATAGGGCTTTCACTCTTTTTGGCTGAAACCGTGATGGGTCGTCTCAGCCGTGGCGATACTGTAACCGCGTTTGAAACACTGGCAAAGACACATCAAAACTATTGGAAATATGCTGGATTTATCATCATCACGGGTGTGCTAATTTTAGCCTTTTATACGGTGGTTATTGGCTGGATTTTAAAATACGTTGTGCTCAGCTTTCAAACACTTCCTTCTACCGTAGAAGTGGCTGGAGGTCTTTTTGGAGGGATGGTTACAACCGACACCTATGGACAACTGGGGTACTTCACCTTGGCATTTGTGCTCTGTTTTTGGATTGTATCGCGGGGTGTAAAAGCGGGTATTGAAAAAGTTAACCTCTTTATGATGCCCTTATTGATTCTTATTTTACTCACCCTTTTGCTCTACGCAATGAGCTTAAGTGGCTTTGGCGAAGCATTTTCCTTTCTCTTTAAACCTGATTTTTCAAAGTTACATTCTAGCTCTGTTTTAGCCGCGGTTGGACATGCTTTTTTCACCCTCTCTTTAGGTATGGGAAGCATAATGACTTATGGTGCATCGCTTCCTGAAAAAGAGAACCTCTTCCGCTCTTCCATCATGGTTGCGTTTATCGACACCGCCATTGCGCTTGTTGCAGGAATGGTCATCTTTACCTTTCTCTTTCACTTTGGCGCACAACCCACACAAGGTCCAGGGCTCGTCTTTGTCTCGTTACCTGCGCTGCTTTCAAGCTTTGGGCTTTTGGGCAATATCATTGCCATCGCTTTTTTCACAGCATTAGCCTTTGCGGGTATCACCTCTGCGGTTTCGATTATTGAACCAGTGGTGATGTACATAACCAACCGCTTTAATCTTTCTCGCATGAAAGCGTTGCTTATCCTAGGAGTTATGACCTATGGCATGGGGGTATTGGCACTGATGTCCAATATTGAAACGCTCAAAGCCTCCGTGACATTCTTTGGTAAGGGCTTTTTTGATATTTTAGATTTTATGAGCTCGTCTATTATGTTGCCTCTGGGTGGAATGCTCGTAGCCCTCTTTGTTGGCTTTTTTATGGAAAAACAAACACTGCAAACACTCTTATTACCTTACATGAGCAAGCGTCTCTTTGCGATTTGGTACCTTTCCATTCGTTACGTGACGCCCGTAGGTGTTTTGTGCGTTATGCTTAACAAGCTCTTTTTCTAAATGCCAATTTTAAACTATGAAAAAATACTGACTCATGGCATAATACTTTAAAATTTAAGGAGTGTGTCATGCTAAAAGATTTATTACATGTAGGAATCGGAAGTGTCATGGTTGTCAAAGAAAAAATGGAAGAAGAACTGAAAGTCCTTCAAGAAAAAGGTAAAATCAGCACAACCGATGCCAAAAGTTTTATCGAATCCATTAGTAAAAAGGGTGAAGAAGAAGATGCTCGGGTCAAAGCTAAAATCAAAGAGATGCTTAAAGAGGTCATCGATGAGTTAGGACTTGCGACGAAAAAAGACCTTGAGGAGCTTTTATCAAAACGTTCTTAAATTTTTGGCGGTATTTTAACCCAAAAAGAGTCTATTACGTTTTTTATTTTTTACTGAGTGTGTATCTTATTTTAAAGAAAAAAGAGCGGTTTTTTATCTTTAAACCGCTCTCACCCAAAGCACTCAACCATAGTATCATTACATTAGGGGCTAGTTTTATCAAACTGGCTCAAGTGCTTGCCACACGCGCTGATTTTTTTAGTGCTGAGTATTTAGAAGAGCTCAAATCCCTTCACGATAAACTTCCACCCATGAGTGAGGCTGAATTTGAGCATGTTTATACCCAGACTTTTAACCATGTAAGCTTTAAACGCTTTGAAAAAATACCTATCGCATCAGCATCCATCGGACAAGTGCATGTGGCATACTTTGAAGGTCAAAAACTTGCCGTAAAATTACGACGTTTTGGCATCCAAGCGCAAGTTCGCTCAGACATCGCCATCATCTCATTTTTCAACCGTCTCTTTCGACCACTCTTTTCGCACTACACCAAAAACTCTATCGAAGCCGTCATCATCGAATTTTCAAAGATGATACTCCAAGAAGTCAATATGACCACGGAACTTCACAATCTTCAAAAATTTTCCCAAACCTATCCAAACTCTGGCATTAGATTTCCAACCCCTTTGGTAGAACTGTGCAGTGAAGATGCGTTGGTGATGAGTTTTGAAGAGGGATTTCGTTTTGACGATAAAGAGCAACTGCTCAAAGAGAAGATTGATTTTAGAGAGATTATCGCCAAGTTGATTCACTTTTACACCGAACAAATGTTGCTCAAAGGCTACTTTCACGCAGACCCCCATCCAGGCAATCTCTTAGTCACACCACAAGGAGAGCTGGTACTGCTGGATTTTGGTATGGTGAAAACCATTCCTAACCAAACCCGCATCGCCATCATCGAACTCATAAAAGCCGCGCATGAACGTGATTATGAGCTTTACATCAGCGCATCTAAACGCTTAGGCACCATCGCCTATGAAGCACCTGTGGCAGAACTATCATTGCTCAGTGAGCGTATGTTTGACATCTTTGGAAATGAAAATTTAAGCTCGGAAAATATGCAAAAACTTGCCTTCGAAGTGTTAAATTCGACCAAAGATTTGCCCTTTAAACTTCCCCAAGAAGCCATTTACATCTTGCGTGTGAGTGCCATCATCGAAGGACTTGGAACAACGTACATTGAAAACTTTAACGGCATTAAAGACATCTTACCCATTTTGCAGGAAAATATCCCCAAAGCTTTGGGTGCGCAAGAAGGCATCTTAGAAATCCTCATCAAAGAGTTCAAATCCATCCCTTTAACCATCCACGATATGAAGTCCTCTTTAAAGCAAATCAGCGATGGTGAACTTAAAGTCGAACTCTCTTTAAACCAACTCGAATGGCTTAAAAAAGAGATAAAAAGCACACTTAAACCCTTTGTTTTTGGATGTTTACTCATTGCAGGTTCACTCTTTACGCTTCTGTACGACCCCTCACAAAAAGAGGTCGCACTGGTACTTTTCTCACTGGGTGTTGCAAGGATTATCTTTTAAACTCTACCACTTCATCAAACGATAAACGGTGTTTCCCTCTGGCATCCTGAGCACGGTAGCCAAAAGGAAGCACTAAAGCGCTGTGGTAAAGCGTCGTATCAATACCTAAAATCACATCCACCTTATCGCTCAAAAATCCCTCAATCGGACACGAATCAATCCCGATAAACGCCGCAGCGCTCATCATATTGGCGCTCGCGATATAACACTGCTTCTCACTCCACATCTCGATAGTGTGATCATCCCTTCCATCCACCCAGCCTTTGTAAAGCCCTAAAAGTCCTTTTAAACCCTCTTCACTTAAACCCCAACGTCCAAGCTGTTTTTGTGTGTACGCATCGCAACTACGCACATCTTTACGCGCTAAGACAATCAACAAATCGCTACATGTAGAGATTTGCTTTTGATTCCACGCAACGGCTTCGATAGCCTCTTTCATGGCTTGATTTTGCACCACAACAAATTTCCACGGCTCAATCCCAAACGAACTAGGACTCAAACGCCCAGATTCTAAAATATAATCCAAATCCTCTTTGGGTATTTTTTTATCACTAAAAAGTTTGGTCGCATGACGAAAATTCATCATCTCTAAAAATAATTTTTTCTTATCCATTCTTGATTCCTTAAATTGTTTGAAAAATTATAATACAAATTTTGTCCTTTTTATCTTAAATGCCAATTTTAGACTATGAATCAAAGCCTAAGCGTGCTACAATTTCATCAAAGGATACACCATGAAAGCACTTATACTTATCTGCTTATTTGCATTTACACTTTTAGGAGGAGATAAAATGTCACTGTATGATTTTGAAGTTAAAACGATTGATGGAGCCAAAACGACGTTACAGCCATACAAAGGTAAAGTCCTACTCATCGTCAATGTCGCTAGCAAATGCGGTTTCACCTACCAATACGAAGGTTTGGAAAAACTCTACAAAACCTACAAAGATAAAGGCTTCGTTGTTCTAGGCTTTCCCTGCAATCAATTTTCTGACCAAGAGCCAGGCAACGAAGAAGAGATAAAAAACTTCTGCTCTTTAACCTACGATGTGACCTTCCCTATGTTCTCAAAAATCGATGTCAATGGAGAAAATGCCCATCCGCTGTATGTATATCTCAAAAAAGAACAATCGGGATTTTTGGGAAGTGAGGGCATCAAGTGGAACTTTACAAAGTTTTTAGTCAATAGAGATGGCAAGATTATCGACCGATTTGCACCGGCTACGAAACCTGAGAGTCTGGAAGAGACCATTAAAGGCTTATTATGAATATCATCCAACTCAGACGCGAATACACCGACAAACCGCTTCACAAAGAAGACTTACATGTAAACCCATTGAAACAATTTGAACAGTGGTTTAACGATGCGATTGAAACCAAAATTCTTGAGCCAAATGCCATGAGTTTAGCCACCGTTGATACACAAGGTTGCCCTTCCATTCGCACCGTTTTACTCAAACTCTTTGATGAAAAAGGCTTTGTTTTTTTCTCTAATTACCAAAGTCAAAAAGCCAAAGATATCGCACAAAATCGTCATGTTGCGTTGCATTTTGCATGGCTAGATTTACAACGCCAACTGCGCATCGAAGGTGACATCGAAAAGATAAGCACCAAAGAATCACTCACCTATTTCCTCTCTCGCCCGCGTGGCTCGCAACTGGGTGCGTGGGCATCCAACCAAAGTGAAATCGTAAGCTCACGTAGTTTGTTAGAGAGTAAATTTTTTGAACTCAAACAAAAATTTGCCAATGGCGTTGTACCTCTGCCTGATTTTTGGGGAGGATATCGCGTGAAGCCTAGACGCTTTGAGTTTTGGCAAGGAGGACGAGATAGGTTACATGACCGCTTTGCGTATGAGAAAAATCTTAGAGGTGAGTGGGAAATCAGCCGTTTAGCACCGTAATATTTCATTTTGAAAGATTTTAAGCCTTACATGTAAAAATGTTTTATTATAAAAAATAAACAAGCTAGTGTATGCTACAATCTAACTTAAAGGAGTCCAAAGAATGCTACGTTTTATTGATCTTTTTTGTGGTATTGGAGGCTTTCGTTATGGTCTTCAAAAAGCATGTGACTCACTTGCTATAGAACACAAATGCGTCTTTAGCTCCGATATAGATAGCTTTTGCAAAATATCCTATGCAACTAATTTCAAAGAAGCTCCTCATGGAGATATCACTCAAATTGATTCCCACAATATCCCTGATTTTGACATACTCTTAGCGGGTTTTCCGTGTCAAGCGTTTAGCATTATTGGAAAACGTAAAGGCTTTCAAGATACAAGAGGCACACTCTTTTTCGATATTGCACGTATCTTATCGGCTAAAAAACCCAAATGGTTTGTTCTTGAAAATGTTAAACAACTCATAGGGCATAACAAAGGTGAAACACTCAAAGTTATCATTGGTGTTCTAGAAGATTTAGGCTATCACGTCGAGTATTCTCTACTTAATGCACTCGATTTTGGTTTGCCTCAAAAGCGTGAGCGTATTTGGATTGTTGGCTCTTTGCTTGGATTGGAGCACTTTTCAATTTCAACACGTGGATCAGTTAGCTATACCTTAGATGATATCTTAGAAAAGGAAATCTCTCCTTCTTTATATGCCTCTGATCAAATTCAACATAAGCGCAAAGAGAAAATTAAAGCAATACCTAAAGAAACTACTATATGGCATGAAAATAAAAGTGGTAATATTAGTGCTCTTCCATACTCATGCGCTTTAAGAGCAGGCGCATCGTACAATTACCTTTTAGTTAATGGAAAGCGACGTTTAAGCTCACGTGAAATGCTAAGACTTCAGGGTTTTCCTGAAGAATTTATTATAGCAGTTAATGATGCGCAGCTCCGAAAACAAGCAGGTAATTCTTTGCCAGTCAATGTTGCAGAAGCCGTTATTAAGTCTCTTTTACTTTCTCAAATGGAGTTTATCAATGTTACATCCAAAACTAAAAACTGTGGAAAAATATACACCGCCTTATCCTCTGAATCGCTTTCCGAACACATTAGCATGTGATTTAGCGAGAGAAATTGTTTACCTTCTTGCCACACGAATGGTACCTTCTTTAGAGGGGTCAGATTGGGAACAAATATTCTCACGTTTAATTAATGGTAGATGGAAACCTTCTAATGTTGGATTGGATGATATCGTATTGGAACAAACTGCTTGGAGTGCCAAAACAGTTAAAAATGCCTCTCCAGCTAAAGCCAAAAAAGTGAGATTAATCTCTGGTCGCAATTCTCCATCTTTTTCTTTTGGTCAAGATGCTATCTTTTCTCATGATACAAATGCTATAGGAGCAATGGTTTTATCTATTTGGAATGAACGCGTCTCAGCTATTCGTAGCAAATATCACCATTTACGAACAACTGTACTGATAAAAAGTGAAGATCTCCTGGAACTAGCACTTTTTGAACATGATACACTTCTTTATGATCCCAATGCTTTTAGATGGCAATGGAATCAAAATAAAAACCTTATAGGCATTGATTCAGAAGGTGAACATAAATTTACGTGGCAACCACATGGATCACAATTTACCATCATCGAGCATGTACCAGATGATAGGCTAGCTATCGTAATTCAGCAACCAGGTAGGCTCTCCAAAGAAGCAGTGCTTAATGAACTTGGCTTTACTTATGATTGGGTCAAAATCTTAGGAAAACGAAGTGAATTGTAAAATGTTTTATAACTCTCGTCTAAATTAATATTAAAGATTATAAATAAAATAATTTTATCCATGAAAAAGAATTTTATACTTGATCAAGCACCGTAATATTTCATTTTGAAAGATTTTAAGCCTTACATGTAAAGATACTGTAGCATTAAGCTATGAAAGTTTCCATCCAAGATAAAATCGCCATCCTCGCTGAAAGTGCCAAGTACGATGTCTCCTGCTCCTCTTCAGGGAGTGAGCACAACTATAAAACGGGAGAGCTTGGCAATACGCATAAAAGCGGTATTTGCCATACCTTTACCAGTGATGGTCGTTGCGTATCGCTGCTTAAAGTCTTGCTTTCTAACATCTGCATTTATGATTGTGCTTATTGTATCAACCGTACGAGTAACGATATTGTGCGCACCGCGTTTACACCTCGTGAGTTAGCTGATTTAACCATCAATTTTTACAAACGCAACTACATCGAAGGACTTTTTTTAAGTTCGGGTATTATCAAAGATGAAGACCATACGATGGAATTACTCCTACAAACTTTGCGTATTTTGCGCCATGAGTACCGTTTCAATGGCTATATTCATGTCAAACTCATCCCTGGAAGTTCCAAAGAGCTGATTCACGAAGCCACACTTTTAGCCAATCGTGTTAGTTCCAACATCGAACTTCCAAGCTCTAAAAGTCTGGCTCTTCTAGCACCTCAAAAAAGTAAAGAGAGCCTACTTTCACCCCTTAAACATGCCAGAAATATTACCTTAGAGCGTCACCAAAAACCTATTTCGATGAGCACACAGATGATTATTGGGGCGACGGGTGAGAGTGATTTTGAGATCCTTAAGCTCTCTTCATCTTTGTATCAAAAAGCCCTGCTTAAACGGGTTTATTACTCGGCATACATTCCTGTCAATTCGCACAAAGACCTCCCCTCACCTTTACATGTAAAGCCACCACTGCAAAGAGAACATCGGCTGTATCAAGCGGATTGGTTGTTGCGCTTTTATGGTTTTTCCTACGATGAGATTGTCGATGAAAATGAAAATTTAGACATTCAATTTGACCCAAAAACCCACTGGGCACTACGCCATTTGGAACATTTTCCTATCGACATCAACACAGCACCCCTTTATACCCTCATTCGCATCCCTGGTATTGGTGTGAGAGGGGCTCAAAAAATTCTCCAAGCCAGACGCTTTAAAAGTCTCTCTTTTGAAGATTTAAAGCAACTCAAAATTCCACTTAAACGCGCACGCTACTTTATCGTTGCAGGCAAAAACTACCAAAAAGAGGTGCCTTTATATGAAGAAAAGCTTAAAATTGCTCTTATTCATCATGGACACAACATCATTCAACCTACTCTTTTTGATACCTCGGTCTATACGGGAGAGTTTTGATGAACGTCCTTTACGATGGAAGTTTTGAAGGCTTTTTAACCTTGGTGTATGACGTCTATTATGAGGCATTAAATCCCACTTCTATTATGAAGAATGAACCTAAAGAGCTTTTGTTTGAGCCTTTACATGTTGTTTTTACCGATGAAACAAAAGCACACAAAGTGCTTTTAGCGCTTCAAAAAAAATTTTCAAAAGAGCACTATCAACGCATTTTTCATACCTTTTTATGCGATAGTATCTCTTTTGAAATGGAACTTTTAGCCTTTATCGTTTTAGGATTTAAAGAACAAAAAACGCTTGAAAATATCACCATTCCAGCCGTTTTTAAACTCCAAAGCATGGAGAATGAACTCTTGCGACTGACGCATAAAATGTACGGCTTTACTCGCTTTGAAGAGCTTGAAGATGGCATGCTCTATGCCAAGATAGAGACAAAGTTCAATGTTTTGCCTTTTTTAGGAGAGCATTTTTGTAAACGCCTTGGAAACCATGCGTTTATCATTCACGATGTCAAACGCTCTTTAGCGTTTATCAAAGATGAAACAACGAAGCACATCAAAGAAGTCGCTTCTTTTGAGACCCCACTCCTCTCTCAAAATGAAACGCATGTACGAGAACTCTGGAAAACATTTTTTACACACGTTGCCATTGAAAACAGACGCAATGAAAAACTTCAAAAAAGCCTCGTACCACTTTTGTATCGCACTTATATGAGTGAGTTTTTAGCCTAGTTTGACTATAATGCACCTTTTTCATACGAGGCTTACATGATACAAATTACCAATCTTTCCAAAGCGTACGGCGGACATGTTTTGTTTGAAAACATCTCTTTTTCACTCAACAAAGGCTATAAAGTAGGTTTTGTCGGACGCAATGGCTCAGGCAAATCAACCCTTTTTAAACTGCTTTTAGGCGAAGAAGAGCACGATTCGGGTGATATTTTGATTCCTAAAAATTACTATTTGGGTGCATTGAAGCAACATATTCATTTCACCCATCCTAGTGTGCGTGCTGAGTGTGCATCAGCACTTAGTGGTGATGAAGCGTACGATACCTACAAAGTCGAAAAGATGCTGTTTGGCTTAGGCTTTAGCCATGAAGATTTAGACAAAAACCCTCTGAGTTTTTCAGGTGGCTACCAAATCCGCATTAACCTTGTCAAACTGCTTGCCACCAATCCGAGTATGCTCCTTTTAGATGAGCCAACCAACTACCTAGACATCGTCTCGATGCGCTGGCTTGCCTCTTTTTTGAAAAGTTTTGAAGGTGAAGTCATCCTTATCACGCATGACCGTGATTTTATGGATGCTGTAACCACGCATACGATGGGGCTCAATCGTAAAAGTTTGATGATCGTGCAGGGTAATTCGCACAAATTTTATGCCAAGCTTGCCGAAGATGATGAACGTTACCTTAAAACCAAAGCCAATTTAGATAAAAAGCGTGCGGAATTGGAAGATTTTATCACCCGCCAAAAAGCACGTGCTTCCAAAGCGGTTATGGCACAAAGTAAAGCCAAGCAGTTAGAGAAGATGGGGGAGATGGAGGAGTTAGAAGCCGAATCCACCCTAGAATTTGATTTTAATATGAAAAAAACACCTGCTAAAATCATGCTTGAAGCCAAAGCATTAACGTTTGGGTATGACCCCTCTCAACCACTGTTTCAAAACCTAAACTTCACCCTTCACAAAGGTCAATGTTTAGCCATCATCGGGAAAAATGGTAAAGGTAAATCCACACTTCTAAACACCATTGCAGGAGAGCTTACGCAACAAAACGGAACACTCTCTTGGCATCCAGAAACGACACTGGCGCATTTTGGACAAACCAATATTAACCGCCTAAACCTCAAACAAAACATCATAGATGAAATTTACGACGTAGACCCGCTTTTAGGCATTACCCGTGTGCGAGGTATTTGTGGAGCGATGATGTTTAGTGGCGAGAGTGCCAAAAAAGAGATCTCCGTACTCTCAGGCGGTGAGCGCAGTCGTGTGATGCTGGGTAAAATCATCGCGACCCCTGCCAATCTTTTACTGCTAGATGAACCCACCAACCACCTTGATATGTACTCCATCGAAGCCTTGTGTGACGCCATAAAGCGTTTTGAAGGCTCAGTGATTTTGGTCACCCACTCGGAGATGTTACTGCGCTCTCTTGCAACAACACTGATTATCTTTCATAAAGACAAAGCTGAGTTTTTTCAAGGCACCTATGATGAATTTTTAGAAAAAATTGGTTGGGAAGAAGAGTTAGAAAACACGCCTAAAAAAGTTGTTGTGACTGATTATAACGCTGTAAAAAAAGAGCGCACAGCACTGATTCAAGAGCGAAGCTCAAAGCTCTCTCCTTTGAAAAAGAACATCGATGCCTGCGAAGCGAACATTATGCGCTTAGAAGAGCAAATAAAAGCTAAGAATGAAGCGCTCATTGTGCATTCTAATGAGAGCAATGTGGGGGAGCTTGCGCGCATTTCTAAAGAGCTTATCTCTGAAGAAAAAGAGCTAGAAGGACTGTATGAGCGTTTTGAAACACTCCATAACGAACACGATACGCTCTTTGAAATGTATGAAGCCAAATTGAAAAACATCCAAAATTAGTGTAAAATGACAAAAAAGCCAAGAGGTGTGTGATGAGTGATTTAAAAGAGCGATTGATGGAGAGCGGATGTTCAAGTGAGTTTATCCTTGATGCGTTGCGTTATGAAAAACTTTACAACGGTGATATCGACGATTTTATCGATACCGTTGAAGATATTTTGATGAGTGATGACGACTATGATGATATGGTAGACGATGAAGATGATTTGGACGAAGATGAGGATGACCCGATTTACCGAAGTGACTACAACTACGATGGCAATGAAGATAACATCTACTTTGAAGACGAAGATGGTGAAGAAGCCTTAGAAGACGATGATGAAGAGGATGACTACTAAATCTCGACACTAAATCCTTGCGTAATGTAGGGATATTTAAGCCTTATTTTCTTTACATGTAAAGGAAGTAAGGTCTTACAACTCGCATGAATCAAATACCCATTTTTTGCCTTTACGTGCTCGATATACGCTCCCGCACTCTCCCAATTCAGATGTTTTTTAGACGCATATTCAGGGGTATAACACGCATCAATAAAAAGATACTCGATGCTTTTCTCTCCTAAAAAAGCAAGGGAGTCTTTGGGTATCGAAGCACAATCGGTCAAATACGCCAATGAACTTTTACATGTAAAGAGCACATACCCGTTTGTGGGCTTTGAATGCTCCAAGGGCACAGCGACAATTTCAACACCCTCAATGCACACTTTTTCAAAAGGCTTAAGCACTTTATATTCGATATTGTCTTTATGCACAAACAAATCTCCAAAACCTTGCACATCCTCAGGAATATAACAAACAATGGGTATGGGAGACTTGCGCAGACGAATCAGTCCTAAGCAATGGTCGGCGTGAAAATGGGTCAGAAAGATGGCGCGAATGGGTGTGGTATTAAACTTCTCACTTAAAAAATCAACCCCTGCATCAAACAAAATCACACTGCCATCTTTAAGTGTAAGATACGCTGATGTGGAGCGGTTTTGTGTTTTGTGTACGCGTGCGTCTTCGCACACTTCGCAGTAACAGCCCAAAAGAGGAATACCTCCTGTATCGGAAGTTCCTAAAAATTCAAATTTCACACCCATGCCTTTATACTCAATATGAAATTATACACAAAGACTCTAAATGATACTTTTTTGATACTAGAGAACGTTATAATAAACACATTAGATTGCTTGCTAAGAGCCTAATTAACGAAGTTTTAGACCTTAACCCAAAACTCAATTCAAATTCAAAAAAAGACTAGAAGTATGTCACACGTTAAAATTCCATTATTTGCTATAAAACCTGAGAGTGCTATCCCTTTTAATCTCTTTAGAAAAGAGGAAGATCATTATGCTTTAGTTGTAGAAGATGGCGATATCTTCCCAAAAAATCTTTCAAACCTCATGTTAAATTATCCCAATAATGAGCCATGTGTCTACCTTCATAAGAAAGATAAGCCAAAATATTACGCATATCTTGAAAATTTTTTAGGGAAAATTACGCAAGATACAGAGGTTTCAGTTAAAGAGAAATCAGCATTAATATATGATTTTGCTGCAAACACCCTTGATAATTTGTTTCAAAACCCAGAATCAAAAGAGTTAATGAATCGTTCTAAAAACCTTATTTTAAATACGATCAATATTATTTTTGCTCATGATAATTCTGTAAAAAGTATGATGGAAATTAGTTCACATGATTATTATACGTACACGCATTCTGTTGATGTTTCCCTCTTTTCTATGGGTTTTGTAAATTACTTAAACTATTCTTACGATGATATGGCTAATATTGGCTATGCTGCTTTACTGCACGATATAGGTAAAAGTAAAATTCCATTAGAAATACTCAACAAAAAAGCCCTGCTAGCCTCGGATGAGTTTGAAATCATGAAACATCATCCAAAATATGGATGTGAGATTCTTCAATTTCATGGAGAAAAAAATAATGATATTTTAAATCCTGTGAGGCATCATCATGAAAAAGCTTTAGGCACTGGCTATCCCGATAAACTCATCGCAACTAAAACGCATGAATTTGCAAAAATAATAGCCATAGCAGATATTTTTAGTGCATTGACAACAAAGCGTTCTTACAAAGAAGCCTACAGTTCTTTTAACGCGCTTCAACTGATGAAAAACGATATGCTTCACGACTTAGATAAACATCTATTTTTTGAGTTTGTAAAATTCATGACCACAATAAGCCGTCAATAACTACACATAATTCATCACCGTTTACATGTAAAGGTTATATGAGTTTAAACGTCACCAAACTCACAGCCATAACCATCATACCAAGGGTAATTCCTAAAATAGTGGTATGCGCATTTCCGTAAAGCCTTGCTGAGGGAAGCAATTCATCAAATGAGATATAGACCATAATGCCTGCAACAAAACCAAAGGTGATGCCAAAGGTCAACTCTCCCATAAGCGGAAGCAGTAAAAAAAATCCCACTATCGCCCCAACAGGCTCAGCCAAACCTGAGATAAAGGCATACCAAAATGCTTTTTTGCGCTCTCCTGTTGCGTGATAGATAGGCAAAGAAACTGCCATACCCTCAGGGATATTGTGAATGGCAATGGCAAGGGCTATTGTGATGCCTACACTCATATCATCCAATGCTGCGATGAACGTAGCAAAGCCTTCAGGAAAGTTGTGAATACCGATGGCAAGTGCGGTAAAAATTCCTGTGCGTTTAAGGGCAGAATTTTTAATTAAAGAGTGCTCTGAGCCCTCTTTTAACACACTGAGTTGTTTATCGCTTTTAGGCTCATGAGGGTTGACATCTTCGGGAATAAAACGGTCAATCAAAGCACTTAAGCCAATGCCTCCAAAAAAGCAAAGAATGGCTAAAGATTCACCTATGAGCTCATCGTGATAGATGGCTTCAAAGGCATGACGTGATTTTGCAAGTATCTCAACAAAAGAGACATAGACCATCACGCCTGCTGAAAAACCAAGACCGATGGAGAGAAACGTGTGACTTTTGGATTTTGAAAAAAAAGCAATCAGCGCACCGATACCCGTACTGAGTCCTGCTAAAACGGTAAGAAAAAAGGCGGGTATGAAATTTTCAAGCGATATATCTATCATACCCTATACTCTTTTAGTGAATATTTTTACGAATATCAGCAATAAATTCTGTGATATCATCGTGTAAAGACTGCAAATCTTCTTCGTGTTCGACTTCGTCGGCTAAGATTTGTGAAACCATATCGTACGTGACGATATCTTTATTTCGTGTCATTTCCACAATGTCTGAGTAGGTGGAGATAGCACACTGCTCACCTTTAATGGCATCTTTTAAAATAGCAACCACATCAAAATCATGCGGGGCATCGTACCCACAATGCGTTTGTGCCAACCAATCATTGGGGTGTAAGAGTGGTGTACCTCCAAGTTGAATGATACGGTCAGCCACCATGGTTGCATGGCGTAACTCATCGGCTGCATGTAAAGTCAACTCTCCAATAACAGCATCTTTCATCAAGCCTTTAATGACTTTTGATTCGATAAAGTATTGGTAATACGCCAACCACTCATCGGCATACGCACGGTTAAGTTTTGCAACAATCTCACTAACCTCTATCCCTTTAATAATAGAATTTCCAACTCTTGCCATACTTACTCCTTGTAAAAATTTGTCATATCCTACTCTTTAAAAGCTAATAAATACTTTAATGATAATTTTTATTGATTACTTGGTTCTATCTTTGCTTTTTCTAAGCAAATTACCTCATCCATCACTGCAATACTGTCCATTAAATTGACTTTAAAACTTCCCAGTCCAAGACTTTTCGATGCCATTTCTCCTGCTATTCCCATGCACACGATACCTGCTATGGCACTGTGAAGGGGCTTTTTTGAACTTCCTAAAAAACAGCCAATCAAAGAACTGCTCATACATCCTGTTCCTGTTAAACGTGTTAGTGCCGTGTGTCCGTTGAAAATGCTATAACATTGCTTTCCATCACTAACAACATCAACTTTACCCGTAATGGCGATTACACAGCCTAACTTTTGCGCCAAAGTACGTGCGATGCTCACGCCATTTTCTTCCTCTTCAAGCGAGTCAACCCCTGCACGTTTGGCATGTAAACCAGCGATAACTTTGATTTCTGCCATATTCCCCCGTATGACACTAAAATGTACTTCCTTAAGCAAGGTTGCTGCGGTTTCAAAACGAAAAGGCGTTGCCCCTACTCCCACAGGGTCTAAAATCACAGGAATATTTTTAGCATTGGCTTTTTTTCCCGCTTTGATCATGGAACTCACCGTTCGCTCATTCAACGTTCCGATATTGATGACCAACGCATCACAGATGCTGACCATATCTTCCACTTCCTCAGGGTCATCTGCCATCACGGGATTGGCACCTATGGCTAAGACCACATTGGCACAATCGTTGACTGTGACATAGTTGGTGATGTGATGTACCAAGGTTCGTTTAGTTCGAATCTCTTTAAAAAGTGCGCTTATTTCACTGACCATGTCCATTGCTCCAAGAATTTTTTACTGATGCTAAAAAGCACTGCGGTGGCTAACATCGTTGGTAAGGTTGTCCCTAATGGAAGATTCATCGTTTGAAACTGATAGTACATAAACACACCAAGTATCCACACCAATAGTGTACCTACATGTAAACGAAGTGTGGGCACAATGGCACGTTTGTGAAACATGAAATAATCACTCAAAACAATGGCAAACAACGGACCAAACACAGAACCAATGGCATATAAAAAGGTTTCGTATTGTTCAATCGGTGTAAAAAGTGCGACGAGTAAGCCTATGAAGGTCATACCCAGAGCCACACTGCGTTCACTCCATTTTGGGAACACATTAACCAGTGTCACCCCAGCAGAATACGCATCTAAAAACGTGGTCGTGATGGTTGAGAGTAAAACAATACCCAAGGCTACAAAACCCAACTGCAATGCCATCATCATACTGCCCACACTAGCATCTTTAGCATACAAAGCAATGCTCAAACCGATGATATACATCAAGGAACTGCCGATAAAATACCCTAAAAATGTCCCACCAAGTGCTGTTTTTTTAGCCTTCGCAAAACGTGTATAATCAGAAACCAACGGAAGCCATGAAAGGGGCATAATGATGCTAAGCTCCAAGGCTAAACCAAAGGACATGGTGTTGTCATTGGTGTGCGTAAAGAGTGTTCCCTCTTGAAAGACAACGCCACACAACACTAACGTCAAACCCAACAAAAGCACAACAGCCACCACATTTAACTTACCAAAGCCTACTTTGCCAAGCGCAATCCACAGAGCAATAAAAAAAGCAATCACGCCTGCCCAAATACTGATGCTATCTAACCCAAAGAGTGCTATGCCTAACTCATTCGCCGCACGCCCGCCTGAGATAATCATCACCGCCGTCCAGCCGATGAGCTGAAGGACATTTAAAAGTGAAAACAGATAAGAACCATACACACCAAAGGAGATACGCGTAGACATGATGGCAGGCAATTTAGAATGTGCCCCAATGTAACCTGCCAAAAGCATAATGACCCCACCAATGAGATGACCTAAAAGAATCGCTTTGATCCCATCACTAAAGCCAAGCGGAGCTAAAAGCCCGCCCGTAAAAATTTCCGCCATCGAAATAGCCGCACCAAACCAGAGCGCAAAAAAGCTCCATCCCCCTAAAATCGTTTTTTGTTCATTCACTGTTCAACTCCTGCATCTTTATAAAGTCTGTAAAAATGGTGCACAGGTCCCACACCATGCCCCAAAGGAAATCCAAAACCAATGGCTTCGGTGATGTACGCTTTTGCCATCTCGACAGCTTCTTTGACGGGATGACCTTTAGCAAGATTGGCAGCAATGGCAGAAGAGAGTGTGCATCCTGTTCCATGCGTGTTGATACTCACAAGTCGTTTGGCTTCTAACAGATAAAAACGCTCTCCATCGTAAAGGACATCGGTGGCATCATTTGCCAAATGTCCACCTTTAACCAAAACACATCGACATCCAAGGGCGTGCAAATCCATCGCTGCTTTTTTCATAAGTTCTATCGTATCAATGGTATAACCAACGATGACTTCGGCTTCGGGAAGATTGGGTGTAATGATGGTCGCCATAGGTAAAAGCGTTTCGATAAGTGCTTTTTTGGCTTCAGGCTGGAGTAAATCATACCCGCTTTTAGAAATCATTACAGGGTCAATGACTAAAGGAGGGAGAGGGTACTGTTTAAGGGTTTGGGCAATAATCTCAATCGTCTCAGGGCGTGAGACCATCCCTATTTTAATCGCATCGACACGGATGTCGTCCAAAACCGCCTTGATTTGATTGGCGATGAGTGAAGCTCTTATGTCTTGTACATCAAAAACACCTTGCGTATTTTGTGCAGTAACAGCAGTAATCACACTCATGCCATAGACGCCATTGGCACTAAAGGCTTTAAGGTCAGCTTGAATACCCGCTCCACCGCAACTATCAGAGCCTGCTATGGTTAAACAATGTTTCATGGTCACTCTTTACATGTAAGATAAATTCAGCGTAGGAAAGAAGAGCAAAGAAGAAAAAAGAGGTTTTGAGCTTTCCTACGCTGGCACTACCCAGATCAGGTCAAGGATCAAAGAATCATCATTCTTTATCTCAGCTGGTGTAACCAGCACTCCTAGCACGAATTTTTAATAGGCGAAGTTTACAGTGATTGAATGATAATTGCAAGGTTATTTTTGACGTTTCATAATCCAAACCTTTAAATCTTTAAGATTCATTGGTTTTCCATAAAGATAACCTTGCCCTTGCAGACATCCATGTTCAAACAAATATGACTCTTGCTCTCTCGTTTCAATGCCCTCAGCGAGTGTGGCTATCTTCATGTTTTGCGCAAGGTCTATAATGGAGTTAACGATAGAGCAAGCATCTTCACGTTCTGGTATATCGCGTACAAACGACATATCCACTTTGAGTTTATCGATAGGGAGTTTGCTAAGATAACTCAAAGACGAATGCCCCGTTCCAAAATCATCAATAGCTATGCTCACACCTAGTTTTTGCATATTTTTCAAAAGCTCTATCCAGCGTTCTGGGTCATTCATAATAAACGATTCAGTCACTTCAATATCCAAATGTGAAGGATGAATGCCAGTGGAATGAATGATGTTCTGAAGTGTCTGTAAAAAATTACTGTATTCTATTTGAACCCCTGAGATATTGACCGATACCGTTCCTTTAAAAAGACCCTCTTTTTGAAGTAACAGCATATCCAAACACGCTTGTTCCAATACAAAAGCACCAATGTCGATAATGAGGCGCGTCTCTTCGCTGAAATGAATAAAACGACTGGGAGCCAAAATGCCCTCTTCTGGGTGATTCCATCGCACCAACGCTTCGACCCCTATTAAATCGCCCGTTTTCAAATCCATCTGAGGCTGATAATAGACCAAAAACTCTCTTCGTTTGATGGCTTCACGCAAGGCATTTTCCATTCCGATGCGTTCATACGAAGCGATGGTCATCTCAATGCTGTAAAATGCATACGTATTTTTACCCGACTCCTTTGCTTTGTACATGGCGGTATCGGCATTTTTGATTAAGATTTCACTCTCTAGCCCATGATCAGGATAAACACTGATGCCGATACTCGCGGAGAGGAAAAATTTTTGTTCATTTACCAAAAAAGGCTCTTCAAAGACACTTTGTATCTTCTCTATAATGTGTTCTATCTCACTTTTTTCTTTGACACTTTCAACCAATAAAATGAACTCATCCCCACCAATGCGTGAAAGCGTATCGCAACTGCGCACGAGCGATTGGATGCGTGTGGCAAACTGTTTTAAGATATCATCGCCATAACTGTGTCCAAAACTGTCATTGATTTTTTTAAAATTGTCTAAATCCACAAAACACAGAGCCAACATTGTCTCATAACGGTTGCAATTATGAATGGCATGCGCGATGCGATCATGAAGTAAAATACGATTAGGAAGTCCCGTGAGGCTATCGTTATGTGCTAGAAAATCCAACTCTTTTTCAGAAGCAATTAACTTTTCTTCATTAAGCTTTTTATCCGTAATATCCCGAGAAGAAACAACATAAGCAACAACTTCAGTGCCCTCTTTTTCAAAGTGAGGAAAATATTTTGTATGCAAATAATGATAATCCCCCGATGGCGATTTTATCCAGTATTCCCGTTCAAAACTCTCGCCCAAAAGAACTCTATCACTGATGCCTTTAAGTTCTTTTTCAAAATACTCTGCCCCAAACAGCTCAGCCATACTGTGTCCCACGATCTCCTCGTGCTTTTTCTCAAAGAAATGAAGGTATCCCTCGCTCACGGCTAGATAAACATAGTTTTTATCAATAAATGAAAGTAAATCATCCGAACTGGAAACAATTTTTTTATACCGTTCCAGATAAGTATCTATCTCTATTTTCATTTCAAGCATAGCATTGGCATGACGTGCCAACTCTTCAAATTCTTTAAATTTAACACTATCCAAATCAATTTTTTGGTCTTTTTTAACCAAAGAGTCAAAAAAATGGGTAAAAATTCGAAAATCCCTACGAATTTTTTCACTGATGTGAAAATAAAACATCCCTAAGATAATGCTAAAACTAGCCACGATTGCCAAAATAGTGAGTATGGTTCCCTCTAGTTCTTCTTTCATCTTCGTATTGAGTTGTTCTAGTTGTTCGCTAATATCATCCAAGTAAATTCCCGCACCCACATACCATCCCCAATCAATAATGCCCGTGACATAGCTCAGTTTGTTTAAATTACGCTCACCTTTGAGTGGAGGCATCACATATTCAATAAACCCACCGCCCTCTTTTGAACGTGAAATTAACTCTTGCACGATATATTTGCCATTGAGGTCTTGCACATTGTACATATCTTTATTGGGCGCAGGATAGGTTAAACTCATCCCTTTCCATGTTCCCGCAAAAATATAATTTTTATGCTCTTTGTCAAACAACAAGCGATCCGTATTATTGACAATCTCTTCTTTGAGTGCTTGTTCCATGTCATCAAGATAGAGACCCGTTCCGATAAACCACCCATAAGGCTCAAAAAGCTTGATGTACGAAACCTTTTTAAAATGCTCACCATCGCTCAGTGGTTTTGTCCATGAGTATTCGTAAAAACCCTCTTTGTGAGCCAAAACAATATCAATCATCTCACGAACAACGTACTTTCCTTCGTGATTTTTAAGATCTAACATGTTTTTGCCTTCCATTTCTGGTTTATCGGCAAATAACATCTCAATACCATCCATACGCGTAATAAAATAGTACCCCTTACCATTTTCAAAACGCATGTGTCGTAAGGTTTCAATAATCATCTCTTGAATCTGCAAAGATGTATGGGTATGCTTGTGACGCTCATAGATACTGTGTGCTAAAGTCTGTGCTTCAAAAACACGATTTTTAACCGTATGTTGCGTTTTGCTATAAATATCCCTCTTTTTGGAATGAATATAATCTACAAATTTGATCACTTCATCATAAAGTATCTTTTTTTTCGAATCAAGATAGTTTTGTGAGAGTTGCGTGGATTCGTATTCAAATTTTGAATGGGCATTGTTGTACATAAGGAGGATAAAAAGAGCCGTAAAGGTCGTAAACATAATAAACGCCACAATGTGAAAGTAGTCAAACAAACTTAACTTTTTATTCACAAGGACTCACTTTTGAGTAAATTTTGTTTATTTTAACGTATTTTTTCTTTATTTTTAGATGAGAATTTGGCGAATAAAAACATCAGCACTTGAATCAATGTCATGATAACGATACCCTCCATAAGAGCCGCTACAATAAATGAAGCATATTCTTCTTGCCCGATGGCTCCATTTTTAACCGAAATGGTAGCAATGGCAACCAAAAAAAGCAAAGGCATCGAGTCACCCAAGCTAAATAAAATCGTATTACGAAATCCAAGATAGCTGTAATATGCTACAAAAGAACTCAGCAGTCTTGCCCCCACCATGGCGAAGACTATCCAAAGAGCGTGCTTTAAAATATGCCCTTGCAATGCCAATTCTAAATTGAGTGTTGTGCCAACAAAAATAAAAAAGAAAGGAACTAAAAAACCAAATCCAAACGTTGAAAGTTGGTGGGGCAGCTCTTTTTTATGAGCAAAAAAGTTGGAAATAAAAATTCCTGCCATAAAAGCACCTAAGGCCATGTCGATTTCCAACCACTGCATAATGGCGACTAAAATAAAAAAAAGTGCCATTGAGATGCGAAGGCTTTGGTGCATGTTGTCATCATTGGGCATGATGAGCCGTCTTAGGTTGGGATACCACCAAAAAAGAACTTTGAGTGCACGGTATATAAAATAAGCAGAAAATAAAACACCAATAAGAATAAGGATACTTTTAAAAAAGTGCCATCCGATGCCATGCGTGATAGCACCGTCAAAAATAACCAATGCTCCGATACTAATAAGCTCTCCAATCACACCGATAATCAAAGACAATTCCAACCATTTGTGGTTTTTTCCATGCTGATTAATCAGTGCCATAATCATCCCTAATGAGACAATGGGAATAGCGACAATATAAACCGGTGAAAGCCCAAAAATAAAATACAGTGCCAATGAAACACCATACAATGTGGCAAAATAAAGAACGGCTTTTTTTAAAAATCTATCTCGGTAAGCTAAAAATCGCTGAATATCGATTTCCAAACCGGCTAAAAACATCAAATACAAAAAACCAATTTTGGCAAGACTTTTAAAAGCGTCATTGTCTGTAGATAAAAAGCCTATCCAAACCGCATACGAGCCTAAAAGAATTTCAACAACAGGTGTAGGCAATCGAAATATGCGAGCTATGATGGGAGATAGAACCACTAAGAAGACAACATAGGCTAAAAAAACCAAATTTTCCAAAATATTCCTTACATGTAAGTCGTTAGGTACGTAAAGACAAAAGGTACAGCGATAAGCCGGGTTCTGTCGTGGGTGATTATTTATCTACGACACATTTTACAAAGCGCCTCTAGCGAAGGGTTTTTGACGTGAGACCAAAACCATCCCTTCTTGCTGCAGGTTGGGTTTACCAAGCCGCGATGATTACTCAAAGCGCTGGTGGGCTCTTACCCCACCGTTTCACCTTTGCCTAGATTGCTCTAGGTAGTTTACTCTCTGTTGCACTAATCCCTTAGGTTACCCTAGCCGTCCGTTAGACGGAACCATGTCTCACATGCAGCCCGGACTTTCCTCTTGGACAACAACGCCCAAGCAATCACCTACTGTACCTTTTGAAGAGAAGATTATAGCGAATTTTTTATTAGCTCTTCTATAATAACGGTAGCATACGAGCCTTTAGGAAGATTGAAATGCATCTCAAACCATGCCTCTTCTTCTTTGTAAACGCCCTCAACCTCTTCTAAAAAGCTCCATGCAAAACGTCTGCTGCCGTTGATTTTGTCTAAAAATGGCTCACTCTCTTTAAACATCATCTGCTCTATCTCGCCCGCTTTATGTTCGGCTCGGATATTTTTGCCACCCACAAGCCAGCCTGCGATGGTAATGCCTCGTTCCAAAAAGCGCGGTAACTCTTCGGTCATATTTTCACACACAAAGGCTTTTCCCGCAGGATAATGATGCAACACATCCCCATGAAAGAGTTTGAAAAATTGGGGCTGTTTTTTAAGCGCATCCGCATCTTCTTTTGAGAGTTCTAGCAAGTGCATGACGTCTTTTAATTCAAAGTCTTCAATGATTCGGCTCATTTCGATGCGTTTGGAGAGCCAATCGTTAAACAAATGGCTTTGATAGGCGTTGATAAAAAACTCTTTCATCTTAGGGTTGCGCTCTTTTCTACTTCCGTCTAAAATGGCTTTGCCTTTAAGGTAATTATCGCCATCGATGCCAAAACGCTGATAGCCAAAAAAGTTTGGAAAGCCCTCTTTTTTTATCTTTTTAAGACCATCTTGCAGTTTTTTTGCATCGATGGGATTAACTTTTTTAAGGCGGACAAAGAAGCGATTGCCTTTGAGGTGCCCTGTACGAATTTTATTGTTATGGTAGGTTTTTTCTAAAATTTTAATTTTTTCATGCGAAAAGGTTGCTAGTTTTGTCTCAAAACTTTTGTGCAAAGAGATGTACTGTGTGGTCATGCCATCTTTATCTTTTAAGCCCGCATACCCAAAGTCACGTACTTTGCAACCCGTTACTTCGCTGATGTATTGCAACATGTCCCACGTGGTGAGGTCTTTTTTTCTTACATGTAAGACCAGATGTTCTCCTTCGCCGCTAAAGGGATAGAGGGGGATTTCATTGACCACAAAGTCACTGCTGTTTTTGGTAAAGGTGGCGTTAATGGGTGAATGGGTGAGAAAAAATTGTCGTGTCATAAAATACCTTTGATTAAAATGTTAAAAATGATGCTCTTTACAGACACATCGGTAGTGCCCGCGTTTGATTTTTCCTATTATAGTGACTTTTGTGCGTGTTTGTTTCGCACAACGTTGTAGCTTTGCTTGATGCTTGGGAGAAAAGGTGAAAAGCATCTCATACTCTTCGCCACTGCATCCTAAACGTTTTGCAAAAGGTTTATTCCATTGCATCGCACACTTTCCGCTCTCTTTGAGTAGCCGTGAGAGGTCTTTAAAGAGTCCATCG
This sequence comes from Sulfurospirillum sp. UBA2217, assembly GCA_002328495.1. Taxonomy (GTDB): domain Bacteria; phylum Campylobacterota; class Campylobacteria; order Campylobacterales; family Sulfurospirillaceae; genus Sulfurospirillum. The sequence continues at coordinate 97,528 of DCUJ01000012.1, forward strand.
GAGATATCCATGCCTGAATGTAAAAATCCTCCTGTTTTTTCAATGAAGGCTTTTTTCAACACTGGCGTCACAAAACGTGAACGAGAGGAGAGTTTTCCTCCGCGTAAAAGCCGTGTTAAATCCCTCTGTGAATGCCCAAGCGTTCCTGTAAATGCTACCAAATCACCCACCTGTGCATTTTTTCGCAACAAGGGTTTTTGACTCTGCGAACCAATGGTGACAGAAATCATGAGCTTATCCCCTGCTGTGGTATCACCACCAATAATCTCTATGCCATACGCCTTTGCTGTGGACTCAAACCCTCTGCCAAGGTCTTGCAACTCTTTACATGTAAAGTGTTTAGGAATGACGATGCCAATGAGTGCAAAGCGGGGTCTGGCATTCATCGCAATCGCATCGGAGATATTGACCAACATGCTTTTAGTGGCAATCTGCTCTAAGCTCATCCAGTCTCGTTTAAAATGAATCCCTTCGCAAAAAAGGTCTTTGGAATAAACACTTTTTCCTAAAACGGCTCCATCATCGCCGATATGTTTACTCTTAAATTGCGCAATAAAAAATGCCTCTTTACTCATAAGCCACTCTCATTCTGTCATACAGTTTTTATAAATTTATTGTATGATTATTCGAATTAAAAAGCCATTACAGCCAATTATCCCAAAGGAGTCTCTCACATGGAGTGTAAACTCGAACTTAGCGTGTTTCGTTTTGACGCCACAACCGATTTTCTTCCCTACTACAAAAAACATTTTGTAAAAATCGATACCCAAAAGTGCCTCAATGACCTTTTTGTCTTGATCCATGAGCAAGATTTGCATTTTGGTTATCCTACAGGTGAACTCTGCGCCATTAAAATTAATGGTAAAGCTTTATTCACGACGGTTACCATCGATGATATTATCAGTGATTTTGGAAAAGTTCTCACGCTAGAGCCTCTTAGCACCAAGCGTGTCCGTAAAGATATGATTGTGGATACCACCGATTTTTATGAGCGTTTTGACCTTTTAGATGCGTACGTTGATTCAAAAGACAAGCCTGCCTTTGAGCACTACCTCATGTACCACTACGCTTCTTGTATGCTTGATGTGGTGGAAGGATATCAAGGTGATGCTTTGTTTGCTTTTGCCTATGACATGATTCAAAAACACCCATCCCGTAAACGTGAAATTTTAAGTGTTGTCTCAAATGAGCACAACGGCGTCTTTTTCCATGTACGCTTATGCAATAAAATTTACCCCTGCGCCAAAGAGGTTGAACAAAAAATTAGCGCTCTTAAGAACCTTGTTTTAAAAGAGATGCCAAAGGCGAACCCTCTTATTGAAAAACTCTCACACCGAATAGATACTTTGTAAGGACGAACCGTATGAAACGTTATTTTCTTTTTGATAGCATTATCCAAAGTGAAAAAGCTCCCTCGTTAGCCATTGCGGCGCGTAGTTTACTCGAATTTCTAAACCTTGATGTTCCCTCACTCAAAAACGTTAAACCCGACGTTGGTAGTGAAATGATGGCACTGGATAAACGAGCATTTGTCACACACAATGCCTACGCGCTCTCGTTGTGCGCCAAAGAAGGTGCTGCCTTGGTATGTGTTGAAAACAGTGCATTTATTGCATTGCAACTTACCAAAGAGACCTTGTCTGGTGATGCGACATTGCGTGATGCCGTGGCACTCAAGCTCTCTCAAAAAGGGATAGAGCTTAATTTTCAAACCGATATTCTCACCTTCGAAACATTTTTATTGGGTGAAGTCGGCATGGAAACATTAGCTTCTTTGGTCAAGCATCCTTTTGCTAATTTTCATGTGGCACATTTTTTTGGCACCTCTTTTTGTCAAGCACGCAAATTTACCGACCTTGGGCTTACATGTAAGCTACTTTCCATGATTCAAGCCAAAAACGTAACCTTTGAATCGTGTTATGAAAGTGATGGTTTTGAAGTATTGGATGTCTGTGAAAAAGTTGCATATCAACTGGGTTCTAAAGTGATGCTCGATATGTTTGACAACGCTGCTGATATCGTTTTAATTGATGATGCACGCAGTTTTATACTCTTTGATTTCTACCAAAAAGCCCTTGAGAAAGCAGCCAGTCGTGAAATAGGATTGCCCGTTTTAAGCTTAGCGCAAATCCTACTTTTAGCGTTTGGCGTTCACGATAAAGCCAAGCTTGGTATCGATAAACACAAAGTTCCTGTTACCTTGATATAAAGGCATTTAAAGAAGTTTCTCGTTTCTCAATTTTATGAGCACTTAGAAACTTCTCCTCTTTTTTACTCATACACGCTTTATCGTTCACCAATACCCCACCCGTAAGCCCCATGGTAATCTCATTGGCAACCATGCGAAAGGTGTCTCGGTCAAAATCTATCCCTAAAAAAAGATACGATTTTCCCTCACGGTATTTTTTAATAAAAGGAGGCACTCCATACCCACCCATAGCCTCGGTTAACCAATCCACAAAATCCGCATCCGAGATAATAAAATTTTTCTCAGGCACCGTACAACCAAGAGGTTTAAATAAAATAGGAAGCATGGGATTGAGAAGTTCTTTATCGACCCTACTATAACTTTTTGAGTGAGAATGGTACATGTAAACCAAAAAACGATCATACCCCGCCATGATGCGACTCACCCCAGAAATTAAAAAATGGTCCACCTCTTCATACACTTTCAAGAGTGAATCATCCAAGTTAAGGTCAATGACGTAGTGAGGCATAATGCGCTTAAGCCATGTGTAAACCATAGGAGGTGTATAGGGTTTTGAGCTAAAGATATGGTTCGTCATCGCTTCAATGTACGGTCTTCCTTTGCGTTGTTCTAAACTCATGGCTGCACGTGAGTATTCGTACATCAAGCGTGGTGACATCGCTCGTCCACCATTGAGTGCCAAAATCATCGAATCACTATCAAAAGGAAGCGGTGTTCCATCCTCGCACACGCATCCTTTAAACACGCCCATTCCAATAAAAGGAATCATCTCGCCTGATTTTAGTTTTTCAATCATCCTTAAGCCTTCTGTTGATAAATATTAAATGCGGGAAGCAGCAGCAGCATTTCATCGGCACTGATGCCCTCTTCACTTCCCATAAGCACGATGCGTTCAACCGTATTTTCAAGTTCTCTCACATTACCCGGCCACGTGTAATGACAGAGGATACCCATTGCTTCTTCGGTGATAACCACTCTTTTTTTATGGTTTTTCATCGACTTTTCTAAGAAGAAATTAACCAACAGCTTGATGTCATCGCCCCGTTCCCGCAAAGGGGGCAAGTCTATGGGAATGACATTGAGTCGGTAGTACAAATCTTCTCGAAACGTACCATTTTTGACCATCTCTTCTAAGTTTCGATTCGTGGCTGCTACAAGGCGGACATTGACTTTGATGGTTTTACTGCCACCCACCCTCTCAAACTCACGCTCTTGCAACACACGCAACAGTTTAACTTGAGCAGAAGAAGAGATGTCGCCTATCTCATCTAAAAAAAGGGTTCCACCATCGGCCAGTTCAAATCGCCCCTTACGCGCCTCTTTGGCATCGGTGAAGGCTCCTTTTTCATGCCCAAACAACTCACTCTCTATGAGTGTATCGGTAATAGCGGCACAATTTAGTTTAACAAAAGGCTCCTCTTTGCGTTGTGAACGCTTATGAATCGCAGCTGCCACAAGCTCTTTACCTGTCCCTGTCTCGCCTCGCACCAAAACGGTGACATTACTTCCAGCAATACGTTCCACCACTTTAAAGACATTTTTGATTTTAACACTCTCTCCAATGATGTCACCAAAATTGTGTACTTTAGAATCCCACTCCATTTTGTAGTAGAGTTTGAGCTCTTTTAAGCGCTCTTTTTCTTGTAAATGAATAGAGTGTGAATGAATGGCTTGCGCAAAAATAGAGCTTAAAATCGTCAACAATCGAATGGAACTTTCAAACCCAATGGGTGTTGTTTTAGTAATATTAGCACCAAAAACACCAATCACCTCTTGCCCCGCCAAAAGAGGAACGGCGATGTAGGAAAGCGAATTTTTATCGCGATTGCCTGATTTATTAAGAAATAGCATATCGTTGTGAAGGTTTTCAATCACCACAGGCTCACGACTTTGCGCCGCCAATCCCGTAGCACCCTCACCCAGTTTATACACCGCCAATTCTCGTTGGTGTTTATTGAAATCAATACAAGCATAGACACTTAATGTCTCTTCTGTCAGGGTGTAAAGCGCGCATTTTTCCAGATGAAGGCTATTTTTCAAAATCAATAAGGCTTTTTCCAACGAAGCAACCAAATCCAACGAATTTGAAACCTCCAATGCTACCTCGTGCAAGGTTGACAACTCTGTCGTCGTCACACAATGAGAACATTTAGCATCACGTGTTTCCATGCGGTTACTCCTTCGCTTTTGTAATTATTATACATATTAAAGAGTATTTAGAGTGCAAACATTCTGTTTATAATTTAATCATTTAGCTTTTTGCACACCTCTTCTTTGGGTAACTTTTTAGGGGCGGGTTGAATCCACCATGTTTCACCATTGCTTAACACCACTTCACCACCCCATTTTTCTTCGCTATCAAACTCCATGGAGACGATGGTCTCTTCCATATCTTTTTTAGCGATATAAAAACAAATTTCACCCTTTTCTTCACGCAACATGACCTTTGCCATTCTTTATCCTTATGTTAAAATTTTTTGAAACCATCGTGTGAACAGATTCTCTTCGTACGCTACTTTGAAGAAGCCTTTTTGGAGTTCTTTGATGAGTACATGACGATTTCCCTCTTTACATGTAAGCGGAAAATCCTCTCTATGATGTGCTCCACGACTCTCTTTTCGATGCATAGCACTGAGGATAATGGCTTCACAAAGCTCCAAGGCGTTGCGCAGTTCCAAAATAGAGATAAGCTCTACATTGTTATTTTTCCCCTTATCGATACAATGAAGGGTATTGGACTCTTGGCGAAGGTATTTCATATAGTCAAAGGCTTCTTGGAGGCTCGCTTCATTTCGAAAAATACCTGCTTTTGTAAACATGATTTTTCCCACAGAAATACGCATGGCATTAAAATTTTTCGTACATTCTCCCTCAAAAATTCTATCCACCAGTTGCATATTTTTAATGACGACACTGTAATCTATGGGTAAAAAATCTTTGTTTGAGACATACGCTTTGACCTTTTGCCCTGCTAGTTCACCAAAAACAGCTCCTTCAAGCAGTGAATTTCCCCCCAAGCGATTCGCACCATGCACCCCAATAGCCGCCGCTTCACCACAAACATACAAGCCTTTAATATCGCTACATGTAAACGGAGCGTAGATGCCTCCCATGCTATAATGCGCCACAGGTTTTACCTCCAAAAGCTCCGTCGCGATATCAATACCCACTTGTGTATAAGCATTTTTATACAGTGTTGGCACCCTGCTCTCTAAGATATTTTGGGGGATGTGTCGCATATCGAGATAAACTTTTTTGCCTTGACGGACTTGTTCAAAAATAGCGCGTGAAAGTACATCGCGTGTGCCCAGTTCATCCACAAAACGCTCTCCATCTGAATTGACCAAATGTCCACCCTCACCTCTAGCAGCTTCTGAAATAAGGTAACTGGTTTTTGCAAAACCTGTGGGATGAAACTGTACAAATTCCATATCTTTTAAATACAAACCCGCTCGAAGTGCGATGCTTAACACATCTCCCGTACAATCTTGTGCATTGGTGCTAAAGCCTCTATAAATACCAGCATACCCACCACCTGCAAACACCACGGCTTTCGTTGGGTAAACCAGCACACTTGAATCTTGACGTTTTAAGCAAATAACGCCACTGACATAATTTTCAATCTTCGTGATGTCCATAACGTAGTGATTCACCAAAAATTCAACCCCAATCAAACGTGCTTTTTTAATCAAAGCCTGCGTGATAGAAGCACCCGTGCTATCGCCCACAAAGCAAGTACGCTTGGAACTTCCCCCTCCAAAACTACGCTGTAAGATCGCACCGTTTTCATCCCTATCAAATGCCACGCCGTATTCGACCAATTTTTTGATGATGTGTGGTGCTCGTTTACATAAATATGCAACAGCCTTTTTATCGCCAAGTTCTTTAGCACTGTTCATCGTATCGTCGATGTGCTTTTGGATTTCAACATCATTTTTTTCATCTAAAACGGCATTAATCCCACCACTGGCTATGGCACTGTTGGATTTGAAAATATTGCCTTTCGTGAGTATTGCAACGCTGTTATGCTCACTTTTAGCTTCAATCGCCGCCATAAGCCCCGCAATGCCAGAGCCGATGACTAAAACATCATACGTCATGAGACTTCTCCAGTTGATATAAAAGATGGTATTGCGTGCTTTTGATAGCATTAATCGAGGCGATGGAAACATTACATGTAACGTGCTCAGGCTTTGAAGAACTAAAGAGTGACGTGATGATACCTCGCGTGGAGCGCACAAATTGTAACGCCAAATCCACATCACTTTTTAAAATCATCTCCTTGTCCAAAACATAACCCACTTCTGGTTTAAACGGCTTTTGAAAAAGATTCATCTGTAACAAAGAAGAGCTACTGATAACCCCCAATCCTAATTTATGCGCTACATGTAAAGGTGTGTACATGCAACCATCCGACATTTTTTGGTTAGCCACACTGTAGGCATTGGTTTTGGCGATGTTAAAGGGAAGTTGAAGGTATTTGAAATGATGATTTGCCCCACCCACACGACACGCGACATCATACACATCTTCAATGCTGATGTACTCAGGGTTGGAAGCTTCATAGGTCAATGCGTTCCAAACGGCTATGCCATACGCCTTGATTTTACCGCATTTCACCATCGTCTCAAAAAGTGTAAAAATACCCTCTAATTTTTCTAAAAAAGCTTCGTAACCTATTGTGGTGAGTTGCGTCTCTGGATTGTGTAAAAAGTAGATATCAAGTGTCTTTACATGTAAGTTTTCAAGTGAGCGATTAAGGGAATCTTCTAAAAATGCTGGACTCATACAATGCTGGTCAAGTTCTATCTCATCAGGTGTTGCAAGCTCTTTTTGAAGGATATTTTCATCGATCCATGTATAAGGGTTTTCGGGAAAAGGAAAATCAAGGGGGATGAAACCGCCTTTGGAGCAGATAATGAGTTCTTCACGTTTAAGCTCACCTGTTTCAAATAACTCGCGTAACACCTCCCCTATCTCACGCTCACTTTGCTGATAACGGTAGTTGATGGCAGTGTCGATGACATTGATACCACACCTAATCGCTTCTTTTAACGCTTCTTGATAGTTAAACGTATAATTTTCTTCTTTATAAGGCTCTTTTTTAAAAGTACCAAACCCTAGTTTTGAGAAGATAAGCCCATTATGACGTATATAAAAATCTTTATAATGCGCATAACGTTTAGCAAACTGATAAGTAGCTTCAGGAGTAGCATGAAAAAAGCGCATGTTACCTCCTTTTTTACTTTCACCTATACAAGAAGTGTTCCAATGATTTTTTTTTGAACATTTCTTATCATAAAACTTTATACTGCTTCATCATTTGTGCTACAATAAATCATCCTGACTCAATGGAGGTAGCCTTATGACACCATCACCCCTTAGTTTAGAAGAACTGGAGCGCATCAACGCCTATTGGCGCGCGGCGAATTATCTGAGTGTGGGGCAAATCTACCTCCTAGACAATCCTTTGCTTAAAAAACCTCTTGCCTTAGAGCACATCAAGCCTCGTCTTTTAGGGCATTGGGGCACAACCCCAGGGCTTAATTTTATCTATGCGCATATGAACCGTGTCATTTGCAAAGAGGACCTTAACATGCTTTTTATCGCAGGCCCTGGGCATGGAGGACCTGCGGTGGTGGCAAATACCTATTTGGAAGGGATTTACAGTGAAGTCTATCCTGACATCTCGCACGATGAGCAAGGCTTACAAAAGCTCTTTAAACAGTTCTCCTTCCCCGGAGGCATTCCCTCACACGCCGCACCTGAAACACCTGGTTCCATCCATGAAGGCGGAGAGCTGGGTTACGCGCTCTCTCACGCCTATGGTGCGGTATTTGATAATCCTGAATTAATCGCATGTTGCGTGATAGGTGATGGTGAAGCAGAGACGGGACCCCTCGCAACCGCGTGGCACTCCAACAAGTTTTTAAACCCAAAACGCGATGGTGTGGTACTGCCCATCTTACACCTCAACGGCTACAAAATCGCCAATCCTACCATCCTCGCTCGCATCAGCCATGATGAGCTTGAAAAGCTTTTTATCGGCTACGGGTATGAGCCTTATTTTGTCGAAGGAAGTGAGCCAGAACTGATGCACCAACGCATGGCAGACGTGATGGATACCATCACCGCTCGTATCAAAGCCATTTGGCATGAAGCGCGCGTGGAGGGCAAACAAGAGCGCCCTTTCTGGCCGATGATTGTCCTGCGCTCACCCAAAGGCTGGAGTGGGCCAAAAGAGGTCGATGGGCTTAAAACCGAAGATCATTGGCGTTCGCACCAAGTGCCACTCTCCGCGCTCGATAAACAGCCTGAACACATCGCTATTTTGGAACAATGGCTTCAAAGTTATAAGCCTGAGGAGCTTTTTGATGCGCAGGGCAAACTCTTCTCGCATATCGCCGCACTCGCCCCCAAAGGTGACAAACGCATGGGAGCCAATCCGCACACCAACGGCGGTATGCTCCTTCAACCCTTACACTTACCCGATTTTAAAACCTACGCTGTGGATGTACGTGAACACGGAAAAAGCATCGCTGAATCCACGCGTGTTTTAGGTTTTTACTTACGTGATGTGATGCGCCACAATATGCACACCTTTCGTGTTTTTGGTCCCGATGAAACCGCTTCGAATCGCCTAAGCCCACTTTTTGAAGTCACCAATCGTACATGGATGGCAGAGTATTATGAGGGAGATGACCACTTAAGTCAAGATGGCAGAGTCATGGAAATCCTCTCCGAACACACCTGCCAAGGCTGGCTAGAGGGCTATTTACTCACAGGACGGCATGGCTTTTTTTCGTGTTATGAAGCGTTTATCCATATCATCGATTCGATGTTCAACCAGCACGCCAAATGGCTCAAAGTCACCAGTCGCGAAATCCCGTGGCGTAAACCCATCGCTTCGCTTAATTACCTTTTAACTTCACACGTCTGGAGGCAAGACCACAACGGTTTTTCACACCAAGACCCAGGGTTTATCGATGTCGTGGTCAATAAAAAAGCGCACATCGTCAATGTCTATTTTCCACCCGATGCCAACACGCTTTTATGGGTGGGGGAGCGTTGTTTGAACAGTGTCGATGCCATCAACGTCATCGTTGCGGGAAAACAGCCCGAACTGCAATGGCTGAGTATGGAAGAAGCCTTAACACATTGTGAAAAAGGAATGGGAGTTTGGGAGTGGGCAAGTAACGATGAGGGCGAGCCTGATGTCATCATGGCGTGTTGTGGCGATGTGCCAACCTTGGAAGTTCTGAGCGCGGTGGATATCTTGCGAGAACTCACCCCTGAGCTTAAAATACGTGTCGTCAATGTGGTCGATTTGATGGCGATTCAGCCCCAAGACGAGCACCCACACGGACTCACTCACGAAGCGTATGATGCGCTCTTTCCCAAAGATGTGCCTACCATTTTTGCGTATCATGGATACCCGTGGTTGATTCACCGTTTGGCATACCGAAGAGCCCATCATGCGCATTTACATGTAAGAGGCTATAAAGAAGAAGGTACGACCACCACGCCTTTTGATATGGTGGTGCTCAACGACGTCGATAGATTTCATCTGGTCATGGATGTAATGGCGCGCGTGCCTAAGATGGCGCAAAGGCGTGCACACATCACCTCGCTCATGCTCAAAAAACGGCTAGAACATAAAACGTACATCGAGCATTATGGGCAAGATATGCCTGAGATTCTGAACTGGCAGTGGAAATATTAAGTGAAGAGGCAGTTTATAGCCTATGTGTGTAGTTTTATGAGCATCTTACAAGCAAAATTTGACTACAATGCAAAAAAACAAAAGGGTAACCCTTGAAAAAAATATTTCCACTCCAAAGTGAAACAAAACAACCTGAACGCGTCGCCGATGCTATTAAACATGAAATTCGTAAATACCTCAAGCGTGAGCGCAATAAAAAGCTTCCAGAGGGTTCTCCTTTTTGGATATTTGAGTGTCGTATAGGCGCAAACGAAGAGAGCGCTAAAGAAGTTATGGTCGCTGAGCTCATACCCTCCATTGACACTGCGTATACAGAAAAATGGGGTGAATGTTTTGTAGAGATTGTGGCAAAACCTGCTAAAAATTTAAAAGTAAAGTCATTATAAAAGTCCTACAATCATCAAGAACGCAACCGAAGCTAAGATCCATGTGACAAGGGTGTTAATTTGCTCAATGGTCACTTTTTTAAAAAAATGTTTTCCAATGAGTGTTCCTAAAAAAGCACTGGTTGTGGTAGAATAATCGAACAACAGATGGACTAGGTATCACCCTTAAAATACCGCTATAATACTGCAAAAATGGAAATGACATGCGTTGTGAAAAAATGAGCTCTTTTATCGTGATGGACATCGTGAAAGAAGCTGAAAAGTTTGAAGATTGTATTCATTTTGAGATAGGACAACCCGACCTTCCACCCTCGCCTAAAGTAAAACAAGCTTTACATGGTAGCATTGATGAAAACCGATTTTCTTACACGCAAAGCCACGGGTTGGTGGAACTTCGTGAAAAAATCGCCCAACATTACAAAACCACGTATGGTGTTTCCATAGACATTGAGCAGATTTTCCTAACCCCTGGAACCAGTGGTGCATTTCTCATCGCTTATGCGCTCACCCTTGGAAAAGATGCCACACTGGGTTTTAGCGACCCCTCTTATCCGTGCTATAAAAATTTTGCCTACCTTTTGGACATCAAACCTTGTTTTATGCCCATTGGTAAAGAAGATGATTTTGAGTTACATGTAAAGGATTTGGAGCCTCATAAACTAGATGCCCTGCAAATCTCTTCCCCTGCAAATCCCACGGGAAATATCTACGATGCCAAAAACCTTGAAGCACTTGTTACTTACTGCGAAACAAACCGTATTGCATTTATTTCCGATGAGTTGTATCATGGCTTGACTTACGAAAAAGAGGCTAACTGTGCCTTAGAGTTTGGAGATCAAAACATTTACGTCATTAATGGTTTCTCCAAGTACTACTGTATGCCCGGTCAGCGTTTGGGCTGGGTGATAGTACCCAAAGAAAAAATCCGCCACGCCGAAATGGTCGCACAAAATCTTTTCATCTCCGCGCCAACACTGAGTCAATACGGCGCACTGGAAGCCTTTGATGAAACGTATTTAAAAGAAATTAAAGCCGAATTCAAAGAAAGACGGGATTTTTTATACACGGAACTCTCAGAACTATTTGACATTGATGCAAAACCTGAGGGGGCATTTTACATTTGGGCGAACATTTCGCGCTACTCAAATGACAGCTTCGCCTTTTCTAAAGAACTTTTAGAAAATATCCATATTGCTACCACTCCAGGAGTCGATTTTGGAAGCAATGGCACACGCCACTATCTTCGTTTTGCCTACACAAGAAATACAGAACATATGAATAAAGGTATCAATAGACTTAAAAAATATTTAAAGGAAAGAGAATGAAAATCAGTAAAAATTGTGTGGTTACTTTAACATACCGTGTTGTTGATAAAAAAGGTGCCATTTTAGACACGGGAAGTGAGCCTCTTATCTATCTACACGGTGGATACAAAGATGTATTTGAAAAAGTTGAACGTGCGCTAGAGGGTAAAAGCAGAGGAGATGATATCGAAGTTGGGCTTACAGCCAAAGAGTCTTTTGGTGAATACGATGAAAGTTTGGTGCTCACCCAAGCAAGGTCAGAGTTTGATGAGCACATCCATGCGGGCGAAGAGTTTGAAGAGATTTTTGAAGATGAGCTTACAGGAGAGGAAGAAAGCATCCTTTACATCGTAAAAGAGGTCACCAAAGAAAACGTTGTCTTGGACGGAAATCATCCCTTCGCAGGACACGATGTAACCTTTTACGCTACGGTTGCCAATGTGCGTCAAGCTACCAAAGATGAGATAAAAGAGCAATATGCCAGATAAGATTAGTCCTCAAGTATAGCATCCAACTCTTTGAGTTTTTCAAAGGCTTTTTGGGCTGAATGCTGTGCACTTTGGCTCAATCCCTCTGTAAAATGTAAAACATTTTCAAGTAACACACAAATACCTAAAAAGATAGTTTTGGTACAAATATCTCTTAAATAACTGAGCAAAATGGGAGTAGGAAGGTTGTGTGTAGAGTAGATATAGGTGCGCTCATCACTGAGGTCTAAAAACTCTATGGTATCTTCTTTAAATCCGCTCATGGCATCTACCACCACGATGACATCAGGAGCATACCCACGCAAGGATGCAAACTCATTTTCAGGAGTATCGTACCCAAAAAAGACTTTCCAATCCTTCATATGCTCTTCTACCAAATGCCCCACAGCAATAGCAACACCATCGTCACCTCTGAGTTCATTGCCAACACACAAGAGTGCCTTTTTCACTAAAAATCCTTCCTAAGCACTAAATAACCCTCTTTTAAACTGATAAGTATCTCTTTAAAAGGGCATTCAATCATATGGGGTAAAAGTCGCGCGGCATGTTCTGGAAAAACTTCTATCTCAAAATATTTGCTCAAATTACCCAGTTTAAATTTTAAATATTCATCACCATTTTTCAAAATCTCTTCAAATGCAGATGATTCAATCTCTAAAACTTTTTCACTAAAATCAATCGTACCCACACCATGACCTATACAGGTAGAAAAAATTTTGATCTGTTCAAGCTTTGCATCATCGCATTTTGCGCCATCAAGATGCCGTTTGATAAGTCTGTACACTTTTATCACTTATTTTGCTCCCCACTTAACTCTATGAAGTTCAATTTTATCTTCTTCTTCGCACGATACATATTGGGTATAAATTTCATTGTGCAAAATTCCCATACACTCTGCGTAACGTGGATCATCTTCAACACGCATGGCTTCCGTGATAGAGATTTTAGTGGCTTTTGCATCTTTAGTATTGCCACTCTGCGTTAGCGCGCTGATGTATTTATCAAACAATTTTCGCCCAAACACATAACTCATAAGTTTTTTAGCCTGAACCAGTAAATCTCTTTCAAAAAGAGTATTGCCAAGCACAGAATCTTCTACAAGAGGCGGTAAATCGCCATCGTGTTCAAAACTGACTTTTTGAAGTTTTTGCTCCATAACACCCAAAGCCGTTGTCAGCCCATAGATGATACTTGCAGGATGAGGAGGACAGCCTGGGATGTACGCATCCACAGGGATGATTTTATCAATGCCACTGAGAACACTGTACGCATCATAAAAGATACCTCCAGAAACACCGCAAGCACCAAGGGCTACAACAATCTTTGGATCGGGTGTGGCTTCATACGCACGCAAAAGTGGATAGTACATCTGACGAGTCACAGGGCCCGTGCAGAGTAAAATATCGGCATGTCTTGGATTGGCAACCAGTTTAAAACCAAATCGCTCAGGATCCCAAAGTGGTGTAATAGCCGCAAAAATCTCTATCTCACAGCCATTGCAACTGCCGCAGTCTATACGGAAAACACTAAAACTACGCCCAATATGTTTGAGTAACTCAAGCTTTTGCTCTAGGGTGTTGGCGTCTTGTATTTCTTGTGGAACTTGATATGTTTTCATTCTATCACCATCTCTTTGCCACTGGTAAAGGTTGCTACCGTAGCCGTTTTTTTACATGTAGGGCACATACACAAATATTCTTTAGCCTCTTCAAGCCTTTTTTCGCTGACATTGGCTTTGCTTAAACAATCAAAGCTATACTTCACCAGTCTTTTGGCACTAAAAGGCTTTTTACATGTCGTGCAATATTGAACATCCAGTTCCCCTCTTTGAATGAGGGCTGATTTATCAAATTTGACGGCAAGTTCAAACTCTTCACTCAGCTTAATCGCACCTGTTGGACACACTTCATCGCACCTACCACAAAAAATACAACGACCACAATCAAACTCCCAAATCAGTTTACTTTGATTGTCGTTTAATTGAACCGTTATGGCATTGGAAGGGCACGCGATACCACAGGCAGCACAGCCAATACACAAATCAAATATATACGCAGGTTTTCCTCGAAAATTTTCACAAACCTTATAGGGTTCAAACGGATATTTATGGGTAATTTCACCGTATTTTTTGCTAATATCAAGAAGTTTCATCATCTTAAATCCTTTAACGGACTCTCTTTTTGTGTCCTCGCAAAGTTTTTCAAATCCGAATGAGTCAAAATTTTACTTTTTTTACTTTTGATATCCACTACCGTTACACGCTCAGTACACGAATAACACGGATCTAAGCTACACACGATAAGTGCGGCATCGGCAAGATTGTTTCCACGGAATTGAAAACGAAGGCTTGGCCAGTTGTTATAGGTAGCTGCTCGACATCTCCAACGAAATACCTTTTGAGCACTCCCTTGCATAATCCAGTGAACATTCTCTCCACGTGGAGCTTCCACATAAGCCAGTGCATAATTCTCAGGCTTAACATGGAATGTTGGATCGACAATAATCGCCGTTTGAGGCATGAGTTCAAAACATTGACGAATAATAGAAACTGAGCTTTTAAGTTCCATATAACGCACCATCTCCCTAGCAAAAACATCGCCACCTTCGACAACGGCGACATCAAACTGAATCTGTTTGAAAAAATCATAAGGATGGTCATATCTCGTATCGCGCTTGATACCACTTCCTCTGATATTAGGACCCACAGGAGAAAAATCACGTGCGACTTGTTTATCAAGGATGCCCACACCCTTCCAACGGCTCATTTGGCGTTTGTCATCCATCACAGCATCCCAGACTTCATCCACTTGTGTTTCGATGATGTGTAAGATGCGTAAACTCTCTTTAATCTCAACACCGGTGATATCGCGTCTAAGTCCACCCATAACCACGTTACCATAGGTTTTTCGACCTCCTGTAACCAGTTCTGCTAGTTTCATGGAGTATTCACGGATTCTAAAAATGTGCATGAATGCGTTGTAGTTACCTGTTACTTCACACGCCAGTCCGATATTTAAAAGGTGACTATGTAAACGCTCAATCTCCGAACAGATAACACGAATCGCTTGTGCCCGAGCTGGGATTTCTAAGTTGATCGCTTTCTCAGCCGCTTCGATACACGCAATCGCATGGGCATAACCACAGATGCCGCACACTCGTTCAGCCAAATAGCCCATCTGGTCATAGTTCATACGGTTTTCAGCCAGTTTTTCCATACCTCGGTGTTGGTAAAAGAGTCTGTAATCGGCATCGATAATCGTATCGCCATCACAAAAAAGTCTAAAATGCCCAGGCTCATCCG
Organism: Sulfurospirillum sp. UBA2217; assembly: GCA_002328495.1. GTDB lineage: Bacteria > Campylobacterota > Campylobacteria > Campylobacterales > Sulfurospirillaceae > Sulfurospirillum. Next base: position 112,939 of record DCUJ01000012.1, read on the forward strand.
CCGTAATATGCAAAGGTCCTAGAGGCACGTCAATAATGCCTGAGCCTTCAGGTCTTAGGAACTCATATTCAGGCTCCATATAATGATCTTTCATATCAGGGCGGTATCGGTAGTCCATCGCATCTTTTCGTAAAGGGAAAAGATTATCTGGCCAATCATCACTGAGTACCAAACGCCTTTTATCAGGTAAACCCTCTGCGACGAGTCCGAACATATCGTACGCTTCTCTTTCATACCACACACACGCTGGCACTAAAGGCGTAACAGAAGGGAACACAAGACTATCAGGAGAGATGAGCGTTTTGATGGTAACAAAACATTTTTCATCTTGCGCGATCTCATCACCTTCAAACATTTTTCCACCCTCCATGGAGAGTGCGTAATAGAGGGCATAGTGTTTGTTGATGCTTCGCTCATCATTGGGAACCATGGTTGTAAGATAACCACCCATATCGTAATATAAAAAACGAACGGCTTCAGGCAAATCGTTTAGTTCAACTAATGCCGTCACTTGGTCTTCACACTGTCGTGTAACTTCTAAAACTTTTACCCTTGTACTGAGAGCTTCTATAAATTTATCGCATTTCATTTTGAGTCCTATTTTTTCATTATACTTTTTACGCTCTCATCTAAAAGAAACGTAAATGAATCGAATTGCCATACACCAAACGTTACAATCAAAATCGCCAAAGCAATCAATGGTAAATTTTCACCCAGTTTCATCTCACTGTTATGCACCACTTCTCCTTCTACTTTACCAAAGGTTGCTAAAAAGAAGTGTGAAAAATCGGCTATAAAAATAATCGCTAAGGCAACGGCAAAGATGCCCATCAAAAGATACTGCTCACCAATAGCGGCTGCTTTAAAAATCAAAAATTCACTCACAAAAATCGCAAATCCTGGAACACCGACCAATGAACAGATGGCAATACCAAACAAAACAGCCGTAAGAGGAGCAATACGTATCATGCCACCCATCTTGGTCATATCTTTGGTACCGTAAATTCGAGCGATGTTGCCTGTTGAACAAAAGGCTAACGCTTTGGTAAACGAGTGCGCTGCACAGTGAAAGAGTGCGGCAAAAAGCCCAATCGCACCACCAACTCCTAGTCCAAAAGCGATAACACCCATATGTGCTACTGAGTGATACGCAAACATCCTTTTGACATTGTGTTGGCGAATCAAAAAGAAAGCAGCTATAAAAAGAGTGAGTGTACCACTCACAATCATCACCGTTTGGACAAAGTCAAAACCAACCCCGTTAGCAACAATGGCATAGTAACGAATCAGTCCCAACATGGCACATTTTAAAAGTACCCCTGAGAGCAACGCCGATGTGGGTGCTGGACCTTCCGCATGAACATCGGGTAACCATGTGTGCGTCGGTGCAAGTCCTGCTTTGGTTCCAAAACCGATTAATGCAAAAATAAAGACAAGTTTTAATGCCATACCATCGATATTCTCTGCATTGGCAAGCAAATTAGTGTATAACATGGCTTCACCACTAATTTTACCATTGGCTGCTGAGAAGAGTAATATCGTTGCATAAAGAGCAAAGGCTAGACCAATACTACATAAAACAATGTACTTATAACCACTCTCTGTGGATTTTTTATCTTTTTTTACGGCTACAAGAAACACCGAAGCAAGTGTCGTTGCCTCAATAGCAGCCCACATAAAGGCGATGTTATTGCACAGTACACTTAAGCTCATTGTCCATGTAAAGATAAAGCTCAACGCAAAATAATTTTTTACCTCTTTTATGTCAATATGACCATCTTCTAGCTCCCACTTCATATACGTCGTTGCATAGACATTAACCAGTAGACCCGTAATGGCGATTAGCGATAGAAAAATAGCACCTAGCGAATCTAAAAAAATATAGTTATGAAAAAGAGAAAGTTCCTCTGCATTCACAACTTTTCCCACCGCACTCAGCAAAAGGGTAGAGACAATCACACTAAAAACGATATGAAGCTTTTGTAAGAGCTTAAACTGAAGCGGCATGAAAAACATAATCACGCCAAAAACAAAAGGTACGGTGAGTATTAATACTAAACTATCCATTTTATCCCCTTAAATTTACGGCTTTGGAGGTATCAAGACTTCCATAAGCGGCATAAAATCGCTTCGCCAAAACACTCATAATCACAACCGCGAAAATAGCATCGGTTAAGATACCAATTTCCACAAGCTCATGAGAACTGTATGCCATAAGGGCTAAACTTAAGTGTATGCCATTTTCAAAGAGGCAATACGAGAGAATTTGTTTGAGAAATGAGTTTCTCAAAACAAATCCAAAAATACCCATCATAAAGATAAAGGAAGCCGCAAAAAGTGGCAAAACATCTTGAAACAGTGAAAAATGTATGAACACTTTGTAGAGCATCATGGCAACAGCAAGTGAAAAGCTGAGAGCTACCACAGGTGATATAAAAAAACCACCCACAGGTTCATCTTCAACAACAAGACCCAGTTTTTTAACAAGTCTAAACAGATATAAAGGCACAAAAAGCACTTTGATGACAAAAGCAGTGCCTGCCCAAATAAGAAGCTCGTGTGTACCATATTTAAAATACAAAGCCAGAAAGATAATGACCAATAAAAGCGTTTGCGAAGCATACGCTAGAATGCTATGACGGTATTGTCTTAAACTAAATACCGCAAAACTTGTGACCATCATTAAAACCGCAACGATATCAATAATATTTGCCATAGTTAAATTCCCATAATATAGAGTGCTAATGAAGTAGATGCAATAGAAAGTGCAAAAAGCATGGTTCTTTTTATCCCATTGTTTATCGTAAATCGTGGTCCAAAGTTATCGATAAAAACGCCCATAACATACAAAAAGCCTACTTCTGCCAAAAAAGTAATGAGTGATAACATCGGATTGTCAAATCTCCACGGAATAAAAATGACCAGGAAAAATCCTAACATCGTAAATTGCTTAAGCAGTATGGCTACATCAATAATAGCAAGGTCTTTCCCACAATACTCTCCTAAAACTCCTTCTTGAAGCTCTTGCTCCGCTTCAGCCAAATCGTAAGGTTTTCGACCCGTTTCCACATACATAACCCACAAAAATGCGGTAGCAGCAACAGAAAATGAAGGAATGGCATAGCCATAATGACCCTCTTGTATTAAGGTAGTAATAAACGATAAATTTGTACTCCCTGCTCCCATCATAACAACCACCAAACAAATGACCGCAACCTCTTCGGTATAAAAACCAAGTGTGCCTTCCCTGCTCGCACTCACCCCTGCATAGGGGTTGGCAGTATCAATACCCGCAACGATAAATATAAATCGAAAAAGCGCACCCAAATAGAGCAAAACCAAGATATCAGAAAACTGTGACAAAAAAGCAGAATGAGCACCATACACAATCGGTAAGGCACAAAACATCGCCGCCGCACTTACGAAAAGTAAGTAGGGTGAAATTTGATAGATATAACTTGTACTGTGTGACTTTGTACGACCCCGTTTTAACAGTTTCAAAAGATCGAGGTACGTTTGAAAGATGCTTGGTCCTACCCTTGATTGAAATTTGGCTCTGAGTTTCCTTGAAATGCCATCAAAAAGAGGTGCAACCACTATCGCTGAAACAAGTTGTATGAGTAGATAAAAAAAGTCCATGTATTCTCCCTTTTATAGATAGTAATACCCAAAAATGAGTACCAAACAAAGATAAATTAAGATATAAGCCGCATAAAGGTTGGTTCTACCGTTTTGAAAAATACCTATTTTATCGGCAATCACCATGATAGAATGAATCACGGGGGCATAAAGCTTATCCCAAAAAAGGTCATGCGCTTTTTGCGTATAAACGGCTTTTGAAAAGTACCCATCTATCTTAATCTCTTGTTCGTATCTCAAAATAAAACTCAAGGCTTTTTTGATATCACCCGTAAAGGAGTTTGAGCCAATTTGCATATTTTTGTTGTAAAGAAACCCACACGCCCATGGCTCAGTCACTCTCACTGCTTTATGATTTGCCTTTAAGAGGTAAAGGAACACAAACGGAATGATGGCGCACAACAACATAATCATAATAATGAGTGGCATGGAGATCAATCCATAAACACTTTGGCTTGTTTGAGGTATCAATGTTAGAACGATTTTTGAGAGCATGCCTATAACATCCTTCATAAAAATGCCTATTCCCACACACAAACTTGCCAGTAAAGCCAGTGGTACGAGTCTTATGAAGGAGACTTCTTTGGCTTCTTCGACGCATTTTGTATCACGCGCAATGCCTAAGAAAACGGAACCGTACATTTTTGAAAATGCCATAATAGCCATAGCCCCCGTGATGGAAAGAGCGATGATGGAGAGCGTAAAGAAAAAGCGTGATGCAATACCTTCATCCATTCCCCCCATCACCATCGTTTTATAGATGACCCATTCACTTGCAAATCCGTTGAGCGGAGGCAGTGCACAGATGGAGATAGCGGCTACAAAAAAGATGATAGAGGTGATAGGCATCTTTTTATGCAATCCTCCAAGTGCGTCCATATCGCGTGTTTTGGTTGCCGTGAAGACATTACCGCTTAACATAAACAGAAGTGATTTGAAAACAGCATGGTTTAAAATATGAAAGAAGGCTGCGATAAAGCCCATCAGTGCAATAAGCGGTGAATGGATTCCCAATCCATAAAATGCACCACCCAAACCTAAAAAGATAATGCCAACATTTTCACACGAACTGTAAGCGATGGACGCTTTGTAGTCATTGGAAGCCAGTGCATAAATAATGCCAAAGATACAGCTGAGTGCTCCCATGAAGAGTAAGATATAACCAAACCAAGCAAATTGTGGTAAAAGAAGTGAAAATTTGATGAAAGCAAAGAGCGCTACTTTAATCATAACACCACTCATCAGTGCTGAGGCGTTTGAAGGGCATTGGCAGTATGCTATTGGTAGCCATACATGAAAAGGAAACATACCTGCTTTAGAGCCAAGACCGATAAGGAGTAAAACAAAAAGTGTGATACTCATCCCAAAACCAATGTTAAGATCCGCAAATTTGCTAAATTCAAAGCTCCCTGCAAAGCTTGCCATAATTAAAAGAGCTACCATTAAACAAAAGGCTCCAATTTGCGCAATCCCTAGATAAATCATCACATTTTTAGAAGCATCTTTACCATCATTAATAAGAATCAATAGAGCAGAAATAAGCGTCATTACTTCCCATAACAACATGAAAGAGAAAACATTATCACTGGCAATCACTAAAAGCATGGAGAGAATAAACGCGTTAAACAGTGAAGCAAAAACAGCTAAATTTGCTTTCTTTTCATAGAATTTTGCATAATCAAAGCTAAAAAGTGAAACTGCAAACGCAATAAGACTGACCAAAAAGCTAAAGAACATTTCGATTGAATCCAGTCTAAAAAGAGGTGAACTGATAAAATTCCCTGGTAATTTCCATGTCATCGTTTCACCAAGATTGGAAAAGAAAAAGAGGGTCGCATAAAGCGAAATGAGACTTGCCAAACCAAATCCAACTTTTTGAGCAAGAAGGGGTTTTTTATACAAAAAAATAGAAAGAAGAGATGCTAAGAGAAATAGCGTGTATATGATTTGCATTATAACTCCTCACTGTTGGTTTTCGCAACTTCATCGGATGCGGCTTTGGGCTCTTTTGCTTTTTTAACAAAAGGTTCAGGAATATTTTTACACTCCACCTCAGGTAGAATGAGTTTTAAGAATGGTGCCATGTCCCCTTTAACTTTCTTCCCAAATACACACTCTCCTGACACAGGGTCTATAAACACTAATGCCCCCGTTGGACACACACTCACACACGCAGGTCCACTCTCGATACCATCACACATATCACATTTAATGGCAATACTTTTAAGCCCACTAATACATCCAGCTTCCAAGTGTCGCTCCACTTCATCTATAATGGAAGGCGGAAACTCCGCATCAATATTGATCGCCCCATAAGGACAGGCAATGGTACAAAGCTTACAACCAATGCAAATCTCTTCGCACAACTCAACACACGCATTGGCGATACGTAGTGCTCCTGTTGGACAAACATTGGCACAGGGAGCATCATCGCATTGGCGGCATTGATTAGGCATTTTGCCACTCTCTAATGTGAGCACATCCAATCGTTTCTTGGAGAGCTTTCCTCGTATATAGGCATGCTTAACGCATGTTTTCATACATGCGTTACAAGCAATGCACATATCTGGATTAGTAATCACAAATTTATGAATTTTTGACATAGACTGTCCTCTACGGTTTTTGACTTAAAACATATGGAAATAGTATCACTTACATATGATATCTTTGGGATGTTTCTTGTTTTATTCCAAAAATTATATATTAACTTTGTAGCGTGAAAATAGCTTAAGGAGAAATGAGGCGAAAGAGCATTACATGTAAGGAGGGAATCCTCCTTACATGTAAGTTTATTTGAATTTATCCACCATGAGTTCAGCAGGGTGTACCACTTTGATTTTAGAGCCAGTCTTATCAAGACCTCCCGCCATTTGTAATAAACATCCAGGACACTCAGCACTGACAAATTCTGCACCTGTCTCTTCAATATTCTGTAACTTTCGCTTCAGCATTTGCATCGAAATTTCAGGTTGTTTTACCGTGTATGAACCACCCATACCACAGCAGGTGTCGCACTCGTGCATCTCTTTGATTTGAAAGCCTGTAGCACTGAGTGCGTCGCGTGGCTCTTTGAAAATACCCACATGTCGTTTTGCATGGCATGAGTCATGGTACGTCAATGTATGAAGTTCAACGCCTTCTTTAGGTGTGAGTCTTTTTTCTTTAATAAGCTTATCTACCAATTCGGTAAACATATACGTTCTATCCGCAATCTTTTCTGCTTGCGGAATCAACGCATCTTTGTGCTGTTCTTTGAGAATTTTCGTCCACTCTTTCTTAAGTGCCGTGGTACAACTGCCACAACTGACCACCACATATTTTGGATCACCCTCTAGTAAAGGGGCAATGTTGTGCTCTGCTGCGTCCGCTGCCATATCAAACGAACCACTCGCCCAATGGGGAATACCACAACACGATTGCTCTTCTGGAAAGAGGACTTCAATACCTGCTTTATTTAAAATAGAAACAATCGCCTCACCCGTTTTTGGGTAGACAAAATCTAACGCGCATCCTGCAAAAAAGACCGCTTTTTCTTCGCATTTAGGTTGTTTGATGGTTTTAAAGATATCGCGAAACGGTTTAGCTGCCACGGAGGGTAAACTTCGATACTCTGACAAACCAGAGAGAAACATCGGTAAATGTCTGATAAATCCATCTTTGACGAATGGCTTTTGCAACACTGAAGCGGTGCGAAGCATCGTGTGAAAGACCTTACGATTATTGATGACTTGAAGGGAACTTTTATAGATAAATGGTAAACCCTCTTTATTCGCAGCACGATGACGAAGTTCTAAGATAAGTCCTGAGATATCAATTTTTCCAGGGCAGACTTGGTTACATTTATCGCATCCAATGCACAATGCTTGGATATCTTCGGCGGATTTAAGTTCATTGAACCACGCCGTTAAGATGGTACCAATCCCCCCTGTGTAGATGTCACCAAAAACATGTCCTGTCACCAAACGGTACACGGGGCAGACATTCAAACACGCCGCACAACGGATACACTGTAAGGCTTGTTTAAATTTAGGGTCTTGTGACATTTTGATGCGGTTATTGTCCATTAATACGATGTGGACTTCTTTCATACTTCCATCATCATTCAGTGTAGGTGCTGAGATAAATTGTACATAACTGGTGATGAGCTGGCTCGTTGCATTGCGCGGAAGTGCTGCTAAAATGGGTGCGGCATCGGTGTAGTTGGGCACGAGTTTTTCAAGTCCCACGAGAGCAATGTGAATTTTAGGCAAACTGGTTGAAAGACGCGCATTACCTTCATTGGTACATGTAATAATAGTGCCTGTTTCAGCAATGGCAATATTCGCACCCGAAATGCCCATATCGGCTTCAAAAAACTTTTCACGAATGGCTTCGCGTGCCACTTTAACCAACTTTGGAATGTCATTATCAAGCGATTGTTTGGTCTCTTCCGCAAAAAGGTCTGAAATCTCCTCTTTGGTTAAGTGAAGGGCTGGCATAACCATGTGCGAAGGCGTTTGATGTGCCAACTGACAAATCCATTCGCCCAAATCTGTTTCATCCGATTTGATGCCGAACTCATCCAAGAAATGGTTAAGATGAATCTCTTCGGTTGCCATAGACTTAGACTTTACAATTTTTTTAACCCCTTTTTCTTTGCACACATTCCCGATGTATTGGCGTGCTTCTTCAGCACTGCGGGCGATATACACCTTGATGCCATTGGCTTCCGCATTTTTTTTAAAGGTTTCGGCTAGCTCATCCAAACGACCCGCAGCGTCCCCTTTGATATCGGCTATTTTTCCGCGTAATGCTTCAAAATCAATCCCCTCAAATGCTTTTGCACGCATTGCGGGGTAATTCCACCTATCTAAAATCCCTGCTAAATTTTGATTTTCCAGAGCCTTATGGATGGATGCTGATAAGTCTTGTTTCATGATGCTACTCCTTCTAACTCTAAATCATCGACACACACAATGACCAAACGCTCAGGCCCATGCACCCCAATGGCAAGCACACGTTCAATATCTGCTGTTTTACTCGCACCCGTAATGAGGGTCATAAACTTAATATCTTTTGGGTGCATTTTGGTCATAAACGCTGGAATATCCGCGATAATTTTGCTTGTCGGAAGAATCGCTACATGAATCCAACACAAAGCCGATGCAAGGCGTTGTTCCACATCGGTTGAGTCTTGCGCCATACTCCCTGTCTCCGCCAAACCCCATTGTAACTGGGTGATGCCTATCTTCGCTCCTTTGGCTAATTCACGCGTGACGTCAAAATGAAGCCCTGGAAATTTCGCAACCATAGCATTCTTATCCAACGCTTTGAGTATGGAACTATCTGCCCATACCGCGTAGGAGCCTGCTTCATCTTTTATCTCTTCTTGTGCTATAAACGCTTCGATAAACCCCAATGCCTGCGCAGTGGTTTCAAAACGCTTAACTTCAGTATTGCCCGATGTCTCAGCTCGTGCTTTAAAACTTTCAAACATATGCTCTCTCCTTTGATGAGATGATGTGTTACATGTAAAGGCGTGTATGAGGTGATTTTATCGTTTGAAAATGATGATTGTATGAGATTGGAAAGTTAATACAAAAAAATAAGATAATGGTTACTTTTTGCAACACCCATTAAGAAGAATGAACAAAAAAGTCACGTAACTCCGCTATAATGTGCTCATTCGATTTTCAAAAGGCATGCGCATGAAAAATATCAGTGAAGAAAAACGCATCGTTGTCCTTATCGATGCGGACAATGCACAACACAGCAAACTAGAGCTCATCTTAGCGGAACTCTCCACGCATGGGCATATCATCGTCAAGCGTGCCTATGGGGATTGGTCGAGCAGTTATCTTAAAAATTGGAAAGAGAGTTTGAATGAACTTGCCATTCAACCTATTCAGCAATTTGCGTACACAACGGGGAAAAATTCGACCGATGCTTCGATGATTATTGATGCGATGGACTTGTTGTATACGCAAAAGTTTGATGCCTTTGCCCTCGTTTCAAGCGATAGTGACTTTACAAAGCTTGCTTCACGCCTTAAAGAATCGGAGATTTATGTGTTTGGATTTGGAGAGCACAAAACACCAATTTCCTTTCGTAATGCCTGCGATGACTTCATTTTCACTGAAAACCTCAGCCTCAACACCGAAACTCTTGGCGATGTACCAGAGGTTAAAGCCTCAAAACAGTCCAACGAAGAGAGCTTAAAAGAACTTGCCAAACTTTTACATGTAGGCTGGGAAAAGACCCAAGATGATGAGGGATGGGCGAGTGTATCGGCTGCGGGTGCGTACATCAAACGTCAGTCGCCCGATTTTGACCCACGCACCTATGGTTCGAGTAAACTCACCTCGCTTTTGGCAAAACTAAGTGAGCAGTTTGAGATGAAACGCTACCCTGGTAAAGGGACAACCACCATTGTGGATTACCGCCCTATCATTAAAAAAGTGGTCACGCCTAAAAGACGACGTTAATTTTTCATCTCCAAGCCCAAGCTTGGTGCGATGTCTCGCATCGCTAAAATGACATCGGTGATAAGCTCATCGATGCTCACATTTAGCATTTGGGCACCTTTTTGCATCACTTCCCGACTCGCCCCCGCGGCAAAAGCTTTGTCTTTAAATTTCTTCTTAACCGATGAAAGTTCCAAGTCCATCACCGACTTGCTTGGGCGTACCAATGCACACGCTGTGATGAGTCCTGTAAGTTCGTCCACGGCGTAGAGTGTCTTTTCCATAACGGAGAGTGGCTCAACATCAGAGCACATGCCCCAGCCATGAGAGACGATAGCACGAATGAGCTCTTCAGAGTAACCCTCTTCTTTTAAAATCTCTGCACTCTTCTGACAGTGAAGCTCTGGAAATTTTTCATAATCCAAATCATGCAATAACCCAACAATACCCCACATCTCCTCATCTTCGCCAATTTTGCGCGCCATAAACCGCATCGTACCCTCAACCGCCAAACCATGGGTAACAAGGGCGTTGCCATTGTATGTTTTTAAAAGTTCAAATGCTTCTTCACGTGTTTTCATTGCGTACGACCTTTAGCCAATTATAGAGTGTTGCTTTTGAAATATTGAGCGTTGTACAAACATAACCCACACCATTTCGGATGGCGAAAATGCCCTCTTTGTCCAAAAAGGCAATGAGCTCTTTTTTCTCCTCCATATTCAATCCCAAAAGCGAAATATTTTTCATGTTCAAATATTTTTCGATGGTTTCATCGGTGTGTTCTTGCCAACTTTGCGAAAATAAAACGGAGGGTTTTTGCGTAATATCGTTTACATGTAAAAACCCTTTGAGCGAATCCAATAAGGTATGCACCACTTCCGTGTTGTAATTAATACACACCATACCGATGGGCAACGCATCGACATCCCGCAAGATGATGCTGACCGACTTGAGTCGTTTACCATCCAAATTGCGTTTGTCGTACGGTCCTATCCAATCTTCACTCAGCGTTTGCATGGCTTTTGTGTCGCTAAGCATTGCATCGCCTACGCGACGTTTAGAAAAGGCATTGACGATGTGTACCAATGTTTTGGACTCTAAATCGTGCATCACCACTTCCACATTGGGGTAAAACAGCTTGCCAATAGCATCGCACAAGGCGACATAGGGTTTGAGTTCTTTTTTCATGGTTTTATCATAACAAAGTTTTCATAGAAATACAATACTTTACAATTAGTCTATTTTAGACTATAATTCCATAAAAAAGGAGTAAGTCATGGCAATAGGTTTTATAGGATTAGGCAATTTAGGAAGTGCTATCGCAAAACGACTGCACAGTGTGGGCGAAGATGTCATTGTTTGGAACCGTACAGAAGCAAAAATTATACACCTTGGATTTCCTTATGCCTCATCACCCAAAGCGCTGATTGAAAAGTGCGACACCGTGATGATGTGTTTGTTTGACTCAGAAGGCGTACGCAATGTTTTAACGATGGAAGAAGGTCTTTTACGTGCGGATTTAAAAGGAAAAACCATCATTGATCTTAGCACCAACCACTTTGATGATGTGGTTGAGTTTCATGCCATGGTCGAAGCCAAAGGTGGGGCGTATCTTGAAGCTCCCGTACTTGGAAGCGTAGTCCCTGCGAGTAAAGGCGAACTCACGGTTGTGTGCGCTGGCAAAGAGGAAGTTTTTCTTACATGTAAGCCTCTTTTGGAAAAGATAGGCCAAACTCTTTTCAATCTCAAAAACCCCGGTATGGCATGCAAAATGAAGCTGATCAATAACCTCTGTCTTGGCTCTTTTATGGCCACCATCGCAGAATGTACTGCCCTTGGAGAGGCGTGTGGCATCGATAAAGCAGAATTACTAGACATTTTAGGTGCGGGTGGTGGAAAGTCATTGGTACTTGCCGCCAAAACCCAAAAGCTTATCAACAAAGATTTTTCTCCTCATTTTAGCAACGCCGCTATTAACAAAGACTTGCACTGCTTGCAAGACTTGGCGTACAGCATGAATCGTCCATTGTATACCGCAAGTGTGGTAAAAGAGCTTTACTCTAAGATGAAAGAAATGGGAAAAGGTGAAGAGGACTTTTGTTCGATTTATCAACTCTTTAAATAAATTCTGCCTCAAGAGAGCTTTACATGTAAAGTTCTCTTGCAAAAGTCATTTTCAAGTAGATTAAAGAACTTATCTCTTACCACAAGCACACTCTATTTCGACCAAGGTTTTTAGCTTCATACAGGGCTTTATCGGCTTTTTCAAAAAGTTCATCAAAAGATATTGAACTATCTTTGGGTAAGCTAACACCTATAGAGACGGTGATTTTTCCTACATGTGAAAAAGAGTGTTTTTCTATAATATGACGAAGTTTTTCTGCAGCTGACTGAGCAAAGTTCGGGTTATTTGTATGAATAATCAAGAGAAATTCTTCTCCTCCCCATCTGGCAAAATGGTCATTATTTCGTATGTGTAAACATATAAGACGTGTTAGTTCTTGTAGAACACTATCACCAACGTTATGACCATACGTATCATTAATCTTTTTAAAAAAATCAATATCGATAATGGCGCACGCCATAGTATTTGAAAATGGATTTTTCCCTTTTATTTTTTCAAGAAGCGATCTTCTATTCATGATTTTTGTAAGCGGGTCTAATTGCGATATTATTTTTAAGTCTTTATTGATTTCATCAAGCTCAATCTGTTTGTTGTTTAATATGCTCAATAAATAGTTAAAAAAGTGAACAACAATGCCAACTTCTGTATCTTTTTCTTCATGTATTTTTGTTCGCAAGTCTCCTGTTTTCATAATTTTAATAATACTCTCCACGGTGTCAACCCAAGGAAGTTTTGCTCCATGTTCACTCACGTTTAAGCCTATGACTTCATTCTTTTTAGAAACACGTAGCATATCCATCTTATAGAGTAACAAAAAAAGAGCAATACCGCATAAAGTAGCAAATATAAAAGCTGCTAAAATACCCGCCACTTGTATCAAAATAAACTCATATCTCAACATTTCTGAAGGCAAAGGAGCAAAGATACCAACACACAATGTTCCCCAAGCACCTGTAAATCCATGAATAGCCACTACGCTTAAAGGGTCATCAACTTTAAATTTATTTAAAAGAAGTTGATCTGTTAAGTGCATTATAAACGCAGATGAAAATCCTATAAAAGCAGACTGAAGTGTATTGTATTGATCACATCCGGCGGTTACACCAACAAGACCTGCTATGATTCCAAAGCTAAAGATTTCTACACCTACTTTTTTTGTAAAAAATAGAGAAATCATCCATCCACCTAGTCCACCAAAAACAGCGGATAAAAGTGTATTTAGTAAAATAGATGCTATTTTAACATCAAAATAAAGTAGGCTTCCTGCATTAAAACCAAACCAAGCAAATACCAGTATAAAAGCACCAAAAACAATCAAATTATGGTTGCTTGGCACAAAATAATTAACTTTTTTACGTCTAAATCTCCCAAGTCTAGGGCCTAAAATTAAAGCGCCACTCAGCCCAATCCAGCCACCAATAGAATGCACCACAGAAGAGCCAGCAAAATCATGAAATCCTAATTCTTTTAGCCAGCCTCCATCAGCCCAAGCCCAGTGACCAAATATAGGATAAATAAGCGCTGTCACTACAATAGAAGTAATGATATACGCATTAAATTTCATTCTTTCTGCCACAGCACCAGAAACTATTGTGACAGATGTGGCAGCAAACATAGCTTGAAAAATAAAAAAGGCATTTTGATAAAGGTCATCCCCTAAAATAAAAAAAGAACTCCATCCAATAAGAGAAGAAACGTCTGTTCCAAACATCAATCCAAAACCAATTGCCCAGAAAAATATAATACCAAATATCGTGTCGATTAAATTTTTCATTGCGACATTGATTGTATTTTTTGATCGAACAGTCCCCGTTTCAACCAAAGCAAAACCAAACTGCATCATAAAAATCAAAAAAGAACAAAAAACAATCCACAAAATATCAATATCGTTAAAATGTGTCATGTTCCCTCCATAATATGGATGTTATCATAAGTTTTAGGCTAAAAAAACAGTTTTTATGTATGAATTTTAATCACTATTCAGGAATAAATTTTACATGTAAAGGATATCAACAAGCTTAGTTGTAAAGCAGATTTGGCTATGATTTTCTTACTATTTGAAGGTTTTCGGTATCTTTAGAGTCACTGACTTAGCTACTCTAAAAACCACCCAAGACATAAAAGCCAAGCGCATTCGTTACTATTACAAGGAGTGATTATGAATAAGCCTATTATTGGTGGGATTTTACCCGCAAAATTAGAAACTGTTGTTGGGCAAAAATATTTTTACTGTACCTGTGGGCATTCAAAAGATGGCGCACTGTGTGATGGTTCACACAAAGGAACAGGACTCTCACCTATGCCATTTACGGCACTACGAGAACGTACGGTTATGTGTACATGCAAACGCACCAAAGAAGCACCTTACTGCAGTGGCGCACACAGAGGTTTAACAGAAGATGATATAGGAAAACCTGCCTAAACATTTTAACCCATGTAATAGTGGCAAGAATTAGTGCATGATTTTTAACTCTTGAGCGTACGTTAGAAAAATAGCAAAGGCAAAATAATGGAATCATTAAAAGAGCTTTACTCTAAGATGAAAGAATTAGGAAAAGATGAAGAAGATTTTTGTTCAATTTATCAGTTGTTTAAATAATACCATCACAATTTACTTTGTCATGTTATAATCTTTACATGTAACATCAAAGGACAGTGAATGGGATTGTTTATAGCGGGAATCGTAGTAGGATTTGCGTTGCTCACATGGAGTGCCAATAAATTTGTCGAAGGGGCTAGTGCTACGGCAAAGCACTTAGGTATGCCAACATTACTCATTGGAATCATCATCGTGGGTTTTGGCACCAGTGCCCCTGAGATGGTGGTTTCCGCCATGGCAGCGATGGAAGGAAATCCCTCGATTGCTTTGGGCAATGCACTAGGCTCCAATATTGTCAATATCGGCTTAATCCTCGCTCTTACTGCAGTTATTTCTCCCATTTCCGTCCAATCTCGTATTGTTAGAAAAGAGTTTCCACTTCTCATTGCTATCGTTCTTCTTTTTGGGGGAATGCTTGCCAATTTACACCTAAGTCTTGCTGAGGGAATTGTATTGCTTTTGGGCTTTTTTAGCTTAATCGCTTGGTCAATCTACACCGCGAAACACACCCGTGATAAGGCCTTGCGTGAAGAGATTGTAGAAGAACTTTCCTCCACACACATGCCTTTTAAACCTGCTATTTTTTGGCTCATTGTAGGACTTGTTCTCTTGGTTCTTAGTTCACGCATCATCGTTTGGGGCTCCGTTGGTGTTGCCACACTTTTGGGTGTGAGTGACCTTATCATCGGACTTACCATCATCGCACTGGGCACATCACTTCCAGAACTCGCCGCGTCCATCATTGCCGCTCGTAAAAATGAACACGATTTGGCATTGGGAAATATCATCGGCTCCAATATGTTTAACATCCTAGCCGTCGTTGGAATCGCGCTGTGTATTGATCCTGTTGCTAATGTTTCCCCTGAAATACTCTATCGCGATTGGACAGTGATGGGGGTTATGACACTCTTGTTGCTTATCATGGTGTACGCACCCAAAGGAGAAGAAGGCGTTCTTTCACGCACCAATGGCGCACTTTTAATGGTTATCTACACTGTTTATACGATTTATCTGGGGTGGATAGCATTGAGTGCTTAGTGATATTGTATGTTTAAATACTCAACGATAATACTACGATTTTGATTTTTCGTTGAGCTTTTTTTGCATGGAGTTTCTCTCTTTACGAACAGAGCGAATCCAAAGCCAATCTACGATGTAGTAAACTAACGGGGAGAGGGTGAGGATGTAAAAAAGAGTTCCCGCGTACAGAGGAATAAAAATATCTGAAAAATGATTTTCAAACCATTCAAGACTGAGTTCCACCACGAGTGTGTCCATCCCAAGCAGATAAACCCCCGTCATGTACTCGGCATAATACATAAATGGCATGGTCAGAGGATTGCTCAGCCACACCATCAAAAGAGCGATGGGAACGTTGAATTTGAAGAAAAATATCATCCCAAGAACTAAAAACATTTGAAACGGCATAGGAATCAAACCGATGGCTATGCCTATCAAAAGTGCGCGTGTAACCATTTTTCGATTGACAAAAAGATACTCTTTTGGGATATTGTATTTTTCAATAAAATGGTCAAACTTACTGGAAGTTGCATTTTTTTTAAAGAGTTTTTTCACACGAGCTCACTTCTTTTTTAGTGGGGAAAGTTTACCATCTTTTTTAATAGACTTCTTGCAAAACTACAAGAAGTCTGAACACGTTTCTGAAGCAAAGCTCCAGAAACTACGTTAACACTGGGTTCTCTCTAGCAGAGTGCCCACGCACCTTTGGTGCTTTTACTGCTTACAAAATAAGTTTTGCAAGCAGTCTAATAGAGTTTATCTCTTGTTTTATATTAAAAGTGTAAAAAGATTATAATGGCGTAAAGAGTCGTTTTACATGTAAAGCGTGAAGGAGTGTTATGAAAATCGTCCTGCTTGATACCGAAACCACAGGTATGTTTGAAAAAGACCGCATATGCCAACTAAGCTACCTTGTCTTAGATGAAGAATGTGAGGTAGAAGAGGTGCACAATGAGCTTTGCACGCCTCCCCTTCCCATCTCGTACGAAGCGATGGCGATTCACCACATCACCCCTGAGAGGCTTGAGGGAAAGCTATCTTGCGTGCAAACCAAAGCCTACAAACGACTTTTGGAACTCAACACTCCTCACAATTTGCTTGTGATTCAAAATGCTGCGTTTGACCTCTCGATGCTTTCAAAAGAGGGCTTTACCAACGAGATGAATCTCATCGATACGTTTCGCATCTTAAGGGCGTATTATCCTAGCGAAGGCTCTTTTAGTTTGCAGTTTAAACGCTACCAATGGGGACTGTACAAACACGAACACACCTTAGCAAAAAAATTGGGCATCACCATCCAAGCTCACGACGCACTTGGCGATGTCATCGTGCTAAAACACCTCTTTGAACGACTTTGCGAAGAACACTCCATCCCTCATATGGTCGTTGTTTGCTCCGAGCCTATGGTGTTGACGCACATCCCTTATGGCAAACATAAAGGCAAAAAATTTCTTGATGTGGCACGCACAGATCGCCAAGACCTCCACGCGATGCTTAGCTCCAACGGCGTGGATGAAGATGTCAAAGCCTCCATCCTCCACGCCCTCGAAGCCACACGTGACCAAGCCATCATCACCATAGGCTTTGGAAAATACGCAGGCAAAACCCCACTTGAAGTCTTAGCAATCGACAGAAACTATTTGCTATGGATGGTCAATAAAATGGACAATCTAAATGCCGAGCTGAAAGAGACAGTAGAGAAGGTACTTGTTTCGTATCCGTGAGTTTTTACATGTAAAGTGTTGAGAGCCGAAGCTCTCAACGTTGTTATCGTACGCAGTCGAAGAAAAAGTCGGTTTTAGCGATATCCTTGGTCTCTTCATCCAATGCGTCAAGCACGGCATTGGTAATCCACGTAAGAAGGTTTAATCCACCCTCATAGCCGCTGATAGAGTAGCGGTGTAAGTGGTGTCTATCAAAAATTGGAAAACCAATACGGATGAGTGGTATCTTGGTATCTCGGTACAACTCTTTTCCATACACGTTACCAATCATAAAGTCTACTGGCTCTGTAAAGAGCAAACTTCGTAAATGCCACAAGTCTTTTCCAGCCCAGATATTGCACTCTTCTTTGAAGGTACATTTTTCCAAGATGTCTTTCATCTCTTTTTCCCAATGCTTTCGTGGAGCATTGTTACAAAGGATGTGTGTAGGTACAGCGCCCATTTCAACCAAGAAAGAAACAACACCTAACAAGAAATCAGGATCGCCCCAGATGGCAAACTTTTTACCGTGCATATACGGGTAGCTGTCTTGCATCGCATCGACCAACTGTCCACGTAAAAGGGTTAGCTCTTTAGGTACTGGCTTGCCAGTGAGTTCGCTTAGTTTCATCACAAACGCATCGGTTCCGCCAAGGCCGATAGGGTTACATGTAGCGTAATTTTGCTTCCAGCTTCCCTTGATCATTTTAGCTGTGGCAACGGTTGAGTATTTTTGTAAAGAAATCGTCGTTCCTGCGGTGCTGGCTTTTTTAGCCACTTCGATGGGTGTACCACCCGCATAGAGTTTGTACTCACCTGCTGGTGTGTTCCACTGCTCTTCGTGATCGCCTAGCATAACGATTTTGTCGCTAAACATCGCCGCCATTTTTTTCACTTCTTTTAAGCTTCCAAGGTAAGGCTCAAAACCAGGAATGATGTTGATGCGCTCGCTATCTTTAACCACTTCAACACCCTCTTCAACAGGGTTGAGTTCTTGTAAGATGGCGTTCATCATATTGTCATAACCTGTGATGTGACTACCCACAAACGAAGGGGTGTGTGCCGCTGGAATTGGGGTACCATCAAGTTCACCTTCCGCTTCAGCACGTGCACCAAGAACGAAGGCATTGAGGTCATCACCGATAACTTCTGCCATACATGTGGTAGAAACCGCAATCATATCGGGCTTGTAAAGCGCTTTACAGTTTCTTAAGCCCTCTTTCATATTAGCTAGTCCACCAAAAACCGCTGCACTCTCACTCATACTATCGGACACACACGGAGTTGGCTCTTTAAAGTGACGGGTAAAATAGCTTCTAAAGTATGCCACACAACCGTGACTTCCATGAACATAAGGCATGGTGTTTTCAAAACCAAGAGCTGCCATAACCGCACCTAAGGGCTGGCATGCTTTGGCTGGGTTGATCGTGATGTGTTCACGAGCTAAGTTTTTTTCACGGTATTCCCATGTGGTGGTCCAATTCGCTACTTCAACCACTTTAGCTGGATTGACCGCGCCAGCGTGTCCTTCAAAAGGAATCTTGTTTTTAAAAACTTCTTGGTATTCTGGTTTCAAAAAGAGCTTCTGCCCGTTTACGATGTTTTCTACGTCTTGCATTTTGCTCTCCTTAGTTTGATTCCCATGGTGCTTTGGTGTGAGCCCATACTGGGGAGTTCATCGCCAAATCCATGTCTTTTGCGAAAATCGCGAAGGCATCGTACCCATGGTACGGACCACTGTAATCCCAAGAGTGCATTTGTCTAAATGGAAGACCCATTTTTTGGAAGACATACTTCTCTTTCACACCGCTTGCTACGAGATCAGGTTTAAGTTTTTTAACAAAATGCTCTAATTCATATTCATTAACGTCGTCATAAATCAACGTTGTACGAGCCAATTCTTCTTTAGTACGTTTGTAGTCATCACCGTGTCCAAACTCATACCCTGTACCAATGACTTCCATACCCAAATCTTCATATGCCCCGATAACGTGACGAGGACGTAAACCACCCACGTAAAGCATAACGGTTTTACCCGCTAATTTTGGCTTATATTTTGCGATGACTTTATCGGTCATCTCTGTGTATTTAGCAATGACTGCTTCTGTTTTTGCTTGAATGCTCTCATCAAAGAAAGCGGCGATTTTGCGTAAACTCTCGGTCGTTTTAGTCGGTCCAAAGAAGTTATACTCCATCCAAGGCACCCCAAACTCTTGCTCCATATGACGCACAACGTAGTTCATACTTCGGTAGCAGTGAAGAAGGTTGATCTTCGCTTTTGGAGCCATCGTCAATTCTTTATAGGTTGTATCACCACTCCATTGAGCGATAACACGAAGCCCCATCTCTTCAAGAAGTATTCTGGAACTCCACGCATCTCCACCGATGTTATAATCGCCGATGATGGCCACATCGTACGGTGTGCTTTCAAAATCTTTTTTATAGGAATTGTCTGGCAAAACCTCATCACGGATCATATCGTTTGCGATGTGGTGACCCAAACTCTGGCTGACCCCTCGGAAACCTTCACATGAAACTGCAACGGTTGGCTTGCCTGATTCTTTTTTGTACGCTTTTGCTACTGCTTGAATATCATCGCCGATCAAACCGATAGGACATTCACTCTGAATAGAGATACCATTGTTCAGTGGAAAAAGTCCATCGATCTCAGCCAAAGCAGCTTTTAATTTCTTATCGCCACCAAAAACGATATCTTTTTCGTTGTAGTCGGTTGAAAAGTTCATCGTAACATAAGTGTCAACACCCGTCGTTCCGATATAATAGTTTCTTCGTCCAGCCCGTGAGTACTGACCACAACCAATCGGTCCATGGCTGATATGAATCATATCTTTAATCGGTCCCCAAACAACGCCCTTACTTCCAGCATACGCACACCCTCGTTGAGACATGACCCCTGGAACCGTTTGCTTGTTACTCTTGGTTGCATCACATGCACCTTTAACACCCTCAGGCGTATCGACGCCGAGGTGTTTTGCTCTACTTTTCTTTGCCTTTTCAGGGTAAGCTTCAAGCACTTCTGCGATAACCGCTTCGTGTTGGCTTAACAATGTTTCAGTTGTCATGTCAATCCTTTTTTTAATGACGCTAATTAAGCGACTTTAACCCGATACAAAAGCATATCGTCAAGCTTTTTGCATACCGCTGCTGTTACGCCACCATCGACGGCTTTTGAGACTTCGCTCATTTGATACTTATTGGTGTAAAAAATCATTTTGTATTCACCTTCGATGTCTGATTTTTTGTAATAATCAGCCAAAGCAGTGAAAAGGAATGAGCCTTTTTCAACTCTTAAATCTTCTTGTTTTATACCATCACGGTTTTCACTGATAAGAACGGCATAGCTAACATCTGAGAGATCGCCAACTTCTGCTGTTACTTTTTCTACAACTTGCTCATGACTAATTTTATTTCCCATTGATGCTGGGAAGTGGTATCCGCAAATAAACATAATGTGCTCCTCTTACATTTAAATTTTTTTATAGCACCAAGGGTGCGTGGGCATCCCGCCGAGGGAAACTCAGCGTTAGCGTAGCTTTTAGAGCTTTGCTTTAAAAGCGTGTCACAATAGATTATGCTGTAGCTTTTTTGCCGATAGCGTCTGCTTCGACTTCTTCTTCTAAACCAAATTCCATTAACAATGCCTCAAGGTCATCCATCTCGAGTGGTCTAGGAATCACTTTAAGGTCATTTGCAATGATTTTACGTGCAAGCTCTTTGTATTCAAACGCTTGGTCTGTTTTATCGGCAAACTCAACAACGGTCATACGACGAAGCTCTGCACGTTGTACGTGGTTAGAACGAGGTACAAAGTGAATAAGTTGTGTTCCGATTTGCTCTGCTAAGTGTTTAGCCAAGTCATACTCACGGTCTGTCATACGAGCGTTACAGATAAGTCCAGCAAGTCTAACTCCACCCGTATTGGCATACTTCAAAATACCCTTAGAGATATTGTTAGCCGCATACATCGCCATCATTTCACCCGACATAACGATGTAGATTTCTTGTGCTTTACCTTCACGAATTGGCATCGCAAATCCACCGCATACAACGTCACCCAAAACATCATAAGAGACGAAATCCAAATCTTGGTCATACGCACCCTCTTCTTCCAAGAAGTTAATCGCTGTAATGACACCACGTCCTGCACAACCAACTCCTGGCTCTGGTCCACCTGATTCTGCACACATGATGAAGCCCTCAGTAATATCAGTATTTGCAGGGTCAAACTCAGCCGCACCTGGTTTACAGACATCTTCAAGTTCCAAATCTTCAACCGTACCCGCTTCGCTTGCTAGTTGCATAATCGTACATTGTGCTTTTTCATGCAAGATAAGACGTGTTGAGTCTGCTTTAGGGTCACAGCCTACGATAAGAATTTTCTTACCAAAGTAGTGCGCCATTGCCGCTAGTGTATTTTGTGAAGTGGTCGATTTACCAATTCCGCCTTTGCCATAAAAAGCTATCTGCCTGAGCTCTGCCATTTTATTCTCCTTGAGTGAGTTTTTTACTTCGCCCTACATTTTGCATATAGTGTTCCGTAGAAAGAAATGTGAAGAAAAAATTTTTACATGTAAACGTGGTACAATAGTTTCTTAAATTTAAGAAAGGGTGTCGTATGGAAGAAAACAAGATTCAAACAACCAGTGGGAAAAAAGTCATGTATCTTGGATGGGCTATTTCTTTGATGGCTCTTCTCTACTCTGTGGTTGCATATTTTGATATTGCTTCTGATCCATCCACGAAGGCGTTTGCTTTTTTAGTCTTTATTGAGGGTGGTTTTTTTATTCTTATTGGTTTGGTTATCGTCTGGGTTGGACGTCGTATGCACAAAAAAACACTAGGGAGCTAAGGACTTAACATGCAAGAAATTTTTAAAAACTACGGAACGATTATCGTCTTTTTACACATACTCTCAGCGGTCGTTTGGGTGGGTGGCATGATAGCCATCAAAGTGGCTGTGCATCCTGTGCTTCAAAGTATCGATGAGCCCAAAATTCGACTGGGAAAAACCCTACGTGTCGTCGGTAGACTGTTTAACCTTGTCATGCCCTTTATAGTCCTAAGTGCTCTGTGTGGTATTTTTATACTGAAAGGTGTGGGGTACAGTGGTGCGATAATCCATCTTAAAGAAACCCTCTGGACGCTTATGAGTGTTAATTATGCTTACATATATATCAAACGATGGAAAGCACAAAAGTTATATGAAGCAGGGGATATGGCACAAGCTAAAGAAATGGTAAAATTATTGCCAACCGTTTTACTGCCCATCAATATCGTGTTAGGATTGATGGCTATTTTTGCAGGGGTAATGCTTCGAGGTTTTTAACATTACCATCTCCCAAAATAGACTATGTTATACAAAAGGTAAAATAACAGTGCCATACACGCTTTCATCAGCCCTTGCTGAACCTCATTGTATTCATGATATGCGCTAATTTTTTTGCGCAAAAAATCAAGGTAAATGAAACAATAAATAAACAAACTGAGTCCAAGAGAAAAAACACCCTCAAAGGAGAACGCTTCTTGGATATACAACAGCACAAAAACAGCGATACATAAGAGTACATAAAGCCCAAGAATTTTAATGTCGTGCATGTAGGCATCAAGAAGATACTCTTTTTTGGAGACTTTTTTGAGTGCTTTTTGAAACAGAAAATAAACAGGTACCATACCCACAATCAAGACCATAATCACGGGTAAACAGAGGTTGAAAAAAAGAATGACATACTGAGCGATAAGTAAAAAACAAAGGGCAATGAATTCTTTGAGATACATCAGTGTTTCTCCTTGATACGATAGGCGAATTATACCTACAAAATCAACATTCTCAGAAAATTAAAAGTTAAGCTCTCCTAAAAATGTTTTGAAACACAAAAGCCACTCTTTTTTGTTATAATCACTTTTTTATCACACACAATAATAAGGAAAACAGCATGTTTGGTGGACGACGTATTGCAGAATTGGAGAGTCAAAATCAAGCCCTCACCGCAGAGCTTCAAAAGAAACAACGAGAGGTAGATGAGCTTTTGTATGCGCAACAAAAAGCAGCCTTGGACGTTAAAGCCATAGAAGAAGATCACACCAAAGAAGCGTTACTTTCTATCTTGTTAACAAGTTATGAAGATGGTATGAACTTCTTGCAAAACACCGTGGAAGAAAGTCTTGCTATGCTTAACGAAATCAACACCCTCAATGATGCCTCCATGCAAGGAGGTCAAAATGTTGAAAAACAGACAAAAGAAATTGTTACTTCGTTAGAAAAAATCCAAGTTTTAACCCAGAATTTCACCCGTGATGTTGAAAACCTCTCATCCAGTGTCTCTGCCATTAGCGATATTATTAACCTCATCAAAGACATCTCTGACCAAACCAATCTTCTAGCACTCAATGCTGCCATTGAAGCTGCGCGCGCAGGAGAACACGGTCGTGGCTTTGCTGTTGTAGCTGATGAAGTGAGAAAACTTGCAGAACGCACGCAAAAAGCAACGCTTGAAGTAGAGTCCAACATCAGCATTCTTAAACAAAACACCAACTCTATGGCAGATGTCAGTGAAACATTCCAAAAAGAGTCTCAAAACTCTATGTATATTTTAGGAGCGTTTTCTAGTGAAATCCAAACTGTACTTGCCAACTCCACAAGCATTACCAACAAATGCGACAATGTCACCAACGAAATTTCCGTTAGCAATGGAAAAATAGACCATATCTTACTGAAACTCAGGGGCTACAACGCCGCTCTTGCTCGCTCACGCTCAGACATCATGGGGCATACCGCCTGTCGTTTTGGCAAATGGTTCTCCACCATCAGCCAACGCTTGAGCAACACCATCGTTAATGAGGTCAGTGACCATCACGTTCGCGTACATGATGGTCTTAAAAAAGCCGTTGAAATTTTTGCAACCAATGGCAATTTAAACGAAGGTGTCCAAACCTTCCGTGAAGTTGAAAACTCCAGTAAAATCGGTTTTGAAAAACTCATCGAAGGCTTTAAAGCAGCTCGAAAATCTTAAAAGAAAAGAATTAGGGCTTTACATGTAAAGCCCTAATTCCTCAAATAGAGTTCTTCTGAAAAAATGATTTACTAAGAATTTTTTAAATTGCCATCAATTCATTGGCCACTTCGATAAGATTGCCATCGGGGTCACGAAAATAAACAGATACAAGCTCACTCCTTGCCCCAGTACGTTTTACGGGGCCTTCAAGAATCTCCACGTTACATCTCTTTAAATGCTCCATAAACTCAATAAGAGGCATCTGTGTTATCAAACAAATATCAGCTGAGCCCACACGTGGATACATGGCTTTGGGTTCAAACTCATGCCCTACTTCGTGTAAGTTGATTTTACTGTGTCCAAATTTGAGAGCTTTGCGACCTTTAAAGTTTATCTCTTCCATCTGCAGAACAGTCGTATAAAACTCACAACTTCGCTCGATATTGGCAACGGTTAAAACCAAATGGTCTAAATGTGAAATCAGTGACATACACTCTCCTCTTTTACATGTAAAAAGTATTATAAGTAAGAACTCTTTTTAAAAGTTAAAAGTTAAAAGTTAAAAGTTTAGCTTCAAACCCTAAAATGAGCGTAAATGAAAACCTTAAAAAGTTAAACGTTTCGCTCCCCTGAAATTCTGAGCTTTTTTTGATTCTTGTGGTTGTCAAAAATTTATCATTTTCTCTGTGAAAAAGTTGAGTTTGTTTGTATTAAATTTTTAAGTTCCATGATTTCTTCCCTTAACTTTATTATCTCGTTATTGATATTTTTTTCATGAGAATGAACTTCTTCAATGATAGAGTGTTCTTCTTTCTGATTCAAAATAGACATTGCATCTACGATGATTGCCACTACTAAATTTATCATGACAAACGTTACAATAAAAATAAAAGGAACAAAAAAAATCCAAGCGTATGGATAAATTTCCATAACAGGTCTTACAATTCCCATTGACCAAGACTCTAAAGTCATAATTTGGAAAAGGGTATAAAAAGATTCTCCTAACGTCCCAAACCATTCAGAAAATTGTTCTCCGAAAAGTTGAGTAGCCATAATTGCAAAAATATAAAAGAAAAGTGTCATTAAAGCAATCACCGATAGCATACCTGGAATGACACTAATGAGTGCAGAAACTATTTTTTTCATTTGAGGAACAGCCGTAACGAGTCTAAATAATCTCAGAACTCTTAAAACCCTTAATATTTCAAACCCTGCACTTGCTGGAACCAATGAAATAGCAACAATTATAAAATCAAATAGGCTCCAAGGGTCTACAAAAAATGCCAATCTATGGACATAAATTCTTAATACTATTTCGATTATAAAAATAGAAATAACAACATGATTAAAAAATGTCGTATAAACTCCGTAATGTGTCATAAACTCTTTTGAAGTCTCAAATCCCATTGTTATACCATTTAATAGGATTAAATACGTTATAAATTTTGTAAATACACTATGTTCTATAAATTTTTTAATATTTTTGTACATGAAATACCTTATGCCGAATTTTAAGCGGAATGGTATCAAAAAAGTATAAATAAAAAAGTGGAAAATGAGTCCGAACTAAACTTTTACGAACAAAAAGTTAAAAGTTTAGCTCCGACCCCTAAAAATCACTTCATTTTTTTTAAGTAATAAGTCATATAGATTGGTTTCAATTTCTGATAGTTTCAATTATATTCCTTTTGTAGCATAACGACTGAATATAGCTGATAAATTGCCGTTAGGTAATTTATCAGCTACTATGTTTTGTTAGTTCTTTTAGCTAAATAGAACTTATATGTATTCTCGGTTTTAACGTTTGTACTATCTGAATAACCTTTATTATGTCGTTCAAATTGCTTTTTGTAGAATTCAAATTCATCAGATAAACCAACATTAAATAAAGTCCAGTTGATAGCAAAACTTGATAATTTTTTATCTTTTTTATAAGGAATATCATAGTTAGTTATTGGGAAGCTAGGGTCTTCAACAAGCTTATTAATTCCATCAGTTATACAGTTAGGGTCAACAACACAACCCATCCATTCCTGAGCACCCTCAAGTCTATGAGCATTAACTAACCCTGTACCTGTAACATTAGTCTGTACGTTTCCATTTAAAGGTAACTGTATTTTAAATAAACTACCTTTTGAAATTCCTCCTCTATGCGGAAGACCGAGAATAAATGTCATAGATAGGTAAGTTGCAGCAAATTGGCAAAGTTTAATTAGCGAATACTCTTCAGTATCATTAGTCCATGCAATTATGCTATCTGACATTACATGAAAATTTATTTCTTTTTGTCTCACATCTACCAGTTTTCCTGACTTAGTTGAAATGATTTCAAAGTTTTGACTTTCTTTAAATGTTGTTGCAGCTAATGAAGTGCACATTCCCGCTGTTTGATGAATTTCACTATCATAAATTTGCTTTAATTGTGTAGATGTATTATTTTCTACTAATTGTCCAAAACCTAAAATATCTAGGAATAGAACATATTTATCATCATTCATGACTGTATTATCTCCTTTTATGAACTAACTATTTATTCAATGAACATTATATATAAAAGAGTCTGTTATTGCCAAATAAACATACATAAAAAATGTTGGTTTATTTAACAATAATATTTCAAAATGAAATATTTTAGCTATTTTTTTACTAAATCTACTAAAATTTTTAAAATTTTAATGACCATTTAAAAATATCTTTGGCGTTATTTGAACATTTTGTCGTTTAAACAGCTGAAAAAAGTGTTAAATGCTCATTGTGTCGTTTAATTGTTAGGAGCTTATGATGAAGAAAAAACTACTCGATGTGGTTCGTGATAAGATACGATTTAAGCACTACAGTATTTCAACAGAAAAAACTTATATTTTTTGGATTAAGCACTATATTTTCTTTCATCAGAAGCGTCATCCCTTAAATTTGGGCAAAAAAGAGATAGAAGATTTTTTGACTTTTTTAGCTGTAACAAAAAAAGTTTCTCCAACTACGCAAAATCAAGCCTTTAGTGCTTTATTATTTTTATATAGGGAAGTTTTAGGTGTTGATATCAGTACTTGGAACATTCAAGCTTTAAGAGCACAAGAAAGAAAGCATATCCCCGTAGTCCTTACGATAGATGAGGTTAAGAAAGTCATTCTAAACATGAAAGGTCTCTACCAGCTCATGGTCAAGCTGATGTATGGATGTGGACTTAGGATGAGCGAGGTTCAAAATATCCGCATCAAAGACATTGACTTTGGGTTTGATAAGATTTATATTTGGGATAGCAAATCGTTAAAAGATAGAACATTACCGCTACCTCATAAAATAAAAGACGAACTTAAAATTCAAATTGAAAAAGTCAAAGAACTGCATCAAAAAGATTTGCAAGATGGGTTCGGTAGTGTTTATATCCCTTACGCACTAGAGAAGAAGTATCCTAAATCCAAATTTGAGACCAAATGGCAGTATGTTTTTCCCATGGATAGTATCTCAACAGACCCAAGAAGCGGTGAGCAAAGAAGGCATCATATGCTAGATGCAACGCTAAGTAGAAACATAAAAAATGCCGTTATAAAATCACATATAGACAAAAGGGTAACATCACATATCTTTAGGCATTCGTACGCTACACATCTTTTACAAAATGGTACAGATATACGCTCTATACAAGAACTTTTAGGGCACAAGTCTGTTGAAACGACGATGATATACACACACGTTGTCAAAGAACTCAATAAAAATGAGATAAAAAGTCCACTGGATTTTTAGACGATGAGGCTATGTTTCATTATAACTTTTTTTCTTTTTCAACGCTTTACATGTAAAGAAAAAATTTCTGAACATCGTTTTAAAAGAGATCGTAAGCGTGCTCGATTCTCAGCTTCGAACGACAGACAGCTTAGCTCGTTGGGGTGGAGAGGAATTTTTAATTCTTTGTCCATCAACAGACTTAAGTGGCGCAGCTACTATCGCCAAAGAAATTCAATCTGCTATAGAGAAAAATAACTTTTCAGTTTCCCACAAAATTACACTAAGTGGTGGAGTCTGTGGATATAACAATAGCTTATCTTTAGATGATTTAATTATCAAAGCAGACTCCAAGCTTTATGAAGCCAAATCAAAGGGAAGAAACCAAATCATCCTCTAAATTTGAGAAAAATTTGGCTACTTTTAGCTACATTATGATCCCCGCGCACATGGATACATGGCTTTGGGTTCAAACTCATGCCCTACTTCCAAGAAATTAGATTCTAAATTTTTAATTTATTTTCTTTTGAAAATGAAATATAAACGCTTTTTAATTGTCATGGATAAATTTATAACCTATCCCCCAGACCGATTTTATATACTTTGGTTCTTTGGAACCATCATTGATTTTGAAGCGAATATTGCTTATATGCATGTCAATTGTTCTATTTTTTGTATCCTCTTTTAAAGAAGTTTGATTGATTATGTCTTCTCTGGAGATAACTTTGTTTATGTTTTTTATGAATGTGAAAAATATTTCTAATTCAATTTTTGTAAACTCAATCTCATTTTGATTTAAAAAAACTCTATTTTTATTGAGATCAATTAATAGATCATTGATTTGTATCTCTTCATCATTTTTATATCTTTTTAAAATAGCATCCATTCTAAGGATTAACTCTCTAGGCTCATACGGTTTAGAAAGGTAATCCTCGGCACCAAGTTCAAAACCATATATTTTATTTCCTATATCATCTCTTGCAGTGGAGATTACGATAGGAATGTTTTTAATATTTTTTAACTTCTTAAAAAGATCAAATCCATCTATTTGAGGAAGTCCCAAATCTAATATAACAATGGCGTACATTAAATGATTTTCTTCAAACTCTTTTAGTGCGTCTAAAGGTTTGGAATAGGCATTACATTCATAGCCATAACATTCTAAATACTTATTAATAAGTTTTTGCAAATTAAAATCATCTTCAATCAATAATATTTTTTTATTATTCAATTAATTCACCTTTTTTGGGACATCGATTTTAATTCGAGCATTTACACATTTAAAAACTTATAAATAATATAAAAACAGTGATGTAGACAATATCACTGCAATCCACATGACCATACCTCCTAGTGAGCGGAAATTGGATAAAAAGCCCTTAGCACCAAAGAATTGGGTAGCAGACCCCTGAGCTGATTGTAGTAATTGTCCTACATTAAATTCAAGCTTAGTATAAAACATAGTATAAACATTGACTATTCTATAAATTGCTTTAGGGAATAATCGACGGTATATCCACTCGGCATCAAGATTTACTGATTTTAGTTCAGGTGGATAAATATGAGCTAGCTTTAACCACGTAAAGGCAAGTGCTGAAAAGAAAAGTAATTGTAATTGTGTTAACACATGCGTTGTATCATAAGGTGTGTAGTCCATAGGCCATGGCATCATGGCATAAAAGGTTTGTGGAAAACAACCGATGGCAATACACAGCACGGCACTAAGCCCCATTGCAAACAACATATTGTTCGGAGCTTCTTTTGCTGTTTCACTATGCTTAGAATCATGGGCAAAGAAAGCAAAAAATGGAATTTTTATACCAGCATGATGGAAAACTCCAGCAGCAGCAAACAAGAGTATGAGCCAAACACCATTGTACCCTTCCATAAGTACCGCACTAACAATCATAGATTTACTGACAAATCCACTAAACAAAGGAAAGGCTGATATCGAGGCAGCACCGATGATGCAAAATAGGGTTGTTTTTGGCATTCGTTTATACAGACCACCTAACTCTGAGCCACGCATTTCACCGGTGGCATGTAGCACTGCTCCCATACTCATCATCAACAATCCCTTAAAGATTACATCAGCAAAAGCATGTCCTACTGCACCATTCAAAGCTAAATCAGTACCAATCCCAATACCGACGACCATAAATCCTATCTGGTTGATTAAGCTGTAGGTGAGTACTCTTCTCAAATCATTTTCTATAACGGCATAGTAGATGGGAAAGAACGCCATCACAGCACCAATATAGATAAGTAGTTCAGTACCAGCAAATGAGCGAGCCAACGCATAAACAGCGACTTTTGTTGTAAATGAACTTAAAAATACTGTACCACTAACAGTTGCTTCTGGGTAGGCATCGGTAAGCCAGTTGTGAACTAGTGGGAAGGCACTTTTGATACCAAAGGCAATGAAGAATAGCCAACCGCCAGGGCTATCTAGACCAATAAAATTAAAGTCAAGATTGCCAACTGATTTATAATAAATAACAACACCAGCTAATAGTAACAGACCAGAAATAATCTGAACTGCCAAATAGCGAATGCCAGCATGCAATGATGCATCTGTTCGGCGAGCAAAAATTAACACGGATGATGTGAGAGCCATTAACTCCCAATAGACAAATAAAGTTAACATATCACCAGCGAAAATAGCACCTACAGCACTACCAGCATACGCTTGAGCGGCAAAGTGTTGAATAGTATCTTTATGATATAAGGCGTAAATATTACCTAATAATGAGGCAATACAAAACAGATAGCCAAACAGCATGGAGAGTTTATCTATCCTTATTGGTGTCAATTCAAAGCCCATTAGTGTAGCGGTAACAGTATGTCCAATCTCCACACTATAAAGACCATAAGCAGCAAGTATAGGTGTTCCAATCATAATGACAGCACGTAACAATCCACGAGTAAAAAGTGTTAGAATGGCTGCAATAAAAAATGGTAAAATCATTAACAAATCAGCCATTATCTTTTGCTCCTATCATCAAGGTGTCTTCTTTCTTTTTCTTTTGTACCTTCTATCTCAAGATCACTAACGGGCATCTCTTTAATATCATAATAATCTTCATCGCGCATAACTAATTTACGTAATTCACGCGCAAGTAGTACAAGCACAACACAGGATAGAAAACCGTAAAAGGCATAAAAACCAGTAAATGATTCCCATGGATGATAGGTATGTCGATGTATGATTAAATCCATTGCGAACAGTATAAAACAGCCGACATAAAGGCTTCTTATCAGCAATTTTACATTTTTTGGATTGTCAAAGATGTGTTTTTTATTGTTCATGTTATTCATGGTAGTATTTGCTCCACTAAGTTCCATGCCGGATTGACAAGGAAAAAGAATACCAAGCATCCGGCTGTGGTGATTAAAATTGCAATCAGACTAAATGTTGGCGCTTCTTTAATGCCGAGACTATAATTAGGATCAACAGGTTTGGCAAAAAATGCTCGTAACGGGATTCCCACTAGGTAAAACAGGTTTAATAATGAGCTTATTAATAAAACCATCAACAACACCATATTGTGTGCATCCATGGTTGCTTGTAACAATAACCATTTGCTCCAACTGCCACCAAGTGGAGGTAAGCCAACGATAGAGAGTGATGCTAGTAAAAATGCAAGCATGGTAATTGGCATAGTGCGACCAATACCGTCCAGTTCAGAAACTTTTGTTTTATGCGCACTGACAAGTATGGCACCAGCACAGAAAAATAGAGTAATCTTAGCAAAGGCATGCATGGCAATATGTAGACTACCTGCCATCACACCACTTGCAACTCCTAACATGGCTGCTAGGATTATATAAGATAATTGGCTTATAGTCGAATACGCAAGTCTTGCTTTTAGGTTGTCTTTATTCATCGCTATAATTGATGCACTAATAATAGTAAAACCTGCTAGCATGGAGAGCCAGTAGGCACTATCAAGCTCGCCGATGAGGTCAATACCAAAAATATAAACAGCAACTTTCATAATGGTAAAAACACCAGCTTTAACCACGGCTACTGCGTGAAGCAACGCAGAAACAGGTGTTGGTGCTACCATGGCTGCTGGTAACCAGCGATGAAATGGCATCAAAGCCGCTTTACCTGTACCGAAAACAAACAATACTAGTAAGCCACCTAGTATGGCAGGTTCAGCTTTTCCAGCAAGGATACCGCCTGAAGTGAATTCTAGTGTTCCTGTGAGTGACCATGTCCATATAATAGCCAGTAGCAAAAAGCCAATTGAGGTTGTCATTAAGATGCCCAGATAAGTCCACCCAGCTCGACGTGCTGCATCGGTACCTGCATGAGTAACCAGAGGCAGAGTGAAAAGTGTTAACATCTCATAGGCTAGAAACAGTGTTAATAGGTTAGCCGATAGGGCTATCGCCATAGTGGCAAAAATAGAGATGGCAAATGCGGTGTAAAAACGTGTTTGGTTTTGTTCGTGATGTGCGCGCATATAGCCGATTGCATAAAGAGAAGTTACTGGCCATAGAAAACCAGCTACTAATGCAAATACAAGACCTAAAGGCTCAAGTCGTAGTGCCAGTGATAAGCCAGCAAACGGTTCTAATAGCGTAAGCGTTACAGGTTCTTTAAAGTCGTAGGTAAGTGCTAAATTGGCAACCACAAAGAGTAAGGATATGCCACCAATAATCGTTACAGTTTCACGAATATCAGGTTTATTGTGGCATAGTAGCACACCAACGGCTGTTATTAGTGGAATTATTAGTATTAAAATATAAAGTAGTTCGATACTCATGGTGTTACCCCCATCAGTTGATTAACCGCGAGTGATGATATGCCCAGACTGATATCGCTGTATAAACCGAAATAAATATTGCTTAGGGCAAATATCCATAAAGCGACTAGCATAGATTTGGGTACCTTTTGCTGGGTTATTCCCTCAGGAGCAGGTTGGAAATAAGCAACTTCGATAACTCGACCTATATAAATTAGGGTTAAAACGGAAGCTATCAGTATTACTAGCGCCAATGGCCATAAAGATGCATCAAGCAAGGCAGTAACTAGGTACCATTTACTAATGAATCCAGCTGTTCCCGGCACGCCTATGAGGCTCAAACCGCCTATTAAAAAAGCAGCCATTGTTAATGGCATGGTCTTACCAATACCTGACATTACAGATAATTCTGTACTGGCAAAGCGGAAGGCAATAAGTCCAAGTGCCATAAATAAGGTTCCCTTCATTAAGGCATGGTTGAAGATGTGTAGCAATGCAGCAGTAAAGCCAGGTTCGCTAGCCAACCCTATAGCAAGCAAAATATAGCCAATTTGAGCGACGCTGGAGTATGCTAGCATACGTTTGACATTGCTTTGGTAAATCGCAGAAACTGAACCGCCCAATATGCCGATTGTGCCGAGTATCATCAAGATTTTGTTAAATGGCATTTGAAGTAGTGAAAACTCGATACCAAACAAAGACAGCTGAAAACGAATCAATACATAAATAGCCACCTTGGTTGCTGTTGCTGCTAAGAAGGTTGAAACTACAGATGGGCTATAGGCATAAGCATTAGGTAGCCACTGGTGCAACGGTAGCATTGCCGCTTTTATTCCAACACCAATTGTGAGAAAGGCAAAGGCAGCACGTATCGCACTTGTATCTGCAACCACTGGCAAGCGTTGGGATAGATCTTGGATATTTAGTGTTCCAGTCATTACATACATAAAGCCAATGCCAATCAAAATAAAGGTGGCACCAATTGTTCCCATGATAAGGTATTGGTATGAAGCATGTAGCGCACGACGGTCATGCCCTAGGCTAATGAGGGCATAGGTAGAAATTGAAGATATTTCCAAGAATACGAAAATATTGAATGCATCGCCGGTGACACAGATGCCAATAAGACCTGCTTTCACGAGCAATAGAGCAGTATAAAACAGCACTTGATTTTGAACGGGAATTTCTTTTTCAACACTTTTTAGCGCATAGATACTGACCAGCACAGCAGAGCCAGAGAGAACTAATAGCATCAAGGCATTTAATGCATCAATACGAAGCTCAATTCCTAGTGGCGCTTCCCAACCACCAACTGAATATATGATTACATCAACTTCTTGTACTATTTGTATTAGATTGATCGAAGCATAAAAGCAGAAAAAGGATGCTAAGAGGGTGATTAGCCAGGCACTTTTTCGATTATTAAATAATACGCATAACGCTGCTGATAGCAAGGGTACGACAACAATGAGAACAGGTAAATGTGTCATCAGATTCAAGTAGTACTCCTGTTTTTAAGATAAAAGTTATCGTTTTTATCTATATCATTGATATCATCTTCATCCGTACTTCCATAAGCTTCCCTGATGCGAACAATTAGTGCTAGACCGACAGAGGTTGTTGCAACACCAACGACAATAGCCGTTAGAATGAGTACATGCGGTAAAGGGTTAGAATAGACATCAACGTTGTCAACGATGATAGGTGGATTACCCCCCGTTATCTTTCCAAAAGTGATGTACAAAATGAACACCGATACCTGAAAGACAGAAATACCAATGAGTTTTTTAATCAGATTGGATGATGCAATTACAATGTATAATCCCATCATCATCAATAAAATTACTATCCCGTAATTAAAATGCCCTAATATTTCATTCATAATGAATAACCTCGCGACCAGAAAAAGAATAATAGATTAATAATATAGTAGAAAAGACCGCCAACCCAACACCAGCTTCAACCAGTAGTATGCCCAGATGTTGACCACCAACAGGATTGGAAGATAATGCGTTATAGTCAAGAAAAGGCTTATTGGAAATTAGACT
Organism: Sulfurospirillum sp. UBA2217; assembly: GCA_002328495.1. Taxonomy (GTDB): domain Bacteria; phylum Campylobacterota; class Campylobacteria; order Campylobacterales; family Sulfurospirillaceae; genus Sulfurospirillum. Next base: position 148,006 of record DCUJ01000012.1, read on the forward strand.
CATCAGTCCAGTCACACCATAAATTAACACACCAAGTGCGGACAGTCTTGGCAAAATAGTGGCAGGAATAACTTTTCTTGCATAAGTTTCTCCAAAAACCAAGCTATAAAGTATAAAGCCACTGGCAAAAATTACACCGGCTTGAAAGCCACCACCTGCGCCAAAATCGCCATGGAATTGTACGTATAGGCCAAAAATCAGAATCAATGCTATCATAGGTTTAACGACTACCCATAGAATCAGGTTTTTTTCCGGTTCCTGCTTGCGTTCCACATGGCCCATTCCTAATAACATCAATACCGCGGCACCTGCACTAAAAATGACCACTGTCTCACCAAAAGTATCATAACCACGAAAACTTGCCAGCACAGCAGTGACGATATTGGGAATATCAATCTTTTGTTGTGTTAACCGAATAAAATCAGGGGCAAGATGATGGTGTATGGGCGCATTGGCATCTCCCATATTGGGAAAATCAGCAACACCATAGAGTAGTGCTGCACCAGTAAGTATTACAATGGGTAGTCCCAATAGTGAATGCCGGTGCTTAACATTCTCAAACCGCGTAGTGAGTCGCAAAGCAGATAGCATTAGTACTGTGGTAAAACCAGCACCAACCGCAGCCTCAGTAAAGGCGACATCTACTGCGTCCAGGTCAAGAAATAATAAGGCGCTAACAAAGCTGAAAATACCAAAAAGCATAGTTACAGCAAACAAATCAGTTATTTTGATGGATGCAAAAACAATCATTATTAGAAATGCCAGCAAACAAATATCAATCACTAATTCAAGATTTGCGATCACTTTGGCGCCTTCCCTGAAACACCCGTTTCAGTTTGTATTTGATTTTCATAAATATTTTTAGAATCCGAAGGAGTCGAGTTTTGCATTGGACTTTTAGTTTCCATTGCTGGTTTGATACCACCATGAGCAGCGGCACGACATAAGCCATGAGTAATAGTTGGGTTGGCAATGAACATAACACAGATTAGCAGTATTAGCTTAGCAGTATCTAGCATTAGTCCAGTATCTAGCATAATGCCAATAATCAACAAAACAGCTCCTAGCGTTTCAGTAACACTGGCTGCATGCAATCTGGTAAAAAAATCAGGCAGTCTTAACAGCCCAACTGCACCCGTTAGGACTAAGAAACCTCCTAGGAGTAAGCAAACATCACTTAACCATCCGATTATTATCATGATCGTTCTCCATGTGGGCTGTATTGCTCAAAAAAACGCATAACCGCGAGGGTTCCAATAAAGTTAACTAGCGCATACATCAATGCGATATCAACATAACTAAACCAACCGAGTGCGTGCCCGCCAACAACAATAAATAAAACTGTCTTGGTGCCAAAGGAATTGACGGCAAGTATTCGGTCATAAATACTCGGCCCCATAAAGGCACGAATCAATGTGAGTGCAAGTGTAATTAGCAAGGCAACTATAGCAGCAGCGATCATTGACTTTTCTCCAGACGTTTAAGACGTTTTTCCATTTCACCCTCTTCCAGCTCATCTAGCCCCATAGCATTGAGTGCATGCACAATAAAATAATCTTCACCCACTTCAATAGTTACTGTACCTGGTGTCAAGGTTATTGAATTGGCATAAATAGTCTTAATTAGTGGGTCATTGATGCTGACTTTAATCTTACGATAAGCTGGATTAATCGACAAAGAGGGATCCCAGATGCGACGCACCACATCAATATTGGAAATAATAACCTGCCAGATTAGCCAACCAAAATAGAAAAATAATTCTATATTGAAAAGCATAAGGACTGGGGCTTTGTCATTGCGATCCATGCGACTCACCATCCAGATAACAAGAATCACAGATACTAAGCCAAGAGTCAACAACAATATGCTGGTATGGCCGGATAATAAAATCCAAAATAGAGCAAGAATGCAAGCTAAAATAAAATAATACATAGTTGTCATGATAATTTATAAAGCCTCCATATTAAATTTTTTATGCTATTAAAACTGACTTTTGCGATTTGTAAATATATCAATTTAATGTCAATTTCAATATGTATTGTTTTTTGATACTTTCTTGACAATTAAGACTTTAGATTTTTTTTGTTAAAATAAATCGCAAAAAAAGTACATCATAAAATAAAAAGTGAAATATGAAAAAAGTATTATTGGTTGAGGATGACTTAGTTTTACAAAACTTGATAAGTGAGTACTTAGAAGACTATAATTATCTGTGCAGTGCTTTTTCAAATCCAATAGATGCGTTAGCTTTTTTTAGAGAAAATCCAGATTATTTTACGATAGCTATACTTGATTTAGGTCTTCCCAATATGGATGGTTTTGATTTGTTTAAAAAATTAAAACAAATTAAAGATATTCCCATTATCATATCAACCGCACGAGATGATATCGGTAATAAAATATATGGCTTTGAACTTGGTACGGATGATTATCTTTCAAAACCGTATGAACCTAGGGAGTTGGTCCTTAGGATTGAATCCACTTTGAAAAGATACAATAAAGCAGATTTGCTTCAAATACAAGAATTGAGTATAGATATAAATAGCTCAAGAGTTTTTTTAAATGGCATTGAAATAGAGTTAACCAAAATTGAAAAAGAAATTTTTTTATTGTTTATAAACAATCTCAATAAAGTCATATCCAGAGAAGACATAATAAATCAAACATCCCTTAAATATGATACTAAAAATAGAACGATAGATACACATATAAGTAATATTAGATATAAAATCGACGATGGTTCCAAAGAACCCAAATACATAAAATCCATTTGGGGCATTGGGTATAAGTTTTTTTATGACAATTAGAAAAAGATTACTTATCTCATTCTCTGTGGTTTTGATGATTGTTGCTTTTATTATAGGAGTGTTTTTTTATACGATTTATAATCTAAATAGCATGAACAATCAAGAAAACTATAAGTACGAGCAATTAATAAGAGTGGAAAAATTAAAAGAATTTAACAATTCTTATGGATGGATAGTGCTTGATATCATAACAGATTTTGAAAAAATACAAATAGTAAATGAGAGAATAAAAAAAGCAAATGAGCTTTTTGAAAATTTGAGTGTTCAAGAAAATGAAATTATAAATAATTCAGAAGCAGGAGAAGAAAAAAAGAATTTAGTTTTGATTTTTACAAATTTTGATTTTATGCAAAAACTTATAAAAGAAGAATTATACAACTTAGCGCTTCATCGAAACGGTGATTTTAGTGCTTTTAACAAAAAATTTGAGGCAATAAATATAAACACACAAAGATTGCTTGAGCAAGAGATAAAATACCTGCAAGATAGACTCGATCAAATTCAAAATGTAAGAAACAAGTTTTTAGATACTATAAAATTAGAGTTAGTTATCCTATTTGTTGTGTTGTTTTTGTTAAGTTTTGTAATTTTTTCAAAGCTTATAAAAAAGATAAAAAATAAACTTGATAGACTTCATGAGGGTGTTTTGCATCTGTTTAAAGATGGTGAAAATACTATACAAGTAGATATTGGAGAAAATAACGAGTTGAGCGAAATAACGAAAAGTCTAAATTCATATTTGGAGAAGCAAGCAGATATCATATGTTCAAGAGAAGAGTTGTTAAGAAACATAAGCCACGAATTAAAAACCCCTATTGCTAAGGGAAAATTTATGATTGAGAAAATTCAAAATAAAGATGATAATCAAGTATTAAAAGATATAAATACAGTTTTTTATGATATAGAAAAACTCACAAATACACTACTGCAAAGAGAGAAACTAAATTTTGCAGTTTTAAAAACCAATACGTTTAAAGTAAGTAGTTTAATACTAGAATCTTTATCTAAGCTCTCTATCGAAGACGAGACAAAAGTAATTGTAGATGTTGAAAATGATTTTACTATCGAGGCAGATTTTTACTATCTAACCATGGCACTTAAAAATTTAATTGACAATGCAATGAAATATGCTAAAGAGTTTCCTATTGTAATAGGGAGTGAAGATAACAAAATTTATGTAAAAAATATTGCAAATAAGCTTTCAAATGATTTAATATATTACCTTCAACCTTTTACGAGAGAACCAAATCAGCAACAAGGTCATGGATTAGGCTTAAATATTGTAAATAAAATTTTAGAGCTTCATGGGTTTGATTTAAAATATGAATACAAAGACACATACATAGTATTTAGCATATTATTTGTAAAGAGTAAAAACTTATATTAGAGTAGGAGAAGGTTTTCTTAAAAAGATACGTAAACTAATTTTGAAATAAATTCAATAACAGGGCTAAACCTCCAAATATTACGACATCTAGCAGTATTAAGTTTCGTAAGAATTCCATAAAAACTCCTTTTTAACATTTTAAGGTGATGTAATTTTACAATCTATCTGTAAAGTTAAAAAGGTTATTGTTCTTGACAATTTACTGACAATTTTTTATTATTATCCTTATTGTAAAACAAAGCTGCTCACTTATTGCACACATGCCTAAGCTCTGTTTTGATACAATTTCAGATATTTTTTTATGGAGTCTCGCATGAGCAGTATTGTGTTTTTAAACGGTGATTTTTGTAAAGAGGAAGAGGCGAAAGTCTCTATTTTTGACCGTGGGTATCTTTTTGGCGATGGTATCTATGAAGTGGTACCTGTTATCAATGGGAAGGTGATTGACAAGGAGCCATTTTTTGAGCGTTTTGATGGAAGTATGAGCAAGATTGGGCTTAAAGCGCCTTTTTGCAAAGCGGAGATTATCACGATTTTAGATACGTTAATCGCTAAAAACGACATCGTTGAGGGTGGTATCTATATGCAAGTCACTCGTGGTGTGGCACCTCGTGAGTTTTATTTTCCTGAAAATACCCCGACAACGTTTATGGCGTTTACCTTTAAAAAAGAGATTATCAACTCTCCTCTTGCACAACAAGGTGTTAAGGTTGTCAGTTGCGCAGATATCCGTTGGAAGCGTCGTGACATCAAGTCGATTTCACTCTTGGGTCAAGTCTTAGCCAAAGAAGAAGTGCATCAAAAAGGTGCTTTTGAGGGCTGGATGGTTGAAGATGGTTTTGTCACAGAGGGTACTTCATCGGCGGCGTTTATCATTAAAGATGGTGTCATCATCACCCGTCCGCTTTCCAATGCCATTTTACCAAGTATCCGTAGAAAACTTTTACTTGAATACACCAAAGAAAACAACATCAAAGTTGAAGAGCGTCTTTTTACCCTTGAAGAAGCCCTAAATGCCGATGAAGCCTTTATGGCAAGTGCTACGGTTTTTCTTCTTCCAATTATCGAGATTGATGGTAAGCCTATCGGGAGTGGGAAACCAGGTCCGATGGTTAAAAAACTTCGTGCATTGTATGTCGAAGCAGCTCTTAAAGAAGCCAATGCTTAAAGCCCCTAAGAGGCTTTACATGTAAAGCCTCTCTTTAAAGTTTGACCCCTTTACGCGTGTAGCCATTTTTATCCAAGCCATAGCGATTGTACCCGCCGATAAAGATTTTTTGATGCGGGTCGAAGCCCTGTGAACACGCCTCTTTATCGTAGATAACTACCAAAGGCTTTTCATTTTTTGCTTCTACATGCAAGATGTACTCCACGCCTTTATTGACAAAAGAGAGCTTTGAAAAATCATGACACTGTTTTTTCACATCCTCAGGCAAAGACCGATGTTTTTTAAGCTCTTCCATGATGCCTTTATACTGCGTGGTGGTTGCATTAATATAGACCTGACGTTTGTCATGGTAGACCTTTGTCACAAGCAATTCCAGTTTGTTGTATGTAAATTTTTGAGGAAGACTCCCCTCCAAACTCTTTGCCATCACGTTAGCATACATCTCAGGGGTGAGTTCAAACGCACTTTTTGCGTTTACATGTAAAGCAAAAAACACGATACACAACCATTTTAAAACATTCATTTTATCGCCTCTCTTGAAAAAAGATAAATAACCCAAGCCCACCAAAAACCAAACTCATGCCAAGCCACGCTTGTGTGCTTGGCAAAGAAGCTCCCAAGAAAAGCATTTCACCCAAAAGTGCGAACATCACTTCACTGGCTTGCGTGGCATCCACAGCGGCAATTTCGCTGGGTTTTTTTGCAAAACTGCGCGCGCGTAAAAACAAGCTTGTGGCAACCACGCCTGAGAGCAACGCCACGAGTGCGGTGCCTAGTATCTGTGAAGACGCTGGGAATGAAGGTGCGTTGAAGGCTATCAACACGCACCAAAACGGGAGTGAGCCAAGACTGAGTAAAAAGACCTTGTTAAAGGCATTGTCCAAAAGCGGTGAGTCGATTTTGGGAAAATAGCGATGTCCGTGCTTGGCTTCCCAAACCAGTTGATTGCCAAAAGGGTAACAAAAAGCAGCAATCAAAACAGGCAATGCCCCTTTTAAAAAAACACCCCACTCGAAGTTTTCTACCCCAGAAAAATTGATTATGCCCACGCCAATAACGATCATAAGCGCAAAAAACCACACACGAGAGGGAAAACGTCTTCCAAAAAGCATCAAAACAAACAACGAAGCAATAATCGTAAACTGCCACGTCGCCGCGATAACCCAAGAGGGCGAATAATCCGCACTAAAACACATCAACGCATAAAATCCACCAAAACCAATACTCCCCGCCACCGTCCAAAAAAGCCAATACGCTCTAAAAAGCGCAAAAACCGCTCTGCTTTTTTTCACACCTTGAAACAACACTAAAATAACGAGTAAAAACACAATCATAAACGCATAACGCAAAAAGCCCGACCAAACCCAATGCCCACCTTCCAAACTCATAAAACGGTTGAGCACAAAGGTTGAGCTGAAAAAAAGAGCCGAAAAAAGCCCAAGCGTGATTAAACGTGCCATACATTTCCTACTTTTTTTAAAAGCGGTATTATACCTATTTGCTTATGAGAGTCTGCTAGAAAAATCCTTGATAAACACTCTTTACATGTAAAGAGTGTTTATTGGAATGGAAGGGTGATTTTTCCGTCCAAATAGGCTACGCACATCCCTGAAACATAAACACTCGCCTCATTCACACGGCAGTAAAGTACACCAGAACGCTGTGAAGCTTGTAAAGCTACAAGCTCTTTTCTATCCAAACGCTTCGCCCAAAAAGGAGCAAGTCCTGCATGAATAGAACCAGTAACGGGGTCTTCCACCCCGCCATTGGCGGGCCAAAAGTAGCGTGAAACAAAGTCATATTCAGCGCTTGGAGCAGTCACTACTACATCAAACGGTGCAAGCATTTTAAGTTTTTCAAGGTTTGGCACGACATTTTTGACATCATCTTCGTCTTTGTACACTACAAAGTAAGCTTGTTGATTTTTATGAAATTCCAAAGGTACAATGGAGAGTCCCGTTTTTAAAGCTTCAGGAGCATCAGCTACAAGTTCAGGCTCACGGTTTGGAAAACTCATCTCGATGAGTCCATTTTCACACTCATTAACCTCGATATTACCCACCGCTTTTGCCCAAAAGGTGATAATGCCTTTTTCACCAAGATGGTTAAAGATAACATACGCACTCGCCAAAGTCGCATGACCGCAAAAGTCGATTTCTTTCAGTGGTGAAAACCAACGGATTTCATACACACCTGCATCATTTCGTACAAAAAACGCTGTCTCTGAAAGGTTGTTTTCAGAAGCGATGCTTTGCATTGTGGATTCGGGTAGCCAACTTTGAAGTGGCACAACGGCGGCTTGATTGCCTTTGAAAAGCGTGTCGGTAAAAGCGTCTATGATGTAGATGGGGAGTTGGGAGAGTTTCATGACAATGTCCTTTCTGCCTCTAAAGGACATTGTCCAATCACATGTGCCTCTTTCCCATATTCACCTCCAATAGGAAACATAAACCACCATCTATCATTCATCGTTTTATCGACAATATTATCAATAAGATTGGATATAAAATACGAAAAAGACAGTGCTTCTAATTGATAAATATTAAAAAAACAATTACTAGGGCTTTCTCTTTTAATGCTAGGTTTTGTTTCGTTATGCCAGTATTTTATAAAAATTTTATCACCCAACGAAATATGGTTTATTTTTCCTTTACTACTTTCAAGTGCGTCCTTTAGTGCTGATGATAAATTATCATTGCTTCCAACAATGATAGGATTGTCATAATTAAACGCAAATACACCGTTAAATATTTTTTTATTTCCACTTACAATAATCTCATAGTTTTTTCTTGCTTTGTCAATAATCTCTTTTAAATCAGTATTTTTAATTGTTGTTTTTACTTCAATAATAGCTTTTACATTTTTTGGAGTTGTGATTATAAAATCACCTTCTTGAAATAACAACGGATAAGTATTGTCATACAAGATGATATCAATCTGTGAAGTTCTTTTAAAATTTTGACTTTTTTTAGCAACAACAAATCCTGTTCCAATGGAAATATTATTGGGTAAAAATCGTTTAATGACATTTCTCAAGATGGCTTCTCTATAACTACCATCCTCGCCATGATGGTTTACATCTATTTCAATTAAATTTTTAACTCTATCTTTTACTAAGATTAATTCTTGATTAATTGATTTTTGAAATTCTTCTGGGTTAAATGGCATCATAATCCTTTTTTAGAGCTATTTTATCTTTACATGTAAAAAACTCAAATCTCCAATTTCACTTTCCCCACCGTATAATTATGCACCAAAGCACTGATAATATTTTGATAGGAAATACCTGTTTCTTGGGCTTTTGCTTTGACAAATTCAATGTCAGCGACGCCTAATTTAATGGTGATTTGCTTTTTTTCCATGCGTTGTTGTTGGCGTGTTTCTTTGGCAGAGTTTTCAAGCAAAGCTTTGGTTGCTTTGAGTTCAGTCTTATCCATGGCTTGCCATTCGTCTGCCTCGAAGCTTTCCATCAAGGCTTGTTCATCTGCATCAAGAGGATGTAATTGTTTTGTTTTCATGGCTTACTCCTTGATTTTCTTAGTGGCTTTCCGACTGGGAAAAGCGGTTTTAAAAAAGATTTCTTCTTCATTTTCAACAAAAGGGATGACCCAAACGTATTTTTCAAAAAGAACTTCTACCATTTTTTGATTGGGGTATTTTTCGGTATTTGGATGCTTGTAGATGTTCAAAACTCCGCCTTCTTCGATGGCTTTGAGCATATCTTCAAACGATATACCTCGTTGTTCTTTTAAAAGTTGACTCTTTTGTTCATCCCAAACTATCTTTTTTTTCACGCTATTTTCTTATAGCAAAATAATTATATCATAATTATAATATAAGGCTAATACACCTTCCCAACCACATCCAAATGCGTCAGATAAACCCTCACGTCAAACTCTAGCTGATGATAACGTGGTTCCATTGCTTCACATAAAGCGTAGAAGGCTTTGTTGTGTTGTTTTTCTTTCAAATGTGCCAATTCATGCACGACAATCATTTTTAAAAAAGGCTCGGGAACTGCTTTAAAGAGGCTTGCCACACGAATTTCACTTTTACTGCGTAAGCGTCCACCGTGATTTTTAATGCTCACGCGATGAAGTCCAAGCGCATCGTTAATGTCACTAATCTTTCCATCGTAAAGCACTTTAGTGATAGGCTCAGCCTTGCGTAAAAACTGACTTTTAAGCTCCATGGCATAGGCATAAAGTGCTTTATCACTGGTGATTGTATGCGTTGTAGGATACTTAGCAAGCAGATAACGCCCTAGTTTTTCCTCTTCGATAAGTGTTTTAATTTGATGATTAAGATGCTCGGGATAGTGAGAAAGGTAGGGAAACTCTGCCACGTTTACACAGCTTTACATGTAAAGATTTTTTCAAGCTCTAAACGTATGGTTTCAATTTTCTCTACAGTTGATTTTTCAATACATGCTTGCTTATCCACACTAACCGCTTCTTCTAAAAGGGAAATGGCTTCATGCAAGCACATTCCATGCTTTGCTTCGTAGTCTTTTAAGTGAGCGATTTGCGTATTTTTATCTTGTACCCTTCCAAACGCATTTTGAATTGCTTTGAAACTTTTTGAAAAAGTATCAAGCCCTAAAGCGTCTGAGGTGTAACGCAATTTTTTGTAATGCAAACGCAACGCATGAAAAACATCATTGGGTGTTTCGAGGGTCAATTTTCGAGATATTTTCGCTATTTTCTTCAGGCGTTTTTTCAAAATTTCATGGGAATAATCAAAAAGTTTTTCGTTTGACTTTGCCATGCACAGTTTTTCATCATTTTTGAGTTGCTCAAACCATAACAACACTTTTTCTTGCGCACACGGTGAAGCATACTTGATTTCAAACGCTTTCCATAACCGTGCTTTTTCCACACACAACGTTTCATTTAAGGCTTCCAATGCCGCCCTAGCCTCTTGGGCAACTAACTGTTTGTACGTATCCAGTGATTCTAAAAAAACATCGATATCGCGCATCTCATTGGTCTCTTGTTGAAGGACTTTGAGCTTTTTGACCATAAGTGTTTGACGTTTTTCTTCCATAAAATCGCTAAATTCACGGCAAACCGAGCGTGTCATACGTATGGCAACACGGTATTGATGCAGGCTTTCTGCGTTTTGTGTTGCGGTAAAATCTTTAAGATTGACAACAATTTTTTCCAAATTACTGTGAAGGGTTTCTAGAAGCAGTTCCCGAACACTTTTATCGCCTAAAAGAATTTTTTTAGAAGCCATTATGTGCCTTTACGTCAAAGCTTGCATTAATTATAACACAAAAAAATCACGAGAGTTCATGACAATACCCACCAGTGCCGCTACTTCAAGCCACGAAGCTTACTCCAAAGTCCCTTTATTTCTACGCACTTGATGTATCGAATCGTATCAACGGTACAAAAACCGTTTGTTTGCTCTTTACATGTAAAGCACCATTTACCATAGTGTGTTACAATAAGCAGACTTATGCCATTCCCAACTCACCACAAAAGGTTCACATGAAACAGCATACATTTTTAAAGGCTTTGGGTATTGGAGCGTTTATCGTTTTGTTATGGCTTTTCGCACCCTTTTTAAAAAGCTTTAGTGTCGCTTTGTTGATGACGATGGCGATTGCCCCTTTGCACCGATATGTTAGGGCATTTTTAGAGCGTTACGCATTTTTGCATAAAACCTCTGACATCCTCTCTGCTTCTGTGGTGACCTTGCTTTTTTCATTGATGATTTTTCTACCCTTGAGTCTTTTTTTGTTTCAACTCTTTGAACACCCCACTCGTATTATCGAAACCATTCGCACGCTTGGCAACCAGCTCAATCTAAAAAGTGACATGCTCCCAGAGTATCTAGCGTGGCTTCAAGAGCCATTTGAAAAACTTGTACTTCTGACCCAAATGCACAAAGATGAGATTATCGCTTTTGCGACCAAGTGGCTGGGAAGTGGACTGAAAACCTTTATGTCGATGATAAGCGAAATGGTGATGATCATCGTCTTTTTCTTTTTCCTCACCCTCTATGCTCGCCCTATTTTGCTCTTTTTTATGCCCATCGTTCCGTTGGGCAGAATGGTCAAACGACAATTTTTACGGGAGATGAGCACAACCATAGCCGTCGTTTTTTACACACTTTTGGGTGTTATGTTTACACAAGGACTCGCTTTTGGGCTCTTCATCGCCTTTTTTGATGGTTACAATGCCTTACTTTTAGGCTTTCTAGCAGGCATCACCTCTGTCATCCCGATTGTTGGAACAGCCTTAGTGTGGGTTCCCATCGCACTGGGTGAATACTTAGCAGGGAACACAATCAATGCCATTATTATCGCTGTGTATTCATGGGCGATGATGGCATTTTTCATCGACAATATCGTGAAACTCGTCATTTTAAACTTTATCAACCGCTCCATGAGTGGAGGAGAAGTGCGAACGCATGAGTTCATCATCTTCTTTGCCATCGTCGGAGGACTTGCGACATTTGGATTTTGGGGATTTGTTATAGGACCAGCGCTTGTGGCATTTGCCATCACGACGTTTAAGACACTCAGAAAATTGAGCCGTCCGATGCATTAGAAAAGATGGCTAAAAATAACGTTTTACTTTAGCTATCCACGAATAAGGGTTTGCATCATCTAAATCAGTATTTCCAAAGCCAAAATGCAAAAAGATTTTTTCTCGTAATACATCTTTGTAGGAAGTAAAATGGTGGGGTAATTTACAATTATTCAAATCAAAAACAATTCTTGAGAACACACTTTCTTCAAAATAATATAAAGAATCATAAACACGGTACTCGTTAAAATCAAGTTTCTTTAAAAAGGCATCCAATTCACTCTCAACGATATGATAACTTAATGGATTATCTATTTTATTGGTAAAAACATCAGCCATAACCTTCCTAGATTAATTCAACTACTGTGCCATTATGAAAAATAACGAGCGTATCGTTATTTTAACATGCTAACCGTCATGTTTTGGTCACAAAAGAAGGAGAAAAATAGTACTTTTATGTGTCTTTGGGAATTTTTTTAAATCTCAAAGACCCTATCGGCAATCCGTGCAACCTGTTCTTTAAAATGTGAGACGATGACGATGGTTATCTCTTTTTTTAGCTCCGCGAGTAAGGATTCTATGTGAAGTGATAGCTCTTCATTCAAAGAAGCCGTGGGTTCATCTAAAAGTAAGATTTGTGGGGAAAGTGCCAAGGCACGGGCTAAGATAAGCCTTTGTTGTTGTCCGCCTGAGAGTTGATGTGCCTTTACATGTAAGCGTTCACACACTTCATCCCACAGATGGACTTGCTTTAGGGCTTGTTGCACTTTTTGAGCGATAAGCTCTTTGGAAAAGCCTTGTAAGCGAAGGGCAAACGCCATATTGTCAAAAATCGAAAAGGGCAAGATGTCAGGGTGTTGGGAAACATAGAGAATTTTTTGGCGCAATAACGGAAGTTCTTTATCGTGAAGTGCTAACACATCAACGCTTTTATGGGCATCAAAAAAGCGTACCTCACCCTTTACATGTAAGCTTTTTTCTTCACGAATCATTTGGTTGAGTATCTGCAAAAATGAGCTTTTTCCCACGCCACTTGGTCCTGTGATAGCACTAATCTGGTTGCGTTCAATCAAAAGAGAAACCTCGCTAAAAATTGTTTTTTCAGCGCAAAAAAGAGTAAGATTTTTGATACTCAGGTGAACGTTATCGTGGGACAAAGCCACTCCTTTTTGAAATCATTTTTTGTAAAACAATCGCCACCCAAAAAAGCGAAAGTGAAAGGACTAAAAGCACGATAGCGGCGCCAAAGCCTTGATTTAACTGCTCTTTGTTGGCATATTCGGATGAAATGTGGTAGATGAAAAAAGGTAAGGCTTCGTATTTTTGTAACAAAGAGGAGGGAATACCCGCCATCGCCACCGCACCCGTCATCATGATAACCGCCGTATCTTCCACGGCTCTGCCTATGGCTAAAATCACGCCGCTTAACATCTCTTTGCTCGCCAAAGGTAGCTGAACATGAAAAAGATTTTGTAAGCGTGTCGCCCCTAGTCTCAAGCCTATGTCACTCAAATGTTTTGGAATCCCCATCAACGCCAAATCCGTCATCTTAATGATGTAAGGGATGACCAAAACACTTAACGAAAGTGCGGAGACAATCAAAGAGGGAAACAGTGATGCGAAATGGTTTTTATGCAAAAAAATGGTAATCGACAAGCCAAATAAACCCACCACAATGGAGGGAATGGAGGAGAGAATATCGCACAAAAAGCCAAGCAGACTACGCATTTTCTTTGAGGCATAAAGGTAGAGATAAATGCCCGTTAAAAACCCCAAAGGCAAAGCAAAAACCATCGCCAAAGAGACCACCAAAAAAGAGCCAACAATGGCATTAAAGATACCATCAAACACCCTAGCCTTCAAAAGCAAAGCAGCCCACATAGGCGTGTCATCAAAAATGAGTTTAAGGCTCAAAGCCGACACACCTTTGTAAATAATGAAGCCAAAGAAAATTGCCATACATAAAAGTGCGATTAATGCCAAAAGATAAAAGCATACCACGAGGATGGTTTGTGAAGATTTAGCCATTGTTTCGCCTCTTTTGCATCAAACGCACCAACAAAACAACGCTACATGTAAAGATAAATAACAACAATGCCGATAAAAAAATCGCTTTAAAGGCAATGGATTCATAATCGTTGGCATTAATCAGTGCTATGTGAGCGGTTAAAGTGCGGGCTGAGTCAAGCAAAGAGTGAGGTATATGGAGCGCATTGCCTGCTAGCATCAAAGCAATCAGCGTATCGCCAACCGCTCTTGCAAACCCAAAGATAACCGCACCCATCATTTCCACTTTTACTAAGGGCAAAACCATGCAAAAAAAGAGCTCTTGCGGTGATGCACCCAAACTTAAACCTGCGTTTTTGTAGGCTTTTGGCAAGGAGCGAAAAGCGTTTAAAAACATCACGCTCATCGTAGGAAGGACGACAAAACTGAGCACAAACGAGGCTGAAAAGATGGAAAGCCCTTTGCCACTTGCGATGTATTCGTTGATGAAGGGAACGATGAGAAAAAGTGCTCCAAACGCATACAAAACCGTTGGAACACCGCACAGTAACACGATGATAGACTCAAGCAAACGGGAGATTTTTTGGGGCAAAAATGAGTCGATTAAACTTGCCAATGAAAAGCTCATCAGTGTGGCTAAAAAAGTGGCAAGAAGGGAGATATACAACGTACCCAGTATCATTGGAAGGAGTCCGTAAGCGTGTGCTTTTTCATCCCATCTCAACGTAAAAAAATCAAAAAAAAGATCTGCTTGAAACAAAGGGGAGGCAAAATAGAGCAAAAAAGCCAGTATGGCAAAGACCAAAGAACTTGTGACACCTGCTGATGCCACAACGCTCAGTCTAAAAAAAGTTCCCATTAGTCTCTATATGCGATAAAGCCATGCTTTTGTGCGATTGCCGCACCATCGGCACTTTTGAGGTAATTGATAAATGCACGAGCAAGAGGATTTGGCTCTCCTTTGGTCACCATATAAAGACCTCGTGAGATTTTATATTCGTTGCTTAACACGCTTTTGGTGGTCGGACAAAAACCATCCACACATACGAGTTTTACACTCTCATCTGCCACGCCCAAAGAGATAAATCCGATGCCGTTTTTATCATTAGACAAAACTGTTTTCATCGCCGCATTAGAAGCCACGACTTTAGCAGTGTCAGAAATCTTGCCTTTGTTGATGCCTTTTTCAACAAACACTTCCATCGTACCACTCGAAGCATCACGAATGTAAAGGTTGATTTCGCCACCTTCAACGCCTAGTTCTTTAAAAGTTTTGATTTTTCCGCTAAAAATATCGGCGATTTGAGCACTAGTAAGCTCTTTTAAGGGAGATTTTGGATTAAGTGCGATGCCGATGCCATCGATGGCAAAGACAAAACTTTTAAGCCCAGCTCGCTCGATCTCATCCGTTTTGGGCGCACGACCTGAATTGCCAATGTCGATAAGCCCCTCGCTCACTTGTTTAATCCCCACGCCACTTCCACCACCTGCAATGGTGATGCTAATAGCAGGATACGCTTGCATGATATTTTTTATCGCCTCTTTTTCAGCGTCAATATGCGCCGTACCCCCTGCGATATTTAAAGAACCACTTAGTCCCTTAAACACATCCAAATCTCCTGCATGTAAACCAAGAGAACCTAACACCAATACCGATAAAAGAAATTTTTTCATAGAAGACCTCCAAAAATTTTAGAGGCATTGAAGTGAACAAAAAATGAAGTGCATCATTATGTTCGGCTCAAACCTTGAGCAAAATGCCACATGAGGTGGTGATTATAATCTATTTTGTTTGAAAGACATCTTTAGTGCTTACATAATTTACATGAAAACGTTAAAAGTTTAGCTCCTTCTCTTGTTTTCAACCTTATTTATAGCTTCGATTGACTATTTTATGTTAAGATTATTGACAGAGGAATGCAAGGAGAGACTGTGGCTCTTATTCAAAAAAACATATGGACAATTTTTTATATTATTCTTTTTAGTGGGACGCTTTTTTTAGGGATTGCTTCTTACAACACTTGGCATAGTATTGACGAAAAATATGCTACAAATCAAAGCAATCTGGTTAAACTCGTCAGTAACGCAACACACTCTTTACTCTTATCGCAAGAGATGATGCTCGATGTTTTAGGCAAGCAAATTCTTAAAGAAAAAGACCCTCACATTTTAGATGATTTGCTACGTTTAAACCCCTCTGTGGTTGGATTTGGCTTTGTAGATGTGAATGGAACCTATCTTTATGTCAATACCAAATTTGATAAAACCAAACTCCCCAATTTACGTCAAAATCCCCTTACTAAAGACTCGTTTGAGTACACACTTGCACGCGAGAAAATGATTTTAGGCAATACCTATTTTATTGCAGGAAGTGGGCGATGGGGTATTCCTATTCGTAAAAGCATTTATGATGAGAGTGGGCAGATTTTAGGTGTGATGACCGCAGGACTTGGCATTGAGGGTGCCTTTAAAATTTATACCGAAAATCTCTCTTTAGGCGATTACAATAAGGTCACGCTGATTCGTGAACGTGACGCCTTTGTTCAGTTTCAATCTTCTAACCATCAAACCCCCAAAGAGGTCTATGAAACGCCCCTGCCTGAGAGCTTTTTAAAAGCCCTTTTTGATGGCATTACTGAAAAATATGGTATTTCTCTTGAAACGCTAAAAGCAAATGGAAACATTTATACCGCAAAAATTCAACATGAAACCAATGCGTGTATTCAAATTGCCCTCAAATACGACCCTAGATACGAGTTATGGATTCTCTCACAAATCAATGAAACCCAAATTCTTCATGAATTTTTTTACACGTTTATGAGCTATATTGTTATTTTTATTCTCATGCATAGCATCCTCTTTTTGCTCTTTAAAGTGATTGCTAGTGCAGAAAACAAACGACGCAACGACCTCATTTTTCAAGCCACCCATGATGCCCTGACCAAACTGCCCAATCGAGCCTATTTTCAGCAGTGCATGAACGACTGGATTTATGAGAATGCTCCACCGTTTAGCCTTTTATATATGGATTTAGACCATTTTAAAAATGTCAATGACAGTTTTGGGCACCACTTTGGTGATTTGGTTCTGATTGAATGTTCAAAACGCATTTTACATGTAACGTCTGAAAACAGTGTGGTGATTCGTCAAGGAGGCGATGAGTTTATTGTATTGAGCTACCTTGTAAAAGACGATGAACTCTTAGCAAAAGCCGAAAAAATGATGCAAGAAATTTCAAAACCTTATCACATTAAACAGTTCAATTTTGTCATTGGAGCGAGCATTGGCATTGCCAAATATCCAGAACACGGTAACACCTTAGACATGCTTTTACGTGCTTCTGATATTGCGATGTATGAGGCGAAAAAACATAAAAACAGTGTGCGCCTTTTCGCCTCTTCTATGCAAGAAGGCTATTTAAATCGTGTGAGTTTGGAGCAAACCTTGCGCCAAGCTTTAAACAAGCAGGAACTTTATATGGTCTATCAGCCACAGATGGACCATCGTGGAGTACTGTATGGCGTGGAAGCATTGGTGCGATGGCAAAGTGAAGAACTAGGTTTGGTTCCACCCGATAAATTCATCCCTGTGGCTGAGGCTTCAGGACTGATGCCAAAACTGGGTGATTTTATTATGAAGCGTACTTTAGAGGAGATGAAAACCTTTCAAGAAGAGATGGGTACCTCTTTTCAAGTCTCACTCAACATTTCTATCAAGCAATTTATGGAAGCCACATTCTTAGAAAAACTCACACGAGAAATTGAAAACGTACGCTTAAGCAACCTTGTTTTATGCCTTGAAATTACGGAGAGCCTCTTCATTGAAGACATAGACTATCTCTTGCCACTCTTGCAAAAAATACGTGCCATGGGGCTTTACATCTCAATGGATGACTTTGGTACGGGCTATTCTTCGCTGAGCATTTTACGAAAACTCCCTGTGGATGAACTCAAAATCGATAAAAGTTTTGTCGATACCTTGCTAGAAGATATTACCGCTGAGAAAATGGTTCAAAACATTATTACCATTGGTAAAAATTTGGATTTGGCGATTTTGGCTGAGGGAGTCGAAACCAAAGCACAAGAAGAAAAACTGAAAAGCTTAGGATGCGATAGATTTCAAGGCTATTTGTACGCAAGACCTTTAGATTATGAAGCACTTAAAGCCTTTGTGCAAACACAAAAATAGCCTTACATGTAAAGGTTTCACCCCGCCAACTCACACGCGAAGCAGTTGTTTTGGTCTTTACATGTAAAGCAATACGGAGCGATTTTTCCGATGGAATCGTAGATAAATTTTTTCCATAGCTTATCGACGGGTTTTTTGTGAGAAAGTTCGGGAAAATGGCACTTCATGTATTTGCCCATCTGAACACGGTTTTTAAATCCCATCGCTTCATAAAGATGGTTCATCTGCAAAGACATCGCGGCAATATGGGGTGCGATGACGTATTTTGAGTAGCGGTTTTTGGCGTAACGTTGCAAAAAAACCATCACTTCACGCTCTAGTTTGACTTTTTCGAGTTCTGTTATCATGCTTGTACCTTATAGATTTTTTTGCGCTCTTTGGAGGAGGCGACATTCATGAGTTTTCGGTATTTGGTGATGGTGCGTCTGACCATCTTGATGTTGAAGCGTTTTTCGATGCGCTCTAAAAGTTCATCATCCGTTAAAGGCTCACTTTTATCTTCGTATTCGATTTGGGTGTTGATAAAGTTTTTGATTTCAGAGCTTGAAAGCTCTTTGGTAGCGACGGCGTTGGTGAAAAAAGATTTTAAAGGGAAGATGCCTTGTTTGGATTCGATGTATTTGTTTGAGACTGCGCGTGAGATGGTGGACTCTGCAAAAGAGAGTTCATCGGCTAAGGCTGCCATATTCATGGGTTTTAGCTCGCCTCCTACAAAAAAGGAGAGTTGACGCTCGACGATGATGAGGACGATTTTATACAAGGTTGTTTTGCGAAGTTCCAAAAGATTGACGATGTCGCGCGCCTCTTTCATTTTTTCCTTGATGCTCTCACTTTTACTGGAAAACGGCTCAGTGATGACGATGTCAGGATAATAATCATGGTTGATGCGAAGCGTGATATCTTCTCCCACTTCTACGTAAAAATCAGGAATGATTTGTTTAGGGGTAGCTTGGTACTCTAAAGCGGGAGGGTTTGAAAACTTTTTCAAAATAGCCTTTGCCTCTTCAAAACGTCCGTGTTTTGAGAACTTATCGACCTTTGCCATCTGCTCTATCATTTTAAGCACGAGATTGTACAGCTCATCGTCCACATCATCACTCATGGCATCGAGTTGAAAGACAAAGGATTCGTGCACATCCAGTGAGCCTACCCCATAAGGCTCTAACTTTGAAAAACGCTGACGGATGCGCTCAACGTACTCTTTATAGACATGACATGTAAGAGCGATTTGGTCAATGTCGCCATCAAAATAGCCATCTTCATTGATGTCACACAAAATTTCATGCGCGACTTTTTGAGAGATGGGTGTGGGAAACAACGGTGAAGTAATCTGTTCAATGATTTTTTCATGCAGCGATTCTGAGCCAAGGACTAGCTCTTCCACGATACCATGACTTGAACCCAAGTTTTGCTCAAAAGGACGCTTCACTTCTAAGAAAGGATTTTCATAGGAAAGCGTTTCCAGATGAGAACTGAGTTCTTGCAGTGGAAGCTGTAACAGTGGGAGCCAAAGCTTCAAAGAGAGGTTTAAACTCTGCTTCTGTTTAAATTCTAGGTTGATACTTCTCATGCGTAAATTATGCCTCAATAGGTTTACTTTTTAGGCATAACTACTGATTAATTTTTAGTCAATCAAAAAGGGGTTTTCTGAAAATGAAGGAAAAATGCCAAGAGGCTAAAGGCTAGCCTCAGGCAAAATAGAAAGGTGGTTTAGTAGACTTCTTGCAGTTTTGCAAGAAGTCTAGTATTTGATGCGGACAACGCCGTTTGGCTTGTCAATCTTCATTTGGCATGAAAGACGTGTATTGGGTGTGCATGTTCCAAAACAAATCTCTTTTAACACTTTGTGCTCTTTGTCTGTTTTGCCTGAGAGATACTCCATACCTTGCACGATTTCAACGGCGCACGTTCCACACTGTCCATCACGACATCCAAAAGGAAGCGCACTTCCGCTGGCTTCTACCACATCTTGAATGGTTGCACCTGGTTTGACGTTAATCGCCAAAAAGTCATTGATAATTTCTACACGTGTTGTCATATTGTATCCTTTACTTTTTAAATGGTTTGATTAAAACATCACCCTTGACCATCATCATCGAAGCGATGCGAATTTTTGGGCTTACGGTAAATTGTTGGCAGATATCTGCATCCTCTTGGCTAATGGCTCCAAGCTTCACAAGCTCATCCAACTCTTCATCTTCCATATAGCTTGTTGGCTCTTCATCGCTGATATGCTCAACTTTCACCAAACACTTACTATAATCACTGCTCTCAAAAGGAATGGGTATCCCCTTCTCTTTTGCCAAACGAACGATGGGTTCGCCGATTTTAGCGTCATAAATGCCATCGGTTTTCTCATCAAAATGCATAAAAATAACTTTCGCCATTACCACTCCTTTTTAGGTTTTTAAGATTGTTTACTTTTGTAATAATTTTCTAAAAATTCTCTCTCTTCTGCTTCCAAGTCTCGATACGGCTCCATCGCTTCAAGTTCATGCTCTCTGCATCCAATGACTTCCACCACCGCTTTAGCATCTAAAAAATGCACCTCATACACCCGAATGACTTGCAAAAAATCACCCATCCCTCGGATATACCCAATAGAGCCTTTTTCTATCATCACTTCCCCGATACCAAGGTACGGATAGGTTCCATCGTTCTTGATATCCTCAAGCAACTTCACTTTTTGCCCCATGAAAAATTTTGCTCTCTCCTCATCTTTGCCAGAGAGTTTGGCACTCACGGTGTTATAGAGTTTGGTTTCTGGATCAACAAGCACAGTTTCCTCCTTGCGATGTTGCACAGGCCAAACATCCTTTAACCTTACCATCTTCTATCATGCCCCATACTTCAGCCGCACTAGGCGCATGACCGTTTTTATAATCACCATACACCTTAATCAAAGCAAATTTAAAAAAGTCCATCAGGTATTTTTCATCCCCTGTAAAGTTGGCAAAGCCTTTTTTAACCAAACTTCCATACTCTTTCATCATATGAAAACGCTTCACTTCAACAATGTGTTTGTCATACGCCACACTAAAAAAATCAAAATAATCTTCGGCGTTTTTAAGTTTGTAAAAGTTTTCAAGCGTTTGCATTTTTTACTCCTAAAGTTCGTTTTTTAACTGCTCTATCCAGTTTTCAATGCGCTCTGCCGTTTTAGTAGGTTCATTGATGTTGTCAATCGCTAAACCACACAGCTTATCGCCCATCTCTGCCAATGACGCTTCGTAGGTGTAGCCTTCTTTGTCGACAAAGCCCACGATTTTTGCACCCGTTTTGGAAAAGGTCTGATAAAACTTTCCTAATGCACTGCAAAAATGTTCTCCATGCGTCTTGGCATCTCCTGCTCCAAAAAAAGCGATGGTTTTACCCTCGAAGCTGATTTTTTGTGAGCTGATTTCAAACAAAGCATCCACCCATGAAAAGTGAACATCCCCTTGACCCCAGGTTGAAGTGCCTAAAAAAAGAACATCATAATCCTCAAACTGCTCCACACTGTCAAAATCATCTTCCATCAAGATACAATCATCCTCTTCCACTTCAAATGCCTCTTTAAGCGCATCGGCGATGAGTTTGGTATTGCCGCCCGCACTCGCGTAAAAAATTCCTACTTTTGACATGTTTCTTTCCTACTTTTGATATGTTTGATAGATCTCAAGGGCACTTTCAAGCATTTTGCCACCCTCACCGACCAGCGCATCGTACGTTCTAAAGCTGTAACGATGGGCATCTTTGAAAAATTTATTGGTGATGACAATCTTTTCTGCCAATACAACCGCACGTCCAAATCCCTCATGACTCATCTCCATCACCACCGAACACATCACACCCGTTTTCAGTTCAAACGCCAACGCGATGGATTGGAAAATGAGGCGAATATCTTTGATTTGCATCTCATCAATGTCCGCGATGATAGGGATATTTTTCATATCTTCTTTGCTTTTGACATACTTTTCACTCAAAAGCTCTTCATCGCTTTTTTTTGCCCATGTACCAAACTGGTCCTGTGCTCGTAGCTGAGAGATAAGTGTTTCGATAAACAGTTTTTCTAGCTCATTCATCGCTTATGCCCTTGCTTCTAAAATTTTCTTGATAAAAGGAGGTGGGTTGGTCGCCATCATTGAAGAGAGTTTATTAAGCTCTGTTTCGATACTCACAACCTCTTTGTATTTGATAGGAAAAATCTTGCTATTGACCACTTTAGCCGCAGCAGCAGGTCCAATCTCGGTACAATACACAATGTCGATGCTTGAGTCTTGAAGCATCTCAACCCGTCCATCAGTGCGCTCTTCGCCCGTTGGAACCACTTCAAAAAGGTTAAAACCTTCCGCGTCAACGTCATACACGGCAAATTGCGGTGCTGAACCAAAGTGTGCATCAATGTTTTTCAAATCATTGGTAAAAAAAGCTACCTTGAGCATCGTTTTATCCCCCTTTAACTTTATGTTGTTACTCTCTTTACAAGAAGTGTTCCGTAGAAAAAAGTGTCAAAATTATGGTACGATTGAATTAAAATTTTTACAAGAGAAAAAACCTCAGATTGAAGTTATAAAAAAGCAATCATAACACCGCCTTTTGCTAATAAACCTGCATAAAAAGGAGTGCATTCATGTTACACCGCAAAAAACTATTTGCAACGCTTTTGTTCTTCCCCCTACTTGTCTGTGCTGACGTATTGAGTGTTCAAGTCAAACAAACACTTTTACGAACAAAGCCTTCCTTTACAGCTCCATCCCTCAGTACACTTTCCTATGCTGAACAAGTCGAACTCAGCAGCAGTGAAAACGGGTGGAAAAATGTTAAAGCACTTAAAAATGGCACTTTGGGTTGGGTGCACGAATCAGCACTTACTACAAAAACAATCGTTTTACAAAACAGTTCCAAACTATCAAACAGTTCTGTTTCACAAAGCGAAGTCCTTATGGCTGGAAAAGGTTTTAATAAAGAAGTTGAGTCGGAATATAAAAAACAGCATACAACACTTAATTTTTCATCCGTTGATTTGATAGAAAAAAATCCTCCTATCACATCTAAAAACGTGAGTACCTTTGCCAAAGCTGGCAACTTAAATTTATAGGAGAGTATGATGAAACACATTCTATGCACATCTCTCTTGTGTGCTCTTCTTTTAACAGGTTGTAACCAAGTTACTATTCCTGAGATGAATATAGGTGGTTTTAATACCAAACATCTACAAACAGCTGTCAATGTCGGAACAAAAATCCATAATGCTGCTGAAGACATTACTCCTGAACAAGAGTATTATCTTGGTCGCTCTGTTGCGGCATCCGTTCTTGGAAAATACATGCTTTATACTTCAAAAGATCTCAATGCCTATGTCAATACCGTTGGTCAATTACTTGTGCTAAACTCAAAGCAGCCAGAAACATTTAATGGATACCATTTCGCACTCATTAATAGTGATGAAATCAATGCTTTTGCAACACCGAGTGGATTTATTTTTATCAGTCGTGGCATTTTAAAGATGTGCGCTAATGAAGACGAGCTTGCCGCTGTTTTAGCCCATGAAATTGCACATGTTCAACTTCAACATGGGATTAATTCCATTAAAGACAGTCGATGGACATCTGTTGCTACACTGCTTGGTACGGAAGCGGTTAAGCACTACGGTGCTAAAGAGTTAGCAACCCTGACACAATCGTTTGAAGGCTCTATCAACGATATTATCAACACGATGGTTGTTAATGGTTATTCTAGGGAGTATGAACTAGCCGCTGATGCGTATGCGATTGACATCATTCGTCAAACAGGCTACGTGGATACAGCCATTGTTCATATGCTTCAAAAGATGAACACCGCTTTACAAGAAGATACCAGAGGCTTTGGTTCAACCCATCCTAAAGCAACGCAGAGAATCGAAGCCATCATGCCTTTGCTCAAGCCATCAAATACAGAGATAACTCCTTCGCGAACCAGTCGGTTTCAACGTTTACTAAAAAATGGCTAAACGTCTTTTTTATTATACCGTTGTTTTTGTTGGAACATTGTTCTTATCCCTTGGCATTTACCGCCTTGGTATTCTCACTAAAATCGAATACATTCTATACGATTGGAGGGTGCAAGCCCTCTCATCCTTTCACACACCCGATCCATCCATTGTATTGATTTCCATCGACCAACCGAGTCTTGAGTGGATGCAAAAAGAACAAGGCATAGGTTGGCCATGGCCTCGTGAAATGTATGGTGTTTTAACAGCATTTGCTAAAGAGAGTGGGGCAAAAGCCATTGTGTTTGATATGCTTTTTTCTGAGACATCCCTTTACACAAAATCCGATGACCAAGCTTTTGCGGATGCCTTAAAAGAGAGTTTAAGCGTTGGTGCGATTGTCTTAAATCATGACACATCCAAGCAAACACAACACCCCAAAACATTCATTCAGCCACTCACTCAAAATTGCACCTCATCCACATCTTATTCCAATGCCCTTTTCCCTGTTGAAGCCTTAACCCACGCCTTTACAACGTTGGGTGTGGTTAATGCGTATCCTGATAGTGATGGGGTGATTCGAAAAGCAAAACTCTGCCACACGTACACTACACTCACGCTTCCTTCTTTGGCTCTGGCAACGTTTCAAATGCTCTATCCAACGCATAGCATACCTTTTGAACATGAACACATTGTGCGCTATTTTAATGCACCGTTTTCTTACCAAACGTACAGTGCCGCATCGATTATTCAGTCATGGATTGCATTAGAAAATGGTACAGAACCAACGGTTTTAACCCATGCCCTTCACGATAAAATTATTTTTGTAGGTTTATCTGCTTCAGGTTTGTTTGACCAACGGGTTTCACCGTTATCACAAAATCACGCGGGGGTAGATATTCAAGCAACCATTTTTAATAATTTGATGACCAATACCTTCATCTCTTCGCTTCATTTTGGGTATGAGTTTTTGTTGATGTTGCTCTTTGGAGCCTTCACAGTAGGATTAATGTATACAGCAAATCAATGGTGGCATTTTATAGTTCCTTTAATCGTACTTCCTCTTTGTGTTGTGGGGATGGGGTATCTTTTTTATTATTATGGCATATGGTTACATGTAACATTACTGTTAAGTCATTTGTGGAGCATTGTCCTCATCTGCGGTATTTTAGGATTTCTGTTGGAAGGGAGGCAAAAACGCTATCTAAAAAAAGCTTTTTCGCACTATGTCAGCCCGAGCATTGTTGATAAACTGCTAGAACACCCTGAACAGCTCAAACTTGGTGGTGAGAGTCGCGTGCTTAGCATCTTCTTTTCAGACATTGAAGGATTTACAAGCCTCTCAGAAATTCTTGAGCCTGAGCGTTTAATTGAGATGTTGCATGAGTATCTTGAAAGGCTTAGTACCCTGATTTTAGAGCATGATGGTACGATTGACAAATATGAAGGCGATGCTATCATTGCTTTTTGGAATGCCCCCGTGGACACCCCTCAACATGAAACATTGGCAGTTAAAGCTGCTTTGGCATGTCAAGAAGCACTCAAAACACTCAATCCTCATTTTAAAAAGACGTACGGTGTGACACTGCATACACGCATTGGCATACATACAGGTAAAGTCATTGTTGGCAATTTGGGTTCAGCCAAACATTTTGACTACTCTTTTATAGGAGACGCTGGAAATTTAGCAGCACGTCTTGAAGGTGTCAATAAAGTTTTTGGAACCGATATTCTTGTTTCACAAACCACCTATGAGAACGTTAAAGATGGTGTATTTCGTCACATTGGTACCATCAAAGTTGTCGGACGCACCCAAGCACTGAACGTTTACCAGCCCCTTGCAAGGGATTATAATGACAAAAATATCAAATGCTTTGAAGAAGCATTACGTTTTTTTGAAGCAATGGAGTATGAAAAAGCCAAAGAACGCTTTGAGAGCATTCATGAACAAGACTGCGTTGCTGCGCATTATCTTACGATTATTAGCGATATTATGCTTAAAAAACTTCATTGGGATAATGCCATCGTTCTCTCCACCAAATAAACCAGTTTTTTAGAAATTCACCCAATATTAAGTCACATAAGATAAACTGCTAAAAAATAATACGAGGATAATGGATGATTACACTTGAGCCTATTGGTACGATTCATACTCCCTATACGAATAATGCACCCTATCAGCCTGTCACAAACGATGTGGGTGAGTTTTATATTGACCTTTTGCCTGAATTTCAAGAAGGGCTTAAAGAACTGCTTCGTTTTAAATACATCTATCTACTCTTTTACATCGACCAGCTCACAGAAAAACCAAAAATGCGTTTCACCCCACCATGGCTGAAAGACAAAGAGCTAGGGCTTTTTGCATCACGCTCCCCTTTGCGCCCCAACCCTATTGGTCTTAGTATCGTCAGACTTATCAATGTTATCGACAACCGCATCCATGTTTCAGGACTTGATGTCTTTGATGGCACACCCCTTTTGGATATCAAACCTTACATTAAAGAGCTAGACGATAAGGCTGATGCCAATTACGGCTGGCTTGAGGACATCGACAACCGAGAACATTTTATGTTACATGTAAAAGGAATTCCACACGATTATTAAAAAGATTTTTTCTTACATGTAACGTACGCAGCAGAGACATTAAGGCAATTCATCGCATTCAAAAGGTATACTTTTCAACCATGAACAACCTACAAACACCTCAACAAACAAGCTTAGGCATCATCGCCATTACAACATCCATCATCAGCGTCAATGCAGGTGCGGCATTTGCTAAAAATCTTTTCCCCATCGTGGGAGCCGCAGGTATGACCACCTTGCGAATAGGATTTGCAGCACTCCTTTTAATGCTCATCTCTCACGTTTGGATAAAAACTTCAAAACCTCACAATCTAAAAATAGTCGTACTGTATGGCATTATCTTAGGCATTATGAATCTTCTCATCTATCAAGCCTTTGCACGCATTCCTATTGGCATCGCTATTGCTATCGAAATTCTAGGACCTTTAGCAGTGGTACTAGCAAGTGCAAAACGTGTGATTGATTTTATTTGGTTTGTACTCGCTTTAGGTGGACTTGTCCTATTTTTACCCTTAACAACACATGAAACGGCATTAGATGGTCTGGGGATTGCTTTTGCTATAGGGGCAGCGGTATCGTGGGCATGTTACATTTTGGTTGGGAAAAAACTCTCCACCCATTCAACCCTACATACCGTTGCACTAGGACTTGTCATCGCCTCGTGTATTTCTATGCCTTTTGGCATCGCAGAAGCAGGAAGTACCTTGCTCTCTCCTTCGGTTTTACTCAGTGGATTTTTGGTCGCTTTGTTCTCCAGTGCTCTTCCTTTTCCTTTGGAGATGATGGCACTCAAACGTTTACCTACACATCTTTTTAGCATCATCGTGAGTGCATCTCCCATCATCGCGGCGTTGTGCGGTTGGATTATTTTAGGTGAAGAACTTTTAGTGCATCAGTGGATTGCCATCCTTCTCATTGTCATCGCCATCGCAGGAAGTACCTTTAAACAGTCGTAGCCTTTTACATGTAAAATGTCTTTAGCCTCTTACCCATTTTCCAATTTGTGCTATGTCTTCGGGAGTAGTTTGACAGCATCCTCCGATGATGCGAGCACCCTTTTCGTACCATGAAAGTGCCATTTTCCCATACGTTGTGCTTTTTGAAAGACCATCCCACGTTTTCGTCAGTGCGTTGTAAGTTGAGCCACCGTTGGGATAGACGATGATGGGTTTGTTGGAAACGGCTTTGATTTCACCGATGAGCGATTCGATGTGTTGTGGGGCTGTACAGTTGATGCCGATGGCGACGATTTGTTTTTGTGTCTCCAAAAACTGTGCGCACTCTTTCGCACTCTCACCGCTGTTGATATGCTTTCCATCTCGTGCACTAAAACTCATCCACGCATACGTGTCTTGAAACTCCTCTAAAAGTTTACACAATGCTTGAGCCTCAACCAAACAAGGAATCGTTTCACACGCCAACACATCAGGCTTTGCCTCAATAAGCGTTTGCATTCGTTTGCGATGAAAAGCGATGAGCTCTTCCATACTCAGCCCATAATCACCCTTAAACTCAGAACCATCGGCTAGATAAGCACCATAAGGACCCACCGAAGCTGCGACTAAAGGCTTTTGTCTTTTGAGGCGATTTTTTTCATCTGCCCAAAAAGTATCTCGCACATTTTGAGCGATTTTAATGGAAGACTGGATAAGTGCTTTGGCTTCTTGCTCGCTGAGTCCTCGTTTCATAAAGCCCTCAAAACTCGCTTGATAACTCGCCGTCGTTACGCAATCCGAACCCGCCTCAAGATAATCTTTATGCACTTCACCGATGGCTTCAGGGTTTTGCATTAAAAATTTAGCTGACCACAATGTGTCGTTGATGTCGTAGCCTTTGCGTTCCAACTCTGTGCCAAAAGCACCATCGATGATGAGCACTTTTTGCTTCTTTAAAATGGTTTCAAGGGGATTCATCCACTATCCTAATGATATCATTTGAATTTACAAACCTCTAAAAAAGGCTTATCTATCAGTTGTCAAAAATCTCATATTTGCTAAACACCTCTAAAGCTCTTTGCGCAATCGGAAGATCTTTTTTGACTGGTGTTATAATCGTCTCATCAAAACCATTTTGTTGCTTATACTTTTCATCCAATTCCTCGTATTTACCTTGTACAATGTCTTGATTTTTGAGTATAAAATCAAAAAACTTGATTTGCTCTTGGATGGAAGCGACCATGGCGTTATTGCTTTTTAATAACACCAATGTTGTTATCTCTCTATCAAATCCATACTCCCTTAGATCAAGAACTGTCCCGTTATATTTGGTTGGATTTTGATCAGGAAGTGGGTCTTTTAGAGTGTTTTGTCGCTCTTCTTCGGCTCTTTTGTCAACCTCATCATAATACTCATGGAAAAACTTTCTTGAGCGACTAAACTGCTCGTCGAACATTTCGGTATTATCGATGTAGGTATTTTGTACTTGTCCAGCCTTTGCAGATGCATCAACCAAGCTCTCACCAGCCTCCAAGCCCTCATAAACAGCGGCATTATAGGCTCTTGCTCTTTGGGGTGAATTTGTGAGATTGCTAAAGTATTTATCTTGCGTGTTATTTGGGTACTGTCTCATGATGGAGGCTATGAACGCGTCTCGCTCCTCATCTCTAACATACGGCACACCACCGTTGTATTGGTTCGGTCCTTCTGTTCTTATGGATTCTGCCATCTTTGCGTCTTGCAGAGCTTTTGCTTTTGCCTCGGCTTCTGGAGTCGGGCTTTCAATCGGTACTAAATATTTTTCGGCAAATTCATCAAACGTAAGATAATCAGGATACCGCTCTCGTATCAGCTTGGTTTGCAAATCCTCTATCTCTTGAGAAAACTTTTCAGGCATAGGCGTGTAGATATCTTTATATTTCTCTTCCATCTGCGCCATTCTTCCCATGGCTTGCGGTTGCGAACTCTCTTGTATTGCCGTTGCAAGTGAGCTTTTTTCTGTTTCGCTCGTAATCTGCGCTGTTTGTTGCTTAATTTGTATCTCTTGTTCTGTCGTTAAACGCTCTTTAGTTTCAGTTTGAACCTCTGTAGTTGCTTTTGTAGGCTCTTTTTTCTCTTCTATTGTATCGGTTTGTGGTGTTTGCGTGGAAGTTGTACTCTCATAAGCCGAAGTGGCTTTAGTTGCTGTTGTTTTGTTTGTGGATTGTATGTACCCAGTTTGAGTGTATGCACTGACATTCATTGTATCGCCTTTGTATTATTGCTAAAATCAAGCAATAAATATTCCCAAAACCCTAACCCTCAAACATGCCCAAGCGTATTTGCAACCTCACACAAAAGAGAACAACTTCCCTCATACAGCACATTGTGTCTTAGCCCGATGCCTACTGACTCGTAATTGGGGAAACCTCTAAAGAGTACAGTTTTATGGTACTGATGCGCTAAGCGTTCGGCGTGGTAGTTGCTGATGATGGCGTCAAACGAGGGTAAAAGTGTTTCCACATCTTCAAAATCCCCAATTTGAACCTTACATGTAAAGGCTTCGCTGATGTCACTACGTTGGGCGATGATGGCGTGAACGTTTGCGCCCACTTCGCCTAATGCCGTAGAGATGGCGTACGCATTGTCAGGTTCATCGGCGATGATGACTTTTGCTTTTCCCAAAACAAAATGCGTATCTAAAAGGATGTCTTGAAGCCTTTTTCGCCATCGCTGGATGGAAGAAGGAGGTTTGCTCCACCCTTTACATGTAAGCAATTTTCCGTAAAAATCATCGCACGCTTGAAGCCCCACAAGGCTATCAAAATGAAGATGCGTTGCTTTAGCATTTTTCTCACAAAAAAGCTCACCGCACTTTTTCACAGAACGCCCAACGGTGATGACAAGCCCAGCATCACCTAGCTTTTTTATCGCTTCAACGCTGATGCCTCCGCTGCTGAGTGCGCCTTGTTTCACACCCAAATGCCCATCGAGTGAATCGCTCAAATCGGGCAAAGCGTAAACTTCAAAGTCAAAAAGTTCTAAGGCTTCTTTGATTTTTTCGACTTCGATGGCGCTTAGGTTGACATTGGGGATGAGGAGGACTTTGTCTTTGTTACATGTAAGGCTTGGCTCGATGAGTTGTTCGATGAGTTGTTCGATGATGCCTTGCACGCTCAAAGCCCAACCGCTTTCCAAACCACCCTCAAAATCAGGCGTATGCACGTAAACGATTTTTTGTTTATCTTTCAAAAGTAAACTCGCCCCCTTGATGTCATCGCCCTTGGTTTCGCTCAAGCCCGTGGTAAAAAGCCCCACCAAATCAGGGCTCACTTTTTGGGTAATGTTTTCAATCGCCACGGAGATAGAATACTCTCCACCATCGATGACGGCGGTGATGTCGTTGATGGCAGTGGTTTGAATGGCGATGGGATCGTTGAAATGTCTGGTAAAAAGCACCTTAGTAAACGACGCACAGCCTTGCGCACCGTGCATCAAAGGCATACAGTTTTTAATCCCCAAAAACGCCAATGTCGCTCCCATGGGTTGAGAGAGTTTCAAAGGGTTTACATGTAAAGGTTTTATGGCTTTTAATTCTCCCATGGGGCTTCCTTTCCAGCAAGTTTGAAGACAGGATTAGCAAGGGCGGCACACACATCAATCGCCAAGTTTTCTAAGCCACCGTATGCGCCGTAACTCACCTTTTTTTCTTGATTGACATCGACAAACGCCACTCTTTTTTTCAACGCCGTGTAAAGACTTCGCCCACCTGCTAGCAAGATGTCGATGTTGTGCTCATCGATGAGTTTGGCTTGTTCATTGGCAGGGACTCTCATCAAGATGGGTACATATTCTCTAGCGATGGCGATGTCCTCTTCGGTGGCTTTACGAATGGAAGTGGCTACCACTTCGATGCCGATGTCTTGGAGTGCTGAGGCTATCGACCACGACTTGTTGCCGCCTGTATTTAAAATGGCTTTTTTATCTTTTAATAGTTCACGATACGGAAGCAACCTCGCTTCCAATTTGGCTTCTTCTTCAGCGATAATCACTTCTGCTTTTTGCATCATCTCCTCATTCCCAAAGGCATTGACGATGGAGCGAATAGCGTTGGAAGTATCTCTTTTGCCATAAAATGAAACACTGACATAAGGGATGTCGTATCGTTCTTGCATTTTTCGACATAGCGTGATAAGGGATTTGGCGCAGACGATAACATTGAGTTTGGCGGTGTGTGCTTGTTGTATCTGCTCGATTCTGCCATCTCCAGAGAGTGTAGCCACAACTTTAATCCCGATGCGCTCTAAGATAGGAACATATTGCCACATATCACCCGTGACATTATAATCCCCGATAAGATTGATGCCATAAGGGTGAATCTCTTTGGGTTCACGAGTTCCCACCAAAGCATCAAGGACGGCTTCACCTGCAAGGCGTGAACCTAAGTTTTTTCCACCCACAAATCCAGGGGCGTGTACAGGCACGATGGGTATGCCAAAACGTTTCCCAGCTTCTTTACATGTAAAGTCGATGTTGTCCCCTATCATCGCAGTCACGCATGTTTCATACACAAAAATCGCCTTAGGCTTTTTGCGCTCCACGATATACGCTATCGACTCGGCAAGCTTTTTATCGCCACCAAAGATAATGTCATTGGTCGTGACATTCGTACAATAGCCTAGTGGTGTGTTGTTTTCACCTTCCCAGCTTGTCAAAGTAGCCCGTGTCTCCCATGAAGCCCCCAAACACGTGTCAGGCCCATGTACCAAATGTACCGCATCAGCATAAGGAAAGAGTGCTATTTGCGCCCCCTCGTAAGCACACCCTCCGCTCGTTGCCCCCGGTTTTGGTTTGTCACAGCTACTTTTTTTGTCTTTGTTATGAGAACAAGCACTCTCGTTTAACAAATCCTTGATGAGTTTTTTGTTTATCATAATGATGGCGTTGCAAGAGGTATTCCGTTGTAAAGTTGGAAAATAAAAATCTTTACATGTTAAAGAAATAAACCGATAATTCTACTCAAATATAGAGAACTTTTGCCTATAAAAACCCCACGGAACACCTCTTGCATCTTACCATGTAAACTCTTTCCCCAAAGGATAAACAATGGCAGTCAAAATTACAGATTTGTGTATCAACTGTGACAGTTGCATCGACGAGTGCCCAGCCACTGCAATCGTAAGTGCGTCCGATTCGCCAGTCAACGGCGATACTACGTATGTCAAACCTGAAAAGTGCATCGAGTGTGCGGACTCAACCATGCCAAAATGCTCTGATGCCTGCCCAACAGAAGGGGCTATCGTGTGGGATATGCCTTATACGGCTGAGTTTGAAGCGCATTTTGTCAAAGGGCATGAGAGTGGACTGTATGCCATTCGTGAGCATAAAAAAAATGGCATTATGTTTCCAAGTGTTTCGCCTAAGCCTTTCCGTGAAGCTATCTCGATTGCTACGCGTCAAGCAGGCGTTGCGGTAGCAGGATAATTTTATGAAAATAGCATTTGCATCAACCGATGGGGTTCACATCAACGACCATTTTGGGTGGTGTAAATGTTTTTACATGTACGAACTACGTGATGATGCGTTTGTGTTTGTTAAAACGCTAGATGCCTCTTCACAAATAAGCGAAGAAGGCGATAAACTTGCCTACAAAATCAAATGCCTCGAAGATGCCAACCTCCTGTGTGCTTCACATATTGGACCTAAAGCGGTGATGATGGTCAAAAGTTCTGGGATTTTTGTTTTGAAAACAGAAAATGAAACAGAACGTATTGATGCCTATCTGGAACATTTGCTAAAGCTCAAAAACGTTCAACCACCTCTTTGGATGCAAAGGTTTTTACATGCACCCTCTTCCCATTCTTTTAGCTAAGGATATCTATTTTATAGGTGTCTTTGACCCCGATATTCGTACCTTTGACATTGTCATGAAAACCGCGAATGGCTCAAGTTACAATGCCTATCTTATCAAAACTGACGAGGGTGTCATCATCGTCGATACGGTCAAAAAAGAGTTTCAAGACGATTTCTTTCACCACGTAGACGCTTTGTGTTCGTATGAAGAGATCAAATACGTCATCATCCATCACATAGAACCTGACCACTCAGGTGCTTTACCTGAGCTTATCCGAAGAGCACCACACGCCAAAGTGCTTATCTCACCCCAAGCCACGATGATGCTCAAAGCGCTCACCAACACTGAAGAGATCAACTTTGAGACCATTTGGACAAATAAACAACTCAAACTAGGCGATAAAACCATCTCTTTTCTAACCACACCGTATCTGCATTGGCCAGAAACCATGAGTTCTTATGTACACGAAGATAAACTACTGTTTAGTGGCGATGTTTTTGGCTCACACTACTACGATAAGCGTCTGTTCAATGACAAAGTGGGTGATTTTTCATACGCTTTTACGTATTACTATGACCACATCATGCGACCGTTTCAAAACTATGTCCGCCAAGCTTTGAAACTCTATGAACGCTTTGATATTGGGCTTATTGCCCCTTTGCATGGTCCTATCTTACGAGAAAACCCACAATACTACATACAATTATACACACAATGGAGTCACAAACAAAAGCAAAGTGGGCAAAAAATTCTCTCCATTTTTTACCTCACCAGTTATAAAAACACTCAAGAGATGGCTCAGTCCATCATGGAAGGGAGTGAAAGCGTGGAGGGTATCATCACCAATATGTATGATTTAGCCTCCATCGAAGAGCCCAATATGATTAAGATTTTAGAAGAGAGTGATGGCTTCTTAATCGGCTCGCCCACCATCAACGCTGACGCGCCCAAGCCTGTGTGGGATTTGCTCTCATGCTTGATGTTTTTAGAAAAAACAGGGAAATGCGCAGGCGCGTTTGGGTCGTATGGTTGGAGTGGTGAAGCGGTCGAACATATTCTTTCTCGGCTAAAATCCTTAAAGCTAAAAGTCCCTCCCCTTGAGCCCCTGAAAATTAAACTTATTCCTAACACAATCGAACTTCAAGCATGCTATAACTATGGTGTTGAGTTTGCACAGATTCTCAATGGTAAAATGATAGAAATAGATATGGCTTAAGTTTATACGCGTTATAATTTTAGACATTTACACAAAGAGTCCTTATGAATTCTGCAGAACATAAATTGAGTGTATTGCTAGACTTTGGAAAAGTAATTAACAAAACCAAAACACTCAACAGTGTTTTGGAGTCTATGGCGGATTTTGCACGTGAAATTTTGGGTGCAGATCGTTGTTCTATCTTTGTGTACGATCGCTTTAGCGATGAGCTTTGGTCAAAAGTAGCGCATGAAATTGAGCCACTACGTATCACGGCACGTAAAGGTGTAGCGGGTTATGCGGCACTCTCGAAAGAGACGCAAATCGTTGTTGATGCCTATAATGACTACCGTTTCAATCCAGAAGTCGATAAGGCAACGGGCTACCTTACTCAGAGCATTTTAGCCGTTCCTTTGTTAGATAATCACGAAAACACCATCGGCGTTTTTCAAGCCCTAAACAAAAAAAATTCTGTTTTTACAAACATCGATGCTGAACTGCTGTTGTTAATTTCCAACTACGCTGCCTCCGCCATTGAAAATGCCATTCTTTACGACAAAATTCGCTCAACACAAGCTAAAATTATTCACAAATTAGCCTCTGCTGCGGAGTTTAAAGACCAAGAAACCTCCAAACACACCAAACGGGTAGGTCTTTACAGTGCTCTTTTGGGAACGCATTATGGGCTAAGTGAAGACGAAGTTCACAAACTCGAACTCACCGCACCCATGCACGATGCGGGAAAAATTGGAATCCCCGATCGCATCATACTCAAACCTGGAAAACTGGATGATGATGAGTTTGCCCTCATGCAATCACACGCAACCATAGGCTACAACCTCTTGCTTGACCCTGAAGACACCTACTTACAAACCGCAGCGCTCATCTCCTACGAACACCACGAAAAATATAACGGCAAAGGCTATCCTAACGGTAAAAAAGGGGAAGAAATTTCTATCTATGGACGCATTGTTGCCATTGCTGATGTCTTTGATGCACTGGTATCACAAAGACCTTACAAACTGCCTTGGAGTTTTGAAAAAGCGTTTAGCTACCTTCAAGATGAGCGTGGAGAACATTTTGACCCCACCCTTATCGATATTTTCACCTCTCATAAAGAAGCGATTCGTTCTATCTACGAAGATTTAAAAGACTAATAACCTACAATGTAGCAGAAGGAATACTAAAATGGTACCCTTGCATCGTATAAATACCACACTGTTCTAAACTCTCAACCATTGCTTCATTTTCAACGCATTCAGCGACAACGTGCGCGTTGATCTCTTTTGCAAATGCAACGATTGCTTGGATAATATTGT
Source organism: Sulfurospirillum sp. UBA2217 (assembly GCA_002328495.1). Classification (GTDB taxonomy): domain Bacteria; phylum Campylobacterota; class Campylobacteria; order Campylobacterales; family Sulfurospirillaceae; genus Sulfurospirillum. Next base: position 183,917 of record DCUJ01000012.1, read on the forward strand.
ACGCACCTTTGTCATCATTGATTTTTTCAATTAACGAGCCATCAATTTTAAGAAACGAAGGGGCAATTTTTAAGACAAATGCAAAATTTGAATACCCACTTCCAAAATCATCGAGCGCAAAACGCACACCAAGACTTTTCATCTCTGTCACAAACAGTAAAAATTTATCACTGTTCATAATTTCTTCAGATTCTAATAGCTCCAAAATAAGTCTGCTTCCACAATCGTATTGCACGATAAGCTCTTTTAAATGCTCCACCGTTGTTTTATTTTCAATATCCAAAAGCGAGATATTTAACGAAAAACTATACGCATTGTGGCTAAAAGCCTCTATGCTTTTGCGCATCATTTGGCGTGAAATTTCATGGTAAAGCTTGGTCTCTTTTGCCACATCTAAAAAGAGGTATGGCGACACAATCGTTCCATCTTCGCAAAACAATCGCATCAAACACTCATATTTTTGCACTTCACTCTCTTTGGTATCAACGATTTTTTGAAAATAAGGGATGATGGCATCGTGTTCTAGTGCATACTGAATGGTATGACGCCAGTGTAAATTATGTTGGTGTGTGTTCATGAGCGGATTGTCTTCTTGATAAATAGCGTAGGAGAGTTTTTTCTTTTTGGCAAAATTCAGCGCGATATCCGCTTTTTCCAAAATATTGCCTTTGCCAAAAGCAACCCCACAAGTAATGCCTATCTGAAAAGAATTGTCCTCTCCTTGTGTATTAAAATAGCGTGTTACCAGTATAATAGACATGTTTTGTAAAAAGGCCTGAATAAACTCTTTGTCAAAACGATGGTCGTATAAAATGACAAATTCATCAGAACTTAAACGGTAAACATACATTTTATAAGGTTCGATAAAAACCTTTATAAACTCAGCAAACTCCACCAAGACGCTGTCTCCCGTTTGGGTACCGTAAAAATCGTTAATATTTTTAAAGCCGTCAATATCGAGTAAAATTGCTTGGGGGAAAGAGGTGCTTATCAGTGCTTTCATAAGGCTATTGCGATTGGGAAGCTTTGTGAGTGTGTCGGTAAAATAGTTATGCTCTAGTTCTTTGTTTTTAAGCTCTAACGAGAGGTTAAGGTTTTGAAGCTCTTTGGTTTTTTCATACACTTTAAACTCTAAATTTTCATTCATCAAAGACAAGCGTGCATGATGTTCTTTGAGTTCTTGTGTCATGGTATTGATGTAAACAGAAAGCTCACGAAACTCTTCGATGTAAAACAAACTCTCTTCTATCTCAATTTTTTGACTGGTTCCACGTCTTAAGAAGTGAATCATTTTTCCCGTATCGTGCTTGATTCGGCGTGAAATAAACCATGAAACCATCATCAATACCGCCAAAACACCCGCCAAGATATACGCACCTACTCGCAAGTAGTGCTGAAGGGTGATTTCTGCTGTTTTGTGTGCTTCTTGAACACTTTTTTCAAGACCATCGAGCTGTTTTCCCGTAGAGACAACCCAATTCCAATGGTGGATTTTTTTGAAATAGCTTATTTTTGAGGAGACTTCATTGGTGGTAATTTTTTTAAATTTATACGTCACAAAACCATCACCGTTTTTGTTAAGCTTTTCTAAAGCCTCTTCTCGCCACGAAACGCCATCGATATCTTTGATATTAGTGCTAATTTTTTGACCGTAAATACTCCCTTCTTGGTTGGGACTTACGATAACGGAAGCAAAGTCGTCGCCTCCTTCAAAATGATGAACTTCAAAAATATTGATGTAATTTTCATTATTGTCCGTTCTGTACGTTGAAATTTCTTTTGCTATTTCGCGCTTGATATCCTCTTCCACATCGTCTAAATATTCACCCGCACCCACAACCCAACCCCAACGTTCAAAAAGCTTTACAAAAGCAATTTTGGCAAAACGTTCTTTATCTTTTCCTGGTTTATACGTATGATAGACACTAAAGCCCTCTTTTTTTTGGCGAGCAATGTCCACAAAATCTTGAATAACGAGTTTATTGTTGACATCTTTATAATGCAAGATATTTTTCCCCTCATCGCTGGGTCGAATGGGAAATAAAACACACTCACCCTCAAGCGTGTCGATAAAATAGTACCCGCGTCCTTCATTAAAGCGAATCGTTCGTAACGCTTCAATAATGAGATGTTTGAGTGCTTTTTCATCCATACTCTCTTTGTTGTGCTGGTACAATGACTCTATGATATCATGCGCTTCATACACACGTTTTTGAATGGAATTTTTAAGTCTATCTTGGGTTTGATTGTATTTATGTGCGATGGTTTGTTCGATGATTTCAACACGATTTTGCAACTCATGTTTATAGTTTTCCAAAACTTTGTCATGAATGGATTGGTTATTTTGTAGAAAAATCTCTTTTTGAAGCGTTCCATAAAGTACCGCGACAGCTATTACCACACAAGAGGCGAAAATGAGTGTCACAAGAAGGTAATAGTTGGATAAGGTTTTTTTCAACGGTGCCCCCTTGTTTCGTCCTCATTGTATAAGTATCTTTCTTAGAATTCACTGATTCTCACACGGAACACTTCATGCACTTTTTACAACAAGAAAAATAAAAGGATCGCACATGAGTTGTTCTTGCACAACCTCCACCAATACCCAAAGTGAACTGCATGCGAGCATCTTGCAAAAGATTAACAACCACCCGTGTTACTCTCAAGACGCTCACCAACACTATGCGCGTATCCACGTAGCGGTTGCTCCTGCGTGTAACATTCAGTGTAACTACTGCAACCGCAAATACGACTGTTCTAATGAGAGCCGTCCAGGCGTTACGAGCTATAAACTAAGCCCAGAAGAGGCCGTTAAAAAAGTCTTACATGTAGGCGGCTTGATTCAGCAACTCAGCGTCGTAGGCATCGCAGGACCAGGGGATGGACTGGCTAATCCTAAGCAGACCTTTGAGACCTTTGCACTTTTAAAAAAGTATGCACCCGACATCAAACTCTGCCTTTCTACGAATGGCTTGATGATTCATAAGCACATTGATGAGATTGCAAAGTACACCATCGAACACGTCACCGTAACCCTCAACACCGTTGATGAGAGCGGTGAAATCGGCTCTAAAATCTACCCGTGGGTTTTTTACGAGCATAAAAAGCACCGAGGCGTGGAAGGGGCAAAACTTTTACTAGAAAAACAACTCTTAGGCATCAAGATGCTGGTGGAACGAGGCATTTTGGTGAAAGTGAACGCCGTGTTGATTCCAGGTATTAACGATGCGCATTTACCGCTTGTGGCTAAAAAAGTCAAAGAATTGGGTGTGTTTATCTTCAACGTCATGCCCCTCATCTCTAAGCCTGAATTTGGTACCAAATTTGGACTAGATGGCGTACCAAGTGCCAACCACAAACAACTGATGCGTGCCCAAGAAGCGTGCGATGTCAATGTCAAGATGATGCGCCACTGTCGCCAATGCCGAGCCGATGCGGTGGGGCTTTTGGGAGAAGACAGAAGTGATGAATTTTTCAAAGAGAGTTTTGCGGATAAAAGTTTTGAAGAACTCTCCCACCACTACAACCTGAATGGGCGCATGAAAACACACGAAAATATCGAAACATGGAGACGTGCACTTAGAACTGCTAACGGTAAGGTTCTTCAAGAAGAAGCTCTGGATAAAAACGCACTAAGTTCCACGGGAAAAACCAAACTCGTAGCGGTCACCACACGAGGAAACGGCGTCATCAACGACCATTTTGGAAGTGCGAAAGAGTTTCTTATCTACGAAGCGGGCGATAAGGGCATCAAATTTATCATGCACCGTAAAGTCGAAAAGTCCTACTGTATGGGCAAAGAGGGCTGTGATGGTACGTATCCGATTGATGAAATTAAAACGACGTTGATGGATTGTGATCTGTTATTGACGCAAAAAATTGGCGAATGCCCGCAAAAAGAATTGCAAAGTATCCATGTGGCGTGCGATGAGAGTTATGCGGATGAGCCCATTGAGATTTCTGTTTTGAAAGGTGTGAAGAAACACTTTTTTGCCGCATAAGGAGTAGGCGATGATTATCAACGATACGACACTTCGTGATGGCGAGCAAGCGCCTTTTGTGGCATTTAACACCGAGGAAAAAATCGCCATTGCGGCGGCACTATTTTGTGCAGGAGCCGATGAATTGGAAATTGGTATTCCTGCCATGGGGAAAAAAGAGCAAGAAGACATCAAAGAAATTTTAGCCCTTAATCTTCCCATGCGTTTGATGAGTTGGAACCGAGCAACGCTTAGTGACTTAGACGCCTCTTTACAATGCGGTATCCAAGCAGTTGATCTCTCCATTCCTCTTTCAAACATCCTCATAGAAGCCAAATTTGCTGGCAATAAACAAGCTCTTCTAAAACAACTTGAAACCGTTTTAATCCACGCCAAAAGAGAAAATCTTTTTACATGTATCGGTGGGGAGGACAGTTCTCGTGCGGATTTTGGCTTTATCGACGAGGTGATGAAACTTGGGGATAGCCTTGGTGCCCATCGTTTTCGCTACTGCGATACAGTAGGCATTCTTCGCCCTCACCAAACCTATGAAATCATCTCCAACCTGTGTGCACGCACCTCTTTAGAAATCGAAATGCACACCCATAACGACTTTGGTATGGCAACTGCCAATGCCATTAGTGGACTAGAAGCGGGGGCTAAGAGCGTTAACACTACGGTGATTGGGTTAGGTGAGCGTGCAGGAAATGCGAGTTTTGAACAGACCTTGATGAGCTTAGTGCATCTTTTTGGGCAAGAGCGTCATGTGGATGCAAAAGCCTTGCATCATGTGGTGCATGTGGTGCAAAAAGCCGCCAAACAAAAAATCTCAAACACCATGCCCATTATTGGTAAACACATTTTTTCCCACGAATCGGGTATCCATGTCAATGGAATGATGAAAGATGAAACCGCCTACGAAGCCTTTTCGCCTTTGAGTGTGGGTGCGCACAGAGCCTTTCCCATTGGTAAACATTCGGGGAGTTCAACCCTTTTATTTCACTTGCGTTCCATGGGACTCAACCCTGAAAATGAGATTGTCACCCAAATGCTCCCAAAAGTGCGTGAAATCGTCACAAAGCGCAAAAAAGTCCTCAATAAAAAAGAGCTCAAAGCCCTTTATTTGGCAGCCAAGGCTTCCTAGTGGACCTGTTTACATGTAAAATTATTTGTGAGTGTGGGCAGAAGAGTATCGAAGAGGCGGTGGCGATTTTTCGCTCGACCTCCCTGCCCTATAAAAAGGCCAAAAAACTCGTCACCGAGTGTAACCAGACCTGTTGTCGAAGACCGCTTATGGCACTGTTTAACATGGTAGAATTTGGCGAAATAGACTACGAAGAGATTGCTTTTTTAATCGAACAAAAGAACAACCGATGGGATGAAGAAGGAGAAAATGATGGCGAATGATATTCGCGATTTTGCAAATTGGCTTAAAACGCAAGGCTTAGAGCATACATTTCCACGTGAACTCTCTAAACTCGAAGCCATCACTTGCTTGGATTTGGGGCGCAAAAAACTCACACACGTGCCTGAGAGTATCGAAGCTCTGAAAAATCTCTCCGTCCTTAAAATCTCTGGAAACAGGCTTAAGCATTTGCCCAAAAGCATCAGTTCTTTGTCCCATTTACGTAACCTTCAATGCGAAAACAACCTCTTAGAATCCTTACCAGAAGATTTTGGGAAGCTCGAATCCTTGGTCATTTTAAATCTCAATGGTAACCAATTAAGCACTTTGCCTGAGAGTTTTTATGCACTCTCTAACCTCACGCGACTTACCCTTGCGGTCAATCGTTTGCATGAGCTCTCCCCCTCATTTGGAAGGCTCAAAAAACTCTTACATGTAAGCCTAGATACCAACTATTTTTCAAACCTTCCTGAGGTGTTTGAGTCCATGAAATCGCTCTATTACCTTGATCTCTCGTTTAATAAACTGACCAAGCTTCCAGAGTCCCTTAGTGCCATTCAAGAGCTTGAAACGCTTATCTTAGAGGGCAATTTGTTGCACAACCTCCCCTCACTCGAATCCCACGATATGCTCATCAAACTCAATCTCAATTCAAACCATCTTAGTACGATTGATTTTGATCTCTCAAAATTAGAAGATTTGCAAATTTTAACCTTAGAAAACAACCTCTTAACACAGCTACCCGCATCCGTGTGCTCATTGCAAAAACTAAACTACCTTAACGTCAGTAGCAACGACCTCAGCACGTTACCTTCGTGCATTGGAAACCTTCAATCACTCTATGAGCTCGACATCGAAGACAATGCCATACAGACGCTTCCTACTTCATTTTTGGAGCTTAAAAACCTCAAAACGCTCTACATGGACAACAATCCTCTCACACAAAAACCCCTTTTACCCAACCTTGAGTATTGCGATATTGCGTAGGTATTTATGCGTGCTTCAAGACTAAAAGATCTTGCGGATAAAACGATGTTTCGGTGGGTTTAGCTACACGTTCCAATGTCTCTGGCATGAGCGTGAGGGGGTGGTCTTGCAAAAAAGCATGTAAAAAAGCATCCATACCAAAAAAATGTCCATACAATACCAAGGATTCATCCCAATCGATAGCACTAACACAGGTAAGATAGGCATGTTCAAATTGAGCAATGTAAAGTTTTTTAAGGACATAGGCCACATTAGAGGTGCAAATTGAGATGCTCATATACGGGGTTAGCATCGTATATACAGCCCCAAATGCTTTGTGTGCAATGGCTTCGATGGCTTTGCCTTGAAACGCCTCTTTCATCTCTTCAAGTCTTTTGATAGGCTCATAATTAAGCCCTAGTTTAAACTGCTCTTGAAGTTTAATGGCTTCATGAAGGCGGTTTTGTTCTATATGGTTTTCCATGACAATCAAGGCATTACTGACCTCTTTAAAACGTTTGGCTTGGTTGTAGTAGGGTGTGAAATCCAAAAGCAAACCACTCATAGATACGGCTTTCGCATACTGTTTCTCTTCCAAAAGCTCGACGATATTGCGTTGAAGTTTTTCGCCCAAAAGAAGCACTTTTTTGTACAAAGGGGTCAATTCTAAAAAGTAGTTTTGAGAAACCATTTTAAAATAGAGGGCAAATTTTTGCTCTTTAATGGCAGACTCACACAACATAAAAAGACGAGAGTTGGTTAACATCTGCTCGATAAGAACTTTTTTTTCTTCCACATCTGCAAACAGCTTTAAACAATCACGTGCCACATCTTTATTAAGCATGGGCTCTCTGGAGAGAAGGATTTGCGCTTTTTGAAGGCTTTTGTTCCATAAGGCTTCCATTTGGGTGTAGATAGCACTTTTTTTGACCATAGGTTTGCTAGAAGCTAGCTCATAGGCGGATGGGAAGCTAAAGCTCTTAAAGTATCGGTGCAAAGCCATCAAATCAGGTTGCAACTCCTCAATATGTGCAAATTCGAGTTTGCATTTTGGATGAAATAAAAAAGGCTCTGCCAAACTTTTTGCTTCGGCGATATTGCCTAAAGAGAGAAGGTTGATGATGGTCTCTTTTTGAATGAGCCACTCATCATAAATAAACCGAGTATCACGATGGGACATTAAAAAGATATTTTCACGAAAGTAAAGGGAGGCTTCTTTGATTTTTTTGAGTTTAATATTGAGCCTAAATTGTTCTTCATATTCGCGGTGAGAGAGAAACAATACTTCTCCAGATTTAAATCCAAAAATAAAATAGCGACTGGTTCTTACAAATGCGGTAATCCCTAAATAAGGTAATTTTACAGAGAAAAGAATCTCCAGACTCTTTACATGTAAAGCAAACAAAACAGACTCTCTCGTTCCAACATAGATAAATTTACGACTATTGGAGAGGTGCATATAGGAGGGCCATAGATTTTCATCTAAGAGGGTTTCTTGCACAACCGCTTTTTTGTTGAGGTCAATTTTTAAAATTTTCCCATCCCGCGTGATCGCTAAAAGGGTTTTTTCATCCACAAACGTAAGCATTTCGACAACACTTGGAAGGGTTTTTTCAAAAATGACAGTATTGGAAGAGTAGCGAAAGACCAACACTTTTTTTGAAAAAGAGGCATAGGCGGCGAGTTTTATCTCTTCATTGAGTGTGACGGCACTGATGGCATCATTGGAATGAGGTAATTCTGCCACAAGATTACCGTCGTTGGTTTGGATGACAAAACAGCGTCCTTTTTCATTGCCCGTGATGACCAATGTATCGCTATGACTGAGGCGTGCTTTTGTGACGCGAGCACCCATGTTATACTCAAAATGACAACGGGTAGTAAGTTTTGCTTGCGTATCGATGATGTATTCAGGACTTTTTTTTGAAAAGGAGATGTACGCACGTTTTGCACCCAAAGCAAAAGGACGAAGGTAATAATCAAAGAGTTCAGGCTTATAGGATTTGCTAAGTGTTGTGCTTTTGGTGATTTCAATGCGGTCTAAATTGATGGTATGAAGGGCAGCATTGTTGTCTATGACGTGCAATGTTTTATCATCACAAAGGTTTAAACGCGAGATAGGCGCGTGAAAAATTATCTCTCGAGCACTTGGCAGCATAACTCAAAGTCTTCTTGTGGGATAATACAAACGAGATAAAATTCTGCATTAAATGGGGAAATTTTAAATAAAACCTCTTTGATGCCACTCAATGTCAGCATAACAGCTTTACATGTAATGTCACCTTCATAGGGCCATTGTGAGGTAATACTTTCAACACTCTCAAAATAATCCATCTCTTCAAAGGTAAGAATCTCTTTTAGATGTAAGCGCTTGCTAGTGAGCTTACCCAGTAAACTCTCATCGTTGTGGTGAATGAGTAGGGTTTCAAAGGATTTATTGTGCGCACTAAAAACAAAATTTGGGTGCATGAGTGCGCTAGGAAAGGGGACATTTTTGAGGAATTCATCATTTTTAAGCACCAGTGCTTGATTGATATCTTTAAGTAGACACTGGGATTGGTTGGTGTGTAACTCTGTTAAATCTTGGATGATTCCTACAAATTCAACAATCACACCCTCATTGTTAATAATAGGCACAATCGTAGTGTAATGGTACAAGGGAGTCAATGATTTTGTTTGGTTGACCAAATAGCCTTGCCACATTTTTTTTGCGGTGATGGTTTCCCATAACTCCTTAAAAATGCTCTTGTCGGTCATGGGTGAGCCAATGATGGAGTGTTTTTTACCAATGACATCTTCCTTAGCGTATCCCGTAGTACGACAAAAATTTTCATTCACATCTTTGATGATTCCATTGGGGTCTGTAATGGAAACAATGCACGCTTTATCAAGAGCTTCTTGATACGATTTAAGCAAAGAGCTTTTTAAATCTAGCGTTCGTGATTGCACATCGGTTAAACGTTTTAGTTTGGCGTTCGCTGATTCCAAGTCTTGGCGATACCTTTGTAACTCCTTTTTGTGATGTACATGCTCAACAATTTTGTGTAACACTTTAAAAATTTGTTCACTGCGTAAAGGTTTGGTAATAAAATTATCAACGCCTAAGTTAATGAGTTTGACTAAGTATTCGATTTCATTGTGTGCTGAGGTGACAAGAACAGCTTGGTCAGGGTAAAGCTCTTTAATTTTTTCTATCATCTCTATCCCATCCATCACAGGCATACGAATATCGGATATGACGATGTGGTACGTAGATTTTGCTAGTTTTTCAAGCCCTTCTTGACCATTTTCTGCCAAATCCACGACATCGAAAATATCGCTTAAAAAAATACTCACTTCTTCCCGTAAAGAGATATCATCTTCAACGTACAAGACCCTCAAATCCTTACTCCATGTGATGAGCTGATCGATTGTATTTTCCATTCTCTCTCCGATTATAGTTTGGTAAGGACTATTATATACTCCAAACGTTACATTTGTGTTATATAATACCAACAAGAAATGTAAAGGAGTCCAATGGCTCAAGCACTCTCGTTGCTTTTAGTGGAGGATGATCTCTCTTTACGTGAAGAGTTAAGACTCTTTTTAAGTGATTTTTTTGAAGAAATTGAAGTGGCAAGCGATGCGTATGAAGCCTTTGCGTGGTTTGAAAAACGCCCGTTTGATGTGGTGTTGAGTGACATTCAATTACCTGGACAAAACGGTTTGGGATTGATTGAAAAAATCCAGAAAAAAAATCCGATGCAAATCGTCATTGTTATGTCCGCTTACAAAGAAGTGGATTACTTTATTAAGAGTATTGAACTTAAAGTATATGGATTTTTAACCAAGCCTTTTGATTCTCAAAAACTGATTTCCATGATGCTTAAACTCACACATGAACTTCACGCGGTGAAAGTGTCTATGAATGTCTCTTCCTCTATGACACTCTCTTCCAATACGCTGTTTGACACCCACACAAAACTCTTACACGTCAATGGTGTGATGCAAGAATTGACCTTAAAAGAGGAGCATTTACTGCTTCTTTTGGCGAAGCAAGCCAACTACTTCATACCCAATGAATTTTTGTGTGAAATGTTATGGGGACAAAGTGATGTGAGTAGTTCAACCCTACGCGCTTTGGTGAAACGGCTACGCGATAAGTTGGGATATGATGAGAGTATCACCAACCTTAAAGGCAGAGGGTATCGCCTCAATATTCACCTGCCTCTATAAAAACTTTAAAGGTTCATTGAAAAAATAGCCTTGCGAATAGTCTACATGTAAACGTTTAATCGTCTCCCACTCTGCTTGGGTTGAAACGCACTCTGCTACAACTTTGATATTTAACTTATGCGCCATAAAAACGATGCTTTCCACGATATTTTGGTTGTGAACGGTGGTATCAATATTTTTAATAAATTGACCATCGATTTTAAGAATATCAACCTTAAAGTGCTCAAAACGATTGAAATTAGAACGGTCATTTCCAAAATCATCCAAAGCAATTCTGTACCCCATCTCTTTAAGGCTTTGTAAGGTGTTCAGGGCTACCGAGTTGTCATTGTTTAAAATAATGTCTTCTAAAATTTCTAACACAACCCTCTTGGGGTCAATCGCATAGTATTCATGTTTATGCTTGATAAACTCACAAAAAGAGGGATTTAAAAGATCTTCATTGGTAATATTGATAGAAAAAGAGACCTCATTGTGTGCAAAAATTTTGAAGCATTGTTGAATCATAGAGCGAGTAAGGTTACACATAAGCCCACTACGTCTGGCTGATTCTAAAAAAAATGCAGGGGTAATGATGTAACCCTCTTCTTCAATGCGAGCTAAACATTCATAGGAGACAATTTCTTGTGTTTCATTCTCAACAATAGGATGGAACAAAGGGATGACACGATTTTCCTCCAAAGCTTGGCGAAATTTTTGAACCCATTGGGTTTTACTGCCCTCTTCCAACGAAGGATGTTGCGTGGCATCGTACACACTGTATTGATTGGGAATCCCAAAAGCGTACGCCTCTTTCAGTGCCATTCTAGCAAAGGGTAAGAGCAAACTGGGTTGATGTGTTGTTGCAATACCACACGTAAGCGTAACATAAACAAGAGTTTGCTCAAACTCATGCACTGGTGTTTCTTTAAAAAAAGCTTGTATTTGTGTCGCCAATGCAATGGGGTCAATCAGCGATGCATCCACAATGATGACAAATTCATCGGAATTGTATTTGTAGAGTTTTGCCACTTTAGGGATATTGTACCTAAGAAACGTTCCGACTTTTGCTAAAATTTCACCACTGATGATAGAGCCATAACGTTGCTGCAACGTGTTAAGATCATCAACGCTGTAAAGCAAGGTTGTCATAACATCCTCTTTTTTCAAGCTATCGATGTAGGTTATGAGCATTGTTGCATTGGGCAACTGTGTTGTTTTATCGACCGTCAAAAACATATGAATAGCTTCATGGCTCTGTTTTAGTTCAACCGTTTTGGCTTCTACCATCTCTTCAAGGTGTGTTTTTAACGCCTCATTTTCTTTGCGTACATGTACGTGAGACGCTGTTTTGTAGAGGGTAAAAATGAGTTGTTCAAAATCAATGGGTTTGAGAATATACCCCAAAATATTTTTACGAATGCTCTCTAAAAAAAATTCCGTTTCATTGTGCGCAGAAACAACCACAATCGCTTGGTCGGAATAGATAGCTTGCACCGCTTGAATCAATTCCATCCCACCCATATGTGGCATGTTCAAATCGGTGATAATAATATCGTAGAAAGAGGGCTTGGTCTTATATTTTTCCAAGGCGGCTTTGCCATGATCAGCCTCGTCGACATAAAAACCTAAATCTCGTAATAATGAAGTTGTCGTTTGACGCAATTCGAGGTCATCTTCTGCGTACAAAATGTGTAACGAAGCACTTAGGCTTAAGAGTTCTTGGAGATATTTCACAGTTGTTTCCCTTTAAAGCTTAGAGTAAATTTGGCACCCCGTTTTGAATTAGAAACAATAATTGTACCATGACAATGCTGTTCAATAATCATCTTTGACATATACAATCCAAGTCCTGTACCATTTTTTTCATGTTTAGTAGAAAAGTAGGGATCAAAAATCTTTTCCATAATTTCAGGTTTAATGCCTCCTGCATTGTCTTCAATACTAATCGTTACAAATCCATCTTCTTCGTCTGCTTTAATCCAAATGGTACCCTCTTCAATTTTATGTTCCAAAATTGCATCGTGGGCATTTTTGATAATATTCATCAGTGCTTGGGTGATTTTTTTCCCATAGGTCGTAAACTGCGAATGCGATGTGTTGTTTACATGTAAGGTGATATTGTTAATTTCAAGACTTTTCCCGATGATGGTAAGGGTGTTGTTAAGCATCTCTTCGACATAAACATTTTCTGCTTCTTGGTCGGGTTTAAAGAAATTTCGAAAATCATCAATGGTCGTGGTGAGGTACTTGAGATAATTATCCATTTTATCCATTGAGGTTTCTAAAAATTCTTTTTGCTCCGCGCGTCCTTCGTGGGATGTTAAATCAAATTTATGCAACAGAGTTTTAAGTCGAATACTCATCAATACGGTTCCAATAGAGCCTAAAGGTTGACGCCATTGGTGGGCTATCATGCTAATCATCTCTCCCATTTGAGCAAGGCGTGATTGGTGAATCATAATGTTTTGTGTTTCCATATTTTTCGTAATCCCTTGGGAAATTTTACGCTCCATCGAATCGTAAAGTTCTTGCAATGTTTGCCCCATCATCGTAAAATTTTCCAGTAAAGTATCGATTTCTTTGATGCCAGAGGTTTCTAGTTTTGGCATAAAAAGTCTACCTTTGAGCGCGTCAGTGGCTATAATAAGATTTTGAATGGGTGCCAAAATACGATATGAAAAATCTTTAGAACGCTTGATAATAATCGCTAGAAAAATGAGGTAAAAAAGAGCCATAAACACAAGGGCTAAGTAACCAATTTTATCTGTTTTGGCTTTGAGTGCTTTGGTGGGAGCCAACAAAGACGCCTCGTTAATGCTTAAAATAAGCCTCCATCCTGTTTGTTCGATGCTGTTTTGCGTGAGTAAAAGGCTTGTCTTTTCATCCTGAAACGTTGAAAGAGTGAGATTGTTTTTCACCATCTCACTTAAATGCTGACTTAAAGGCTGATTGTTCTTAAAGAGATTGAAATCTTGTGGTTTAGTAATGGTCACTTCTACAGGTGCTTGATAATGGTGCGAGGTCAATTCCGAAAGTCCCAATAAAGGCTCAAGCGTGCTATCCATTGCCAAAATATTGCCTTCTTTATCCACCAACATGGCAGAAGATGCATAGGGGAGTTTAATCGATAAAATATTGTTAATTAGCTTATCCACCGTCACATCAATTCCCACAACGCCTTCTAAAAAATCCCCTTTATAGACAGGAGCAATAGCGCTAATCATCCAACCCGCTCCAGCTGGGTCTAAATATGCATCCGTCCAAACAACGCTTTTTGAGGGGTTGTGCTTTGCATCGGCAAGATAATAAAAGTTGTAAATAGGGATATCAATATCATGCGGATACTGTTCAAGGGCATCTTTCATAAAGGGGCAAAGCCTGTTCATCGAATCGTAACTGTTAAAATAGAGTTGTGCAATGTTTTCATTGCTTTGCAAAACAGAGTGATACAAATCATCCATAGACTCAGACGCAATCGCTTTTTGCATACGGTTTGGGTTGTTTTTTTGAACGTTGGAGTAAAAAAGTGTGCACGCGCTCTCACTACGCTTGGTATTGACAATGACTCCATCGTCCATTTGCGTGTAAAAAGCATCGCTACTGTTTACATGTAAAGGATGATAATCTGTGAAAAATTTTTCATGGGCTTTTTGAAAGAGTGCTGTTAGGTTGGCAATGGAGCGAAATTCGTTATTTACAATCGTTGAAGAGCGGTTGGCAATTTCTTTAATATTGGCTTTTGTCTCTTCGATTAATGCTTTTTGTGTCGCATCGTTCACATACGCATTGCTCCAAAAATACGCCACCAAAAGCATGGTTTCAATAAGCAAAAGAGGAAAAATTATAGACTTCAAGTACTCTTGTTTGATAAGTCCTAATAAAGAATATTTCATGCGTCCTCCTTTTTGAGTATGATGCTAAATTTGGCTCCAAAGATTGTATTGGTAGCGAAGATGCTACCTTGACAATGATCTTCGACGATTATTTTTGACATGTACAGTCCTAAACCCGTACCATTTTTTTCTTGTTTGGTGGAAAAATAGGGTTCAAAAATATGCGGTAAAATCTCCTCGTGAATCCCTCCTGCATTGTCCTCAATCTCAAGGTATTGCTCATTTTCTTTTTCAAAAATCGTAATGCCAATCTGCGCATGGGGGATATTTCGCTCTTTAATCACATCTTCGGCATTTTTTAGAATATTTAAAATTACTTGTGTCATTTCGTTGGTGTAAGTCAAAATTTCATTCGAGGTCTGCACCGAAACCTTCACATTTATACCATTGATTTCAAGTGCTTTTCCGATGATTTCTAAGGTACGGTTCACCAATTTTTCAAGGCTAATGCGCTCTTGCTGTTTGTCGGGTTTAAAGAAATTTCGAAAATCATCAATCGTGTTGGTTAAGAAGCGCACATACTCTTCGATTTTATGCAAAGACTCATTGGTGAATTGTTTGTGTGCCTCTCGTCCTTCAACACTTTCAAGATCAAAGCGGTTGAGCAGTAATTTGAGCTTCAATCCCGCAACCACAGCAGAAATAGACCCTAAAGGCTGACGCCATTGGTGAGCTATCATGCTAATCATTTCGCCCATTTGTGCCAGACGAGACTGTTGGAGAATGTGTTGGTCTTTTTGGCGGTTTTTTTCGACTTCTTCGTGTACCTTTTTGGCAAGATTTTCATTCATTTCCAAAAGTTCTAAGTGATTTTTGCACGCATGAATGGCATTTTCCAATTTACCACTAAAGGAGTTAATGATGGCCTTCATAAAACCCACATCATTTTGTTTTGCATGAAATAAAAAGACAATCCAATCACCCGCAACGTTTACATGTAAGCGCTCTTTATCGCTCTTTGCATCGTACACAATGGTATAGTTTTCCATAGGCTCTGTTGGAAGGACTAACATCGTGCTAAACGAACGCTTTCCATAAAAGCATAAAGGCTCAAAATCTTTTTTTTGGGGATTAAACTGCCAGTATACAGACGCCATGGAACCTGTTTTACGGGAGAATACTTTCAAAAAATGTTCAATCATCGTTTTTAAATCAAGTGATGTCCCTACGGAACTTACGCATTCATAGGTAATGAGAAGTTGTTCATTGAGCTGCATCTAAAAGTCCTATAACACAGGATTCATTAAAATATTCAATATATTTATCGGCACTGTTGGCGATTTCACCCAGTGAGAGTATGCCAAAGTGATGACAGGCATCACCAAGCTCTCTCACAATGGCTTCTAGCTCTTGTGAAAAATCACTTTCCAAGACAAGCCTTCGTCCCACACATTCTATCATAAAACACGATTGGGTGGAGAGCTCTTTGTCTCCTCCTCTCACCCCTTCTACCGCAATCGAATGTGCCACTAAAAGTGACTGTGGGGTACTACGCATCAGGCACAGTGTGGACTCTTCTTCCATAGGACCCGCAACAATCAAATGCCCATCTTTCACACCAGAGGGAACGCGCAGGGGCTGTTCAGTCCCCATGCTTCCAAGCCCCAAGGGGTATTTTAATCCCATAGAAAAAATGTTGGTTTCATTGACCTCTTCATGAAAATGTTGTTTGAGCATCTTGGTATAAAAATCAAATGCTTTTTCGCCATTAATGCTCACAATTTGGTTAGAATTTTCAGTGTGCGCGATGTAATAACCATTATGAAACGCTGAGCCATGACTTGAACCAATGCGTGAAGAAAGCGGAGAGAGAAGAACGATAAATCCACCATTCAACACTTCTGCATTGCATGTCATAATCGGAAGGTTTTTTCCATCCGTTCTTCCACACCCTGCCCCCATAATGGTCACATCCCCACCTGTTAGGCTGAAAAGCCTATCTAAATAGCGGTAAATATGTGTATCCATCCAATCCACAAACATTAAAACGCTCTGACACGATGCGAGCGATTTTGCCAAAGCATCACACTCTTTTTCACAAAAGAGTATGCGCGTATTGACAGCTAATTCGCAACAAATTAGAGCATCTTCATACAAGGTAGCTTTCCAAATGACCGCAGGTACCGTAATACAAAAAAGGGTTGTTGTGGCAGACACCACTGGCAAAGTGTTTGTATCGTAATGCTGAGCAGCCATCAAAAGATACGTTTTATGAGGTTCAAAGTCTCTCTCAATCAACGTGGTGTGTGGGTAAAACGTAACATTGGAAAACATACATAACTCCTAAATTGTGCAAACAACGCACGTTTTATTATAAAACTCAATGCCCTCATCATTGGCATTGGCAATTTCACCAAGGCTTAAAACACCCCACAAAGGCAAAGAAGGGTGCTTACACGAAGCAATGGCTTCGAGTTCTTCACAAAACGTATCTTCTAAAAATAAAAAACGTGATATACAATCCACCACAAAACAAGAACGTGCCTCTTTGCAAGCCGTTTTAGAAGCAATACGTGTTGCCTCTTTGGCGGCATCAATCAGTTTATTTTTATCGCCTTTTAGCAAGGCTATCACAGAATTAGCATCGATACTGCCCACAAGCGTTATACTTTTACCATCGGTAAAAATGGGGTCTCTTACGATAAAGTCCTTGTTGTAACGTACAATTCCAAAAGGGTATGCTTTGGCAATATCAAAAAAATTCATAGTATTAAAACGTTTCGATGAGTCAGCCTCAACTGCGTTCTTATAGACCTCAAAGGCATCTTGAAAATTGATTTTTTCCAAGCAATGAGCGTTTGTTTTTGTCGCCATCAAAGGTGAGACAATGGCTTCCCAACCGTGTTTAACGCCTAAAGACATGGGATGTGGACTTTGAAAAAGTAGTGCGGCATTTTCATAAAATCTATGCGTATCAAAAATGACAGGTTCTTGTACTAAGGTGAGTTTCCCAGCTCCCGCTCCTACAATATTTGTTTTTTCAGGCAAGACATCAAAGATAGTTTCTAAAAAACATTCAATATCATAAGAGAGACCATCAATCAAAGCTAAGACAGCCCTACTCTCCTCTTTTATGGCAATACCATTCGTATCACACATCGCCTCAAGAATGCTCCAAGATGTCGTCTCTTCCAATCGAGCGACAACAATGCCCTCATCAAAACTTCGTGTTTCAAAGATAATGCGAGGGAAAATCGCACCACAGCATGAAATGTTTGAAGGAAGTGTCTCCAAGGAAAAAACCGTTTTTTCTCCTACCAATAAAAGGTAATGCCCTTGACGTACATGTAAGTGCAATGATTCTACTGTTTTGCAAAATGCCAACGTGGAAAACACCCTCGACTCCTTTTTTCATTCATTCCTGAAATTCTAGCACCGCACTGTTACAAACGCGTTGCACCAATAATCCATGCAACGCGTTTGTAACATATGCGTGATATGATTTCGGTAATAAGTTCTTTGTTTTATAGAAAAGGAATGTTGCGATGTTAGAGAACGATAAAGCATATATTAACATGCTAGAACATGCGGGGCATGGGGTTTGGGATTGGAATGCTATTACGAATGAAGTCTTTTTTTCTAACGAGTGGAAACGCATGCTTGGGTATGAACCCGATGATATTTCAAACACAGTCGAAGAGTGGAGCTCACGCGTACACGCCGATGATTTTCCTCAATGTATCAATGAACTAGCCGCCTTATTTAGTGGTCAAGTCCGCCATTACCGTAACGAGCACCGCATGCTGTGCAAAGATGGCAGTTACAAATGGATTCTTGACCAAGGAGGCATCATTGAACGCAATGCTAAGGGTGCCCCGATTCGTCTCATTGGTACCCATACCGATATTGATGAGCTTCGAAAACAGCTAGACGCATAAGACACCATTATTTACAAATCACCCGCTTACAAATAAGCATATTTTAACGCCCGCTTAGCTATCATAAAAAGATGACAGATGTAGAAAAAATACGACTTTTAAAACTCCTCTACCAATACCGTGCGATGGGGTGTGAATACTTTGAAGAGTACCGACCGCTAAGCGATACCAAAAGTGTCACACACGCACACACCTTGGATGAGTTGCGCAGTGATGTCTCACGCTGTGAGTTGTGTGCTTTGTGCAAAAGTCGTAAAAATATTCTCTTTGGCAATGGCTCTAAAGAAGCTCAGGTGATGTTCATCGGCGATAGCCCTGGGGTCAGCGAAGATGAAACAGGCACACTTTTTGCTGGTCGAAGTGGAGAGTTGCTTGCCAAGATGATTGAAAATGTTCTGCTGATTCCCAAAGAATCAGTCTACATTACAACGATTTTAAAGTGTCGCCCACCCGAGAATAGAGTACCAACACCCGAAGAGGTCGCGTGTTGTAAACCCTATGTAATGCAACAAATTGAAATGGTTAAACCTAAAATTATTGTGACGTTAGGCTCAACGAGTTTTCACCATCTAACGGGTGAGTACGACACGCCACTTGAAAAAGTGCGAGGTTTGGTACTCAATTTTGGAGATGCAAAGTTAATCCCAACGTTTCATCCCAGTTTTTTACTGCGCAATCCAAGTGCGAAAAAAGAGGTCTATGCCGATATGTTAAACGTAAGGAGTATGATGTGAAAAAATCATTCGTAGTATGGACGTTGTGTGTACTGATATTTGCAGGGTGTACAGGGGGAACATCCCAACCCAAAGCACCTGTCATTAACACGTACAACACCTCTTCAAATGCGCTCATTAAGCCCAATCAAAAAAGTACAATGAACTATCCAGGTTCTGGAAAACCTCTCGTGGTACCAAAACCCGAAGAGGTCAAACAAAGTGATCCTGTGATTATCGATAACACACCCATTGCATCAACACAAATCACGGTTATCGAAACACTGCCTCCTAGTGAACCTGTAACACAAGAAATACTCCCTCTCACACAAGAGACACACGCTCAAGAACTAAGCCATAATGCAGAGATGATTAAAATCGCGGTCTTAATACCTCAAAAAGTAATTAAAAAATATGCCATCACATCCGTCAATACAGTTATTTCCTATCTGCTCTATAAAAACTATTCGTTTGATCTCAATGTCTTCAACTCAGGCGATGAAAAAGAAGAGTCTATCCTCAAGGCATTGGCAGATATCCAAGCGGGTGGCTATACCCATATCATCGCACCTGTCACTGCTGAGGGAGCCACGCTTATCGCAACCCACCTTAAAGATACCGTCGTTTTCATCCCGACCATCCATCGAAATAGCGTGAATATTACGAATGAAAATATCTTTTTTGGGGGCATTGATTACGAAGGACAAATTGCACTTTTACGTGAACACGCCAATGAACGTGTGGGCATCTTTGAAGATGGCAGCGGTCTTAGTTTTCAGTTAAGCTCTTTTGCCAAAAAATATCATGAGCGTATCTTTTATGAAAAAAGGGTTGAAAGCTCAAAAGCCAATTTCAAACAGATGTTTAAGGGCAACACGTCGCTCAACAATGCAACGTATTATCTCAACACACCTCTTGTGAGCTCAAGCCTTATCGCCTCACAACTCAGAGCCAACAGTATCTATCCTCACGCCCTACTTTCAACCCAAATCAATTACAATCCCCTACTTTTAACGCTCACACAGTATGAAGATCGAAATGACATGTTCATCGCCAATTCCATTCAAAGAACACCTGCTGTTTTAGAGGAAATTAACACGTTATTTGGGCACGATATTGTCTATGATTGGGTCAATTATGCCACATCTATTGGTACTGAGTTTGTAACAACACGCTTTTATCAAAACCCCAATGAGAAAGTTTTTAAAGAAAATATCATAGCACAACAAATTGTTTACAACACCTTTATCGTGAAACCTGAACGCCACGCCTTTAAGAGAGTACAGCCTTAAAAAAAGCCTTACTCTCCTCATCTATCCGTGTGGGCTTTCCCTCTTTCACAAAGGCTAAAAGCGAAGTCATCTCAAAAATGATTTCGTCTCCTCGATAGATGATTTGCTTTACATGTAAAGAAGCGTTGTGCAGTTCTACTAAAAAACTCTTTACATGTAAAAGATCACCCAACTTCGCAGATTTTTTAAAATCTGCTTCTACCTTTTTCACCACAAAATGTCCGCCATTCATTGCAGGACTTTTTCCATGTGCAAAAAAAATTTCACTGCGTGCACGTTCACAAAATTTTAAATAATTTGCATGATACACAACCCCACCCGCATCGGTATCGTCGTAATAGACTCGTATTTGCATTATTTTTGTTTCTCTTCTAAAAGTTCTATCGGTGCGATGTAGCGCCCTTGTACATAGTTAATGCCAATTTTTTGCATGAGTGAGAGCTCTTGTTCTTCTTCTACGTTGGTGGCAATAATCGAAATACCAAGGCTTCGTGTAAGGTTGTTTAAACTCTCTTGGTTACTTCCCGTACTTGCATCAAACATCACGTCTTTAAGGTAATTCACACTGCACTTGACATAATCAGGACGTATGGCTTGTAGGTAATAAGCACCTTGTTCGGGTATTGTAAAATTATCGATTCCAAAACGATAGCCAAAGAGTTTAAGTGTACTGCTAAGTGTAATAATCGCTTCAAGATTGTGTAGGGCAATGACATTGCTCACTTCAAACCACAACATCGAACGTTTTGTTCCACAAAAAGCATCTAGCTGTATTTTGAGCCACTCGATATTGGCATGCTTTTTGACAAATTCTGCGCCTAGATTGATTGCTAGAGGATAGGTCATTCCCTCAACAACATCACGCTTGAGTACCTTTTGAACCATGTATTTGTCTATTTCATCAACCAACCCTAGCGTTGCCGCCATTGGCATAAATACACCCGCCGTGTGAATTTCTCCATCGCTCCCTCTGAGTCTAACAAACATCTCTTGATGTAAAATCGTAGAGACATCTGTACCCAAATGCATCACATTTTGTGAAGCCAATATAAAGCGTGACTCTTCCAAACCACGGATCAATTCTGTACGCCACGCTTCGCGACTGAGGACTAACGTATCTTGATACTGTTTTTCGACCACACACGAAAATGTTTCATTTTGTTTTGCTTGAGCCACAGTAAAATCGGCTCTGGAAAGTAAAGAATTTTGAGTGTCTTTGGCACTATAAGAACCCACACCAACACCTATAAACAGATGTGACACGGCAGTTTCTCCGAGTATTTCTAAAAGCATGGCATCAATAAGATTTTTGACCCTCGTTGCATCCACCATAGGAATCAAAAGAAAAAAATCATGCTCATTAAGCCTTACATGTAAAGCATTTTCACCTAATTGCGCGCATGCTTCAAGACCTTTGACTACCTTTTTAATCAAAAAGTTATACGGCTCATACCCTTGCTCTTTTTTGAAACGTTCCAGTTCATCAATGCTAAAAAGCACATAAGAGCCTTGTGAAAGTAGTGCATCGCTACGCAAATAATCAGGCAATTTTGTCACAAAATAACGGCGGTTAAACAGCTTCGTCTCAGCATCTTTGTAGAGCAATTCTTGGTAACGCACCAACGTTTCATTTTCACGCTCAAAAATGTCTTTGACTTTAAACACCATCGCATTCATCGCCTCCGTTGCGGAGCGAAATTCGGTGGTGAAGGGCATTTTTGGCTCAATGATAAAACGGTTTTCGATGATGCCTCGCGCTTGTTCGCGAATCTGTTTGACCGATTGCAAGCTTAGGCTAAGAAGCAAATATAACAATCCCAAAACAATGACACCAATAGCAACAAATGTTTGAACCAAATCGATAAAGGTATGATACAGTTGCCTGTAGGCATTTCCTGTATGACCACTGACCTCAAGGGTACCGAAACGACTCCATCCTATCATGATATCACTGCTCGCATACGCATTGTGAATGCTCACAGAATGCACAAACCACTGCGGAACATCGCTGATGCGCACATCGACGGATTTGACATAAATGGGTTTTTGTTCTACATCCACTAACGCTATCCGCTCATAATAGCCACTGTCATAAATGGCGTTTATCATTGTCTCCATGCTCGCGATATCTTCAGGGTCGGCTATTTTGGAAAGCGAAAGTCCCAACGAGTGAGCTGTATTTTTTGCATTGGTATAGAGCTGGTCTTGCACAAACGCTGTGGCTGTTTTAAAATTGAGCACCATCACGCTGATGAGGATAATCCCTAAAAAAAGACTGAGCATCACTGCCATTTGTTTAAAAAGAGTCATCATTTTTCCTTTTTTTCTATCTTAAGTTCATCCCATGCGCGCTTTTGTTTGGTCACAGCAGGAAGCATCTTCCCCAGTTGCGCTTGTTTGGCATTGAACAAATCATCACCACTAAAGCTGTACACAGGAACAAGGTCACTTCGTTGATTGGCAGGTAGGATTTTGTAGTTGTAATTATCTAAAACCAGAGGCACAGATTTTGGGGTTTCGTAGTACGTGAGCACCATATGTGCGACATTAAATTTGAGTGATTTGGCATAGGTCATGTAGAGTTTGGAAGTGGGAACGCCCAATTCTTTGAGCGTAAAATACTTAGCAATGACAAAATCTTCACAATCACCTTTGTCTTTACCAATAAACTGTAACCGCGTCGCCCAATAATCACTCACCCCCCACACCGACTGGTCGCTGTGGTAGGGGGTGTTGTTAAAAAAGTCATTGACCTTTTCAAGTTTGTCAAGTTCACTAACATCTTTAGCACGGTTCATCATCTTCAAAAGTGCTAGAGCACGCTTAGGAGCAAAAGAGCCATACTCTTTTTCAATCTTGCTAAGAATACCATCAGCAATGGTAAATTCAGCAGTACTAAAAAGGGTGATGGCAAGTACCACCACCCCAAAGCATGTCCAAAAAATATTTTTTTTCATGCTTCAATTATAGCTTTTTTTAGCTATGTTGAATCTCTTGCTCGATTTTAACAATAACCGTTGGGTCATTTGCATTGGTATGGGTATAAACATCAAAGGTATGCCCACCAACTGTTTCGGTAGATGTCTTGGTTAATGTACTATCAACCGTAACTTTATCGCCACTATCCCCTAAAATCGTCAAGGTATTGTTACTATCTGTCATATCAATCACATCTTGAAGTGAAAGATTTGTAAGATTAACTTTGGCTTGGGTAAGGTCAAAAATCTCAATATTATCGATTGGATTTTGTGCATTATTACTAAAAGCGTTAAAATCAATATTGGTATTGGATGTAAATAACAAAGTATCTATACCTGTTACGCCATCCATTGTATCACCACTACCATAGACTAGGGTATCATCACCACTATCACCGTATAAGATATCATCACCACTACCACCGTTTAAGATATCATTACCGCTACCACCGCGTAAGATATCATTACCGTTACCACCGAGTAAGATATCATTACCGTTACCACCGAGTAAGATATCATTACCACCATTGCCATTGAGTCTATCATCACCGATACTACCCATTAATGTATCGCTTCTATTGTCACCATTTAATGTAATTCCTGGAACAACATCATCAACTGGCGTAATATCGAGCGTTGCACTACCTGCTATAGATTGTGCATCTAAGCTACCGTTAGTGGTGCCATTATCGGTAATGGTATAGCTAAAGCTTACAGACGTATCATCATTTTCTGCTGGTGTAAATGTCCATGTGCCATCACCATTGTCAACCAAAGAACCTGCCCCACTAGCAATAGCAAGATTTGTTGCCACAAGAGCATCACTTTCTATATCACTTGCATTGGCAAGCAACATGGCTTGTGTAATAATATGTGCTCCACTATCTTCTGCAATTGCAGAAAGTGCCACTGTAGTTGTTATTGGCGCGTCATTCACTGGCGTTACATGTAACGTAACCTTAGCCTTATCTGTACCACCATGTCCATCACTAATCGTATATTCAAACGAAGCCTCTCCGCTATAATTTGGCGTTGGAGTAAATACCACATTACCATCGACTAATGCCACGCTACCATTTTGTACATTTTCAAACCCATCACTCACGATTGACAATGCATCGCCATCCACATCAAAGTCATTAGAGAGCAACATGTCTGGCGTAAATACAAGAGGTGTATCTTCAAGGGTTTCAAATACTTGACCGCTCTGGGCAACATTGAGAACTTGGTAACCACCATTTTCTTGTTGTAATTCAACTTTTAACTGGTATTGACCAGCTTGATCCCAATAAATAATCTCAATCGTATGCTCACCATTTGTGTCAATGGTAAATGCACTATGTGTGGTTTGCGTTGGACCTTGATTTAGATTCCTTGTTCCAACGGCTACCCCATCTATGAGTATGGTATAGCCATCATCAGCTGTCACTCTAAAGTTATAGGTACCTGCATTGAGTAGTATATTTCCGCTCAAATGCAAGATAGCATCTCCCGTAGAAGCTGGGTCATTTGTTAAAGAAGCAGCATCTGAACCTAAAAAGCTTTGAAGATTTGAGCCAAAGCCTAAATTGCCACTGCCCAATTTATAATCAAGTGCTGTAGGGGTAAACAATGCATCAGGGGTATGGTTAGCCATAAATGCACGGATTTGCGCAATATTTGAAAGATTGGCACCATCTGTACCTTCCACATAACCATAATATTCTGCATGTACTCCAAAAACGCTAAAGTCATCTACAGCGACTGGAGCATCATTGACTGAAGTGATATCAAGTGTGGCTGTGCCTGTAACCGTTTTTGGATCACTTGCTCCATTGGTTGTACCGTTGTCTGTAATCGTGTATCTAAAGCTTACAGAGGTATCATCGTTGCTAGCTGGAGTGTAGCTCCATGTGCCATTATTGTTATTGACCAAGGTACCAGTGCCACTGCTAATTACTACATTGCTCACAGTAAGTGTATCATGTTCAATATCACTCGCATTTCCTAACAACTCAGCTTGTGTGATGATGCGTACACCGCTATCTTCCGCGATAGCGGCTAGAGTTACAGGTGTAGTTGTTGGAGCATCATTGACTGGGGTTACGGTAATCACTTCATTTACTGGTGCTGAAACGGCTCCGCTATTGTCTGTGACCGTAAAGCTTACGGTTACTTCGCCATTGAAATTCAACGCTGGCTTAAAGACCAAATTTGCCGCTTCTGTTGGGGTTAATGCCGTTGTTGTCAAAACAGGCGTTGTGCCATTTGCATAGTAAAGAACACCTTGGTCAACACTTGGTAATGTCGTTACATGTAAAGAAGCTATCGTGCCATCTATATCTGTTCCTGCAAGGCTAACACCTATGGAGGTATCTTCATTGCCACTGGATGTACTTGTTGTAGCTATAGGGGAGTCATTGGTGCCTATAACATTAATCGTAACGGTTGCTACCTCAGAATAGTCTGACTCACCATTTTCTTGTGTTGAGCTATCATCCTTCACTCTATATTGGAACGTAATGGTTTGCACTTCTCCTACGGCTAAGGCATTGAAATCTCCGCTTAAAGTATAGTGACCCTTTGGATCAACACTGACTGTATAGTTTTGTCCCTCTCCACCAGAGACGAGCTCATAAGTATGCGTGTCACTAGCGTCAGCATCTACAGCTCTTGGCAGATCATTTTCAAATGTCGTTAAGCCATTTGTTGCTTCAAAAACGATGTTTTTATCTGGCATTTGAACACCATGTTCACCTTTAAGCGTAATCTCATAAGGTCCTGTGTAATGCCAGTTTACATTATCGACACTATTTACTCCGCTTGCAGCTTCACTAGCTGATAAATCATACGCACCTACAACGAGTTGGTAATTTCCTTGTGCCAAATTGGCTATGGTAAGGTACGAATCACGATCCCACAAAGATCCATCTTCTCCATAGTTTGCACTATCGTCATTGACCGCAATTTCGGCTCCTCTGGTTCCATCAGTATTCAGTGCATAAATGCGGATCATCACATCCAGAGCCGTTTGCCCTCCATCGCCATTGATGTCATTATACACACCCGTTCCATCTTGATTCCAAGCATTTGGATTGTTTCCTATTTCAGTCAACATATCTACGGTTAAAGCCCCACCATTGTGCGTAAAGTTCCAATAATCAACCGATGTTGTCGTGTCACCTATTAGAACGATTTCACCCACGATAGACTGAGCTGCAACATCCGCTACCACTGGTTGGTCGTTGGTTCCAATAATGGTAAGAGTGACTGTTTTTGGCTCACTGACTGAAGATTCATTGATGCCATCTGTTCCAGTAAATCCACGTCCATCATTAGCAACGTATTGGAATGTCACGGTTTGTGTTTCACCTGCGGCTAGTGCATTGAAATCTCCTTTGACCTCATAAGCTCCAGTCGTTGGATCAATAACCACTTCAACGCCTGCCGTTGGGTTGCCATAAAGTTCGTATGTATGGCTATCATTGCTGTCATCATCTTGCACACGTGGGAGATTGCCATTAAACAGAGTCAAACCATCATCGGTTGTATCATTAATACCAGAAACATCTGTATTATCATGGCTTTCGTAGATAGCATTTTGACTGATTGTAAGGTTATCGATACCCCATGATTCATCACTCAACCCTTGATGTAAGGTACTGCCAAAGCCTAGTTTTATTGTGCCATCTGCTCCGACCGTTGCCGTTACTTCGTAATGATTAATTCTCTCTGATCCCCATCCTGTAAACTCATTGCCTGTGGTCATTGTAAAGTTGCTTGTGTCGCCGTTGAGTTCATTGGAAACCAATTGTGAATTTACAAATACTTGAAATCGCTCTTCACCTTCTCCGTTATAGCCAGTACCATCCCAAGAATCTATGCGGTACATGTCAAACTTAATGGTTACCGTTTGACCAGCATGCTCAACTCCCAAGTCAAACGTTTTAGAAATGGCCTCATTACCACTCGTGCCACCAAATCTACCCAAAAATGTTGTTAATTCGCCGCCAGTAGTTGTTGCATTATTGCTCCAGCCTACACTTCCATTTTCAAAGTTTTCAGAAACCAATACGATTGGCACCATTCCAGCATCAACAGCACTAACCACAGGTTGGTCATTCGTTCCTGTAATGGTAATCGTCACATCTTGCGTTACAGTATCTCCATTGTTGTCATTAATAGTAATGGTGTAGACTTCTGTAACACTCTGTCCAGCGGCAAGCTGTTGTGCTGTTGCATTGTTGATAGTATAGGTCCAATCCACAACACCACCCGTACCACTTCCTGTGGTATCGGTTGTTTCAACTGTCGTAAATGTACCCATTGGTACGCTATAGTCAGTTGATTTTGGAGCAAACGTTACCTCGTGTTCATCGGTCAAATCTACATCTGTAAACGCTACGCTTCCTATCGCTTGTGTTACTTGAGCATCTTCTACAACATCCCCTGTTGAAGTTGCGTGAGTGATATTGACAATATCGTTTCTACCATCTATGGTCACAGTAGCTGTATTATCTACCGCTATTGTTCCATCAAATACTTGATACGTTACGGTTAAATCAACAGACTCATTAACCGCCAAGTAAGTAAACTGCGCAGGGTCTATTATTAAGGCTCCTGTTTCTGAATCAACGCTAAATACAACAACATGTCCATCATTTGATGTAACGCTAACATTTTGAACATCAAGGTCATCATGGGTATCGACATCGCTGACCGATGATGGATCTAAAAGATTGATTGTTAGAGGAGTAGCATCTTCATGGGTTGCATCAACTTCTATCGCTTGAACCACTGGAGCGTCGTTGGTTCCTGTGATGGTAATGCTTACAGATTTAGTTGTACTGGTATCGTTTGATGCACCAGAACTATCTGTTACATTGTAGTTAAAGGTAATCGTTACAGAATCGTTCACACCTAAATTATTAAAATAAGAATTGATAAGCTCAAAATTATCGCCATTGACCACTATTTGAGTATCGCTCGCTTTGATAATATCTGTTGCATTGCCAGCAATACTCATAGAAGCGTATTTCGCAGGAATATAATGCCAACCTTCCCAATGCCCATTTGCAACTTTAATATCTTGCAAATGAACCGTATAGTCATCTGTTAAATCTACATCGCTAAAATTAAATGCACCTTGATAGACTGCATTAGGATTGCTATTAACATCGTTAGCCAATGAGCCTTCTGTTACGGTATCTGTTACATTTTGAGCAACAGGTCTATCATTAGTACCTTTGATTTCTATAATGACATCTTGTGTTGCTGTACTTCCATGTCCATCATCTATCGTAATGGTATAGGTTTCATAAACACTTTGCCCAGCGGCTAGCTGTTGTGCTGCTGCATTATCGATAGTATATAACCATATTACAGTGCCATCAACACTGTCTTCGAAATTTCCAACGGTAAATGTTCCCATAGGCTGTCCATAAGGATCAGCTGTAAGTTCAGCACTGACACTATGCGTATCGGTAATATCAACATCACTGTATCTGACAGTCCCCATAGCCATAAAGTCCAAACTATCTTCTTTGACATCCCCTGTTGTTATTGCGTGAGTGATATTGACAATATCATTCGTTCCTGTAATGGTAATCGTCACATCTTGCGTTACAGTATCTCCATGGTTGTCATTAATAGTAATGGTGTAAACTTCTGTAACACTCTGTCCAGCGGCAAGCTGTTGTGCTGCTGCATTGTTGATAGTATAGGTCCAATCCACAACACCACCCGTACCACTTCCTGTGGTATCGGTTGTTTCAACTGCCGTAAATGTACCCATTGGTACGCTATAGTCAGTTGCTTGTGGGGCACGAGCAGCAGTTACTGTGTGATCGTCTGTTAAGTCAACATCTGTAAACGCTACGCTTCCTGTCGCTTGTGTTACTTGAGCATCCTCTACGACCTCACCTGCTTGTGTTGCACTTGTGATAAGCACTTCATCATTGGTTCCTGTAAGTGTAATAGTCACGGTTTTGTATTCAGAATAATTGGATTCATTATTGAACGATGGGGTACGGGTATCATTAACTCTATATTGGAAAGTTATCTCAGCCGTTTGACCTTCACCAAGAGCATTAAAATCACCCACTATATTGAACGCACCCGTCGCCGTATTGGTTAATTCAATACTTGAAATACTTAAAGAATCATTATTGGTAGCTATTGAACGCATGTTGATTTCATAAAGATGTTTGCCCGCATCATGGGTATCATCGTCCTGAAGAGCTGCATACTCTGAGAGTACTCCAGAGATTGAAGTAGTACCACTTCCTAAAGCTTCTGTTGCGGCAAAGTCATCTATAGCACTTACCACGGGCTGGTCATTGGTTCCAGTGATGGTTAAGGTAATTGTTTTTGGAGCACTGATAGAGCTTTCATTAATACCATCTGTTCCATCAAATCCATGTCCATCGTCTGCAACATACTGGAAGGTAACGGTTGCTTTTTCACCTGCGGCTAGTTCTGTAAAGTTTCCACTGATAATATATTGCCATACACCATCAACCAAAGCAATGGAAACACTCACATCACCTAAATCTATTCCTGCTTCCGATACATCCAATACCGACACACTCTCTTCAACGACATGGAATATATGTGTGTCCGTTACATCATCATCAAGGGCAGATAAGCTACCGCTTAAAACATTATTGCCATCGTTAACCAGTGGAGCTACTTCACTGCTATCGTGAGTTTCATAGATGGTGCCATTGTTAGCAACATCTTCAACAGTATTTTGTATATAAATTTTTGCAGCACTGATATAATCTTGGAATCGAGCTTCATTGTACAACCAATCTGGATCAAAGTATGCTGATAAAGGCATCGAAGAATAAATAACCGTACCTGAGCCATATTGATACGAAAATGCTACAACTTCATTTGGATTTCCTGAGGTTAAAAGTATTTTTGCTCCCTCTGGTAACGAGTTTATATCAAATGCACCATGATGTGAAGAACTACCATCATCCAACGATGAATTATCCAAAATACCCGCTGCTCCAATAGCTAATTCGCCACCATCTGGGCCAATATTAATCTCAGCTCTATTCGCACCTATTTGAACTAAAGTTGTACCTAAGCCCGGCAAAATAGTATTGGCTTCATAAGGACTACCATCATTAATAATAAGCGTCATGCCATTAAAAACAGCATTGTTAATATTGGATAGATTATTAGTGTACTCAGAATTACTATTGTACTTATCAATATAAAGCACACTTAAACCATTAAGTTCATTAATATCTAAAGTATCCATATCTCTCATGCTAAAACCACCCGCCTCAAGAATGGATTGTTGAATTTGAGTACCTGAGCCTTCATACATATCATAGTAACCTACAAGACCTGATTCTCCAATTTCTCCGCCATTGACGTTAATATCTTCAATCATAGGTTGGTCATTGGTGCCATTGACAGTAATCGTAACCGTTGCGGGGAGTGACGCATGAGGGGCTCCTACATCTATGCCATTATCCACAGCGTAGTATTGGAATGTTATCACCGCATTCTCATCAATAGCTAAGGCATTAAAGTCTCCCGATACAGAATACGTGCCATCAGGATTCAGAACAAATACGAGACCTTCTGGGGCGGGAGCACCGTTAAGAAGCAGTGAGCCTTCCACTGCAAAAAAGGTATGGGTATCTTCAACGTCAACATCAGATGCAACGAGTTGTCCAGAGATAAGGTTAAGACCATCACGTGCTTCACTCACAGCACCTGTTACATTACTTACAATGGGTTGGTCATTCAAATTGAGAGTATTAACTCCGTTAAACGGAACATCTACGCCGCCATTTACCGTATCTTGCGTGAGAATTGTACTTACATCACCGATAGTGCCTGTTCGTGCATTGAAAAGTTGACCACCAGGGCGTTCGGTATCGCTTAATCCTTCGCCTGCTGCTGTCTCTTCAAGTCCTGCGGCGGGAGCATCAACTTGTCCGTCTTGATTAGGGGTGTCTGTACTTAGTTTCCATGCGTTTTCTAAGGAGTCTTTAGAAACCACTGCTTCTTCTTTTTCAAAAGCTCCACCAATAACAGAAAGATCCATATACAGTTCGGCTGAAGCTAATAATGTGATATCTTTTGCATCCGTCAAGGTTACATCGATGATAACTTGTGCATTTTGTGGGTTGTTGGGAGCACCGTAGACTAACTCGTTTTGAAGAACTTGATCGCCAGCTTTCAGTTCCCTGATAGCACCTTGTGCATCTTTCGCAAAAAAGAGACCGTTTTGAAGTGATTTAACAAATCCGACAACTTTAGACATGAACAATCCTTATGTGTGATTATAATGTGACTATTCTACCACAGAAGTGCTCTATAAAACCATTGTACTTTGGTACTACTCAAGCGGTAAAAGTCCTCAACATTATTTTTAAAAAGATGTGTGAAATGTCTAAATTCTATTACATGTACAACAGTCCGTTTCTCCTTTTTTAGGGTTAACACTCTTTTATAAAAAAGGTTGACAGCAATCGCCGTCAACCCTAACATTCAACATACGAACTTTTGCGTGTAGCTCCTTAGTGTATGTTTTTAGACCTGATGAATATTATCATCTACTTTTATAACAACTGTTGGATCGCCTGAGTTACTTGTATAAGTATATGTATCAAGGTCTTGGCTATTGCTGTGTGTATGAACAACACTGTAGCCAGCAGGTGCCGTAGGAATATTCATAGTATCCGTACTGCCTCCCTCTATTGTCAACATATGCATATTACTGTTCTCTTCTGTCATATCAATCACATCTTGAAGCGATAGATTTGTAATGGTAATATTGGCCTCCGTAAGATCAAGAACTTCAATATTCTTAATCGTTCCATTCACAATATTATTGAAATTAATGGTGCCATTGGATTCAAAAAGCAATGTATCTGTTCCTGTACCACCATCGATAATCCTATCTGCGCTATCAAAAATAAGTGTGTCGTTGCCTGCTTCACCTTTTAAAATATCACTTCCCGATCCTCCAATGAGTAAATCATTATTCGCTCCTGCAAGTAATATATCATTACCTGCCCCACCTTCAAGGACATCTCTTCCATTTCCTGCAATCAAAATATCGTTACCATTCGTTCCATTCAAGTGACCATGAGTATCCCGTGTAACATTAACCATTGCTGTATCATTCGATACCCCATCTGTTACGGTATAAACAAAGGACCCACCATATCCACCTGAATTATCTGTTACTTCAACACCCGTAGGTTTTAAAACTGCTTGTAAACTTGTAGCACCATGAACCTCAATGATATCATTAGCATTCACATCATTATCCAAAAGAGCCCATTCAGGAATAAGGAAAGTACTACTACCTGCATTGGTAATAACGCTGTCATTAAGGGCATTGACAGGGGGAACTTCATTGACATCTAATTCATTGAGCGTAACAGCAATGGAAGTGCTTACGATGCCATCACTGGCACTTACCGTAAGATTATGGGTATTGGCAAGTGCTTCATAGTTGTTGGCTAAAGAAGCAGCCCCTATTGCGCTCAAACTTATAGCACCCGTTAGGCTGTTAATCGCAAAATAGCCATTGCTATTACCGCCAACTATACTATATGTTAACGAAGCACTATCAATATCTGTTGCCTGAACGGTTCCGATAGTAGCACCTGCGATACTGTTTTCATTATAGTTAAAAATATAAGGCGATGCAAAGGTTGGAGCATCATTGACTGGCGTTACATGTAAGGTTACAGTTGCTGTATCACTACCCCCATTGCCATCGTTAATAGTATAGGTAAAGGTGGCATCTCCATTGTAATTAGCCTCTGGCGTAAAGGTTACGGTACCATCACCATTAAGCACAACCGTTCCATGTGTTGCATCTTGAACACTTGTGATGCTAAGCGTGT
This sequence comes from Sulfurospirillum sp. UBA2217, assembly GCA_002328495.1. Classification (GTDB taxonomy): domain Bacteria; phylum Campylobacterota; class Campylobacteria; order Campylobacterales; family Sulfurospirillaceae; genus Sulfurospirillum. The sequence goes on from DCUJ01000012.1 coordinate 217,082, forward strand.
CGCCATCTTGGTCTGTATCGTTGGCGAGAAGCGTTGCCGCAGTAAGTGTTAATGCTGTATCTTCAGGTGTAACCAAAGAAGACGTTCCTCCACTCATATCAAGCACTTGATACGCACCACCCTCTTTACTGATTTCTGCTTTGAACACATATTCGATTCCTTGATCCCAGTAGATAACCTCAACGTGATGTAAACCACTTGCGGCTATGGTAAATGATGCGTGTTCATGTGTTGCGGGGCTTTGAATATTGTCAAATGTAGCAACAGGCTGTCCATCAACCAAAATAGCATAGCCATCATCAGAATGTACTTTAAAAGTGTACGTTCCCGCATCCATATTAAGATATCCGCTCATATGGATAATACCATCGGTTGCATCGCTTGGATCAGTACTCAAAGAAGCAGCATCCGCCCCAAGGAAGGTTTGGAGATGGGTTCCTCTTGCCAAATCTCCCGTACCGTATTGATAATCTAAAAGCGTTGGGCTAAAGGTTGCATCTGGCGTATTGTCTGCCATAAATGCCCTAATTTGTGTTATGTTAAGAAGGTTAATACCATCAACACCTTCATGATAACCATAGTACTCAGCACGTACTCCTGAGACACCAAAGTCATCAATCGCATCTGGGGCATCATTGACATTTTGCTCATTGAGCGTGACATTAATAGACGTTGTGACGATTCCATCACTTGCGCCTACGACAAGAGCGTGACTATTGCTCAGTGTTTCAAAATCATTCGTAAAGGCATGAGCTCCTGCTTCTGTAAGTGTAATGGCTCCTGTTATAGCGTTGATGGCAAAATAACCAGCGTCATTACCACTGGCGATAGAGTAAGAAACACTACTTCCATGATCAATATCGGTGGCATGAACCGTACCAAGAAGCGTACCAGCAGCACTGTTTTCATTATAGTTAAAGCTATAAGATTCCCCGCCAACCGTAAAGACAGGTGCATCATTGGTACCCGTAACATTTAAAGTGACCGTTTTATAGTCTGAATAGCGAGATTCATCCCATAAAGGAGAGCCAGAGCCATCATCAGCACGGTATTGGAAGCGAATAGTTGCACTCTCCCCTAATGCTAATTTGTTAAAATCACCAATGATGGTATAGGCACCTTCGCTGGTTAGGGTTACGGAAAGAGCAGAAACCAAAGGATTATTAGAGCTAATGGAACCTGATCTAATAGCAAAAGTGTTGTCATCACTGGCATCCACATCATTTACATGTAAAGATCCTGTAAAGGTGTTAAGACCTGTGATTTCCTCAGAGCCTTCAATGGTTACATTTTCTACCACGGGTTTATCATTGGTTCCAAAAATCGTAAGTGTGACACTTTTTGGTGCACTTTGAGAAGATTCATCTGTTGCACCTGAACCATCATCTACCACATAAGAGAATGTCACAGTCGCTCTCTCTCCAGCAGCAAGTGCATCAAAAGTTGGGTTGCTAATGCTATAGGTTCCATTCGCATTGACCGTAACCACTGTTTGTGACGCATCAACACCCAAAGGTGCTACAACCGTAACATCTATTTGACCATTATTATTAGCATCTACCCCAGCATAAGTGATATGTGAAATCGCATCCTCATCACTTGCATTAGGCAATCTTCCACCAAACGTAGCATCTTCACTTGGAACATTACTTAACTCTTGTTCCCAAACATTTTCCGTATCTCCATAAGCTATAGGTTGGTCATTGGTACCATTCACAACTAAGGTTGCTGTACGAGCTACACTGAGTGAAGATTCATTTTGACCATCTGTTCCATCAAATCCATTGCCATCACTTGCACGATAATCAAAAGAAACACTCATGCTTTGATTAGCACCCAAGGTGTTAAATAATGAGCTAGAAACTGTATATTCTCCCGTATTTTCATCGAGAGAGATTTGTACTTTATTTGGATTTAACGTAATCGTTGAAGATTCACCATCATTAATTGTTGTCACTGTAATTCTAACACTATGACTTAACATACCAAAAGTATGGGTGTCACTGGCATCATGGTCAGAAACATCTAATTGTCCGACATATCGATAATCTTCCTTACCTTGTACTTCAAGCAAAGATGCTTCACTCACAGTGACTGTAAAATCACTAATAACAGGTTGGTCATTGGTTCCTGTAATCGTCATCGTGACTGTCTTGGCTTCAGAAGTATTAGACTCACCATTTGTTCGCGTGCTACTGCTATCAACCACATGGTATTGGAATGTAACCGTTGCACTCTCTCCTGTAGCTAAAGCGTTAAAGTTTCCTGTGAGAGCGTAGTTACCCTCTGCATCAATAACAACACCTAAATCAGTAACACGTTCACTATTAACACTAGGTGTGCCATCAAGACTATATGTATGGATATCATTGGTATCATCATCTAAGATAGTCACATCAAGCTTTCCTGTAAAGGTTGTAGTGACATCACTTGTAGTATCAAGCGGAGTTGCATCATACGATTCGTAAAATGTTTTTGAAACACTGAGTGATTTGACATAAAAACTATCAGTTTCCCAATCCAATGGTGGTGCAATTTTAAGAGAATTGAAATCACTTGTTGTGGAAATGGTAAAGATATCTGCTCCAGCTTGTGCCACAAGAATTCCTCTACCTACCTCTACGCCATCTTTATACGCTATCCACTCAGCTTTTTCAGCACCATTAAACCAAGTTCCTTGATTTAGGCTTGTTAACTCAATCGTTGCTGTATTAAATGCTTGCTCGAAACCAAATACGATAGCTTCTGCACTGCGTCCACCAAAACTTATTTGATCATTAATCTGAGAATCTTCACCCCAACCAGAGCCTATGCCTAAACCTCCATTATGAAGGATAGGCGTAACAATCGAGCCATTGTTTTCATATCCAACAATCGTAAGCCCATTGCCTTCAACAAACCAGTTGTCGCTACCAAAAGAGAGCGAAGTATTGATAACAATATCACTAATGACAGGCTGGTCATTGGTTCCTGTGATGATTACAGTAATTGTTTTGGGTGCACTTACTGAACTTTCATTGATGCCATCTGTGCCATCAAAGCCATGTCCATCATCAGCAACGTATTGAAAAGAAACGGTTGCTTGTTCACCAGCGGCTAGTTCTGTAAAGTTGCCATTGATATTGTATTGCCATACGCCATCAACCAAAGCAATAGAAACACTCACATCACCCAAATCTATACCTGCGTTTGATACATCTAAAATTTGAACATGCTCATCAACTACACGGAAAGTATGGGTATCTGTTGTGTCATCATCTTGTACAAATAAAATTCCAGTTAAAACATTGTTGCCATCATCTTTAGTATCATCCACGCCTACAACATCTGTTGCATCACGGGTTTCATAGATAACATTACTTGAAATGGGAGCTTTTGTAACAACTAAATCTCCTGTAAACGTAACTTTATACGGTCCATAACCTGTATATCCATTGCCACTGAACCCAGATTCATAATTTATTCCTTCAATAGCTTCACTCTGTGAAAATGATAATTGACCAACGGCTAACATGTAGTTACCTGATGCCAAAGAAGCACTACTGTAATATGAATCATAGGGATGAACTGAGCCATCACCGTATGTGCTACTACTATCATCAACGGATGCGATAAAGGTATAGCTTCCGTTTGGTTCTATTCTAAATATTTGAATATATGCATCAAACGCTTCAGTCGAACCACTATTGTTTATATCATTAGGTCCTGCTGCATTTGTATTCCATATATTTTGATTAAATTCAGTCAGGATATCAATTGATATTGGTCCACCATTGTGCGTAAAGAACCATTGCCCAATGGTTGTATCTTGACTATAGCCTTCTCTTGAACCTTCGATTACTTCAATTGTGGCATATTCCGTATTACTGGTTTCTCCACCATTGACATTAATATCTTCAATCACAGGTTGGTCATTGGTGCCATTGACAGTAATCGTAACCGTTGCGGGAAGTGACGCATGAGGGGCTCCTACATCTATGCCATTATCCACAGCGTAGTATTGGAATGTTATCACCGCATTCTCATCAATAGCTAAGGCATTAAAGTCTCCCGATACAGAATACGTGCCATCGGGATTCAGAACAAATACGAGACCTTCTGGGGCTGGAGCACCGTTAAGAAGCAATGAGCCTTCCACTGCAAAAAAGGTATGGGTATCATCCACATCAGGATCGGTTGCTACCAGTTGCCCTGAGATAATATTAAGCCCATCCAGTGATTCATTGACCTCTCCTACCACATCATACACAACTGGCTGGTCATTGAGATTTAGGGTGTCTGGACCTACAAGGTTTGGATTGAGTCCACCGTTGATTGTATCACTAAGATTCGTCGAAACATCACCAATAAGTCCTGTTCTTGCATCAAATATTGACCCACCCGCACGCTCTGTATCGGTAAGTCCTTCGCCTGCTGCTGTCTCTTCAAGTCCCGCAGCGGGAGCGTCAACTTGACCATCAGGGTTGGGTGTATTGGTACTCAGTTGCCATGCATTTTGCAAACTATCTTCAGAAGCAATTGCCTCTTCTTTTTCAAACGCTCCTCCAATCGCAGAAAGATCAACATACAGCTGTGTTGCACCAAATACCGTAATATCTTTTGCGTCTGTTAATGTAACATCAACGATAATGCGTGCATCTTGTGGATTGTTGGGAGCACCATAAATTAACTCATTTTGAAATACCTGATCACCAGCTTTCAGTTCCCTGATAGCACCTTGTGCATCTTTCGCAAAAAAGACACCGTCTTGAAGTGATTTAACAAATCCAATAACTCGTGCCATGGTAAATCCTTTGTAAAGAAGTTTCTATACAAGAATTCTAATCCAAGGAACAAAGCGATACTATTGTACTTAGGTACTAAAAATGAAAAATGCTATTGATTACGAAGTAAAAGGGCAAGAGCTAAGCGATCTTTAATATTGAGCCTACAATAAATAGCCGTTGCGTGGGCTTTAACCGTACGAACAGTAATATCTAATTTTTCAGCAATCTCTTTATGAGAGTCACCTTGCGCTAATAAGATAGCGACTTCAGATTCCCTATGTGTCAGATGGTTTAGTGGATTTGTCTCTTTTTTTGGCATAGAGGGAAGCCCACGGATTAAGAGTGTAATATACTCTGGAGAAAGCCATACATTTCCTTCCATAATAGCTTGGGATGCTGAAAGTAAATACGACTCATGCATCAAGGTATTGCCATATCCTTTAGCACCCAATTCTAAAGCAAGGCGCGCTTGTTCAAAGGTAGGGGTCGTTGAGAGAACGATTACATGTAAAGAAAAAATACTCTTCTTTTGTTCTTCATTCAAATGGCATAAAACATCATCGTGAATGACTATTAGTGCTTCATTACTTAAGTATGAAGGGATTGTTTCTCTCACAATAGGACTGTATATCGCCAAGATATTTGACCAACGTTTTTGTAACGATTGATTTTTTGTAACAATATAAAATCTCATTTATCGCTCCGTAAACATATATTGTTTTGCTTTTAAAATAGGCTTCAAGATATACTGCATCACGGTTTTCTTACCCGTAATAATATCAACATTGAGTGTCATACCCGGGGCAATATTGAGTGGTTTTTCTTCCGTACCAAAATATTTTTTTTCTGTTTGTACTCTTACGATATAGTAAATGTTATCTCGTTTATCTGTTGTAGAGTCTGGGCTTATGGTAACTACTTTACCACTGAGCGATCCATATATTGCAAAATCATACGCTGTCACTTTTACAATAGCCTCTTGTCCTGGATATAAAAATGCAATGTCAGAAGGTTTAATTTTGACCTCAGCTAACAGTCCCTCTTCTGTGGGAACAATTTCTATTAAATTATCTCCTGGTTTAATCACACCCCCTATTGTATTAACATAGAGTTTTTGAACAAGCCCATTTATGGGAGATTTAAGTGTTGTTCGAACCACTTGATCTGCCAAAGAAGCACTCTCTGCCATAATTCGGTTATATTCTGTTTGAGCTTCATTAAGCTCAATCTGAGCTTTTGTTGTAAACTCTGAACGCACTTCTCTCATCTTATTTTCAATCTCCGAAATAGCTGCTTCAAGTCTTGGAATAGAAGCTATCATCCCATGATAGCGCTCTTCAAGACTACTCAGTTCTCTTTGAAGTTTTAAAAAATCTACTTTTGACTTAACCCCTTGTGCGACTAAAGGCTCAGATATTTTAACCTCTTCTTTGATATACGTAAGCGCTTTTCTTTGCTCCGCAATACGCCCCTGTGTTTCAAATTTATCATTTTTCTTTTGAATATATTGTTCATTAAGACCTGAAAGTTGTGCATTAAGTCGCTCTTTATTGGAGATGAAAAGATGGCGCTCTTGTAGAATTTGAGAAGGAATTTCTTTTAAATCTTTTGCTTCTGGTAGAAATTCACCATTTTCAATTTCAGCGCGCAAACGTACCATCTTAGCTCGAAGTTGTGCGGCTTTGTAGCCCATACTTTCATACGTAGAAGAGGATTTGAGATTGTTAATTTTTAAAAGAACTTGATCTTCTTTGACGCTTTCTCCTTCTCTCACCAAAATTTCCTCTAAAATACCGCCTTCAAGATGTTGAATCATCTGGTTTTCACCACTGGGAATGACTTTACCTTCGCCTCTTACAATCTCATCAATGGGAGAAAAACTTGCCCAAAGAAGAAATAAAGAGATACTAAAGATCCAAAAAAAGATCACCCATCTAAATTGTTTGGGATGTTCTTCCAAAACAGCCGCTGATAGGCTTCGCATGAAGGCATAATCTCTTGCGTCAAATGAAACTATTTTTTTACTCATGAGATATTTCCTGCCAGTTTTGCTAAAACTTCTTTTTTTGGCCCATCGAGATAAATCTTTCCCTCATGCATCACGATGATGCGATCAACAATTTCTAACAAAGTATTTTTTTGTGTTATAAAAATAGCCGTTTTATCATCAATATAACTTTTAAGATTGGCTATAAGCCGAGCTTCACTGAGCTGGTCCATGGCATTGGTTGGCTCATCCATCATGATGATAGGTGATTCAAACAACATAGCCCTAGCAATTCCAATGCTTTGTCTCTGTCCACCAGAAAGTCCCATACCTCGCTCACCAATAGGCATTTCATACCCTTGTGGATGTCTTTTGATAAATTCATCAGCCCCAGAAATCACAGAGGCACGAAGCATCTGTTCATCACCAACACGAGAGGAGCGATACAAAATATTTTCTTTAGCTGTTCCTTTAAAGAGATTGATATCTTGCGAAACATAAGAGATATTTTTACGTAAATCAATCGGGTCAATTTGATTGATATCAATACCGTCCAAAAAAATAGCACCACTTTGTGGTTCATACAAGTGTAATAACAATTTTGCAATCGTACTTTTACCCGAACCTATTCGTCCGATAATGGCTATTTTTTCCTTTGGTTTTATTTTAAATGAAATATTTTGTAAAGACTGATGCTCACTTGCATCATAGGAAAAGGAAACATCGCGGAATTCTATCTCACCTTGTAAATCTGGACGTGTGATAAACTTTTTGCCATGAGGTCGTTCTGAGGGTTGAGCAATGATGTTGTTAATAACATCGTAGGCTGACTTGGCGTCCGAATAGTTCGATATCAAAGAAGCTGCTTGTCCCATAGGGGCAACGGTACGTGATGATATAATGATAATACCAATGAGCCCTCCCATAGACAATTCATGCTCTCCAATAAGATAAACCCCTACAATAACTAACAAAACAGTCGTTAACTGAATCAAATAACCTGTAATTGTCGAAATTGATGTTGAAATCATGCGTGATTTTAGACTTTTTTGGGCTATTTCTCCTGTTGCTTCTTCCCAAGCCCACTGCATATGCCCTGTAACACCCAATGTTTTAAGGGTTTCGATATTTTGAAGAGCCTCTATCAAAATAGAGCTTTTAGCAGCCGATGCTTTGTGGGATTCTTCAATGCTCTCACGCAACATGTGGCGCATAAAAAAGGTATACCCTAAGATTAAAAGCATCATTACCAAAGGCACAACTGCCATCCAACCACCAATATAGCCTATCACAAACAAAAAAAGAATCGCAAAAGGCATATCTACCAAAACTGTCAACGTAGCATTGGTTAAAAAAGAGCGAATCATATCAAAATCTTTAAGATTGCTGGCAAATGAACCAACTGACTTTGGATGTGAAGCCATCTGCAAATCCATAACTTTTTCAAAAATCATCGAAGACATAATGACATCACTTTTTTTACCAGCACGCTCCAATAAAATTGCCCTTGCAAACTTTAGGAAAGTATCAAGGGTATAAACAACTAAAACACCACTTGCAAACACCCAGAGTGTTTCTGTTGCATTATTAGGAATAACCCTATCGTAAACACTCATCGTAAATAAAGGACTGACCAAAACAAAAAGATTGATAAGAATCGTTGCCGATAGGACATCACGGTAAAATCCTGCTGATAATTTCAACGTATCCCAAAACCAATGCTTGTGTTTGATGTTAAGGGTCAAAGAATCATGTTCATCATAAACAAAAGGTCGTTTGATGAGAAAAGCAAAACCTGTATATTGTGAGGATAACTCTTGAAGTGAAACAATCTCTTCGATAGCCTCTATACCAGGTAATACAACTTTACATGTAAGCCTATCTTCACTGAAAGAATGCAAAATACATGCTTGAGAATTTTTGAGCAATAATATAATAGGAAGTTGTAAAGGTGATATAGACGCTAGCTTTCGAGTCACCAATGTACTTTTAAGCCCTGCCCTACTTGCAGCACGCGCAAACAAACCTTTGGATTCTTTAAGGTTATAAAGCCCTTGTGTTTCATCTTTAGGAGAAAGGGGCAACCCTGCCATCAGTGCTTCAGCACTGAATGGCTTATGATAGAGTTGCGTAAAAAGTACCAAGCATTGAAGCAAGGGGTCGATAGAAAAAGCTAAGCCTTGTGGGTCTTCAATTCTTTGTTCCATACCATCATTCATATCTAACTACCCTCTAAAACAATTTTTTATTCACCCGTTGCACGCTTTTCAAAAAGAAGCATACCAAGATTGGCATCATGGTCTAAGTTTGCATCCGCAACGTCCAAATTGACGGGTTGTGTATAATCCAACGCTTTTGAACCAAGAACATTTTGAACCATAGTCCCCATTGCATCAAGAATACGGTAATTGGAGAACAGTAAATCATTTTCAGCTTTAATCACTTGGGTACGTGCTGCAACAAAATCATTTTGTGCAACCAACAAATCCAATAAAGTTCTACGTCCCAAATCATACTCTTGTTGATAAAGTTCAAGCGTTTTTTCACTTGTTTTTGCATACTTTTGTAGAAACTCAAGCTGTTGTGTTACATAGGTTTTAGCACTCCATGCCAATCTTCCTTGTTCATCTAGTTTGCGTATAACATCACGCTTTGTCTCTTGCTCACGTGAAATTTGAGTCATACTTTTTGCAATTTGTGCTTCATCTGCACCCCCACGGTAGAGGTTGTACGAAATTTTGATACCAATAGAACTCTTTTCATCTTTTCCTTCAATACCGCTAATATCATCCGCCCAACTTTTACGGATATACGCATCGATTTTTGGATAGTAGTTTTTGTACGCTGCTTGACGTTGTGCTTCGGCTGATTTGATATTGTAATGACTCACCAAAACAGAAGGATTGTGCTCTTTTGCAAAATCTTTCATCTCTATTTCACTGGCTGGGAGGACTCCAGAAAAAGAGACGGCTGCTAATTCTTCTGCTTTAACATAACGACCCAATACACGTTCAAGATTGAAAAGTGTATCTTCAAGATTGTTTTGAGCAACAATATAATTGGATTGTGCCAACGATAAAGACGTATCTATTTTTTCAAACTCTGAACGGGTTGTAGAACCTGAGTCAAATAATTTTTTTACTTTGCTAAACACTTCTTCATGAAACGTGACACTTTCTTTTGCTACCACAAGCGAATCTCGTGCTTTAAGAACAGCCACATATTGGCTGATAAAGCTATAAGCAATATCATTCGCGTTTTCGATATAGTGATTAGCCGCAGCTAAAATACGAGCTTTTTGATAGTCTGCTTCATACATAGTACCAAAACCATTGAAAAGATTCTGCGTCAACTGTAAAGAATGCTCATAACTACCCAGTGAAACTGTTGAGAAACTTGTACCTCTATTATCCGTTCTATCTTTTGAAAAGTTTCCACTATAATCCAAAGAAGGCAAATACTGCGACTCAGTAATTCTTAAATCCTCAAGCGTTGCTTTGTAATTGTGCAACCGTTCTTGCACAATAGGATTCGTTGCAAGTACTTCATCAACACCTTCTTGAAGTGTTAATGCATTGAGTGAAGCTCCCGCAAAACAAAAAGGAATAACCATAAGACGAACAAGTCTTTCTTTAGAAAAACTAAGCATATCGAACCTCCAAGGAAGATTATTTTATTGTTACACAAACTCTCTAAAGAACTTCTTTAGAGCCATCACGAAAACCTACTGACGAAACCAGCTTACGAACAAACCAATCTCTATGAAGATAATTATATAAATAAAAAACCACATATTGGTCACATTTATACATATCATACTCAAGCAGTATGATACATTAAGTTAAAACTTGATAAATTTAATCTTATGAAAACATTTAATTTACCTTTTAATATTGAAACCAAAATGGCGACAGAAGAGAGAAGAAAAAAAATCATATGGTTTATGCATGCCGTATGTTTTTTTATCTTTTTGATTCATATTCTCATGGATCTATACTATCAAGACTACCAAATAATTCCTCTTACCATAACGATGCTTGGACTCATTTTTGTCTCCTTTTTTATGTTCTATCAAAAAGGAAAATATGATTATGCTTCTTATGTTCTACTCGCTATATTAGCGATTGAAATCATTGCTGCTATGTTTATCTATCATTTTGATGATTATACCCCTGGATTCATTTTTCCTTTTATATTAGGTGCATTTTCTCTCTTTAGCTGGAAAAGAGGCTTGCTGTTTAGCATTTCATTTCTACTTGTTTTAGCGCTATTACTCTTTTTTTACCACAATGCATTGAGTACGAGTATTTTTTTACACAATAACGTCGCTATTGCAAATTTTCTCTCTATTTTAGTGATTATTTTTGTTTTTGCTATTTATTATGAAACAACGCGCATTGATGCCTATAAAAGACTTATTAATTCAAACTATAAAAAAGATTTACTCTACAATGAAATCCATCACAGAGTCAAAAACAATTTAAACATCGTCTCTTCAATGCTTGCTATCCAAGCTGAACTTGAGGATAAAAAAACGCAAGACATCATCAAAGTCAGTAAAGACAGAATAGACTCTATAGCCTTAGTGCATTCCATGTTGTATGTTTCCAATGATATGGAAAAGGTGAATGCAAAACTTTTTATAGAAAAATTAGCTTTAAATATTCAAGGTACCATTGATAGACCTATTTCCATCATATTTAAACTTGCAGAAATAGAGCTCTCTTTAAATGAAATCATCCCCCTTGGCTTGATTATCAATGAATTATTGACCAATAGTTTTAAACATGCCTTTAAAGATATCGAAAAACCAATCATCATTATCGTGCTACACGCTCGTAAAAAAAGTGTTAACGTAACCTATTATGACAACGGTTTAAGTTGTGCAAAACCTGAATACGAACAAGGATTAGGGGTCAAACTAGTGGCTTTAAATGTTAAACAACTCAAAGGCACTTTAAAAATCAGTCGAAATCATGGTTTGCGTTATAAAATCACCTATCAAAGAAGTTTACATGTATAAAATTTTGATTGTAGAAGATGAAGCGATTGCGGCAGAATATTTAAAAATTATTTTAGAAAAAAGGGGCTGGGAAGTTGTCGACATCGTGGACAATGGCGAAGATGCTATTAAGTCTATCTATCAAAGCAATCCCCAGTTAGTTTTGATGGACATTATGATTAGAGGTCCAAAAAGTGGTTGTGAAGTTGCCATGGATATTCGCAGAATCAGCCATTGCTCTATTGTCTTTGCAACAGCATACGCGGATGATGAAATGATAAATTATGCAATGGATGTTAATGCCGATGGCTATATCATGAAGCCTTATAGCGAACGCGAGATTATTGCTACTATTTCACTATTAAGTGCCAAACACAATCACCACAATCCTCTTAAAACAAGTAAAATCAAAGGAGGTTTTGTATTTAATCATGAAACCCATTTATTGTATAAAAATTTTGAACTTATCCAACTTGGACCCAAAGCATTAAAGTTACTCCAAATGCTTTGTAGCAACAAAACTTCCTACGTTCATTACGAAAAACTCTATGCACATATTTGGGATGATGAGATAAACCTCAAAAAACTTCAGATGCTTATCTACCGCATCAGGGAAATATGTGAATATGATTTCATCGAAAATATCAATGGTGTCGGCTACCAAATCAAAATTGATTATTCTCTATAAATTACTGTAAATACACCGCTTCAAAGGTAGCTAAAGGAGCCATTCGTGCTTTGTTCAGTATCAAGACCCCGTCTTTGATGGTATAGTTATCCACACGTTCTAACACGTCAAGAAATTCACGTTCTTCTTGAAGGTAGGGGCATGCCATCATCGTGGAAGCCATTTTAGAAAAAGAGATACGATTCCCAGCGTTAAGTTCATAACTTCCGATTAAAAGATTACAGCCACTAAAGCCCTGTACACGGTTGTTTTCGATTTTGAGTAAGAGGTAAGGTTCACGTTGCTTTTCATTTAAGACAACGGCTTTCCCCATGATACCAATGAGTTTCCAATAAATCTCTTGTATCTGTTCGGTATGTGCTTCTACCGAAGCTTCGCTAGAGGCTTTTTTGAGCTCATATTCACCTGTTTTTGACTCAAGCGCATGACCTTCTTGGTCAAGCATGATTAAACGATTTTCACCCACACGGTACCATATACGCCCACCTTGTATGCCTTCAAGGGTTATTTTTCCTCTCCTTTCATCCCAATGGAATTTTCCTTGTTCTACAAAAGGGGTGTTGGATTTTCCAAGGTAAAGAAGACTCAGTTTGTAAAATCCCTCCAAAGAGAGCACTAACTCCGTTTTTATCCCCTCACAATCCGCACATGGAGTGATGCCTTGGTATGTTCCATTCCAATCAAGAGCGTTTTGGCTCGTGTCTCCTCCTACAATATGTGCTGGTTTAGGAACGACGACTTGTTCGTGCGTACTGCTTGAACACCCCCATAGCAGGAAGCCAATCACAAAAGCTATCAATGATGTAAAAATAGTTTGCATGGACTAATCCTTCGTTATTTCACGTATTAAATCATAATCATTTTTACGTAAAGCTTCTAAAGAAGCATTAATCTGTTCAGTCTCTACGCCCATTACATGTAACGATTCTTCACCTATACGAATGCTACTTTCCGCAGTCTCCGCCACAACCCAATGTGCACCAGATGCCAACAGTGTATCCATTGCTTTAACATCAATCGCTCGTGCCAAAATTTTGATATAAGGATACTCTTCTTTGATGTGCTTCACAATATGCATGGCTTTAGTACTTTTATCAATGGAAACAATGAGCATCGAAGCATGACTTAATTTTAGACTCTCTAATAAATGGGTATCGGTAATATCTCCAAAAAAAACTGGCATCCCCTCTTTTCGACCAATACTCACTGCGTGTGGATTATTATCCACGACAATAAAAGGAATCGCACTGTTTTTAAGCATCCAAGCAATAACCCTTCCCGTACTTCCATAGCCAGCGATAACAACGCTTTGAAGTAAATCGTTTTCAAAACCATCATTTTGCCCCTTTTGTGAAAATCGATCCGCTAACTTACATCCAAAACTATACAACATAGGGGTAACTAACATACTGATGGAGATAACTCCAATGCCTACGACAAAGAATTGATCATCAATGATATCCAGTGCTTTGGCCGCACCAAAGAGTACAAAACCAAATTCACCACTTTGGTTGAGCAAAAAAGCAACTTTGATGGCATTGCTTTTGGACGCACCAAAAACAAGCATAAGTCCAAATAAAATGAGTGCTTTTAAAACTAAAATAACACCAATATGCTCTGCAAACAAAAACGGTGCACTTGCAATCGCTTTAAAATCAATAGACATCCCAACGGCAATAAAAAAAAGACTCATCAAAATGCCTTTAAAAGGCTCAATACTTGATTCGATTTGGAAACTATACCGAGATGTTGAAAGCATCATACCCATTAAAAAGGCCCCTAATGCCATCGAGAGTCCAGCATGCTCCATTAAATAAGCCGATAAAACAACGCTGAGAAGAGCAAACATCAAAAAGGCATCTTTATTGCGTTGTTTCGCTACTTTTTCAAGTGCACGCGGCAAGATATAGCGACCAAAAGCAAACAAAAGTCCAAGCATCAAAACGACATTGGCTATTTTGGCATACACTGAGTCACCCTCTTGAACGATAGGATTTTCCGACAAAAGGGGTAAAAAAGCTAGCAAAGGAACAATGGCTAAATCTTGGAGTAACAGTATGGCAAAAGCACTTTTACCATGCTCGGTAGAGAGTTCTCCTTTTTCCTGTAAAAGCTGCATCACAAAAGCGGTCGAAGAAAGTGCCAAGGTCAATCCTAATAAAAAAGCGACACTCCATCTATCAATGTAAAAACCGATATAAACACCAATCACAAGACCTGAAACCAATACTTGCAAGGAGCCAAGCCCAAACACCTCTTTGCGCATCGACCAAAGTTTGGAAGGTTGCATCTCTAAACCAATGATGAACAGTAAAAAAACAATCCCTATTTCCGTAAAGTGGCGCATAGCTTCCACTTCGCTGGTGATGTAAGGACCAGGCGTATTTGGACCAACGATGATCCCTGCTATCAAAAGCCCCAAGATGGAACCTAACCCGATGTGCTTAGAAATAGTCACCATGATAGCTGTCACCGCCAGCAAAAACAGTATAGAAACAAGTAAAAGATTCACGCTTACCCCTTTACATGTAGATCTTAGAGAATAATTTCTTGCTCAATGCTCAATCCAAATCCTGACAAACCAACATAATCTTTATTGGCATGCGTTGATAAAAGCTTCATCTTTTTAATCCCAAGTTTTTGAAGGATTTGAGCTCCTATTCCAATGTCTCGAACCAATTCATGCTGTGAAGAGTACTCATTGTCAATAAAAACCAAAACACCGCTATGTGCCTTTAAATAGTCAATGGCCTTAAGTAAGCTGGTGTATTTTTCCTCATTGGCAAACAGTTCATGGTCTGGAGTAATATGGTGAAATTTCACTGCACTTGTTTTTTCAACGGTTCCAAACGCATACACCACATGGTGATTGCCTTCATGGTCAACCATATCAATTTTGCGTGCAGGTGCGCCAAAAAAAGAGAGATTGGAAGAGGTGATTTCACGCACCAACGATTCGTGTTGCATGCGATACGCTACGATGTCAGAGATATACACCATATGAATGTCGTGTTGCTTACAAAAAAGGTCTAAGTCATCACGTCTAGCCATACTACCATCTTCTTTCATAATCTCACAAATAACAGCTGCCTCGCAAAGTCCTGACAATCGACACAAATCCACAGAACCCTCTGTGTGCCCCGTTCGCACCAAAGTACCCCCTTTGCGAGCGATTAAAGGAAAAATGTGCCCTGGTCTTACTAATTCTCGAGATGAGCTAGCACAATCGGCTAAAATTTTGATGGTAATGTCTCGTTCATGAGCAGAAATACCCGTCGTACACACCCGTGCATCCACCGAAACAGTAAAAGCAGTTTCATGTTGTGAGTCATTATTTTTCACCATTGGGGTCAGTTCAAGACGCTTCGATATCTCTTCGTTCACCGCAACACAAATAAGTCCTTTTGCTAACGAAGCCATAAAGTTAACTTTTTCAGGCGTTGAAAAGGTCGCGGCATACACCAAGTCACCTTCGTTTTCTCTGTCTTCATCATCCACCATAACGACCATCTTTCCATGCTTCATCTCTTCGATAGCTTTTTTGACACGTTCTATTGGCATTGATTGCTCCCCATTCGTTGTTTTGGGGGATTATACAAAATTACCCTTGACAAAGAGATTAAAAGTGACTATAATTTCACCTCGTTAAAAGACTTGGTGGGGTATCGCCAAGCGGTAAGGCA